>JBCAXH010000004.1:0-213127 GCA_038534155.1 Pseudomonadota bacterium
CGCCCTGAACGCGCCCCCCTCGACGATGATCGCAGCGGCGTCGCCGCCGTCGCGCGTTCCGTTAATCGGATAATCCCTTCCGTCGCCGCCGCTCGAATAGGCGTTGGCGATCAGGACGTTGGAAAGCGTGACGTCGCCGCTGCTGAGGATCGTTGAGGCCCCGTCGCCGGCGACGGCGAAGGCGCCGGTGCTGGTATTGGAGAAGCTGTTGCTTCCCCGGTCGAAACCGTCCGCCAGCGTGATATCATCGAGCCGGACATAGGCGCCCGCCTCGACATTCATGATCCGCACGTCGCTGAGAGACGGCCCGTTCCCCGTCCGGTCGCCGGAAATCACAACGTCCTTGTCGCCGTCCCCGTCGACGTCGCCGGTGATCGTGATTTCCGCCCCCGACTGAATGGTCAGCGTGGACTGGAGGGCGATCGTCTGGCCCGCCAGATCGTCGGCGAAGGTGATGAAGACGTTCGACGCCGTCCCCGCGTCCGCGATCGCCTGGCGCAGGCTGCCCGCGCCGCTGTCATTGACGTTGGTGACCTCGATCCGGGTCGCGGCGACCGCCTCATAGGCGCCGAGGTCGAAGGCGTTTGCGGCGCGCGCGGGGCCATTGGCTCCGGCGAGGAGGTCCGTGGTCGAGCCGTCCCGGTCCGCGTCAAGTTCGTCAAGCGGCGGGTTTCCGGACCCGGCGTCGGCAGCCGGGCCGATCGCATTGATCCGCACGGTCTGCACCGAACCGCCATTGTCGGCGAGCTCGCCCACATCGCCCGCCGCGCTCCTGAAGACGTCGCTTGGATCGAAGACGTTTAGTACGACGCCGTCTTGACTAAGCTGGCTCCCGACGATGTTCGCCGCTTGCAGCGAAGCATCGCCGCTGATTTCGACTACGCCAGTTGATCGATTGCCCAGAACGATCGAGTTCCGGAGCGTGACGGCGTCGAATGCGAAATCCTTGATCCCGCCGCCGTCGATCTGCGCCTCGTTATCCGTGAGGGTGGCGTTGACGAGCGAGACGTCGCCCGAGGGGCCGTTGTTGATCGCTCCGCCATAATTTTGCGCGTAGTTGCCGGCGAAGGTGCCGTTTACGACGGTCAAATCACCGAAGTTGTAGATGGCGCCGCCGACGTTCGCGGAATTGTCCGAGAACGTGACGTTGGTCAGGTTCGCCGTCGCGCCCGTGCGGTTGAAGAGCGCGCCGCCTTGCGAGCCGTCGTTGCCGTCGAAGGTGGTGTTGGTGACGACGAGATCGCCGGAATTATCAATAGATCCGCTGCCGAGGTAATAGTTGCCGTTCGTCAGCCTGAAGCCATTAAGCGCCAGCGTTCCGCTGCCCCCGACCAGGAAATGCGCCTGGGCGTCGTTCGCGTCGATGGTGATATCCGCGTCAAGATCGCCGTCCACATCGCCGTTGATGGAGATTTCCGAACTGATGAAGCTGAAGCCGTTCACGAGCGTGATCGTCCCGCTCAGCCCCGGCGCGAAGATGATCTCGTCCGCCCCGGCCAGAGCGTTCGCCCGCGCGATCGCCTCGCGCAGGCTCAGCCCCTGACCGCCCGGGTTCGCGACGGTCGCGCCGCTGTCGTATTCGTCGTCCAGCGTGGTGACGATGATCTGCGCCATGATCCTGAGCCCCAATTATTTGCGAAGGCAACGGTAGGGCCCGCGCCCGGTGTTAGCGATGTTCGAAATACACATGTTGCATCGGTCGGAGAGAATCTTCGGAGAATCCACCGCCTCAGCGTGTTTGGCGGCGCAGGGCGCTCGCAAGGGTTGCCGTGGCTCTCATTCGACGCGCCGCTGCGTTCGGGAGATTCGCCCGACAGAGGGGCGATTAGGTCTTTCGTGGCGGCGCCGAGCGATACGGTCAGACAAGGGTTAGGCCGGGTATGCCGCGCGCTTATCAGGCGTGGAAACGGGCGCTTCCATAGGGGGCGAGGCTCTCGTTAACTGGCTTCTCGTTGACGAGGTCGGCGACGAGGAGACCCGTCTTCGGGGCCATCATCAGACCCCAGTGGCTATGGCCGAACGCGGTCACGATGTCCCGGTGGCCGCGCAGCGCCTCTATCAGCGGGAGGCTGTCGGGGAAGGACGGACGAACGCCCACCCATTCCCGCCGGTCGCTGAAATCGAGGCCGGGGATCAGCGTTGATGCGCAGCGGATGAGGGTCTCGATCCGGCGCGGGTTCAGCGGCGCGTCGATCGGCGCGAACTCCGCAATTCCGGCGAAGCGCAGGCCCGGCGCCATCGCATTGGCGATGAAGTGGTTGTCGGCGTCCATGATCGAGTTATTCAACTCGATATCCGCGTTCGGCAGACTGATATGATAGCCCCGCTCGGCCGTCAGGGGAACGGAGACGCCAAGGCTTTTTAGCAGCTCCTTCGACCAGATCCCGGCTGAGAGCACCACCTTCGCGGCTCGGAGGTCGCCCGTCTCCGTGCTCAGGGTCCACCCGTCGCTCTCCCCCGGGGTCAGCTTCCCGACGGTCGCTCGCAGCACCTCCCCGCCCATGCGCCGCAGCTTCTCCGTCAGCGCCCGGCCGATGCCGCCGGGGTCCAGCGCTCGGGCCTGATCGTGGATCAGGATCGCGGCCTTGATGTCGGGGGAGAGCGCGGGCTCCAGCCGCTGCAATTCCTCGCCGCCGATGCGCTCGATCCGGGCGCCCTGCTTGGCGCGGAGGCGATAGCCGAAACTGTCGGGGTTCGCGTCGGCCGGATTGCGGTGGACGGCGACGTAGAGGCTGTCGCGGATCAGATGCTCCGCCCCCGTACCCTCCAGATGGCGACGGTAAAGCGAGACGCTGTCGCGGCAGAGAAAGGCCATCGCCTCCGAGATCTCGCGCACCCGCTCAAGCCTTCCCGCCCTGAGAAAGCGCCAGAGCCAGGGAAGCTGCGCCGCCGCGCTTCGGAGCGACACTCCGGCGGGACCGTTCGGACGGAGGAGCATGCCGGGGATGTCGCGCCAAAGGCCCGGCATGGATTGCGGCACGACCGACCAGGGGGAGATCGTGCCGGCGTTCCCGAAAGAAGTCGCCTGTCCCGGCTCCCCCTTGTCGATCAGCGTCACCCGCCGCCCGCTCTCCAGAAGGGAGAGAGCGCTGCAAATGCCGACGATCCCGCCGCCGACGACGGCGACGTCAAGCTCCCGGTCCGCTGTCATGCCTAAGCCTTACGCCGCGCTTGCGGATCGCCGCCGCGCCAGAAGCTGCGAGATGACGGTCGGCGCGACGATGGCGAGGGCGAGGAGGTCCGCTTGGAAGGACGGCGCGATGAAGACGAGACCCGCAATGGCGGCGAGCCAGCGGAAGGGGCCGCTCATCGGCTCCATCCAGTAGCCGACGACGGCGGCGGAAAGGGCGACGACGCCCGCGATGCAACTCGCCGCCGTGTAGCTGAACTCCAACAGGTCGAACCCGGTCGAGGAGACGAAAAGGAGGACCGGCGCATAGACGAAGGCCATCGGCGCGACGACCTTGCCGAGGCCGAGCGTGAAGGCGTTCACCCCCGTTCGGAACGGATTGGCGTTCGCGATCGCCGCCGCGGCGTAGGCGGAGGTGCAAACGGGCGGCGTGATCTCCGAGACCACGCCGTAATAGAGCACGAACATATGGCTCGCGATCGGCGGCACGCCGAGCTGGGCCAGCGCGGGCTGGGCGACGGAGACGAGCATGATGTAGAGCGCCGTCGTCGGGATCCCGGCGCCCATCAGAATGCAGGCGATCGCGATGAAGCAGAGCGAGAGGAAGAGCTGCAGATCCTCCACCGCGAAGAGCTCGAACCCGGTGATGCTGAAGAGGTCGTAGACGTTGCCCGCGAGCGTCCCGGCGCCCTGCGTGACCATGAAGCCGATCCGGAAGCCGATCCCGGTCGTGTTGATCACACCGACGACGATCCCGACGGCGGCGGAGGCCGCGCCCACGGCCAGCGCGTATTTCACGCCCGTCTGCATCGCATCGCCCATTTCGGGCAAGCGAATGCGGTCCTGCGGGTTGAACATCGCGATGATCGATCCGGCGATCAGGATCGGCCCCATAACAGTCTCGAACCCGCCATCCGACATCTTCCAGAGGACGAAGGCGATGAAGGCCGCCGGGTATACCCACGTCGCGGGCGCCTTCACCCGCGCCATGCCCGCGATCACCGCCAGCGAAATGCCGCAGAAGGCTGACATGAACGGCGTGTATCCGGAGAAGAGCACGACCAGGAGGCCTATCAATGGGATGATGTTGGCCCAGCCGTCGCGCCAGACCTCGCGGAACCGGGGCAGCATCTCCTTCGTCAGGCCCTGAAGGTCCAGCTTGCGCGCCATCAGGTGCACGACAGTGAAGACGCCGACGTAGTGCAGGATGGCGGGAAAGATCGCCGCGATCACGATGGTGGTGTAGGGCACCTCCAGAAACTCGGCCATGATGAAGGCCGCGGCCCCCATGATCGGCGGCGTGATCTGCCCGCCCGCCGAAGAGGCCGCCTCCACCCCGCCCGCGAAGTGGCCGGGATAGCCGAGCCGCTTCATGTTCGGGATCGTCAGCGCGCCGGTGGAGACCGTGTTCGCGACGGAGGAGCCGGAGATCGTCCCGAAGAACGCCGATGAGACGACGGAGACCTTCGCGGGCCCGCCCGTATAGCGCCCGGCGAGAATCGTCGCATTGTCGATGAAGAGCTGCCCAAGCCCCGTCCGCTGCGCGATCACGCCGAAGAGGACGAAGTGAAAGACGATGGTCGAGACGACCCAGAGCGTGACGCCGAAGATCCCCTCCTGCGGGAAGTACATGGAGGAGACGAAGGTGTTGAACTTCACTCCGGGGTGCTGAAGGATTCCGGGGAAATACGGGCCGAAAAGCGCATAGGCCATGAAGACGCAGATGATCAGCGGCAGAACCCAGCCGAGCGTCCGACGCGCGATGTCCAAGACCAGAACGATGATGATGCAGCCGAAAAGGATGTCGTAGCCGTTCGGATTACCCATCCGGAACGTCTGCTCCTCGATCCCCAGCCATTCGACGCCGCGCCAGGCGTAGCCGACATAGAGCGCGGACATCACGCCGAGGATCATCAGGACGATGTCGTAGATCGGCACGCCGCCGATCCGGAACCCGTCCGTCTTCAGCGCGAAGGCGGCCTTCGTCTTGAAAATCGGGAAGAGCGCGTAGGTCAGGATGAAGAGACCCGCGAGATGGATGCCCATATGCCAATGATCGGCGGGCAGGCCGAAGCCGGCGGTGAAGTAGTGGTAGACCGCGAAGGCGAGCGCGACGATCCGGAGGATGTTCGCGAAGGCCGGCGCGACGGCGCGGGTCGCTGCCCCTTCGTCGTATTTCTCTTCGATTGCGGCGAGCTCGTCCGCTGAGAGCTCATGCTCTCGCTTGGCGTCGTCAGTCATGGGGAGCCCGCCTTGTCGTCGCGGTGAGAAGGGGCGGCGGCGCGCCGCGCGCGCCGCCGCCGGTTTTCGGTGAGCCGGGCTCGCTTACTCGAGCAGACCCGCTTCCTTGTAGAACCGCTCCGCCCCGGCATGGAGCGGCACGCCCAGCGCCGCGACGCCGTCGAGCGCGCTTTCAGCGGTGATCTGCTTGCCCTTGGCGTGGCCGTTGTCCAGGAGCTTGCGCGTGTTGTCGTTCCAGAGCGCCGCGGTGATGCCGTAGACCAGCTCCTCGTCCAGATCGGAGGAGACGACGAGCATGGCGCTGACGGCGGGCGTGATGACGTCGTTGTCGACGCCCTCATAGACGCCGCCCGGGATCTTCGACGGGATGTAGGCGGGGATGATCTCGTTGATCTTCGCCACGTCCTCTTCGCTGAACGAATGCAGGCTCATGCCCTTGGTGGAGGAAAGCTGCACCATCGCCGCCACGGGCCAGCCGGCGGCGTAGAAATAGGCGTCCAGCTGACCGTCCGCGAGGCGTTCGGCGGACTGGGAGTTGTTCAGCTCCGCCTCGTCCATGTTGTCGCGCGTGACGCCCCAGGCCTCCAGCATCTGAAGAACGGCGACCTGCGTGCCCGAGCCCGCCTGCGCGATGCCGACGCGCTTGCCCGCCAGATCGGCGAGGCTGTCGATGGAGGCGCCTTTGGGCATCACGAGATGCAGATCTTCGGGGTAGAGATTGGCGATGATCCGGAGTTTCGGGTGGGGTTTGCCCTCGAACTTGCCCTCGCCAAGATACATCGACCGCGTGACATCGGCGGCGGCGAGACCGGCCTCCAGCTCGCCGTTCTGAACGGCGGCGTTGTTGAAAACGGAGGCCGTCGTGGACTGCGCGATGGCGATCAGCCCCGGCACGCCGCACTGGCCGCCCTTGTCGCAGGCCCGCGCGCCCGGAGGGGCGGAGATGCCGTTGGCGATCGTGCCGCCGATCGGGAAATAGGTCCCGCCCGCGCCGCCCGTGCCGATGCGGAAGAAGGTCGGGCTTTGCGCCATCGCCGTTCCCGCGACCATCGTCGCGACCGCCGCCGCTCCGACGAGGGATTTAAGGTTCAACATGCTGTAGTCTCCCGGTTGGTGGCGCGCGCCTTGTGCTGCGGGCGTCCTGTGATTCACCGGGATGACGGTAGCGGCTTAATATATAGAAGCAATTTTGTTATTTCTTTGAATTGATAAGTTTGATTTATGGATTGCGATGAACCTCGCCCAGCTATCCGTCTTTCGAGAGATCATGGAGACCGGGTCGGTCTCCCAGGCCGCGCGTAATCTCGGGCGCACCCAACCGGCGGTCAGCCTGGCGCTCAAGAGCCTTGAGGACGATCTGGGCCTCCCCCTCTTCGAACGTCGCGGGCGGCGCCTCCACCCGGTGCCGGAGGCGCGGTATCTTCTCTCCGAAGCGACCGGAGTGCTGGAGCGGGTCGCGACCATGTCGCGGACGATGAAGACGATGCAGCGCGCCGAATCCGGTCTTCTGAACGTCGCCTCTATGCCGGGCCCGGCGACGGTGCTCTTTCCGCAATTCCTCAGCGAGGTGATGGGCGCGTCGCCGGATCTCAGGGTTTCCATGTTCACGCGGACGTCGCTTCAGGCGCGCGAGCTGGTCCGTAGTCAGGTCCTCGACTTCGCCTTCATCGATCACGAACCCGGCGCGGCGGGATCCGAGCAGATCGACGAGACGGTCATCTCCGGCGCCTGTTTTCTCGCGCTCAGCGCCGATCATCCGCTGGCGGCGCAGACCGAGGTCGACATCGCGGAGCTGTCTGGGGAGCCGTTCGGCGTGCTTCACGCGGAGACGCCTCAGCACAAGGCGATCGCCCGCGCGTTCGAGATCGCGGGGTCGACGCTCAACGTCCGCATCCGCTCGCAAATTCACGCCCCGCTGATCCAGTTCGCGGCGGAGGGGCGGTGCTGCGCGATCGTCGACCCGCTGGCGGTGGCGAGCGAGCGTCGCCTCAACGCGACGGCGGGCAAGATCGTCTTCCGCGAGTTGGCTGCGCCGATTCGCTACGAATACGCGCTCCTATCGCCCAGGTTTAGGGCGCTTTCCCTGCTCGCCGCCGAAGTGCGGGACGCATGGCGCGGCGCTGTCGTCGCGCTTTTGGCGGATATGGGCGCGGCGCCGGAGGTGAGGGAGATCGCGGCGCCTCAGGACGCCGAGACGCCGAGCGCGTCCCTGACCATGCCCTCGTAAGCGAAGAGCGCCGACAGTCCGCCGGTATGGATAAAGAGAACCTTCGCGCCTTTCGCGATCTCTCCGGCGGCGATCATGCCGGAGACGGCGCCCAGCGTCTTGGCGGAGTAGACCGGGTCGAGAAACAGCCCCTCCAGCCGCGCCGCCAGTTTCAGCGCCTCCGTCGCAGCGGGGCCGATGCGCCCATATCCCGGCGCCAGCGCGCCGTCCCATATCTCGATATCCGAGGCGGATACGCCGGTCGGCGCGCCGAGAAGCGCCTCCAGCCGCTCCGACAGCTCGCGGATACGGGCCGTCTGCAGCGTCGCCGCGCGCCTGACGCAGGAGCCGACGATCCGCGTGTCGTCCCCAGCGTTGCGAAATCCGGCGAGCAGCCCGGAATGGGTCAGCCCGCTGCCCGACGGCGTGACGATGACGTCGTAGCGGTCTCCCGCCTCGATAATCTCCTCGGCGGCGCGCATATAGCCGACCGCGCCATAGGGCGTCTCGCCGAGGCCCAGCGGGATCACGAAGGGCCGACGCCCCTCCGCCGCGAGTTCGGCGGCGCGGGCGCGAAGCGCGCGGTCGGCGCCGGCTTCGTCCTCGCCTTCGGGATAGCGCATGATCTCGACGCCGAGAACGTCGAGGAGGAAGACGTTGCCGGAGCGGCGATAGGCCTCGTCCATGCCCTGCACCCGGTCCTCAAGCTGGACGACGGTCCGCATCCCGAGCTTCGCCGCCGAGGCCGCGGCTGTCCTGACGAAATTCGACTGAACCGCCCCGGTGATCAGGATCGTATCCGCCCCCTCCGCCTCCGCTGCGCCGAGATAGTATTCCAGCTGCCGCGCCTTGTTCCCGCCGAAGCTGACGCCCGCGAGGTCGTCCCGTTTGACGGAGAGATCGACGCCCCATGCTTCGGATAGGCGGGGGAGCCGTTCGATCGGCGTCGGCGCGGCGACGAGGGGGATGCGCGGAAGGCTCATGGGAAGGACCGATTGCGAGTTTCGAGGTCGCCACCCTCCCGCGCGCCGCGAGGTTCGTCCAGCCCGGGCGGCTTTCGTTCTTTTCAGAGCGCGTTGACGCTGAGCCGACGTCTGACGCTTTCCGCTTTCGGTATCCCGGCGACGGCGCCGTAAGCCTCAACCGACAGCGCCGCCGCCGTGACGGCGTAGGTCGCGGCCTCAAGCGCCGGATCGCCCGCGAGGAGCCGCGCGAGAAAGGCGCCGTCGAAACAGTCGCCCGCCCCGCTGGCGTCGACAGGGTCGATCTTCGGGGCCGGAACGGCGGTGACGCCGGACGCATCGCCGATCAGGGCGCCATCGGGCCCAAGCGTCAGCGCCACGAGGCCGGCGCCGAGGTCGAGGTAGAACTCCACGATCCGGAGCGGGTCGTCGACGCCCGTCAGCCGGCGGGCGTCGTCGTCGCCGGGCAGGAAGACATCGGCCCGCGCCGCCGTGCGGTGAACGACCTCCCGCGCCTCATCCAGCGACCAGAGGTTCAGGCGCAGGTTCGGGTCAAAAGACACCATTCGCCCTTCGGCGCGCGCGACCTCAACCGCTGCGTCGCAGGCGGCGCATGCGTCGGCGCTGATCGCTTGCGAAATACCCGAAAAATGGAGGCAGCGCGCAGCGGCGATGGCTCCGCGCGGCAGCGTCCCGGGTGTCATCCGGCTCGCCGCCGACCCGGCGCGGCGGTATTCGAAGACATGGCCCTCTGGCCCGTGGCGCACGAAGTAAACGCCCGTCGGCGCATCGCCGTCGCGCGCGACGGCGGCGCCGTTCACGCCCTCCTTCGTCCAGAGCGCCATGAGATCGTCGCCGAAGCTATCGGCGCCGACGCGCGTCGCCATCCCGACCTTCGCGCCCTGCCGCGCGGCGGCGACCGCGACGTTGGAGACGTCCCCGCCGAACCCGTAAAGCCAGCGCCCATCCGGCTGGGCGTTGAACTCAACCATCGGCTCGCCGAGGCAGATCAGGTCAAGGTCCGTATCTCTCGTCATCGGGTCCCTCCCGCAGTGCGCCGACTGCTCAGCGCGCCCAAGCCCCGGCGAGGGAGGGCGCTTTTTCGAGATCGCCATAGATCGAAGATCGCCGCAACCGGAGACCCCCGTCGCCGTCCGCGATCTTCTTGAAGCGCAGGCTTTCGTCGATCGGCGCCTATCCGCTCCTCTGCCGGGATATCAGTGGAGAGTGAAAGCGCCCGACGGCGAGCCGTTTCTATCCAACGGCCGATGACGCAAAGACTTATCAGATCCGAAACTCTCCAGTTTTCCAGAACTCCGGATGCCTTAGAGCCAGAGGATTCACCGTTGTCCTTGGGGAGTATGATCCGCCGCTACCGGCTTCCCGCCACGGCTCCTTTGGCGCTGCGCCTCGTATGCGTTGCAGCGCCAAGCGCCATTCGCGGCTGCTCAATGATATTTCAGGCTGAGATATTTTATACTTGAAATAAATTTCACCGGCGATAGCGTTCCAGTCATCGAGTCACTTCGAAAGGACGCGAAGCGGTGAAGATCGCATGTCTCGGCGGCGGCCCTGCGGGCCTCTACTTCGCCATCTCCATGAAGCTGCGCGACCCCTCGGCCGAAGTGACGGTGATCGAGCGCAACCGCCCTGACGATACTTTTGGCTGGGGCGTGGTCCTCTCCGACGAGACGCTGAAGATCCTCGCCGCCAACGACCCGGTGAGCGCTGAGGCGATCCGCGAACACTTCGCCTACTGGGACGACATCGCCGTCATTCATGACGATGTGCGCACTGTCTCATCCGGCCATGGCTTCTGCGGCATCGGGCGAAAGAGGCTCCTCCTCCTTCTTCAGGATCGCGCCCGCGAACTTGGCGTTGACCTTCGCTTCGAGACGGAGATCGAAAGCGCTTCCGCCTATCAGGCGGACTATGACGTCGTCGTCGCCTGCGATGGGCTCAATTCCAGAACCCGCACCGAATTCGCGAAAATCTTTCAGCCTGAAGTCGATATCCGAAAGCTGCATTTCGTCTGGCTCGGCACGAAGCAAAAATTCGACGACGCCTTCACCTTCATCTTTGAGAAGACGGAGAAGGGCTGGATCTGGGTTCACGCCTATCAATTCGACGACGAGACGGCGACCTTCATCGTCGAATGCGCCCCCGAAACCTACGCCGCCTACCGCTTCGGCGAGATCAGCCAGGAGGAGACGATCGCGATCTGCGAGGAGATTTTCGCGGAACACCTCGACGGCCATGCCCTGATGACCAATGCGGGCCACATCCGCGGCTCCGCCTGGCTGAACTTCCCCCGCGTCCTCTGCGAGACATGGCATCACGAGAACGTCGTTCTGATGGGCGACGCGGCCGCGACGGCGCATTTCTCCATCGGCTCCGGCACCAAGCTGGCGCTGGAGAGCGGGATCGCGCTCGCCGAATACCTCGCCACCGAGCCGACGATCGACGCCGCCTTCGCCAAATATCAGGATGAGCGGCGGCTGGAGGTGCTGCGCCTTCAGTCGGCGGCGCGCAATTCGATGGAGTGGTTCGAGGACGTTGAGCGCTATCTCGACCTCGACCCGGTGCAGTTCAACTACGCGCTCCTCACCCGGTCCCAGCGGATCAGCCACGAGAACCTGCGCCTGCGCGACGCCGAATGGCTCAAAGGGGCGGAGGCGTGGTTTCAGGAGAAAGCCGGGGTCAACGGCAACGCGCCCGTCCGCGCCCCAATGTTCGCGCCCTATCGGCTGCGGGACATGGAGCTGAAGAACCGGATCGTCGTCTCGCCCATGGCGCAATACAAGGCGAAGGAGGGCGCGCCGACCGACTGGCACCTGATTCATTACGGCGAGCGCGCCAAGGGCGGCGCGGGGCTGGTCTACACCGAGATGACCTGCGTCTCCGCCGAGGGCCGTATCACGCCGGGCTGCCCCGGTCTCTATGCGCCGGAACATGAGGCGGCGTGGCGGCGTCTCACCGACTTCGTCCATGCGGAGACGGACGCGAAGATCTGCTGCCAGATCGGCCATGCCGGGCGCAAGGGCTCCACCCAGCTCGGATGGGAGGAGATGGACGCGCCGCTCGCTTCCGGCAACTGGCCGCTTATCTCCGCCTCTCCGATCCCGTGGTCAGCGCGCAACGCGACGCCCAAAGAGATGGACCGCGCCGATATGGACCGCGTCACGGCGGCGTTCGTAGCGGCGACGGAAATGGCGGCGCGGGCCGGGTTCGACATGATCGAGCTGCACGCCGCCCACGGCTACCTGATCTCCTCCTTCATCTCTCCGGCCTCCAACCGCCGAACGGACGACTACGGCGGGTCGCTGGAGAACCGGATGCGCTACCCGCTGGAGGTCTTCGCCGCCATGCGCGCCGCGTGGCCCGCCGAAAAACCCATGTCCGTCCGCATCTCCGCCACCGACTGGCTTGGCGAGGACGGCGTGCAGCCCGAAGACGCGGTGGAGATCGCCGCGATATTTCGCGCGGCGGGCGCCGACATCATCGACGTCTCCGCCGGGCAGACGTCGACGGAGGCGCAACCGGTTTACGGGCGCATGTTCCAGACGCCCTTCGCCGACCGCATCCGCAATGAGACGGGGATCGCGACGATGGCGGTCGGGAATATCTACGAGCCGGACCACGCCAATTCGATCCTGATGGCGGGCCGCGCCGATTTGGTGTGCCTCGCCCGCCCGCATCTCGCGAACCCCTACTGGACGCTCCATGCGGCGACGGAGTTGGGCGACGGGAATGAGAAATGGCCGGACCCGTATCTGGCGGGCGCCGAACAGATGCAACGGCTCGCGGAGCGGGCCGAGACGATCGGGAAGGTGTGATGGGACGTCGTGATGAAGCGCTAAGGGTCGCGCCCTCCCTCGGGTGGGCGCTCCGGACATCGCAGTTAGGCGCTTTATCGTTCCGCGAACATCCGACTGATCCGCAATTCGAAACGTCGCAAAGCGCCCTCCCATGGGGGAGGGAGGGCGCGGCCCGTGCTGGTCGCACGCGCCATTCAGTCCCTCTGGAGCGCCCAGCATGACCGATCTCTCCGCCAACCTCACCGGCAAACGCGCCTTCGTCACCGGCGGCGGCACCGGCATCGGCAAGGCCGTCGCCCTCGCCCTCGCCGATGCTGGCGCCGACGTCGTCATCACCGGCCGCCGCGAAGGCCCGCTGAAGGATGTCGCCGCCGAGAACAGCCGCATCGCCTGGCACGTGATGGACGTGACCAGCGAACGGGAGGTCGTCGACGCCATCGCCTCCGCCGGTCAGATCGATATCATGGTCGCCAACGCCGGCATCGCGGAGACCATGCCGATGCACAAGATGACCGTCGATTTCTGGCGCAAGGTGCAGGCCACCAACGTCGAAGGCGTCATGCTCTGCACCCGCGAGGTCATCAAGCCGATGGCCCAGCGCGGCTGGGGGCGGATCATCATCATCTCCTCCATCGCGGGGCTCTCCGGCTTCTCTTATGGCGGGGCCTATTGCGCCTCCAAACACGCCGTCCTCGGCATGATGAAATGCGCCGCCGAAGAGGTGCTGAAGACCGGCGTTACCGTGAACGCCATCTGCCCCGGCTACGTCGCCACCCCGATCATCGACCGCAGCGTCGACAATATCGTCGCCAAATCCGGGATCACGCCGGAGGAGGCGGAGGCGACCCTGCGCGACGTGAACCCGTTCGGACGCATGATCGAACCCGACGAAGTCGCCGCCGCCGCCCTCTGGCTCTGCGGTCCGGGCTCCGGCGCCGTCACCGCCCAGTCGATCCCGATCTCCGGGGGGCAGGTGTGAACCGGCAAACGCCTCCTTCGTCCGCCTCCAAGGCGCGGCTCAGGCTCTGGCTGCGGCTTCTGCGCGCCCAGCGGGCGATGGAGGCGCGGGTGCGGGAACGCTTGCGCGACGGACACGACACGACGCTCCCCCGCTTCGACGTCATGGCCGCGCTTTATCGCGAGCGGGAGGGGATGCGGATGAGCGCCCTCTCCGGCGTCCTCCGCGTCTCCAACGGCAACGTCACCGGCATCGTGGATCGGCTGGTGACGGAGGGCGCGGTGGAGCGGATCGCCGTCGCGGGCGACCGCCGCGCGATGATCGTGCGGCTGACGGAGACGGGGGCGGAGGCCTTCGAAGCCATGGCCGCCGCCCATGAGGCCTGGATCGACGAATTGCTGGACGGCGTCGGCGCGGAGGAGGCGGACGCGATCTCCGCCCGCCTCGCCGAAGTGGCGGAGAGGATCGAATGACTGCAATCCGGGACACGTCCCCGAAACACTTCCAGCTAACGTTCGACGGCGACGTGGCGGTGGTCCGCCTCGACCGCCCGGAGCGCAAGAACCCGCTCACTTTCGACAGCTACGCCGAACTGCGCGACTGGTTCCGCGAGCTGCATTACGCGGACGATGTCGGCGCTGTCGTCTTCGCCTCCAATGGCGGGAATTTCTGCTCCGGCGGGGACGTGCACGACATCATCGGCCCGCTCCTGAAGATGGATATGAAGGAGCTGATGCGCTTCACCCGCATGACCGGCGATCTGGTGAAGGCGATGGTCAACTGCGGTAAGCCGATCATCGCCGCCATCGACGGCGTCTGCGCCGGGGCGGGGGCGATCATCGCGATGTCCTCGGACATCCGCTTCGCCTCGCCGGAGGCGAAGACCGCCTTCCTCTTCACCCGTGTCGGGCTCGCGGGCTGCGACATGGGGGCGTGCGCGATCCTGCCCCGGATCATCGGGCAGGGCAGGGCGGCCGACCTCCTCTATTCCGGGCGTTCCATGAGCGCCGAGGAGGGTGAGCGCTGGGGCTTCCACAACCGCATCGTCGACGCCGGTCAGCTGGAGGCGGAGGCGATCGCCTACGCCCAGCGGCTCGCGGAGGGGCCGAATTTCGGGCACATGATGACCAAGACCATGCTGGCGCAGGAATGGTCGATGAGCATCGAACAGGCCATCGAAGCGGAGGCGCAGGCGCAGGCGATCTGCATGCAGACGCGGGATTTCGGGCGGGCTTATGAGGCCTTCGCCGCGAAGCGGAAGCCGGTTTTCGAGGGGGATTGAGCGGATGGTCGAACGCTTTGAAGTCTTCCCGACCTCTCAGAATAAGGCGCTCACGTCGAAACTCTTCCGGTCCCTGCGACCAGCACGGACCGCGCCCTCCCTCCCCCATGGGAGGGCGCATCGCGACGGTGCAAACAGCGGAGCGGCTGGAGGCATGTGGAACCATAAACCGCCTGTCGGCGAAGTTTCGAAGCGCCCGCCCGAGGGAGAGCGCGGTCCTTATCGCTCAGGGTCTGGGTTGATCGCGCAAAAGGTGGTCCATGCCCGATAAATCCTTCCTCGACTGGCCCTTCTTCGAGGCCCGCCACCGGGAACTGGCCGACCAAATCGACCAATGGGCCGCCGCCAACCTCCCCGTCGATCACCTCGACATCGACGGCGCCTGCCGCGATCTCGTCGCGGCGCTCGGAAAAGCCGGCTTCCTCAAGCACTCCGCAGTAGACCCCGACTTCGCCACGACGCTCGACGTCCGCTCTCTCTGCCTCATCCGCGAGACCCTCGCGCGCCATGACGGCCTCGCCGATTTCGCCTTCGCGATGCAGGGCCTCGGCACCGGCGCGATCTCTCTCTTCGGCTCTCCGAAGCAGCGCGAATGGCTCCGCAAGACCCGCGCGGGCGAAGCGCTCTCCGCCTTCGCCCTTTCCGAGCCCCGCTCCGGCTCCGACGTCGCGAATATGGACCTCTCCGCCACCCTTCAGAACGGTCAGTACGTTCTGAACGGAGAGAAAACCTGGATCTCCAACGGCGGCATCGCCGATCTCTACTGCGTCTTCGCCCGAACCGGGGGGGCGGGCGCGAAGGGCATCTCCGCCTTCCTCGTCCCCGCCGATACGCCGGGCCTGAGGGTGGCGGAGCGGCTGGAGACCATCGCCCCTCACCCGCTCGCCCGCCTCGCCTTCGACGATTGCAAAGTCCCGGCAGACGCCCTGATCGGCGAAGAGGGGAAGGGCTTCGCCATCTCCATGTCCGTCCTCGACGTCTTCCGCTCGACCGTCGCCGCCGCCGCCCTTGGCTTCGCGCGGCGGGCGCTGGACGAGAGCCTCGCGCGAGTGAAGGAGCGGGAGCTCTTCGGCGCCCCGCTCTTCGACCTCCAGATGGTGCAGGGGCACATCGCCGACATGGCGCTGACGGTCGACGCCGGGGCCCTCCTGATCTACCGCGCCGCGTGGCTGAAGGATTCCGGCGCGCCCCGCGTCTCCCGCGAAGCCGCCATGGCGAAGCTCTTCGCCACCGACGGCGCGCAGGAGGTGATCGACAAGGCCGTGCAGATCCACGGCGGCGACGGCGTGCGCAAGGGAACCGTCGTCGAGAGCCTCTACCGCGAAATCCGCGCCCTCCGCATCTACGAGGGCGCCTCCGACGTGCAGAAGGTGATCATCGCGCGGCAAACCGCCGGATAAAGAGGGAGAAGGCCATGACCAAAGACTTGAATGGCGGCGTCAGCCGCACCGGAAAGGGCGAAAAGGCCTGGAACATCCTCGGCCAGCGCTACTACCTCATGGCCGAAAGCGCTGAGAGCTTCGCCTTCGAAGCCAATAGCGGCCCCGGCGATCACGTCCCCGTCCACGTCCACCCCACGCAGGACGAGTTCATCCTCGTGCAGGAGGGGGAGCTGGACGTGAAACTCGACGGCGAATGGTCCAAGGCCGGCCCCGGCGACCTCGTGAAGATGCCGCGCGGCGTCCCGCACGGTTACTTCAACAAGTCCGACAAGCCGGTCAAAGCGCTCTTCTGGGTCTCGCCGCCGGGTAAGCTGAGGGCGCTTTTCGACAATCTCCACGACCTCGCCGACGTCGAGAAAGTCGTGCAGCTCTCGGCGGAGCATGACGTCGACTTCCTGCCCCCGGAAGCGAACGAGTAAGCCCATGCTCGGACCGACCGCCCATCTCGACAGCTTCGCGCGGGACAACCTCCCGCCTGAAGAGATGCAGCCCGATTTCCTTCTCGACGGGTTCGACTATCCGCCCTTCCTGAATGTCGGCGTCGAGCTGACCGACCGGATGGTGGAGAAGGGCTTTGGCGATCACACCGCCCTGATCGGCAATGGGCGGCGGCGCACCTATAAGGAGATGACGGACTGGACCAACCGTCTGGCCCACGCCCTCATCGACGATCTGAAGGTCCGCCCCGGCGACCGCGTCCTGATCCGCTCCGCCAACAACCCCGCGATGGTCGCCTGCTGGCTCGCCGCCACCAAGGTCGGCGCGGTGGTGGTGAACACCATGCCGCTGCTGCGCGCGGCGGAGCTGACCAAGATCATCGACAAGGCGGAGATCAAATTCGCCCTCTGCGACACCCGCTTGATGGACGAACTGACGGCGGCGGCCAAGGCGACGGATCACCTGAAGACCGTCGTCGGCTTCGACGGCACGGCCAACCACGACGCGGAACTGGACCGGCTGGCGCTGACCAAAGCGGTGCGGTTCGAGGCGGTGAGGACGGGACGTGACGACGTCTGCCTCCTCGGCTTCACCTCCGGCACGACGGGCTCGCCCAAGGCGACGATGCACTTCCACCGCGACGTTCTGATGATCGCCGACGGGTATGCGAAGGAAGTTCTCGGCGTGACGCCGGACGACGTCTTCGTCGGCTCGCCGCCGCTCGCTTTCACCTTCGGCCTCGGCGGCCTCGCCGTCTTCCCGCTCCGTTTCGGCGCCGCCGCGACGCTGCTGGAGCAGGCGACCCCGCCGAACATGATCGAGATCATCGAAACTTATCGCGCGACGGTCTGCTTCACCGCCCCCACCGCCTACCGCGCCATGCTCCAGGCGATGGAGGAAGGGGCGGACCTCTCGTCGCTTCGCGCCGCCGTCTCGGCGGGGGAGACGCTGCCCGCCCCGGTTTACGACGCGTGGATGGAGAAGACGGGCAAGCCCATGCTGGACGGCATCGGCGCGACGGAGATGCTGCACATCTTCATCACCAACCGCTTCGACGACCACAAACCCGCCTGCACCGGCAAACCGGTGACGGGCTACGAGGCGAAGATCGTCGATGAGGCGGGAAACGACCTGCCCGACGGCGAGGTCGGCCGCCTCGCCGTGCGCGGCCCGACCGGCTGCCGCTACCTCGCCGACGACCGGCAGGCGGGATACGTAGTGGGCGGCTGGAACATCACCGGCGACAGTTTCTGGCGGGATGAGGACGGCTATTTCCACTTCGCCGCCCGCAACGACGACATGATCATTTCCGCCGGTTACAACATCGCCGGCCCGGAGGTGGAGGCGGCGCTTCTCTCCAATCCCTTGGTCAGCGAATGCGCCGTGGTCGGCGCCCCGGACGAGGAGCGGGGCGAGATCGTCGAGGCGCATGTGGTGCTGAACGAGGGCGCGGCGGCGTCGGAGTTGACGATTAAGTTGTTGCAGGATCACGTGAAGGCGACGATCGCGCCCTACAAATACCCCCGCTCGGTGAATTTCATCGACGCCCTGCCGAAGACGGAGACGGGGAAGATTCAAAGGTTCCGTCTGCGGGGGGATCGGTAAGGTGGCGGATGCGCTCTCGGCCCGGAATCAAGGGCGAAGCCCGCCGGGCCAGCGTCTGGCCGTCCCGCGGCCTGACGCTCCCGCCGCTGGGCGCTTCATTCGCATGTCTTTCGGATGCGGCGGCCATAAAGAGCAAAGAACGGCTGTATTAGCGTCAGTCCCCGGCCAGACGCTGGCCCGGCTACCGCCGGCGCTCTTCGAAGCGACGCGAGTAGCGCGCTCACCTTTCCCCGTTGACGCGCTCCACCCCGCGCGCATTGATTGGCCCAAGCGATTGGGAGTCTTCACATGAACTGCGTTTTCGTCCAGCTCCGGTGCGAGCCGGGCAAGACCTATGACGTCGCGGACGCGATCTACGACCGGGAGATCGTGTCGGAGCTCTACTCGACCTCCGGCGATTACGACCTTCTGATGAAGGTCTACATCCCGGAAGGCGAGGACGTCGGCAAGTTCATCAACGACAAGCTGCTGACGATCCCTGGCATCTCCCGCTCGCTGACGACCCTGACATTCAAGGCATTCTGACAGGCGCCCGGCAGAGGCGCCGCATCCCAACGGACCAACAGGAAGGAAGAGAGATGAAACTCGCGAAGACGATACTGGCGGCGGCCTCGGCCTCCGCTCTTACCGTGGCCCTCGTGGCGGGAACGGCCCAGGCCGCCAGCCACGCCAAGCCGGTGAAGGTCGGCATGATCACCACGCTTTCGGGCGGCGGCGCGGGCCTCGGCATCGACGTGCGCGACGGCTTCATGTTGGCGCTGGAGCAGGCCGGGGCCGACAACGTGGAGGTCATCGTCCGCGACGACACGCGCAAACCGGACGTGGCCGTGCAGATCGCTGACGAGATGATCCAGTCGGAGAAGGTCGACATCATGACCGGGATCATCTGGTCCAACCTCCTCCTCGCCGTCGCGCCGGGCGCTGTTCGGCAGGACGTATTCTATCTCTCGCCCAACGCTGGCGCCTCCGCGCTTTCGGGCAAGGGCTGCCATGAGAACTACTTCAACGTCTCCTGGCAGAACGACACGCTGCCTGAAGCGGGCGGCATGTACGCGAACGAGACCGGCTACAAGAACACCTTCCTGATGGCCCCGAACTATCCGGCCGGCAAGGACATGGTGAACGGCTACATGCGCACGTTCGAAGGGGCAAAGGCGGCTGAGGTCTACACCAAGCTCGGCCAGACCGACTACGCCGCGGAGATCGCACAGATCCGCGCCTCTGACGCCGACTCGGTGTTCTTCTTCCTGCCGGGCGGCATGGGCATCGCCTTCATGAAGCAGTACGCGGCCTCCGGCGTCGACAAGCCGCTGATCGGCCCGGCGTTCTCCTTCGATCAGGGTATCCTGCAGGCTGTTGGGGAGGCTGCGATGGGCATCCGCAACACCTCCCAGTGGAACAAGGATCTCGACAACGCGGCCAACGCCAAGTTCGTCGCCGGTTTCCAGGAGAAATACGGCCGCCTGCCGTCGCTCTACGCCTCGCAGGGCTATGACACCGCGAACCTGATCCTCTCCGCGATGGGCAAGGCGCACCCCTCCGACACCGACGCGTTCCGTGAGGCGCTCCGGGCCGCTGACTTCGAGGCGGTGCGCGGCGACTTCAAGTTCGGCGTGAACCATCACCCGATCCAGGACATCTACGTCCGCGAGGTGGTGAAGGAGGGCGACGTCTACACCAACAAGACCGTCGCGAAGGTCGCCGACGACTACCTCGACAGCTACGCCGCCGACTGCAAGATGTGATCGACGGCTGTTAAAGCAGCCGCCGTCCCGGCCATATGGCCGGGGCGGCGGCGCGCACAGGATCGCGCCCCACCTCCATGCCAACGCTTCTCCTCATAGAGCAGGTTCTGAACGGCCTGCAGTTCGGCGTCATGCTTTTCCTCATGGCGGCCGGGCTGACGCTCGTCTTCGGGGTGATGGGGCTGATCAACCTCGCGCACGGCTCGCTCTACATGATCGGCGCTTTCGTCTGCGCCGTCACCGCCGCCGCGACCGGCTCGTTCTGGCTCGGCCTCGTCGCCGCGCTGGCGGCCTCGGCGGCGGCGGGCGCGCTGGTGGAGGTCGTGGTGATCCGGCGTCTCTATAAGCGCGACCACCTCGATCAGGTGCTCGCCACTTTCGCGCTGATCCTGATCTTTTCGGAAGGCACCCGCTGGGTCTTCGGCTCCTTCCCGCTCTTCCTCGACCCGCCAGCCTTCCTGAACGGACCCGTGACGCTGCCCGGCGGCCTCCAATACCCGGCCTACCGCCTCGCGATCATCATCGCGGGCCTCGCGGTCGCCGCCGGATTGTTCCTCCTGATCGCCAAGACCCGCCTCGGCATCCGCATCCGCGCGGGCGAGAGCGACCGGGAGATGATCGCCGCCCTCGGCGTCGATATCGACAAGCTCTACACGATCGTCTTCGCCCTCGGCGCCGCTCTGGCGGGGTTCGCGGGCGCGATGGTCGGCGCGCTGCAATCGGTGGAGGTGGGGATGGGCGAGCCCGTCCTGATCCTCGCCTTCGTCGTGATCGTCATCGGCGGGGTCGGCTCGATCAAGGGCGCGCTTTTCGGCGCGATCCTCGTCGGCGTGACGGACACGATGGGGCGGGTATTGCTGCCGGTCTTCTTCGGGACGTTCATGGACGCTTCCGACGCGACGACCACCGGCTCCGCGCTCGCGTCGATGCTGATCTACATCCTGATGGCCTTGGTGCTGATCTTCAAACCGTCCGGCTTGTTCGGAGCGAAAGCATGACCGGTGCTACTCAGCGCGACATTAGGGGCGTATGCGCCATGCCCGACCTCGGGAGGGCCGTGGTGGTGCGCGGTGCGGTTCGTCCAAGAATTGCAGATGATCCGCTTGCGGCAGTTGTCGCAGAATGCCCTCCCGTGGGGGAGGTCGGGCATGGCGCATGCGCGCCGGGCCGTTCTCGTGGGCACCGTTCCGAGCCGTCTCAGGCGTTGTTGGGGCGCACCAGTTCGAGGACGCGCCCATGACCCGCGAAACCCTCATCAACGCGATCATCGTCGCCGCGCTCGTCATCGCGCCCCTCGCCGCCTTCGCCGCTGACGAGCCCTTCCTGATCACCCTCGCCACCAAGGTCGTGATCTTCGCGATGGCGGGGGTCGGGCTGAACATCGCGCTCGGCCTCGGCGGCATGGTCTCCTTCGGGCACGCCGCCTTCTTTGGCCTCGGCGGTTACGCCACCGGCATCCTCGCCAGTCACGCCCTCAATTACGAGCCGATCTTCGAAGCGCCCTTCCTGATCGAAGGCACCACTCAGATGCTCATCATCTGGCCGGTCGCCATGATCGCCGCCGCCATCGCCGCCGTCTTCATCGGCGCGCTGAGCCTCCGCACCAGCGGCATCTTCTTCATCATGATCACGCTCGCCTTCGCGCAGATGCTCTACTATTTTGCGATTTCATGGCCCGCCTATGGCGGGGAGGACGGGCTTTCGATCTACGTCCGCTCCGAGTTCCCCGGCGTGAACACGCTCGAGCCGCTGCAGTTCTTCGCGCTCTGCCTCGCGCTACTCCTCGGCGCGATCTGGTTCGCTTCCCGCCTCGCCTCCTCCCGCTTCGGGCTGGCGCTTCAGGCCGCGCGCCAGAACGACCAGCGCCTTCAGGCGGTGGGCGTAGCGCCGTTCAATATCCGCCTCACGGCATTCGTCATCTCCGCCGTCATCACCGGCCTCGCGGGCGCGCTCTTCGCCGATCTCAACCGCTTCGTCGCCCCGACCATGCTGGACTGGCACACTTCGGGCCTGATCATCGTGCTCGTCATTCTCGGCGGGGTTGGGCGGCTCTTCGGCCCGGTCGTGGGAGCCGCAATCTACATCCTCCTAGAACACTATCTCGGCGGGGTCACCGATTTCTGGCAATTGCCGCTCGGCGTGCTTCTCCTCCTCACCGTCCTCTTCGCGCGAGGCGGGGTGATTGGGCTTCTAGCGGGGGAGCGGCGGAATGTCTGAGCCGATCCTCAAGGTTGCGGGCCTCGCCAAATCCTTCGGGGCGCTGCGGGCGACGGACGACGTCTCCCTCGACCTCCGCGCGGGCGAGATCCACGCCCTGATCGGCCCGAACGGCGCCGGGAAATCCACGCTCATCAAGCAGATCGTCGGGGAGCTGAGGCAAGACGCCGGAACCATTCGCCTGAGCGGGGAGGAGATCACGCCGCTCACCACCGCGCAGCGCGCCAAGCGCGGCCTTGGTCGCAGCTTCCAGATCTCCTCCATCGCGCCGGAGTTCACGGTGATGGAGAACGTCATGCTCGCCGTGCAGGGCGCGACGGGCCGCTCCTTCCGCTTCTTCCGCAAGGCCGCGAACGACAAGGCCCTGACCGGCCCCGCCCGCGACCACCTCGCCCGCGTCGGCCTCGCGGACCGCGCCGATATCCGCGCCGCCGACGTGTCGCACGGCGAGCGGCGGGCGCTAGAGGTGGCGATGGCTCTCGCTTTCCACCCTAAAGCCTTCCTTCTGGACGAGCCGATGGCCGGCATGGGGACCGAGGGAACGGCCCGCCTCACCGAACTCCTCGCCGATCTGAAGACGGAGGCCCCGATCCTCCTGATCGAGCACGACATGGACGCCGTCTTCGCCCTCGCCGACCGGATCAGCGTGCTGGTTTACGGCCGGGTGATCGCCACCGGCTCCGTCGATGAAATCCGCTCCGATCCCGAGGTGCGCGCCGCTTACCTGGGGGACGAGGAATGAACACCCGCCCCCATCATCGCCGGGCTTGTCCCTCTGATCCAGAGACGGCGTTGGTGGATGCCCGCGATGAACCCGGGCGTGACGTCGCCCTGCGTGAAGGAGGCGCCCGATGACCGCGCTCCTCTCCCTCTCCGGCGTCACCGCCTTCTATGGCCGCTCTCAGGCGCTCTTCGGCGTCGACCTGAGCGTGGAGGAGGGGACATGCCTCGCCCTGATGGGCCGAAACGGCATGGGCAAGACGACGACCATCCGCGTCATCTCCCGCATGCTCCGCCATGAGGCGGGGGAGGTGCGCTTCGACGGAACTGATCTCGGCTCCGTCCCCTCCCACAAGGCCGCGCGCCTCGGCATCGGCCTGACGCCGGAGGGGCGGCGCTGCTTTCCCAACCTGACGGTGGAGGAGAACCTGATCGCCGCCGCCCGCCCCGGCCAGTGGGATTTCCGCGCCGTCGCGAAGCTCTTCCCGCGCCTTGAGGAACGGCGCGGGCAGAACGCCGCCTCCCTCTCGGGCGGGGAGCAGCAGATGCTCGCCATCGGCCGCGCGCTGATGACCAATCCGCGCCTCCTGATCCTCGACGAGGCGACGGAGGGGCTCGCCCCCGTCGTCCGGCAGGAGATCTGGGCGGCGATCCGCGCGCTGAAGGCCGAAAGCGGCCTCTCTCTCCTCGTCGTCGACAAGTCTATTAGGGAACTGCGCACCGTCGCCGATCGCTGCGTGATCCTCGAGAAGGGCGAAAGCGTCTGGACCGCCCCCGCCGCCGACCTCACCCCCGAAATCGCCGACCGCTATCTCGGCGTCTGAAGGAGGAAGCCATGTCGAAGCCGATCCCCGTCAATCCGCCCGACTGGAAGCCCGCCAAAGGCTACGCCAACGGCATGCTCGCCCCTGACGGAACGCTACAGATCGCCGGTCAGATCGGGTGGGAGGGCGATCAGGTCTTCCGCGCCCATGATTTCATCGGCCAGCTTGAACAGGTGCTGCGCAACATCCTCGCGGTGGTGGAGGCGGCGGGCGGCGCGGCGGACGACATCATGCGCCTCACCTGGTTCGTAAAGGACAAGGCGGAATACGAGGCGAAACAGGCGGAGGTCGGCGCGACTTACCGCAAGGTGCTCGGCCGCCATTTCCCCGCGATGACGCTGGTCGTTGTGGCGGACCTTCTGGAGCCCGCCGCGCTCTTGGAGATCGAAGCGACCGCACATATCGCGCCGGCGGGATAACGCCGCCCGCAAAGGTGCGCGCGATAAGGCCGTCCGACCTCGAACGACGCTTCCTTTGGTCGATTCCGTCCCCTTTTCCAGTTTGCTAGCAAACTAGCAACATGCTGATTATCAATTGAATATCGCTTTTTCAGATAGAATTTCTGAAATCGCGTGCGCGAGGGTCGAAGCAAAACAAGCCCCGGAGAGTAGCCTCCAATAAAGCCCGTCTGCGGGAGGCCGACGCATGCTGTTCGGGAGAAGACGCGCTCTCTCACATCGCTTGCAGCCGCGAGGGTTTTCCGAGTTCCGTGCGTCGGCGCCCGGCTTACGGCCGGTAACTCTCATCCGCCGCGGCATCATCGAGTGCGTCGAAGAGGCTCTGGATCATCTCCATCTGCTCCGCCGACAGATCACGCGTCAGACGCTCATGGCGCCAGGTCATGATCGGATAGATCTCCGCATGCAGCGCGCGGCCCTTGTCGGTCAGCTCAAGGCGATTGACCCGCCGGTCCGTCCGGTCTCGGTTCATCGCCACATAGCCGAGTTGGACGAGCGTGGAGAGGTTCCGGCTGAGGAGCCCCTTGTCGATCGCCGCCACCTCCGCCATCTCGCTAAGCGTCGCGACGCCTTCGCTTTCGAGGAGGACGATGATCCGCCACTGGGTCAGCGTCACGCCGCCGTGCTTGTCCAGAAGATGGGTCGCCTGGCGGTTCAGCCGCGCGTGAAGATGCGCCACCCGATAGGCGATGAACGATTGAAACGCCGGTTGGTGCTCCGATCCTTCGCCATCCATCGACCCGTCCGCCTTCGCCCACCGCCGCTCACGTGCGACCATGAGCTTAGGAGGCGGGCTTTGTCCACCTAACTTAGCGACGGCTCAGGGCGTTAGCGCCGGCGACCGGGAAATCCGACTGGCACGTTAGGGGCTCGCTCTCCCGGCGCCTTGATAAGGCCCAGAACCGCCTTCGGTCCGGCGAATAGCGCGCCGGCCAGCTTGTTGTCCTTGAACTTCGCCTTGGTCTTCTCGAATTGCATCACATTCTCGATGCGCCGGTCGAGGAACGCCCAGGTCGCCTCCGCTTCCGGGCTCTGGTCGCCCAGCCAGTAAAGCACGGTGGAGGAGTAGACGCCCGAGAGAATCGCCCGCTTCGTGTACCAGTTGTAATCGCGCGACGCGTCGCCGAGCGCGTTCCAGATCGCATCGGCGGTGCCCCAGATCAGCCGCGCGCCTTCAGGGCCATGGATCGGCAGGCTGAAGAGCGTCGCGCCCCGGCGAACGGCCTCCCGGTCCTCTCCGACGACTTCGATCCGGAGCTTCACGAGCCGCGCCACCCGCTCGCTGTAGCGGAGCGCCTCAAGGTCCATCGCCGCCGCTTGGCTGATCATCCGCGCGTCGCCCATGCGGTGGAACGCGGCGGCGAGGTCCACGCCGCCCCGCGGCGCGGCCAGCGCCGCGATATCCTCGGCCACGCCCGCATCGGCCGCTGCGGCCTTCATCGTGGCCCGCGTCCAGCCGTCGAAGGCGACATGGGGCAGGGCGGCTTCGACCAGCGCGGCGCGCGCCTCGTCCAGGCGATCCGTCTCGGATTTCGTCTCTTCGCTCATCTCGCGCTCCATCTGGTTAGCGGGCGTTGGGGGTCAGCGGGCGGTGGACAGGTGATCGTCACCTATGTATATAGCGCGTCTCCTGCAAAGGCAGTAACTCGAACACTTGGAAAGGTGGTGACGTAAGTGCAGGTTCTGGTTCGCGACAACAATGTCGATCAGGCGCTCCGCGCCCTGAAGAAAAAAATGCAGCGCGAGGGCATCTTCCGAGAGATGAAGCTCCGCCAGCATTATGAGAAGCCCTCTGTGAAGAAGGCGCGCGAGAAGGCGGAAGCTATTCGCCGGGCGCGCAAGCTGGCCCGTAAAAAGGCGCAGCGCGAAGGTCTTCTCTGATCTGAAGTCGCAAGCGGTTTTGGCCGCTACAGATACCCGACTACGTTCGCCCCTGACGGTCCGCCGTCGGGGGCGTTTTCGTTTCAGCTGATCGCCGAATTCCGCTGAAGCGCCCGGCTCGAGGCGTTGGGATGTAAGACTGTGATCCGTAAGGGTTGATTCGCCGCCTGATCGCGCTTTGCGCGAACGACGCTTCGCCTTTGCCAGTATTCCGAAAATGAAAAAGGCGATCCGGCGGATTTTTGGGAGTACGCCAGATCGCCCAATTCTGTGACCTGCGGGGCGGTCCCCGGAGGCGGTTCGCTTCGGTCTGATCGGGTCCGTGGGTTGGCGCCCGAAGAAAACTTCCGAAGACTTTCAACGCTTACGAGGAAGACATTTGCCGCAAACCCGTTCGCGGGCAATCGCGCCTACTTGATGCTCGCGAACGGCTTCACGAACGCCCTCCATCTTATGACCGCCCGCCATTTCATTCATTTCGCCTTCAAAATCAGTGGACTATCAGGGTCTCTCCGTTCATGTTGCGCGAATGGCGGAGCAGCGAAGCGCACTTTCTGGACGAAATCCACTCAAGACGGGGGCGATCCTCGCGATTGCGCTCGCCCTCATTCTGGGCGCGCATGAGGTGAATCGCCTGCCCGGCTGGTCGCTGGTCGGCGTCTACCTTTACTGGTTCGGCCGCGTGGGCATGGCCTACCTCATCATCATCGGCGCTTATGCGGCGCTCGCGCAGGTGATGTCGGGCCGGTCTTCGCCGATCGCCCATGCCGGGCTCGCGACGGCGCTGTCCTTTCCGCCCTATGTCATGGCGGTGACGACGCTGGATCTGATCATCGGCGATCTGGCGCTTTTGCAGACCGATCCGAACGTCATCATCTCCAGCCTCGGGATCGAGGCGGCCTCACTGATCGACAATCATCTTACGACCTGCGCGCTCCTCCTCGCGCCTTATGTTCTCGCGGTGATGCGCTCCAACGCGTCGCCGGCCGAGCTCGCCGCTCCGGTCGCGCCGCGCGCGCCGGTTGCGACCGCGGCTCCCGCCGTCATGGACGTGAGCGATCTCGACGAATTCGTCGAAGACGCGGACGCCGACGCGGCCCCCGCTGTAGAGGATACGCGCGCGGTCGAAACCCCCGGCCTCCTCCTCGCCAGCCAGCCGCCGGTGCGCGGCACGCTGATCGCGGCGGAGGCGCAGGAGCATTACGTGAAGCTCAAGGCGACGGAGCAGGGGGGCATGGCGCTCTACCGCTTCGGCGACGCCGTGCGCGATCTCGGCCGCTACAAAGGCATGCAGGTGCACCGCTCGCACTGGGTCTCCGACGACGCGGTGCTCGCGGTGATCGGCAAGCGCGGCGCGATGAAGCTGGAGCTGACGACGGGGGAGGTCATCCCCGTCTCCCGCCGCTATGAGCTGGAGGTCGAAGCGCGCTACGCCGACCGGGACCGCCGGGCGGCCTGATCCCGTCAAACCAACGGAAAAGGGCCGCCCGACCGGGCGGCCCTTTCTCATTCCGATCCGGTGGGATCAGATGCCGACGATCGCCAGAAACACCAGCGCGATCGCGACGATCGCCGAAAGCCAGATACCGGCTTTGATGAAGCCCGCGAAGGTCTTCTCTTGCTCGGCGATGTTCATTTTGCCGTGGTCATGGCCAGCCATGTTCAATCCCCCATGGTTTGCGATTGCCGCCTTTTACCTGACGCTGTGATCGCTGGCGATGCGCCCGATTGTCAAGCCGCTCAGCCGAGGCCGGTCAGTTGCGGCGCCCGCCAGCCGACCAGCCCACCCGCATCCGCCGGCTCCGGCGTGTCATGCGGAAAGAAGAAGTCGAGTTGCAGCTTGCCGCCCGGCGTCACCGCGTACTGATCGAAATCGGTCACGCCCTCGGCGGCCAGCACCAGATCGTCCATGCAGCACCAGCCGGTGAAATCGACGCCCTTCTTCAGGATCGTCGCCGCCGCGTCGCCCATGATCTCCGGCGTGCGGGACTGCGACGCCATCGCGTCTCCGCCGAGGAGGTTCCGCACCGCCGCCGTGTCCACCGCCGTCCGGGGCCAGAGGCAATTGGCGGCGATCTTCCCCGCGAACTCCGCCGCCCAGCCCATGGTCAGGAGGCTCATGCCGTACTTGGCGAGCGAATAGGCCGTGTGGTTGCGGAACCAGTTGGGGTTGAGGTCCAAGGGCGGCGACAGGGTCAGGATATGCGCATGGTCCGATTTCAGGAGATGCGGGACGCACGCCTTGGTGACGACGAACGTCCCCCGGCTGTTGATCCCCGTCATCAGATCGTAGCGCTTCACATCGGTCGCCTGCGTCGGCGTCAACTGAATGGCGGAGGCGTTGTTGACGACGAAGTCGATCCCCCCGAAATGGCTCGCCGCTTTCTCTACGGCCTCATTGACGGCGTTCTCGTCGCGAATATCGCAAAGGATCGGCAGCCCCTTGCCCCCCGCCGCCTCCACCGCCTCGACGGCGGTGTGGATCGTGCCGGGCAGTTTCGGATGCGGCTCCGCCGTCTTCGCCGCAATGGCGACATTGGCGCCTTCCTTGGCGGCGGCGACCGCAATCGCCTCCCCGATCCCCCGGCTCCCGCCGGAAATGAACATCGTGCGTCCTTCGAGAGCGCCCATTCGGTTTTCTCCTACCCTCTGATTTGACCGGTAGGGTGGGTGAAACCCACCGTCATTCTCGCTGTCTCAATGATAGGGCAGCAACTTCTCGTAACTGCTTTCAACGGTGAACCTCATTACGCGCCAGTTTCCGTTTATCTCGGCCAGAACAACGGCGATGAAGAGGGCGATTTTACCATCGTCATGGACAACGCCAATGAGTTTGGCGCCGGTCGGCTGTGTCTGTTCCAGAAACATTGGTACAAAGTCGAGCGGCGCGCCGTTCGTCTCAGTTGTGATAGCAGAAATTACGGCATTCATAGCCGATCTGAATTCATCCTTTGGATCAACGAGTTCACGAAAACCGGAGTAATCGCCGCCTTCACCCAGACCACTGTTCAAACGTTCAATGAAACCATCAATTGAGCGGACCGCATCCTGCGCCCACGCAGTTGTTCCTGATCCCAGAAAAAGCGCGAAACCCATCGCCAATAAAACGGTCTTCATGCAAGGTGCCTATCTTTTAACTTCGCTGTGTGAGATCAGCGTTTCGTCTTCGTCGTCTACCGCATCGCAACGGTGGGCTGAAGCCCACCCTACAGCATATCGCTTAAGGTAAACGAAACCCTAACGATTTCGAAAACATATATGTTTCAGTGCCTTAATCCCGCGTCCGCATGCGGACACAGGTTGAAAAGCGTCTCAAACCCCGTCTTTCTCCAGTTCCTCGACCAGTTTGAAGCCGATCCGCGCCGCCGTTTCTTTTTGCTTCGGCGCCGCCTTCAGCATCACGTTCAGCTGGCTCACATGCTGCACGAGTTGGGTGCGCGCGCCTGACGGATCGACCCCGTAGAACGTGATGATGTCCGGCTCGAAGAACCCGACCCCCATGATGTGCAGCGAACCCTGGTCCGACCCGGCGAAGCCCATGCCGACCTCGTGGTCGCCGTCCAGCTGCTCCTCGAACTTCTTGATGTAGAGGATCACCCGCTCATAGGCCCATTCGGCCGGCGTTTTCTGCCCCTGTGGTCGCTTGGTCACGCCAGCGGGCAGCGGCGCGCCCTCCGCCGTCGCCTCCCGCGCGCCTTCCGCCAGCGCCACGCGGGCGCGGGGGATGGCGGCGTTTTCCTTGGCTTCCGCCGTGGTCATTATCTCGTCGCTCATGATCCCTCCCTAAGCTGGAACCGATATGCCCCGTCCGGGTGGAGGCGCCGCGACGCCATTCCCGTCTCATGCATGTGGTTAAGGTGCGCGATGGCCTCCACCATCGCCAGCCCGAACTCCCCTTGTCCGATCTTGCGCTTGTAGATCGTGTCGAAGCAGTCGATGGCGGTGCGCGGCTCGGTCAGGAACTTGGCGAGCCGCTTGATCGCCCCGTGGTGGTTGTCGATCAGCTGCTCGAGCCGTTTCGGCAGGCCGGTGAACGGGCGGTTGTGACCGGGGAGGACCAGATGATCCTCCCGCGCGAAGGGCTGGAATTTCTTGCAGCTCTCCAGCCATTCCCCGACCGGGTCGGCGTCCGGCTCGTTCACATAGACCCCGAGATTGGGGGAGATGCGCGGCAGGATCTGGTCGCCGGAGATCACCAGCTCCCCATCCGCCGACCAGAACGTCGCGTGCTCCGGCGCATGGCCGTCGCCGCAGAAGACGCGCCAGATGCGCCCGCCCATCTCGATCCGGTCGCCCTCCTTGATCCGGCGATAGCCGGGGGGGAGCGGCGCGGTGATCTGGGAGAAGTTGAACGGCTCCCGGTCCCGATACATCTGGAGGATCTCTTCGGACCCGCCCGCCCGGCGCACGAAGTCGATCTGCGCCTCCGACGTTTTCTCCTGATGGTCGAACTGGAGCATCCGGGTCATGATCCAGGCGGTGCGCGTCGTCCAGTGCGCCGCCCCATGCTCCGTCTGGAACCAGCCGGCGAGGCCGATATGGTCCGGGTGGTGATGGGTGGAGATGACCCGCTTCACCGGCTTCGCCTTCAGCGGTCCGGCCAGCGCCTCCCCCCAGATCTTCTTGGACTTGCCGGTCTGGAACCCGCTGTCGATCAGCGTCCAGCCGTCGCCGTCGTCCAGGGCGTAGATGTTCACATGGTCCAGCGTCATCGGCAGCGGAAAGCGCAGCCAGAGGATGCGGTCGGCGACTTCGATGGCCTCGCCGGGACCGGGGATCGCCTCGCCATGGGGGTAGGCGAGGCCCGCCGGCAGGCGGCGGCTTTCGTCAACGCGTTTGTCCAAGGTCAGCCCGCCAGTCGTTCAGCGTCGAGCGCGTAAAGCGGGGTCGAGCCGGATGTCGCCGCCGACACCAGCGCGGTGATCTGCGGCGCGATATGCGCCATGTAGAAATCGGCGAGCCCGGCCCGGTTCGGGTCGATCTCCGCCGCCTTGTTGAGGTAATGCGCGCCGAGCAGCGTCGCCCAGGCGCGCAGATAAGGGACGGAGCCCGCGAAGCGGTCGTTGATGTCGTTCACGCGGAGCATCCACTCCGTCGCCTCCGCCACCTCTTCGCGCGCCGCGCGCACCGCGTCGGCATGGGGGCCGGAGGCGGCCTTGCCGACGTCCTTCAGCATGGCGCGGGCGGCGACGCCGCCGTCCATCAGCTTGCGGCCCACCAGGTCCATGGACTGGATTCCGTTTGTCCCCTCGTAAATCGAGGTCACCCGCACGTCCCGCATCAGTTGCGCGGCGCCGGTCTCCTCAATGAAGCCCATGCCGCCATGCACCTGCACGCCCATCGACGCGACCTCGAACCCGATATCGGTTGAGAACGCCTTTGCGATCGGGGTGAGGAGGGCGCCGCGCGCCTTCCAGTAGTCTCGCTCCGCCCCCTCCGTCGCGTTCGCCATGTCGAGGGAGACCGCCGTGTCGAGGCAAATGGCGCGACTGACGGCGGTGAGCGCCTTCATGGTCATAAGCATCCGGCGCACGTCGGCGTGGTCGATGATCCCGGCGGCGCCGGTCGGCGTTTTGCCCTGCTTGCGGTCCATCGCATAGGCGAGCGCCTTCTGCGTCGCCGCCTCCGCCACGCCGAGACCTTCGACGCCGACGCCGAGGCGGGCGTTGTTCATCATGGTGAACATCGCGGCCATGCCGTTGTGCTCTTCTCCGATGAGCCAGCCGGTCGCGCCGTCATACTGCATGACGGCGGTGGGGGAGCCGTGAAGGCCGAGTTTGCGTTCGAGGCTGACGACGTGGAGGGAGTTGGCCTCCCCCGGTTTCCCATCCGCATCGGGTATCAGCTTCGGCACGATGAAGAGCGAGATGCCCTTCGTGCCCCGCACCCCGTCCGGCAGGCGGGCGAGCACCAGATGGCAAACATTCTCCGCGAAGTCGTTGTCGCCCCAGGAGATGTAGATCTTCTGCCCGGTGATCGAATAGGTCCCGTCGCCGTTTCGCTCCGCCTTCGAGCGCAGCGCGCCCACGTCGGAGCCCGCCTGCGGCTCGGTCAGGTTCATCGTGCCGGTCCACGTCCCGGAGATGAGTTTGGGGAGGTAAAGCGCCTTGATCTCATCGGAGGCGTGATGCTCCAGCGCCTCGATCTGCCCCTGGCTCATCAGCGGGCAGAGCGAGAGAGCGAGGCAGGCGGACGACATCATCTCATTGACCGCCGTGCCGAGTGTCAGCGGCAGGCCCATACCGCCATGTTCCGGATCAGCGGCGATGCCGATCCATCCGCCCTCCGCCAACGCCCTGAAGCCGTCCTTGTAGCCGGGGGACGTGCGGACGACGCCGTCCTCCAGCTTCGCGGGGTGGAGGTCTCCGTTCCGCTGCACCGGGGCGAGCGCGTCCTCCGCGACTTTCGCCGCCTCCGCCAGAACCGCGTTGCGGGTGTCCCTCGTCGCTTCGGCGAACCGTTCCGTGCCGGTCAGGAAGTCCGCGCCGACCAGATGGTCCAGCGTGAAGGCGATGTCGTCGAGCGGCGCGCGATAGGTCAAATCCGGTCTCCGGCGTTGATGCGTTATCCCGTCTATATCGTCCTTGCGCCCGGCGACGCCAGCCGGGCGGGCGAATGGACCGGGCGATGAGACGCCGCGACCTATGGGTTGCGCCTTCAAAGTCCGGCCCGCATAAACCGAAAAGACGGCCCCGTAGCTCAGCTGGATAGAGCAGCCGCCTCCTAAGCGGCAGGTCAGAGGTTCAAATCCTCTCGGGGTCGCCACTGCATTGGGGAGCCTTCGATGCGGGTGAAGGTCTGTTGCATTCAATCGATTGCGGAGGCGCGGATCGCGGCGGATGCGGGCGCGCACCTTCTGGGATTGGTCGGCGCGATGCCCTCCGGACCCGGGCCGATCGACGATGAAGTGGTGGCGGAGGTGGCGGCTTGGGCGCCGCCCGGCGTCGCCTCCGTCCTTCTGTCGTCGGAGACGACGGCGGAGGGGCTGGTCGACCATGTCTCCCGCTGTCGCCCGGCCGTCTTGCAGATCGTGGACGATCCGGAGCCGGGCGCCCGCGCCGCCCTACGCGCGGCGCATCCGGGCGTGAAGCTGATGCAGGTGATCCATGTGGAGAACGAGAGCGCCATCGACGCCGCGAAGGCGGCGGAGGACGCCGATGCGATCCTCCTCGACAGCGGCAGACCTTCGGCGCCGGTGAAGGAGCTCGGCGGGACGGGCCGCGCCCATGACTGGTCGATCTCAGCCCGGCTGGTGAAGGCGGTGGCCCGTCCCATGTTCCTCGCGGGCGGTCTGAAGGCGGAGAACGTCGGCGAGGCGATCCGCGCCGTACGGCCCTTCGGCCTCGACCTGTGCTCCGGCGTGCGGACAGATGATCGGCTGGACCCCGTAAAGCTAGCGGCGTTCATGACGGCGGTGCGCGCGGCCGCTTGAGCAGAAGTATGTTCATGTTATGTTCTTTTTTATGCGAGAACACCCCGCCCGATTCGATCCAGACGCCGCGATGGTCGACGAGGAGCGCCGTCGGGGCCGGGGCGCCGTCTCCAACCGCACCGGGCGGTTTGAGGCGACCCAGCGCTCCCGCATCGCCGACGGGTGGGAGATCGAGGAGGATCTGCCGCCCCTGAAAACCGAAGTGACGGTCGACGGCTCGCGCTCCATCATCTCCAAGGTTCCGTCGCCGGACATGCCGTTCAATCGTTCGATCAATCCCTATCGCGGGTGCGAGCACGGTTGCGTCTACTGCTTCGCGCGCCCGACCCACGCCTATCTCGGCTATTCGGCGGGGCTGGATTTCGAAACCAAGCTGGTGATGAAGCCGGACGCCGCGCGGCTTCTCCGCCAGACGCTTTCGCGCAAGAGTTACAGGCCCGAACCCATCGCCATCGGCACCAACACCGACCCCTATCAGCCGATCGAAAAGAAGATGAAGATCATGCGCGGAGTGCTGGAGACGCTGGCGGAGTTCAACCACCCCGTCACAATCGTCACCAAATCCGCGCTGGTCGCCCGCGACGCCGACATTCTGGGGGAGATGGGACGCCGCGGCCTCGCCCGGGTCGCGCTGTCGCTCACCACGCTGGACGCCGATCTCTCCCGGAAGATGGAGCCGCGCGCGGCGACGCCTCAGCGGCGGCTCTGGGCGATGCGCAAGCTCGAAGCCGCCGGATGTCCGGTCGGCGTGATGACGGCGCCGCTGATCCCCGCGATCAACGATCACGAGATTGAGGCGCTGCTGCGCGCCGCCTCCGCCTCCGGCGCGACGACGGCCAGCTTCATCGTCCTTCGCCTGCCGCTAGAGGTGCGGGACCTCTTCGTCGAATGGCTGGAGACGCATTTTCCCGACCGCGCCCAGCGGGTGATGCGCTATGTGCGGGAGCTTCACGGCGGGCGCGATTACGACCCGCAATGGGGCAAGCGCCTGACGGGGGAGGGGGTCTACGCCGATCTCATCCGCCGTCGCTTCCGCCGCGCCGCAGCCGCAAACGGGCTGGCGACGAAAAACGAGCCTTTGCGCACCGACCTTTTCCGCTTGCCCGCCGAAGAGACGCCGCAATTCTCCTTCATGGACCAGCTTACGGGAGCGGGCTGACAGGGACGGGCGGCTAGGCGATAGTCGCCCCCGGCGAGACGGCGAATGGGGCGACGATGATCCGACTGACGGCTTTTCTGGCGGTGGTTCTCCTTACGCTCTTCGCGCCCGTCGCCCATGCGCAAACCGCCGTGGACGGCGGCAACGACCGGGCTTCGGCGGCGCTCCGCAACCTGACGGAGCTTTTGGGCAACCGCACCGCTCTACGCGAAGAGTTGCGGGCGCTGTCGACGGCGCCCGAAGACGAGCCCGAGGAACAGCGAGCCGAGCGCATCGCCGCCGCCGATGAGTTGCGGGCGGAGATCGCCGCACTCAGCCGACAGATCGGCGCCATCGCGGTCGGCGTCTCAGAGGACGAGTTTCGCGGGCAGAACGGCGTCGCCTTCGATCTGGAGGCGGAGCTGCAGGCGCTTGTGGAGCCTTTCGTCGTCATGATGCGCGACGCCACCGAGAACGCGCGCCAGATCGAACGCCTCCGCCGCGCGCAGTCGGAGGCGCGGCGCCGCGAAGCGCTCGCCGAGCGCGCGCTGGAGACCCTCGCCCCCGTCCGCGAACAGGCCCGGGACGAGGACGTCATCGCCGCCCTGGGAGAGCTGACCGAAACCTGGGAGAAACGCGCCGACGCGGCCGCCGATCTCGCCAACGCGCTGGATCAGCAACTCGCCGACCGCCTCAGCGACAGGGGCCAGTCGCGCGAGGCGGTCAACGAGGCGGCCTCCGGCTTCTTCAGGGATCGGGGCCTAAGCCTTCTGCTCGGCGGTCTCGCCTTCACCGGCGTTTTCTTCGCGATGCGCCTGATCCACCGAACCGCGTCATGGCTGCGGGTGAAGCGGAGGATCCGGCGCAACTTCCAGACGCGCCTCGCCAATCTGATCTTCACGGTGCTGACCTTCGTGCTGGCGGTCGGCGCAATGCTCGTCGTCTTCAACCTCAGGAACGACTGGCTGCTTCTCGGCGTCTTCGCGCTGATGCTGCTGGCGCTCGCCTGGGTCGGGATCAAGATGCTGCCGGGGGCGATCGAGCAGGTCACGCTCCTCCTCAATCTCGGCGCAGTGCAGGAGGATGAGCGCGTCGTGATCGACGGCATTTCCTATGAGGTGCGCAAGCTCGACTTCTACACTGACTTCGTGAACCCCGCGCTGGACGCCGACTTCACGCTGCCGGTGCGCGCTCTCATCGGAATGCGATCCCGCCCCACCGCGCCGGACGAGCCGTGGTTCCCCACAAGGCGCGGCGACTGGGTGCGGCTGGCGGATGAGCAATACGGCCAGATCGTGAGCCAGAGCCCCGATATGGTCGAGTTGCAGATCCCCGGCGGCAGTCAGGTCACTTACGCCACGATGGATTTTCTGGCGGAGAAGCCGGAGAACCTGTCCGACGGGTTCAGGGCGGAGATCGTCTTCGGCCTCTCCTACCGCCATCAGGATGCGTTACCCGGCGAGATCATGGCGCAGCTGAAGGAGCACATCCGCGTCGGGATCGCGGCGCTGGTCCCCGACGGATACCTCCGCGACGTCGGCGTCGAGATGCTGGAAGCCGCGGACAGCGCCGTGAACTTCGAGGTCGAGGCCGATCTGATCGGCGAAGCGGCCCCGATGCTGGAGGAGGTCGAACGCGAGCTGACCCGCCTGTGCGTCGACGCCTGCAACAAGCACGGCTGGGAGATCCCCTTCCCGCAGTTGGTCGTTCACAAGGCCTAGCGCCCCGGTCTTCGTTCACGTTTTCGCGGGGGCGGCATTCCGACCCGTAGCCCCCGCCGCGCGTGGTGGCTAACTCACGGAGAAAGAATTACGGGAGAACGCCATGCCCAGCACCGCGACCTACGCCTATGTCGCAGCGGTCACCGCCGCCGTCGGCCTTTCGGTCGGCGCTTTCTACGCGATGAGCCCGTCCGGCGACTTCGCGGAGTGCGGCGGGGGGCTCGCGACCGGGGCGGCCTCCATCGGCGGGCCGTTCACGCTCGTCTCCGAAACCGGCGAGACGGTGACGGAGGCCGACGTGATCGACAAGCCGACGCTGCTCTACTTCGGCTACACGTTCTGCCCCGACGTATGCCCGATCGACGCCGCCGTCATGGCGCAGGCGGGGTCGATCCTGGAGGAGCGCGGGCACGAGGTGAACCGCGTCTTCATCTCCTTCGATCCGCAGCGGGATACGCCCGAAGTGCTGGCGGACTTCACCGATAACCTAGATGAAGAGATGCTGGGTCTGACGGGGAGCAAGGAGCAGATCGACGCCGCCGTTAAGGCCTATCGCGCCTACTACAACGTCGTCGAAGGGTCCGGAGACGACGAGTTCTACCTGATCGACCACACGTCCTTCACCTACCTGATGGACCCGGTCGAAGGCCTTCTGACGATTTTCCGCACCGGTGACGCGCCCGACGCCATCGCGGATGCGGCGGCCTGCTATCTTGACGCCTTGCCGAGCGCCTGAGGCGCGCGCGTCACCAGCCGAACGCCGATCATGGTCGCGATCAGGCCGGCGAGTTCGATTGCGCCGAAGGTCTCTCCGAACATGGCCCAGGCCATGACTGCGGTGACGCCGGGGACGAGGAAAAAGAGGCTGGCCGTCTTCGACGCCTCCCCGCTTCGGATCAGGATCAGGAGAAGCGTGATCGCGCCAAGCGACAGCGCGACGACCATCCATGTCAGCGCGAGGCCGAAATTCAGCGTCCAGTCGATGCGGAACTCTTCGAACATCGCGGCGAAGACGAAGCAGAAAATGGCGGCGGAGGCGAACTGGATCGCGCTGTCGCCCGCGAGCCGTTCGGTGATCTGGCGGCGCTTCTGAAGGATGGAGGCGTAGGAGATGCCAATCAGCCCGACGACGCAGAGAAGGATCGGAAACGCCTCGATCTCTCCGCCGCCGGCCTTGCGCGCGACGACGAGCGCGACGCCGGCGAGGCCGAGCGTCATGCCGAGCCACTGCCGCCCGCTCAGCCGCTCGCCGAGCATCGGTCCGGCGAAGAGCGCGGTCAGCACCGGTTGCAACCCGACGATCAGCGCGGAGACCGCCGCGCCCGCCCCGAGCGAGATCGCGGTGAAGACGCCGCCGAGATAGACGCCATGGATCAAAGCGCCGACGATCAGCGCGCCCTTCAGGTCGCGCGCGCCCCCGCGATACTCGCCCCTCACCCAGGCCCAGACGCCGAGAAGCGCGGCGGCGATGGCGAAACGGAGGGCTAGGAACGTCATCGGCTCCGCATAGGGAAGGCCGAATTTCGCCCCAACGAACCCCGTCGCCCAGATGACGACGAAGGCCGGCGGCGCCCAGATCAGAACGGATTTCGCGTCGGCCATGTCGCCCCTTGAAACTGCCGGATCCATAGATCGCAGGGCGGATCCATGCGCAAGCTGTTGAGCAGATGCGGATTTGCGCGCGCATCGCCCTATTGTTACACCCCGAAGAAGAAAAAGACCGGGGATAGAAGACCATGCCGAGTGACGACGGGGCCGCGATCGGCCCGGACAAGACCCTCCTGATCGTCGATGACGACGAGCCCTTCCGCAGGCGCCTCGCCCGCGCGATGGAAAAGCGCGGCTTCGAACCGGTGATGGCCGAAAGCGTGGCCGAGGGTCTTTCGGCGGTGCGCACCGGCCCGCCGGCCTACGCCGTAGTCGACCTGCGGCTGGAGGACGGCAACGGCCTCGACGTGGTCGAAGCCCTGCGCGCCGCGCGCGAAGAGGCGCGGATCGTCGTCCTGACGGGCTACGGCGCGATCGCAACGGCGGTTGCGGCGGTGAAGATCGGCGCGACGGATTATCTCTCGAAACCCGCCGACGCTGGGGACATCACCAACGCGCTCCTGGCGGGAGAAGAGCAGAAACCGCCGCCGCCGGAGAACCCGATGTCGGCCGACCGGGTGCGTTGGGAGCATATCCAGCGGGTGTTCGAGCTTTGCGACCGCAACGTCTCCGAGACCGCGCGGCGGCTGAACATGCACCGCCGCACCCTCCAGCGCATTCTGGCCAAGCGCAGTCCTCGCTGAGCGGACGCGCTTCGCGCGGCTCTATCGTCTCCTCGTCGGCTTCGCCTCCTCCTCGTGCTGAGCCGTTTCGGTGAAACGGCTTTCCGCCTCCGGCGGGAGTATTTGGCGAAAGCGATGGCGGGCATCACGGATGAACGTGAACGGGCGCTTGAAGCGGCGGCGATTCCATTTCTAAAGTGACGTCGGCATCGCGCGGCCCCGGCTGGCCGGCGAAGGGAGGTTCCATGCAGTTTCATACGCCTGACACATTCGAGGAGGCGTCGCGCCTGCTCGCCGCCGAGACCGGGACGGCCCGGGTGCTCGCGGGGGGCACGGACGTACTCGTCCAGCTTCGCTCCGACATCGTCGTTCCCGATACGCTCGTCGACATCAAGCGTATCGAAGGAGTGAAGGAGATCGTCGGGGAGAACGGCGGCTGGCGCATCGGCGCCGCCGTCTCCGGCGCGGAGCTTTCGGAGCATCGCCAAGTCAAGGCGGAATGGCCGGGGATCGTGGAGGCGCTCGATCTCGTCGGCTCCACCCAGATCCAGGGGCGCTGCACGCTCACCGGCAATCTTTGCAACGCGTCCCCCGCAGCGGACAGCGTGCCGGCGATGATCGCCGCAGGCGCGACGGTGTCGATCACCGGGCCGAACGGGACGCGGGAGGCCAAGGTGGAGGATATTCCCGTCTCTCCGGGCAAGACCTCTTTGTCGCCGGGAGAGATCGTCTCCTCCGTTTTCCTGCCCGCGAGGGGCGCGAACGGCGGCGACGCTTATCTGCGGTTCATTCCGCGGACGGAGATGGACATCGCCGTCGTCGGCGCCTCCGTCTCGATGAACGTGGAAGGCGGCAAGGTCGCCTCGGCCCGCGTCGCGCTGGGCGCAGTGGCGCCGACAGCGCTGCTCGTTGAGGACGCGGCCGCGGCGATCATCGGCACGTCGCTGGACGACGACGCGATGGCGAAGTTGGCCGCCGCCGCCTCCGCCGCCTGCAACCCGATCTCGGACAAACGCGGCACGATTGAGTTCCGCACGCGCGTCGCAGGCGTCCTCGCCCGCCGCGCCGCGAAGATCGCCTATGAAAGGGCCACCTCATGATCCATGTGACGACGAGCGTGAACGGCGACGAGATGGAGTTCGTCTGCGATCCGCGCGAGACCCTGCTGGACGCGCTCCGCGACCGGCTGCAGCTCACCGGCGCCAAGGAAGGCTGCGGCACCGGCGATTGCGGGGCCTGTTCGGTGACGAAGGACGGGCGGCTGGTTTGCGCCTGCCTCGTGCTCGCGGCTGAAGCCGAGGGTTCGGAAATCGGCACCGTCGAGGGCATCGCGGAAGGGGAGGATCTGCACGTCCTTCAGCAGAAGTTCCTCGAACACGCCGCGCTTCAGTGCGGCATCTGCACGCCGGGCATTCTGGTGGCGACCAAGGCGCTGCTGGAGAAGAACCCGAACCCGACCGAGACTGAGGTCCGCTACTGGCTCGCCGGCAATCTTTGCCGCTGCACGGGCTACGACAAGATCATTCGCGCGGTGATGGACGCCGCCGCTGAGATGAGGGAGGCCGCGTGATGGCTTTTGACGAGAAGAAATCGACTTTCGACGTCATCGGCTCGCGCCCGCTCCGCCCCGACGGGCTGGACAAGGTCACGGGCCGCGCGAAGTTCGGCGCCGACGCCTATGCGCCGGGGATGCTGCACGCCGCGGTCGTCCGCTCGCCGCACGCTCACGCCAGGATCGTGAAGATCGACACCTCGAAGGCGGAGGCGATGAAGGGCGTGAAGGCGGTCGTCACCCGCGCCGACTTCGCGACCGGGCTGAAGGGCGAGAACTGGAACATCCTCGAAAACGTCATGGCGGGGGAGAAGGCCCTCTATGACGGCCACGCCGTCGCCGCCGTCGCCGCGACCTCCGCCCTCGCCGCGAAGGACGCGATGAAGGCGATTGAGGTGACCTACGAGGTTCTGCCCCACGTCACCGATGTCGATGAGGCGATGAAAGAAGGCGCGCCGGTCATCCGCGAAGGCGCCGTCTCGCCGGGCACGCCCGAAGGCATGCATCCGAACGTCGTCGGCTATCACGAGTCGGGTCACGGCGACGTCGATAAAGGCTTCGCCGAAGCCGACCTCGTCATCGAAGACACGTTCAAGACCGAAGCGACCCATCAGGGCTATATCGAGCCTCACGCCTGCCTCGCCCAGATGGGCAATGACGGTAAGGGCGAGGTTTGGTGCTGCACGCAGGGTCACTTCAACGTCGCTAAAGTCTGCGCGCATCTTCTCGGCACGGACGCCAGCCAGATCCGCGTCACCGCCTCCGAGATCGGCGGCGGGTTCGGTGGCAAAACCGCCGTTTTCATCGAGCCGGTGGCGCTGGCGCTGTCGAAGAAATCCAACCGTCCGGTGAAGCTGGTGATGAGCCGCTCCGAAGTCTTTCGGGCGACGGGTCCGACCTCCTCCACCTCCATGGACGTGAAGATCGGGATGAAGAAGGACGGGACGATCACCGCGGCCTCGGGCGTCTTCCGTCTGCAGGGCGGCGCCTTCCCCGGCTCGCCGGCGGAGTTCACCGCCATGTGCTCCTTCGCGCCTTACAACCTGGAGAACGTGAAGCAGATCGGTTGGGACGTGATGACCAACCGCCCGAAACAGGCGGCCTATCGCGCCCCCGGCTCGCCGATGGCGGCCTTCGCGGTGGAGAGCGTGATCGACACGCTCTGCAATGAGCTTGGCCTCGACCCCTTGGAAGTGCGGCTGAAGAACTGCTCCAAGACCGGGACGCGGGCGAATTTCGGGATCACCTGGGACCAGATCGGTCTGGAGGAGACGCTGCTTCAGGCGCAGGCGCATCCGCATTACTCGGCGCCGCTCGGCCCGAACCAGGGGCGCGGGATCTCCTGCGGGTTCTGGTTCAACCACGGGGGCGAGACGGCGGTGTCGCTGGCGCTCTCCGAAGACGGCACGGTGTCCGTCTCCGTCGGCACGCCGGATATCGGCGGCTCACGCGCCTCCATGGGCATGATGGCGGCGGAGGAGCTGGGCATTCCCTATGAGAAGGTCCGCACCACCATCGCCGACACCGCGACGCTCGGCTACAACGAGATCAGCCACGGCTCCCGCGTGACCTACGCCTCCGGCCTCGCCACGATCGAGGCGGCGCGGGACACGATCCGCAAGCTTTGCAAGCGGGCGGCCGCGAAGTGGGGCATCGACGAGGACGCGGTGATCTGGGAGGACGGCTGCGCCAAACCCTCCGGCCCCAACGCGGGCGAGTTCGAGCCGATGACGCTCCAGCAGATCGCTCGCAAGATGGGCGCGACCGGCGGGCCGATCGTCGGCCATTACGAAGCGACGCCGGAAGGCGCGGGCGTCTCCTTCGCAACGCATATCGTGGACGCCGAAGTCGATCAGGAAACCGGTTCTACCAGCATCACCCGCTACACGGTCGTGCAGGACGCCGGGAAGGCGATCCACCCGTCCTACGTCGAAGGCCAGTTCCAGGGCGGCGCGGCGCAGGGCATCGGCTGGGCGCTGAACGAGGAGTATATCTACGGCGAGGACGGGCGGCTTCAGAACGCCGGCTTCCTCGACTATCGGATCCCCGTCGCTTCCGACTTGCCGATGATCGACTGCGTGATCGTGGAGGTGCCGAACCCCGGCCACCCCTATGGCGTGCGCGGCGTCGGCGAGACGTCGATCTGCCCGCCGCTCGCGGCCATCGCCAACGCGGTCTCCAACGCGGTCGGCATCCGCATGAAGCAGTTGCCGATGTCGCCGCCGCGCATTCTCGCGGCGCTCGACGCGGAAGGGAAATGACGGCGCAGCCATCGGTAGGGTGGGCTTCAGCCCGCCGTCACGGGACGCGGTGGGCTGAAGCCCACCCTGCCGGCCGATGGTGACGGTTCAGCTTTTCTCCTCGCTCAGCGCGCTGGCGGACGGTCAGCGGGAGATCAAGGTCGAGGCGAAAACGGTGGGCGACGTCCTCGTGGCGCTCGCCCGCGCTTATCCCGGCATGGCCGAGAAACTGGACGGCGGCGTCTCCGTCGCCGTCGACGGGCGGGTCATCGCCAGCGGGCTGACGGAGCCGGTGAACGAGTTGAGCGAGGTCGTCATTCTGGAGCGTCTGAAGGGCGGCTGAACACATTTGACGCAGGTGCGAAATTCGCTACGCTCCGCCGTCCGGATAAAGGCGATACGGGCGCGAAACGGCCCCGTTTAAGAGGGTTGAGGGACATGGAAGTCAGCATCGAACGGGCGGCGCTGCTGAAGGCGATGAGCCGCGCGCAGGGAGTGGTCGAGCGGCGGACGACGATCCCGATTCTCTCCAACGTGCTGATCGAAGCGGATGAGGCGAAGCTGACTTTCCGCGCCACCGATCTCGACATTGAAATACTGGAGGCGATCCCGGCGATGGTGACCCGCGCCGGGGCCACGACCGTGCCGGCGCATACGCTCCATGAGATCGCCCGGAAGCTGCCCGACGGCGCGACGATCACGCTAGCCGAGGACGCGGGCGGCGAGGGGCGTCTGACCGTCTCCGCCGGGCGCTCGCGGTTCACGCTGCCGACCTTGCCGCGCGAGGATTTCCCGGTGATGGCCTCCGCCGAATACGACGTGAATTACGCGGTGCAGTCGCCGGTGCTGCGGCGGCTCTTCGAGAAGGCGAATTTCGCGATCTCGACGGAGGAGACGCGGTATTACCTGAACGGCGTCTACCTGCACGCCGCCGAAGAGGACGGCCCGAAATTGCGCGCCGTCGCCACCGACGGCCACCGCCTCGCGCGGATCGACGCGGACCTGCCGGCGGGCGCCGCCGGCTGCCCTGGCGTGATCGTGCCGCGCAAGACGGTGGGCGAGCTCAGGAAGCTCGTCGAAGATGACGAGGCGGCGATCAACGTCTCCGTCTCCGAGACCAAGATCCGCTTCACGGCTGAAGGTCTGACGCTCACCTCCAAGGTCATCGACGGGACCTTCCCGGACTACACCCGCGTCATTCCCGCTGGGAACACCAAGCGGCTGGAGGTTGATGCGGACGAGTTCGCCCGGACCGTCGACCGCGTCTCCACCGTTTCCGCCGAGCGTTCGCGCGCGGTGAAGCTGGCGCTGGAGCAGGACAAGCTGACGCTTTCCGTCAACGCGCCCGACAGCGGCTCCGCCACCGACGAGGTGACGGTCGCCTACGGCGAGGACGCGATGGAGATCGGGTTCAACGCGAAATACCTCCTCGAGATCGCCGGTCAGATCGACAAGGAGAACGCGGTCTTCATGTTCAACGGCCCGGGCGATCCGACGCTGGTGCGCGAAGGCGACGACGAGAGCGCGATCTACGTCGTCATGCCGATGCGGGTCTGACGGCGGCGTTGCGCGTTTTCTTCGCCGTTCGCGCCAGCCGCGAGGTCGGATGCCTCCGGCGGGGATATTTTAAGGGCAAAGAAGACGGGCGCTGCGCGATGCCGTGCGGGTGGCGCTGATGGCGGTCGTTCTGGAGATTTCGCTCTCTCATTTTCGCTCCCACATCCGCTGGCGGCTGGAGACTGACGGCCGACCCGTGGCGCTGCATGGACCGAACGGGGCGGGCAAGACGAATATCCTCGAAGCGATTTCAATGCTGTCGCCGGGGCGCGGGCTGCGCCGGGCGCAGGCGGAGGAGTTGATCCGGCGCCCTGAGGAGATCGGCTGGAAGATCAGCGCCGTCGTGGACGGTGCGGACGGTGAGCGGGAGGTTTCGACCGCCGTCACCTCTCCCGGTCAGCGGCGGAGCGTGGAGATCGACGGCAAGGCGGCGACGCAGACGGCGCTTGGCGCGCTCTCCCCGATGGTCTGGCTGACGCCCGCCATGGACCGGCTCTGGATGGAGGGGGCGGCGGAGCGGCGGCGCTTCCTCGACCGGATCGCGCTTAGTTTCGAGCCGGGGCACGCCGACCGATCGCTCGCCTATGAGAAGGCGATGCGGGAGCGGAACAGGCTGCTGAAGGACGGCGTGCGCGACGACGCTTGGCTGACCGCGCTGGAGGCGCAGATGGCCAAGGCGGGCGCCGGGATCGCGCGGGCGCGGGCTGAAGCCGCGGCGCGGCTGACGGCGGCGCAGGAGGAAGCCGAGAGCGCATTTCCCAAAGCCGACATCGCCATCGACGGTGCGACGGAGGCCCGCATCGCCGCCGCCGAAGACCCGCGCGACGAAGAGGATGCGGCGGAGGCCGCGCTGAGCGAAACATGGGCGGCGGGGCGCGGCGCCGACTTCGCCGCCGGACGCACGCTGGAGGGGCCGCATCGCTCCGACCTCAGGGCGATCTTCGCGGCGAAGGGCGTGGAGGCGCGGCTGTGCTCCACCGGAGAGCAGAAAGCGCTTCTGATCTCACTGGTTCTGGCCAATGCGCGCGCGCTGGCGGCGGAGGGCGGCGGGCCGCCGGTCATCCTCCTCGACGAGGTGGCGGCGCATCTGGACGAAGACCGCCGCGCGGCGCTTTACGACGAGATCTGCGCGCTTGGCGCGCAGGCGTGGATGACTGGGACGGGACCGGAGCTCTTCACCGCGCTTGGCGATCGCGGAACGATGGTCGCGATCTGACAAGCGGACGTCATGAACGCGGGTTAAGAGGCGGCGAAGGAGAAGGAGCGATCACCGATGCGACCCGAAGCGTTCGACGCGCCCGGCCGGTTCTGGCGGGGCAATCTCCACACGCACTCCACCCGCTCGGACGGGGTGCTTGCGCCGGAGGAGGTCTGTCGCCGCTACAAGGCGGAAGGGTATGACTTCATCGCTCTGACCGATCATTTCGTCGGCCTCTACGATTACCCCATCGTCGATACGAAGTCTTTCCGCGATGAGAGTTTTACGACCCTTCTCGGCGCCGAACTGCACTCCGGCGCTATGGAGAACGGGGAGCTATGGCACATCCTCGCCGTCGGTTTGCCGGAGGACTTCGCGCCCTCCAACAGTCCGCATTTCATGCCTGTGGACGGGCAGGAGAGCGGGGCGGAGATCGCGCGGCGGGCGCGGGCGGCTGGCGCCTTCGTCGCCGTCGCCCATCCGGAATGGTCCGGACTGTCGCTGGCCGACGCGCGGACAATTGACGCCGCCCACGCGGTGGAGATCTACAACCACAGCTGCGCGGTGGGCGCCGACCGCCCGCATGGGTTCTGGCATCTCGACCGGCTGTCGGAGAAGGGGCGCCGCCTGAACCTCGTCGCAACGGACGACGCGCATTTCTCAGAACCCGATGCATTCGGCGGCTGGGTCATGGTGAAGGCGGAGGCGAACGAGCCAGAGGCGCTGTTGGAGGCGTTGAAGGCGGGGCGGATGTACGCCTCCACCGGGCCGGAGATCCGCGATCTGGTCGTGGAGGAGAAGGAGCTGCGCATCGAATGCTCCGCCGCCGCCGCGGTCATCATCTCCGGTCAGGGTTCAGCCGCCGTGGCGCATCACGGCCAGTCGATTACGCGGGCGACGATGAAGCTGAGCCGGTTCAACGGCTCCTCCTGGATCCGCGTCACGGTGGTGGATGCGGCGGGGAGGCGGGCCTGGTCCAACCCGATCTGGCGCGACGGGGCGGCATAGGCGGCGATCTCCCCGCGCTGAGACGTCTCAGCGCGAAGGCTTCCCGACCTTCGCGCGCTCCTCTACGCTCGCTCCCAAGGGAGCACGATATGACAGATATGCTGGCCGATCTCGGCAACGCCTCCGCTGACGCGATCCGCGATTGGGATAACGACCACTACGTTCACCCGTGGGAGTCCATGGGCGAAGAGCCGCCCAACAGGATGATCGCCTCGGGCGGCGAGGGCATCTACCTCTACGACGAGCAGGGCCGGAAGTTCATCGACGGCCCGGGGGGCATGTGGTGCGTCCAGCTCGGTTATGGGCGGCAGGAGATCGCGGACGAGATCGCGGCGCAGACCATGCGCCTCGCCTATCATTCGCCGTGGTCCTTCGCCTCCGAACCCTCCGCTGCGCTGGCGCGCCGGATTGCGGAGATGGCGCCGGGCGATCTGAACTCGGTGTTCTTCTCCACTGGCGGGTCGAGCGCGGTCGACAGCGCGATCCGTTTCGTTCAGTTCTATAACAACCTGCGCGACCTGCCGGAGAAGAAGACGATCATCGCGCGGGAGAAGGGCTATCACGGCTCCACCTATCTCGCCGCCTCCGTCACCGGGAAGGACCGGTTCGAGCGGCGGCTCGATACGGAGGAGCGGCTGGTCCGCTTCATCGGCAATCCCAACCCCTATGTGCGCCCTCAGGGCATGAGCGTCGACGACTGGCTCGCCGCGAAAGTGGCGGAGTTGGAGGAGGCGATCCTGGACGTCGGGCCGGACAAGGTCGGCGCCTTCATCGCGGAGCCGATCATGGGCTCCGGCGGGGTGATCGTGCCGCCGAAAGGCTATCATCAGGCGACGCTGGCGGTCTGCCGCAAGCATGACGTCCTCTATATCTCCGATGAAGTCGTCACCGGCTTCGGGCGGCTCGGACACTGGTTCGCGTCGGAAGACGTGTTCGGGATCACGCCGGACATCATCACCTGCGCGAAGGGGATCACTTCCGGCTATCTGCCGCTCGGCGCCACAATCATCTCCGACCGGCTGCTCGATGAGATCAAGTCGGAGGATCGGGCGGGGATCATGTTCTCCAACGGCTACACCTATTCCGGCCACCCGGTTTGCTGCGCCGCCGCGCTGAAGAACATCGAGCTATTCGAGCGCGACGGCGTTCTGGAGCATGTCCGCGCCGTGTCCCCCCTCTTTCAGGAGCGCCTCCGCGACCTCGCGCGACATGAGATCGTCGGGGATGCGCGGGGGATGGGTCTTCTTGGCTGCGTGGAGGGGGCGGCGTCCCCTGGACTTCCGGAGGCGAAGCGCTTCGCGATCGATTACGAGTTCGGCGCCCGCGTCGATGCGAAATGCGAGGAGAAGGGGCTGATCGTCCGGCCCAACGTGAACATGTGCGTCTTCTCGCCCGCGCTGATCATCACCGAGCCGCAAATCAACGAGATGTTCGACATTCTCGACGCCTCAATCGCAGAGGTTCAGGCGGAGATGTTGTGACGCCAAGCTCCGGCCCTGACGGCGGGCCGGACGGGGCCAGCCTCCTCGACGTGTGGCGCGCGCAATCGCCGGTGATGCGGGGCGTCGTGATGATGTGCGTCTCCACCGTCGCCTTCGCGGCGATGCATTTCGCGATCCGCGTGGTGACAACGGAGCTGGACCCGTTTCAAGCCGCGTTCTTTCGGAACGTCTTCGGCCTGGCCTTCCTGATCCCGGTCGTCATCGGCTCCGGGATCGGGCAGATGAAGACCAAGCGCATCTGGCTTCACGCGATCAGAGGCGTTCTGAACATCGCGGCGATGCTGATGTTCTTCACCGCGCTGTCGATCACGCCGCTCGCCAAGGTGACGGCGCTGGCCTTCTCCGCGCCGATCTTCATCGCGATCCTGAGCGTTCTCGTGCTGGGGGAGCGGTTGCGGCTCCGGCGCTGGGCGGCGATTGCGGTCAGCTTTCTGGGTATGCTCGTCATCATTCGGCCGGGCATCGTGGCGCTGGATACGGGCGCGCTTCTGGTGCTCGGGTCGGCGGCGATCTGGGCGGTGGTCATGCTGATCGTGAAGGTGCTGTCGCGAACTGAGTCGAGCGTCGCGATCGTGGCGTGGATGGGCATCTTCCTCTCCGTCTTCTCGCTGCCGCCCGCGCTGCTCGTCTGGCAGGACCCGAGCCTCTGGGCCTGGGGCTGGCTGATCTTCATCGGCTTCTCCGGCTCAATCGCGCAGGTGACGATCAGCCAGTCGATGAAGGAGACCGACCCCGGCGCGGTCATGCCGTTCGACTTTCTGCGGCTCATATGGGCGGCCATGCTGGCCTTCTGGTTCCTCGGCGAGGTGCCGGACGAGTTTACGCTGATCGGGGCGGCGGTGATCTTCTCCTCCAGCCTTTACATCGCGCATCGGGAGCGTCTGGCGGCGAAGCGCGAGGCGAGACAGGGTGGAGGGGATTAGGTTTTTCGCGTCAGGCGCTGTAAAGGATCGCGCGAAGACGCATGAGGCGGGCCATGAGCAACATCATCTACGTCCTGAACGGACCCAACCTGAACCTTCTCGGCAAGCGGGAGCCGGAGATCTACGGCGCCGAGACGCTGGAGGACGTGGAGCGCCGCTGCGCCGCCGTCGTCGCCGACGGATTCGAGATCAGGCTGATGCAGTCGAATTACGAAGGCCAGATCGTCGATTGGGTGCACGAAGCGCGGGACGCCGCTTGCGGGATCGTCATCAACCCCGCCGCGCTCACCCATACCTCCGTCGCGGTGCTGGACGCGCTGAACATGTTCGACGGCCCGGTGATCGAGGTGCACATCAGCCAGGTGCATAAACGCGAGGCGTTTCGCCATCACTCCTACGTCTCTCACCGCGCTGACGGGGTGATCGCGGGACTTGGAGTCGAAGGGTATGAGGCGGCGGTGCGTCGGGTCTGTTCGCTGGTTTCCTGAACTTTTCCCTTGGCGATGCGGCGGTTGATCTGAAAACCTCCTCCGAAAAGGGGAGGACAACGGAATGCCGCACCATCATCTCGACGAAAAGAACAGCCTTTTCTATTTGCACGAGCCGCCGAGCCGGGCAGGGGCGCCGACGTTCTTCTTCGTCAATGCGCTGACCGGCACGACCGATCACTGGGAGGGGTTCGCCGGGCCGAAGCTGCGCGAGGCGGGGTTCGGCACGCTCTCTTACAACTTCCGCGGCCAGACAGAGTCGACTTTCGACCCGAGCGTCGAGCTGACCAATGAGGTCATCGTCTCCGATATCGTCGCGCTGAACGAAGCGCTGAAGCCCGAGAAGCCGATCATGGTCGGCCTCTCCATCGGTGGGCTTTTCGCGTCGCAGGCTTGCGCCGCAGGGGTAGATGCGGCGGGGATGGTGTTCTTGAACACGCTTCGCAAAATCGGGCCGCGCATCGCGTGGATCAACGACGCGCTCGCCCATTTCGCGGAGATCGGCGGGGCGGCGATGTTCATGAACGCCACCTTCCCGATGGTGGTGAACCCGGAATTCGCCGCCAAGGCGCGCCCGAACTTCCTCAAGGACGGTTACGCCCCGCCGCCGCCGGGGGACGGGCACATGAACCTCATCCGCAATTCCCCCGCCGCCGAATGGGACTTCGACTGGTCGTCGCTCGCCATGCCGATCCTGTCGATCACTGGAGAGCATGACCGCGTCTTCCGCGATCCGGAGATCATCGACGAGCTTTACGCGACGCTTCAGGACGCGCGGCGGGAGGACTGGTCCGATTGCGGCCACATGATCCCGCTGGAGCGGCCGGAGAGGATGGTCGAGAGCCTCCTTCGTTTCGGGAAGGAAATCGAAGGGTGAACATCTCCCCCCGCTGGGCCTATCTCGCCGTCTTCATCGGCGTCTGCGGGCATGCGTCATCCGAGTTTTTCGCCGTTCTGTCGGGCGTCTCGGGGCCGGAGGTCAGCGTCTGGCGCTATATGATCGGCTCGCTTGGGCTTCTGATCTGGACGATGGCCTCGCCGTCGATGCGGGACATCTGGACGCCGTTTCGGGAGGAATGGCGGACTTTCGTCCCCCTCGCGCTGGTCGGCGTCTCCGGCGCGTACCTCTGCTTCCACTGGGCGCTGGACTTCGCGACCGTCATTCAGGTGGCGACGGTGGTGACGACCATGCCGATCTTCGTCGGGCTGATAAACCTGATCGTGAACGGCGAGCGGATATCGACGGTGAAGCTGATCACCGGGGCGATGGCGGTGATCGGGGTGATCCTTCTCCTGACCGACGGCGCGCTGGAGACGCTGACGGAGGGCGGCGACAACCTTTGGGGCGTTCTTCTCGCCATTATCTGCGCGGTGCTTGGATCGGGTTATGCAGTGCTGGCGAAGCCTTATATGGCGAAGCATGGGGGGATGCGGATCACCACGCTGGCGCTGCTGATCGGCGCGGTCGGTCTCTACGTCGTCGTGGGGCTCGGCTGGGGGCGCTGGGTGAACCCGGTGGAGATCATCGATTTCCCGACCGTCGCCCTTTGGTCGTTGCTGGCTTTGGCGATCCTGAACACGACGATCACGCAGGTTCTCTGGTTCGGCGGGCTGGCGGCGGCGCCGGACATCACGCGGGCGTCTTACCTCTTTTTCCTGAAGCCGGTGATCGCGGCGGTGCTGGCGATCTTCATCCTGGCGCAGGAGCCGACGCTGTTGCAGGCGCTGGCGATCCTCGTGGTGACGGGGTCGGTCTTCGTGGAGATGTTCTGGCCAAGGATCGGAGGGCGCGCGACAGGGTGAGGGAGGTCTCCCGCCCTCCGCCGATCTTCGATCGCTCCGGTTGGGCCCGGCGTTTTCCGCATTGCGGAAAACGAAGCTGCGCTGCGCGCAGTCAGCTTCGTTGAGTACGGCGTGCGAAAGGACGACGCGAAAGGCGTCCACTCTTAGGACGGCTTTCGCGTCGTCCTTTCGCACGGCGCACCTATGCGTATTTCGGGGAAGCAGGATCAGGGGCGGAGGATGAGGACGCGGGTGTCGCCGTAAGTTCGGTCGTCCGCGATCTCGCCGAATTCCGGCGGGTCTTCCTCCGTCGCCTGTTCGACGACGATCACGGCGTCTTTTGCGATCCAGCCGCCGTCGGATGCGCTCGCCAGCGCTTTCGCGGCGAGGTCCTTGCGGTAGGGCGGGTCGAGGAAGATCAGATCGAAGGGCGCGTCGCGGTTCGGGCCGAGGCGGGTCGCGTCCCGCCGCCAGATTTTCGTCGCGCCCATCAACCCCAGTTTCTCGACATTCTCGCGGATTAGCGCGCGGCTCGGGCCGTTGTCGTCCACGAAGACGCAGCGGGTCGCGCCCCGGCTCATCGCCTCAAGCCCCAGCGCGCCGACCCCTGCGAAGAGGTCGATGACGCGCATCCCCTCCGGCGCGCCGCGATAGTCGCCATGCGCCAGAAGGTTGAAGAGGCTCTCGCGCACCCGGTCGGAGGTTGGTCGCAGATGCGCCGCGCCGCCGCCCACCGCGCCGGGAGCCGCCAGCGCGCGCCCTTTGAACTTGCCGCCGATGATTCTCATGGCGGCTGAGTAGCGCGTTTCCGCTCCGCGCGGAAACGCGCCATTCGTCAGCGGTTGTTCCAGCAGCCGATGCAATCGTCTGCGACGGGGTGTCCGTTGAAGGCGAAACCGCTGGTCGACGACCCGCCTGCGCAGCCCGCGAGGGCGGCGAGGGCGAGGACGGCGAAAAGCGAGGGCGCGGATCTGCGGATGCGGGTCATGGATCATCTCCCTGTTCGTTGTCGTCCGGGGAATATGAGCGCATCGAAGCGCGTTTGCGCGCCGCCTCACCGCAAGTTGCGGATCGCCTCACGCCCGCGCGCGGAAACGGGAGGGATCATCGATTATTGCGGCAACCCCAGCAGCGATCGGGCGCGCGTTCGCCTGCTTCGAGAACGGTTTCGCCGACGGAGCAGGCGCTGAGGGCGAGAACGGCGAGGAAAAGGGCGCTAAACTTGGTCATGGTCAGTCTCCGATGCGGCGCCCCATGCCGCACCAGATAGGCGCCCGCGCGCCGGGCCGCTTCCCGCCTCACCGAAACGTGCGGTTCAGCTCAGACCGCTTCCAGCATCACCGCGATGCCCTGGCCGACGCCGATGCACATCGTGCAGAGCGCGCGCTTGGCGTCCCTCTCCTTCATCTCAAACGCCGCCGTCATGGCCAGCCGCGCGCCGGACATGCCGAGCGGGTGGCCGAGCGCGATGGCGCCGCCGTTGGGGTTCACGTGTTCGGCGTCGTCCGCCACGCCGAGCTGGCGCATGACGGCGAGGCCCTGGGCGGCGAAGGCCTCGTTCAGCTCGATCACGTCGATGTCGGAGATTTTCAGCCCCATGCGCTCCATCAACTTCTGGGAGGCGGGCGCGGGGCCGATGCCCATGATGCGCGGCGCCACCCCGGCGTTCGCCATGCCGGTGATCCGGGCGATGGGCGTGAGCCCGTATTTCTCCACCGCCGCGCCGGAAGCGACGATGATCGCCGCCGCGCCGTCGTTTACGCCCGAGGCGTTGCCCGCCGTCACCGTGCCGCCGTCGCGGAACGGGGTGGGGAGGGAGGCGAGCTTCTCCAGCGTCGTGGCGCGGGGGTGCTCGTCATGTTCGACCACGATCGGATCGCCCTTGCGCTGGGGGATCGTCACGGGGGCGATCTCCTGTCCCAGGCGCCCGCTCTCGCGCGCGGCGATGGCTTTCTGCTGGGAGCGGAGCGCGAAGGCGTCCTGATCCTCGCGGCTGACCTGAAACTCCTCGGCCACGTTTTCCGCCGTCTCCGGCATGCTGTCGACGCCGAACTCAGCCTTTATCCGCTTGTTGATGAAGCGCCAGCCGATGGTCGTGTCGAAGAGCTGCACGCCCCGGTCGAAGGCGACCGTCGGTTTGGACTGGACGTAAGGCGCGCGCGACATGCTCTCGACCCCACCGGCGATCACCACCTCGCAATCGCCCGTCTTGATCGCCTGCGCCGCCATGCCGACCGCATTCAGGCCGGAGCCGCAGAGCCGGTTGATCGTCGCGCCCGGCACGGTCTGCGGCAGACCCGCGAGAAGGAGCGACATGCGCCCGACATTCCGGTTGTCCTCCCCCGCCTGATTGGCGCCGCCGAAGATCACGTCGTCCACCGCTTCGCCCGGCAGGCCCGGCGCGCGGGCCATCACTTCGCGGATCGCATGGGCGCCGAGATCGTCGGGACGCACCGCCGAAAGCGCGCCGCCGTAGCGGCCGATGGGGGTGCGGACGGCTTCGCAGATATAGGCTTCGATCATGGCGTGTCCTCTGGCATTTCGGGGTCGAAATGGCGCCCCTTTATGGTGCGGGAGGCGCCGCGAACTTCCGCGATCACCTCTCCTTTCTGGTTTTTAACGGAGATGTCGCAGACGCCGGAGCGGCCCTTCAGAACGATCTCCCGCGCCTCCGCCGTCAGCACGTCGCCCTCCCAAGCAGGGGCGATGAAGGCGACGTTTAATCCTTGAGCGACGGCGAGCTGGTTGTGGCTGTTGCAGGCGAAGGCGAAGGCGCTGTCCGCCAGCGTCGTGATGAAGCCGCCATGGCACATGTCATGGCCCTGGGTGTGATGCTTCGTCACCATCATCGACATGCGGGCGTAGCCGGGGCCGACCTCCTCCAGCGTGAGGCCGAGCCATTTGGAGGCGTCGTCGTTCGCCCACATGGTTGCGGCGGAGCGGGCGGCGATTTCTTCTGGCGTCATGCGATTTCGGTCGCACAGGTGGACGAGGTTGGCAACAGGGCGGGCGCGACGACGTCGCCAATATGTGACGAAAAACTCGAAAAGCAGGATTTTTTGTTGCGAATTGAGGCGCTGCGCGCGATGACTACCCATGGCTCCCGACAGCGCGGCGCTGGCCGCCGCATTCGATCTTCAGAACCTGCCGTCGGGCTTCGCGGAAGACCCGTTTCCCGTCTATCGCGCCTTACTTGAGCATGCGCCGCTGAAGCGGTTTCCGGACGGGTCCGTGATGCTGTCGCGCTGGGCGGATCTGGATAGGGTCTATCGCGACACGACGACCTTCACCTCTGACAAGAAGGTGGAGTTCGGCGCGAAATACGGGATCGACAGCCCGCTTTTCGAACACCACACGACCTCGCTGGTTTTTAATGATCCGCCGCTCCACACGCGGGTGCGCCGGATCATGGCGGGCGCGATGGCGCAGCGGGCGATTTCGGTGATGGAGCCGGGGTTGATCGCGCTTGTCGACGGGCTGCTGGACGCGATGGAGGGGCGGGACGAGGTCGATCTGATCGAGGATTTCGCCATGCGGATCCCGATCGAGGTCATCGGCAATCTCTTCGACATTCCGAATGAAGAGCGCGGCCCGCTTCGCGACTGGTCGCTCGCCATTCTTGGGGCGCTGGAGCCTGTCCTGACGGCGGAGCAGGAAGAAGCCGGCAATCGCGCTGTCGTCGAGTTCAAGGCCTATCTCGGCGATCTCGCGGCGCGGCGGCGGGCGAAGCCGGGCGACATCCAGACCGACGTGCTCACCCGCCTGATGCAGGAGGATGAAGAGGGCGGGCTGACGGAGACCGAGCTTCTTCAGAACTGCATCTTCATCCTGAACGCGGGGCACGAGACGACCACGAACCTGATCGGCAACGCGCTCTACGAGCTTTGGGCCAACCCGGCGGAGAAGGCGCGCCTGATGGCGGACGACATGCTCCTGCCGCTGACGGTGGAGGAGGCGCTGCGCTTTCAGTCCTCCAACCAGCTCGGCAACCGGATGATTGCGGTCGACTGCGAGTTTCATGGAGAGGTGGTGGCCGCGGGAACCCGCGTTCACCTCGCCATCGGGGCCGCCAACCGCGATCCGCGCCAGTTTCCGGACCCGGACCGGTTCGACGCCGGGCGCAAGCCGAACAAGCACCTCGCCTTCGGGGGCGGGCCGCATACCTGCGCCGGGTTCGTGCTGGCGCGGATGGAGGGGCGGATCGCGATCAGCCGGTTTCTGCAGCGGTTCCCGGATTGTGAGGTTCTGCCGGGGACGGAGAGATCGGGGCGGGTTCGGTTCCGGGGATTTTCGAAGCTGCCGGCGCGGTTGTCGGGTTAGGCGCGCGCGGGTGCGCGGCGTCGCCTGAAGCGTTCCTGAAAGGTTACGAATGTCAGAAATCCGGTTTTCTGACATCGGGTTAACGAAAGATGAAAAAGCGCGCTGCTGAACGAAGCCGCGCTGAGGGAAGGAGAGAGCGATGCTGCTCACAAGTTACGTGGCCGGCGAATGGGCCGCGCCGGAGGACCGCCGCGCGATCCATGACGCCGCCACCGGCGATCTGGTCGCTGAGACCGGCGCGGGCGCGCCGGATGTGGAGGCGATGGCGGACTACGCCCGGCGCGTGGGCGGCCCCGCGCTCCGAGCGATGACCTTCCATGACCGGGCGCGGATGCTGAAGGCGCTCGCGCTCTACCTGACCGAGCGGAAGGAGGAGCTTTACGCCCTCAACTACGCCACTGGCGCGACCCGCTCCGACGGGGTGGTGGATATCGAAGGCGGGATCGCGACGATGTTCGTCTACGCCTCCAAAGGGCGGAAAGAGATGCCGGACGGCCATGTCTATGTCGACGGCGAGCCGGAGATGCTGGGGCGGACAGGGGCGTTTCAGGGCCTCCATGTCGCGACGCCGCTCCTCGGCGTCGCGGTACATATCAACGCCTTCAACTTCCCGGTCTGGGGGATGCTGGAAAAGCTGGCGCCGACCCTTCTGGCGGGGATGCCCGCCATCGTGAAACCGGCGACGCAGACGGCCTACCTCACCCATCTCTGCTTTCAGATGATGATGGAGAGCGGGATCCTGCCGGACGGCGCCGTGCAGCTGATCTGCGGCTCCACCGGCGATCTTCTCGATCGGCTCGGCGCGCAGGACGTGGTGGGCTTCACCGGCTCCGCCGACACCGCGACGATGCTGAAGGCGAACCCGAACCTGATCGCGAACGCCGTGCGGTTCCATTCGGAGGCGGACAGCCTCAACGCCTCCATCCTCGGCCCCGACGCCGCGCCGGGGACGCCGGAGTTCGATATCTTCGTGAAGGAGGCCGCGCGGGAGATCACCGTTAAGGCGGGGCAGAAATGCACCGCCATTCGCCGGATCATCGCGCCCCGCGGGCATGTGGATGCGGTTGTGGAGGCGCTCGCCGCCCGCCTCGCCAAGACGCCCGCAAGCGATCCGCGCGAGGAGGCGACCCGCCTCGGCGCCCTCGCTGGGCTTTCGCAGCGCGCCGATGTGGCTGAGCGGGCGGCTCAGATCGGGGCGGTCTGCGAGAAGGTCTTCGAGGGCGCGCTGGGCGACGTCGACGCGGAGAAGGGCGCTTTCATCCCGCCGATGCTCTTCCGCTGCGACGATCCGAAGGGAGCCACGGTGCCTCACGCCGTCGAGGCGTTCGGTCCCGTCTCCACCATCATGTCCTATGACGATCCGGGCGACGCCGCGGAGATCGCGAATATGGGCGGCGGCTCGCTCGTCGCCTCCGCCTTCACCCATGACGCCGGGTTCGCCCGCGATCTGGTGCTGGCGAGCGCCGCCTGGCACGGACGGCTCTACTTCGCCAACCGCGATACGGGGAAGGAGGCGACGGGCCACGGCGCCCCGATGCCCCACATGGTCCATGGCGGGCCGGGCCGCGCCGGGGGCGGAGAGGAACTCGGCGGCGTGCGCGGCGCCCTCCATTACATGCAGCGAACGGCGGTGCAGGGTTCGCCGGAGATCCTTTCGGCGGTGGCGGGGACCTATATCTCCGGCGCGCCGAAGCATGAGGGTCCGGCCCATCCGTTCACCCGCAAGTTCCACGACCTCTCGATTGGGGAGACGCTTCACACCCCGGCGCGCGAAGTGACGATGGAAGATATCGAGCACTTCGCCGAGTTCACCGGGGACACGTTCTACGCCCACATGGACGAGGAAGCGGCGAGGCGGAACCCGTTCTTCCCGGGGCGGGTGGCTCATGGCTATCTCCTCCTCTCCTTCGCCGCTGGGCTGTTCGTGGAGCCGAACGAGGGGCCGGTGCTGGCGAATACCGGGCTGAACGGGCTCTCCTTCCAGAAACCGGTCTCAGCCGGAGACAGCATTGCGGTGGACCTGACGGTGAAGCGCAAGACGATCCGCAACGATGAGTACGGGGAGGTCGCTTGGGACGTCACGCTAACCAATCAGGAAGGTGAGCAGGTCGCGAACTACGAACTGTTGACGATGGTGGCGAGGTGAGGGGTTTGAGTATTTTGGGAAGAGTGAAGTGATGAGGACGGCGCTCGTAACTGGCGCCGCGCGCGGGATCGGGTTGGCGACGGCGAAGCGGTTTCTCGCAGACGGCTGGCGCGTTTTGATGTTGGACCGGCTGGAGGAGACGCTGCGCGAGGCCCATGCGGAGATGGCTTCGAATGCGGCGCATACGATCGCCGCCGACGTCTCCGATCCGGCGCAGGTGGATCGCTCCATCGACGAAGCGGTGGAGATCGCCGGGCGGCTCGACGCGTTGGTGAACAACGCCGGCGTCGCCGAGTTCAGGGCGGCGGCGGCTACGGACCTTGCGCTCTGGCGGGAGATCATGGCGACCAATCTCGACGGGCCGTTCATGATGACCACGCGGGCGGCGCCCATCCTCGCGCGGGACGGGGGCGGGGCGGTGGTGAACATCGGGTCTATCTCGGGCCTGCGCGCATCGATCCTCCGCACGGCTTACGGCACCTCGAAGGCGGCTTTGACCCATCTGACCAAGCAGCATGCGGCGGAGTTCGGGGAGATCGGCGTGCGCGTGAACCTCGTCGCGCCGGGGCCGGTTGAGACGGCGATGGCCGCCAAGGTCCATGACGCCGCGATCCGGCGCGATTACCGCGACCATATCCCGCTCGGCCGTTATGGGGGCGAGGACGAACTGGCGAACGCCATCGTCTGGCTTTCGGGCTCGGAGGCGAGCTACGTCACCGGGCAGGTGCTGGCGGTAGACGGTGGCTTCGACGCCGCCGGGATCGGGTTGCCGACGTTCAGGGGAGAAACCGATGCCTGAGATCGCGCTCTATGGCGTCGCCGTCTCCGCCTTCGTCGCCAAGGTCCGCATCGCACTGGACGTCAAGGGCGCGACCTATGACGAGGCGGCGCCGCCGGACGGCTACGGGTCCCCCGCTTACCGGGCGATCGTGCCCGCGGGGTCGGTGCCGGGGGTCGTCATCAACGGACGGCCCCTGAGCGATTCCAACGCGATCATCGAGTATCTGGAGGAGCTTCAGCCTCAGCCGGCGCTCTTCCCCGCGAGCGCTTACGATCGCGCGCGCGCCCGGGCGCTCCTCGGGTTTCACGACACGCGGGTGGAGGCGGCGGCGCGGACGCTCTTCCCCGTGGTGAAAGGCGACTGGCGCGGCGAGCCGGCCAAGGTGGAGGTGGGTGTCGCCGCAATCGAAGCCGCGCTGGACCGCATTTCCGACATGATCCGCCCCGCGCCATTCGTCTTCGGCGAAGCTCCGACCATCGCCGACATGGCCTTTCCCGTGACCCTTCAGATGGCGGAGATGCTGGCGGCGGAGATGGAGCGCCCGCTGCGGGTCGCCCCCGATATCGACGCCTGGCGGCGCGCGACGTCTGAAACGCCCGCCGTGGCGCGGTCGCTCAGCATAGCGAGGGAGGCGATGGAGGGTTGGCTCGCCGGGTTCAGATAAGGCGCGCGATCAGTCGCTCATCACGTTCTTGGTCGCCTGCAGATAGCTGTAGAGCAGGTGCCCGATGAAGAGGAGAATGAAGCAGCAGAGCGTCGGGTAGACCAGATTGGTGTGATGCGCCGTGTAGTTGACGAAGGCCGCCTCCCGCATCTGATCGATCAGGTGGAAGAGCGGGTTCCATTTCATGATCGCCAGCATCTCACCCGGCAGCACGTTGGCGTTGGTGAACTTGCCGGAGGTGAAGAACATCAGCTTGAAGAGGACGCGCTTGAAGAGCATCGCCCATGAGAAATAGGCGATCAGGAAGCCGATGATCATGCCCACCGCGACGCCCGTCAGCCATGTGAGGAAGAAGATCGGGAAGAAGAGGATCGGCGTCTCCAGCTCCATCTTGCCGGTGTAGAGCGAGTTGCCGAGGAAGATGACGACGATGGCGAGGAACCAGTTGTAGAAGACGCCGAGACTGTCGGCGTAGACGAACAAAAGCGGGCTCAAGTGCGGATGGTTGGTCAGCGCGCCGCCCTTGCGCATCGCGGCCATGGCCGCGATCAGCGAGAACTTCATCGCGAAGAAGAACCCGACCCCGATCAGGATGAAGACCATCATGTCGCCGCGCACGGTCAGCCCGCCGAGCCGGAAGAACGTCATGATGAAATAGAAGAGCATGCAGAAGGCGAGCGCCATCAGGACGCCCTTCAGGAACCCGAGGACGCCGCCGCCGCCGGATTCCCGAAGGCCCCGCACCACGAGGACCCACATGAGGAATCCGTAGTTCAGCACTCCGTTCAGGAGCGTGGCGTTGGGGTTTTCATAAGGTTTGATCGCCATCGTCAGCCTTCGCGCTTCGCATCGCCATATACGCCCGATTGCATTAGCGACCTGTTATCAGGAAAAGAGACGCGGCGAAATTAGGGAGAAACCGCTGATGTCGTTGGATTGCGAGGCCGTTTTCCGGCGTCTCGCGCTCGAAGCGGGGCGCGCGATCATGGAAATTTACGACAGCGGCGACATGGGGGTCGAGGCGAAAGCGGACGAGAGCCCGGTGACGCGCGCCGATATCGCCGCCGATCAGATCATCCGCGACGGCCTCGTCGCCGCCTTTCCCGACGTGCAGCTGGTGACCGAAGAGATGGCCGAGAGCCATGGCGGCGCGCGGGCGGAGCGGTTCATTCTGGTCGACCCGCTCGACGGGACGAAGGAATTCGTCAAGCGGGGCGGCGACTTCACCGTGAACATCGCGCTGATCGAAGGCGGCGCGCCTGTCGCGGGGGTTGTCTACGCCCCGGCGAAAGGGCGGCTGTTTCAGACATTGGACGCGGGCGGCGCGGTAGAGGAGACGGGCGCGTTCGACCTCGCCGCGTTGGGGCCGCGTCGGTCCATCGCCGTGGCCGTTCCCGACAACGGAGCGCTCAGGGTGGTCGCCTCCGCCTCCCACCGTGATCAGGCGACGGACGATTACATCGGGTGCTATGAGGTCGGCGCGTTCAAGAGCGCGGGTTCCTCGCTGAAGTTCTGCCTCCTGGCGGCGGGGGAGGCGGATCTCTACCCCCGGCTCGGGCGCACGATGGAGTGGGATACCGCGGCGGGCCACGCGGTGCTGAAGGCGGCGGGCGGGGAGGTCGTGCGCTTCGAAGCGCCGGACACGCCGCTCGCCTACGGCAAACCCGGCGACGACAATCCGCACTTCATCGCCTTCGCGCCGGGCGTGGCGCTGCGGTGAGCGGCCCATGTCGGTGACGATCTTCATCCCGGCGCGCTACGCCTCTTCCCGCTATCCGGGCAAACCGCTTGCAGGTTTGGCGGGGGCCGGGGGGGAGGAGAAATCCCTGATCCGCCGCTCGTGGGAGGCCGCGCGCGCCGTCGCGGGCGTCGACCGCGTGGCGGTGGCGACCGACGATGAGCGCATCGCCGATCACGCGCGGACCTTCGGCGCGGAGGTCGTGATGACTTCCGAAGCCGCCCGCAACGGAACGGAGCGCTGCGCGGAGGCCTGGACTGCATCTGGCGACCCGGACGACGACGATCCGATCATCGTCAACTTGCAGGGCGACGCGCCGCTGACCCCGCCCTGGTTCGTCGAGGCGCTGATCGCCGCGATGCGCGCCGCCCCGGATGCGGGCATGGCGACCCCGGTTCTGCGCTGCGACGAAGACGCGCTGCGCGGCTTTCAGGCAGATCGCGCCGCCGGTCGCGTCGGGGGCACGACGGCGGTCATGCGGGCGGATGGGTCGGCGATCTATTTCTCCAAGGAAGTGCTGCCCTACACTCCCGCCGACTGGACGGGACGGACGCCGGAGGTTTGGCACCATGTGGGCGTCTACGCCTATCGCCCCGCCGCGCTCGCCGCTTACGCCGACTGGCCGGAGGGGGCGTTGGAGCGGCGCGAAGGGCTCGAGCAGCTGCGGTTTCTCGAGAACGGCGCGCAAGTGCTCTGCGTTCTGGTGGAGGCGCGCGGCGTCGTCTTCTGGGAGTTGAACAACCCCGAAGACCGCCCGCGCATCGAGGCGGAGCTGAAACGCCGGGGCGCGGCGTGACGAAGCGCGGCGTAACGGCGGCTCAGGCCCGACCGCGCCTCTCCGTCATCGCGTTGACGCGCGACCGTCCGAAAGAGTTCCGTTCTCTCCTTCAGGCGCTCGCCCTGCAGCGCATGACGGATTTCGAGGTGATCGTGGTCGGTGCGAAACCGACGGTGGAGGATCACGGCGCCCCGCCCGGCCTCGCGCGCCGGATCACCTACGCCCAGTGCCGGGCGCAGAACATCAGCCGCAGCCGCAATATCGGCCTCGCGCTGGCGACCGGCGACATCGTCGCCTTCACCGATGACGACGCGGCGCCCGAGCCGGGGTGGCTGGAGGCGATCGAGGACGCCTTCCACGCCGACGACATCGGGGCGGTCGGCGGTTACGTGCGCGGGCGAAACGGGGTCGATTTCCAGTGGCGCGGGGTTCTGGTCGACCGCTATGGCGGCCATGCGCCGGCGACGCCCGAGCGGATCGCCGCGATGGAGATCGACGAGGCGACGGAGTTCTTTCCAACCACCGTCGGCGTCAACAGCGCCTTCAGCCGGAAAGCGCTGACGGAGATCGACGGTTTCGACGACAACTTTCATTACTTTCTCGACGAAAGCGACGTTTGCCTGCGCCTGCAGATGGCGGGATGGCGGGTGTTGCTCGCGCCGAAGGCGGAGGTGCATCACGCCTACGCCGCTTCCGCCATGCGCCATCCGAACCGGGCGCCGCGCGATCTCTTTCAGATCGCGGCGAGCCGCGCCTATTTCAGTCGCCGTTACGGGCGGGCGGACTGGATCGAGCGCAAGATCGAGGATTTCGCGGCGGACCAGACAGCGCGGCTGACGAAATTCGTCCAGCTTGGACGCCTGTCGCGGCGCCAGGCGCGCGAGATCGCGGAGCGGATGGCGGAGGGGCTCATCGAGGGCGAGCGGCGGTTCGAAACCGGCCCCGCCCTCGGGCGCGGCGGCGATCCCGAAAGGATGACGCGGGCCGCCGACCGGTTCCGCCCCGAGGGCGCGGAGCGCCGCCCGCGCGTCGCGCTCGCGGTCGGGGGCTTGGCGCGGAGGGGCGTGGCGCGCGCCGCGCGGCGGCTGGCGGAGCGCGGCTGCGAAGTGACGGTGATCGACTTCGAACTCGGCGCGAAGCGGCTCAAGGTCTGGTTCGAAGACGGTATCTGGCGCCACATGGGCGGCGTTCTCGGCCGCGATCGTTTCGGCGATGCGCTTCCGGCGCCGCGCCGGCACCTGCGCGTCCAGCGGGAGCTGGCGCGGATCGCCGACCAGCGGGATTTCGACGTCATCCTTCGACCCGCCTCCCTGCGCTATCGGATCGGCGACCTCCGGCCCGTGCGGCTGCAAGGCTCGCTGCGCGGTTTCGTGGCGGAACCTATGCGGAGCGGCGGCGCGCGCGCCGTCGTCGAGATGCTGGCGCGATGACGGACGAGGGCGCCATGGGCCGTCAAAGCGGCGGCGCCCGTCTCGCTTCGGCTGACCCGAAGCAGCGGGTCGGCGCGGCGTGAGCGTAGGGATCATCCTCGACGTGACGCGGACGATTTCCCGCGCCGGTCTCGGCGCGGCGACGGGCATCGATCGGGTGGAGCGGCGCTGGATCGAAGAGGCGCTGAAAGGGCGCTGGGGGCGGGCGCGCTTTCTCGCGCGCATCGCATCCGGAGTTCATGTGGTTGAAGAGGCGAGCATGGCTTCGCTTCTCGCCATGCTGGACGGGACGGCGCCGCCGCCGCGCCTCGACCTGCGCGGCGCGGTGTCGTTCGCCAAGCGCCCCGAAGCGCGGCGGATCGAAAGCGCGCTTAGGCGCGCCGCCGCTCCGCCGTCCTTCGCCGACCTTTACGCGAATGTCGGGCATTCCAACCTGACGCCCGCCAGCGTCGCAGCGGCGCGCGATCTCGGGGCCGCGCGGGTCGCGGTCCTCCTCCACGACCTGATCCCGTTGGAGCATCCCGAGTTCGCGCGGCCCGAGGGAGCGGAGAAGATGCGGACGCGGCTCGACGCGGCGGCGTCGGCGGATGCGGTGATCTATAATTCGCACGATACCCGCGCGCGGGCCGAAGCGCGCATGGCCGCGCCGCCGTCCGGCGCCGTCGCGCCCCTTGGGATCGACGCCGCCCGGCGCGCGGCCCCGTCTCCGCTTACGCCCCATGGCGGGTTCGTCGCCCTCGGCACGATTGAGCCGCGTAAGAACCATGCGCTCCTCCTCGACGTCTGGGCGGCGCTCGGCTCGGCGGCGCCGACCCTCCACGTCATCGGACGCCGCGGCTGGATGAACGAAGCGGTTTTCGCCCGGCTGGACGCGCCGCCCCGCGGCGTCGTCGAGCATGGCGGCCTCGACGACGCCGCCATGGTGGAGCTGGTCGCGGGTGCGCGGGCGCTGCTCTTTCCCAGCTTCGCCGAGGGATACGGCCTGCCGCTCGGCGAGGCGCTGGCGCTCGGCTGTCCGGTGGTCGCCTCAGACCTCGACGCATTGCGCGAGGTCGGCGGCGCGGCGCCTGACTACCTATCGCCCCATGACGCGGGCGCATGGGAGACGGCCGTGCGCGACTACGCGGACCCCGGCTCGCCCGCCCGCGCGGCGCAGATCGAGCGGATGGCGTCCTGGGCTGCGCCGACATGGAGCGATCACTTCGCGGCGGCGGACCGCGTTCTGGCGACGTAGGCCTCCCGGGCTGCGCGTCGCCTGCCGGCGCCGCTGCGCTGTGGGCCCGGCGCTTTTCCGCCTAGCGGAAAAGCGGAACGCCGCGCGGGGCGCGGCGGCCCGCCGGCGGCGAGTATTTGGCGAAAGCGATGGGCGGGTGGAGCGAAGAGCCGACGTGACGCGCGCCGGAAACCGTGTCTGGACACGGGCCGCGCGCCGTGGCCCATGGCGGGCATGTGGAAATTTGGCGGGAAATTCGGATCGCTCCTCCTTCTCGGGGTCGTCGTCGTGGCGGGCATGTCGCCCTGGTTCGCGACCGCCGCCGCATTGCCCGATATGGTTCGGGAGGGTGCGATCGGCCCGGCGCGCCAGGCGATGCTGTCATCGGGCGTGCAGGCGGGCTTCGTGATCGGCGCACTCGCTTCCGCCTTCCTCGGGCTTTCGGACAGGTTCGACCCTCGCCGGGTCATGGCCTCAGCCGCGCTTTTGAACGCGGCGGCGACGGCTAGCCTCTTTCTCGTTCCGCTGGGGTCGGACGCGGCCATCGCGCTTCGCGTCCTGACCGGAGCGGGCTTCGCCGGGATCTATCCACCGGGGATGAAGATCGCCGTCGGCTGGGGGGTGAAGGATCGCGGGCTGCTCGTCGGCGCGCTCGTCGCGGCGCTGACGCTCGGCTCCGGCGCGCCGCATCTCGTGGCCTTCGCGGGCGGGGCGGACTGGCGGCTGGTGATCGTCGCCGTCGCCGTCGCCTCGCTGGTCGCAGGGCTGGCGGCGCCGCTCGTCCGCCTGGGCCCGCATCATGCGCGGGCGCCGGCCTTCACGCCCCGCGTCATCGCTTTGATGTGGACTGATCCGCGCATTCGCGGCGCGACCGGCGGCTATCTCGGCCATATGTGGGAGCTTTACGCCATGTGGGGCTGGATCTCCGTCGCCGCCGCCTCGGGGTACGCCGCGCATCTGGAGGGCGCTGAGGCGGAGCGGTTGGCGGCGCTCACCGCCTTCCTCGCCATCGCGCTCGGCGCGCTTCTCTGCGCCCCCGCCGGATGGGCTGCGGACCGGATGGGCAAGGCGCGCGTCTCCGCCATTGGGCTCGCCGGATCGGGTCTCGCCGCGCTGGCGACTGCCGCTGCGCATGGCGGGCCGATCTGGCTCTCCTTCGGGCTGATCCTGATCTGGGGCGCCTTCGTTATTCCCGACAGCGCGCAGTTCTCCGCCATGATCGCCGACGCCGCGCCGCCTGAGGTCGCAGGCAGTCTGATGACGATGCAAACCGCGCTCGGCTTCGCGCTGACGATCTTCACCGTGCAGGTCGCGCCGCTGGCGGCCGCCGCGTTCGGTTGGCCGGTCACGCTGGCGGCGATGGCGGCGGGGCCGCTTTTCGGACTGATCTGCCTCAGGCCGTTGCTGAGGCGACGATGACCCGGATCGCCATTGCGGCGGGCCTCGCCAATCCGATCCTTTCACCCTCCAATCAGGCGCTGGCGGAGGCGTTGATCGCAGAAGGGGCGGAGGTGGAGACGCTGCTCTGGAACCGTGACGGGGACGCCGCCTTTCTCGCCACCGATCTGACGCTTTTGCGGCAGACATGGGATTATCAGCGCGATCTGGCGGCCTACGCCGCCTGGATCGGCCGCCTGTCGGCGCGTGGCGCTCGGATCGACGCGGATCCGCGCCTCGCGCTCTGGAACAACGATAAGCGCACGTTGGCTGAAGTGACGGAGGCTGGCGTCGAGACGCCGGCGATGGCCTCCGCCGACGGCGCGAAGGGCGCTGACCTCGCGGCGGCGCTCGGGCCGCGTTTCGTGCTGAAGCCCGCCGTGGGCGGGTCCGGCTACGGCGTCGTCGCGGCGGACGCCGCCAGCATCAATGACCAACTCGCTGAGGCGTGGACGGAGGCGCCGGGACGCCCTTTCATCGCGCAGACTTTCCTGCCGGAGATCGCGGCGGGCGAGTGGAAGGTCATGTGCGTCGCCGGGGCGCCCGCCTTCGCCGTCCGCGCCGCGCCCGCCGCCGGGGAGTTCCGCATCAACAGCCGCTTCGCGCCGACGATCGAGGTGGCGGAGGCGCCCGCGCCCGCTTGGGAGGCGGCGGAGCGCATCCTCCACTGGCTTCGGGTGCGGTTCGGCCAGGTTCCGCTCGCAGTCCGGGTCGACGGGGTCATGCGCGGCGACGTCTTCATCTGCACCGAGTTGGAGATGACGGACCCCGACATGTTCCTCAACCTCCGCCCAGCGGCCGCGCAGCGCCTCGCCAAGGCCGCGATCGCGCTCGCCGAAGGGGCGTGAGCGGGGCGCTTGTGATCAACCGCACTGCGTCTTCGCCGTCTCCGAAGAATCCCTACGCATCCAGAAAAATTCCGCTAAGGTGCGACCAACGATCACAGCCGCAATGCGTAAAGCAGCGGACCGAAGGGAGGGGGCTTCATGGCCAAAGCATCGGATCTGTTTATCGAATGTCTCGAAGAGGAGGAGTGTGAATTTATTTTTGGCATTCCGGGCGAGGAGAACCTCGACTTCCTCGAGAGCCTTTCGAACTCGAAGAAAATCAAGCTGGTGCTGACGCGCCACGAGCAGGGCGCCGGCATGATGGCCGCCGTCTATGGCCGCCTCACCGGTAAGACCGGGGTCTGCGTCTCCACGCTCGGGCCGGGCGCGACCAACTTCACCACCGCCGCCGCCTATGCGCAGCTCGGCGGTATGCCGATGATGATGATCACCGGTCAGAAGCCGGTGAAGAAATCGAAGCAGGGCCGGTTCCAGATCCTCGACGTGGTCGAGATGATGCGCCCGATCACCAAGTACGCCACGACGCTGGTCGCGGGCGACAACATCCCCTCTCGCGTGCGCGAAGCCTATCGCATCGCGGAGGAGGAGAAGCCCGGCGCCGTCCATATCGAACTGCCGGAGGACATCGCCGACGAGCAGACGGATGAGCGTCCGCTCAAGAAATCCTCCGTCCGTCGTCCGGTGCCGGAGGACAAGTCGATCATCCGCGCGCTGGAGAAGATCCACGGCGCGAAATCGCCGATCCTGGTGATCGGCGCGGGGGGCAACCGCAAGCTGACTTCCAAGATGCTCACCAAGTTCATCGACAAGACGGGCATTCCCTTCGTCACCACTCAGCTCGGCAAGGGCGTTGTGGACGAGCGGCATGAGCGCTTCATGGGCTGCGCCGCGCTTTCGGCGGGCGATTACGTCCACCGTGCCATCGAAGCGGCCGACCTGATCATCAATGTCGGCCACGACGTGATCGAGAAGCCGCCCTTCTTCATGGCCGATGGCGGGACGGAGGTGATCCACGTCTCCTACAACACCGCCGAGGTGGATCCGGTCTACTTCCCGCAGGTGGAGGTGATCGGCGACATCGGCAACGCCGTCTGGCAGCTGAAGAACGGCGTGAAGAAAGAGGCTGAGGCGGGCTGGGACTTCTCCCGCATGATGGAGATCAAGAAGCACCACGACGAGCAGATCCTCGAAGGCGCCGACGACACCCGCTTCCCGATCTACCCGCAGCACGCGGTGAAGTGCATCCGGGACGCGATGCCGGATGACGGGATGATCTGCCTCGACAACGGGGTCTACAAGATCTGGTTCGCTCGGAACTACCGGGCGCATATGTCCAACACCGTTCTTCTCGACAACGCGCTGGCGACGATGGGCGCGGGCCTGCCGTCGGCGATGGCCTCGCGTCTGGTCTATCCGGACCGCAAGGTGCTCGCGATCTGCGGCGACGGCGGCTTCATGATGAACAGCCAGGAGCTGGAGACCGCCGTGCGGGAGAAGATGGACATCGCCGTCCTGATCCTGAACGACAACTCCTACGGCATGATCCGCTGGAAGCAGGCGAACATGGGCTTCAAGGACTGGGGACTGCAGTACGGCAACCCGGACTTCGTGAAGTACGTAGAGAGCTACGGCGGCATCGGTCATCGGGTCGAATCAGCGGCTGACTTGCCGAGGATTCTGACGACCGCGCTGACGGAGCCCGGCGTCCATCTGATCGACTGCCCGGTGGATTACGTCGACAACGACCAGATCCTGAACATCGACATCAAGAAGCGGTCCGCCGCGATCTGATCGTCGACACGACACCTGTCATCGCCGGGCTCGTCCCGGCGATCCAGTTCCGAAGCCGTTGCTGGATGCCCGGATCAAATCCGGGCATGACGCTTAAACGAAGCGTTCTGAGCGGAGCCGTTCCATGCCCGAACTCGCTAAATCCTATCCCTACTACCTGAACAACGAAGCGGTCTTCGCCAACGAAGACCTCGACGTCACCGACAAATTCACCGGCGAAGTCGCCACCAAGTGCGCGCTCGCCGATGCGAAAGCGATCGACGAAGGGATCGCCGGCGCCGTTGAGGCCGCCGAGGCGATGGCGAAGATGCCGTCCTTTGAGAAGAAGGCGATCCTGAAGCATTGCGTCGCGCGCTTCCGCGAACGGTTCGACGAGCTTGCCTATTCGCTCTGCGTGGAAGCCGGCAAGCCGATCAACGACGCCGAGGGCGAAGTCACCCGCCTGATCGACACGTTCGAGATCGCCTCCGAAGAAGCGACGCGGATGCACGGCGAGTTGCAGGCGCTTGACATCAGCCCCCGCGCAAAGGGCTATCAGGGCATGTGGAAGCGCGTGCCGATCGGCCCCTGCTCCTTCATCTCGCCCTTCAACTTCCCGCTGAACCTCGCCGCCCACAAGGTCGCCCCGGCGCTCGCCGTCGGCTGCCCCTTCGTGATGAAGCCGGCCTCCCGCACCCCGCTCGGCGCGTTGATCATGGGCGAGGTGATGGCGGAGACGGACCTGCCCAAGGGCGCATTCTCCATCCTGCCCTGCTCGCGCGACGGCGCTGACCTTTTCACCGTGGACGACCGGCTGAAGCTCCTCTCCTTCACCGGCTCCCCCGGCGTCGGCTGGGATCTGAAAGCCCGCTGCGGCAAGAAGAAGATCGTACTGGAGCTGGGCGGCAACGCCGCCGTCGTCGTCGACAAGGACACCGCCAATCTGGACGACGCCGTCAACCGGATCATCTTCGGCGCCTTCTACCAGTCCGGCCAGTCCTGCATCGGCGTTCAGCGGATCATGATTCATGAGGACATCTATGACGAGCTGAAGGCGAAGCTGGTCGCCAAGACCGCGACGCTCATCGCCGGCAACCCCCACGACCGCGACACGTTCATCGGCCCGATGATCTCCGAGAAGGAGGCCACGCGCCTCCACGGCTGGATCGAAGCGGCGGAGGCTGCGGGCGGAACCATCCTCTGCGGTGGCAAGCGCGAAGGCGCGATGCTTGAGGCGACGCTGATGGAGAACGTGCCGGTCGATCAGTATCTCTGCGTCGAGGAGGCGTTCGGCCCGGCGGCGGTGCTCCAGAAATTCTCGACCTGGGAAGAGGCCATTTCGATGGTGAACGATTCCAAGTTCGGCTTGCAGGCGGGAATCTTCACCCGCGACTTCTACAAGGTGCAGCAGGCCTGGGACGAGATGGATGTGGGCGGCGTCGTCGTCGGCGACGTGCCCTCCTACCGGGTCGACAACATGCCCTATGGCGGCGTGAAGGACTCTGGCCTTGGGCGCGAAGGCATTCTCTTCGCGATGGAGGATATGACGGAGATCCGCAACCTCGTCATCCGCACGCCGCCGAACTGAGGTGATGGCCGCCGCCGATGAAGCTTGATCTCAGTTAAAGGCGCCCGCCCTGCGGGCGTCTTTTAGTCTGGGCCGATAAGCGCTGAATATCGCCGACCCGATCTAAGTTCTCCGGTGCAGGCGAATGCGCTGCATCGCGCTCAGACGTCGCTAAGCGATTCGTTTTCCAGCGCTGTCTATGAAGAAATGCACGTAAGTTAACGGGATGCGGCGCCGGATCTGCGGCCAATTGCACGTTAATACCCCATCTATGGTTAACAGATTGTTAATTGATACTTAATTTCAACCCATACTTGTTTGGTTGTCTTGATAATTGAATCTGACGTAAACACTATGGGCTTAGGGTGAACGGTTTAGGGTGCTGACGTCTATGGCTGACGTCCTTCCAGAGATCGACATTTCGCCGCTGGAGGGCTCGGACAAATCCCTGTGGAAGGCGGTCGCCGACCAGATGGGACGGGCTGCGCGCGAAGTCGGTTTTTTCTATGTTGTGAATCACGGCGTCTCCGCCGCGAAGATCGAGGCGGCCTATTCGGCTGCCGAAGAGTTCTTCGGGCAGGACGACGATGTGAAGCGCCGTTACTATATCGGCGACAGCTTGAACCACCGCGGCTATGTCCCCTTCACGGAAAAGGGCGACTACGCCGACGAGAAGAGCCGAAACTACGAAGCTTTCGACCTTGCGCTCGACCTCCCCCATGACGATCCGGACTACCTCGCGGGCAATCTCTTGCTTGGTCCCAACGTCTGGCCGCGGCTGGACGGGTTCCGGGAGCGGATCGGCCAGTACTACGCTGCGGTCTCCGAGATCGGTCTGAAGATCTGCGCCTGTCTGGAGCTGCATCTGGAGCTGAAGCCTGGCGAGCTGACGCAGCACATGACCAAGCCGATCTCCCAGCTGCGTCTCCTGCATTACGTCCGCTCAAGCGACGTGGTGGAGACCACCAGCGTGAACATGGGCGCTCACACAGATTACGAGTGCCTGACCCTGCTGCATCAGCGGCAAAAAGGCCTGCAGGTGATGACCAAGGACGACGAGTGGGTCGACGTCCCGGTCAAGCCCCACGCCTACATCATCAATATCGGCGACATGATGGAGGCGTGGACCAACGGCGTCTTCCGGTCGACCCCGCACCGCGTGCTGAACCTCAGCCCTGAGCGGTTCTCGATGCCGTATTTCGTCGCGGCGAATTACGATACGATAATTGAACCCTTTCCATCCTTGATTTCGCCAAATAATCCCGCAAAGTACGACGGGTTCACCGCAGGGTTGCATCTCGAAAGGATGCTCTTGCGCGATTTTCCCTATCTTCGCGAACGGCGCGGAGATCGCATTTGGTCGGCGAGACATGATGAGCACGGTCCAGTGCAAAATCCGTTCGAGTCGCGTATGAATAAGGTCGAGTTCAAGTAGTAGAATGCCGACAGCGGAAACGATCCTCATGGTGGCCCTCGCGGGCCTCGCGCTGAGCGCTACGCCCGGCCCCTCCATGCTTTACGTTCTTTCGCGCAGCGTCGGCCAGAGCCGCGCCGCAGGTCTGGCTTCAGCGCTCGGCCTTGGCCTCGGCGGCGCTCTGCTCGCGGCGGCGACGGCGCTCGGCCTCGCGGCGATATTCCAAAAGACGGCCTGGGCGATCGACGGTCTCCGCATCGCCGGATCGCTCTATCTCGTCTATCTCGGCTTTCAGATGATCTGGGACGCGCGCGCTTCGGCCTCGGCCGAGTTCAAGGTGCATGAGGTTCGACGCCGCTCTTTCGGGTCCATCGTCTGGCAGGGCGTTCTCGTCGAACTCCTGAACCCGAAAACGGTGTTGTTCTTCGTTCTGTTTCTCCCTCAGTTCGTTATCGATCACGGCGGGCAGCTCTCCGGCGACAACGTCACGACCCAGCTCCTCATTCTCGGCATTCTGGTGCCGCTGACGGCGGTTCCCTCCGATCTGATCGTGGCCTTCGTGGGCGGATCGGTCGCGCAGACGGTCAACGACAACAAGTCGATCCGCCTCGCGCTCAGCTGGATCGGCGGCCTGATCCTCATCGCAATCGCCATGAACCTGCATTTCGAGTTCATCTGATCTTCGCTATCGTCTCCGTGATTTGCGCGGAGGACCCCATGAAAATCGTCATCCTCACCGGCGCCGGGATCAGCGCCGAAAGCGGCCTCGGCACGTTCCGCGATGTGGACGGCCTCTGGACCCAATATGATCTCGAAGACGTGGCGACGCCGGAAGGCTTCGCCCGCAACCCTGCGCTCGTCCTCGACTTCTACAACAAGCGCCGCGCCAACTGCCTTGGCGCAGAACCCAACGCCGCCCATTTCGCCCTGGCCGAGTTGGAGGCGGCGCATGAGGTTCTCATCGTCACGCAGAACGTCGACGATTTGCATGAGCGCGCCGGATCGCAAAACCTGATCCACATGCATGGGGAGCTGCTGGGCCAGCTTTGCGCCGCTTGCGGCGATCGCCGCCCTTGCGCCGGAGACCTGACGGTGGAGAGCGCTTGCCCCGCCTGCGGCGCAGCGGCGCTTCGCCCCGACGTCGTCTGGTTTGGGGAGATGCCCTACCAGATGGACCGGATCTGGGACGCGCTTCGCGACACGGACCTCTTCGTCTCTATCGGTACGTCGGGGGAGGTTTATCCCGCCGCCGCCTTCGCGCAGGACGCCCGCCGCTTCGGCGCCGAAACGCTCGAGCTGAACCTCGAGCCCTCCACCGGCGCCCGCGACTTCATCGACGCTCGCTACGGCCCGGCGACGGAGATCGTTCCGGCCTGGGTGGCGGAGATGACCGCTCGGACGCCCACATGAAAAAACCCCGGCTGGTAGCCGGGGTTTCGGGTCTTGGGTCTGCGCGGCGTATCAGTCCGAAGACGAATGCCCGGAATGGGAATGCCCCGAATGGGAGTGGCCGGAGTGCCCGTCGCGCGTCTTGACTGCGACGTCCACGGTCATTTCTTCGCCGCTCTCGAAGACGAGCGTCACCGGGAAGGTCTGGCCCGCCTCAAGCGGCGCGTTAAGCCCCATCAGCATGACGTGATAGCCGCCGGGCTTCATCTCGATCATGCCGCCTGCGGGCAGCTCGATCCCGGCTTCGACCTCGCGCATGCGCATGACGTCGCCGTCCTTGATGTGCTCATGCACTTCGACGCGCTTCGCAACGTCGGCCTTCGCGCCGATCAGGCGGTCGGCCTCGCCGTGGTTCATCAGGGTGATGTAAGCGCCGCCCGCCTTGGCGCTGGCGGCGGTGGCGAAGGCGAAGGGGTCTTTCGCCATGACGCCCTCGGCGAGGGCGTATACGGCGGTGGCCGCCGTGAAGACGGCCGAAAACAGCAGGGTTTTCATCTTTTGGTGTCCTTTGTCGAAAGTCTGATTGCGTTCAGTCTTCGACGAGGACCGGCGGCGCGCGCGCATCCGCCATGCGGAGGGTCGAACGGTCCGGTTCGATGGCGGACCCGGCGCGGTCGTGGCTCACGGCGACGGGCGCCGCCGCGCTGATCGGCGCGCGCGGCGCGGCCGCCGTATCAACGAGGTAGCAGAACCCGCAACTCTTAATGACGACGGCGGGGTCCGCGATCTCTCCGGTTTCGAAATCGTAGAGCGCCAGCGTCGGCGCGCCGGTCACACCGTCGCAGATCACCGTCCATTCGCCGTCAGCGGCGAGGCCGACGCGCGGACCGCTCAGCAGCGCCACGATGCCGATGGCGAGGATGCGGAATAGAGTGCTCATCGCACCGGAAATGACAGCGGCGGCCGTGTCCCGCAAGGGACAGGCCGCCGCATCTGCGTCATCGGTAAAGGCGATCAGGCGGAGGCCTGCGCTTTCGCGATGTCCTTCTTCACCTTCAGCGCGCGCGGGCTCAGCTCCGCGTCTTTCGCCTTGGCGAGATAGGCGTCGAGACCACCCCGGTGATCCACCGTGCGCAGCGTCGAGGCCGCGATGCGGAAACGGAACGAACGGCCCAGTGCTTCGCTCTCAAGCGAAACCGGGTTCAGGTTCGGCAGATAGCGCCGACGGGTCTTGATGTTCGAGTGGCTGACGTTGTTGCCGGTCAGCACGCCCTTGCCCGAAAGCTCGCAACGACGGGACATGTCTCTAGTCCTCTAACAGAAGCGCCGCCCCGATGAGCGGCGCTGGAAAACGGAAGCCGCTTATTAGGCGCGACTCGTATGGGCGTCAACCCGCGCCTCACCGGCGCTCCGTCTCCGTCAGATGCACGCGCAGCCCCCTGAGAAGCGGCAGCATCTCGCGCAGCGGCTCCCGCCCCACGCCGGCCGCGATCCCGCCGAAGACCGGGGTGAGCGCCGCCACGGCGTCTTCGCGCACCGCTCGCCCCGCTTCGGTGACGGAGATCAGCTTGCGTCGGCCGTCCGCCGCGTCGTCGCGCACCCGGATCAGACCCCGCGCCTGAAGGCGCTTCACCGTGTTTGTCATCGCGCCCTTGGTCAGCTGAAACGCCCGCGCCAGCTGCGCCGGGCTCTTCTCACCGCCCGAGAGGGCGAGCTGGTTCAGCACCGCGAACTGCGACAGCTCCAGCCCATGGGGCAGGGCGCGCTGAAGCCGTCCGGTCGCGAGCTGTTCGATCACGCGGATCTCGTCCAGCACGGTGAAGGTGATCGGATCGTCGATGGCGCGCATGGGCCCTCCCTCGCGCGAGAAACTAGTTTAAGGCTGAATGAAAGGGAAGCTCAGGGCCCGGCGAAGGTCCGCGCGCCGGTGAGCGAAGGCACCCGCTTGCGCGCCTCGTCGCAGGCGGCGAGGTCGATGTCCGCGAAGACGACGCCCGGCGCCGCCCCGCCGTCGGCGAGCACTTCGCCCCAGGGGGAGACGATCAGCGACCGGCCCCAGGTGGTCCGCCGCGGCCCTTCGCTGGCGTCATGCTCGCCGCACTGGGCGGGCGCGAGGATATAGCACCCGGTCTCGATCGCCCGCGCGCGCAACAGAACCTCCCAATGCGCGGCCCCCGTCGGTCGGGTGAAGGCGGAGGGAACGGTGATGAACTTCGCCCCGGCCCGCGCCAGCCGCAGGTAGAGCTCCGGAAAGCGCATGTCGTAGCAGATCGTCATGCCGAGCGGCCCCAGAGGCGTCGGCGCGATCCGCGCTTCCGATCCGGGGCGGTAGCCGGAGCTTTCCCGATACCGCTCAGTCTCCGTCGGCACCGCGTCGAACATGTGGATCTTGTCGTAGCGCGCGGCGACCCCGCCGTCCGATCCGATCAGAAAGGATCGATTGACGAAACGTCCGTCCTCACTCTCGCCGCTAAGCGCGAGCGAGCCGACCAGCAGATGAACGCCGAGCTCGGATGCGACGACCCGCAGTCGCGCCAGCGTCGCATCCGACGCCTCGTCCGCCAGAACCGCCCGTTGCCGCGCTCGGCTCATGGAAACTACGTTCGTCACCTCCGGCGTCGCGATGAACTGCGCCCCGCTCGCCGCCGCTTCGCGGATCAGCGCTTCAGTGACCGGCAGGTTCGCCGCCGGATCATCGGATGAGGTCAGCTGAATCAGCGCCGCGCGAAACGCCCTCATCGCGTAGCCGCCCCGCTAAAGGCGACGCCCTCGTTCCTGCTGCCTTCAAATACGCAAAAAAGCCGCGCGCGCGCGGCGTCCGGTTTCCGGCTCGACGCAGTCGGCGCGGAAACCGCCAGGCCCAACCGGGAGCGATCGGAGATCGCGTACGGGCGGGAGACCTCGTTGACCGCTCGGCGCCTCACGCCGCCAGCTTGGCGTCCAGCTTCCCGGCCCGCTCCAGCGCGTAAAGGTCGTCGCAGCCGCCGATATGCTCTCCGCCGATGAAGATCTGCGGCACGGTCCGCCCGCCATTGGCGCGCTGGATCATCTCGTCCTTCTTCGCGGGCTGCGCCATGACGTTCGTCTCGGCGTAGGCGACGCCCTTCTGGTCCAGCAGCCGCTTCGCCGCCGCGCAGAAGCCGCATATCGGCGTCGTGTAGATCTCGACCTGTTTCATCGAAGGCCCTCTCATGTCTCATCGCGCATCATCTAGCGCGAGCGGACTTAAGAAGGCCAGTCGCCCCGCGCAACGCGCGCGAAGACCAGCGCGTTCACGTCTGCGGCGCCGGCGGCGCGGCACGCCTCCGCGCAGGCCGAAAGCGTCGCGCCCGTGGTCATCACGTCGTCGATCAGGAGAACGCGTTTGCCCTCCACCGCCGCCGCATCGGGAACCGAGAAGACGTCGAGCACCGTCGCCATCCGCTCAGAGCGGTTCTTGCCGTCCATGCCGCTCGTCGGGACGCAGCGCCTGATCAGCTCGAAACGCACGGCTTCCGGTTTCTCCGCCGCCGCCGCCACTTCCCGCGCCAACTCTCCCGCCTGATTGAACCGTCGCTTCGCAAGCCGTCGCCAATGCAAGGGAACCGGCGCGATCACATCAGCCGTCTCCACCAATTTCGCGCCCGCGCGCAGCATCCAGCGCGCGGCGACCGGAGCGATGTCCAGCCGGTCGCCGTGCTTGAGCATCAGGATCAGCTTGCGCCCCGCGCCCTCGTAGACCACCGCCGCCGCGCCGCGCGTCCAGGCGGGCGGGGCGTGGGCGCAGCCGTCGCAGATACGGTCCTCCGCATGGCCGGGTCCGTCGGCGGTCGGCGCGCCGCAACTCGCGCAGGTCGCGTCGCCGATGAACGTCACCTCGCCCCAGCAGTCCGCGCAAAGACCGCCCGTCTCCGCCACTTCGTCGCGGCAGATCGGGCAAAGCGGCGGATAGACGAAGCCGAGCGCTGCCCGCGCGCCCCGCTTCAGCCAGTCAGGCGCTTTCGGCGCGCGGCGGCGCAGGCTATAGGCGGCGCTATGGAGCTTTTCGACCATCAGATCCGCAGCTTACGCGCGCCCAGGGTTAAGAAACTCTTACCGGACGCCGATTTCCTTTTCACCCGCGCGGCGGAGGGGATCGCGGACCGCCTCGACGACGTGAAGCGCGATTTTCCCCGCGCCGCTATCGTCGGCGCCTGCGGCGGCGCGATCGCCGAAGCGCTGCGCGGTCGGCTTGGAGCGGAGACGCTGATCCAGCTGGAGAGCGCGCCGCCGCTCGCCGCGCTCGCCTCCGCCCGCGCGCCCGAAGCCGAAACGCTGACCGCGCCGGACGAGACGCTTCCCCTCGAACAGGGGCGCCTTGATGCGGCCATCGGCGGCCTGACGCTGCACCGGGCGAACGATCCCGTCGGCCTCCTCACCCAGATGCGCCTCGCGCTGAAACCCGACGGCCTTCTCCTGGCGGCGACTTTCGGCGGCCGCACGCTTTATGAGCTGCGCGCCGCCTTCGCGGAGGCGGAGGCGGAGGTCGAGGGCGGCGTCTCCCCCCGCGTCGCGCCAATGGGAGAGGTCCGCGACCTCGGCGGCCTCCTCCAGCGCGCCGGGTTCGCGCTGCCGGTCGCGGACGTCGACCGCTTCGAAGTCGCCTATGAGACGCCCTTCCACCTGATGCGCGACCTTCGCGCCATGGGGGAGGCGAACGCGCTGACCCAACGCCGCCGCACCTTCTCCCGCCGCGCCACGTTCATGCGCATGGCGGAGATCTACGCCGCGAACTTCTCCCGCCCCGACGGTCGCGTCACCGCCACTTTCGAGATCGTCTTTCTCACCGGTTGGTCGCCGGACGCCAGCCAGCCGCAGCCGCTCCGTCCCGGATCGGCCAAAACCCGCCTCGCCGACGCGCTGGGAACGGACGAGAAATCAGCGGGCGAGAAGGCTGGCGAATGACGCAGCGCGCAAAACCCGCGTTGATGCGCGGCCCATCCGGCCTATTTCTCGCGTCAACCAATCGAACCCGATAGAAAGAGCGCGATAGCGATGAAAGACCTGATTATGACCGACCGCCTCGCGCATGCGCCAACGGACCATCCGAAGGTTCCGGGGCGCAAAGTCGGCGTGCTGATGGTGAACCTCGGCACGCCGAACGGCACCGATTACTGGAACATGCGCCGGTACCTGCAGGAGTTTCTCTCCGATCCGCGCATCATCGAAGCGCCGAAATGGCTCTGGCAGCCGATCCTTCAGCTGGTGATCCTAACGACCCGCCCGCAGAAATCGGGCGAAGCCTACGCCTCCATCTGGAACAAGGAGCTGGACGAAAGCCCGCTCCGAACCATCACCCGCGCCCAGACGGAGAAGGTGAAGGCCCGGATCGAAGCGCTCTACGGCGACGACGTGGTGGTCGACTATTGCATGCGCTACGGCGACCCCTCCACCGGCTCCAAGATACAGGAGCTGGCGGATCTGGGCTGCGACCGGATCGTCTTCTTCCCGCTCTATCCGCAGTATTCGGCGGCGACGACGGCGACCGCCAACGATCAGGCCTACCGCAAGCTGATGGAGATGCGCTGGCAGCCCGCCTTCCGCACCGTCGCGCCCTATGTGGACCACCCGCTCTTCGTCAAAGCGCTGAAAGAGTCTGTCGAGCGCGAGTATGCGACCTACGACAAGCGCCCCGACGCGCTCGTCTGCTCCTATCACGGGCTCCCGAAGGACTACCTGATGAAGGGCGACCCGTATCACTGCCAGTGCCACAAGACGACGCGCCTCCTTCGCGAAGCGCTCGGCTGGGATGCGGAGGAGGTCACGACCTGCTTCCAGTCCCGCTTCGGTCCCAAGGAATGGCTGAAGCCCTACACGGTGGAGCATGTCGCGGAGCTGGCGAAGGCCGGCAAGAAGCACATCGCCATCATGTCGCCCGCCTTCTCCTCCGACTGCGTCGAGACGCTCGAAGAGATCAACGAAGAGATCAAGGAAGCCTTCGAGGAGGCCGGTGGCGAGCGCTTCGACTACATCCCCTGCCTCAATGACGACGAGGCGCATATCGACATGATGGAGGAGATCCTGAAGGTCGAGCTTTCGGGGTGGGTGTAAGCGCGGGATTGCGTTGACAGCCCGCCGCGCCGGGCCTAAGTAGCGCGCGTCTTGAGTGAGGGGCCGTAGCTCAGTTGGGAGAGCGCGTCGTTCGCAATGACGAGGTCAGGGGTTCGATTCCCCTCGGCTCCACCAAGACCCCCGCGACCCCAGGCAAGTCCATCTTCGCGCAGCTACGCGCTGCGAAAATGGGCATGCGGCCAGCCAATAGGTCGGTCACCGCTTCAAACGCATGCACCGAGCCGAACGCGGTCTTTCCGGCGCTGTTGCGAGCCCCCTTAAAACGCCATGCGACAAGGGCGATGGAACGGTCGCGGTAAGAGCGGACGCTTATTGCGATCCTTTTGGCTCAACGATTTCGCCAGCGGCCTTAGGCCGTCGCTTTCGCGGTGGGTGCGAACGGCTGGTTCGCGAGCAGAAACTGGCGCGCGTTCTCAACGGTAACGGGGCGCGAATGCACGTAACCCTGCATCAACTCGCAGCCGAGCTCTTCGATGATTTGCGCCTGGAGCTCGGTCTCGACCCCCTCCGCGATGACGTCGAGCCCGAGGTTCCTCGCCAGTTCGATGAGGCCCTTGACCAGATTGCGGTCCTCTATCGCGTGTTCGATATTCGCAACGAAGCTCTTGTCGATCTTGATCTTGTCGACCGGAAAATCCCTCAGGTGCGACAGGGATGAGAAACCGGTCCCGAAATCGTCGAGCGCGATGCTGACCCCTGAATTCTGAAGCCTCGTCAGCGCATCCGCGACCACGGATGTCGATCTGCCGATGAGCGCAGTCTCCGTGATCTCGACGACAAGGTCCTCCGGGCTGAGGGCGTTGTGCATCAGGGCGTCCTGCAGGTTTTCGACGAAACCTGGCACCCGGAACTGAGGCGCGGCGAGGTTCAGGCCGAGAACGCCGGGCGAAAGGCCCGCTTTCCTCATGTCGTTATGCGCCGCCATCGCCTTCTCGAAAATCACCTCTCCCACTTTGGGGATGAGCCCGTATTGCTCGGCGATCGGGATGAATTGATCGGCGGGGACGTTCTCGCCCTCATGGGTGAGGCGGGCGAGGACTTCGAACCCCTCATGCCCGCGCGTTCGGATGCGGCAGACCGGCTGCAGGGCGATTTCGAAGCTCTCCTCGTCTATCGCCTGTTCGACCATCCCCCTGATCCTGTTGCGATGGTCGACATGCACGCGCGTCTTCGGGTCGAAGAAGTTCCAGGTCCGCCGACCCGCGCGTTTGGCGTCGTAAAGCGCCATATCCGCGTTGAGCAAAAGGCCTTCCGCAGTTTCGGCGTCTTCCGGATGTTGCGCCACGCCGATCGAGATGGACGGGAAGTAAACGACGCCATCCAGCGACGTCGCCTCCGAAACAGCCTCGTGAAAAGCGCTCGTGAAGTGCTTTGGATCTACATCCTTTCGCAACTCGACCAGCGCGGCGAACTCGTCCCCGCCCATGCGCGAAACGGAACCATCCTCTCCAATGGATTTCTGGAGCCGGTGGGCGATCTCCCGCAGCAGCAGATCGCCAGTATGATGGCCGAGGCGGTCGTTCAGATCCTTGAAGTGATCGAGATCGATCATCAGTACGAGCAGATACGTGTCGACCTCGTCGCCGCGGCGGCTCAGGCAGATCGTCTTCAGGTCGGAGAGGAACCGCGCGCGATTGCCGACGCCGGTGAGGGCGTCGGTCTCCGCCTGTCGTTTCAACGATGTTTCCGCGATCTTCCGGTCCGTCACGTCGTAGCGCGTCGACACGTAGCGTTCGATCGACCCGTCGGAGGCGCGCACCGGGACGATGGTCGTATCCACCCAGTAGAGATCGCCGGATTTCGTGCGGTTGCAAACCTCCCCGTGCCAGGTGCCGCCCGCGCTGATCGTGTTCCACATGTCCTTGAAGAACTCGCGATCATGATAACCTGAGTTGATCAGCCGATGCGTCTTCCCCAGAAGTTCACCGTTTTCGAACCCGCTGATTTCGCAAAACTTCTTGTTCACGTACGTGATTTGGCCGCGCGTGTCGGCGATGGAGACGATCGCCTGCATCTCCAGCGCGCGCTGATAGGCCTGAAAGTCGACGCTGTCCTGAGCGAGGTGCCGTTCCTTCGTCACGTCGCGTTGGATGGCGACGAAGTAGATCAGCTCCCCATCTTCGGCGATCACAGGCGAGAGGCGGATCTGCGAGATATAGGGCTCGCCCGATTTGCTATAGTTGACGATGTCGGTCTCGCAGGGCGACCTTGCGTCGATTGCGCGGCGCAGGACAGCTTTGCTCTCCCGCGTGGTTCCCGGGCCTTGAAGGACAGAGGCCGGCCGCCTTCCGACAAGCTCCTGCAATTCGTAGCCGCTCATGCGGGTGAAGGCGGGGTTCACCCATTCGATGAACCCGTTGGCGTCGGTCAGGACGATGCCGTCCCTCACATGCTCGACGATCAATCGAGCCAAGATCTCTGAGTGAGGTGCTCCCACCGATGCCTCCGCTATGCCGCTCTGGTCTGGCGGCCGGGAGAACTGCATAGGGGTCGGCGTTGTCTAATTAATGAATGCGCGCGCGTTCGACGAAGTTTTAAGCCAGGATTTTATGACAATTACGCTGAGCGAACCGCGCGCGAGGCCCGCCTGCAGTCTTTGCCCGGTGGCCCGCCAATGGCGCTCCGGAGCGCGTGCGGCGCTTTAGACCCGTCGCCCCTGCGACCATGTCGCCTTGACGGCCGGCAGATCGCCCGCGATCTCGAACTGCGCCAGATCGGCGCGCTTGCCAATCTCAATCGCGCCCCGATCCTGAAGAGCGGCGGCTTCCGCCGGCGCCTTCGTCACCGTCCTGAGGCCGCGCGGCAGGTCGTCGAACTCCAGTCCCATCCGCACCGCCCCCATCAGGAGCGACGAGGGCGCATAATCGGAGGAGAGAATGTCCAGATGCCCCGCATGCGCCAGCTCCGACGCGGCGATGTTCCCTGAATGCGATCCGCCGCGCAGGTAATTCGGCGCCCCCATGATGACGGCGATCCCCGCCCCATGGCTGGCCTTCGCCGCCTCCGCCGTCGTCGGAAACTCGCCGATCCGGCAGCCATATGCCTTCGACGTCGCGACATCGCTCTCCGTGGTGTCGTCATGGCTGGCGAGCACCGCGCCGAGCCGTCCGCCCGCCGCCGCAGCCGCCGCCTCATGCGGCTCTCGAACCCTGTCGGAGAGCGCCTTCAGCCTGCCGAAATACTCAGCAATGCCTTCCTCCGACATGCCGTACTTCCCAATCAGATACTCCGCCATCTTGGCCGTGTCGCGAAACTGCCGCTGGCCCGGCGTGTGGTCCATCATGCTCAGGATGCCGATCCGGTCTTCGGGCCCGAACTCCTCCAGCTCCTCCACCAGCGTCTCGGAGCAGATCTCCGCCCTCAGATGCAGGAAATGGCTGATCTTCAGATGCCCGGCGGCGCGTTGGGCGAGGATCTCGTCGGCGACGGGGCGGGCGTATTTCCCATACTTGGCCTTCTTCTCCGACAGGATCGACCCGACGCGCAGCGCGTCGAACACGGTGGTGACGCCGACGCTCGCCAGCTCCCGGTCATGGGCGATCACGGCGGCGGCGAGCGGCCACTTCACGCCGGGGCGCGGCTGCATGTGCCGCTCCAGATTGTCGGTGTGCAGCTCCACGAGGCCCGGGGCGAGGTAGTCGCCCTCCATATCCTCGGCGCCTGCGACCGGCCCCGCGCCCTGGTCGATGGCGGCGATCACGCCGTCCTCGATCGTGATCGCGCCCTCGACCACTTCGGTCTCCAACACCAGCTTAGCGTTCGCGAGCACCGTCTTCATTTCACCGCCTCTTCGTCTTTTCGTTGCGTGCTATGTCGTGAAACCGTGACGGTTTCCTGTCACTTCCCCGCAAAAGAGGGAGCGTTCGCCGATGACCGCCTTCAGCCGCTACGCCGTTTACTACGCGCCGCCCGCGGACGACCCGCTCGCCGCCTTCGGCGAGTCCTGGCTCGGCTGGGACGCGGCCGCGGGGGAGGCGCGGGCGCATCCGGAGATCGCCGGTCTCCCCGGGTCGGTGGCGGAGATAACCCGAGCCCCGCGCAAATACGGGCTGCACGGGACGCTCAAGCCGCCCTTTCGCCTCAGCGGCGATCCCGCCGCTCTCTTGGATGCGGTGGAGGCGCTGGCCGCGGCCCGACCGGCCTTCGACGCGCCGCCCCTGCGTCTCGCGCGCCTCGGCGGTTTCCTCGCCCTTGTTCCAAGCGCGCCGAGCGAGGATCTCGCGGCGCTCGCCTTCGCCTGCGTATCCGATCTCGATCTCTTCCGCGCCGCGCCAAGCGAGGCGGAGCTCGCCAAACGCCGCGCCGCCGGTCTGACCGACGCGCAGGAGGCGCTCTTGGCCCGCTGGGGCTACCCTTACGTCGGAGCCGAGTTCCGCTTTCATCTCACGCTCTCCGGCGCTCTTTCGCGCGAGGCGGCGGAGCGGACGGAGGCGACGCTGGCCCCGCTCGTCGTCCCGCTGATCGAGGGGCCGATGGCGGTGCGGGAGATCTGCCTCTTCGGCGAAGACGCGAGCGATGGCCGCTTTCGCATCATCCGGCGCTTTCCGCTGGCCTGAACGGGTCAATCGCCAAATCGGGGTTGAGCGCCGCGAGCAGGCGCCCGGCCCCCTCGGAGACCGCGCCGTCATTGACGACCACGGTCGCGCCAGCGGGCGCAGGGTAGGCGGCGCGTTGCAGCCTCTCGCGAATTTCCGCCTCGCTCTCTCGCCCGCGCGCGGCGAGACGGCGCGCCAGCACCTCGTCCGGCGCCGTGACGACGATGACGCTGAGGCCCGGAAACTTCAGCCGCGCCTGCCCGATGGCGGCGCGGGAGCCGTTGAACATCACGGTCCGCCCCGCCTCCAGATCGGCCTCAATGGTCGCGGGCACGCCGTAAAGCAGATCATGCGCCTCCCACCAGACGGCGAACGCGCCCGCCTCGCGGCGGCGATGGAACTCGCGCGCATCGACGCTTTCGTAAGGCTCGCCGCCCGCCTCCTCCGGCCGGGTCACGACCCGCTGCGCCCAGACGAGATCGGGGCGGAGCCGCTTCGCCTCCGCCATAAGCGTATCCTTGCCCGCGCCCGACGGCCCGACCACCGCCGCGAGACGCCCGCGCCGCGCCGCCGCCATCACGCCGCTCGCTTCGGCGTGAAAGCGCTCACGTCGATCTCCCGGTCGCAGACCCGCGCCCGCGCCGCTTCGTCGTGAAAAATCCCGAGGATCGCCGCGCCCCGCGCTTTCGCCGCCTCGATCAGGCTAAGGACCACCTCCCGGTTCTCCGCATCCAGACTGGCCGTCGGCTCATCCAAAAGAAGCGCCGGATAATCATGCGCGAAGCCCCGCGCGATGTTCACACGCTGCTGCTCGCCGCCCGAGAATGTCAGCGGCGACAGCGTCCAGAGCGTCTCGGGGATGTTCAACTGGCGCAACAGGCTCTCCGCCCGCGCTTTCGCGGCTTCGGCGTCCATCCCGACCCGCAGCATCGGCTCGGCGACCACGTCGACCGTCGGCACACGCGGCACGACGCGCAGGAACTGGCTGACATAGCCTAGCGTCTTCCGCCTGAGCGCGAGGATCTGCCGCGGGCTCGCGCTCGCGACGTCGAGATCGCCGACCATGATCCGCCCGGCGGCGGAGAGGTAATTGCCGTAGACCATGCGCATCAGCGTGGACTTTCCCGCCCCGGACGCCCCCGTCAGCGCAACGCACTCCCCCGGCGCGACGGTGAGCGAAGCCCCCTCCATCACGGAGATTACGGCGCCGCCCTGATTGTGCAGCGTGAACGATTTGGCGGCGTCCTCGACCCTGATCATGCCCTTCGCCCTTCTTAAAATTCCCCGCCGGAGCCTTCGCTAGACCTGCAAAACGGAAGACACCAGCAACTGCGTATAGCCATGCTGCGGATCGTCCAGCACCTGATCGGTCAGCCCGGCCTCCACCACATGCCCGTCCTTCATCACCGTCAGCCGATCGGCGAGCAGCCGCACCACGGCGAGGTCATGGGTGACGATGATCGCGCTCAGCCCCAGCTCCCGAACCAGCCCGCGCAAAAGATCCAGAAGTCGCGCTTGGACAGAGACGTCGAGGCCGCCCGTAGGCTCGTCCATGAAGACAAGGCGCGGGCCGGTGACGAGGTTGCGCGCGATCTGCAGCCGCTGCTGCATCCCGCCGGAGAAGGCGGAGGGGCGGTCGTCCACCCGGTCCGCCGCGATCTCCACCCGCCCGATCCAGTCGATCGCTTCGGCGCGGATGTTCCCGTAATGCCGCGCCCCGACCGCCATCAACCGCTCGCCCACATTGCCGCCCGCGCTCACCCCCATGCGCAGCCCGTCGCGCGGGTTCTGGTGGACGAAGGCCCAGTCTGTGCGGGCGAGCATCCGCCGCTCCGGCTCCGACATGGTCAGCGTATCGCGCGGGCCTTCGGCGCGGGTGTCGAAGATCACCTCGCCCCGGTCGGGCGGCAAATGCCCGGCGAGGCAGTTGAGAAGGGTCGACTTGCCCGACCCGCTCTCGCCAACGATCCCCATAACCTCGCCGGGATACAGGTCGAAAGAGACGTCGGCGCAGCCGATCCGGGCGCCATAGCTCTTGGCGATGTCTCTGACGGTGAGAAGCGGGGTCATGGCGCGACCTCTCTCAGGCGCGGCGCGCGCGCCTTGTTACGTGGCGGATGCGAACCTCGATCGCTCCCGCGCCCGAAATTTCGCTCATGGAGCGTCGCCCGGCACTGCGAAAACGATGATCTGGTCGGCGTCGGGGCCGTCATCGAGTGAGCGTGGGTTGCTCGCATCGGCGATCGCAACGGGCCCGCCGTTCGCAGCGCGCGCTCCCGGATCAGCTGTGATGGCGATTGCGTGAGCCTGGGTTCAAAGGGGCGCTGCGTTCGGCCGGTCAGACGCCGAAAACCAGTATTCCGGCATTCTAGTATTCCGGAATTCCGGAATACTAGAAAACTAGATAACGGTAGGGTTTCGTTAACCCTTCGCGACGGGCGCAATCGCGGCGACGAGACGGCCATGGCCGACCCGGTTTTCGTAATATATTTTAAAAACAGTGACTTAATAGCATGTCCCCATGGGGACGCCTCTCGAAAACCCTCAATCACGCAGCGTCCTCCCCTTCATAGGGCGCGCCCATCTCCCCGATATGCCCCGCCGCGCGACGCTCGCGGCAGTAGTCGGTGTCGGAGCAGACGAACATCCGCCCGCCCTCGTCATCCACGATCACCTCGTCGAGGTAAGTGTGATCCGCCCCGCAAAGCGCGCAGGGCTTCTCCGCCCGCATCCGCTCGAACGGATAATCCTCGAAGTCGAGGCTCACGACCTCGGTATAGGGCGGGATCGCGTAGATCCGCTGCTCCCGCCCGGCCCCAAAGAGCTGGATCGCCGCGCTCTCCAGCTTGGGGTTGTCGAACTTTGGTATGGGGGAGGGGTCCATCACATACCGTCCCTCCACCTTCACCGGATAGGCGTAGGCGGTGGCGATATGGCCGTGGCGGGAGATGTCTTCATAAAGCTTCACATGCATCAGCCCGTATTCCTCAAGGGCGTGCATCTTTCGCGTCTCCGTCTCGCGCGGCTCCAGAAAGCGAAGCGGCTCCGGGATCGGCACCTGGTAGACGAGGATCTGATCCTCCGTCAGGTCCCGCTCGGGGATGCGGTGGCGGGTCTGGATCACCGTCGCCTCCGCCGTCTTCTCCGTCGTCTCCACCCCGGCCGTCTTCTCGAAGAACTTGCGGATGGAGACCGCGTTCGTGGTGTCGTCGGCGCCCTGATCGATCACCTTGAACGTGTCGTCTGGCGTGAGGCACGCGGCGGAGACCTGCACGCCGCCCGTGCCCCAGCCATAGGGCATCGGCATTTCGCGGCTGGCGAAGGGGACCTGATAGCCCGGGATCGCCAGCGCCTTCAGCAAGGCGCGGCGTATCATCCGCTTGGTCTGCTCGTCGAGATAGGCGAAGTTGTACTCGTTCATGCCGCCGCCTCCCGGAGCGTTACGTGAAGCTGATCCTCATCGCTCTTCTGATCGCGCTGCTCCTCTGGCTGATCTTTAGGGATCGCGGCGGCGACGACGACGATCGCGGCCCAAAGGACCCGACGCCCGATCCGCCCGAGGGCGGCGACGCCGAAAAGCCCAAGGAGAAGGAGCGGGAAGACGCTTGATCTCGCACCGATTTTCGCTGCGGCGCAGCATGGGGAAACCGTCATCAGACGTGAAAACAGGGCGATTGCGGAAGAGGCGAATCGTGTTAGCGTTATTCGTGCGTGGGGAGAAAAGGAGACGTCGACATGACTTTGCTCACCGCGATTATCATGCTTCTCGCCTTCGCTTTGACGATCATTCTGGTCTCGCGCGGCCTTGAATGGGTCGAGCGTCGCCCCCGGACGCGGGCGCCTGCGCGGCGCGCCCCGCTGCGGGACGAAGACGCCCGCGAAGTGGGTCTTTTCTAGGCTCATTCCGCCGCCTCTGCGACGCGCGTTTCAGCTTCCGCCCTGATCTTTCTGATCAATTCCAGCTCTGACTGGAAATCAACATAGTGCGGCAGCTTGATGTGCTCGACGAAGCCGGTCGCCTGGATGTTGTCGGAATGGGCGAGGACGAATTCCTCGTCCTGCGCGGGCGCGCCGGCGTCGTCTTCTCCCAGCTCCCGCCAGCGCAGCGCCCGGTCCACGAGCGCCATGGAGATCGCCTTGCGCTCCGACTGTCCGAAGACGAGGCCGTAGCCGCGGGTGAATTGCGGCGGCTCGGTTTTCGATCCGACGAACTGGTTCACGGTTTCGCATTCGGTGACCGTGATCTCGCCGATCTCGATCGCGAAGCCGAGCTCTGGGATATCCATCTCCACCGCCACGGTCCCGATGCGCAATTCGCCTACGAAGGGGTGGTTCCGCCCATAGCCTCGCTGGGTCGAATATCCCATGCCGAGAATGAACCCCTCGTCCCCCCGCGTCAGCGCCTGAAGGCGGAGCGCGCGGGTCGCGGGCAGCTCTAAGGGCTCGCGCGTAAGGTCGGGCGGATCGTCGTCGTTCGCGGGTTCCGGCTGGATCAGCCCGTCGCGGTTCAGAAATTCGGCGATATGCGGGGTCTCTCCCTCGGGCGCGGTTTCCTCCCGCGCTTCGGGCGCGCCGCCCTCCGCCGCCAGTTTGAAGTCCAGCAGGCGATGCGTGTAGTCGAAGGTCGGGCCGAGCACCTGTCCCCCCGGCGCGTCCTTGAACGTGGCGGAGATCCGCCGGTCGCAGGCCATCGCGCCGGTGTCGATCGGCTTCGCGTGGCCGATCCGGGGCAAAGTCGTGCGATACGCGCGAATAAGGAATATCGCCTCGATCAGATCGCCCCGCGACTGCTTGATCGCCAGCGCGGCGAGGTCGGGGTCGTAGAGCGAGCCCTCCGCCATCACCCGCGCGACGCCTAGCGAGAGCTGCTCGCGTATCTGCGGGACCGTCAGTTCGGCGACGGAGGGATCGCCGCGCCGCTCCTCCGCCAACCACTGATGGGCGGCGTCGATCGCTTTTTCTCCGCCTTTGACCGCAACGTACATCAGGCGGCCTCCACAATCGTCGTGCGGGGCAGGGCGGCGAGGCGTTCGCCCGCGCAGAAATAGAAATCGAGCCCAAGCGGGAAGAGCACCCGGTTCGCCTGAAACGCTGCGACCTCCGGCAGAGAAAGCGCGGCCGCCGTTTCGATCCCCGGCCCGGTGAGCCGCGCGCCGCTCGCGGAAAGCGCCTCCATCTCCACGATCAGCGTGGCGGAGCGGTCGGGATATTCGGGAACGCCGACGGGGAACCGGTCGAGCGGCTGAAGCGACGCCCAGTCGCCGAGCGCGAACATCGCATGGCGCGCGTCGACCAGCGGCGCGCCGGTGTGAAAGGTCAGCCAGTCCCGGATCGCGGGCGTATCGCATGCGCCCGCCAGATGCACCGGCGTCTCCGCGTCCGCCACCGTCAGAAGGAGCGTCGCCGCAGCGGCGGAGACCGGTGCGGGCGCCGTCCCGCCCTGCGCGGTCTGGATTGCGCCGGGTCGCGCCATCGCCGTCATCGCGGCGCGGAAGGCGGCGGCGGCGTCGATGGGCGGATCGGCGAACCCGCCCGAGAGCGATGCGGCGTCCATCAGTCTTCTCCCCTGACCATGGTGAAGAAATCGACCTTGGTCGCCGCGGCCTTTCTGGCGCGAAGAGCGGCGCGTTCCGTCATCTCCTCGGCCAAAGGCTCCAGCACATTGCGGCGGATGGCGGCGGCGTCTTCGGTCTGCATGGCGGCGTCGATCACAGCGACGGTCTCCGCCTTTTCCTTGTCGCGCCCTTGCACGTAACTATGCCCGACCTCGCCCGAGCGGAGCCGAACGGAGCAGCGCGTCACGGTGATCTCGCCGAGGTTGAAGGGCGCGCCGGAGGCCCCGGCCCGCCCGCGCGCCATCACCCCGCCGATCTCAGGCGCGCGCAGCGTCTCGAACGCGGGCTCCAGGCCCGTGGCGCGCCAAAGCTGCGCCAGCGGCTCCGCCGGCGCCTTCGCCAGCAGCGACAGCCAGTCCTTTCGGGTCTCGGTCGCGATAGACATCTTGCTCACTTGTCTAGACAGCTATACAACTAGACAAGAGATACCCGATATGCGGCGGTTTGAAAACCCGGGTTGCGTGAAGATTGGATGACGAAGATGCAGGCGGAGAAGATCGCCATCTGGCGCGAGATCGAACGCGCTCTCAGGGCGGAGATCGAGCAGGGCAGGTATCGCCCGGGCGACAAGCTTCCGACGGAGGCCGCCCTGGCGACGCGTTTCTCAGTGAACCGGCATACGGTGCGGCGCGCCCTGGCGGCGATTGAGGCGGATGGTCTGACCCACGCTCGCCGGGGGGCGGGCGTTTTCGTAGCGGCGAAGCCGACGACCTATCCTTTGGGCCGCCGCGTGCGGTTCCACCAGAACCTCATCGCCGCCGGGCGCACCCCGGCGAAGGAGATCCTCCGCCTGGAGACCGTCGCAGCCGCACCGCGCGAGGCCGAGGCGCTGCGGATCGAAGAAGGCGCTCCCGTGCACATCTGGGAGGGGATCGCCCTGGCCGACGGCGCGCCGGTCACGCTCTTCCAGTCGTGGTTCTGCGCGACCCGGTTTCCCGATCTGAAAGATGATCTGGAGGGGACGAAATCGGTGACGGCGGCGCTGCGCCGAGCCGGCGTTCTCGACTACACGCGCGCCTCGACCCGCCTCACGGCGGAGGCGGCGGGGGCCATGCATGCGCTCCGCTTGCGTCTGTCGCAGGGCGCGCCGCTGTTGCGCGCGGTGGCGGTCAACGTCGATCCGGACGGGCGACCGATCGAATACGGGCGCACATGGTTCGCGGGCGAGCGCGTGACGCTGACGGTTGAAGGCTGAAACGCGGAAACTCCGAAAAAACCGTTACGCGGCAGCATTTTGTCAGAAATCCGGATTTCTGACATATTGCGCTGTGGCGGGCCTGATCGGCCGCCCCGAGCATCCCTGATTTTCAGAGATCGGGCCGATAAGCCGCCATCAGCGCTTCGGCTTCTTCCTCCAGCAGCCGCTCAGCCCCTTCGCCCTTCACCGGCAGTTTGCCGACTTCCAATAGAAGCGGCGCCGACAGCGGCGTCACATGCGGCGCCCGCACATGGCGCGCCCGTCCAGCGAAGCGCGCCAGCATCTGCTCGATCCGCTCGAAGCTGACGAGGCCGCCCATCGCCTCCGTCCGGGTCGCGTCCATGATCAGGTGGCCGGGATCGTATTTGACCAAAGTGTCGTAGAGGATATCCGACGAAAACGTCGCCTGCCGCCCGGTCTTGCGCTGGCCCGGCAGGTTCCGCTCGATCAGCCCCGCGACCGTCGCCGCCTGGCGGAAGGACTTCTTCATCATCATGCTGTCGGTCATCCATTCCTCCGCCCCCTCCCAGATATTGTGGGCGTCGAAGAGCGGGGCGGGGTCCATGGCCTCCTCCAGCCCCCAGACCATCAGCGCGTAGTCGTTGCAGACATAGCCGAGCGGCGCTTGGCCCCCCGCCTCCATCCGCTTGGTGACGATGAGGCCGAGCGTGTGGTTGGCGTTCTTGCCCGCGAAGGTGAAGGCGCTCAGATACGCGCGATCCTTTCGCCAGAACGTCTCGATCAGCAGCTCCCCCGGCTGCGGCATGTGGGAGAGCGCTTTCTGCATTCCCAGCCATTCCGCGACGCTCTCCGGCAGATCGCGCCAGCGCGCCTCGTCGTTCATGTAGGCGATCATCCGGTCCACGAGGTAAGTGGAGACCGCGATGCGGGCGCCGTTGAAGGTCGGCACCTGCGGCTCCCGCCCCGGCGCGCGGCTGACGCGCACGGTCATGTCACGGATCGCCTCGAAGCGCACCGTCTCCCCGCCGATCAGGAACGTGTCGCCGGGGCGGAGGCCGGCGGCGAAGACCTCCTCCACTTCTCCGAGCTTCGCGCCGCCGTAGCCCTTGCCGGTCCGGACCGCGAGCTTCTCCGCCTCCACGATGGTGCCGATATTCATGCGGAGGCGCTTGGCCGCGCGGGGGTCGCGGAGGCGCCATTCGCCATCGACCTCCATCAGCCGCCGCCAGCGATCGTAGGCCTTCAGCGCGTAGCCGCCGGTGGCGCAGAAATCGAGGCAGCGGTCGAAGGTCTCCCGCATGAACTCATGGTAATGCCCAGCGCGGCGGACCTCTTCAAAGAGCGCGTCGGCGTCGAATGGCCCGGCGCAGGCGGTGAGGAGGATGTGCTGGCAGAGGACGTCGAGGCGGCCGGGGATCATGGGCTCGCCGTCCAGCTCTCCGGCCTCTACCGCCGCCAAAGCGCAGCGGCTTTCGATCAGCTCCAGCCGGTTGCCGGGCACGATCATCGCGCGGGAGGGGGCGTCGAAGCGGTGGTTCGCTCGCCCGATCCGTTGCACCAGCCGCTTCACCCCTTTCGGCGCCCCGACCTGGATCACCAGATCCACGGCGCCCCAATCGATGCCGAGGTCGAGGGACGAGGTGCAGACCACCCCCCGCAACTCCCCCCGCGCCATCGCGCCCTCCACCTTCTCGCGCACCTCCCGGGCGAGGCTGCCGTGGTGGAGGGCGATGGGCAGGCCCTCTTCGTTCTCCGCCCAGAGGGACTGGAAGAAGAGCTCCGCCAGCGCGCGGGTGTTGATGAAGACGAGCGTGGTGCCCGCCTTCGCGATCTCCGCCATCACCGCCTTCGCCGCATAGCGCCCGCCGTCGCCGGCCCAGGGCGGGTCGCCCGCGCTCTCCATGATGGAGATGTCGGGCTTGGGGCCGGGCGGGGCCTTCAGGATGCGGCAGCCCTCCCCGTCGGTCGGGGGGGCGAGCCAGCGGCCGAGCGCCTCCGGGTCCTCCGTCGTGGCGGAGAGGCCGACGCGGCGGTGGGCGGGGGCCAGGGTGCGGAGGCGGGCGAGGCAGAGGGCGAGCTGGTCGCCCCGCTTGGTCCCGGCCATCGCGTGGGCCTCGTCGACGATCACCGCCTTGAGGGAGCCGAAGATGCGGGGGGCGTCTTCGTAGCTCGTCAGGAGTGCGAGGCTCTCCGGCGTCGTCAGGAGGATATGGGGCGGATCGGCCCGCTGGCGCTGGCGCTGGGCCTGTTTGGTGTCGCCGGTGCGGTCCTCGATGCGAAGGGGGAGGCCCATCTCCGCCGCCGGGGTCTCCAGATTGCGGCGGATGTCAGCGGCGAGGGCGCGGAGAGGGGAGATGTAGAGGGTGTGGAGGCCGGGGGCGGGATCGGCGGCGAGGTCGATCAGGGAGGGGAGGAACCCGGCCAGCGTCTTGCCCCCGCCGGTGGGGGCGATGAGGAGATCGGCGCCTCCACCGTTTGATCCGGGGCCAGCCCGCGAGAGCAGCTCCAGCTGATAGGGATGGGGGCTCCAGCCGCGGCTGGCGAACCAGCTGGCGAAGGGCTCGGGGAGGGGGGTGTCGGGGCCGTCCATGAGCCCGAATTAGGGCGAGGGGAGGGGTCTGGGAAGGGGCGTTTTTCGGGTGTCCGCATGCGGACGCAGGGTTAAGTCATTGAAATTGCTTGGAAGGCCGGTTTGTTAACCATTCGGACGTACCCGTCCGCGGTCATGTGCGCCACAGACGCTCCGTCATCACCCATGCGATGGGGATGGCGAGGAGGAAGCCGTCGAAGACCGCCTCCAGGATCGCGGGGAAGTCGGTGTAGCCGAACTGAATCGTCGCGACGGTGAAGATGCCGCCGAGGGTCGTGCCGATGACGCCGAATAGGATGGAGAAGAGAATGAACATGTCGTCCGCTCCCGCGCTGGCTTCCGTCGCCGCGGGAAGAGGATAGGGCGCCGCGCGGCGAGGTCCAACTCGCCGATCCGGGGGAGGATCAGAAGGCGAGGGCGTCGATCTTCATCGCCGGGGCCTCGGCGACCTGAACCGCATGGGCCCCGCCTTCGACGTCCAGGGGCGCGATATCGGCGGCGGCGAAGACGGCGACCGAAGCGAAGACGGAGGTCGAGGTGGCGGCGGCGAGGACGATGAGCGGATAGCGGAGCATGGGGCGGTTTCCCGTTGTGGCGTGAAGACGACGTGGGGACGCGAGCCTGCGCGCGCCACCGCTCCGCACGTGGGCGTGAAGGAGCGGGAAGGGCGGTGAACGCCCGCCGCTCGACGGCTTCGCCATCAAGCAGCGCCGGAGAGACCCGCCCCGCGCGCGAGCGAAGGAGCGCCGCGCGCCGAACCGCCGCCCCTCCCTTCGGCGCGCCGCGCGACGAGGCTTCGCGATGTGGGTCGGGCGGTCGCCGCGAGGCGGGCGAAGGACGGTCCGGCGCGTTTCTTTCGATCTAAAGGGGAACTCTTTCGCGTTGAGCCCGTTAAAACATAGGAGCAGGCGCGGCCTATCGGCGTCGTCCAGACGAGCGGCGATGCGCCGCGCGAAACTGCCGGTGACGAACCGGCGCAATGAATGGAGTATGAACATGAAACGCCTTCTCACGACCACCGCGATCGTCCTTTTCGCCACCGCCGCTTCGGCGTCCGGCGACAATGAGCGCGGCTACGCAGGCGCCTCCTCGATGACCGGCGGGTCCGACAACGGCCAGTCGCTCAACGGGATCGAAGAGAACGCGGCGGAGGCCGGCGAGCTCGGCTATGGCGGCGCCTCGACCATCACGGGCGGCTATGCGAACGAAGACGATCAGGAAGTTCGCGACGCGCCGACCGGCAACCAGGGCCAGACCCCGACCGAGATCGACTCGAGCGCCGTCAATCCGGCGCCGGTCGCCGCGGCGAGCGAGCAGGCGGACGAGGCCGAGCGCGGCTATGGCGGCGCCTCGACCATGACGGGGGGGACCGACAACGGTCAGAACCTCAACGAGTTCGAGGAAACCCTCGCCGATACGGACGAGCGCGGCTATGGCGGCGCGTCGACGATGACGGGCGGAAACGCCCTTGAGGATGACGCCGAAGTCAGCGATGCGCCGACCGGCAATCAGGGTCGCGACAACGACGACTCGTAAGATCGTCGATACGTGACGAGCGCCGCCGCCGGGAAACCGGCGGCGGCGTTTTCTTGCGCGGCGACGGGCTTTCCGCCGCTTAGAGGAGGATGTCGACCGACGCCTCCGGCTCGGCGCTGTCGTCGAAACGCATGGTCACCGCCTCCCGCTCCTCGGCCGACATGCGCTGGTAGAGCCAGTCGCGGTCGTTGAGGGGGTGGCCGTCGAGGTAGAACTGGGTGGTAAATTCCCGCCCGTCCGCGAAGACCTTCACGTGGATATGGGGCGTGCGGCCGGGATAGACGGCGGGTCGGATGGTGCGGAAGGCGTAGGCTCCGTCCTCGCCGGTGGTGAAATGGCCGAAGCCCTGGAAGGCGTCGTCGTAATCCGCCGTCCGGTTGCGGGTGTGCATGTAGATGCCGTTCACGTCGCACTGCCAGATCTCGACGCGGGCGCCGGAGACGGGGCGGCGCTCGGCGTCCAGCACCCGGCCCTTGAGGATCACGACCTCTCCGCCTGCGTCGCGGACGGCGCCGGTGATGCGGACGAGGTTGTTGTCGATGTCCTGAAACCGCATCGCCGGGGTCGGGTAGAACGGCCCTTCGGCGGCGGAGGGGGTGCGGGCGGCGGCGCGGGCGAGGCCGAGGAAGGGCCCAGCGAGGAGGGATGCGAGGATCGGGCGGCGGGTTAGGGGCATGGGGTGGGTCCGGTTTGCGATTTGATTGTTACGCAGGGAGGTAGCGCTTCCGGTGGCGAGGGGCGCTGCATCAACCCTCAGATCATCCGTCAGGGAAGGTCCCTTTTTTAGTTTGCAACGGGTTGGGAATGTGCGGGGGCTTCGGCCAACTGTCGCGTTGTTGTCGGCCTAAGCCCACTCTACAGCCCGATTTATCGCTAAGTTGAAGAATACGTGCCCGTTTAGAGTTTATTCATCCTCCTTGTTCCCCGGTTCATCATCTTTTTCGATCTCTTTTTGTTCCTTTTTTCCGCTCTGGAAACCCATCGATTTGAATATTTGCTCAACTACTGATGCAAGTATAGTAAATAAAGTCAATGCACCGATAATTGAAAGTACTACAATTTGCCATTTTAGCTGATCAATCCAATATCCTGATCTTACTTCGTCAATCGAAATAATTCTATCTATTGAAACGATTCCATCAGCAGCAGTAATTGATATTGGTTCAATTGTAAGTGCGCTACCAACGACGTAAATTTCGATTTTGTCCCCAGCTGGCATTCTTGTAGAGACTGGTCGATTTGGATAAATGATTTTTTCTTCTGTATCTGGGCCGCCTATCCATTTATTTCTGTATACTGCATACTCAGCTCCGTGTAGTTCGATCTCAACGGGAATAGTTGCAGAATCACTTTGATTTTCAACTAAAAATTTTGCGACCCTTACATCAAAAACGCGAGTGTCCTTTATCACGTCAGCGAAGAGTTCTTTATCGTAGTCGCTTTCACCGGTTTCGGTATCAAGCCGCAGAGGTGCAAACTGCGAGAAGCTTCGGGTAAAAGACTCTGCGATTACCTTTCCATTTATATTTATATCTTGCCGATAAGACTGTATCTCAGAGCTTCTAACACTATCGCCTTGAAAATATAGCGTAACAAAGAGGACAATAATTCCTGATACTACACTGGGAATTATTTTATCCAAATGTAAGTTCATTACCCATCCATCTTCAGCGCGTTAATAAACGCCTCCTGTGGGATATCGACCTTCCCGAACTGGCGCATCTTCTTCTTGCCCGCCTTCTGCTTGTCCAGAAGCTTGCGCTTCCGGCTGACGTCGCCGCCGTAGCATTTCGCGGTGACGTCCTTGCGTAAAGCGGAAATCGTCTCGCGGGCGATGATCCTCCCCCCGATCGCGGCCTGAATCGGGACCTTGAACATGTGCTGGGGGATCAGGTCCTTCAGCTTTTCGCACATGGCGCGGCCGCGGCTGTCGGCGCGGTCACGGTGGACCATCGTGCTCAGCGCATCCACCGGCTCGTCGTTCACCAGGATCTGCATCTTCACTAGATGATCCTGCCGGTACCCCTCCATCGAGTAATCGAAGCTGGCGTAGCCCTTGGTGACGCTTTTCAGCCGGTCGTAGAAGTCGAAGACTACTTCGTTCAGCGGCAGGTCGTAGACGACCATCGCCCGGCTCCCGGCATAGGTGAGGTCGAGCTGGATGCCGCGCCGGTCCTGGCAGAGTTTCAGGACGTCGCCGAGGAATTCGTCCGGCACCAGGATGGTGGCCTTGATCCGCGGCTCCTCCACATGCGCCACCTTCACCATGTCGGGCATGTCGGCGGGGTTGTGCATCTCCAGCGTCTCTCCGTCCGTCTTGTGGACGTGGTAGATGACGGAGGGGGCGGTGGTGATCAGGTCGATGTCATATTCCCGCTCCAGCCGGTCCCGGATCACTTCGAGGTGGAGAAGGCCGAGGAAGCCGCAGCGGAAGCCGAAGCCGAGGGCGGCGGAGGTTTCCATTTCATAGGAGAAGCTGGCGTCGTTCAGGGCGAGTTTGGAGATCGCCTCGCGGAGGTCTTCGAAGTCGTTGTTGTCGACGGGGAAGAGGCCGCAGAAGACGACGGGCTGGGCGGGCTGGAAGCCGGGGAGGGCTTCGGTCACGCCCTTTTTCTCGTGCGTGACGGTGTCGCCGACGCGGGTGTCGCGGACCTGCTTGATCGAGGCGGTGAGGAAGCCGATCTCGCCGGGGCCGAGCTCGTCCACTGGTTGCATGCCGGGGCGGAAGACGCCGACGCGGTCCACCGGGTAGACGGCGTTGGTGGACATCATGCGGATGCGCTCGCCCTTTTTAAGGACGCCGTCGATGACGCGGATGAGGACGACGACGCCGAGATAGGCGTCGTACCAGCTGTCCACCAGCATGGCTTTCAGGGGGGCGTTCCGCTCGCCCGCGGGGGCGGGGAGGCGCTGGACGATGGCCTCCAGCACGTCGGGGATGCCGAGGCCGGTTTTGGCGGAGATGTGGACGGCGTCGGTGGCGTCGATGCCGATCACGTCCTCGATCTGCTCGCACACGCGCTCAGGTTCGGCGGCGGGCAGGTCGATCTTGTTCAGGACGGAGACGATTTCATGGTCGGCGTCGATGGCCTGATAGACATTGGCGAGGGTTTGCGCCTCTACGCCTTGGCTGGCGTCCACCACGAGGAGGGAGCCTTCGACCGCGCGCATCGAGCGCGAGACTTCATAGGCGAAGTCCACATGGCCGGGCGTGTCGATCAGGTTGAGGACGTAGTCCTGCCCGTCCTTCGCCGTGTAGTCGATGCGGACGGTGTTCGCCTTGATGGTGATGCCGCGCTCGCGCTCGATATCCATGCTGTCGAGGAGCTGCTCCTTCATGTCCCGGTCCTCCACCGTGCCGGTCGACTGGATCAGCCGGTCGGCGAGGGTGGATTTGCCGTGGTCGATATGGGCCACGATGGAGAAGTTGCGGATGCGGTTGAGCTCGGTCATCGGCGGGATATGCGGGGGAACGCGAGGGCGGTCAAGCGATCCGGCGCTTGAACCGGCGGGCCGCTCGCGCCAAAGGTCGCGGCGATGGCGCGGCGTGATCTGGACGAGTTTGAAATCGCCCTGGCGATGTGCGGGCGGATCGGGGCCGATCTGCCGGTCGAACCCGGCGATGGGGGGTGGAGAGATCGCGTCTCCGCCTTCGCTCCGGTGGGCGACATGGAGCGGGCGGCGAAGGGGTGGATCGATGTCCTTCGGGTGCGGCCGAGCGGGAATTTCGGGAACAATTACCTCCAGCTGCTGCACGCGCTGACCGTGGCGGAGGCGGCGGGGATCGAGCGCGTCTCCCACAATTTCGCGTGGTTCGACGGGGGGGAGCCGGCGCGGGACATACGCCTCGTCCGGCGGCGGATGATCCCGGAGCGGCAGGCCGGGCTGGAGGGGGCGTTTTTCCTGAAGACGAACGTCCGGGCGCTGAGGGAGGCGACGCCGGAGACGTTCGTGCGGCTGTCGGATGAGTTTCTCGCGCCGCGGCTGTCGGTGGAGCCGGTGGAGATCGCGCCGGTGGCGCTGAACCTGCGCGGCGGGGCCGACATTTTCGAAAACGATGCGCCTAATGGGCGTTACGGCCAGCCGCCGCTCTGCTTTTATCAGATGGCGTTGCTGCATGTGCTGGAGACGTTCGGCGAGATGGCTGTCGCGGTGGTGCATCAGGATGAGCGCAATCCCGTCCTCGCGCCGCTGGTCGAGTGGCTGACGGCGGAGGGGATCGATGCGCGCCTGCTCTCCGGCGGGGCCGAGCGGGATGCGGCGGCGATCCTCGGGGCGCGGCATCTGATCATGGGGGTGACGACGTTCGCGGACGCGCTGGCGATGATGTCGCCTAGGCTCGAGAGCGCGACCGCCTTTCGCCACGGGCCGATGGAAGCGCTGCTGGCGCGAAAGGCGCCACGCTTCTTTCGGGTGGAGGATGCGGCGGGCGATTACTTCGGACCCATGCGCTGGAGCAACTCGGATCGGCAGCGGCGGATGATGGTCGAATACCCGGAAGAGGCGCTCGATCTGGTCGAAGCGGGCGTCCGCCTTGATCTGAGCGCTTCGGCGCGGGAGGGGCGGCGTCTCCGCCGCGCGGCGCGGCGGCGGCGGAAGCTTGCCTCGTTCGGCCTCACCCGCCCCTGATTTCGGCGATCAGGCCGTCTGAGGCCGTTTCGATCAGGTCGAGCGCGAGGTCGAACCCGCCTTCATAGTATGGGTCCGGCACTTCCCGGCGCGGCTGGTCGGGCGCGTAATCGAGAAAGAGCGCAAGGCGCGCGCGAGCATGCGCCGGGCGGATGCGCTCCAACGCGGCGAGGTTGGACCGGTCCATTGCGAGGATCAGGTCGTAATGTCCGAAATCCAATGCGGTGACCTGGCGGGCGCGGAGGGCGGAGAGGTCGTAGCCGCGCTTCGCTGCTTCTTCCCGCGCGCGCGGATCCGGCGGCTCCCCAACATGCCAGGCGCCGGCGCCGGCGCCGTCCGCGTGGGCGTCGAGCCCTGCGGCTTCAGCGCGGGCGCGGAAGACGCCGGTTGCGGTCGGCGAGCGGCATATATTCCCGAGACAGACGAAAAGTATGCGTTTGGTCATCGCGATTTTCCCTTGTCTGCGCTGCTTTTGTCAGAAATCCGGATTTCTGACATTCTTTAACGATCTGTTAGGGTTAACGATGTGTTAACTACAGTTATCCGAGTGAGATGGCGACCCTGCGACGTGCGTCGCGGCCGCCGGTGGGGAGATGTCGCCGCGTGTCCTGGCCGCTGAACGCGCCCGATCTGGCCGAGAAACGCGCCGAATGGCGCGCGCGCTTCGCCGCGAGCGATGCGGCGGCGGGCATCGAGACCACGCAGGATTTCGCGCCCTTCAATCAGCGAAACGACGCTTTCTCCCGCGCGTTTTGGGACCCAAGCGTCCGCACGAAGAAGACCGACGCGTTTTTCGCCAGCTACCGAATGGAAGCCGCGCCGCGCCGGGGAGACGGGTTCACCCAGCGGGACTTCGCGCTTCGGAACGCGAGCTGGCTAATTTCAGACGTGATGACCGACCGTTTCGCCCATGAAGGGCGGCGCGAAGGCTTTCAGGCGCCGATCAGCTACGACACCACGGTCGCGCCGGATCGGGTGGAGGTCGACGATCCGGCGAAGATGGCGACTGAGATCAAGCGGGTCGCGAAGTTCTTCGGCGCCGACCTCGCCGGGATCACGGGTTATGACGAGCGGTGGAGCTACGCCGCCCGGGTGGACGCGCGCGACTTCTCCGATGCGCCGAACGAGCTGCCGGAGGGGGTGAATTCGGTGATCGTCCTCGGGCATGAGATGGATGAGGAGCTGGTCGCGACCTATCCCTCCGCCCTCGCGGGGGCGGCGACGGGGCGCGAGTACAGTCACGAGGCCTCGGTCGTGATGCAGGTCGCGGCTTATATCCGCAATCTCGGTTACGAGGCGGTGCCGTCGATGAACGACACGGCGCTGGTCATCCCCTATGCCGTGAAGGCGGGGCTTGGCGAATACGCGCGCAATCAGCTGGTGATCACGCCGGAGTTCGGGCCGCGCCTCAGGTTCTCCAAGATCTTCACCAACCTGCCGCTCGCCCATGACGCGCCGAAGCGCCCCGGCGTCGCCGCCTTTTGCGCGATCTGCGACCGCTGCGCCGTCGCCTGTCCGGCGAAAGCCTTGCCCTTCGGCCCGCCGGAGGCCGCGAAGGCAGAGGACCAGTCCGCGATCAAAGGGGTGCGCAAATGGACCTCCGACGCCGTCGCCTGCTTTCAGTACTGGGCGAAGCTGGCGTCGGATTGCGCGATCTGCATGCGGGTCTGTCCGTTCAACCGGGACTTTCGGAAACCGGCGAACCGGCTCTGGCTGCGGCTCGCCTTGTCGCCGCTCAGGCGCGTCGCGCTCTGGCTGGACGACCGGTCGGGGCGCGCGAAGCGTATGAAGCCGAAGGATTGGTGGGCTGGCGGTTAGACCGCCGCCGCCATGACCTCCACCTCGACTTTGAACTCCGGCCGCGTGAAGCCTGAGACGATCATCAGGGTCGATGCTGCGGGTCGCTCGACGCCGGCCATAAACTCGTCCCGCGCCCGCATATACCCCGCCATATGAGCGCGATCCGTCACATAGGCCGAGACATGGGCGATGTCGGCCGGGCCCATACCGGCCGAGGCGAGGATGGCCGCGATGTTTTCGAAGCAGACCAAAGCCTGATCGTAGGCGTCCTCGGGGATCGTCTCGTCGGGCCGGATGCCGAGCTGGCCCGAGGTGCGGACGATGCGCATCCCCGCCGGGATCTCCACGCCGTGGGCGTAGCGGGCGAAGGGGGGGCGGATCGTCTCTGGGGTGAGCGCTTTCATCTGAGACGCCTTTTGGGCTTGCTCGCCGACGGTTTCTTCGTCAACCTCTCCGCACATCTCTGGCACGGATGAATTCCAAGGGCCACGGTTAACGCAACTCGTCGGAGCGACGGAATGATGCGACGTGGATCATTGCGCCTGTTTTCCAGAACACGGCCGAGGGCGCCCGCATGAACGTGCAGGGCTTTTGGGCTAATTTGCGCGCTCCCGCGTTTCGGGACCTGCCGCGCGATCTGGTCGCCGTGCTGCCCATCGGCGCGGTCGAGCAGCATGGGCCGCATCTGCCGCTCTCCGTCGACCGCGATCTGGCGGAGGCGGTGGCGGCGCGGGCGCTGGCGCGGCTCGCAGCGTCGCAGAACGTGCTGATCCTGCCGACGCTGGCCGTCGCCAAAAGCGGGGAGCACGACCGCCATCCCGGCACGCTCAGTCTGAACGGGGAGACGCTGCTGGCGGTTCTGCGCGATATCGGCGCCTCCGTCGCGCGGGCGGAGGTCGCGCGGCTCGTTTTCCTCAACGGGCATGGAGGGAACACGGCCATGCTGGAGGTCGCGGCGCGCGATCTCAGGATCGCCCATGACATGATCGTCGCGACCGCCTCATGGTTCGGCTTCGCGGACTATGGCGACGGGTTCGACAAGGATGCGCTACGCTACGACCTCCATGCTGGAGACACCGAGACCTCCCCGATGCTGGCGCTCCGCCCCGACCTCGTCGATATGTCGAAAGCGGAGAATTTCGTCCCCGCGATGCGGGAATGGGAGCAGAACAACCGCTTCATCGGCCTCACGGGGCAGGCGGCGAAGCCGGGGTGGATCATCGACGATCTGAACGCGAAGGGCGCCTGCGGCGACGCGTCGGCGGCGACTGCCGCGAAAGGGGAGGCGCTGCTGGAGAGCGCGGCGGAGAATTTCGCGCGGTTTCTGGAGGAGTTCGCCCGTTTCGATCATCGGAGGCCCGCGCCGTGAACCTTCAGGCCCCGCTCGATGCGACGGTCCCGAACGTGCTGGCGCCCCGCGCGCTGGTCGCGGACGCCGCTTCGTTCGGCGGCGAGGCGCGCGGCGATTGCCTATTCGGCGACCTGATCTTGCGCGGAGGCCGGGCGGTGAGTCTCGCGTCCCCGTCCGGCGGCGGCGGCGCGCGGATCGTCACGCCGCGCCTGACGGAGGCGCACGTCCATCTCGACAAGTGCCACACCGTTCACCGGATGGGCGATGTGGGCGGCGACCTGGCCGAAGCGATCGCGAAGCAGGCCGAGGACCGCGCGGCGTGGACGGCTGCGGATCTCCGCGCCCGCGCCGCACGGGGACTGGATGAGCTGAGCGCGGCGGGCTGCGGCGCCGTTCGGAGCCATGTGGACTGGGACGCGAACGAGGCGGGCGATCCGCCGCTCGCCTGGGGCGTCCTCCGCGACCTCGCGGCGGAGCGGCGGGGTCAGATCGACCTGCAGCTCGCGCCGCTGACGGGGGTGGAGCAGGTGCTGGACCCGCGCATGGGCGAGGCGATCGCGCGGCTGACCGGGGAAGTCGGCGGGGCGCTGGGCGTCTTCCTCTTCGACCAGCCGGACCGCCGCGACGCCATCCTCGCCGCCATCCGATTGGCGGAGGCGCATGGCCTCCCGCTCGACTTCCATGTGGACGAGGGTCTCGCCGACGGCCTCGACGGGCTGCGTCTGATCGCGGAGGCGGTGATCGAGACGGGGTTCGCGGGGCCGGTCCTCTGTGGTCACGCCTGCAGCCTCGCCAATCTGGAGGGGGAGGCGCTGGCGCGGACGATCGACCTTGTCGCCCGGTCCGGCGTCGCGGTCGCGGCGCTGCCCTCCACCAATCTCTACCTGCAGGGGCGCGGGGCGGGCGCGCCGGACAGGCGGGGGCTGACGCGGGTGCGGGAGCTTCGCGCCGCGGGCGTTCCCGTCGTGGCGGGGACGGACAACGTTAGGGATGCTTTCTGCCCGCTTGGGCGGCATGATCCGCTGACCAGCCTGTCGCTGGCCGCGCTCGCGGCGCATCTCGACCCGCCCTATGGCGACTGGCTGCCGATGGTCTCCGTCGCGGCGGAGGCGGCTATGGGTCTCGCCGTGACGCATATCGACGGCGCGCGGCCCGAAAACCTGATTATCTGGGAGGCTGAGACGACCGCCGACCTGATCGCGGCGCCGCCCGCGCCGACGCCGTTGACGAACCTTTTGGGAGCAGTCGCACGATGACTTCGATTTCCGGCAAGACCAGCATCGACTGGGCCGCCTTCGCTGAAAAGATCGCGCCGGTGGAGGTGATCTCGGAGCCCGTGCTGGTCAAGAAGCGCTCGCGCGATTTCTTCTGGTACAGCCCGATCCTGAATGAGGAGCTGAAGACGAGCTTCGGCGATCTCGTCGCCCGTCCGAAAACGGCGGAGCAGCTGAAGATCTGCCTTGGCGCCGCCTATGAGGTCGGCGCGCCCGTCGTGATGCGCGGCGGCGGCACCGGGAATTACGGTCAGGCCGTGCCGGTCGACGGCGGCCTGATCATCGAGACGACGGCGATGAACCGCGTTCTTGAAATCGGCGAGGACTTCGTGCGGGTGGAGGCGGGCGCGCTGATGGCCGACATCAACGCCGCGCTGAAGGAGCATGGGCGGGAGATGACCATGTTCCCCTCCACCCTGGAGATCGCAACGATCGGCGGGTTCATCGCGGGCGGATCGGCGGGGATCGGATCGCTCGCCAATGGCCGCCTTCGCGAGCGGGGCAACATGATCGAGATCAGGGCGCTGTCGCTGGAGGCGGAGCCGGAGGAGCACGTCTTCAGGGGCGACGACGTGATGAAGATCCACCACGCCTGGGGGCTGAACGGCGCGATCACGGAGGTGACGCTGCGCACCGTTCCGACCTGCGACTGGGTCGCGTGCATCGCGACTTTCGAGAGTTACGCCGACGCCTACCTCGCCGGTTACATGCTGTCGAACTCCGATCTCTCGCCGAAACTGGTGAGCTTGGTGGACGCGCGGATCGCGAACTACTTCCCGCGCCTCAAAGGCCGGGTGCGGGAGGAGTGCGACCTGTTGGTCAGCTATATTCCGCCCGACGAGCTGTCCGCGCTCAGGACGCTGATCGAAGAGGGCGGCGGGCGGCTCGACCTCGCGATGAAGGACGCGGTGCGCGAGTCCGAGAAGATCCCCCATGCGTTCGAGTTCAGCTACAACCACACGACGCTGCAGGTGCTGAAATCGAGCCGCGCCGCCACCTACCAGCAGATCGGCGTGGCGGACGCCGCGGACCTCGCCGCGATCCGAGACGTGCGCGCGGCGCTCGGCGACGATGTCTGGACCCACCATGAGTTTCTGCGGGCCGATGGCGAGGTCGGGGCGATCGACCTGCCGATCATCTGGTACTCGACGCCCGAACGGCTGGAGGAGATCAACGGGATCTACCGCGCTCACGGCTTCACCGTCTGGGACGCGCACAGGAACCGGATCGAAGGCGGCGGGGTTCACGACGCCGACTACACCCATCTCGCGTGGAAAAAGCGGATGGATCCGAAGGGCCTGATGAACAGCGCCAAGTCGATCGCATGGCCGGAGGTGAAGGACCTCAGCCCGGAGGAGATAGAGGCCCGCGCCGGTTCGGCCGGAGCCGCCTAATGAGCGTTTCGGCGAGGCGCCCGCGCCTCTCCGCCATCCGCGCCTTGACGGCGCATCCACCGGCGCCGCTGACTGGCGCTCTGACCTGAACTTCGAAAACCAACAGGGAGACACCAATGAAGTTCTTCACCCGCACCGGCAAACCGCTGCCGGACGTAATCGTAAACTCGGCCAAGAAGGTCGGCGCCTCCATGACGGACCGCCGCGAGTTCATGGCGCTGGCCTGCTCCTTCGGGGCGACGGCGGCGACCGCTTATTCGATGCTCGGCGTCGCGGCGCCGGCGAAGGCGGCGAGCCACGCCAAGAAAGGCGGAACCGTCCGCATCCAGCAGGACGTGCGCGCGCTGAAAGACCCGCGCACCTATGACTGGAGCCAGATCGCCAACTTCACGCGCGGCTGGCTGGAGTATCTGATCTCCTATGAGAACGACGGCACCTTCAAACCGCAGCTCCTGGAGAGCTGGGAGATCAACGAAGACGCCACCGTCTACACGCTGAACGTCCGTCAGGGCGTGAAGTGGAACAACGGCGACGATTTCACCGCGGACGACGTGGCGCGCAACATCGCGATGTGGTGCGAGAAGGGCGTCGAGGGCAACTCCATGGCGGGCCGTTTCGGCACGCTGGTCGACGCGGAGACCGAGAAGGCGATCGACGGCGCGATCGAGGTTGTGGACAGCCACACGGTTCGTCTGAACCTGCCGCGCGCGGACATCTCGCTGATCGCGGGCATGGCGGATTATCCGGCGGCCATCGTCCATTCGTCCCACGACCCGGACAACATGCTGAACAACCCGATCGGCACCGGCCCCTATCTGCCGGAAACGCTGGATGTCGGCGTGAAGGCCGTGCTCGTCCGCAATGAGGGCCACACCTGGTGGAATGAGGGCAATGGCGCCTGGATGGACCGGATCGAGATCATCGATTACGGCACCGACGCCTCCGCCTGGATCGCCGCCGCCGAGGCGGACGAGGTCGACATGATCTACACGATCGAGGGCGACTTCATCGACATCATGTCCTCCTTCGACGGCTGGGTTGAGAACGACGTGGTCACCATGGCCACCATCGTGATCCGCCCGAACCAGCTCGCCGTGATCGACGGGAAGACGCCTTACGCCGACAAGCGCGTGCGTCAGGCGATCGCGATGGCGGTGGACAACAGCGTTCCGCTCGAGCTCGGCCAGGGCGGCCGCGGCATCGTGGCGGAGAACCACCATGTCGGCCCGGCGCATCCGGAATACGCCGATATCGGCGCGCCGAAGTACGATCCGGAAGCCGCGATGGCGCTGATGACCGAAGCCGGCATGGCCGACTTCGAGCATGAGATCACCTCGATCGACGACGATTGGCGCAAGAACTCCACCGACGCCGTCGCCGACCAGATGCGCAAGGCGGGCATGAAGGTGAAGCGGACGGTCCTGCCGGGCTCCACCTTCTGGAACGACTGGGTGAAGTATCCGTTCTCCTCCACCAACTGGAACCACCGCCCGCTGGGCGTCCAGATCTGGGCGCTGGCCTATAAATCGGGCGAGGCGTGGAACGAGTTCGGCTGGGCGAACGCGGAGTTCGACGCGATCCTCGAAGAGGCGCTCGCCACCGCCGACGTCGAGAAGCGACGCGCGCTGATGGCGAAGGGCCAGAAGATCGTTCAGGACGAAGGCGTGACGATCCAGCCCTACTGGCGTTCGCTCTACAACCACACGAAGGAAGGTCTGGAGGGCGGCGCCCACCACATCTCCTTCGAGATCCGTCCGGCCGAACTGCGCTGGACCTGACGCGATCGCGCGGGGCGGTTTTCGCCGCCCCGCGCAGACCTGAAGACCGACATGATTCCCCTCGACCTCGCCATCACGCTCGCGCAGACGGTTGCGCTCTTCTTTCTCGCCGCGTGGCTGACCACGGGGGCGTGGGAGAACGTGACCCGCCCGTCGCTGAACGGCGTCTTCACCGCCGAAGTTCTTGCGATGACGCGGATGGAGCGGGACTACCCCGAAATGTTCGAGATGGTCGCCCATCGCCGCATCACCAACCCGACGGTCCAGCGCTTGCTCTTCCGCCTGATCGTGGCGTGGGAGATCGTCGCCACTATCGCCCTGTGGGTCGGCGTGATCGCGATGGCGGCGGCGTTGATCGGATTCGTCCCGGCCGACATCGGACGAGCCTACGCCGTGATCGGGGCGCTGGCGTTCACCTCGACCTGGGCGGGGTTTTTGGTGGCGGGCAACTGGTTTTGCTACTGGTTCAGCCATGACGGCGCGCAGGTGACCCACTTTCACATGACGCTCTGGGGTCTGGCGACGCTGATTTTGCTTGTCGTCGGTTGAGAGAGCGGCGGCCGGGCGATCGATTGCGCGGGCGAGGCCGTCCTTGGCGTCTCAAGTTCGAACGCACGCTCTTTCAGCTTCGCTGGCGACCGACGTTCTCACTCTCCTCGGTTCGCATCTAAGTCCTCAAGCGCATCTAGGTCGTTCGCCTCGATCAAGGGTATCGCCTTTTCAATGTCGCTGGCCGGCCAACTCCACCATGCGAGTGCGAGCAGGCGCGAGATGTCCTCGTCGTGATAACGCATCCTGACGATGGTCGCTGGGTTTCCCGCCAAGACGGCGTAGTCAGGCGCTTCCCCCTTAACGACAGCGCCGGCGGCGACGATGACGCCTGAGCCCAGCTTGGCGCCGGGCAGCAACATCGCCTCCCGTCCGATCCAGCAATCGTGGCCGATGATGGTGTCTCGCCCACGAGGCAGCGACGCCCGGTAACCGCCGATGCGGTCCGGATCGAACACCGCAAACGGATAGGTCGACACGCCGGTCATCGGGTGATTTGCGGTCGCCGTGATGAACTGCGCGCCCTCGGCGATCTGACAGAACCGTCCGATCGTCAGGCGCTCCGGCGCGCCGGGGAACAGGTATGGCGCCAGGGCGCCGGCGTAGTCTTTCGGCAGGGTCCGGTCGTTGTAGTAGGTCCAGTCCCCGACCGTGATGTTGGGATGATCGATCACCTCGGACAGAAACACGGTCGCTGGATCGCTTGACCCGTCCGGCAGCGTGAGCGGGTTGCGCAGTCGCGGGTCGGGAAGCGTCGTCTCTCGGTCAGCTCGCATGATGAACCTCCCTGCTGAAACCGGCGATGATGAGTTTGGCGTTCAGCCGCGCGAACGCGTCAGCGTCTCGCGGTTCGCTCCAGTCATGTCCGATTCGGTCCCAGTCGGGATCCTGCGGATCGAGAGCCACGGCGGCGAGCAGGCCGGGTTGCACCACGACGAACTGCGACCGGTAGGGAAACAGGGCGCCGCCATGCGCTTTCAAGTGGGCGCGAGCGCTCTGGGCGTCTGCGAACCAGTGGTTCCAGAACGCCGAGACGCGGCGTTCGAAGATCAGCGTCGGGTCGGCGATCGTTCCGGATGCCGTCTTGCAGCGCGCGCCGAGCGAGCGGTAGTCACTCGCCGTCATCTCCTGCGCGGTAAGATCAAGTGCGCGTCGCCGCTTGGGGGTCGGACCCAGACGCGCGACGGCTGCGGGCTCGCAGGCGTGGGCTCTCTTCATGAGCAGCGATGCGCGTATGCGTACTTCGCGCAAGAGATGCGCGAGCGGATTGGGTGTGGTTTCGGGCATAGCCGGTCCCTCCTCTGAGGCGCCAGATGCTCGAAGGAAGGCGCGGAGGTCAGCGATGGATAAGCGAGAACGCTACCGGGCGACGTCGTCTTGTTCGAGCTGCGGCATCCCGGGTGGCCGCGGTCCACAGCTACCTAAACACGGCGGATTCGCCAAGCCTGAGGGCGACCTTTCGGTCCTTCCTCTTCCTCGAGTCGTTTCAGGCTACGGCGCCCTTGGGATCACGTTGGGCGAGGGCCGACTGAGCTTCGTCCGCAAAGCTGTCCCAAGCGCTTGGAGGCTGCGCTTCCGCCTCACCCAAACGGGTTCTTCATCCCCGGCGGGAGCGCCATCCCATCGGTGATCTTCGCCATCTCCTCCTGCGCCGCGGTCTGCGCCTTCTCCTGCGCGTCCTTCACGGCGGCGACGATGAGGTCTTCGACGACTTCCTTGTCGTCGGGGTTGAAGAGGCTGGGGTCGATGGTGAGCCGCTTCAGGGCGCCCTTGGCGGAGGCGACGGCCTTGACCATGCCGGCGCCGCTTTCGCCCTCCACCTCGACATCGTCGAGAGCGGCCTGGGCTTCGGCCATTTTGGTCTGCATCTCCTGGGCCTGCTTCATCAGCTTGCCCATGTCGCCAAGTCCTTTGAACATCGGTCGGGTTCCTTATTCAGCGAAGGGATCTACGGGCGACCAGTCGTCGCCGTAGTCGTCGTCATCTGGTTCGAGAGGCGGCGGCGGCGCCTCCTCCATCGGGGGTGGGGAGAGGTCGCGCAGGTCCGCGATCTTCGCGCCGGGAAAGGCGGCTAGGGCGGCGGCCACGAGGGGATGGGCGGCGGCTTCGGCGCGGGCTTCGTCCTCCGCCTTGCGGCGGCGCTCCGTGATGGAGGGCTCGCCGGCCTCCGAAGAGACGGAGACCATCCACCGGGCGCCGGTCCACGCCTGCAATCGGGTCGAGAGGACCTGCGCGAGGTCGCGGGGCGCGCCGGGGGCGGGGGCGAAGTCGATCCGGCCGGGGGCGTAGGCGACGAGGCGGACGAAATCCTCCACGTCCGTTTTCAGCTTGGCGTCCCGTTTCTCAGCGATCAGGCCCATCACGTCCGCGAAGCTCTGATAGGCGATCAACGCTTCGGTGGAGGCGCGGGGCGCGGGGTCCGGGCGATGGGTCGGTTGCGGGGCGGGCGCGCCGACGGCCTGCGCCGCGCCGCCGCCGGTGTCTACCGCGCGTGGCCCTCCGCCGCCGCCACCGCCGCCGGAGGGCGGCTGGGGCTGGCCGGAGAGCTGGCGGACGATGTCTTCGGGGGTCGGCAGGTCGGCGACATGGGTGAGGCGGATCACCGCCATCTCCGCCGCCATCATCGCGTTCGGCGCGCGGCCGACCTCGTCGAGCGCCTTCAGCAGCATCTGCCACATGCGGGTCAGCGACCGCATCTGGAGCTGGTCAGCGAGGGTCTTGCCTCGGTCCCGCTCATCGGTGGAGACGGTGGGATCGTTCGCATGGCTTTCGTTGATCTTCACCACGCTGATCCAGTGAGTGAGTTCCGCGAGATCACGAAGAACGGCCATCGGGTCCGCCCCGTCGGCGTATTGCGCCGAAATCTCCGTCAGCGCCGCAGCCGCGTCGCCGCGCATGATCGTCTCGAACAGGTCGATGACGCGGCCCCGGTCGGCGAGGCCGAGCATGGCGCGGACCTGCTCCGCCTCCGTCCTGCCAGCCCCGTGGCTGATCGCCTGGTCGAGGAGGGAGAGCGCGTCGCGCGCCGACCCCTCCGCCGCCCGCGTGATGAGGGCGAGCGCCTCTTCCGACACGTCGGCGCTTTCCTTGGCGCAGATGCCGGAGAGGAACTCGATCATCACTTCGGGCTCAATCCGGCGGAGGTCGAAGCGCTGGCAGCGGGAGAGGACCGTCACCGGCACCTTGCGGATTTCGGTGGTGGCGAAGATGAACTTCACATGCTCTGGGGGCTCTTCGAGCGTCTTCAGAAGCGCGTTGAAGGCGGAGGTGCTGAGCATGTGCACCTCGTCGATGATATAGACCTTGTAGCGCGCCGAGGCCGCCCGATAGCGGACTGAGTCGATGATTTCGCGGATGTCCCCGACGCCGGTGCGGGAGGCGGCGTCCATCTCCAAGACGTCCACATGGCGGCTGTCGGCGATCTGGCGGCAATGCTCGCAGACGCCGCAAGGCTCCGTCGTCGGGCCGCCCTGACCGTCCTCGCCGATGCAGTTGAGGCCCTTGGCGATGATGCGGGCGGTGGTCGTCTTGCCGACCCCGCGCACGCCGGTCATGACGAAGGCGTGGTGGATGCGGTCGGAGGCGAAGGCGTTTTTCAGCGTCCTGACCATCGCCTCCTGCCCGATCAGATCGGCGAAGGTCTGGGGACGGTGCTTGCGCGCGAGGACCTGATAGCCGCCGTCCGATGCGGTCTGGGGCGCTGGCGCGCCTTCGATTTGGTCTTCGGTCATGTGCGCTGGGCCTCGGAATCGCTCCGGTGACGATAGGATGGGGCGGTGGCCCGGACAAGGCGAGGCGGCTTGCCTTGGGGCGCCTGGCGGGCGATTGCTGCGATATGGCGGATGAGCTTGAAACCGTGCTTACGAGCGCCGCGCGCCCCGTGGAGAAGGCGGCGGCGGCGGCGCGCGCGATGGCGGCGGAGCCTGAGCGGACGGCCGCGGCGCTGTCGGCGCGGCTCCCCGCCGTAATCCCCCGGCGGGAAGTTCAGGGAGAGGCGGCGCGGGGCTGCCTCGCCTTGATCGCTGAGGCGGCGGCGGCGGGTCAGAATGCGCTCGCCCGCGCGCTCGCCATTCTGATGCGGGAGCGGGTGGCGCCCTTGCGCGCCGACGGGCCCGCCGCGCAGGTGATGAAAGCGGCGCGGCTGACCGACTTCGACGACCCTTGGGTTGTGGCGACGGTCGGGCGCGCGGCCTTCGCGACCGGGCAATTGAGGATATACGAGCGCGCCTCCGCCGTCTTTCGCGCCCGCGCGCCTTATTGGCGCGATCCGCTGGAGGGGGAGGGCGTGCGCCGCCTTCTCCTCATCAACCGGCAGCCGCGGATCGAGGGGGCGGAGCGGTGGATGTGCTACAACCATTCGAACCTGCCGAATTGCTATGTCGAGGAGAAGGGTCACCCGCGCCTCGCCATCGACGTGCTGACGCTCCGCGATCTCGACCACGACGCCGTGCGCGAGCGGATCGTTCGGCCCGATTTCGTGATGAACAATATCGGCGTGCCGGAGCTGATCGCGCGGGAAGGGTGGGGGCCGCTGATCGAGCGCATCGCTGACGACCTCGGCGCGCCGCTCCTGAACCCGCCGGGTCTGATGGCCGATCTCGGACGGGCGGCGAATTATCGGCGGATCGGGGAGGGGGCGCATTACCTCTTTCCGAAGACCGTCGATGGGGCGTCCTTAGAGGCGGAGCTGAGCGGGCTGCGATTTCCCGTCATCGTCCGCGATCAGGTCAGCCATATGGGGGCGGAAATGATCCTCGCCCGCGACGAGGCCGAATTGCGGGCGGCGATGGACCGGTTCGGCGCGGCGGCGACCTACGTCATCGAATACCACGACTGCCGCCAGGCCGACGGGCTCTATCACCGCTATCGCATCTGCAAGACGGGCGATGCGATCCTGCCCGCGCGCATTCATTGCGCGAAGGACTGGAACGTCCACGGGAACGAGCATGACGCGCTTAAGGAGGCCGAGCCGGAATACGGCCTCGCCGCGCTGGAGGCGCAGTTTTGGGATCGCCCGCTTGAGCTGATCCCGGAGCCGGTCTGGAACGCGCTTGGAGAAATGCTGCGCGAGACCGGGCTCGACGTCGTCGGTTGCGATTTCACCATGATGCCTGACGGGCGGGCGCTGATCTTCGAAGTGAACCCGTCCATGCATCTTAACCTGAGAGATTACAGCGGGTTCGAGCGTTTGCTCGGCCTCGCCTGACACAGAAGGAGCCTGAAGATGGCCATTCTCCGCCCCACCGAGTTCTACGGCCGCGTGACCTATCTCGGCGTCGTCCTGGACCGGGAAGTGACGCTCCGCTCCGAGCCGCGCGGGCGGTTGGAGCTGACTTATGAGGGGCCGGTGGGCGAGTGCCATGGCGGGCTGACCCGCCCGTCCTGCTCCCGCGTGAAGCTGCAATATCCGAAGGGGACGGAGATCGCGAATGCGCGCCAGCTCTCCATACTGAGCGTCGAGGAGCTGGCTGCGACGGCGGAGGCGATGGGGATCGACGGGATCGAGCCGGAATGGACCGGAGCGAACATCATCTTCGAGGGCATTCCGGATTTCACGCTGATCCCTCCGTCCTCCCGGCTGATCTTCGAGAACGGCGCCTCTCTCGTCTCAGACATGGAGAACGGGCCCTGCAAATTCGTGGGGCAGGAGATCGAGAAGGAATATCCCGGCAAGGGCCTCGCCTTTCCGAAACTGGCGATGAGCCGGCGGGGCGTCTGCGGCTGGGTGGAGCGGACGGGGGTCATCGAGGTCGGAATGATGGCGCGGCTCCACATCCCGCCGCAGCGGCTCTGGTCGCCCGCCGCCTGATCCATGTTGGGCTTCACGCCTTTGACGGCGGGGCTTCTCGCCCTGTCGCTGGCGGGGGCGCTGGCGCATCTCCTGACCTTTCTGCGGCGTCCGCCATCGCTGGCCCGCTCCCTCGCCAAGACGAGCGCGGTGGCGGCGCTGGCGCTTCTGGCGTTGGCGGAGGGCGCGCCCCTCTTGCTGGTAGGCGCGCTCGCCTTGTCGGCTGTGGGCGACTGGGCGATTTCGCGGGATGGGGAGCGGGCGTTTCTGGTCGGCCTCACCGCGTTTTTGGCGGCGCATCTGGCTTACGTTCCGCTGTTCCTCGGCGTTGCGGAAGCGTGGGGCGGCTGGCGTCTCGCGCTCGTCTTCGTCGCGGCGGCTTATGCGCTGGCGGTCGCGCGGCGGCTCTGGCCGCATCTTGGGGGAATGCGGGGGCCGGTGGCGATCTACGTTCTCGCGATTTTCGCGATGGGCGCGGCGGCGGCGGGCGCTCCGCTCGCGCTCTGGCCGCTGATGATCGGCGCCGCGCTGTTCATCGCTTCCGACACGGCGCTGGCGATGGAGACCTTCGTCTATCGCGATGCGCCGCGCCGGTGGACGGCGCCCTTCATCTGGTCGACCTATTACGCGGCGCAGGCGCTGATCGCCTCCGTCTGGGTGTGCGATCGCTTCGCTTAATCGTCCCACCCGAGATAGGAATCGCGCGCTGCGGGCGTCAGCACCGTGATCGTCGGTTGCGACGGCAGCGTGGCGGCGGATAGGACGACCTCGTCCGCATCGCTGATCTCGATTTCATATTGCGAAGAGAGGCCGGCCAAGAACCGCTCAAGTGAGGAGGGGCTGAAGATGTGCATCGGGATGATCATGCGCGCCTTCACCCGGCGCATCACTTCGATCATGTCTTCGATCGGCATCGTGTATCCGCCGTCCACTGGCGTTAGGACGATGTCGAGCCGCCCGATCATCGCGAAGTGCTCGTCCGTCGGCAGGTGATGCAGGTGGCCGAGATGGCCGATGCAGAGCCCTTCGTATTCGAAGATGAAGATGGAGTTGCCGTATTTCTCCACCCGGTTGCCGCTCCAGGACCGGATGTCGGTCGGCACGTTGCGGATCAGCATGTCGCCGACGAGCACCTCATGCAGGTTCGGCTCCACCCCGTCTCCCCAGCCCTTGAGGACGTGTTCGATCCCCTCAGGCGGGAAGGGCGTCCAGTGGGAGGTGTGGGCGTGGTTCATCGTCACCGCGTCCGGCAGGGGGCCGGGGCCGACGTCGCCGTAGAAGTCGGTAACGGCGGCGTTCCCCTGATCCGTTTCGATGCGGAAGGCGGAATGGCCGACGAACTTGATCCGGACCTCGCCCACGTCGAGTGAGGCGTTCCAGACGCGGGCGTCGCCGAGATGGGCGAGCTGGAAACACTGCGAGGCCAGTGCGGGCGCGGCGAGGGCGAGATAGGCGAAGGCGGCGAGGATCAGGCGCATGGACGGTCTCCACTCTCAGCTCAACGCATAGGAGAGTAGCGCGGCGGGGCGGCTTGGCGAAGCGGGAAGTCTTCCGGTAGCGCAGCGCGCGTCCGTTTCATCACGTCTCCGCGCGGTGGCGGCCAAGGGCGCGTTAACCTCTATGATTATCGCGGCCGTCGGATTATCCTATGGGCGCGAGTGGTTTGGCCCTTGTGTTTTTCGTGCGTAAAATTCGCCTAAAACATGAGGTATAAATGCCGTTTTCCTTTTCTATTGTCGAGATCGCCAACATCACCGATCCGGACGGCGCGCTGGTGGCGAACCCGGGCGGCGAATCCAATGCGGGCGCGGCGTCGCCGGGCGATACGATCACCTTTGGCTCCTTCGGCGACGTTCCGACGACGATCGACGACGACGTCTTCGTGGACGATCCCGCCAGCGATCTGTCGGAAGCGATCACGGTCAACGGCACGACCTTCGCCGCCGGATCGAATGTCGAGACGGATTACAGCTTCATCGCCTTCGACCCGGCGACGGACCTCTATTTCCGAATCTCCCACGTTACGATCAACAACACCTATGTGGGCGCGGTCGTCTCGCGCGGGTTCGACGCGAATGGGGACGTGTTCGCGGACAAGTACACGCCGGGATCGCAACTCACCATTGTGGACCCCGATCCAGTCTCCGACCTGCCGGGCTGGGAAGCCTTCGTCGTCGAGAGCAATTACAACCTCGGCCCTGGGCAAGCCTATGACAACGACGTCGACCTGACGCAGGGCAATGGCGTCGTCATCTGCTTCGCGAGTGGGACCGGCATCCTGATGGACGACGGGACGGAGGCGGCGGTGGAGACGCTCCGCCCCGGCGACCGCGTCCGGACGTTCTTTGGGGAGATCCGGCGCGTCGTCTGGACCGGGTCGCGGGGCCTGAGCGCGGAAGAGCTCGCCGCCGCGCCGCATCTTCGCCCGATCCGGGTGCGGGCGGGGGCGCTCGGTCGCGGCGCTCCGGCGCGCGATCTGATCGTCTCCCCGCAGCACCGGCTGATGCTCTCCTCCCGCATCTTGGCGCGGATGATCGGGGCGGAGGCGTGCCTTGCGCCCGCCAAGCATCTTCTGGGTCTGCCGGGGGTGGAGACGGTCGCGGAACCGGCGGGGGTCCGGTACTGCCATGTGCTTCTCGACCGCCACGACGTGCTGATCGCCGACGGCGCCCCGGCGGAATCGCTCCTCCTCGGGCCGGAGGCGCAGAAGACGCTGTCGGCGGCGGCGCTCCGCGAAATCCGCGAGCTGCTCCCGGAGGCGGCGCGCGAGGTCGCGGCGCTGCCGATCATGGCGGGCGGCAAGGCGCGGCGCTTCGTGGCGCGCACCGTCAAGAACGGGCGCGCCGCGCTGGAGGCGGCCTGAGCGTCAGCCCGCCGCGCGCTTGAGGTCGGGCGCCAGCCCTTCGTCGACGAAAGCCGCGACGGCCTGATCCAGGGCTGTGAAGCTCTGCTGCTTTTCGCCGAGGCGGCGGATGGCGACCGTGCGCTCCTCCACCTCGCGCGCGCCGACGGCGATGATCGCGGGGACCTTGCCGAGCGAATGCTCGCGGACCTTGTAGTTGATCTTCTCGTTCCGCGTATCGGCTTCGGCGCGAAGGCCCGCTTTAACCAGCGCCTCCACCACTTCATGCGCGTAATCGTCCGCCTCCGACGTGATGGTCGCGACGACGATCTGGCGAGGCGCCATCCAGAAGGGCATGCGGCCCGCGTGGTTCTCGATCAGAATGCCGAGGAACCGCTCGAACGACCCGAGGATCGCGCGGTGCATCATCACCGGGCGCGCCTTGTCGCCACCGGAGGTGACGTATTCGGCGTCGAGCCGCTCCGGCAGCACGAAGTCCGCCTGGAACGTGCCGCACTGCCATTCCCGCCCGATCGCGTCGGTCAGTTTGAAGTCGAGCTTGGGCCCGTAGAAGGCGCCTTCGCCGGGGTCGACTTCGTAGTCGGCGCCGACCGCCTTGATCGCGGCCTCCAGCGCCTCTTCGGCCTTGTCCCAGACCTCGTCGGACCCCGCGCGGACTTCGGGGCGGGTGGAGAACTTGATGTCGAAGCCGTCGAAGCCGAGGTCTTCGTAAATTGAGGAGAGCAGCTCGATGAACCGACGGGTCTCGTCCTCGATCTGATCCTCGGTGCAGAAGATATGCGCGTCGTCCTGCGTGAAGCCGCGCACGCGCATCAGGCCGTGCATGGAGCCGGAGGACTCATAGCGGTGGCAGGAGCCGAATTCGGCCAGCCGCAGGGGCAGGTCGCGGAAGGATTTCAGGCCCTGATTATAGACCTGCACATGGCAGGGGCAGTTCATCGGCTTGAGGGCGTTCACGCGTTTTTCGTTGGCGTGCTCCTCGTCGATCTCCGTGATGAACATGTTCTCGCGGTATTTGTCCCAGTGGCCTGACGCCTCCCAGAGCTTGCGGTCCACGACCTGCGGGGTCTTGATCTCCTGATAGCCCGCCGCGTCGAGACGGCGGCGCATGTAATCCTCCAGCACGCGGTAGAGGCGCCAGCCGTTCGGGTGCCAGAACACCATGCCGGGCGCTTCTTCCTGAAGGTGGAAGAGGTCGAGCTCCTTGCCGAGCTTGCGGTGATCGCGGAGGGCGGCCTCCTCCAGCATCTTCAGATGCGCCTCCAGATCCTTCTTGGACTTGAAGGCGACGCCGTAGATGCGCTGGAGCATCTTGTTGCGGCTGTCGCCCCGCCAATAGGCGCCCGCGACGCGCATCAGCTTGAAGCCGTCTGCGGGGACCTGCCCGGTATGGGCGAGATGCGGGCCGCGGCAGAGGTCCTGCCAGTGGCCGTGCCAATACATGCGGATCGGCTCATCGCCGGGGATCGCCTCGATCAGTTCGACTTTGTAGGGCTCGTCATTGTCCTTGTAGAACTGGACCGCCCGGTCGCGGTCCCAGACCTCGGTGCGGACCGCGTCGCGCTCGGCGATGATCTGGCGCATCTTCTTCTCGATGGCCGCAAAGTCGGCGTCGGAGAAGGGCTCCTCCCGGTCGAAATCGTAATACCAGCCGTTTTCGACCACGGGGCCGATGGTGACCTTCACGTCCGGCCAGATCTCCTGCACCGCGCGAGCCATGATGTGGGCGCAGTCGTGCCGGATCAGTTCGAGAACCTCGCCCTCGTCCTTCCCGTCCGACTTCATCGTGAGGATGGAGAGCGCCGCGTCCGCCTCGATCGGCACGGAGAGGTCGGACACGACCCCGTCGATCCGACACGCCAGCGCCGCCTTGCCGAGGGAGGGCGCGATGTCCGCGGCGACTTCCCCGCCGGTCGTGCCCGTCGTGTAGGTCCGCTCCGCGCCGTCAGGGAGAGTGATGGTGATCTGCGGCGCGCCGTCGGCCATGGGTCCGTCCTCGTTTGGGATAGGGGTTGAAAAAGAGCGCGCAAAATCTGCGGGGAGCGGGGGGAAGTCAATGCGATTGGCGGTCGTGGCCGAGGAATGCGCCTCTGCGCCGCGCGAGATGGCGGCGGACGCTCGCGAAGAAATGTCTTCGCGTTGACCTTTGGTATGGGTGAAACTCACGCTCACCGAGGAAAGAGGAGACTACGTCATGTGCGATATCTGTGTGATGAATTCGGTAAAGGAGAGGATGCTCTCCCGCCGCGACTTCTTCCGAAAATCCGCAACCGCCGCAGCGGCGACGGCGGCGGTCGCCGCCATCGGGGCGGGCGCGACCACGCCGGCGATGGCCGCCGGTCACGCGTCGGTGGAAGATCTGACCCACACGCTCAGCGACGCGTTCCCGACCTATTTCGGCGCGCCCGGCATCTCGACGGAGCAGAACTTCAATTTCGCGGAAAGCGGCTTCAACCTCTTCACGCTGACGCTCAACGAGCATACCGGCACGCATATCGATGCGCCTCTGCATTTCTCGGCGGATGGTCTCTCCGTTGACGAGATTCCGGTTTCGAACCTCGTCGCGCCGCTCTGCGTGATCGACATCGCGGCGCGGGCCGAAGGCGACGCGGATACGCAGGTTACGCCCGATGACCTGAATGCATGGATCGCCGAGAACGGGGACATTCCCGAAGGCGCCTGCGTTGCGATGCATTCCGGCTGGGGCGCGAAGACGGAGACAGACGCGTTCCGCGGTTTCGATGGTGAGAAGCAGCACTACCCCGGCTTCCACGTCGAAGCGGCGCAGATGTTGATCGAAGCGAACGCCGGCTCGCTCGCCTCGGACACGCTTTCGCTGGATCACGGGATCAGCGCAGATTTCGCGGCCCATTACGCCTGGCTGCCGACCGGGCGGTTCGGCATCGAGAACATCGCCAATCTGGACAAGCTTCCGGCCTCCGGCGCGACGATCGTCATCGGCGCGCCGAAGCACAAGGGCGGCTCCGGCGGCCCTGCGCGTATCTTCGCTATGGTCTGACGGAAAGACGCGACCGGCCGTTCCCCGGCCGGTCGCCCAGCCATGAAGCGAGGAGGCGGGCGACCGCTCGCCAATTCAACTGCTCCGCCCCCATCGACAATCCGTTTCGCTTTCCCGCGTGGCCTCTCCGGTGAAAGGGCGTATATGGGGCGGTGAAGGAGCGCATTTCATGGCGACCGCCGCATCCCCTACCGACATGACCCTGGAAGAGGCGCGCGCCCTGCCGCGCTGGCGCCGGCCTGAGGCGCTTTTGATCCTCATGGCCTTCGGGACCATGCTCTGCTTCTCCACCTGGATGGCGGTGGCCGCGAATTTCGTGGTGGAGGTCGTCGCCTTCGACGGCGCCGATCAGGGGTGGATGCACACGGTTCGCGAGATCCCCGGGTTTCTGGCGTTCCTTGCGATCTTCATCATCGCGCTCATTCGGGAGCAGACCTTCGGAATCGTCTCCCTCTTCCTCCTCGGCCTCGGCTCGGCGCTGACGGCGGAGTTTCCGACCTTTCAGGGGGTGCTGGTCGTCACCTTCATCTCCTCCATCGGGTTTCATTACTATGAGACCGTGGCGCAGAGCCTTCAGTTGCAGTGGCTGCCCAAGGACCGGGCGCCCCAGATGCTGGGCTGGATCGCCTCCGCCGGGGCGGGCGGGGCGCTGATCTCCTACGGCGCGATCATCGCGCTGTGGGAAGCGTTCGATCTCTCCTATTCCACCGTTTACTGGGGGTCGGGCGGCATCTGCATGGCGATCGCCGCTTTCTGCTTCATCGCCTATCCGCAGTTCCGATCCCCGACCGCCCAGCGCAAGGAGATCGTGCTGAAGAAGCGCTACTGGCTCTACTACGCGCTGGTTTTCATGGGCGGGGCGCGGCGGCAGATCTTCGTCGTCTTCGCCGCCTTTATGATGGTGGAGCTTTACGGGTTTCAGCTCCACCACGTCGCGGGGCTGATGTTGATCAACCACCTCGCCACCATGATCTGCTCGCCGCTGGTGGGGCGGATGATCTCGCGGATGGGCGAGCGGTTCACGCTGATCGTGGAGTATTCAGGGCTTCTTACGGTTTTCCTGCTCTACGCCGGGCTATACTGGTTCGAATGGCCGTGGGAGGTCGCCGCGATCCTCTACATCGTCGACCATATCCTTTTCGCGATGGCCTTCGCGCAGAAGACCTATTTCCAGAAGATCGCCGATCCGGAGGATCAGGCGCCGACCGCCGCCGTGGCCTTCACGATCAACCATATCGCGGCGGTCTTCCTGCCCGCGGCGCTCGGGTATCTTTGGCTGGTCGATCCCGCCTCCGTCTATTCGCTGGCGGCTGCGATGGCGCTGGTCTCGCTGCTGCTCTCGTTCCTTGTTCCGCGTTTCCCGGAGAAAGGGCGCGAGACGACGCTCGCGCCCGCCCACGCCGCTACACCGGCCGAGTAGCGTATGAGCCAACCTTCCGCTGGCCGGTTCACCACCGGCTCCACCATGCGCCATGTCGCCGTCATGACCTTCACGGGCATGGCGGGGCTCAGCTTCATGTTCCTGGTGGATTTCGCCACGCTTTTCTACGTCTCGCTTCTGGGGGTGGAGGCGCTGACGGCGGGGGTCGGGTTCGCCTGGGCGGTGCAGTTCTTCACCATCTCCGTCGGCATCGGCCTCGCCATCGCAGCGACAGCGCTGGTCAGCCGCGCCATCGGCGCGCGGGAGCGGGAGAAGGCGCGCCGCTACGCCACCGCCGCGATCATGGTGACGGTGTCGCTTCTGGCGATCACCGCACTGACGGTCCTGATCTTCCGCCACGCCATCCTCGACGCGATCAACGCGGAGGGGGAGGCGGCGGCGGTCGCGGCGCGGTTCCTCCTGATCTCCGTCCCCTCGCTGCCCTTCGTCGGGCTGGCGATGACCTGTTCGTCCATCCTGCGGGCGGAGGGGGACGCGAAACGGTCGATGTACGTCACCATGATGGGCGGAGGCGCGGCGATGATCCTCGACCCCTTGTTCATCTTCGCCTTCGCCCTCGGGGTCGACGGCGCGGCTTACGCGATGGTGCTGAGCCGGATGGTGTCGGGCTCGGTCGGGGTCTATTTCTGCGTGGTGAAGCATGACCTTCTGGCGAAACCGTCGCTCGCCGCCTTCGACGGGTTCCTGAAGCCGTTCTTCGGGATCGCGGGACCGGCCATGGCGACGCAACTCTCTACGCCCGCGGGCAACATCCTCCTGACCTGGTGGATCGCGAGCTACGGCGATAGCGCGGTGGCGGGGTGGGCGGTCGCCTCGCGGCTGACCGTGCTCGCCTTCGGCGGCATTTTCGCGCTCTCGGGCGCGGTGGGCGGTATCTTCGGGCAGAACTACGGGGCGAAACTGGCGGACAGGGTCGGCATGGCCTATCGCGACAGCCTGATCTTCGCGCTTTGCTACGTGGCGACCGCCTGGGCGGCGCTGGCGCTGGCGGCGCCGCTGATCGTGGCGGGGTTCGGGCTGAGCGACGTCGGCGCGTCGGTAATCTACGCCTTCTGCTATGTCGGCGCTGGCGGGTTCATGTTCAACGGCGCGCTCTTCGTCGCGAACGCATCCTTCAACAATCTCGGCCGGCCGCTCTGGTCCACCGCCTTCAACTGGTCGCGGGACGCTCTGGTCACGCCGCTCGCGCTCATGCTGATCCCGGCGAGCCTCGGGGCGCCCGGCGTCGTCTATGCGCAGGCGATGGCGGGGGTGCTGGTCGGGACGCTCGCGGTGATCGCCGGTTGGCGGCTGTCGCATAGCCTCGACTTCGGCGAAAAACCTGAGGAGGCGGAGTGGTCCGCTGTCCCCACCGGCGCTACGTCAGGCCGCGCGGGCGCGGCGCTTTTGGGCGCGACCCAGCAGGGGCGCGCGCCGCTGGCGCCGGAGAAAAACTTGGATTAGACAGCCGCCCGAAACTGGCGATTCCACACGCCGCAGAGGTTGGGCGAAGAGAAGGACGGACGATGGTCAAGATCACCTATATCGAGCACGGCGGAACCGAGCATGTCGTCGACGTGGGCATCGGCCTCACCGTCATGGAAGGCGCCCGCGACAACAATATTCCGGGCATCGACGCCGATTGCGGCGGCGCCTGCGCCTGCTCCACCTGCCATGTCTACGTCCACCCCGACTGGGTCGGCAAACTGCCGAAGAAGGACAGCATGGAGGAGGACATGCTGGACTTCGCTTTCGAGCCGGACGCCGACCGCTCCCGCCTCACCTGCCAGCTGAAAGTGACGCCGGACCTTGAGGGCCTCGTCGTGCAGATGCCGGAGAAGCAGATCTGATGGCTGACGACTACGGGACCGAAAGCGCGGAAGATCCCGGCTTCTCCACCACCGCAGTCGCCGCCGGACAGCTGAAGTCCATAGTCGAGCGCATCGAGCGGCTGGAGGAGGAGAAGAAGGAGATCGCCGATCAGGTGAAGGAGGTCTACGCCGAGGCCAAGGCCAACGGCTTCGACACCAAGACCCTCCGCAAGGTCGTCGGCCTCCGCAAGAAGGCGCTGGAGGAGCGGCAGGAGGAGGAGGCGATGCTCGACCTCTATCTCCACGCGCTGGGGATGATCCCGGAGCCGAGCGCGTAAGGCGCTCGCCATGGTCTGAAGATGCGCCCGCCCTTCCGGCGGGCGTTTTTCTTTGGGGCGCTCCGCGTTAGCCTGCCCTCCGAGGAGGGACCCGCCATGAACCCAGCCATTTGGCTTGACCGAACCGCCGCGCTGGCGCCCGACGCGCCCGCGCTTCTGATCGGCGAGACGGTCGTAGCGGACTACGCCGCCTTTCGGGAACGCGCGGCGCGGGTTGCGGGCGGGCTCGCGGCGCGGGGCGTCGGGCGCGGGGATCGGGTGGCGATCTTCTCGAAGAACCGGGTCGAGTATTTGATCGCGATGTACGCGATCTGGCGGCTGGGCGCGGCGGCGGTGCCGATCAACGGCAAGCTCCATGAGAAGGAGGCTGCATGGATCGTCGGCGACGCGGAGGCGGGGCATCTCTTCGTCTCCGGCGGTTTCGGAGAGCCGGTGGAGGCGGCGCTGATCGACTTCGATGGCGGGGATTGGGCTGCGCTGGAGGCCTCTGCGCCCACGCCCGCGCCGGTCTCTTTGGGGCCGGAGGAGATGGTCTGGCTCTTCTACACTTCCGGCACGACCGGCCGTCCCAAGGGCGTAATGATCCCCGCGCGCGCGGCTGAGGCGATGACGCTGAGCTATTTCGCCGACGTGGATGAGGTGCGCGCCACGGACGCCGCGCTCTACGCCGCGCCGATGAGCCATGGGGCGGGCATCTACAACTTCATGCACGTGATCCGCGGCGCGCGGCATGTCGTTCCGGAGAGCGGCGGCTTCGATCCGGCGGAGATCCTTGAACTCGCCCCGCGCGTGAAAGGCGTTCACATGTTCGCAGCGCCCACCATGGTTCGTCGTCTGGTGGACGCGGCGAAGGCGGCGGGCGTCTCTGGCGAGGGGATACGCTCGATCATCTACGGCGGCGGGCCGATGTACGTGGCCGACATCGTCGAGGCGGTTGAGGTGATGGGCGATCGCTTCGTGCAGATCTACGGGCAGGGCGAGTGCCCGATGTGCATCACGGCGCTCCCGCGCGATCTCGTCTCCGATCGGGCGCACCCGAACTGGCGCGCGCGCCTCGCCTCCGTAGGGCGGGCGCAAAGCTGCGTGGAGGCGCGCATCCTGAACGAGGATGGAGGCGAGGCGCCGGCGGGCGAGCCGGGCGAGATCGCCGTGCGCGGGGCGCCGGTGATGAGCGGCTACTGGCGGAACGAGGCGGCGACGGCGCGGGCGATCCAGGACGGATGGCTCTGGACCGGCGACGTCGGGACGATGGACGCGGAGGGTTTCCTGACCATGCGGGACCGGTCCAAGGACATGATCATCTCCGGCGGGACGAACATCTATCCGCGCGAAGTGGAGGAGGCGTTGCTGCTTCATCCCTCGGTCCATGAGGTCGCAGTGGTCGGCCGGGCGCATCCGGACTGGGGCGAGGAGGTCGTCGCCTTCGTCGTATGCGCTGAAGGCGCCGAACTGGAGGAAGCGGCGCTCGACGCGCACTGCCTTGAACGCATCGCGCGCTTCAAGCGGCCGAAAGCGTATTACGCGCTCAGCGCCTTGCCCAAGAACAACTACGGCAAGGTTTTGAAGACCGACCTGCGCGCGCGCCTCAAGGATTGACCGCAAGTCGCTCGATTGGCGTGCGTCATGCGAGCGGGCGGAGGTGGCCGTAGCGCCGCACTCTTTTCAGGAAATCCCTTTTGGTTGAGAGGCCGCGTCCACGCGCTTCAGTTAAGGGGCGTTTTCGGCGGCGCGATCTTTGAAGGCGGCAGGCGCGCGATGCGGGCGGCGATGCCGCGGGCGGCGTCGCCGACGTCGCCGCCCTGCAGGCGGAAACTGACGGTGAGGCCCTTACGTCGCCGCGTGACGAGACCGGCTGCGATCATCGGACGGAGATGGTGTCGGAGGCTGGAGACCTGGAGTCCGGTGGCGGCCATCAGAGCGTCGAAGCCAAGGCCTTTCGCCCCCTCCGTCTCCAGCTTGTCGAAGATGAGCGCCCGCCGGGGATGGCTGAGGGCGTTGAAGGCGAGGGCGGTGCGTTCGTTCTGGGTCATGGCGGGGAGACTGCCCGCGCTTAGCTAACGATCGGTGAATGAATGTTAGAAATCCGGATTTCTGACAAAACGTGCGTCTGCAAGGGAAAATCACCGCCTCCCGCCCTCACATCTTCGTAACGCCCCTATGAACCCGCCGTCCCGCGAGCCAGTCTCAAAAGCGAGGAGAACGCCATGAAATCGATCATCGTCGCCGCCTTCGGAGTACTGTCCCTGGCCCTCGAAGCTGAGGCGCTCGTTCTCGGCGGGGGCATTCGCGACCAGACCGGAGATGGCGCCTTCGTCATCCTAGACCCAAAGACGGGTTTCGCCGTCGGCGCCGACACCTTCGACACCGATCACCTCTATGCGTTCAACGAAGATCAGAACATCACCCTGGATCAACCGGTCCGCGTAGACATCGGCGGCGAGGACGGGATGATCGCCGAAGGTCTGATCGTCGCGAGCCACTACGTCTTCTTCGACAGCATCGCGGGCGTGCAGGTCGGTTATGTGGACTTCGACGCCGTCATCCTAGGCGTCGCCGCAACGCAATGGACGATGGGCGCGACCGACTTCCTCGCCAACACCGAGGTCACTTACCTCAACCCCGATCTTCGCGGACTGGAGCCGGGCGACTACGTCTGGATCGACCCTGACGACCCGTTCCGGCTCTGGGTCTATTGGGCGGGCTCCTCTCCGGGCGACTACATTCGCGTATTCACCGCCCGTTCGCCCGGCGTCTGATCTTCCGCCCTTCGTCGCGGCGCCATAGGCTGGCGGAAAGACGGGGGATCATGTCGGACCATCTGCGCATCGCCGCCTACAATGTCGAATGGTTCGCGAACCTCTTCGACGATGAGGATCGTCTGATCCTCGATAACGCATGGTCGGCGCGCTACGACGTGACCCGCCGCCGCCAGGGCGCTGCGATCGCTGACGTGATCAGCGCGGTGAACGCCGACTTGATGTTGATCGTGGAGGCGCCGAACTCTGGCGAAGGTCAATCCTCGGCCCGCGCGATGGAGCGCTTCGCAGCCCGGTTCGGTCTGCGTCAGCGCAAGGCGCTCTCGGGCTTCACGAACGGCACGCGACAGGAGCTGACGCTGATCTACGATCCGAATCGCGTCGCCGCCCGCCATGACCCGCAAGGCCTTCCCTTCAAGCCGCCGAAGTCCGGGCGGCGCATGCGGCTGGAGGCGCTGGGGCCGCTCACCCGGGCCCCGCGCTTCGATAGCGTTCTGCCGCTCGATATCGACCAGGACGGGTTGGTGGATCTTCATGAGTTCTCCAAACCTCCGATCGAAGCGGAGATCGAAGCCGACGGCGCCGTCTTCCGCCTGATCGGGGTCCACGCTAAGTCGAAAGCCCCCCACAACGCCCGTACGGCGGATGAAGCCAGGCGTATGCAGATCGCCAACCGGCGCAAGCAGCTCGCCCAGTGCGAGTGGATCCGCCGGCGCGTCGATGAGCATCTCGCGCGCGAGGAAGACGTCGTCGTCCTGGGCGATTTCAACGACGGGCCGGGGATCGACCGGTATGAGCGCATCTTCGGCAGGTCCGGGGTCGAGGTCGTGATCGGCGACGTCTCCGCGCCCGAAGCGCTTTTGCGCAACCCTTACGTGAAGGCGCGCCTCCATCCCGACCTCGGCTGGCGCCCCGCGACGGCGCGCTTCTACAACCGGCAAAAGCGCGCCTATCTCAACGCGCTGATCGATTTCGTGATGCTGAGCGCCCCGCTCGCCTCCAGCGCACGGCCGAACTGGCGCATATGGCATCCGTTCGACGATCCGGACTGCTTCGGCGACAAGGCGCTCTCGGCGGCGCTCCTCGACGCCTCCGACCACTTTCCGGTGAGCGTCGACTTGCACTTTCGCGGGTGACGTGCGGGCGGCTCACGCTTTCTTAACCGGTTCCGGCGCGCTATTGCTGGACCGGGGACGATCAGCCGACGGCGCGCGATGAAACTTCTTTCCGCTTCTTCAAGACGTTACGAGCGCCAGCGCCGCCTCGTCAGCGCCGCGTTGCGCTATCCGGAGCTGAAGTCGCGGCGGAATCGGACCAAGGCGATCCGCCCGCGCGACCTCCTCCTCTTCGCCACGGTCCGCAACGAGGGCGACCGCATCGCCTGGTTTCTGGACTACTACCGCGAGCGGGGCGTCGCGCACTTCATCATCGTCGACAACGCCTCCGACGACGGCTCGGCCGAGATGCTGGAGGCGCAGCCGGACGTCTCCCTCTGGTCGACGACCGCTTCCTACAAGCGTGCGAATTTCGGCGTGCACTGGATAAACGCGCTGGCGAGCCGACATGCCGACAACCACTGGATCCTGGTGGTCGATCCGGACGAATACCTCGTCTATCCCCATTGCGACACGCGGGACATTCCCGTCCTGACCGACCATCTGGACTCAATCCGCAAACCCTCCCTCGGCGCGATCCTGATCGATCTATACGGCGAAGGCCCAATCGGGGAGACCGTCTGCGCTCCGGGCGAGAGCCCGATCGAGGCCGCGCCATGGTTCGACACCGCCAACTATTTTTTCCGCCGCGACGACCGGTATCGGAACATCTGGATCCAGGGCGGGCCGCGCCTGCGGGCCTTCTTCTCCGATCAGCCGATGTTCGCGCCCGCGCTAAACAAGACGCCGCTGGTCAAGTGGCGGCGGGGACAGTGCTTCGTCTCCTCCACCCATTCGCTTCTGCCGCGGGCGCTGAACGTCACCTATGACGAAGGCGACGGGGAACGCCTGACCGGCGCCCTTCTCCACGCGAAATTTCTCTCCTCCATTGGGCGGAAGGCGGATGAGGAGCTGGCGCGCAACCAGCATTACGCCGGCGGGCGCGAATATCGCGCCTACGCCGAAAGCGCCGCCAAAGGGGAGACGCTCTGGACCCCCCAATCGGCGCGGTATGAGGATTGGCGTCAGCTCGTGGGCCTCGGCCTTATGTCGCGCGGAGGGTGGCTATGACCGCGGCCTATGTGATGCTCGCTCATGATAACCTCGAAGCGGCGGGGGCGCTCGCCGCCGCGCTCGCCTGTGGCGGACGCCCTGTCGCCGTTCATATCGACGCCCGCGCGCCGCGAGCTGACGTGGCCGCGTTCGACGCGGCGACCGCGGGCGCGGATCTGATCCGCCTGCCGCGCCGCAAATGCGAATGGGGCATGTTCTCTCTGGTCGAGGCGACGCTGGACGGCGTCGCGGCGCTCCTGAAATCGGACGGTCAATTCTCCCATATCGCGCTCGTCAGCGGGGCCGACCTGCCGCTTCGCCCCCTCGCCGAGTTCGACGCCTTTCTGGATAAACGCCCCGACACCGACCTGATCGAGGCTTTCGAGCTGGCCGAACGGCGCTGGATCATCGACGGGCTCTCGGATGAGCGATTCCGCCTCTACCATTTCGTCAACTGGCGGCGGCGCCCGAAGCTTTTCGACGCTTCGGTCGACTTCCAGCGCCGCCTCCGCATTCAGCGTCGCTTGCCGAAAAAGCTGAAACCGGCGCTCGGCTCGCAATGGTGGTGCCTCAGCCGCGCGACGCTGGAGGCGATCATGGGGGACCCGCAACTCCCCGAACTGAAACGGTTCTATCGCTGGTGCTGGATCCCGGACGAGAGTTTCTTCCAGACGCTCGCGCGCCGTCACGGGACGAGCCGGATCGACAAGACGCAGACGCTCGCGCGGTTCGACACGGGCGGGCTGCCCTACGTCTTCCACGACGACCATGCGCAGCTTCTGGGTCTCTCGGACCATTTCTTCGCTCGCAAGGCCCATCCGCGCGCGTTGCGCCTGCGGGAAACCTGCCTCGCCCGCGCGCTCGACCCTGTGCAATCGGACGAGTTCAAGGGCCGCGCCCCGGAGGAGGAGTTGAGCCGCGCCGCGCGCAGCCGGACGGAGGGGCGGGAGCATATGATCTCGCCTGCGCGCCTCACGAAGCTGCGCGGCAAGGCGCAGCGCGTCTCCGCCTGGCCCTACACGGTGATTGGCGGGGTGGGAGACGAGACGTCGGACGCGATCTCGACCGAACTGACGCGGCGGGGCGACGTCACCTGCCATCCGCGCCTCTTCGCGCCCGGCGAAGTGCGGCTCCATGGCGGCGAGACGAGCGCCGAAGGCTGCCTGCCCGCCAATCCGCGGGTGCGCGACTTCTGGCCCGATCAATTCGTCATCAACCTCGCGCGCGGAGAGGCGGGGCGCGCCGTCGCCTTCTGTCTGCCGCCCGAAGACCGTTACGCCATCGGCCATTTCATCGCGGGCGATCCCGGTGCGCGGGTTCTGTGGTTCAAGGGCGCCTGGGCGCTCGACCTTTACCGCAAGGCGGGAGAACTCGACGGCCACGACCTCGCGGAGCGCGCGCGGGAGGCGGCGGCGGCGGAACGGGGTTTGCTGGCGCTCTTCCGCAAATCGGGCGTCGATCTTACGCTCCGTTCCGCCGCTGATCTGATCGACGATCCGGCGGGGGCGATTTTCGACATGCTGACGGTCGCGAACGCGCGCGCCTCCGGCCGCCGGATGAAGCCGCCCTTCTTCGCGCCGCCGCGCTGGGCGCGGGCGCGGCCCTTCCTGCGCGGATTGCAGAAGGCGGGCGTGGAGGTGGAGGCGCGCCTTCTCCTCAAGCCGGAGGACGGCGAATGACCCGGCCCCGCTATTTCGCGATCTTCGGCGCGATGCGCACGGGATCGAACCTCTTCGAGAGGACGCTGAACGATTACGATCGGCTGATCGGGCTGGGGGAGCTCTTCAATCCCGCCTTCATCGGCGGCCCCGATACGACGGAGGCGTTCGGCTGGACGATAGAGGATCGCAACCGCGACCCGCTCGGCTTTCTGGAGGCGGTGATCGCCGCTCATCCCGGGGAGACGCCGGGCTTCCGCATCTTCGACGGCCATGACGGGCGGGTTATTGATCATGCCGCGGCCGACCCGGATTGCGCCCGTTTCGTCCTCGCGCGCGACCCGCTGGACAGTCACCTGTCGCTGAAGATCGCGCGGGAGACGAACCAGTGGATGGTCCGCAAGGCGGAGAATAAGAAGCTGGTGAAAGTCGCCTTCGATGCCGAGGAGTTCGAGGCCTATCGCGCCGGTTTGGCCGCCCATTACGCGCGAGTGCGCGGGCTGATGCGGGCGGCGGGACGACCGTGGTTCGCGGTCGACTACGACGATCTCGGCGACCTGGCGACGCTGAACGGCGCCGCCGCCTATGCGGGATCGGCGGAGGCGAAGGAGCAGGTCGCGCCGAAGATCGAACGCCAGAACCCGCCCGCCGCCGCCGACAAGGTGATGAACCCGGAGGATTTGCCGACCGGGCCGGTCGCCGCCGCGCCAGTCGTTGAGGTCGCGCCGAAATTCCTCGCGCTGAAGTCTTTCCTCGTGGCGCGCGGGCTGGAGGTGATCTCAGCGCCGATCCCCGGCGTCGCTGATGGCGCTTTGCGCGATTTCCTGAGCGCGGCTCAGGCGGCGGCGGGGGAGGCCGGGCAGGACATCGTCGAGGGCGTGAAGGGCAAACAGATCGAGCGACGCCGCAAGCGCGGGGCCTTCGTCTTCAGCGTCATCCGCCATCCCGTCGATCGCATTCGCGCCGTCTTCGCTGAGATGGTTGTCGGGGGGGCGGCGCCCGAAGGTCTCGAAGGTCTGGGCGATCTGCTGCGGGAGCGCTACGGCGCACCTGATTTCGACGCGTTTCTGAGCTTCGTCGAAGACAATATCGCGGGGCGCACCGCCGCGCCCTATCACCCGGCATGGGCGCCGCAGGCGGATCTTCTGGCGGCCTACGCCGCCGAGACGCCCGTCGATTTCGTCGCGCGGGCCGAGACGATTGCGGACGATGCGGCCTGGATCGCGAAACGCCTTGGGTTGCAGGCGGGTGCGCTGGCTGGGGTTCTGGAGGCGGGGCTCGCGCCGCCGTCCGGGCCTGACCTAAGTCCCGCGCAGATCGCGCGGATCGAGGCGATTTACGCGCGCGACTATGCGCGGCTCGGCTACAAACCGGCCAAGGTCTGATCCGTCAGAACAGAAAGTCGACGGCGCTGAGGTCGTCTGCATCGAGACGCATCAGCCGGATCGTCACGTCATCCGCGAAGACGCGGGCCCCTTCGGCGCGGTCTTCGATCAGGAGATCGCCGAAGCTGGCGTTCAGCGCAGTGAGGTCGATGAGATCCACGCCAACTTCGAAGTCGAGAATGCGGTCCATCCCGTCGCCCGCCGCGAACTCGAACCGGTCGGCTCCGGCCCCGCCGCGCATCTTGTCGTTGCCCATCCCGCCGATAAGGATGTCGTCGCCGCCCCCGCCGAACATCACGTCCCAGCCGTGGCCGCCCTGCAATTCGTCATGCCAGCCGTTGCCGCGGAGCGTGTCGGCGCCGCGCCCGCCCTCCAGATAGTCGCCGCCGGCCTCCCCGATCAGCGTATCGCGTCCTGCGAACCCGAAGAGCGCGTCCGTTCCGCGACCGCCCGTCAGCTCGTTGTCGCTCCGGTTGCCGCCCATGAAATCGTCACCCGCGCCGCCGATGGCGTTTTCGATCAGGGCGCGCTCGTCGCCCTCATGAAGGCGCGCGGCGTAGACGGATCGCTCCGCCAGGATCTCCGTCTCCGCCCCCGCTTCGAAGCGGTTGAGATGGGCGCGCTGCGCCTCCGGCAGGGTCGCGCCCGCGCCGGGGGCGAGGTCGACGATCACCTGATCGGCGAAAGCGGAGAAATCCCAGGTATCGACGCCGCCGCCGTCCCAGACCGTCATGAAAATCCGGTTGGCGAGCGGCGCGCCCTGGCCGACGCCGTCGACGAAGGTCTCGCCCGTGTCGGGGCGCCAAGCGTAATGGGTGTCGCCCGCGTTGTGGTCGTAGTTCGCGCCGTAAAGCTGCTGAAGCGCGGCGATGTCGGCCTGCATCAGCGTCTGGGCGTAGCCGCCGGCCTCGTTCGAATAACCGCCGACCAGCGGGTCGTCCACGAAGGAGCGATAGGTCATCACCGAATGCTCCATCGTGTCCTCAAAGGCCTCCAGCGCGCCGAAAGCGCCGCTCTGGTGCCCATGCTTGAGGCCGACAGTGTGGCCGATCTCATGGATGATCGTGTGCCAGCCGTAGCCGCCCTTGGCCGGATCGGCGTACCAGCCCCGCTCCGTCCCGAACCAGGCGTCGCCGCCCTCCTCGAAGGCGGAGGGGTAGTAGCCCCAGGCTGTGCTCGGCGCCGTGCTCTGCGCGAAACGAAGGGTCGCCGCGCCGGGGTCCTCGAGCTCCGTGAAGCTGAGGCCGCTGACGGCGGCGTACTGATCGAGCGCGTCGCGCACGGCCGCCATCTGCGCCGGGTTCATCGCCGCGAAACCCGTCAACGGCTCACCGCTGCCATATTGCACGCCCGCTTCCGCAGCGTTGGTGTCGTAGTCGGTCGGGGCGCCGGGAAAAGCGAACGTGAGCGCCCGATCAGCCCAGGATCGCCCGGAGATCAGGCCTGCGCCGCTTGGGCCCGTGGGCGCCGAATAGGTCGTCGCGAAAGGATCATACGCGGCCGCTTTCGCGGCGTCGTCGCCGCATCCAGACGCGCAGGCCGCGCATGCGCACCCGTGCTCATGGGACTCGAGGCCCTTTGAGAAAGCCATGACATCCACCCGTTTTCGCCCTTGCGGACGTTCCCAAGGCGCAACGCGCCGTTTACCCACGGATAGGGGTAGGCGGGTGAAATGGACGGATGGTTAACGGCGGCGTTCACCGACCGTTAGCTTAGGAAAACTCTTCCTAAACTTCGAAGCGAAGGCGGCTCGGATCTGCCCTAGATCGTCTGGTCGTATTCCCCGACGGAGGGTTCGGTGCGGATCACCGCGTCGAGATCGACGAAGATCGCGCGCAGCTCCGCCTCGCTCTCAGGGCTTTCGCAAACGACGACGAGGTTCGGCGTATTGGAGGAGGCGCGCACGAGGCCCCAGGCCCCGTTCTCAAGCATCACCCGCGCGCCGTTCACCGTGACGACGGACGTCATCTTGCGCCCGGCGAGCGACGCCCCTTCGGCGCACATCCCTTCCAGCTTCGCCTGAAGGCGGGCGATGACGTCGTACTTCTCCTCATCGGCGCAATAGGGCGACATGGTGGGTGTGTTGAAGACGGTCGGCAGCGCCTTGCGCATATCCGACATCTTCATCTCAGGGTTGCGGCCCATCATCCGGCAAATCTCGAACGCCACGCGCATGCCGCAGTCGTAGCCGCGCCCGATTTCGCCGGAGAGGAAGTAATGCCCCGACTTCTCGAACCCGGCGAGGGCGCCGAGCGCCTTCACTCGCCGTTTGATATGGCTGTGGCCCGTTTTCCAGTAATCCGCCTTCGCGCCCGCCGCCTTCAGCACCGGATCGGCGGCGAAAAGGCCGGTGGATTTGACGTCGGCGACGAAGGTCGCGCCCGGATATTGCTGCACCAGATCGCGGGCCATGATGACCCCGACCTTGTCGGCGAAGATCTCCTCCCCCTCGTCGTCGACGACGCCGCAACGGTCCCCGTCGCCGTCGAAACCGAGCGCCATGTCGGCGCCGCTCTCGCGCACGCTGTCGGCCATGTCGTGCAGCATCTTCATGTCTTCGGGGTTCGGGTTGTAGTTCGGGAAGTCGTAGTCGAGCTCGTTATGGGAGGGGACGACCTCCACCCCGATCCGCTCCAGGATCTTCGGGGCGAACCAGCCCGCCGCGCCGTTGCCGGTGGCGCAGACGACGCGGAGCTTGCGGGACATTTTGAAGTCGCCGCAGATGTCGTCGATATAGGCTTCCTGCACGCCGTCGACGCGCTCATAGGAGCCGCCGGGCCGCGCGACCTGTTCGCCGCCGAGGACGATGTCGCGGAGGCGCGCCATCTCCTCCGGACCATGTGTGAGGGGGCGGTCCATGCCCATCTTCACGCCGGTCCAGCCATTGGGATTGTGGCTCGCCGTCACCATCGCGACGGCGGGCGCGTCCAGATGGAACTGGGCGAAGTAGGCGACGGGGGAGAGGCCGGTGCCGATGTCCAGAACCTCGCAGCCCGCTTGCATCAGGCCGATGGTCAGGGCCTGCTTCACGCTGAGCTGGTAGGACCGGTAGTCGTTGCAGACGACGACGCGCGGGGTCAGTCCGGCCTCATGGATCTGGGTGCCGAGGCCGAAGCCGAGCGCCTGCACGCCGGGCAGGTTGATGCCGTCGGGGAAGGCCCAGCGGGCGTCGTATTCGCGGAACCCTGTGGGCGCGATCATCGGCTCGCGCAGGAATTCCCAGGTGTTGGGCGCGGATTGGGGAAGGGGTTTCGTCATCTCAAATCCTCGCGGCGCGGTTCAGCGCGGCTCTGCTGGCGTTACGTCCTTAAGCGCGAGAAGCGCGGCGGCGGCGACCATTAAGCCGCCGCAGATGCGATTCAAGACCACGGCGCCCCGCCGCTTCAGGTATGCGCCCGCTCTAAGGCCCAGCCAGCCCCAGGCCAAGAGGATCGCGCCGTCGACGATGACATAGGTCACACCGAGGATCGCGAGCTGCGGCAGCACAGGCGAGGCCGGATCGATGAATTGGGGGAAGAGCGCGCCGAAGAAAACCACCGCGAACGGGTTCGCCATCGACGTGACGAAGCCTTGCCGGAAGAGGCGCAGCGGCGTCCGCGCCGCGCTCGCGCCCGGCGCCTCGGCGGTTTCCGAAGAGAGCATGAGCTTGACGCCGATCCACGCGAGATAGGCGACGCCCGCCCATTTGACGATCTGAAACGCCTCCGCCGAGCCCGCGATCAGGGCGGCGAGGCCGAAGGCGGCCGCCGTCATCTGGATCGCGTTGGCGCTCAGGTCGCCGAAGATCGTCCAGAGGCTGCGGCGCAGGCCATGGCGCGCGCTGTTGGAGATGATCAGAAGCTGGCTGGTGTCGGGGGGCGTCGCGAAGAAGACCGCGACCGCGCCGAGATAGAGGAGGTAGATCTCCAGCGTCATGATCCGATCTCGACCGGATGCTCGCGGGCCAGCGCGCTGAAGGCGGCGAGGGTTTCGAGTAAGGTCGGCATCTCATCCAGCGGGATCATGTTCGGGCCGTCGGACGGGGCCGTGTCCGGCGCCTGATGGGTTTCGATGAAGACCGCGTCGACGCCGAGGCTGACGGCGGCGCGGGCGAGGACGGGGGCGTATTCCCGCTGACCGCCGGAGGAGCCGCCCTGACCGCCCGGCTGCTGCACGGAATGGGTGGCGTCGAAGACCACGGGCCAGCCCGTCTGCGCCATGCGGGGCAGGGCGCGCATGTCGGTGACCAGCGTGTTGTAGCCGAAGCTGGCGCCGCGCTCGCAGAGCATGATCTTCTCATTGCCGGTGGAGGCGAGCTTGGCGGCGACGTTGTCCATGTCCCACGGCGCGAGAAACTGGCCCTTCTTCACGTTTACGGCCTTGCCGGTCTCGCCGGCGGCGAGGAGGAGGTCCGTCTGGCGGCAAAGGAAGGCGGGGATCTGGAGGACGTCCACGGCGTCGGCGGCGCGCGCGCAGTGCTCGGGCGCGTGGACATCGGTCAGGACGGGGCAGCCGACGCGGTCGCGCACCGCCGCCAGAACGTCCAGCCCGGCCTCCTTGCCGAGGCCGCGCGCGCCGGAGACGGAGGTGCGGTTCGCCTTGTCGTAAGATCCCTTGAAGACATAGCCGAGGCCGGCATCCGCCGCCGCCGCCGCCATCGCCTCCGCAATCATTACGGCGTGGTCGAGGCTCTCCAGCGCGCAGGGGCCGGAGATCAGGCAGAGCGGCGCGCCTCCGCCGACGGTCACGCCTCCGTCGCCGCCGCCTATGTCGACGGCGCGCTGTTCAGCATTCATGGCTATCCCTCAGATCGCGGCCTGCTCGCGGATCAGCGAGAAGGTCAGGAGCCCGATGATATAGCTTGCGAAGAGGATGAGGAAGACCAGCCCGGTGTTCTGCAGCCGCTTCGGCCGCGTCGCCTTGGTCGGCGTCGTCGGCTGGGTCACGACCTCGAGGAAGAGCGATTGCTCGGCTGCGAATTGCAGAGCGGACTCGCGCGCCGTCAGGGCGGACTGATACATCATGTTCGCCGCGAGCACGTCGGTCTCCGCCAACCGCAACTCCGAAGACAGCTGCGCCATGGACGGCCCGCCCACGTTCATCTCGCCGCCGCCGGTGAGGCGCGAGCGAAGGACGGCGATCTGCTCCTCCAGAATGCCGCGCTGGGTGCGGTAGGGAATGAAGCGCGTGTCGTCCTCGTTTGTCGTGATCGTGCGCAGTTGGGCGATCTGCCCGTCGATGGCGCGGACCTCCGCCTCAAGCACGGTGATTTCGCTCTGTATGGCGGTCGCCTCTCCAGTGGCGGAGAAGCTGTTCTGTTTCTCTTGAACGCCCGCGACCTTTCGTTCCGCCGCCATCAGATCTTCGCGGGCTTTCTCGACCTGAATGTCGGCCATGCGCACGCCGTCGTTGCGCGATCGTTCGTTCAGGCCGTTCACGAGCTCCTCGCCATAGGAGATGATCGCGGCGTTGAAACGGTTGGCGGCTTCGGGAGTGGCGGCGATGATCTGAAGGCGGACGATGCCTTCGGCGATATCGTAGCTGACCTTGACCTTACCGGGCCATAGGAAGCTGCCAGCGTAGTGTTTGAAGGCGTCGTCGAAGGTCGCGTCGGCGTCGAGCCGATGCCACCAGTCGATATCCTCGCTCTTGTAGTGGGCGATGATGCCGTGTTCGCGGTCCAGCCGTTCGAGGATATCGCGCGACTTGATGTATTCCTGCAGCGCGACGCTGTCCGTCGGCGACGAGCCCATCACCGCCCCGAGCAACCCGCCGCCCGTGCTGGCGTTGGAGCCGCTTTTGAAGATCATCGAGGCTTCGGACACGTACATGTCCGTCGCTTTCTCGAAGTAATACCAGCCCACGAATGCGGTCGGGATCAGCACGAAGATAGCGAGCCGAGCGATCATGCCGAGCGCGCGCCAGCGGCGGCGGCGGCGCAGCTCGTTCCTGATCTCCCGCATCCGCGCCTCGCGGGCGCGGCGGGCGGCTTCGAAGGCTTCGTTGTCGACCGCGGGGGCGCCGACCTGGTTCTTCTTCTGTTTGGCGATCTCGCCCTTGCGAGGGGCGGCGGGAAGTTGCGCGCCCTGCGCCTCATCCGCTCCGCCCTTGGCTTTAGGGGCCTTCGCCTCCGCCGCCGCAGCGGCGGCGTCCGCCTCAGCCTTCGCTTCCGCGCTCATCGGCGCGGGCTTGGGCGGGCGCCCGTCGGGCGATAGGCGCTTGATCGTATCGGCGCCGAGCGCCGCGCGCGTCGTCTTGCGCTGCGCCCGCCGTTTGCGGCGCGCGGCGATATCCTCCGCCGCTCCATCGGGGGAAATCGGTGTCGGTTGGTTGACGCCGTCAGCCATAACTCATCGCCTCTTCCCGCAAAAACTGCGCCGCGTCGCCGAGCATCTCGAACGTGTATAGCCGACTATCGTCGATGATCGCGCACCTTTTGCAGTATTTGACCACCTGCTGGAAGTTACTGGTGAGCATCATGATCGGCGTCCTGTCCAGTTTCTCCTGCAGGAGGGGTCCCGCCCGCTCCCCGAATTCCGGGTCGCCGAGCGAGGCGTCGCCCATCACCAGATACATGTCGAACTCCAACGCCAGCAGAAGCGTAAGCGACAGACGTTTCTGAAGCGTGGACGAATAGGTCTTCACCGGCATGTCCATATAGCGGCCGATCCGCGCCATATCGATGGTGAAGGCCAGCACGTCGTCCGGGTCCAGCCCGTAGATCATCGCGATGTAGCGCGCGTTCTCCGTCCCCGAGAGCGCCGGCACCAGCCCGCCGACGCCGCCCACCGGCCAGCTGATCTTGCCATAGCGAAAGACGCGCCCGCTGTCGGGCTGCTCGTTCCCGAGGATCAGATTCTGCACCGTCGTCGTCCCGGACCGCGGCGGGATCATCAGGCCGAAATTCTCCTCGAAATGGGCCGTGAACGTCGCGTGGAGCACGACGGGCCGCATTCGTCCCTTGAAGAGGAACGATTTGGAGACGTTCTCGAACTGAAGCATTTTCCGCCATTAACCTGACTGACAGCGCCTTTTCCGTCGCGATTATCTACAACCCGCAGGCCTAGATCGCAAAAATGTCCTTAAATCGGCGTGAACGCGGCGCGATTTGACGAAAGATGCGGCGAAATGGCGATCCGCTTCGACACGGGCGGTTTCGTTGACATTAACCCGGCCCCGTTTAGCATCGTCCACCGCCGCCGCTTGACGTGGCCTCGCCCACTGGAATCCGACATGTCCGACCTCCCCGTAGCCGCGTTTCTCTGGATCGGCGGATCGCTCAGCTGGATGGAGCAGCTTTGCGTCAAATCCTTCGTAAACAAGGGGCATCCGACCGTTCTCTACACCTATGGCGACGTCGGCGAGGTGCCGGAAGGGGTGGAGGTGCGCGACGGGCGCGAGGTGCTGAGCGACGATTACGTCGTCAGCCACGGCCGCACGCAGAGCTTCGCGCTCTTCTCCGACATCTTCCGCTATCATCTGATGATGAAGAAACCGGGGGAGATCTGGGTCGACACCGACATGCTCTGCTGGAAATCCTTGGAGAACCTCGACCCCGTCGTGGTCGGCTATGAGGCGCACAAGAAGCTGAACGGCGCCATTCTGCGCCTGCCGCCGGACAGCGAGTCTCTTCGCGAGATGATCGAATTCACCAATGACGAATACTCGATCCCGCCCTTCGTCAGCCGCGAATTGCAGGACGATTACCGCGCCGCCCATGAGGACGGCGCGCCCGTCCATGTCTCCGAAATGCCGTGGGGCATCTGGGGGCCGCTGGCGATCACCTACTTCCTGAAAAAGACGGGGGAGGCGAAGTTCGCAGCCCCCGAGGCGGCCTACTACCCGGTGCATTTCAAGGACAGGAAGCTCTTTTTCAAGCGTCCGACCGCGGTGATGCGGACCTTCACGGAGGAGACGCGGACGATCCACCTCTGGGCGCGCCGCACCAAGCGCTTCGTCGCCAAACGCCATAGCGGCAAGGCGCTCGACGACAATTTTCTCGGCTGGGCCATGCGTGAACACGACGTGCCCTTCGACGAGGGCGTCCTGCAATACGAGACGCGCAAGACCTTCGTCCCGGTCGAGACCCCCGATGCGGGCGAGAAGCGCCCGTCGATGACGGAACTGGCGGAGCGCCATCAGACCGACAAGGGGTTCAGCAAGCATCGATATACGCTGCTCTACGACATGCTTTTTCAGGGTCTGCGCGACCGGGACCTGAACATCATGGAGCTCGGCCTTCAGGCCGGCGGGCCGGAGCAGGGCGCCGCGCTCGACCGGGAGACGACGGACGCGCCCTCCCTGCGCATGCTGCTCGACTATTTCCCGAAGGCGGAGGTGATCGGGGTCGACGTCTCAGACTTCTCGTGGATCGACTCCGATCGCTTCACTTTCGTCAAATGCGACATGGAGAACCGGGAGGAGATCGCCGCGGTCGCCGCCGACGCGCCCGCGCTGGACATCGTGATCGATGACGCCTCCCACGCCTCCCGCCATCAGCAGATGGCGTTTCTGGAGCTCTTCCCGAAGCTGAAATCGGGCGGTTTCTACATCATCGAAAGCCTGAACTGGCAGCCGCCGATTTACGAGGACGCGGACGATCCGAAGACGATCCGAACGGTCGACCTCTTCAACAGGTTCCGCGAAAAGGGCCGCTTCACGCATCCCGACACGGCCCTGTCAGCGAAGCTGAACCGAATGCGCGGCGACATCGCGAGCGCCTTCGTCTTTCAGCATCACTTCAAAAAGGACGAGGTCGACAAGCTCCTGATCATCCACAAGGCCTGACTTCAAAGCGCGCCGCCGCCGAGCGCGCCGCCCGCCCTTCACTCTTCGAAAAATACTCCCGCCGGAGGCGCACGCCCGCCATCCATCGATTGCGCTCGATTAACGCGCTGGCGGCGAGACTGAGCGCGCAGCGCTCGCGAGCCGCCGCCGTTCGCGCGAAGGCGCGAACATCTTTCATCGAGGCTCACCCGCCCCGCCAGTCCTTGTGCCAGGCGGCGAATTTGGCGAGGCCCGTCGCCAGCGGCGTGTCCGGCTTGAACCCGACCGCCTCCTCAAGATCGTCGATATCGGCCCAGGTCGCGGTGACGTCGCCGGGCTGCATGGGGAGGTACTCCTTCACCGCCTCGCGCCCCATCTCCCGCTCCAGCGCCGCGATCATGTCCATCAGCCGCTCCTTGCGCCGGTTGCCGATGTTGTAGACGCGCCAGGGCGCCCAGCTGGACGCCCGGTCCGGCTTGGCGGGGTCGAAACCGGCGTCGGGCGCGGCGGCGATCGGGATCAGGCGGGCGACGCCTTCGACGATGTCGTCGATATAGGTGAAGTCCCGCTCCATCTCTCCATTGTTGTAGATCTGGATCGGGCGGCCCTCGCGGATCGCCTCGGCGAACTTGAAATAGGCCATGTCGGGGCGGCCCCATGGGCCGTAAACCGTGAAGAAGCGCAGCCCGGTGCAGGGCAGGGCGAAGAGATGGGCGTAGGAATGCGCCATCAGCTCGTTCGCCTTCTTCGTCGCCGCGTAGAGGCTGACCGGATGGTCGACCCCGTCATGGGTCGAAAACGGCAGCCGCTTGTTCCCGCCATAGACGGAGGAGGATGAGGCGTAGACGAGATGCGCGACCTCATGCGCGCGGCAGGCCTCCAGTATGTTCAGAAAGCCGGTGAGGTTCGCGGCGGCGTAGGCGGAGGGGTTTTCGATCGAATACCGCACCCCCGCCTGCGCAGCGAGGTTCACCACATAACGGGGCTTAACTTCATCGAAGAGGGACCGGACAGCGCCCGCATTCTCCAGATCGCCCTGAACGAACTGAAACCCGTCCGACTGACGCAGGATCTCCAGCCGCGCCTGTTTCAGCGCAGGATCGTAATAGTCGTTGAGATTGTCGAACCCCGCGACCGGGACGCCCGCCTGCAGCAGCTTCTCCGCCAGAAAGAAGCCGACGAAGCCCGCCGCTCCGGTGATCAGGACGGGCGGGCCGCCGGACAGGCGCTCCGCCCATCCAGCGGGGTCGGTCATATCGCCTTCTTCTCCACCCGGAAGACCTTGCCCGCGATGATCGACAGGACCGCCGCGAAGAAGCTGAAGAGCGCGCCCATTTTCGCCGCGTCCTGCACCGGCCCGGCGTCGAAGGCGACGGCGGCGATGAAGAGCGAGACGGTGAAGCCGATCGCCGCGACGAAGCCGATGACGATGAGATCAGTGAGCTTCATGCCCTCGGGCAATCCGAGCCTGAACACGGAAGCCGCAAGCCAGCCGAAGAGGAAAATGCCCACCGGCTTGCCGACGATCAGCCCGAGGAGGACGAGCCAGGTCGCCTCCCCCATCGCCGAGAACGCGACGCCCGCATTGGCGAGACCGAAGAGGAAGAGGATCACCTCCACCGGGTTCTTCAGCGCATGCTCCATCCGGTTGAGGAGGTCGGTCAGATACTTCTCCGCGCTGGCGAAGATGCCGAAGGCGATATCCGCGTGCGGGATCGCCGGGATGATCGGCAGCAGGCCGAGCGCGGGGTGAATGCCCGCCTCCTGGAACCCGTACCAGCCGAGGCAGCCCGCGATGATGTAGGGCCAGGGACCGAGCACCTTGTTCGAGAAGGTGGAGTTCGGTCGGTGCTGCTTGCCCCGGTCCATCCGACGGGGCAGCCAGTTGAAGAAGAACCACGCCCCGAAGGAGGCCCCGACGGAGAGCAGCAGCCATTCCGGCGCCAGCTCCCCGGAGGGATAGAAGATCGCCAAAATGATCAGCCCCGCCGCGTCGTCCGCGATGGCGAGGAGGAGGAGGAAGCGCACCGCCGGGTGGCCGGAGCCGAAGACGATCCGCCCAACGAGGTAAGCGAAGGCGATATCGGTCGCGACCGGCACGGCCCAACCGTTGGAGACCTGCTCATAGACGCCCCACATGGCCGCGAGGCCGAGATAGATCGCGATCGGCCCGAACATGCCGCCCGCCGTCGCGATCAGCGGCGTCGCGGCCTTCTTGCCGCGGAGGGAGCCGTTCTTCAGCGCCACGGCCTCCCACACCTCCTTGCCCGCTATGGCGAAGAAGAGCGCCATGAGGACGTCGTTGATGAGGTAGTGGAGGGAGAGGACCCGCTTGGTCGGGTCAGCGGGCAGATACGCCTCCGCCCCTTCGCCGTAAGCCTTGATCCAGTAATCGTATTTGACCCCGACCCAGTCGTTGAAGAGCAGGGGCGTCTCGACGAAGTGGTGATAGCCGTGGGGGTCGATATTGGCCCAGATCAGGGCGATCAGAGCGCCCGCGATGAGGAGTAAGGAATACTCCGCCAGGAATCCCCAGACGCGATACATGATGCAGGCCCTCTTCGCCGAATGTTCCCCTGCATGCCGGTGTATTCGGGTGTCTTTGATTTTTCAACGGGAGGGGGAGCGGAGAGGCGATTGGGCGCCCGGAGGGCGGCGTTGACGAATGTCCCCATGGGGCGGGGTGGTTAAGCGATTGTTTTGTGCAAATAATAGAGGGCTTTGGTGATCCGTTAGGAGCTTTGAGACGCCGGTGGCGAAGCACTGGGCGCTTCGCCGTCTCGTTGCCCGAACACATGGGGCAAGTCGGCCCGGGTCAGGCCCGCGAGAACGTCGCGCGCCTCCGCGTTCTTCGTCAGCGCTTCGCCGATCTCGCCCCGTCGCGCCATCTCCGCCAGTAACGGCCATCGCATCTCGAAAATGGTCCAGCGGGCCAGTGCGTCGGGGGAGGTGCGCTGGAGCGATTGGAGATCGAAGCCCCGCCGGAAGCCGTAAGCGTTCAGAAGGCGCTTCATGGATCGGGGGTTGGGTTCGAGGTATCTGGCGTAGGCGGAAAGGAAATGCTCCCGCTGCGCCCGGATGCGCTCGGAGTTGGACACGTTGATCGCTTCATCGCCGGCCACGCCGGCTTCGAGAGCGGAGCTTTGGAACTCTTCTAGCGCGAATTCGATCTCCGCATCAGACTTCACGCGGTCGAAGCGCTCCTTAACGCGCGCTTTGATCTCCGCCACGTCGCGTTCGTCCTCTTCTCCAGCGTCGAGGAGGAGGGACCAGAAGCGCTCCCGCTGCTTTTCGGTGATCGGCGGCACTTCGACGGAGAGCTGGAAGATCTTTTCGAGGAAGTTGTGGCCGAGGGTCCGACCCGTCGTCGCGACGGTTTCGCCGAAATCGGCGTAGCTCATCTCGAAAGAGCGGCAGATCCAGTCGCGGTCCCCCGCCACCACATAGGCGACGCGGGCGTTGCGGTAGAGCGTCTGGATCGATTGAAGCACCTCGACCACGAACTCGGCGTCGCAGCGGTCGAGGTCGTCGACGAAGACGGCGACGGGGCGGCGCGTCTCCTCCACCAGCGCTTCATATCGGCGGGAGAGCGGGCGGATCGGATCGCGCGACAGCTTCACGAACTGCCGCGCCTTTTCGGTGTTGATGAAGCTCGCTCCGCTCTGAAGGGCGAAAAGGCTGGCGAGTAGACCTGCGAGCGTGACGCCGACCTTCAATTCCTCCCCGAAGTTCTCCGGATCGAAAAGAAAGACGAGCCCGACGGCGATTAGCGTGACCGCGAACGTGATCAGCGCGGGAATCCAGCCGCTTTTCAGCCGCCAGAGCCAGTGATGGAGCCAGATGCCGCGGGAGGCGCGCCAATCGGTCTTGGCGAGGTCGTCCTGCGTCGCCTCATAGACCGCTTCCATCATCGACCACCATGCGGGGCCGCGGCCCTGCGCCCGCCAGGCGTTGTAGTTCACGACGAGCCATGGCGGGCGCGGCGGCGGGTCGAGATGGTCGTCTGTTCCTTGCGGCGGCGCCACGTCGCCGGATTCGAGCTTCTCGCGCAGGAAGTTCAGGATGGAGGATTTACCGGAGCCCCAGGGTCCGTGCAGGTGGATGACGAAGGATTTGTCGTCGTCGCCCGAGACGTCCTCCTCCCACACACGGTCGATGATCCGCCCGAGGGCGTTGGCGACGGATTTGCGGTGGAGGAGGTCTTCGGTCGCCGCCTGATCGCGGTGATAGGGGGCGGTTTCGCGGGGGTTGGGGGTAGCGGCGTCGCCAGGAGCGGGTTTCCGGCGCTCGTTTCCAGGCTCAGCGGTTTGCGTCGCCTCCGCATCCAGCTGCTGGATTTCTCTTATCCGTTGCAGAGCTTTCGGCAGGCGGGTCGTGAGCTTGCGCTTACTTGGGTCGATCTGCTCCCAGTACCGTTCCGCTTCGGATGCGCTTTGAGCGGCCGCCGCCACATTCCCTTGATCGAGTTCGTACTCGGCTATCGTCATCGCGCGATCAAATGAGCGTTGCGCGGTGGCGGAAGTCATAGGCGGCTTAGCCCCCACACTTGTCTCCGCCTCCCTTTCAAGCGTTTCTCTCGCCGGAGCCGACCCGCCCCCGCCGGTGTAGGCGACGGCGAACTCTCCGAGTTCCTTCGAGCTCATCTTAGAAAGCGGTTCGGCCCAGCTCTCCTTCCAAGACCGGGATTTGACGGCGTCGGCGGGCGGTTTTTCGATCTTGCTCGCCTTACGAGGGTTCTTCGCGGGCTTGGCGCGCGGCGCGCCTTTCGCGGGCGTCTTGTCGCCGAACAGCTGGCGCGTGAGGTCGTTGATCCGTTCCGGGTTGTCTTCGAGACCGCGCAGGTCGACGAAGCGATGCTTGGCGTATTCGGCGGGAATGTCCGTGTCGGCGATAAGGGCCGGCAGGATGTATCTGGCACCCTTGGTCTCTCCGATCGACTGCAGTTCGCTGAGTTTGTGGAGGGTCCAACGCGATGCGAAATAGTTCTCCGACCAAAGCGCGATGGATAAATCGCTAGCGGCTAGCAACTCGCGGAGATTACCCGCTACCTCTCCTCTGATTTGCGCGTCGTCCTTTGAGACGACTTGAACCCCTTTTTCATCCTCTAACGCGCTCAGAACGATGCGGGCGATGGAGCTGTCTTCAGCCGAGTAACTTACGAAAATCCGCATCAACGCCTCCTCAAATAGTCCTCCAGAAGGATCTACGTCGTTCGATGCGCCAGCGTTTCAGAACTTGGCCCTAGCGATTTGCGCGGCAAGCGGGTACCGGTCCTTAAAGCGCCTGGTCAGGTGGCTTCAGGCTCCAACTCGTCCGCCTGTTTCAAAAACTCCTCCGGCACCGCATGCGGTCCCTCATGGAAGATCGCGTTGCCGAAGTTCATCAGCATTCGGCTGAGGTTTTTCATGCGCTTCGATTCGATCGTCTCGAAGAGCTCGCGGTAGTCGGGACGCTCCATCAGCTCGTCGATCTTCGCCCGGTGGGCGAGGACGCAGCGCTCATGCATCGCGCGGATGTCGGGGTCTTCCATCAGCCGGTCGAACTCGGCCTTCGCGGCGGGGAGTTTGGGGAGGATCGAGCGGTCCTCCACCGCGTTGTGGTTCATGCGGAACCAGTAGGCGAGGCCCTGATCCCGGTCCACGTGGTTCACCCGGCCCCGGTCGCGCTTTACCAGATAGCTTTCGGACGAACGCAGCGAATAGTGGTTCAGCGTCACGAGGCCGTAGCCCCAGTTGCGTTTCGACGCCCGCCAGCCGGCCTGATGGTAGCTTTCGGGCATCTGACGGCCGTTTGAATCGACCCAGTTGATCTCTCCCGCCCGGTCCGGTTTCAGGCCCTTGGGGCGGTGGACGCCGAACTTGCGGTAGATGCCGGTGTTGCGGAACGCGGTCTTGAAGCCCCACGCCTGATGCGGTTTGCGGGCGCGTTCATGGGCGCAGTGGAGGAGCTTCTCCGTGACGAAGCCGTCCTCGAAATCCCGGACGAAGCCGTTGCCGAAGAGCCGCCAGGTCATCGAGATCATGTTGGCGTCGGGGACGGCGTCCAGAAGGTCCTGAAATCTCCCCTCGCCGACATGGATGTTGATGAACTCGTCGACGTCCATGCCGATGATCCAGTCCGCCTCCTGCGCGACCGGGCGGGTCTGGCTGTTCCAGAGGGCGGCGTGCTGGGGTTTGACGCCGTTCATGGTGCGGAACGGGTTGTCGAGATGCTCGGCGATGACGCCCTTCTCCGCCAGAAGGTCATGGAAGGCGTCCGTCCCGTCGTCGCAATCGTTGGTGTATACGAGAAAATCGGTGACCCCGATGGAGCGGTGATAGGCGATCCATTCGAGGATGAAGGGGCCCTCGTTCTTCATCGTGGTGACGATGAGGACGCGGCCCGCCGGGTCCGCCTTGCGGGTGGGTTTGGGCGCAGGCGGCGCGGCGGGTTTCTCCACTCGGTCGGCCCAGAGATGCGCGGGCGCTTCGGGGGCGCCGGGCACGGGCGCCTCGCGCGGGGCGACGGCGGTTTTGCGGATCAGCTCGCCAAAGGGCGACCAGTAGCGGGGAAGGCCCCCGTCGGCGCGGGCGAGGTCGCGCTTCCATTCTTCGGCGTAGAGGCGGACGCCGAAGGTCTCCTCCCCCGTCACCTTGTCGAGGCCGATCTTGCGCTGATTGAGGACGGCGCGATCGGGATAGGCGACCGGGTGGAAGGCGCGGGCGGGGAGGGCGGCCTCATCCTCCCCCGACTGGCGGAGGAAATGGGTGAGCGCGCGCGCGCCCCAATGGCCCCAGGCGTGGTCCTTTGCGTGAACTGGGTCCCCGTCTTCGGCCCGCGCCTCCAGCTCCGCCCGCTCGGCGTCGTCCGCCCAGGGCGGGATGGCGGTTGGGTCGGCGGTGAAGGCGAGGAGGGCGCGGAGCGCGGGGCTCTCCGGCGGCAGGGCGAGAACGCCGGGGCTGATCCCGCCGTCGGAGGAGTGGGCGAAGAAGCGACCATCGGCCGGTTCGGGAAGTGGGCGCAGGAGCGCGATGTCGGGGTCGATCCACAGCGTCTCCGGCTCAGCCGAAAGCAGACGGTAGCGAAAGAGGTCGGCGATCAGGTGATCCGGGGCGGCGGCGCGGGGCAGGATCGCGGCGGCGTTCAGCGTCTCGATCCAGTCCGGAACGCCGTCGACCCATTCCCAGGCGTAGAGCCGGACGTCGTGACCCGCATCGCGCCACGAGGTGAGGCACGCCTGTTCGATCCAGGTGAGGGGACCGCCGCGCCAAAGGGTGGCGATGGTGAAATCCGTCATGCGCGTTCCGTTGGGCCTAAGACGTTACGATCTTAGCTGGTTGGGACGTCGGACGCGACCCCAGACGGCGATGGAGGGATGACTGGCTGGTGCGGCGCCCAGCTTCTCGCGGTGGTGCGTTTCGATCTGAAAAACTTCGGAATTTCAACGTTATGGCGATCGTTCGATGATTCTAGTTTTCCGGCATTCCGGAATACTAGAATCCCGGAAAACTAGAGGATTTAGGGAATTGTTAGGGATCGGCTGTGGGAGCAAACGGCGGCCTGTGATCCGCGCTGGCCCCTTCGTTCGCTTTCGGGCGAGCGGCCCGCATGCTAGAGGCCGCACATGCGCTTGATCGTCACCGCGATGAAGAATGAAGGAGCCGTCAGCCTCGAATGGGCGGCGCATCACCTCGCCATCGGGTTCGACCGGTTCCTCGTCTACACCAACGACTGCGAGGACGGGACGGACGCGATCTGGCGGCGCCTCGCCGAACTCGGCTACGGCGCGCAGGTCGACAATGACGATATCCGCGCGCGCGGCGTACAGAAGACGGCGCTCATGCGCGCGGACGATCACCCGCTGGTCGCTGACGCGGAGTGGCTCGCCTGTCTCGACGTGGATGAGTTCGTGAACGTCAAACATGGCGAAGGCCGGCTGGACGACCTCTTCTCCGCCGTTCCGGACGCCGACATGATCATGCTCTGCTGGCGGCGGTTCGGCGCGGCGCGGATCGCGCGCTACCGCGATGCGCCGGTGACGGAGCAGTTTCGGCGGGCGGCGCCGGAGGTTTGCCCCTATCCCTTCCACAATTACGGCTTCAAAAGCCTTTGGCGGCGCGGCGCGGGCTGGCGGCGCATTGGCGTGCACCGGCCGTTGGATCCCGATCCCGCACGGGTCGAGAGCCTCCGCGTTTTCACCGCCGAAGGGCGCGCGGCGCCGGCCTATCGCGACAAGGGCCTGTGGCTCGGCCCCGCCTCCGCCGGATATGGGGGCGCGCAGCTCAACCACTATGCGCTCGGTTCAGCGGAGAGCTTCCTTCTGAAATGCGCGAGGGGACTGCCGAACTCCAAGGTCACCGATCTCGACCTCGGCTACTGGGCGGAGCGTAATTTCAACCAGGTCGAAGAGACGAGCATCCAGCGCCGCATCCCCGCGATGCGCGCGAAGCTGGCGGAGTTGAAATCCGACCCTGAACTCGCTCGCCTTCACGACGAGGCGGTCGCCTGGCGCCGGGCGAAGATCGACGCGCTTCTGTCGGAGCGCGAACCGCTGCAGCTCTTTCTGCGCCTGATTTCAACGGAAACCGCCGCGCAGCTACCCATGGACGCCGATGCGCTGAACCGCCTGATCGCCCGCAGCTGGGAGATGGAGCGCGCCGCGCGCAAAGGCTGACGGGGTTTGACCTCCGGCGCGCCGGGCGCGATAGACCTGTCGTCTCTGGAAACGACCTGGCCCGATGTTCCGCACCTACGCCGTCCTCGTCGCGATATTCGCCGCCGCCGCCGCGCTCGCCGCTTACGTCGCATCGCGCGCGGCGATGGAGGTGGAGGCGGAGACCGGCAATCGCGCCGCCGCCGCTCTTACCGCCGATGGGCGCGGCTGGGCGCGGCTGGAGGTCGACGGAACCCTCCTGCGCCTGACCGGAGACGCGCGGAGCGAGGAGGACCGCGCCGCCGCCCGCGCCGCCATCGCCTCGGCCGCGCCCTGGGCTGCGATCGCCGACGACGCGAAGGCGCCTCAGCCCGTCGCGCCCTATCGTCCGGTTGCGGCGCTAGAGGTGATGCGCGGCGTCGGCGATGTGGTGATCGTCGGCGCATCGCCGGGCGCAGAGCCTTTGAATGCGCTTTCCGCACGTTTGGCGGAGCGCGCGCCGCGTCTTTCGGTGACCGTCATGGCGCGCGAAGACGCGGCCGACGCTGATTTCGAAGCGCTGGCGCCGCTCGCCGCCGATATCGCGAGCGATCTTCTGCATGGGCGCGTGCAGATCGGCCCGGATGCGGTGGCCGTCGCCGGTCTCGCTGGGAGCGAAGCCGCGCTTGAGCGGATCGAGACGCGGCTCGCGGCGCTCGCCGGAACGAGCATCGACGTTGAGAGCGACGTCATCGCCCCGCCGCCCGATACGGAGGCTTTCGCGCTCCGCGCCGCGATGGACGAAGCGGGCGGCGCTCTGATCGATTGCGCCGCGCCCGACGAAGCCGCGTCCGCTCGCCTGCTTGAAGAGGCGGCTGCGCTCTTTCGGGAAACGCCGGACGCCTGTCGGGTCGGCGCGGGGGCTCCGGACGAGAACTGGGTCGACGCCGCCAGCGCCGCCATGCGCGCCGCGGCTTCGCTGCCCGCCGGCCGCATCAGCCTCGTCGGGCGCCGCGCCCGCCTGACGGCGTCCCCGCCGACGCGCTTTCGCGTGCTGGAGGACGCGCGCGACGCGCTCGGCGCGGCCTTGCCGGATGGCTATCGCCTCGCCGTGCTCGCCGCCCCGGCCGCTCTCGCGGCGGTCGAGGACGAGGGCGCGCGCCCGCGCCGCACAGGCGCGACGCGGCTTGTCTACGACGGCGCTTCGCTGACGCTCAGGGGCGGCGCGCCGTCGCCCGCGCTGGCGGCGGCGGTGGAGGCGTTCGCGCGGGCGCGTCTCGCGCGGGTCTCCATCGACAACGAGCTTGAGACGACCGGCGGCTTCGACGCGGCCTCCTGGCGTTCCGCGGCGACCGGCGCGCTGTCGCTCCTGGCGCGGCTGGAGCGGGGCGCGGTTCAGATCGACGGCGAAAGCCTCTCGATCGAAGGGACGGTCGGCGCGGTGGAGGATATCGGCGCCCTGCACGCGCTCGCCGTCGCCGTCGCAGGAGACGAGCGCAGCGCCGTCACCCGGCTAAGGGTACCCGTCGCCGTCCGCGCCGCAGCGGCGCCGGCCCCGGTCTCGCGCTGCGTCGCCGCGCTCAATGGGATCGTCGCGGAGACGCCGGTGACGTTTTCACCGGGATCGACCGAGATCGGCGCCGACAACGCCGACGTGATCGCGGCGCTCGCCGCGGCGTTCGCGCCCTGCCGGAGCGGGCGGGTCGAGATCGGCGGGCATACGGACAGCCAGGGTTCGGCGCGCCTCAATCTCGGCCTGAGCCGGGCGCGGGCCTTCGCGGTCCTCGACGCGCTGGTCGACGCGGGGGTCGCCCCCCTCCGCCTCTCCGCCCGCGGGTATGGAGAGGAGCGTCCGATCGCCGACAATGGAACCGAAGCGGGGCGCGCGGCGAACCGCCGGATCGAGTTCACCGTTTTAGACGAGAACGAGGAGGGATGAGCCGATGGGCCGCCTGTTCGACGAAGCCGTCACCCGGGACGAATTGACCGCGCTGATCGCCGCCATCCTCTTCGCGGCCTTCCTGATCGGCTGGATCGCCCACTGGCTCTGGGCTCGCGCGGCCCGCGCGGCCTCCCCACGCGAAGACCGGGCGGATGAACTGGTCGCGGAACTACTGGTGGTGGAGGACGCGCGGGACCGGGCTCTCGCCGAAAAGCGCGAGCTGGAGGCGGCGCTGCGTGGAGAGGCCGCCGAGACCGAAGCGCTCCTGCAAACCCAGCTGCGAGAGCGGGAGGCGGAACTCGAAGCGACGATGGGCGCTCTCCGCGCCGCGCGCGAGGAGTTGGAGGGGCGGAGAGCCTAAGGCGCTCCGCGAGCATGACGAAGCGACAGGCGCCGCATGGCGCGTGACTTCGGCGTGCTCCGATGGGCGGTAGCGCAAGCCGCTTTCGCAGCGCTCGTCCCCATGCGGACTTACCTATTGGTAAGCAGCTTTCGCCGTCCCTGTCTTACGGGCTGCAAGGCGTCACTGTTTCGATTGGTCGGTCTCGCGCGCAGCTTTTAGGCCCGCCGTAAATCACGTTCGTATCGCGCCAACTCCAGAAAATGCGCTTCGTATCAATATGTTGCTGGTTTGCTAGCAAACTGAAAAACCGACTTCGTTTGCGATGTGAGCAGGGGCTTTGCGCGCTAGACCCGCGACCTGCTGTTGAAAGGTCGCGTCGCCGCTCTCCGGCTTACGAAATGCTGTCCGCGTCCATGCGTTCGTCCGGCGTTTCAGGCGCGATCCTCAGAACCAGTCCGCGCGATCACTTGAGCCGTTTGACCACCGCCTTGGCGAGCGCGGCGATTTCCTCCGCCGCTTTCGAAGACTTCGCCGTCTCCACCACGCCGGCGCCCTTGGCGAAGGCGGTGGAGAAGGCGACGCGGTTGCCGACCCGCTCAGGCAGGACGTCCGCTCCTTCCTCCTCAAGCCGCGCGGCCATGTCCTCGACGGCGCCGCCGCGGGGTGGGACGCGGTTCAGGACGACGCGGGCGTCCGCGCCTTCGCGCGCCGCCATCTTCAGCGTGGCGCGGGTCGCCCAGACGTCGGGAGCGGAGGGTTGCGTCGGGGCGATGACGAGGTCGGTCTCCCGGAGCACGCGGTTCAACATGACGTCGGCGCTGCCGGGGCAGTCGACCAACACCAGATCGGCCCCCTTGGCGGCCTTCTTGATATCGGTGGAGACGCGCCATTCGGAGGATTCGATGAGGTCCATGTCCGGCTCCCCCATCCGCTTGATGCGTTCGTCCATCCAGGAGGAAAGCGTCTTCTGCGGGTCGAGGTCGATCAGCGCGAGCGATTTTCCCTGCGCCGTCAGCGCGACGGCGAGCTGCGTGAGAAGGGTCGTCTTGCCCGATCCGCCCTTTTGCTGCGCGAATGTCAGAACCTTCGCCATTTCGCTCACCTCGACTTCATCTTTATGATGTGAGGTGGTTAACAGAAATGTTGCAGTGCAACAATACTGCATGATGGACCGCTGGACCGACGGGGAGGGCCATGCGCAAACGGCTGGTCATCCATATCGGGATGCACAAGACGGGCTCCTCCGCGATCCAGCATTTCCTGTCGCGAAACCGGCTGGCGCTGCGGGCTTGCGGCGTTCTCTATCCGGCGTCGATCGGCGCCGATGGAAGGCGGCAGCCGAAGCATAACGCGCTGTTCACCGCGATCAGCCATGAGGCCGACCATGGCGCGGCGCATCCTATGCTTGGGCCTTCGAGAGCCCTGGTGGAGCAGTTGCGAGAGCGCATCGAGCGAACGGGCGCGAATATGGCGATCATCAGCGCCGAGGGGTTTTCGGGGGAAAAGCCCGACTTCGCCGCCGCGCTCGCCCCGCTCGGCGAGGCTTTCGACGTTAAGGTGCTCGTCTTCCTCCGCCGTCCCGATGAGTGGCTGACGAGCTTCCACCGGCAGATGATCATGAGCCGGGAGATCAGAGAGACCCGCGCTCTCCCGGCCTTCGCTGAGGCCTCTTCGACGCGGCTTCACATGGATTATCCCCGGATTCTGTCCTGGTGGGCGGAGGTGTTCGGCGGAACCGCGATGACTATCGCGCGCTACGACGCGGAGGATCCCGATCTCGTAGGACGCTTCCTCACCCTCGCGCGGGCGCCGAAAGCGCTGCGACTGGTCCGAGTTTCGCGCGCTCGGCGCAACCTCAGCGCGCCGATAGAAGCGACGCTCGCCAGGTTGGCCGAGAACAGGGGGGAGGGACGAAGCGCGAGGACCGAAGAGTTGTTTTTGACGCTCGATGAGAAAGTTGAGCTGATGAATCGCCTTAAAGATGATTGGTCAAGTTCGATGGTTTCGCTTTCGGCTTATCTGGATACCCCGCCATTCATTTCACTCATGCTGGACGAAATGGAGGCGGAAATTGGAACCCGTTGAGTCGGCGTCGCCTTCTTTCCGCCTTATTTGCGACTAGATCGCAAATAATTGTCGCTAAAACAAACACATACTGCTGTGGCGGCTGCCCCATTTCAGCCTCATTGATCGAACTGCTATTCGTGCTTCTTAAGTTGCATAAAGCGCAATGAGCGGCGCTGGCGCATGATGCGCGATTTCTTGATAGTCATGAATAACCAGTGGCGACGGCGAAGGGGCCCTTTGCGTTTCGGGGCGCTCCAGCCAGATTGAGCCTACGAACAGCGACGACGAGCCGTGATCCCTCCACAATCTTCCCGGCTCGGAAGGCACCTGGCCCACAACAGGCGCCTGTCGTGGACCGAGCGATCGGAAGATCGCCCGTGTAGCGGCGCTCCGGATAATGCCCCACAATCTGGAGCGCCGCTTTCACCCTCCTTCACGCTTCACCAGCCGCGGACTGCTTCCGTTTGGCGATAGAGCCGACGCCATGGCGCGTTTTGCGCCAGCGGGTCGGGGCCGTCATCAACTCCCAAACGGCCAGATGCGCGGCGGCGACGCCCAGCAGCCAGTAGGCCGGTATGGTCAAGATCCAGCCGAAGTAGCGAAAGCGCCCGCGCCGCCTGAGCCCTAGCGCGGCCGCGGCCGCCAGCGAGGGCGCGACCAGCGCGCCGGTCGCCGCGACGGCGTTTGTGGCGAGCGTCGCGCTCGCCGGCGCGTAGCCGAGCGCGGCGGCGACTGCGACGATCCAAAGCGGCGCCATGAGAAGATATCCGATCACGGCGCCGAGCAGGATCGCGTTGAAACCGATGAAGCGCCGCGGCCCGAGGTCGCGCCAAAGAGCGCCGGGATCGCGCATATGGGTCAGCCATGTGGCGAGATAACCCTTCAACCAGCGTGATCGCTGTTTGATCCAGGCGAGCGGCTGGCTGCTGGCCTCTTCAAGCGTCAGCGAGTCGATCAATGCGGTTTCAAGCCCGATCCGGGCCAGCGCCATGCCGAGGTCCGCGTCTTCGGTGACATTGTGGCTGTCCCAGCCGCCAACCTCCTCCAGCGCGCTTCGCCGGATGAAGAGCGACGTGCCGCCGAGCGGCAGAGGCATGCCGACGCGCCTGAGGCCGGGCAGCAGCGCGTCAAACCACGCCGCGTATTCCAGCTCGAAGCAGCGCGTGATCCAGTTCTCGCGCACATTGTAATAGCCGAGGCGCGCCTGGACGCAGGCCGTCCGCGAGCCGCCTTCGGCGAACGCGGCGGCGACTTTCAGAAGTTGATCCGCGTCCGGTCGATCCTCCGCATCGTAGACGCCGATGATTTCGCCGCGCGCGAAGTCCGCGGCGTAGTTCAGCGCGCGTGGCTTGGTGCGGGGGGCGCCCTCGGGTGCGATGATGATTTCGAAGCCGCGCGGCATGTCGCTGCTCCGCAGCGCGACCAGCGTTTCCTCGTCATCCTCCTCCAACACGATTTTGATATCCAGCCGGTCGCGTGGATAGTCGAGCGCGTCGAGCGCGCGGATCAGCGGGTTGACGACATCGGCCTCCCGGTAGAGCGCGACGAGAAGCGTGATGCGCGGAAACGAGGTGAGCTTTGGCGGGGGCGGAGGCGCGCGGCGCATCGCCGCCGCGCCCGCCGCGCAGAGCCAGAGCACGGCGTTGCACGAGAGAACCACCGCCCCGATCCAGAGGATCGTCGCCACCGCCGCTTCGATCGAGATCAGCGCGGCGAGCGGGGGCGCCCCGAACAACGCGCAGGCCGCCGCTCGCTGCCATGGCGCAGGGCCCAGACGGTAGCTCCACTTCGCCGGGCGCCGCGTCGCGGCGCGCTTCGCCAGTTGCGCGCCGAAGATCCGGCGAAACGCGCTGAGAACGCCGACGTCGCCGATCGGCCGCGCCGTAACCGATCGCGCGCCGATGCGGCTGACGCCGAAAGCCGGCGCCTTCTTACGCAGAGGCTGTTCGATCAGGACGTCGTCGGGCGCATGCGCGCCGCCAAAGGCGAGAAAGGTCGAGAGCGCGCGTTCCGATATCACGCCGTCGCGAGCGAGCGCCGCGCCGAGCCGCCGCGCGATCACGTCGTCCGGCGCATCGATGCGCGTCGCCGGGCGAAACGTCGCCTGAGCGTCCTGAAACCCGTCCAGACGGGTCGGTTGCGTTTCGAACTCCATGACGCCCCGAAAATCAGCGGCCCAATCCGCTCAATTTTCAGTGTTTACGAAGGATTTACTTAACCCTCCGTTAATGTGGCGAGAGGAGAGAGGCGGTCGGCCCGCTCGCCGAAATCGTTAACGACGCGCGTATGCAGACGCTTAACGCGCCGATCGAGCTTCAGAGCGAAGCGAGAAACCGCTCGAAGAGGTAAAAGCTGTCCTGCGGCCCGGGGCTCGCCTCCGGGTGGTGCTGGACGGAGAAGACGGGCCTGTCCTTAAGCCGGATGCCGCAATTGGAGCCGTCGAAGAGGGAGACATGGGTCTCCTCCACCGACGCGGGCAGGGTCTGGGCGTCGACTGCGAAGCCGTGGTTCATCGAGGTGATCTCGACCTTGCCGGTCGCCTTCTCCTTCACCGGATGGTTCGCGCCGTGGTGGCCGTGGTTCATCTTCACCGTCTCCGCCCCGAGCGCGAGGGCGAGCATCTGGTGACCGAGGCAGATGCCGAAGACAGGCTTCTCCGCCGCCAGCACGCCCTGAATCATCGGCACCGCATATTCGCCGGTCGCCGCCGGATCGCCGGGGCCGTTGGAGAGGAAGACGCCGTCGGGATCATGCGCCAGCACGTCTCCGGCGGTGGCGGTGGCGGGGAGGACCGTAACCTCCGCCCCGGCGGAGGCGAGGCAGCGCAGGATGTTGCGTTTGGCGCCGAAATCGACGGCGACGACCTTTTTGCGGGGCGCGGTCTGCTTCGTGAAGCCGTCGGGCCAGGCCCAGCGCATCTCGTCCCAGCGATAACTCTGCGCGCAGGTGACGTCCTTGGCGAGATCCGCCCCCTCCAGCCCCGCGAAGCCCTTCGCCGCCGCGATCAGCGCAGCCGTGTCCAGCGCGCCGTCCTTCGCGTGGCCGATAGCGGCGTGCGGCATGCCCTTTTGCCGGATCAGCCGCGTCAGCCGGCGCGTGTCCACCCCGCCGATCGCGACGCGGCCGCGCCGGGCGAGCCAATTCGACACATGCTCCGCCGCCCGCCAGTTGGAGGGATCGGTCGGGTCCATCCGGACGACCATGCCGAGCGCGACGGGATCGGCCGTCTCGTCGTCCTGCGGGTTGGTTCCGACATTGCCGATATGGGGGAAGGTGAAGGTCACGATCTGCCCGGCGTAGGACGGATCGGTCATGATCTCCTGATAGCCGGTCATCGCGGTGTTGAAGCAAAGCTCCCCCGCGACGATCCCCTCCGCACCGAAGCCTCGGCCGTGGAAAAGCGTTCCGTCTGCGAGCGCGATGCAGGCGGTGGGCGCGGCGGCGTCGGTCATGGGAGACCCCTCTATCGTGAATCGGGCGGAAGCTAGAGAAGGGCCCGGTAGCCGTCAACCAAGGGTGCGCTGCAACAGGAAAATTAAAAATCTTTTAAAATCAATTGTTTGTCAATTTGATTCGGATTTGAAGACGCTGAGGCCGTTCTATATGTTCCGCGACCTGACGTTGGACCACAGCGAAACGACCGAGCGTGACAACCCATGCGAGACCGCATCAACGCCGCCCTCAAGACCGCGATGAAAGACAAGGATCAGATCCGCGTCTCCACGCTGCGTCTGATCTGCGCCGCCCTGAAAGAGCGCGAGATCGCTCAGCGGAGCGATGACGACGCCGGCCAGCTGGACAGCGCGGTGATCATGCAGGTCCTCGCCAAGATGGTGAAGCAGCGCGAAGAGAGCGCGAAGACTTATGAGGATGCGGGGCGCCCGGAGCTCGCATCCCGCGAGAAGGCGGAGATGAAGATCATCCGCGAGTTTCTGCCCAAGCCGCTTTCAGCGGATGAGCTGGACAAGGCCGTCGCGGACGCGATCCGCGAGACCGAGGCGACGTCGATCAAGGACATGGGCAAGGTCATGGGCGCGCTGAAGTCGCAATACGGCGGCCGTATGGATTTCGGCGCCGCGGGCGCGGCCGTTAAGAACGCGCTCGCCTGACCTCAGCCTTCGCGGTCAGGAGAGTCCCCGGCCGGTTCGTATTCGTTACCGCGTAAGCGAATGGCTCAACGGGCGCTATTTGCCCTAGCTCGTATGTCAGAAGAAACCGCGCGTCGCGCTTCACGCTTCTCAAAATACTCCCGCCGGAGGCGCACATCGCCACTCAGAGCAGGTGCGGGCAGTGAAGCGCCGGCGGCGAGACTGAGCGCGTAGCGCTCGCGAGCCGCCCCCGTTTGCGCGACAGCGCGAACCAAACGCATGGCTCGTGTGCGACCGAGCAAACCAAAACGCATAATGCTCTCGGAACAGCGCGAACCATCGCTCCGCTATTCAACGGAAGCCACGTCGCGTCAGGGCCGGATCGGCCCCATCGCCTCTTCGACCCGGCGCGAAAGCTCTTCGACATCCGTCAGGATCAGGCCGCCGCGGCTCCGCTCCACCACGCCCGCCTTGGTGAGCGCGGAGAGCTCCCGGCTCACCACCTCGCGGCGCGATGAGATCAGGTTCGCCAGATCCTCCTGGATCGGCGGGGGCGAGACGATGCGCTGGCCTTCGTGCCCCGAGCGGGGCCGCGATTGGCGGAGGAGTTCAGCGCAAAGACGCTGGCGGGCCGTCAGGAAGGCCTGCTCCGCGAGGCGCTCGTTGATCGTGCGGACCCGCTCCGTCAGCTTCTCCATCGTGCGCAGCGCGACGGGCGGGTAATGCGTCGCGATCTCCACGAAAAGATCGCCCGGCATGGCGCAGATGCGCGAATTGTAGAGCGCGATCACGCTGGCGGAGCGGCTGCGCCCGTCGATCGCGGACATTTCGCCGAAGAAATCGCCCTGATCGAGGTGGTTCAGGATGACGTGGCGCCCATAGGCCGACGACATCAGCACCCGCACCTGACCCGTGATGATGAAGAGCACTTCGTTGGTCTCATCGCCGTAGTCGACGATGAGTTCATGCGCTTCGTAAGACTTCCACCTGCAGCGCTCAGCCGCTTTCGCGGCCATGTCCTCCGGCAGGTCCGCCAGAAGCGGCACGCCTGAGAAATCCGACATCCCTGACCCCCGACCCTGTTCTCGTTTTTGTTCAGCCCCCGATAGGGGATAGCACAACAAATTACGATGGCCAACTTATTGAAGCGACGCGCATCTTCAGGTTGCGGCGCCGCCTACGGTCAACCCGTCGATGAGGAGGGTCGGCTGGCCGACGCCCACCGGAACGCCCTGTCCGTTCTTGCCGCACGTGCCGATGCCGGGGTCCATCGCCATGTCGTCCGCGACGACGCGCACGCGGTTGAGGGCGGAGGGGCCGTCGCCGATCAGGGTGGCGCCCTTCACCGGGTTCAGCACTTTGCCGTTCTTCACCCGGTAGGCTTCGGTGCAGGAGAAGACGAACTTGCCGTTGGTGATGTCGACCTGCCCGCCGCCGAAACCGACGGCGTAGATGCCGTCCTTCACCGCCGCGACCACGTCTTCGGGCTTCGCCTCGCCACCCATCATCACCGTGTTGGTCATGCGCGGCATGGGGATATGGGCGTAGGACTGGCGGCGCCCGTTGCCGGTCGGGGCCATGCCCATCAGGCGGGCGTTCTGGCGGTCCTGCATGTAGCCGACGAGGATACCGTCCTCGATCAGCGTGGTGCGAGAGGTCGGGGTGCCCTCGTCGTCGAAAGAAAGCGAGCCGCGCCGGTCGGGGATCGTGCCGTCGTCCACCACCGTCACGCCCTTCGCCGCCACCTGTTTGCCCATCAGCCCGGAGAAGGCGGAGGTTTTCTTGCGGTTGAAGTCGCCCTCCAGCCCGTGGCCGATGGCTTCGTGGAGGAGGATGCCGGGCCAACCGGCGCCGAGGGCGACCTCCATCACCCCGGCGGGCGCGTCTTCGGCTTCGAGATTGACCAGCGCGATCCGCAGCGCCTCCTCAGCCTGTCCCTTCCAGGCGTCCGGCGCGACGAGGAGGTCGTAGGAGCGCCGCCCGCCGCCGCCGGAGGAACCGGTCTCCCGCCGCCCGTCCTTCTCCACGATGACGGAGATGTTGAGGCGGGCCATGGGGCGCGCTTCGGAGAGGACGCCGCCTTCGGGCCGGAGGATCGTCACCTCCTGCAAGGCGCCGGCGAGCGTCGCGCTGACCTGCACGACGCGCCGATCGCGGGCGCGGAGGTAGTCGTCGATCTCCTTCAGGAGGTCGACCTTGGCGCCGAACGACATGCCGTCTAGCGGGCTCTCCTGGATGTAGAGGCTGCGGTTCGCGAGGGCCGGGGGCGGGGCGAGGCGCGTCTCCCCCTCCGCCGCCGCCAGCTTCACCGTCTCCGCCGCGCGCCGGAGCGCCGCTTCAGTCAGTTCGGAGGAATGCGCGTAGCCCGCGACCGGCCCCGCGACGGCGCGCAGACCGAATCCCTTCGCGCTGTCGTAACTCGCGCCGCGCAGGCGCCCGTCGTCGAAGGTGAGCGACTCGGCCCGACGCCGTTCGAGAAACAATTCGCCGTCTTCCGCCCGCGCCGTGGCGTCCCGGAGGACGGATAGGGCAGTATCCTGCTCAAGGTCGGTCTCGAACGGCGAAAATGGGGCGTCTTCACTGGTCATTAACGGCTCTCCGAATGTATGATGCTCAAGGGTTTAGCGGCTGTTTGACGCAATGGTCCAGCTTGCTCCGCCCTTCGCTATGTGGTCTGACGCTAGCGAATGACGAATGCCGTTCGGGTTGGCCCCCGACCGGCGCGCAGAAACCGGGGGAGCTTCGGATGCGGAACTCATACGCAGCAGCAATCATGGGCGGCGCCGCCGCTCTCTTCGCCAGCGCGGCGACCGCGCAGGACGCCATCGGAAAACCGGTCGATCAGGGTCTGCACTTTCAGCCCGCCGTGACGGAGCTGATGCGCGACATCGTCTGGTTCGACACCTTCCTGCACTGGATCAGCGCGGCGATCGTCGTCTTCGTGACCGCGCTTCTGATCATCTGCATCGTGCGCTTCAACGCGAAGGCGAACCCGACGCCGTCGCGCACGACCCACAACTCCACGCTCGAGGTCGTCTGGACCGGCGTCCCGATCGTGATCCTCGTCGTGATCGGGGCGTTCTCGCTGCCGATCCTCTTCAAGCAGCTGAACATCCCGCAGGCGGACCTGACCATCAAGGCGACCGGCAACCAGTGGTACTGGTCCTATGAGTATCCGGAGGAGGGCGTCGAGACGTTCGACGCCTACATGCTCGCCCGTGATGAGCTGGACGAATACGGCTACGCCGAGGACGAGTATCTGCTCGCCACCGACACCGAGGTCGTCGTGCCCGTCGACGCCAACGTCCACATGCTGATCACCGGCTCCGACGTGATCCACGCCTGGACGATCCCGGCCTTCGGCGTGAAGGTGGACGCGATCCCCGGCCGTATGAACGAACTGTGGTTCAAGGCGGAGGAGATCGGGACGTATTTCGGCCAGTGCTCCGAGCTTTGCGGCAAGGATCACTCCTACATGCCGATCACCGTGCGCGTCGTGAGCCAGAGCGACTACGAGGCATGGGTGAACGAAATCCGCACGGCGCAGGGCAATCCGCCGAAATACGACGTTCAGCTCGCCGCGGCTGAGTAAGCGGACGGCGCGCAGGTAGATGACCCACGCGACAGATATCGAAGCGCGCGGCGGCGACGCGGAGTTCAAGGACTACTTCGAACTCCTCAAGCCGCGCGTCATGTCTCTGGTGATCTTTACCGCGCTGGTCGGCCTCTTGGTCGCGCCGGTCGGGGTGCACCCGGTCATCGCCTTCGCCTCCATCCTCTGCATTGCGGTTGGGGCGGGGGCCTCCGGTGCGCTGAACATGTGGTGGGACGCCGATATCGACGTGAAGATGGCCCGCACGCGCAACCGCCCCGTCCCCTCGGGCCGGGTGACGGCGGACGAGGCGCTGGCGGTGGGCCTCGGTCTCTCCATCCTGTCGGTCGCGATGCTGGGCCTCTTCGCCAACTGGCTCTCCGCGGGCATTCTCGCCTTCACCATCTTCTTTTACGCCGTGATCTATTCGATGTGGCTGAAACGCTCGACGCCGCAGAACATCGTGATTGGCGGCGCGGCTGGCGCCTTCCCGCCGATGCTCGGCTGGGCGGTCGCCACTGGCGGCGTCTCCGTCGAAGCGGTGCTGATGTTCGCGGTGATCTTCCTCTGGACCCCGCCGCATTTCTGGGCGCTCGCGCTCTATCGCAACGGCGATTACGAGCGGGCCGAGGTGCCGATGATGACCGTCGTCGCCGGGCCGGTCGCCACGCGCCGTCAGGTCTTCTGGTACTCGCTCGCGCTGGCCGCCGTCGCGATCGCGCCGGCCTTCACCTCGATTGGCGGACTCGTTTACCTCGTCGTCGCCGGAGCGCTGTCGGCGGAGTTCGTCCGCCTCGCATGGATCGTCGGCTTCCGCGCCGAAACGGCGGCTGAGGCGGACGGCCACAAGGTTGAGAAACGGCTCTTTAATTTCTCCATCCTCTATCTCTTCCTGATCTTCCTCGCCCTCGCCGTTGAAGCGGGCCTTCGGGCGGCGGACCTCTCCGTCGGGCTCGTTGGAGGCCTGGTCTGATGATCGGGCGGGAGGAACATGACCTTCACCGCCGCCGCCGGGGGCGCAACTATGCGCTCCTCGCCGTTCTGGCGGGCTTCGTCGCGCTTCTCTTCACGGTGACCATCGCGAAACTGGGCGCCAATGTGATCAAACCCGAGATGGAATGGGAGGTGACGGAATGAGCGAGACTGCGGGCAACCGGCGCACGCTCCTCTATCTCTCCTGCCTCGGCCTTTTCATGCTGAGCATGAGCTTCGCAGCCGTCCCCTTCTACGATTGGTTCTGCCGGGTCACGGGCTTCGGCGGCACCACATCTGTCGCCGAGAGCGGGTCAGAGGAAATCCTCGACCGGACCGTCACGGTCAAGTTCATCGCGGCGCGCGAGCGCGGCATGCCCTGGACGTTCGAGCCGCTCCAGACCTCGATGGACATCAAGATCGGGGAGACCGGGCTCGCCTTCTACCGCGCGACGAACCCGACCGACGTTCCGGTGGCGGGGTCGGCGAGCTTCAACGTGACGCCCTTCTCCGTTGGCGGATATTTCTCGAAGATCCAGTGCTTCTGCTTCGAAGAGCAGGTGCTGCAGCCCGGCCAGTCGGTGGACATGCCGGTCACTTTCTTCGTCGACCCTGAAATGGTTAACGACTACGAGGCGGGGCTGGTGCACACCATCACGCTCTCCTACACGTTCCATGAAATAGACATTCCCGAGGTGGACGCTGCGGCCGCGGCCAACCTCGAAAAGACCGACCCCGCCGGGTGATGTGAGCGGGATACGCAAGGGGGATCCAATGGCCCACGAAAAGAACCACGACTACCATATTCTTCCGCCGAGCATCCTGCCGTTCCTCGGTTCGGTCGGCGCCTTCCTGATGCTCTTCGGTTTCGTCCTCGCGGTGTCGCCGCAGGTCGACAACAATCAGCCCTACGTGGCCATCCTCGGGTTCCTGATCGTGATCTACACGATGTACGCCTGGTGGGCGCAGGTGGTGGAGGAGAGCCAGGTCGGCGATCACACGCCGGTCGTCTCCATTGGTCTGCGCTACGGCGTGATCATGTTCATCGCCTCGGAGGTGATGTTCTTCTCCGCCTGGTTCTGGTCATTCTTCAAGCACGCGATCTATCCGATGGCCGACGTCGCGACGAAGACGACGGCGACCGCCTACGGCGCGGATGGCGTCTGGCCGCCGGCGGGGATCGAAACCTTCGACCCCTGGCATCTGCCGCTGATCAACACGCTGATCCTGCTCTGCTCCGGCTGCGCCGCGACCTGGGCGCACCATGCGGTGATGGAGAACGACCGGGACGGGCTGAAATGGGGCCTTCTGGTCTCCGTCCTGCTCGGCGTGCTCTTCACGATCACGCAGGCCTATGAGTACGGCCATGCGGCCTTCAGCTTCGACGGCAACATCTACGGCGCGAACTTCTTCATGGCGACGGGCTTCCATGGCTTCCACGTCATCGTCGGCACGATCTTCCTCGCGGTCTGCTATTTCCGCGCGCTGAAGGGGCACTTCACGGCGGAGAAGCATATCGGTTTCGAAGCGGCGGTCTGGTACTGGCACTTCGTCGACGTGGTGTGGCTCTTCCTCTTCGCCTCGATCTACATCTGGGGCGCCTGACGGTTCAGCCGCGTTAGAGACGTGAAGGGCGGCGTTCGCGCCGCCCTTTCTCTTTGGAGGTCGCATATGAAAGGTCGCATCGGGATCGTCGCCACCGGCGTCCTCGGCGTCGCCATTCTGGTCTGGCTCTGCCTTTGGCAGCTGCAGCGTCTGGAGTGGAAAGAGGGCGTCATCGCCGAGATGGAGACGCGGATGGCGGCGGCCCCCGGCCCGCTCCCGGAAACCTTCGATATCGATGGCCAGGAATTCTCCCGCGTCTCCCTGACCGGGCGTTTTAGCGGCGAGGCCGGCGCGCACGGTTTCGTCGACGCGCCGCTTCTGGTAACGCTGAGGCCTTACGGCGCGGGGTATAGGGTGATCCAGCCCTTCACGCTTTCGGACGGGCGGCGCGTCATGGTTGACCGGGGCTATACCCCCGTTGAAGAGAAGAACGAAGGCGGCGCCGCGGCCCGCCCGACGCCGGCGCCCGAGGGCGAGATCGTCCTCATCGGAGCCCTACGCTGGCCCGTCTCCGAGTATGAAGAGGGCCCCGCCTTCGGCGCGCGCGACAACGTGTGGACGGGCCGCGACCTGCCGGAAATGGCCGAGCTTTTCGCGGCGGAGCCGGTTCTCGTCGTTCTTGAAACCTCAACCGCTGTCGGGGAATGGCCGAAGCCCCGCCCGCTGGAGGCGGTCAGGATCAAGAACGATCATCTGGAATATGCGATCACCTGGGGCTCGCTCGCCTTCGTCTGGGCCCTGATGACCGGCTGGCTCGCCTTTCGCCGCCGGTAAACGGACGCGCTGGCGCGCGACGACTTTCGCCTCGTCGTCGGCTTCGCCTCCTCCTCAGGTTGGGCCATGCCTGCGGTCATGGCCTTCGCCTCCGGCGGGAGTATTTGGCGAAAGCGATGAAGGAGAGCGCTCCCGTCATCATCGCTTTCTCAAAATACTCAGACCCGCGCGGGGCGGGCGACGAGGCGGCCCCTCAAAGAAGCTCCGAGGAGGCGGCGCCTCCCTTTATTCGGTGAGCAGCGCCGCGACGGCGGAGCGGAGCGTTCCGACCCCGTCGCCCTTCTCAGAGGATGTGACGATGAGCTCGGGAAACGCCGTTGGATGTTTTTTCAGGTCTTCGCCGACCTTGGCGATCACCTTTTCCAGCGCCCCGGTTTTCATCTTGTCCGCTTTGGTCATTACGACCTGAAAGCTGACGGCCGCTTTGTCGAGCAGGTCCATGATCTCATGGTCCACTGCCTTCACGCCGTGGCGGCTGTCGATCAGCACGAAGGCGCGGCGAAGGTTCGCGCGGCCCGACAGGTATGTCCTTAGGAGTTCCTGCCAGCGCGCCACCACGTCCACCGGGGCTTGAGCGAAGCCGTAGCCGGGCAGATCGACGACCCATGCCTGGCCGCCGAGGTCGAAGAAGTTGATTTCCTGCGTCCGCCCCGGCGTGTTGGAGGCGCGGGCGAGGCCCTTACGGCCCGTGAGAGCGTTGATGAGCGTGGATTTGCCGACGTTGGAGCGACCGGCGAAGCAGATCTCCATCCGGTCGCCGGGGGGCAGGCCGTCCATCGCGACGACGCCTTTGACGAAATCGCAGGGCCCGGCGAAGAGCTTGCGTCCCGCCTCCAGAACCTCACGGTCCGGCGCCTCTGCGACGGAGAAGAGGCTCACGCCGCCACCTCGTCGCCGACGGCCAGTTCGCCGTCGCCTTTCGCCTGCGCGTAGACGCCGAAGTCCATGTGCTTGAAGCGGTTGTAGAGGACGCGCGTCAGGTCGGTCGTGCGCGTCCCCGTTTCGGGGTCGGCGTTGATGGTGCTGCAACGGGTCGCCCGGTCCATCACCCGAAAGCGGACGCCGCCGATGGTCACCTCGCCGTCCAGCCAGTCGAATTCCTCCCACGGCGCGGCGCCGTCGATCCAGAGGTTCATGCGGAAGCGGATATGCTCCAGCTTGCGCCCCGCCATATCCTCCAGCGCGCGGAGGGAGGCGAGGTTGCCGATGGCGTAGTGCGTGTCCGGGAAGTCGGTCAGCGCCTGCCCGCCGGGGACGCGGATCACGCGATAGGGCGGCGGACCGGAGGGGGCGGCTATGGGCGCGAGCCAATCCGTCAGGCGCTGGCCCTCGGCCTCGGGGTCCACCGTGATCTCGCCGAGGTCGGGATGGGCGAGGGAGAGCCGCCCGGTCGTCTCGCGGAATGCGCAGGTGATGCGGGCGAGGTTCGGGTTCGTCGACTGGATCACGCTGCTATGGCTCTCGACCCATTCCGGCTCCGCCGGATTGAACTCGGAGCGGCCGTGGGCGACGGCCCAGACTCTGTCCCAGGGCATGGCCCGGCCGGCGGCGACGGAGACGCTTGTCAGCGCTTCCTCGCCAAGGCTTTTCACCGGGTGGCGGTAGATCGCGGCGAGGCGCGCGGGCATGATCGCTCCTCCCGGGCGCTACCCTTCCTTCGGTTTTCGCCGGAAGGATTTCTTCACGTTGCCGAGGAAGTCCACGTCGACTCCCTGGCTCCGCATGATCGAATACTGCTGGATGAAGGTCAGGACGTTGTTCGCCACCCAGTAGATCACCAGGCCGGACGCGAAAGTGCCGAGCATGAACATGAAGATCCACGGCATCCAGGCGAAGATCTGCGCCTGCATCTTGTCCGTCGGCGCCGGGTTCAGCTTTTGCTGCATCCACATCGTCACGCCCATCAGGATCGGGAAGACGCCGATGGAGAAGAGGCCGAGAATGCCGACGCCCGGCGTCGGCGCATCGAAGGGCAGAGCGCCGAAGGCGTTCATCCAGCTCGTCGGATCGGGCGCGGAGAGGTCGGTGACCCAGCCGATGAAGGGCGCATGGCGCACCTCGATCGTCACGAAGAGCACTTTGTAGAGCGAGAAGAAGATCGGGATCTGCAGGAGGATCGGCAGACAGCCCGCCGCCGGATTGGCTTTCTCCCGCTTGTAGAGCGCCATCATCTCCTGCTGCATCTTCTGGCGGTCGTCGCCGACGCGCTCCTTGATCTTCTCCATCTCGGGCTGAAGCTTCTTCATCTTCGACATGGAGACGTAAGATTTATAGGCGAGCGGGAAGAGCGCGGTCTTGATGATCAGCGTCAGCACGATGATCGACCAGCCCATATTGCCGACGAAGCCCTTCACCCACAGCAGAAGCTGGAAGATCGGCTTCGTGAGGAAGAAGAACCATCCCCAGTCGATGCTGTCGTCGAAGCGGTCGATCTGCTTGCGTTCCTGATAGTCGTGGATGGTCGCGTATTCCTTGGCCCCGGCGAAGAGGAAGGTGGAGACCTCGGCCGTCGCGCCCGCCGCGATCTCCTGCAAGGGCAGGATCGCCTCGGTGCGGTATTCGGGGCCGGTGGCGCGCTGCACGAACTTGTAGGCGGCGGTGAAGCCCTGGCCGTGGCCGGGCGCGATGGTCGCCATCCAGTATTTGTCGGTGAAGCCTACGAAACCGTCCTCGGTGGCCGTCACCTGCTCCTGACGCACCGATGCGGCCGTGCCCGGCAGATCGGCCATGTCGTCGTAGTCCATCTCCTTCAGCTCGCCGTCGAAGACGCCGATGGCGCCTTCGTGGAGGATGAAGAAGTTGACCGTCTCCGGCTCACCCTGACGCGCGACATAGCCGTAGGGAACGAGGTTCACCGCGGCGCCGGTGTTGTTCTCCACCGACTGGCCGATGGTGAACATGAACTTCTCGTCGACCGAGATCGTCCGGCGGAAAATCATTCCCTCCCCGTTGTCCCAAACGAGCGCGACGGGGCTGGTCGGCGAGAGCGTCCCGCCGCTCTCCACCGTCCATTCGGTGTTGGGGCCGGGGGTGGAGACGGCGGCGCCCTCGGCGGGCAGCCAGCCGTAGACGGCGAAGAACGGGTGTTCGGTCCCGGTGGGGGAGAGGAGGGTGACGGTGTCGCTCTCCTCATCCAGCGTTTCGCGGTAGTCGGTCAGGTGCAGATCGTCGATCCGCCCGCCGCGGAGCGATATGGAGCCGGAGAGCGAAGGCGTCTCGACCTTGATGCGCTCCGCCTTGCCGAGAACGGCTTCGCGGTTGAGGCTGCTGTCGCCCGCTGCGCCGACAGTCGCGCCGGAACCAGCCTGCGGCGCGGCCTCACCTTCGGCGGCGACCTGTTCGAGGGCGGGGTCGGGCGGCGGGGGCGCGAAAAAGAAGGTCCAGGCGACGATCACGACCATGCTGAGCACAGCCGCCATGATCAGGTTCTTCTGGTCGTCCATCAAAGGCTCCCGTAGCCGTCTAGGTCGTCGTCGCGCGAGTATGGGCGCGCCGGTGAAATCGTTGCGCGGTTGAACCCGTCCGGGCGCGCGAGGTCAAGGGTTTCAGGGCCGAATGAGGCTCAGCGCCGCGCCCCGAAAAACCGCTGGTAGAGCCAGATCATGAGGCATGCGCCCGCCACCGCCCCCAGAAAGCCGAACGCCGCGCCGGAAAGCGCGATGACGAAGCGAAGGATCACCCCGCCGACGACGGCCCCGAGGACGCCGACGGCGATGGTCTCCCAGACGGAGAGATTGGTTTTCATCACCTTGGAGGCGACGAACCCGGCGGCGACGCCGATGATGGCGAGGAGGAGGATGCTTCCCATCGCGTCAGCGCCGCATCGACGCGATGAAGAGCGCGCCCACCGCCCCGATGATGGACGTGCCCGCGCGCCCGAAGCCGAGGCCGACGCCGAGGAGGCCTTGGGCGAACCAGAGGATCACCGCGCCGCCGACGGCGATGACGATGGAGATGAAGTAGCCGTTCCGCGTGAACCGGAAATACTCCGCGAAGGCGCCGGTCGCGGCGCCGAGGATGAGGGCGGAGAACATGCCGTAGAACATGGCGGCCTTTCGTCTGGTCCATGTCGAGATGGGCGGAGCGTCCCCTCTCGGCAAGGGCCGGTCAAGTCGTCAGCCGCCGAGAACGATCCGCGCCGTCGTCTCCGCCCCGTTCAGATCGACGAGACCGGCCGGAGGGCCGGGCAGTGCGGTCGCCCTCTGAACCGCTGAGAGAAGGGTCTCCGGGTCCATCGCCTCCAGCCAGGCGATCCCGGGCAGGCGAGCGAAAGCGGCGGCGCGGATGCGCTGTTCCTTCTCCCCGCCCTCCTCCATCGGCGCGATGACGGCGGGAACGCCCGCGGTCAGGATGTCAGTCGCGGTGTTGTAGCCGAGGAGGGAGACCGAGCACGCCGCCGCGCCGAGGCGCGCGCGATAATCGGCGGCGGCGGGTTCGGCGACGACGGGCGCGTCTCCGGCGAGGGCGGTGAGGCGCAGGGCCTCCGCCGCCGCATCCGCGCCGCCGACGCGCAGGCGCCAGAGGCGGGTGTCGCCCGTCTGCCGCCCGGCTGCGGCGACGGCGGTCTCCAAGAGGCGCCGCCCGATGACGCCGCCGCCGACGGCGACGAGAACCTCGCCTCGCGCGTCTTCGGCGGGGGGAGGGGGCGGATCGCAGACATAACCGGTGTAGCGGATCAGATCGGCGAGCTCCGCCGCCTTGGGCCACGTCGCGCCGAGGCCGACCACCTTCGGATCGCCGTGGACGAGGACGCCGTCATATAAGCGCCGGAGGCGATCCGCCGTCTCCTCCGCCCGTTTGGGCTTTTTCTTCGGCTCCAGCACGTCCCGGATGGAGGCGTAGAGGCGCGCTTTTCCGGCCGCGGCCTCCGCCAGCGCTTCGAATTCGGCGGAGAGATTGCGGCGGCCGAAGGGCCAAAGCTCCGTCACCACGGCGTCGGGCGCGAAATCTGCGAAATGGGAGAGGAGCGCGGCCCGCCGACGGTCGAGATAAGCCTGATCGGCGACCCCCTCGGGCGTGAGGAGGCGGCTGTAGTCGACGCCGTCCGACCAGACGGGGGGAAGTTGCGCCATAGCCACACCGTCCGCGTCAAGATGCGCGATCTCCCGCCCGCCGCTGACGACGAGGGGCTCGGCCCCGGCGCGGCGAAGGGCGCGGGCGATGGTCAGCGTCCGGTTGAGGTGCCCGGCGCCCATGAGGCTGGTGACGGCGAGAAGAACTCTCATCGGCCCCATCCCGCGCATATCCGGTTGCAATTTGATCGGAACCGGGCGGCGAAGACCCGATGCGCCGCGCATCCAAAGCGTCGCGGCGATAATTCCAACCTTCCGGTTTTCCGGAATGCCGGAACCTCGGTTCCGTCAGCGGACTGTGGACGTCGGGATATGACGGTCGCGGCCAAGGCCTATCGTTCGGCCAGAGCGTCCCGGAGGACGCCTTTAACGACGGCGACGTCCACGTCCTTCGCGATGAACGCCTCTCCGACGCCGCGGGCGAGGATGAAGACGAGCTTTCCGTCCTTCACCTTCTTGTCCTGACCCATGAGGGCGACCAGCCCGGCGGCGTCCGGCAACGCTCCGTCGATATCCGCGAGCGTCGTCTTCATGCCCATGGCGCGGAAATGGGCGCGCACCCGGCTCGGCGTCTCCTGACTGCAGAGGCCGAGCCGCATGGAGGTCTCGAAGGCCAGCGCCGTCCCGATGGAGACCCCCTCCCCATGGAGAAGGCGCGCCGAATACCCGGTCGCCGCCTCCAGCGCATGGCCGAACGTGTGGCCGAGATTGAGGAGGGCGCGATCGCCCTGCTCCGTCTCGTCGCGCGAGACGATCTCCGCTTTCATCTCGCACGCCCGTCGGATCGCGCGGATGCGCAGCGCCTGATCGCCCGCGGCTATGGCGGGACCGGCCTCCTCCAGCCAGTCGAAGAAAGCGGCGTCGCCGAGGAGGCCGTATTTCACCGTCTCCGCATATCCCGCCAGAAACTCGCGGCCCGAAAGCGTGTTCAAAACGTCCGTATCGGCGAGAACGAGGCGGGGCTGATGGAACGCGCCGATCAGGTTCTTGCCCTGCGGCGCGTTGATCCCGGTCTTGCCGCCGACGGAGCTGTCGACCTGAGCCAGAAGCGTCGTCGGGATCTGGATGAAGTCGACGCCCCGGCGCAGCGTCGCCGCCGCGAACCCGGCGAGGTCTCCGATGACGCCGCCGCCGAAGGCGACGACAAGGTCGTCGCGGGCGATCTTGAGGTCCAGAAGCTCGGAGAGGACGCGCTGATAGCTGGCGAAGCTCTTCGTCGCCTCGCCGGGCGGCAGGACGATCGGATGCGCCTCGATCCCATCCGCCGCCAGTCCCTCCGTCAGCGCGGCGAGATGAAGGGCGGCGACCGTTTCATCGGTGACGATCGCGACCCGCTTGCGCGCGAGATGAGGCCCGATCTCCGCTCCCGCGCGGCCGATCAGGCCGGGCCCGATGCGGATGTCGTAGGCGCGGGCGCCGAGTGCGACGGGAAGGGTCTCCACGCTCACACCGCCTCCAATACGCGGTCTTCGGGCGGGAGACCGGCGTCCCGCGCGATCAGGGCGTCGAGCGCGGCGCGGGCGACGTTGTCCGCGGCGCCGGTCGCGGTGCTCTCCACCACGAGGTCGGCCTCGGCGTAGACCGGGTAGCGCTGGTCGATCAGGTCGCCGAGGATCCGGCGCGGATCGCCCTTGTTCAGGAGCGGGCGGGATTTGCGGCGGGACGTGCGCTCCACCAGCGTCTCGAGATCGGCGCTGAGCCAGATGGAGACGCCGGCGGCGCGGATCGCGTCGCGCGTCTCCGCCGCCATGAAGGCGCCGCCGCCGGTCGCCAGCACCATCGGCCGCTCGCCCATCAGCCGCGCGATCACCTTGCGCTCCCCGTCGCGAAAAGCGCCTTCGCCGAGGTTTTCGAAGATCTCCGGGATCGACATGCCCGCCGCAGCGACGATCTCCGCGTCCGCATCGCGGAACTCCGCCCCGATCAGCGCGGCGAGGCGCGCGCCGACCGTCGTTTTGCCGCAGCCCATCAGCCCGATCAGCGCGACGGAGCGCCTGAGGCGCCAGGTCGGCTCCGTTTCGGCGGCGGCTGCGGGTTGGGACGACGACACGGGAGACCCCCTCTTGCGTTGCGCGCAGGGCGCCTGATCGCTAGGTTGCCGATCAGGCGGTAACGCGCGGCGATCTAACCCCTGAGCGGCGCGCGGGACAAGACGACCGGAGAAAATCCGGCGCAACGAGGCGAGCGAGAGAAAGGCTGCGACATGCGGCGCTTTATCGGTTTTCTGTTCATCCTGATCCTGCTGACCGCGATCGGCTTCTTCGTCTACGCGAGCATCGCCGAGCTGCCCGCGCCCCTGAGCGAGGTCGAGGCCCCGGCGGTCGGCGTCGGCTTCGGCGACTGATGGGCGGGCCGGCCGCCCGTCTGATCGAAGGTTTTCTGGAGGCGATGGTCGCCGAGCGGGGCGCGGCGCGGAACACGATCGCCGCCTATCGCCGCGACCTTGAAGACTACGCATCGGCGCTTTCGGTGCGAGGGCGCGGGCCGTTGGACGCGGCGCGCGACGACATCGAGGCCTATCTCGCCGGGCTCGACGATCAGGGTCTGGCGGCGGCGACGCGGGCGCGTCGGCTCTCCGCCCTTCGCCGGTTTCACGGGTTTCTTTATGAAGACGGCGCGCGGTCCGACGACCCTGCGGCGCGGATCGCCGGGCCGCGAAAGGCCCGGCGACTGCCGAAGACGCTGAGCATGGCCGAGGTCGACGCGCTGCTCTCAGCGGCGCGGGAGCGGGACGACCCGCGCCTCGCCTGCCTGATCGAGACGCTTTACGCCACGGGCATGCGGGTGAGCGAGCTCGTCTCCCTCCCTGTTGCGGCGGCGCGGGGCGATCCGCGGATGATTCTCGTGCGCGGCAAGGGCGGGCGGGAGCGGATGACCCCGCTCTCCCCGCCCGCGCGCGCGGCTGTGGCCGTTTGGCTGGCGGCGCGCGACGCCGGGGAGCGGGCGCGGAAGGAGAAGGGCGGGGCGCCGTCGCCGTTTCTCTTCCCGTCAGCCGGGGCGAAGGGGCACCTGACGCGCGAGCGGCTGTTTCAGCTGATCAAGGACCTCGCCGCAGCCGCCCGGATCGATCCCGCCCGCGTCTCCCCCCATGTGCTGCGCCATGCTTTCGCATCGCATCTTCTGGCGAACGGCGCGGACCTCAGGGCGATCCAGCAGCTGCTCGGCCATGCGGATATCTCGACGACGGAGATCTACACTCACGTGCAGGAGGAGCGGTTGAAGAAGCTGGTCGCTGAAAAGCACCCGCTCGCCGGCTGAGAGCGGGGGACGGCCTCGTCGGAGCCTCCTTCGGAGGCCGCCTCCTCACCCGTGTCGCCGCTTCGCGTCTTTCGCGTATTTGAAGGAAGCGGGATCAGGCGCGCGCGAAAGTGAGGTAACAGGGCGTCCGCCCCTCGCGCAGCGCCTTCGCTTCGTAGCGGGTGCCGGGCCAGTCGGCCCAGGGTTCGCGCCAGTCCTTCGGTCCCTCCGCCGTCCAGCGAAACGCGGGGACGCGCTGGATCGCTTCGAGTGAGTGGCGGATGTAGTCGGGAATGTCGGAGGCGATGTGGAGCCGCGCGCCGGGGGCCGCGACGCGGGCGAGATGCGCGAGGTTGTCCTCACCGATGAAGCGGCGCTTGTGGTGGCGCGCCTTCGGCCACGGGTCCGGGTAGTTCACGAAGATGCGGGCGAAGGCGCCGTCCGGCGCGACGTCGAAGATCTCGCGCGCGTCGCCGGCGTGGATGCGAGCGTTGGCGATGCTCTCGCGCTCAAGCGCGCCAAGACACATGGCCACCCCGTTTACGAAGGGCTCGCAGCCGATGATCGCCGCATTGGGGTTGGCTTTCGCCATCGCCGCCAGATGCTCTCCGCCGCCGAACCCGATCTCCAGCCAGACCTCGCGCGCGCCGGGGACCATCGCGGCGAAGTCGACCTCCGCGCGCTCGGGGTTCTCCTCCCAGGCGACGCGAGGCGGCGCGAGTTTGGGAAGCAGCGTGTCGAGCAGCTCCACCTGGCTCTGGCGCAGCTTCTTGCCGTGGCGACGGCCGTAGAAGTTGCGCCAGGGCGCGCCGTCCTCGCGTTCCGGAATGTCGGTCATGGAACCCTCCGAAATGCGGAGCGCCCGGGCGTTTCCGCCCGGGCGCTCTGGAAACCGGTCGCTCAGACGGCGGCTTTGATCGCGTCGGCGAGGTCGGTTTTCTCCCAGGAGAAACCGCCGTCGGCCTCCGGCGCCCGGCCGAAATGGCCGTAAGCGGCCGTCCGCTGGTAGATCGGCTTGTTCATGCCGAGCTTGGTGCGGATCCCGCGCGGGGTGAGGTCCATCACCTCCGCCACCGCCTTCTCGATGGCGGCCTCGTCGACTTTGCCGGTGCCGTAGGTGTCGGCGTAGATCGACAGCGGCTTGGCGACGCCGATGGCGTAGGAGAGCTGCAGCGTGCAGCGATCGGCGAGGCCCGCCGCCACCACGTTCTTCGCCAGATAGCGGGCGGCGTAAGCGGCGGAGCGGTCGACCTTGGTCGGATCCTTGCCTGAGAAGGCGCCGCCGCCATGGGGCGCGGCGCCGCCATAGGTGTCGACGATGATCTTGCGGCCCGTCAGGCCGGCGTCCCCGTCGGGGCCGCCGATGACGAACTTGCCCGTGGGGTTCACGTGCCACTCGGTCTCCGCGCTCACCCAGCCGTCGGGCAGCACTTCCATGATGTAGGGCTCGACGATGGCGCGCACGTCGGCGGAGGAGAGGCTCTCGTCCAGATGCTGGGTGGAGAGCACGATGGACGTGACGGCGACCGGCTTGCCGTCTTCATAGCGGACGGAGAGCTGTGATTTCGCATCGGGGCCAAGCGCCGGCTCCGTCCCGTTCTTCCGGACTTCGGCGAGGCGACGGAGCATCGCATGGCTGTAATGGATCGGCGCCGGCATCAGCGCTTCGGTCTCATTGGATGCGTAACCGAACATGATGCCCTGGTCGCCCGCGCCCTCGTCCTTGTCGGCGGCGCTGTCGACGCCCTGCGCGATGTCGGAGGACTGCGCGTGCAGGTGCTGCTCCACCGACATGTTCGCCCAGTGGAAGCCGTTCTGTTCGTAACCGATGTCCTTCACGCAGTCGCGCGCGATCTCCTCCACCCGCTGCAGGACGGAGGCCGGGCCGCGCACTTCGCCCGCGATGACGACGCGGTTGGTGGTGGCGAGCGTCTCGCAGGCGACGCGCGCCTCGGGGTCGTCGGCGAGAAAAGCGTCCAGAACGGCGTCGGAGATGCGGTCGCAGACCTTGTCCGGATGGCCTTCCGAGACGGACTCGGATGTGAAGAGGTATTCCCCGCGCGGCATGCCCTGCCCTCCTGTCGGCTTCGTCAGGGCGACGCCGCCCTAGAGATTTCGTCGCGCGGGTTTAGGCGCGTCGCCTCCGGCGGTCAACACGCGGCGAAAGCCGCCGGTCTCAGCCTTCCGCGCCGTCGTCGGCCACCGACTTCACGAGATCGGTGAGACGTTTTCGCGTCGCGGTGTTCTGGATGCGGGCGAAGGAGCGGTTCAGTTCGATCGCCTCAGGGGTCGCGAGGAAGTCCGAGAGAGACGGCTCGTCCCCGCTCTCCTCGTCGACGTTCCGCTCGAGGCCTTCGAAGAAATAGGTGATCGGCGTCTCAAGTATCTGAGATATGGCGTAGAGGCGGCTCGCGCCGATCCGGTTCGAGCCTTTTTCGTATTTCTGGACCTGCTGGAAGGTCAGCCCGAGTTTTTCACCCAGTTTCTCCTGGCTCATGCCCAGGTTGAGACGTCGCAAGCGCACGCGCGCGCCGACATGCACGTCGATCGGGTTCGGGGCCTTCGACACGAAACAATCCTCGTCCTATTGGCCGGCTTGGCGGGTCGGGGAACGCGCCGCGCCGTTCTTCTTTTTTATCGATGTCGCCGTAACGGCATGCCGCAGGGATCGATAAATCTCAACCAATTCAACGTTTGGCGCGGCGCTTTCTAGCGACGGTTGCCGAAACCAAGAGCACGAGGAAACCGAGAGTTGTAAATAATTCGTCATACGCGCGGTAGGCCGTCTCCACTCGCCGCGGTAGCCGCGAATCCGCGAATCCCGCCGCGCCGACTTCGGGGCCGCGATGCGTCCTTCCATAGGGGTCGATCATCGCCGAGATGCCCGCATTCGCCGATCGCGCGATCGGGACGCCGGTCTCGATCGCGCGGAGACGCGCTTTGGCGAGGTGCTGGACCAGGCCGGCGCTGCCGCCGAACCAGCTGTCGTTCGTCACCAGCACCATCCATTCAACGTCGGCGGAGGCCTTCATCGTCTCGCGCGGGAAGATCATCTCGTAGCAGATCAGGGGGCTGAAGGGCGGGGCCCCGCGCGGGGTCATGGCGACATGCGCCTCGCCGGGCACGATGCCGCCGCCGAGACTGCCGAGGCCGACGATCCCGAGTGAGTTAAGGAGAGAATCGAACGGCAGGAATTCGCCGAAAGGGACGAGATGGAGTTTGTCGAACGGCGCCGACAGCCGCCCGTCGCCGTCGATCATGAAGAGACTGTTCCGCCATCGCGACCGACCGGTGATGATCGCATCCGGCCCGTCCGTCGCCCGGAGCGACCCGGTGGCGACCGATGCGCCGTCGAGGCGCGCTGCGATCTCCGCCACTGCGTCCGGGTCGCGGGCCAGAAGAAAGGTGACGGCGGTCTCCGGCCAGACGACGACCGCGGGCTTCGCGGCCCCGTCGGTCGCCTCCCCTGCGATCGTGGCGGGTTCGGTCGACAGCGCGAGCAGCATTTCGAGATTGGGGCGGACGTTCTCCGCCTTCCATTTCTCATTCTGGTCGATCGCAGTCTGCAGCACGCGAACGACGGCGCCGTCCGCTTGCGCATTGGCTTCGCCGGATCGCAGGCGCGCATCGCCCCAGAACCAGCCAGCGGCTACGAGGGCGCAGCAGACGAATGGCGCCGCCATGGGGCGGAGCGTAAGCGAGACGCCGACCGCGATCGTCGCGAGCGACAGGGCGTGCGGGCCGATCAGGGACGCCGTCTGCGCCACTGGCGTGTCGAGCCAGACGTAGGCGAAGAGCGCCCAGGGGAAGCCGGTGAAGATGTTGCCGCGGGCGATCTCCGCCAGAGTCCAAAAGACGACCAGCGCCGCCGCCGCGCCGAGCGGCGTCATGTCGGCGCGCCGCGCCGCGGTTCGGGCGAGCGCGAAGGCCGCGCCCCAGAAGAGCGCGAGCCCGCCGCAAAGCAGGATGGCCGCGAAGGGCGCCATCCAGCCGTGGCGCATGGCGTCGACCAGAAACGGCTCCACGATCCAGTGGAGCGCGAGGCCGAAATACCCGGCGCCGAAGGCCCAGCCGATCGCGAATTGCCGCTTCCAGCTCTCCGCCTCCGCCCCGCGCCAGAGCGCATGGACCGCCGCCAGCCCGAGGAGGGCGAGAGGCCAGAGGCCCCATGGCGGTTGCGCCAGGGCGGCTGCTGCGCCGGCGACGGCGCACAACGCGATGCGCAGAGGGAAAGGGATGGCCGCAACGGAAGCGGCGGCGCGCGCAGATGCGTGCTCAGCCATGCCTGATCACCGCGATGCGCGAGGCCGGCGCGTCACTCCGCGGCCTTCGCCGCCAGCCGGTCCGCCCCGTTCAGCGTCACGCGCAGGCGCTTGATGCGCCGGGGATCGGCGTCGATCACCTCAAACTCGTGGCCGTCGGGATGGGCGATGACCTCCCCCCGTTCCGGCACCCGGTTGGAGAGCATGAAGACGAGACCACCGAGCGTGTCGACGTCCTCATCCAGATCGTCGGGCAGAAGGTCGACGCCCGCCGCCTCTTCGAACGCGGCGAGCTCGGCGCGCGCATTTGCGGTGAAGACGCCGGGACGCTCGGCGCGCCATGCGGCGGCCTCTTCCTCGTCATGTTCGTCTTCGATGTCGCCGACGATCTGCTCCACCAGGTCTTCGATGGTCACGAGGCCGTCCACTCCGCCGTATTCGTCGACCACGAGGGCCATGTGGATGCGGCTTTGCTGCATCCGCTGCATGAGCCGCGAGGTCGGCATCGAGGGCGGCACCACGAGCGTCTGGCGGATGTGATCGCCTATTCGGAAAGGCTCCTCGGAGGCGCCGCCGTCGAAGCCGTAGGCGAGGGCGAGGTCCTTCACGTGGACGAAGCCCAAGGGATCGTCCAGCGTTTCGCGAAAGACCGGGAGGCGCGAATGGGCGCCGGCGCGAAACGCCTCCACCAGATCGGCCTTGTCCGCGTCTTCGGCGATGGCGACGATATCGGCGCGCGGGATCATGATATCCTCGACCCGCTGGTCGCGCATCGTGCGGATGTTGGAATAAAGCGCGCGCTCGCTTGGGGTCGCCGGAGCGTCCTCGGCCTCCGCGTCGGCCTTGTCTTCGGTCAGCCCGAAGATGCGGGCGATGAAGCCGGATTGTCGTTCCGGCGCGTCCCCGTCGGCGTCAGCCGAAGCGGACCTTCGATCGTCGTCCATTTCACTCCATCGGCGACGCTCAACGCGCGCCGCCTTCAGCCTCCGATTAGCGACCGTCCGGGTAAGGGTCGTGCAGACCGAGATCCGCCATCACCCGCCGTTCGATCCCCTCCATTACCTCGGCGTCCGCCCCGGTCTCATGATCGTATCCCAAAAGATGCAACACGCCATGAATGAAGAGATGCGCGAAATGCGCCTCTAACGATACTTGTAGCGCCTGCGCCTCTTTTTCAACGGTTTCCCGCGCCATCGCGATATCGCCGAGCTCGCCATCAGGCGGCGGCGGGGGCGTCTCGCCGGGCGACGGCGGCGCGAGGTCGTGGGCGGGCCAGCTAAGCACATTGGTTGCCGCGGGCTTGCCGCGAAAACCCGCGTTCAGTTCGGCGATGCGCTCGTCCGCGCAAAGGAGGACGCTGATTTCGGTCTCAAGCGGCGGCCGGTCGGCCTCGACCAGCGTCTGTTCGGCCGCGCGGAGCGCGAGTTCGCGATACCACGGCGCGGTGTCGAACCAGCCGTCGTCCTCGATGTTGAACTCGATGACGAGCGTCACGTCTCGTCCCGTCTCCGGTCATAAGCTTGGACGATCTTGGCGACCAGCGGATGGCGGATGACGTCGACGGCGGTGAACTTCACCATCTCGATGCCCTTCACGCCCGAAAGCACCCGTTCCGCCTCGACGAGGCCCGACCCGACGCCGCGCGGCAGGTCGATTTGCGTCGGATCGCCGGTGATCGCCATGCGTCCGCCTTCGCCGAGGCGAGTGAGGAACATCTTCATCTGCATCTCGGTCGCGTTCTGCGCCTCGTCCAGCACCACGAAGGCGTTCTGGAGGGTGCGGCCCCGCATGAAGGCGAGGGGGGCGATCTCGATGATCTTCTCTTCGATCAGCTTCTGCACCTGCTTGCCGGGGAGGAGCGCGTTGAGGCTGTCGTAGAGCGGCTGCATGAAGGGATCGACCTTGTCCTTCATGTCGCCAGGCAGGAAGCCGAGCCGCTCGCCCGCTTCGACGGCTGGGCGGGAGAGGATGATCCGATCAACCTTGCCTTCGGTGTACATGGAGACGGCGGCGGCGACGGCGAGAAAGGTCTTGCCGGTGCCCGCCGGGCCGATGCCGAAGACCAGTTCGGAGCGAAAGAGCGATTGCACATAGGCCCGCTGCGCCGCCGTGCGCGGCTCGACGACCTTCTTCTTGGTGCGGATCTCGACCTTGCCGCCCTTGAACATCTCCATCTGGGTCGGGTCGGGCGGCTCCGGCGCGCCGCGGAGGCGAATGGCGGCGTCAACGTCGCCCTTTTCGATGGGTCGCCCGCTTTCGAGCTTGTCGTAAAGCGCGCGGAGGGCGGCTTCGGCGCCTTCGACGGCCTCCGTCTCGCCGTGGAGCGAGAGCTGATTGCCCCGCCGGGCGATGGTTATGTCGAAGCCCTGCTCCACGGCGGCGAGATTTCGGTCGAAACCGCCGCAAAGGTCGATCAGGAGCAAATTGTCGGGAAACTCGATCACCCGCTCGCCGGTGGCGGCGTCGATCGTCGCTGGGTCGAAAGCTGCGCTGGGCAAAGCGTCTCCGGCGTGAGCGTTGCGTTGGCCGTCATCGTGGCGGAGGCGGATCGGTCCCGCAAGGGGCGCTTGGTCATATCTTGCGACAATTCAGCGACGCCTGCCTCCCGCGCCTGCGGCTTGGGCCGGGCGGCTCGCCGCCGCTGCGCGGCGCGTCTCGCCGCCCCAGCGCATCTCCGCGGGCGCGGCGCGCACGGCCACTGTCGGATTCGAATATTTGGAGAAGGGTGAAGGCATGGATCATCGCGGGTGGCGCCGTTAAGAGAGCGGCGTAGCAGAGGAGGGGCGTTCATGTCCGGGCATGGTCCAGCGAAACCGATGATCTCCCGCAAGGGCGGGGCGCTGAAGGGCTTGGCGGATGTGCCCGGCGACAAGTCGGTGTCGCACCGGTCGCTGATCCTCGGGGCGCTTTCGGTTGGCGAGACGCGGATCGAGGGGCTTCTGGAAGGGCAGGACGTTCTGGATACCGCCAAGGCGATGCGCGCTTTCGGGGCCGAGGTCGAGCGGGTCGGGACGGGCTCGTGGCGGGTGCATGGCGTCGGGGTCGGCGGGTTCGCGGAGCCTGAGGAGGTCATCGACTGCGGCAACTCCGGCACGGGCGTGCGGCTCATCATGGGGGCGATGGCGACCTCTCCGATCAGTGCGACCTTTACGGGCGACGCCTCCCTCCGCTCTCGGCCGATGGGGCGGGTGACAGATCCGATCGCGCTCTTCGGGGCGCGGTCCTTTGGGCGGACGGGCGGGCGGCTCCCTCTGACCATCGTCGGGGCGGCGGAACCGGGGCCGGTGGAGTATCGCTCTCCCGTCCCTTCAGCGCAGGTGAAGTCCGCCGTGCTGCTGGCGGGGCTGAACGCGCCGGGGATCACGACGCTGATCGAGGCGGAGGCGACGCGGGATCATACGGAGCGGATGCTGCGGGGCTTCGGCGCGACGGTGGAGACCGAGGTGACGCCTGAGGGCCGGATCATTCGCCTCACCGGACAGCCTGAGTTGAAGCCGCAGGCGATTACCGTGCCGCGCGATCCGTCCTCCGCCGCCTTTCCGGTCTGCGCCGCACTGATCGCGGAGGGCTCGGACGTGCTGGTGCCGAATATCGGGCTGAACCCGACGCGGGCCGGGCTTTACTTCACGCTGCAGGACATGGGCGCGGACCTGACCTTCGAGAACGAGCGGGAGGAGGGGGGCGAGCCTGTCGCCGATCTCCGCGCCCGGTTCTCGCCGGAGATGAAGGGGATCGAGGTGCCAGCGGAGCGGGCGGCGTCGATGATCGACGAATACCCGGTCCTTTCCGTCGTAGCGGCCAACGCCGAAGGGGCGACCTATATGCCCGGCGTCAAGGAGCTTCGGGTGAAGGAGAGCGACCGGATCGACGCGATGGCGCGCGGGCTGGAGGCGAACGGGGTCTCCGTCGAGGAGACGGAGGACAGCTGGACCGTGCATGGGATGGGGCCGGGTGGGGCACCGGGGGGCGGGGTCGCGGCGGCGCGGCTCGACCACCGGATCGCGATGTCGTTCCTCTGCCTCGGGCTGTCGACAAAGGCGCCGGTGCGGGTCGACGACGGGTCGCCGATCGATACGAGCTTTCCGACTTTCGAAGGGCTGATGCGGGAGCTGGGGGCGGAGATTTCGGCAGATCTGGGGGCGAATTGAGAGAGCGACCCATTGGGTGCATGGGCTAAGACTCTGAATTTTTAAGATAGTCCACAAAGCCAAAGATTCCTTGGGATTGGTTGCTCGTCCTCGCGGAGTGTAGCCGCGACGCTAAGCCCCGTAGGCGGGACCGATCCTATCAGTGGGCTGAAGCCCACCCTGCGATTTGTTCCAGCTGATCGGTTCAGAAGAGGGCGGATAAAACGCTATGCAATTCATTAAACGCCTTTGCGGTAGACGCAAATTCGCCTACGCGTGCGCCAATTTCCTTTAAAATTGCGAAGACGGTTGCTTTCTTGCGGCTACCAACGAGTTCACTGCTAAGGGACTCTATTAGGTCAACAACCTCTTGCTTGTCTTCTTTAAGCAAGTCTTCTGCATCAAGCACGCTCTGGGTTAGATTCTTGATGCCTCGCGCTGCAATTTCGACATCCGATCCCTGCGAAAGAGTAATTGCGGCATCAATCTTCTCTATTGATCCGGTGTTCACTACACCGATCTGAGAGTTGGCTATCTTTATGTTATTAAATGCTTGGGGCTTTTGCATTGCTCGCGCGATTTCGGCGATCGGCATCCGACCGCCACCTAAAGCTATCCCGGTCGATAGCTCCATGCTGTCGACCGCGTTGTTCATCATTACGGCATTCTTGAAGAAGTCCATGTCTAGCCGCTCTGAGTAGATGCCGAAACAATGTAGGCATAGCGGTATGTTCTCATCCGCCACGCGATACATTGCAGGCCGATCACATTGGTAGCACTTCATTCCTATCTCCAGTGGAGGCCGATAAGATAAGCCTAGCATCTCAAGGGGTCATCAAATAGTCCGACGCGGCACAGAGAAGACGCGGTCTAAGATGTTTATTAACTCTTTCACCATCGCCATCGACGGGCCAGCCGCCGCAGGTAAGGGCACGATCTCCAAGGCCGTCGCGGCGCGGTTCGGGTTCGCTCATTTGGATACCGGCCTCCTGTATCGCGCCGTGGGCGCCATCACGGCGGAGACGAAGGCCGATCCGGTGGAAGTGGCGCGGTCGCTCGATCCCGCGGCGCTGGAACGGCCCGATCTGAGGTCGGGGCAGGTGGCGCAGTTCGCCTCCCGCGTCGCGGTGAACCCGGAGGTGCGGGCGGCGCTGGTGGATTTTCAGCGGGCCTTCGCCCGGCGCTTAGGTGGCGCGGTGCTGGACGGGCGGGATATCGGGACCGTCATTTGCCCGGATGCGGAGGTGAAGCTTTTCGTCACCGCCTCCGCCGAAGAGCGCGCGCGGCGGCGCCATGCGGAGCTTTCCGCCAAGGGCGATCCGCGGTCGCTGGAGGAGATCCACGCCGACGTGGTGGCGCGGGACAAGCGGGACAGTGAGCGGGCGGCGGCGCCGTTGAAGCCGGCGCCGGACGCGGTCTTGCTCGATACGACGGAAATGAGTATAGACGCGGCCGTCGCCGAGGCGGCGCGTTGGATCAACGAACAACTCTCAAAGGCGTAGGGGACCCCCGCGCCTTTTGACGTTTTTCCAGAACGCCCCTCTGACCCGTGAACGAAAGACCGCCGGAGACAACCGGTCGGCCGGAAAACCCATAGTCGTTTCGACGAAGATCGGAGCGGCGACTGAAAAGGATGATTGATGGCTAAAGCCACGATGGAGGAATTCGAAGCCCTCCTTAACGAAAGCTTCGAACTGGAGACCCCGGATGAGGGCTCCGTCGTCAAAGGCACCGTTCTCGCGATCGAAGCGGGCCAGGCGATCATCGACATCGGCTACAAGATGGAAGGCCGCGTCGAGCTCAAGGAATTCGCGAAACCCGGTCATGACGCTGAAATCGGCGTCGGCGACACCGTCGAGGTTTACCTCGACCGGGTTGAGAACGCGCGGGGCGAAGCGGTTCTGAGCCGCGACAAGGCCCGCCGCGAGGAGGCGTGGGATCGCCTCGAGAAAGCCAACGACAAGGCCGAGCGCGTCGAAGGCGCGATCTTCGGTCGGGTCAAAGGCGGCTTCACCGTCGACCTCGGCGGCGCCGTGGCCTTCCTGCCCGGCTCCCAGGTCGATGTGCGCCCGGTGCGCGACGTCGGCCCGCTGATGGGTCAGCCGCAGCCGTTCCAGATCCTGAAAATGGATCGCCGCCGCGGCAACATCGTCGTCTCCCGCCGCGCCGTTCTCGAAGAGAGCCGCGCCGAGCAGCGCGCCGAGATCGTCGGCAAGCTGAAAGAGGGCGACGAGATCGAGGGCGTGGTGAAGAACGTCACCGATTACGGCGCGTTCGTGGACCTCGGCGGCGTCGACGGCCTGCTGCACGTAACCGACATGGCGTGGCGCCGGGTTAACCACCCGTCCGAGATCGTCGAGATCGGCGAGAAGGTCAAAGTCCAGGTCGTCAAGATCAACCACGAGACGCAGCGCATCAGCCTCGGCATGAAGCAGCTGATGTCGGATCCGTGGGACGGCGTCGAAGCGAAATACCCGCTCGGCTCCAAATGGACCGGCCGCGTCACCAACATCACCGACTACGGCGCCTTCGTGGAGCTGGAAGCCGGGGTCGAGGGCCTCGTCCACGTCTCCGAGATGTCCTGGACCAAGAAGAACGTCCACCCGGGCAAGATCGTCTCCACCTCCCAGGAAGTGGAAGTCATCGTGCTGGACGTCGATCCCTCCAAGCGCCGCGTGTCGCTGGGCCTGAAGCAGACCCAGGGCAACCCGTGGGAGGTCTTCGCCGATGCGAACCCGACCGGCACCAAGGTCGAGGGCGAGGTCAAGAACATCACCGAGTTTGGTCTGTTCATCGGTCTCGAAGGCGATATCGACGGCATGGTCCATCTCTCCGACCTCGACTGGAACCGGTCGGGCGAAGAGGCCATGCAGGACTACCAGAAGGGCGACATGGTTCAGGCCGTCGTCCTTGACGTCGACGTCGAGAAAGAGCGCATCTCGCTCGGCGTGAAGCAGCTGGACGACAGCTTCTCCACCGCCACTGAGGGCGTGCGCCGCGGCGCGGTCGTCACAGTCACCGTCACGGCGATCGAAGACGGCGGCATCGAGGTGGAGCACGAGGGCATGAAAGCCTTCATTCGCCGCTCCGACCTCTCCCGCGATCGCGCCGAGCAGCGCCCGGACCGCTTCGCGGTGGGCGACAAAATCGACGCGCGGGTCACCAACGTCGACGCGAAATCGCGTCGTCTGGGCCTTTCGATCAAGGCGCTGCAGATCGCCGAAGAGCGCGAAGCGGTGGAGCAGTTCGGCTCCTCCGACTCGGGCGCTTCGCTTGGCGACATTCTGGGCGCGGCCCTGAAGGAGAAGGGCGACTGATCGTCCGACTTCAGCTGTGAATTGAGAAACGGCGGCCTTCCGGTCGCCGTTTTTCGTTGGCGCTCCGTTATCACTGTCAATCATGTGTAAAATCGAATTGACGGATTTTCCCGAAATCAAACGTGAAATACGCCGTCGCCTCCTCACGGTAGAGTGATCGTAATGCGATAACCGTGAAGAGAGCGAAGATGAGGGAAAACAATGCGCAAGTGGACGTGCCGGCGCTCGTCCATGATGTGAATGGGGTGCTTTCGCGGGCGCTCCTGGCGGCCGAGAGCCTGTGCCGCCATGCTGATCCATCGGTGGTCGAAAGCGGCCGGAGGATCGTGCGGGCCTTGGATCAGGCGGCTGATTTCTGCGCGGCCGCGTCGGCCGCCGCGCGTCGGGAAGCGGCGGAGACGACGCTCCTTGAGGCGGATGATCTAGAGCGGGTGATGCGCCATGTGGCGTCTATCGCGGTGGTGGAGGGGGACGTCGGCCTTCGCCCCGTGGAGGCGCGCGTGATGATCGCAGCCGGATCGCGTCTAAGGACGAGCGAGGATCGCTTGACGCGCATTCTCTTCAACCTCGCGCTCAACGCGGTGGACGCCATGGCGCGGCGCGGCGGCGCGCGGCTGACCCTCTCTGCGCGACCGGCGTCGTTCGGCTCCATCGACATCGCCGTAGAGGACGACGGGCCCGGCCTACCGACCCATGTGATCGCCCATCTCTTCGCCGAAGGACCCGAGGCGCCCGCCTGGCGCGGGCGGGTCGGCACCGGCCTCGCGGCCTCCGCCCGTCTCGCGGCGGAGCTCGGCGGCGCGCTCATCCTGACGGATACAGGGGTCGCCGGATCGCGCTTTATCTTGCGTCTGCCGACCGGTGACCGGAAAGTGCGGCGAGGCGACGACGCGCTCGCGCGGATGTCCTAACCGGAGCCGAACGGCAGACCCGCGCGCGAGGGCGACGTAGAGAGCAGATCCGCATACGACCTCGCGACAAGCGAAGGGTTCGACAACCACGCCCATGTGGACGGCGCGTGGCGCATTGGCGCGCGCGAGGTCAGCGTCGTCGAGGTGACGAACAACCCCAGCGGCGCCTTCGACGGCCCGCCATCTACGGAGTTCATCTTAGCGCTCGTCACCAAGGGCTGCGGTCGGGTTGAGATGGACCTCGGCGCCGGGCGCTTCTCGGCGCTGGAGCGACCGGGGCACATGAACCTCGCGCCGCCCGACATCGCGACGAGCTATGCGGTCGATCATGAGTTCGACCTTCTGATTTGCGGCGTGCCGCGCGCGGTGATGGGGGAGGCGGCGGAGGCGCTCAATCTGCCGATCGGCGCGCTTGCGCGTCTCCATGACGGACTTTTCCGGGATGAGACGGTCGCGGCGCTCGCGCGCAGCCTCGCGCGGGCGGCGTCTTCGACGGAGGGACGGCGCGCCGATGCGCTCTTCGCCGATCAAGCGGCCCTCACTCTCGCCATGGCGCTTCTGCGCTGCGCCGGAGAGATCGCGGTCGACGCCGCGCCGCCCCGCGCGCTCTCCGCCGCGCAACTCGCCAGGATCGACGCGGTCGTCGATGAGGTCGAAGAGACCCGCCTGACGCTCGCCGACCTCGCCGCCGTTATCGACATGCCGCCGCATCTCTTCACCCGCGCGTTCAAAGCCGCGACCGGCGCGTCTCCCTACCACTACGCGCTGAACCGACGGATCGACCGGGCCCGCGCGCTCCTGACTTCGAGCGACGCCCCGCTGGCGGAGATCGCGCTCGCCACCGGCTTCTCCAGCCAGTCGCATCTCTCCACCGCCTTCAAGAAGCGAACGGGCGAGAGCCCGCGGGCGTTCCGTTCCCGCAAAGGCGGGAGTTGACGCCCGGCGCGGTCTAATCCCGCTGTCCGCGTCGTCGCCGATCCCGCACCCTCGGTCCGATATCTTAATTCGAGCTCAGCGGCCGGGATCGGACGTGAGGTCCTAAGCGCCTCGGCGAGCCGCGGCGCGGAGCGTCGACGAGCCGCCGGGTCGCGCGAAGCGCGAAAGCCCCGAGCGCCGAACTCTGAGCCTAAAGGGCGATGCGACAGCCGCAAGAAAGGCGTTCGCCTTTTGCGGCTTCGCCATTTCAACGATTTCGCGCGTCGATCTTGGCGTCAGGTCGCCGCGATGAAGTCGATTGCGGCCTGCGCCAGCGCCTCGCCCTGATCTTCCTGCAGGAAGTGGCCGCCGTCCCGGATCGTGGTGTGGTGCTGACCGGCGCAGCCGGGAATCAGCTTCTGAAAGACCTTGTCGGCGCCGGCCGTCACCGCGTCTTTATCCGAAAAGGCGGTGAGGAAAGGCTTCTCCCACGCCTTCAGCGCCTCCCACGCGGCGAGATTGGCGTCGCGGGCGGGATCGTCGGGGTTCGCGGGCACGAGGGTCGGGAACTGGCGCGCGCCCGCCTTATAGGTCTCGTCGGGGAAAGGCGCGTCATAGGCTTCGCGCACGCCGGGCGCGAGGTCGAGCGCCGTGCCGCCCTGGATGATCCCGCCCGCGGGGAATTCCGGCACGGTCTGGGAGAACTCGCGCCATGTCTTGAACGCCTCGCCCGGATCGCGGTCGCCGGTCGGGAGGAAGGTATTCGCGGCGACGACCCGCGCGAACCGATCCGGGTTCTCCGCAACGAGGCGCAGGCCGATCAGCCCGCCCCAGTCCTGGCAGATCAGGGTGACGTTCCTGAGGTCCATCGCCTCCAGAAACCCGGTCATCCAGTCCACATGGGCCTGATAGGTGTAGTCCGACCGCTCCGTCGGCTTGTCGCTTCTGCCGAACCCGATCAGGTCCGGCGCGACCGCCCTATGGCCCGCCCCGACGATCAGCGGGATCATCTTGCGGTAAAGGTAACACCAGCTCGGCTCCCCATGCATCATAAGGACGGGGGCGGCGTCCCGCGGGCCTTCGTCGACATAATGGAGCCGAACCGGCCCGCGACCGTCGTCCACCTCCGTGTAATGGGGCGCGAAGTCATAGCCGGGCAGGTTCGCGAACCGCTCTTCGGGCGTGCGCAGCGTCTTCATCTTCAGCCTCCCTTTATTTGCTTCCAACCTACCTGAACGATGCCGCGCCGCGAAGCGCGACGCAGCGTCGGCTTCGGGGCGGGCCACGCAGACGTGATCGCTTGAATTGCCCGCGCGCGCCCGGCAAAGAGCAGCGGAAGAGGGAGGCCCGCGATGCAGTTCAAGACACTCGACCATTTCGATCTCGCCGGACGGCGCGTGCTGATCCGCGTCGACGTCAACGCGCCGGTCGCCGACGGGCGCGTGACGGACGACACCCGCCTCCGCGCCGTCGCGCCGACGATCGGATATGTGCTGAAGCAGGGCGGCAAACCCATCCTTCTGACCCATTTCGGGCGCCCGAAAGGCAAAACCGTGCCGGAGATGTCGGTCGCCATCGTGCGTCCGGCGCTGGAGCTTCTTCTCGGCGTTCCGGTCGATTTTTGCGGCTCCACCATCGGAGCGGAAGCGGAGAGCGCGGTGGAGGCGATGGGGGAGGGCCGGGTCCTCCTTCTCGAAAACACCCGTTTTCACGCGCGGGAGGAGGCGAACGACGACGGCTTCGCGGCGGAGATGGCGCGGCTCGGCGATATCTACGTCAACGACGCCTTCTCCTGCGCCCACCGAGCCCATGCGTCGACGGAGGCGCTCGCCCGCCACCTGCCCGCCTGCGCGGGGCGCCTGATGCAGGCGGAGCTCGAAGCGCTCGCCACCGCGCTGGAGACGCCGGAGCGACCGGTCGTCGCCGTCGTCGGCGGCGCGAAGGTCTCCACCAAGCTCGAACTTCTCGGCTCGCTGGCGGAGAAAGTGGACCAGATCGTCATCGGCGGCGGCATGGCGAACACGTTTCTGGCGGCTCAGGGACACGGCGTCGGAAAATCGCTGTGCGAGCATGACCTCGCGGCGACGGCCCGGGGCGTGATCGCCCACGCCGCCGAGCAGGGCTGCGAGATCGTCCTGCCCAAAGACGTGGTCGTCGCGCGCGAGTTCCGCTCCGGCGCAGCGCACCAGACAGTCGCGGCGGACGCTTGTCCAGAGGATGCGATGATCCTCGACGCCGGGCCGGAGACGATCGCGGATATCCGCGCCCGGTTCGACGCCGCGAAGACGGTCGTCTGGAACGGCCCGCTCGGCGCGTTCGAGCTGACCCCGTTCAACGCCGCGACCGACGCCGCCGCGCTCCACGCCGCGAAGCTGACCGAGGACGGCGCCCTCCTCACCGTCGCCGGCGGGGGCGACACGGTGGCCGCGCTCAACGCGTCAGGCGCTGCGCGGCGTTTCTCCTACGTCTCGACCGCTGGCGGGGCGTTCCTGGAATGGCTTGAGGGCAAGACCCTGCCCGGCGTCGCCGCCCTCGCCCCGTAGCGGGACGAAGCCCGCAACTTCATAATCGGCGCGGCAGGCCCCTTCCGCGACGGCCCTCTCTTTTCGCGCCACGTCAAACAAACGCGCGTCGAGAACGCGTTTGAGCTGGTCGCTCTAACGTTCCCGAAGGGCGCGTCTCCCCCTTTTCACGCTTCCAAAAATACTCCCGCCGGAGGCGCACGCGGCCATCCCGCGCATACGCCTCGACCGAAGCGCTGGCGGCGAGACTGAGCGCGCAGCGCTCGCGAGCCGCCGCCGTTCGCGCGAAGGCGCGAACCTCCGGCACGGACGCGCCGCTCGTCCCAACGAAAAAGGCCCGGGCGATGCGCCCGGGCCTTTCCGCAACTCAGGTCGCGTCGGATCAGTTGGGCAGAACGCCGTCGATCCCCTCGACGTAGAAGTTCATGCCGAGAAGGTCGCCGTCCGACGCCGTCTCGCCTTCGGCCAGCCAGGGCGTGCCGTCCTGCTTGTTGATCGGCCCGGTGAACGGATGGATCTTTTCGAGCATGATGCCGAGACGAGCCCATTCCGCCAGCGCGACGACGTCTTTCGGCAGGTTCTCATTGTAGGGCGCGAACTCGACCATGCCGTCCTTGATGCCGTCCCAGGTGTCCATCGATTCCCAGGTGCCGTCCATCACCGCCTGCGTGCGGGCGACGTAGTAGGGGCCCCACTCGTCGATGATGCCGGTCAGCTGCGCGTTCGGCCCGAAGCTTCCCATGTCGGAGGCCTGACCGAAGGCCATCACGCCCTTCTCTTCGGCGATGGTCATGGCGGCGGCGCTGTCGGTGTGCTGCATGATGATGTCGGCGCCCTGTTCGATCAGAGCGTTGGCGGCCTCGCTCTCCTTGCCGGGATCGAACCAGGTGTTCACCCAGACGATCTTGAACTGGACGTCGGGGTTCACCGATTTCGCGGCGAGGTAGGCGGAGTTGATGCCGCGCACGACTTCCGGGATCGGGAAGGAGGCGATGTAGCCGATCGTGTTCGTCTCCGTCATTTGGCCCGCGATCAGGCCGATGACATGGCGCCCTTCATAGAAGCGGGCTGAGTAGGTGGAGACGTTGTCGTCCCGCTTGAAGCCGGTGGCGTGCTCGAACTTCACGTCGGGGAACTGCTTGGCGACCTTCACCGTCGGGTTCATGAAGCCGAAGGAGGTCGTGAAGATCAGGTCATGACCGGACTGCGCCATCTGGCGGATGACGCGCTCGGCGTCGGGGCCCTCGGCGACGTTCTCGACGAAGGAGGTCTCCACCTTATCGCCGAACGCCTCCTCGACCGCCTTGCGGCCGAGGTCATGGGTGTGCGTCCAGCCGAAATCGCCGACCGGGCCGACATAGACGAAGCCGACTTTCAGCGGCTCATGTCCCGCGGCCAGCGCCGCTCCGGCGGATATGGCGAGCCCCGCCCCAAGGCCCACCACCGCGCCCATTATCTTCTTCACGAGGTTCATCTCTCACTCCTCAGTTGGTTGGCCTCAGTTTCTCGGCCGTAGTTGTTTGGACCGGCCCCCTCGGCGTCCGGTCAGCTCGATGCGTAAAACGGTTTGCCGAGGCAGGCCGGCGCGTTCAATCGCGCCCGCGCCTTGTCGGCGGATATGACGACCAATACGACAATGGTCGCGAGATAGGGAGTCATCGACAGGTACTGACTTTCGATCGGAACGCCGAGCGCCTGCAAATTAAGCTGAATGATCGTCACGCCGCCGAAAAGATAGGCGCCGAGCAGCGCACGCCCCGGCTTCCACGCCGCGAAGACCACGATCGCGAGCGCGATCCAGCCGCGCCCCGCCGTCATCCCCTCGACCCAGAGCGGGGTCGCGATGACGGAAAGATAGGCCCCGCCGACTCCCGCCATCGCCCCGCCGAAGAGGATCGCGGCGACGCGGGTCAGGCGCACCGAATAGCCGATGGCGTGGGCGGCGTCGTGGTTCTCCCCGATGGCGCGCAGGTTCAGCCCGGCGCGGGAGCGGTTGAGGAACCACCAGACGGCGATTGTCATGAAGATCGAGAGATAGATCAGCGGGTCGTGCCCGAAGAGAAGCGATCCCACCACCGGCAGGTCGGTCAGCCCCGGTACGTCCAGCCGCACGGCGACGTCCAGAGTGACGCCCGCGAAATTCTGCCCCGCCAGCGCCGCAACGCCCAGCCCGAAGAGCGTCAGCGCGAGGCCCGTCGCCACCTGATTGGACATCAGATACTGCGTCATCACCGCGAAAAGCAGCGCGAGCAGCGCGCCCGCCCCAGCTCCCGCCAGCACCGCGAGCCACAGGCTGCCGGTCGCCGCCCCGGTGGCGAAACCGCCTATGGCGCCGACGATCATCATCCCCTCGACCCCGAGGTTCAGCACCCCGGACTTCTCCACCACCAGCTCCCCCAGCGCCGCGAATAGGACGGGCGTGGATGCGATGATCAGCGCGACCATGATCTGCACCGGGTTGAGAACGGAGAGATCCATCAGGCGGCCCTCTGCTTCCAGCCGACCCGGTAGTTCACCAGAAGATCCATTCCGAGGAGGAAGAAAAGCAGCATGCCCTGAAAGACGTTGATCGCGGCGGCGGGCAGGTTCATCGCGATCTGCGCCGCCTCCCCCCCGATATAGGTGAGCGCCATGACCGAGCCGGAGAAGAGTATGCCGATCGGATGGAGCCGACCGAGAAAGGCGACGATGATCGCGGTGAAGCCGTAGCCGACAGGCAGGGCGGGGACGAGCTGCCCGACCGGCCCCGCCGCCTCGAACGTGCCCGCGACCCCCGCCAGCGCGCCGGAGAGGCCGAGGCAGGCGGCGATCAGCATATTGCGCGAGAACCCGCCGAAGGACGCCGCGCGCGGCGCCTGCCCGAAGAGCTTCACCTGATAGCCGAAAATGTGCCGTTCCATCAGCACGTAGGCGGCGACGACGGCGCCGAGCGCGACGAGGACGCCGATATGGGCGCGGCTCCCGTCGATAATGATCGGCAGCGTCGCGCTGTCGTGGAAGATGCGGCTTTCGGGGAAGTTGAACCCGTCCGGATCGCGCAGCGGGCCGGAGACGAGAGCGGAGAGCCAGAAGATCGCGACATAGACCAGCATCAGGGAGACGAGGATCTCGTTGGCGTTGAACTTGATCTTCAGAAAGGCCGGGATCATCGCCCACGCCGCCCCGCCGAGCGCCCCGGCCAGCGTCATCAGCGGCAGGAGCCAGAAACCCGACGTGTCGTAGAAGGCCAGCGCGACGCCTCCGCCCGCGATGGCGCCGATGACGAATTGCCCCTCCGCCCCGATATTCCAGACGCCCGCGCGGAATCCGATGGCGAGGCCGATCGCGATCAGGACGAGGGGCGCGCCCTTCACCAGAAGCTCGGTCCGCGAAAACGGGTCGAGGAAGGGCTGGACGAAGATCACCCGGATCGTCTCCACCGGGTCTTTGCCGAGCGCCGCGAAGAGGGCCATGCCCGCCAGCAGCGTCAGGCCGACCGCGAGCGCCGGGGTCAGCCAGACCATGAGGCGCGAGGGTTCCTTGCGCGGGGCGATCTCAAACATGGAACTCAACCTCGCTCCCGGACCCGCCCGCGCCCATCATGACGCCGATCTGTTCGATCGTGACGCTACCCGTGGGAACGGGGAAGGACAGCGAGCCTTCGGAGATGACGGAGAAAAGGGTCGAAATCTCCATCAGCTCGTCGAGGTCCTGACTGATCACGACGACGGCCGCGCCGCCCCGCGCGAGGTCGCGGATCGCGTCGCGGATCACCTCCGCCGCACCGGCGTCCACGCCCCATGTGGGCTGGGAGACGATGAAGACGTCGGGTTTCTGGATAATTTCGCGGCCCACCACGAATTTCTGCAGGTTGCCGCCGGAGAGCGATTTCGCCGCATGGCCGACGCCCGCGGTCTTCACGCCGAACCGCTCCACGATGGCGCGGGCGAAATTGGCGGCGGCCCCGTATCTGACGAAGCCGCTGCGCGCCAGACCGGCGCGCCGCCGGGCGGTCAGGACGGCGTTCTCCGTCAGCGACATATCGGGCGCTGCAGCGTGGCCCAGACGCTCCTCCGGCGCCGCGCAGAGGCCATAGGCGCGCCGGGCGTCCGGCCCGACCGCGCCGATCATTCGATCATTGAGGCGGATCGCGCCGGGCGCGGTGCGCGTCTCGCCCGAGAGGACGTTCAGCAGCTCCTCCTGCCCGTTGCCCGCGACCCCGCCGACGCCGAGGATGTCGCCTGCGTGCAGGTCGAACTTGATGTTCTTCAGATGCACGCCGAAGGGATCTGCGCTGCGGACGCTCAGATCCTCCACCGACAGGCGCTTTTCGCCGGGCCGCCAGTCCGCTGGCTTCGGATCGGCGAGGGAGCGCCCGATCATCATCTCCGCCAGCGACCGCGCCGTCTCCTGACGCGGATCGCAATCGCCGGAGAGCTTGCCGCCCCGCAGGATCGTCGCGCGGCTGCAAAGCGACCGGATCTCATCCAGTTTGTGAGAGATGTAGAGGATCGAGACGCCTTCCGCCGCCAGTTTGCGGAGCGTGCCGAACAGCGTCTCCACCTCCTGAGGGGTCAGGACGGAGGTCGGCTCGTCCATGATTAGGAGTTTCGGGTTCTGGAGGAGCGAGCGGACGATCTCGATCCGCTGGCGTTCGCCGACGCTGAGGTCGCCAACGATGCGGTTGGGGTCGAGCGGCAGGCCGTAAGCTTCGCTCACCTCCTTGATGCGCTGATTGAGGACGCGCGTCCGCGGCGCGTCGTTCATGCCGAGCGCGACGTTCTCCGCCACCGTCAGCGCTTCGAAGAGCGAGAAATGCTGGAAGACCATGCCGACGCCGGCGGCTCGCGCCTTTCCCGGGCTCGAGGGGGCGAAGGCGGCGCCGCGCATGCGCATGACGCCTTCGTCCGGCCGGAGGACGCCGTAGATCATCTTCACGAGGGTCGATTTCCCGGCGCCGTTCTCGCCGAGGAGGGCGTGAATCTCGCCCTCCGCGATGGCGAATGAGACGTCGTCGACGGCGCGGACGCCGGGGAAGGATTTCAGCAGTCCCTCGGCTTCGAAAAGGGCGCCGTCATTTCGCTCGTTTACGCTCATGCGCCGCCTGGGTTCGGCTTGTCGACGCGCTATACCGCGCGGATCGCGCCGCGCCGTCAAGCGGTGAATTGGAAAGTGGCGGAATCTCTCTGGACGCCGCCGCGCCCCTTTGCTAAACGCCGCCACGCCCGTTGGGAAGTGGTCCGGCGTAGCTCAGTGGTAGAGCATCGGACTGTTAATCCGCTGGTCGTAGGTTCGAATCCTACCGCCGGAGCCATTTCGCCAGACGCGCCTCATCTCACGCGATTTTCTAAAAGTGTGCGGTCTCCCTGCAGAGGGCGGCTGTTGGCTTAGGCGTTTGTTTACGCAGGTCCGGGAATGTCGTGGCTGAAGCGGCACGGTAGGATCTGATGCGCGATGAACGTAAAACGGGACGAAAGCTCCTCGGCTGGCGTCTCCGAACGACATTTCCCTGGCGCGTCGCGGACACGTCCGCGACCGGCCCTTTGGGATGGAGCGTCGCCGCTCCCCGCATTGCCTCAGAGCGTTGGGAGGTCGTTTCGCGACCGTTCGAGCGGCGCGCGGCCGCGCGCGGCGCCTCCAGATGCGATCTGAGGGCCGAACCTTGAAACCGATTCTCGCAGGTTCCGACGACCGGCTGATGAATTACGTCAAACAGGGCGAATACGCCGTAGCCGACGATGATTCCGAGATTCTAACCGCGATTCTCGGGTCTTGCGTCGCGGCTTGTCTCTACGATGAGGAGGCGGGGGTCGGCGGCATGAACCATATCCTCCTCCCACATGTGGATGAGAGTTTCGGCGCAGATCAGATGCGCTCCGTCAATCTGATGGAGCTACTCATCAACGCGATGATGAAGCGCGGCGCGTCGCGCGACAGGCTCAAGGGCAAACTCTTCGGCGGCGCGCGCATGCTCGACAAGACAGGCGCGATCGGCAAGGCGAACGCGGAGTTCGCCGCAGGATTTCTGGCGGACGAAGGCATTCCCTGCATCGCCTCCAGCCTCGGCGGCGATCAGGGGCGGCGCATCCGTTTCTGGCCGGCCAGCGGGCGCGCGCGGCAGTTTCTGATGCGCCGCGAAGAAAGCGTTCCCTTCATTGAAAAGCCGATCGCGCCGCCGCGCGCCGCGCCGAGCGCCGAAGCGGATATCGAACTCTTCTGAAACGATGTCAGTCGATTGTTAAGGCGACTGGAGTAACCCGAATGATGAGACAAGATGAGAAAGGCGACCCGGTGGACGACAAAGAGAACGCGAAATCCGACGCGGCGCCGCTCGAGTTGCGGGGGCTTTGCGAGGCGGATGCGGCGGAGCGATTGCGCGACGAGTTGATCGCGCGGACCGGCGCGGATCTGGAGATCGACGGCGCCGAGGTGGAGATCCTCGGCGCCTTGAACGCCCAGCTTCTGGCGGCGGCCGCGAAGACCTGGACGGAGGCGGCTCTCGCGCTCCGGATACTCAATCCGAGCGAGGCGCTTCTCGGCGACCTGAAGCTTCTGGGGCTGTTCGACGTTTTCACCCCCCACATCACTGAGGATAGCCCGGCATGAAAGCGTTGACTGTACTCGCGATCGACGATTCCCGCACGATGCGGGAGCTGCTGCGCCGCGCGCTGACGGATCGCGGCTTTGAGGTTGAGGTCGCGGTCGACGGCCTCGATGGGTTGGAGGCGCTGGAGCGCAGCGAGCCCAATGTGGTCATCACCGACATCAACATGCCCCGCATGGACGGTTTCGGCTTCATCGAAGCCGTTCGCAAAGGGGAAGTGTCGCGCCGCGTTCCGATTCTCGCGTTGACCACGGAAAGCGCGCCCGAACTGCGCCAACGCGCAAGGGATGCGGGCGCGACAGGGTGGATCGTGAAACCTTTCGATCCTGAAAAACTGGCCGGCGTCATCCGCCGCGTAGCCGCGTAACGACGCCTTTCAGGTAAAGCGACGGGAGCCCGATATGAGCGACGACTTAAGAGATACCTTCTTTCTCGAGTGCTTCGAGTTGTTGGAAGTGCTCGAGTCGGGACTTCTCGATCTCTCCAACGGAGATGCCGAAGACCCCGACGACACCATTGCGGCCATCTTCCGCGCAGTCCACTCGGTGAAGGGCGGCGCGGGCGCTTTCGCGCTGGATGGGCTGGTGCGGCTCGCCCACAAGTTCGAGACGGTCCTCGACGCGATCAGAGAAAGACGGCTTCAGCTGTCTCCTGACGTGATGAAAGTCTGCCATTCGTCATCTGACGCCCTGTCCGATCGCGTGAAAGCGGAGCAGAGCGGCGAGCCGGTCGACGAAGCGCGCGAGACCGAACTGATCGCAGCGCTGTCGGCGCTTCTCGGTGCGGAAGAGGAAGAGGATGAAGACGCTTCCCTCGGCGGCTTCACCCCGCTTGCGATCGATCTGCCCGGTGGAGATGGCGAACAGGACGCAGGTCCTATCGCGCTTCAGATCGATGACCCCGAACCCGAGCCCGAAGCCGCCGGCTTCAAGATAGAATGGGCGCCGAACGCCGCGTTTTTCTCGCGCGGGGGCGAGGTCACCAGGATCATACGGGCGCTCGCGACGCTTGGCGACGTCGAAACCAGCTGCAACGGCGAAGACGTTCCGCCGTTGGATGCGGTGACGCCCGACGCGCCGATTCTGCGATGGGTCATCGAAGTCGCCACTGACGTGGCCGACGAGGAGATACGCGAGATCTTCGAGTTCGCCATGGATGACGGCGAGGTGCGGATCGGCCCCATCGAGACCGCCGCCGCCGCGCCTCAAGATGCCGATGCCGAAGGACAGGGATCTCCAGGCGTAGAACCTGCGCCGTCCGCCGGGACGGCGCCTATCGAGTCGCCTCCCCAAACGGCGGCGGCTACTCCGCCCGCTGCGCGAGAGATGCCGATGGAGCGGGAGGTCGCCAAGGAAAGCCAACAGAAAAAGTCCCCGCCGTCCACGCCGAAACAGACGATCCGCGTTGACCTCGACCGTGTAGAGCAGCTCATCAATCTCGTGGGCGAGCTCGTCATCAATCAGGCGATGCTCGCGCAGCGGCTGGACGGCGTCGACATGCCCCACGATCAGGCGATCATCGATGGGCTCGATGAGTTCAGGCTTCTGACGCGAGACATCCAGGAAAGCGTCATGGCGATCCGCGCGCAGCCGGTGAAGCCCTTGTTCCAACGCATGGCCCGCATCGTCCGCGAAGCCGCTCAGGCGACCGGCAAAGAGGTTCGTCTCTCAACATCTGGAGAATGGACCGAGGTCGACAAAACGATCGTCGAGCGCTTGAGCGACCCGCTGACGCACATGATTCGCAATGCAGTCGATCATGGCCTCGAGAACGGCGAGGAGCGCATCGCCGCCGGCAAGCCCAGCGAGGGCGTCGTCACCTTGGCGGCCGCGCACAGATCTGGCCGGATCGTGATCGAGGTCGGCGACGACGGAGGCGGGATCAATCGAAAGAAGGTTCTCGGCGTCGCGATCCAAAAGGGCATCGTTCCCGCGGACGCCAACCTCTCGGATGCGGAGATCGATAGCCTTCTCTTCGCCCCCGGTTTCTCAACGGCGACTGAAGTCTCCGACCTGTCCGGCCGAGGCGTCGGCATGGATGTCGTGAAGAAAGCGATTCAGGCGCTGGGTGGGAGAACGTCGATCTCTTCCAGACCCGGCTTCGGCACCACCTTCAGCATTAGTCTGCCCCTGACGCTGGCCGTGCTTGACGGCATAGTCGTGAATATTGCGGAGCAAACCGCCGTCTTGCCGCTGAGCAACATCGTCGAAACGCTTCGCTCCGAAACGCTAGAGGTCAAATCAGTCGGTTCGGATTCTAAGGTAGTTCTGGTTCGCGGCGTCTCCGTGCCGGTGATCGACATTGGCGTCGAGCTCGGTTTTCGGGAACCTTTGACGACCTTGGAGGACAAGGTCTTCGTCATCGTGGAGAACCACGAGGGCGACACGCATGCGATGGTCGTCGATCAAATCATCGATCAGCGCCAGGTCGTCATCAAGGGTCTCGAAGCGAACTACGGTGAGACGAAGGGCGTCTCCGCCGCCACGATCCTCGGCGACGGACGAATAGCCCTGATCCTCGACGTCGATGTCCTCGTTGAGGACTCGCGCAATCTGAACACTCCACTGGCAATGGCTATGACTGGATGACGACAATGACCGATGAAATCAAAGACGCGAAACTCGGAGAGCGGGAATACGTCGCTTTCCGCGTCGGGGAAGAAGAGTACAGCATCGAAATCACCAGAGTGAGGGAGATCCGTCGGTGGACCAACGCCACGAAGCTTCCTCACGCGCCATCATACCTGACCGGCGTTGTGAACCTTCGCGGGTCTGTCGTTCCCGTCGTCGATTTCTCGGCGCGTCTCGGCGGCGAAAAAACTGAGACGACGGAACGTCATACGATCATCATCATTGAGGGCGAAGGCAGAACGATCGGTCTCCTTGTAGACGCGGTCTCCGACATACTCTCAGCTGGCGAAGAGCACATGCAGCCAACGCCGCAGATCGCGCCCCCGGAAGTTCACGAAGTCATCGAAGGCCTTCTCGTGGTCGGCGACCGCATTCTTCGCCGTGTGCAGGTCCAGAACGTTCTGGAAACGTCTGAGCTTGAGCAAAACGGCGTAGCGGAGGTGGCCTGACTTGGAAGCGGCGCACGCGCAGATGTCGTCCGGCGCCTTTGGACGCATCGCCACAGTCGCGAAGGCGGAGGCGGGCTTGCTTCTGCCCGAGGTCAAGCTCGAGATGGTGCAATCGCGCCTCGCTCGAAGGTTGAGGGCTCTGCGGCTACCTTCATTTGAGGCGTATTGCGATCTGGTCGAAGCGGACGCCGGTCGAGACGAGCGTCGAGAGCTCATCAATGCGCTTACGACGAATGTGACGAGGTTTATGAGAGAGCCTCATCATTTCGAAGAGTTCGCCGCCCAAATCGCACCTCAGCTCGCAGACGACGCGCGTCGTGGTAGGCGCGTACGCGTTTGGTCTGCGGGGTGCTCGAGTGGTGAAGAACCTTACTCGATCGCGATCACTGCATTGCTCGCATCGGAAGATACCATCAGCGGCGATTTCAAAATCCTGGCGACTGATATCGACGATCGCGTTCTCGCGGCGGCGCGCGCCGGTACCTATCCGCTCGACGCGGTGACCGCCGCTTTCGGCGCCAATACGCAGAAGTACTTCGACCAAAGCGTTAACGACGCAGTTGTAAGGCCTGACATCAGAAAAATGATAGCCTTCAAGCATCTGAATCTCATGTCGAAATGGCCGATGAGCGGACCGTTTCAGGCGATTTTCTGTCGCAATACGCTCATCTACTTCGATGGGCCGACGCAGAATCGAATGATCGAAGGGTTTTCAAAGTTACTGCAGGCCGGCGGCGCGCTGTTTCTGGGGCACTCGGAACGTGTTGATGCTGACCTGGAAACGAAGTTCGAACGGTCGGGACTCACGAGCTACCGACGAAAGTAGCCGAGTTAGGCGAATGTTAGCGCTATAGCGCGAAACTCCAGCCAACGAAGGTGGAAGAGGCGATAATGGCGTTACGGGAAAAGATCAGGATCATGGTCGTCGACGACATGACCGTCAGTCGCGGGCTTCTCACTATGGGCCTCGAAAAACTGGGGGTCGCCAACGTGATCCCAATGGATCATGCGCACAAAGCGCTGAAGTCGCTGGATGCGGCGCCGGCGCATCTAATCATATCCGACTACAATATGCCGGACATGGATGGACTGGAGTTCCTGCTTGCGCTCCGGAAGAACCAAAAGACGCAGCGAATTGGCTTTATCATGGTGTCAGGCACCTTCAATCAGACGATTGTCGATCTGGGTAAGCGACTGGGTATGAATAATTTTCTGAAGAAGCCATTCACTGACGACACGCTTAAGCAATGCGTGGAATCGGTTACCGGACCTCTTTGAAGCGGAGGACGGAATGTCTGAACCTGATGAGGCGGCGCGCATTTTGCGAAGGGTTGCGGGCGAGTTGTCTCGCATCGAATATGAGTGCCTGGAAGCTCAGGATGCTGATAGCGCGGACGCCATGATCGGCCTCTCCGCAGAGGACATGAAGCGCCGTCAGATGCTAGACAGGGTCACTCAGGAAGTCGCGGCAATTGGAGAATTTATCGACGTCTTCGCCAAAACGGGCGATGCGCGTGCTGCGCTTGGATCGATCGGTCTGACGTCCATTCGCACTCGGTTGTCGGGCGAACCGAAACCGATCGTCGATGCTGGAGAAGCCGAACTGTTTTAGGCGCCGGGTCGGTGCGGCGATCTTGCTCGAAAATGCGATCCCTTTTCCGACCAGGAGCGTTCGTGCAGGGGGGGGGCTTGCAGTTCCAGGCGGACGCAACACGGCTGCGAAGCGAAATCCAGTGAAGCCGGAGCGGCTATGGAAACGCGTCGTTGCGGCGACGAACGACGCTTTTCGATCAGTCGATCACGCGAAGTGGTCCCGGAAATTCAGACAGGTCGCTAAGGTTTATCCCGACGGCACAGAAGGGATGCGCAGCTATGGGAAAGCGTCGTAATTTCACGGACCAGTTCACACGTGCTGTACGGCGCATGCCCTCCAAATTTTACGAGATCGCCGCTGGCGATGCGTGTTCGCCGCTGGTGACGCCTATCTATAGATCGTTGGACTGAGGACGATCTGGAACACGCTGGGCGGCGCCTCTCGATGCTGCGCACAACGTTAGGCGGTGCGCCGCTTTGACTATCCAGCGATTGGGGTCGTGCTTGAGAGCTAGAGAGCGCACTTGCGTAGATGCAAGTTGAAACGTCGGCGCTGACTTCGCCGCGGGCGCCGGCTTTCGCCGCCGAAAGGTGAAACCTTCGCCAAGCCCAGAAAGACGCCGGTCAGTTGGCTTAGAAGGCGTTGTCCGCAGATCCGCCGATCAGTGTAGCGAAGACGCGTCGAAGGCTTTTTTCGTTTAAGAAGTTCTCCCTCGTGCTAGTTTTACTAGCGCATAGGAGCGTTGATCGGGTGGAGCGTTCGTTCGGCTAAGTCCTATGCGCCTCGTCTACTCGTTTCATGACCCGGGGCGTCGTCGACGCAGGCGCGGTCCCAACCGGGTCGTCGCCAGCTGTCGAAACTTCTAATCCGCCCGTCGTCGATCATCGGCCGGACAAGCCCGGCCCGCTCGCCAACGGCAGAGAAGCGGCTAGCGAGTGAAGGTCCCTAGCGCGATACGCCCCTTTTCTCACGTTCCGATCGTTTGCGAGCTGGCTCAGACGTTTTGGTCGGGGTGACAAAACGGAGCTTTGGCGGCCTGCGATCTCCCGTCTGCTTCAAGTGGGCGATTCCATTGGTCGATCGGCGCAGTCGGCAATTATTTGCGTTCGTTAAGGGGACCCGCGTAAACCCGCAAAGCTTGGCAGCGTGCGTCGATGAAGGTCCGCTCGCGACGTCACATCTCGACTGAGCTATGCCTACAACCCGACCGCTTCCGAAGCCGCCGGAAGGACATGGACCCCTCGCGCTAATTGCATCAAGGAAGGTCGTGGAGACTGACGAAACACACTCCTAGCCCCGGCGCGTATCGGATTGAAACTGGACGCGCCGGTTCAAAGGCATGATCCTCCTCGCCCGGACGCGAGACAGGAGACGTCATGACCGAACCGCCCGTCAGTTTCGAACGCGCCGAAGGCGTCGCCACCATTGCGCTTCAGCGCCCCGAAGCGCTCAACGCCCTGTCCCTTGCGGTGGAGGGCGCGCTCCGGGCGGCGTTTCGCTCGGTGGAGGACGATCCGACGATCCGGGCCGTGGTCCTCACCGGCGAAGGTCGCGCTTTTTCCGTTGGCGTCGACCTGAAAGAGCTCGGCGCCTCCCCTGAAGGTCTCAGCGACCGGGTGTGGCATGGGCCGGGGAGCGTCGCGCAGGCGATGCGGTCCTGCTCCAAGCCGATCATAGGGGCGATCAACGGGTTCGCCGTTACGGGGGGATTGGAGCTGGCGCTGCAATGCGATTTCCTGATCGCATCGGAGGCCGCGAAATTCGCGGACACCCATTCGCGCGTCGGGATCACGCCGTCCTGGGGCATGACGCAGATCCTGCCCCGTTTGATCGGTCCGGCGCGCGCGCGGCAGATGAGCCTGACCGGGGCCTATATCGACGCGGCCACCGCCTGCGCCTGGGGCCTCGTCAATGAAGTGACGGGCGCGGATTATTTGATGCCGCGCGCCCATGCGATCGCGCGCGAGATCGCGGAGACCGATCCGATATCATCGCGCAAGATCCACCGGCTGATCGAAGAGGGGCTGGATCACCCGCTCCCCGAAGCGCTGGCGATGGAGGCGGCGGTTTTCGACGACCATATCGCGACCTTCACCCATGAGATGATCGAGGAGAACCGCCGCCGCGTTCAGGCGCGCGGCAAACAGGTCGCGGGAGGCGGCGCATGATACCGAAACTCTTCACGCCCTTCGCCCTGCGCGGCCTCACCCTGAAGAACCGCTGCGTGGTCGCGCCGATGTGCCAGTATTCGGCCGAAGACGGCATGGCGAACGACTGGCATCTCGCCCATTTGACCAAGTTCGCCACTGGCGGATTCGCGGCGGTGATGACCGAAGCCGCCGCGGTGGAGCCGCGCGGCCGCATCACGCATGGCGATCTCGGCCTTTGGTCGGATGCGCATGCCGAGGCGCTGCGCCCGACGGTCGACTTCATCCGGCGCAACGGGGCGGCGGCGGGCGTTCAGCTCGCCCATGCCGGGCGCAAGGCGTCGATGCAGAGGCCCTGGTTCGGCAACGGGCCGCTCGGTGCGGACGATCTCGCGCGGGGCGACCGGCCTTGGGAGGTGATCGGCCCGTCGCCCGTTCCGCTCGCGGAAGGCTGGTTGAAGCCGACGGAGATGACGGCGGCGGACATCGCCGATCTCACCGAGAATTTCGTCGCGGCTGCTCGGCGGGCGGACGCTATCGGATGCGATTTCGTGGAGGTTCACGGGGCGCATGGCTACCTGATCCAGAGCTTCCTCTCGCCGCTTTCCAACAAGCGGACGGACGAATGGGGCGGCGACCTCGCCGGGCGGATGAAGCTCGCGGTGGATGTCTCTCGTGCGGTGCGCGAAGCGTGGCCGGAAGAGAAGCCGCTCTTCTTCCGCATCTCCTCCGTCGACGGGGTGGACGGCGGTTGGACGCTGGATGAGAGCGTCGCGCTGGCGAAGGCGCTGAAAGCGGTCGGGGTGGATATCGTCGACTGCTCCTCCCTCGGGAATTTCGTCGGCGGGGCGACTGCGAACCCGCTGGCGCGGGGCGCGGGGTTCCAGACGCCCTACGCCGCCACGATCCGGGCGGAGGCGGAGATCCCGACGCAGGCGGTCGGCCTGATCATCGACGGCGAGATGGCGGAGCAGGTGCTGGCGGAGGACCGCGCGGACCTGATCGCGATCGGGCGGGAGGCGCTCTACAACCCCTACTGGCCTCGTCACGCCGCGCTGGCGTTGGGCGTCGACGCCTTCGACGACTGGCCTGACGCCTATGGCTGGTGGCTCGCCAGGCGCCAGAGCGCGGTGGAGCGCATTCGCGCCGAGCCGGGGGCCCGCGACCTGCCGCCCGTCCACCGCGAAGATTGAACGGTCGCCCCGCGGTCGTTACATCGGCCGGAGAAGAGGAGCGCGCATATGCCGGATAGCGACCCGAAACTGCTCGTCAGCACCGAATGGCTGGCGGATCATCTGAAAGCCCCCGACGTCAAGGTGCTGGACGCGACCTGGCGGCTGCCGGGGACAGGCGGCGATCCGAAGACGGACTACGCGGCCGCGCATATTCCGGACGCCCGCTTCTTCGACATCGACGAGATCGCGGACACGTCCTCCGCCCTGCCGCATATGCTTCCGCCGGTGGAGAAATTCGTGAGCCGGGTGCGCGGCATGGGCATCGGCGACGGGCACCGGGTCGTGGTTTACGATCAGGACGGGCTCTTCTCCGCCGCGCGGGTCTGGTGGATGTTCCGCGTCTTCGGCCATGACGATGTGGCGGTGCTGGATGGCGGTCTCAAGAAATGGATCGCCGAGGGGCGGGAGGTCGAAGACATGCCGCCCGCGCCGCGCGAGCGTCACTTCACCGCCCGCAAGGACGCCTCCCTCGTGCGCGACGTGACGCAGATCGCGGCTTCGCTGAAGCTCGGCGATGAGCAGGTCGTGGACGCCCGCTCGCCCGGCCGGTTCCGGGGCGAAGAGAAAGAACCGCGCGAGGGGCTTCGGGCCGGTCACATCCCCGGCGCGAAGAACGTCCACTACGCGACGCTCTTCAACGGCGACGGAACGATGAAGCCGGTGAAGGAGCTGCGCGCGATCTTCGAAGGCGCGGGCGTCGATCTGGAGAAGCCGGTCATCACCAGCTGCGGCTCCGGCGTGACCGCGGCGATCCTGAGCCTCGCGCTCGCCCGCATGGGGCATCGGCGCAACGCGCTCTATGACGGGTCATGGACGGAGTGGGGTTCCTACCCCGATCTCGCGGTCGAGACTGGCTGAGCGAAGGGCCATGTCCGACGGCGAGTGGCTCGACTACACGATCACCTATCTGGAGATGACGGCGCGGCCCACTTGGCCGCAACCGTCGGCGCCCGAGGTCAAAGGCCTCGCCCTGATCCGGGCGGAGGACCCGCCGCCGCGCTGGTTCCTTCATCTCTATCAGTCCGTTGGGCGCGATTATGAGTGGACCGACTGGCTCGCCAAGAGCGAGGAGGAGGTCGTGGACTTCGTCTCCCATCCGGCGGTGTCGATCCACACGCTGATGCTGACGGGCTGGTCGGCGGGGTTCTTCATGCTCGACCATCGGACGCCGGGCGTTTGCGACCTGGCGTATTTCGGACTGGCGCCGGAGGCTGTTGGACGGGGTCTCGGCGGCTGGCTCCTGAAAACGGCGATCCTGACGGGCTGGGCGGAGCCGGGGGTGGAGAAGATGACGGTGAACACCTGCACGCTCGATCACCCCAATGCGTTGCCGCTTTATCAGAAGATGGGCTTCGCCCCGGTGAACCGTGAGACGGCCCGCCGGAGACCGTCAGTGCGATCGCTTTAGACGGCGACGAAGCCGTCGGTTCGAAAGCCGGGTGAGACCCGCGCCTGCAGCAGGTAGGCTCGCGACCGGTTCAGTGCTCCGCCCAAACTGAGTTTGATCGTATTATTTCCTTTGGCATCAGCATGTTGCTAGTTTGCTAGCAAACTAGCAAACGAAGGCGCGAAACGCCTCCCATCGACATGCGCAAGCGATTGCGCGGAGCGGCGGTGCTGGTTGAACCTGATAGAATGACCACTCGCCGCGCAGCGCGCGGCCGCAATTAGCGCGGCGCGTCGAACCCGTGCATGCGATGGGCCCACTGAAAGGCGATGACGAGCCCCTTGATACGGGGCAGGAGAACGACAACCAGCGTCATCGCGACCAGCGGCCAGGCGACGGCGTGCGCCCAGGGCGGCGCGTCGATCATTTCGTTCGCCATAAGCATCAAAGGCGCGAGCAGGTGCCCGACGATAATCATCGTCAGCCAGGCGGGGGCGTCGTCGGCCCGGTGATGATGAAAGGCTTCGCCGCAGAAGTCGCAGCTGTCTCGCACGGTGAGGTAGCCGTCGAACACCGACCCCGACCCGCAGCAGGGGCATTTGCGCCGCCAGCCCTTCCAGACCGCATCGCGAACCGATCTCGGCTCGGCGATATATGAATTGCCATCGTCCAACATGTCGCCTCGATAGCGCGCCTCGCGCGGGAATGCAGCGTCACCGGTTGTCTCGCGGCGCCATGTCGCGACGGAAGCTCCTTGCGGCTTCGTTGAAAGTCCCGTCACCCACGGAGAAGGACCTCGAAAATGAGAAAAGCGCGCTTCATCACCGCGAGCATTCTGGCGACGACAACCATACTGGGCGGTGCGGCTCTGGCCGTCGCCGAAGGGGTCGCCAAAGACGGAGGAAAACCCGATCGGGCGGAGCGGGTCGAGCGGATGTTCGAAGCCTTCGACGCCAACGAAGACGGCGCGCTGAGCCGCGCCGAGATCGAAGCGGGGCGATTCCTTCGGGCGGATCAGGACGGCGACGGCGTCGTCAGCGAGGCGGAGCTGACCGCCGCCTTCGTCAAGCGGAGCGAGTCGCGCGCAAAGCGGGTCTTCGCGCGGCTTGACGGCGATGGAAACGGCGTGGTCGAACAGGCGGAATACGATGATCGCGCGAAGCCCCGGCGCCGCGCGCGCATGTTCGAGCGGCTCGACGCTGACGGCGACGGGTTGCTGACGCGGGACGAGCTCGCCCGCAAAGGCCGGGCCGCAGAGTAAAGACGGGGCGGGCGGCGCGTAAGAAAAGCGACCGCAGGCCCGCCGCATCGCGGCGAGAGGGGTTCTTGATGGCGCAATGTCCTTCGACGGGATGAGCGCGGAGTGCGACGAGGTTCTGATCGCCCGTTTCGCAGCGGGCGATCAGGGGGCCGCGCGCGCGCTCGCGTCGCGCCACACGCCGCGCGTTCTGGGGCTCGCCATGAAGATGCTTCGCGACAACGCGGAGGCGGAGGACGTGGCGCAGGAGGCGATGCTCCGCCTCTGGAAAATCGCGCCGGACTGGCGCGCGGGGGAGGCGAAGGTTTCGACATGGCTGCACCGGATCACGTCGAACCTCTGCATCGACCGGCTGCGGCGCAAAAAGCGCAACGGCCCGCCGCTGGAGGATGTCGCCGAGCCGCCGGACCCGGCGCCGAGCGCGACGCAGATGCTCATCGCGCAGGACCGTGCGGCGGCGGTGACGGCGGCGATCCGGCGCCTGCCGGAGCGTCAGCGGATCGCCGTGACGCTTCGGCATTTCGAAGATCTCGGCAATCCCGAGATCGCGGAGAGACTGGATATCAGCGTGGAGGCGGTGGAGAGCCTCCTCGCGCGGGGGCGGCGGGCGCTGGCGAAGGACCTGGCGGGGATGCGAGCGGATGGCCGAACGAATGGGCGAACGGAAGGGTCGCGAGATGAGTGACGTGAGCGAGATGACCATCGAAATGTTCGAAACCGCGGCGGCGAAATGGGGCGCCGACACCGCCATGTGGCCCGAGGAGGACCGCGCCGCCGCCGATGGGCTGCTCGCCGCGTCGCCGGAGGCGCGCTCGCTCCGGGCTGAGCTGATGGCTATGGAGGCCGACCTCGCCCTTGCGCGCGCGGAGCCGCTTGGAACTACGGGCGCTGCGCCGGACGATCTGATGGCCCGCGTGCTGGCGGATGCGGCGCGCATTGCGGCGGTGCGGACGCTGGAAGCCGCGGCCGCGCCGTCTTCGAGACGCGGCTGGCGGCTGTTCGAGCGGCTCGACGGGTTGGCGCCGATCTGGCGCGCCGCCGGCGCCTGCGCCGCGAGCGCGCTCGTCGGCGTCTTCGTCGGTTACATGTCGCCCGCCCCGATCGCGGAGGCGGCGACGTCGATGGCGTCGCTTGAAATGATCACCGGCGATACCGGCGCAGGCGCCGGCGAGAGCTTCGAGTTGGCCATGACCGATCTGGAGCCGTTCTGATGACCACGTCCCCCGTCAAGATCCTAGGCCTCTCAATCCGCGGCGCGCGCAACCTCCTGATCGGCTCGCTTGTCGTGAATTTCCTGATCGTCGGCGCCGTTTTCGGCCTCGGCATGCGCGAGGACGGCCCGAAACGGCCGAGCGGCGGCGCCTTCGGCGAGATTTCCGATCTGGTGGCGGAGGAGCGGCGCGAGCGCGTCGCCGCGATCATGGCCGAACGCTCCAAGCTCCGCCGCGAGCTGCGCCGCGCCCGCACCGACGACTGGCGCGAGATCGCCGAGATCATCGGCGCGACGAACTTCGACCCGCAGGCCGTCTCCATCATGCTCCACGACTATTCCGACGCCCATAACGAGCGCCGCAAAGCCGCTTACGCGCCGGTGGTCGAAGCGCTTTCGATCATGACCTATCAGGAGCGGAGCGCGGTCGCGGAGAAGACGCGCGCCTTCGTCGAATGGCGGATGACGCGCAGGAACCGCTGATCGTCAGGCGGCGGGCAGGGCCCGCTCGTAAATGCGGTAGGTCTTCTCGATCTTGCCGTCGACCATCTCGATCAGACGCCGCACGGGGCGGTTGTCTTCGAGGATCCAGCTGAACTCCAGCTCCTCCAGCCCGCGCTCCAGATACCGCTCGCGCGGCGAATAGATCAGCGCGAGCGGGATCGCCGCGGTGATCGCCTTGTCGAGCCCCGGCATGACCCCCATCAGCGGCACGCGGGAGGTCTTGATCTTGTTCATCTTCAGCCGCCAGAGGAGCTTGAGGACGTTGAACGGGAAGAGCTTGCCGCCAAAATCCGCGATCGCCTCGTTCACATTGGGCAGGAGGACGATGAACCCGATCACCTCCCCCTCGTACTCCGCCACGCGGCAAAGGCCGGGGTCGATCAGCGGCTTCATCTCCTTCGCCATGGAATCGATTTCCGCCTGCGTCAGGGGCACGAAGCCCCAGTTGTCCGCCCAGGCGACGTTGAAGATCTCGACGATGGCGTTGATCTCTTCATCCCACCGCTTCAGGTCGACGCCCCGGATGGTGACGCTGTCGGGCAGGTTCTTGAAGAACCGCTCCAGCTTCTTGGGCAGCCCGTTGTGTGTCACCAGTCGGTAGGCGAAAGCGTCGCGCCCCTTCTCAAACCCGTAAGCCTCGATCATCGGGCCGAGCCATGGTGGATCGTGCGGCATCAGGAGGAACGGAGGGCTGTCGAACCCGTCGATCAGCAGCCCGGTCTCATGGTTGCTGTTGAGCGTGTAGGGCCCGCGCACATGCCCCGCGCCCTTCGCCCGCAGCCAGTCTTCGGCGGTCTTCAGCAGCGCGAAGACGATGTCCCGGTCATCCTCCGCCGCGATGGCGCCGAAGAGCCCGCAGGTCCGCCGCTCGACCTCCGGCGTCAGGCTGTCGAGCTGCGCGCTGATCCGCCCCACGGGCCGGTCGCCGCGCCAGGCGATGAAGAACGCGGCCTCGCCATGGGTGAACCACGGGTTGCCCTTTTCGGAGAAGAACTGCGCGCGTTCGAAATGCAGCGGCTCGATCCAGTGGGGATCGTGTTTCATGATGCGGCCGGGCAGGGCGATGAACGTCTTCATCTCCGCCTTGCCGGATACCTCGCGGACCTCGATGTCGCTCATGCGTCTCTCACTCTTCAAGCGTGATGAGCGCATAGGCGCCGATCGCCGCGAATATCGCCGTCGCGCCGAACGCCGCGAGGAAGGGCGGCAGATTGCCGGTCTCCCCCAGCGCGGTCAGCATTCCGTCAAAGAGCAGAAAACCGAAGCCGAGCGCAACCGCCAACGCCCCGCGCAGCCCCATGCCGCCCGACCGGCGCGTTCCGAAGGCGGCGGGCGCGGCGAGCAGGAACATGACGAAGGGCGTCAGCACGGCGGCGAAGCCTCGGTAGACGCGCACCTGATAAAAGTCGGAGGTGCGGTTCGACGCCCAGTCGCCCGCCAGCATCCGCCCCGCGACGTTCCCCGCGACGGTGCGCCCAGGCGTCGCCAGCGCGCGCACGTTGGCGGGGCGAAGGGGGGTCGCCCACTCCTCCCCGTCGATGGGAACGGAGCGGCCCTCGCCGGGGATCAGGCGGGTCGCCTCGTCGAAGGTCCACACGCCGTCCTCGAACCGCGCGGCGGAGGCGTCCACGCGGGAGAGGAGGAGGCCCGCCCGGTTCGTCTCGTAGATCTGAAGATCGACGATCAGCTCGCCCGATGGGCTCGACGCCTCCGCCCGCACGACGCTGGTCGTGGTGCGCGCCCAAAAATCCCCGGCGCCGCCCTTCGGCCCGTCGTCGAGCCACGTTAGCAGCCGCCCCTCCATCGTCGGCGCGACCCTGTCGTTCAGCGCGTAGAGCCCGAGGCCGAGGCAGATCGCCAACGGCGTCAGCGCGGCGAGGAGGCCGTAGGTGGTCGCGCCGGACGCGCGCATGATGGTGAACTCGCTCCGCCCCGAGAGGGTGAGGAAGGTCAGCACCGGCCCGATGATCAGCGCCACCGGCGCCACGGCGGAGAGGATCAGCGGCAGGCGCAGCCCGAGATAGCGCATCAGCCCGCCGTCGTCCCGCTGCAGAAGGTCGGAGGCGTTCTCGGCGAGATCCAGCGCGGCGGCGAGCCCGCCCAGCATCAGGACGACCGCGAGCACGCGATAGAAGACCGCCTTCGAGAGGTGGACGGCGATGGTGCCCGGAATGAGCGCGGGGATGTTCATCGCTCGCCCGTGCGACCGCGCGCCCATGCGGGGGCGAGGGATTTGATGCGGAGGATCAGCCGGTCGAACCAGACGAACATCTCCCGCGCCGCGGATCTGCCGCCCTGGCTCGGCGTGGTGATGAAGAGCCATAAGCCGAGTGCGAAATAGATGAGGCCGAGCCCGCCGAGCCCGAGGAGCGGGTCCACGTCCCCATTCTCCGCGGCGCCCTGCACCGCTTTGGTGATGTTCTGGAAGGCGACGAGGATGGCGAGCGCGACGACGACGCGCCGCCACGGCGGCGAGCGCTTGCCGGCGACCGCCAACGGCACCGCGATGAGCGGCACCCCTATGACGGCGAGCGATCGGAGGAGGCGCGCGTAGAACTCCGCCGCCCATCGAGGTTCGGGGACGAACCCGTCGGCGCCGGTCATCTTGGTCCAGAGCTCGCCGAAGGTCAGCTCGCGCTCGGAGCCGCCGCGCGGGCGGAACTGGTTTTCGTCGAGGTCGAACTCGCGCTCCAGCATCACGCTGTCGAAGGTGGCGGACAGCTCCCCTTCCTCCCGCCCGATGGAGACGGCGACGCCGTTGATCATGCGCAGACGCAGCGCGCTCCGCTCCGGGTTGGGGATCAGCACGCCCCGCTCCGCCGTCAGGATGCGCTCGGCGCCGCCTTCCTCCAGCTGGCGCACGAAAACGCGCTGGAGAAAGCGGCCGGTCGGATCGACGTCTTCGGCGGAGATCGTGAGGCCGTCGCCCGCGTCGACGAAGACCCCGGCCTCCACCCGCGCGTCCCAGGCGGCGTTCACCAGCTCATAGCGGACGACCTGAAAAGCGTAGCGCGAATAGGGCTGGATGTAGCCGAAGAGGATCGTGGAGAAGATCGAGAGAAGACAGGCGCACAGGACGAAACAGGCGCCGATCCGCCGGATCGACCATCCCGCCCCCTCCATCGCGTCGACCTCGTTCTCCGTCGAAAGCGAGGTCATCACCACGATGATCCCCACGGCGAACGCGGCGGGCAGCGCGAGGCCGAGGTAATGGGGCACGAGGTTCAGCGTCATCGAAAGGACGAGGCCGAGCGGCGCGCCCTTACCGGTCAGTAACTCGAAAAGGCGCAGCACCCGCTCCAGCAGGAGCGCCGCGAGCGTCACCGCCAAAGCCGCGAACATCGGCGTCGCCATCAGGCGCAGCAGATAAGCGTCCATCGTCTTGAGCCGACTGGCGATCACTGACTGCGCCCCGTTTTCTTCGCGTTTGCCCGTCCCCTGATACGATCTACGACGCCAACCCCGGCGCGGCAACGTCCGGCGCGGCGAACGGGTCGCGCGCGTTTGGGGCTTTCCCGCATCGCGATGGGATGGAATATGGTGCGTGAAAGTTATTTGAGCGAACATCCGTCATGGCCAGATCGCAAAAGACCGAACGTTTGGAGATGGCGCTCGCCGAGGCGCAGGACGCGCTCATGGCGAAGGAGGAATTGTTCCGCATCTTCAACCGCTTCGCCGTCGACATCATGGCCATCGAGGACGAGACCGATCTGATGTGGCACGTCGCCCGTCAGGTCGTCGGCAAGATGGGCTTCAACGACTGCGTCATCTACCTGAAGGACGTTCACGGATCCTACCTTCGTCAGGTCGCCGCGCTCGGGGCGAAAAACCCCGAAGGCTACGACATCGTGAACAGCCTTCGCATTCGCCTCGGCGAGGGGGTCACTGGCAAGGTCGCGGCGACGGGCGAGCCGATCATCGTCAAGGATCTTTCGCAGGAGCCTTCCTACATCCCCGACCTCGAACCCGCGCTCAGCGAGATCTGCGTGCCGATGGTGATCGACGAGATGGTCGTCGGCGTGATCGACAGCGAAGAGGCGAAGGCGAACTTCTTCAACGACGAGCACTTCAGCATCCTCACCACGATCGCCGCGATCGTCTCCTCCAAGCTGAAGCTGATCCGGGAGGCGGAGGCGGCGAAGCGCCGGAACCGCGAGCTGGAGCGCACGCGGGAGACGCTCGACAAGGCCCGAGTCGCCGCCGAAGCCGCCAGCCGGGTGAAGAACGCCTTCCTCGGCACGCTCAGCCATGAGTTGCGCACCCCGATGAACGGCGTGATCGGCATGGGCGAATTGCTCGGCATGACCGATCTCGACGAGACGCAGCGCCAGTATCTCGGCGTCTTGCTGGCGTCGGCGAAGTCGCTGACCGGGCTGATGGACGATCTGCTCGACATTTCGATGATCGAAGCCGGCGAGATGCGGTTGCAGATCGAGGATGTTGACATCGAGAACATGGCCGCGACCCTGATCGAGGCGATCTCTTCGATGGAGACGGCGCAGCGCGCGCGCCTCTCGCTCAACTTCGATGCGGCGGCGAAGGGGTTGTGGCGCGGCGACGGAAAGCGCATCCGCCAGGTCCTCTCGAACCTCGTCAACAATGCGGTGAAGTTCACCGGCGAAGGCCATGTTGACATCACCGTGACGCTCGCCGGAGACCACCTGCGCTTCGACGTGCGCGACGACGGGCCGGGCGTGCCCCATGACAAGCTGCAGGCGATCTTCAGCCGCTTCCATCAGGTGGAGGAGACCGAGAGCCGCCGCCATGGCGGGGTGGGGATCGGCCTCAACATCTCCCAGCAGCTGGTGCACGCGATGGACGGGCGCATCGGCGTGGAGAGCAAGGAGGGCGAGGGCGCGCTCTTCTGGTTCGAATTGCCGCTCCGTCGCGCTCAGGCGCTGAAATCGGCCTGAACCGGGACGCGGAACGCGAAGCGGCCGACATCCGCGAAGGCCCCGTCCGGCCCGATCGCTCGCCGCCTGACGGAGATGCGCCAGTCGCCCGCCTCCCGCGCGACGGAGATGAGCCGCCATTCCGCCGCCTCGCCATGCCCGAAGGGCGTCGATGCCGAGGGCGCGCCCAGAACGGGGATGCGGCAGCCGTCGGCCCGGTCGATCCAGCTCATCTCGTTGCGGTGGTCATGGCCGTGGAGGATGAGATCGGCGCCGGCCTCCGCGATGGCGGCGGAAACGGCGCGGCGGTCGCGGAGCGACTTGCTCGGCTTGGTCATGTTCGTCGGCGGATGATGGATGAGGAGGACGCGGAAGGCGCCCCGTCGCTCGGAGAGCAGCGCCTTCATCGCTTCCCGCTGCGCCGCGCCGACCTCGCCCTGGGCGTATCCCGGCGGGGTCGGGATGGAGGTCGAGACCCCGATGAAGGCGACGTCGCCGAACCGCCGCGCGAAGGGCCAGTCGCCGCCCGGCGCGAAGGGCGCGAAGGCGGCGCGCCAATGGCGCTCGCAATCCCGATGCAGGCTCTCGTGATTGCCGGGTACGTAGCTGAGCCGCTCCGCCCCGCCGAACCCGGCGAGCCATTCGGCGCCCGCGCGGCACTCCCGCTCCAGCCCGAAATTCACCACATCGCCCGTCATCGCCACATGATCCGGCGCGAAGCGGAGCACGTCCGCGCTGAGCGCATCGGCGACGCCGCGGTCATGGCGCTCACGCCTGTGCAGCGCCCAGTTGAGCGCGCTCAGCGCGCGCTTGCCCGTCAACTCGCCCGCCGCGAACCCGCCATGGCTCGGCAGGTGCGCGTCGGTCAGATGCGCGAAAGTGAAATCATCCGTCATTGCGCCTCGCTTGCCGGACCCGAATGCAGCCGATAGGTCAGGCGCGTCAATGGCGGGCCTGATCGGACATATCGTCAACCGCGCCGCAACCGGCGGCGACCGGCGGGTGGAGGCCGCGCCGGCCGTGATCCTGCGCGCGCCGGAAAGCTTCTCGCAACTGGACGAATGCCTGGCGGAGATGCGGGCCGAAGGCGTCGAGACGCTGGTGATCGACGGCGGCGACGGCACCGTGCGAGAAGTGATCAGCCGCGCGCCTGAAATCTGGGGCGGCGCGCCCATTCGTTACGCCATCGCGCCGAACGGCAACACCAACCTCATCGCGCGCCATGCTGGCGGCGTGCCGCCCGGCCGCGTCGCCGCGCTGGCCGAGCCCGGCGGCGGCGAGCGCGCGACGCGCCTCCCCGTAATGAAGGTGGAGCGGGCGGGCGAGCAGGCCTTGCGCGGCTTCATCCTCGGCGCCGGGGCCTATGAAACCGCGACGCGCTTCGCGCAGGAGGAGATCGGCGCGCGCCATGCCCGGCAGGTGATGGAGACGGTGATGAAGGTTCTGCGCAGCGCCGAGCTGCGCGCGCCGACGGCCATGGGCCTCGCCCGCGACGGCGGCGAGATGGTCGAGGAGGCGCGGCTCGCCGCCGCGTTCACCACCTTTACAAAGCCGCTGATCCTCGGCCTGAACCCGTTCGCGACCGCGGAGGCTGGCCCGATCCGCATGATCGACATCGCCGCGAACCCGCCGCGTCTCGTTCTGGCGGCGGGGTTCCTCGCCGCCGGCAAGCCGCGCAAGTGGATGCGCGGCCACTACCGCGTCGGGGCCTGCGAGACGGCGTCGCTCCGGCTTTCAACGGGGTTCGTGATGGACGGGGAGCGGTTCGAGCCCGGCGCCGACGGGCTGCTCCGCCTCTCCGCCGCCGAGACCGCGACATTCCTGTCCTTGTGAAAATCTCGACTTTCGCGCGCCGATTGCTTAAATCGCGCGCGAGTTAACCGGAGTGTCCGCCATGGCGACCGCCGAAGAGGTTCAAAAACCCGCCCGCCCGAAAACGCTCGACCGCCCGCTGCGGAAGTTCGTGAAAACGCGCGGCAAGAAGATCCTGCGCTGGGCTGCGCGCACGCAGTCGCGCGCCTCCATCGTGCCCGACACGCCCGTCATCCCGAGCGAGCACTTTCCGTTCCTGACGGAGTTCGAGAACCGGTGGGAGGAGATGCGCGACGAAGTGCGCGAGGTCCTGAAGCACCGCGACGCGATCCCGGGGTTCGAGCAGGTCTCCCCCGACCAGCACCGCATCGCCAAGGCGCAGCAGTGGAAAACCTTCATCCTCTACGGTTTCGGTCAGCAGCTGGAGAAGAATTGCAAGCAGGCCCCGGTGACGGCGGAGATCCTGTCCCGCGTGCCGGAGGTGCAGACCGCCTGGTTCTCGATCCTAGCGCCCGGCTATCACATTCCGGCCCATACCGGCGTCAC
>JBCAXH010000005.1:0-182108 GCA_038534155.1 Pseudomonadota bacterium
ATTGAAAGACTCCGCTGAGACTTCGCTGCAGGTGCTCATGTCCGCTTTGTCCGCAAAACCGCAACGGAACCGTCGTCGCCTCTACCTTGGAAACCCGGACGAACGTCACCTCCACGAGTGAAAAGATCGCTCCGCCCTAGGCCCCAGGCTCAGAACCCGCGGAAGAGCGCCTCCGTCCAGCCGGGGCCGTGAGTCGAGGAGGCCGCCCACATGGCCAAAACCACCGAAACGCCGGCGGCGATCCCGGTGAGGCGCCGCTCCTTCATGAAGATGCGGTGCAGCTCGTCCGCGGGCGGCTGTTCGGCGTTCAGCTTCCGGATCATGCGCCCGCCCCAGTACCAGCGCAGCGCCATCGGCGCGAGGATGACCAAGAGGCCGAGCGCGCTTTCATAGCGCCCGAACACCGCGAGCGCGCCGACGAAGGTGAGGATGAAGGCGCTGAAGGCCGTCACGATATGCCCGCGCTTTGCGATCCCGCGCCCGAACATCGCCAGATTGCGCCGGGCGTAGCGGTCGAAGATCTCGCTCTCCTCGGCGCTGCGCTTGGCGCGGGTCAGCAGCTCATTCGGGATGCCGAAGGTGTAATTGCCGATCACCCCCCAGAAGAGGATGACGAAAACCCAATACCAAAGACTGAGAAAGGTATCCTGAAACACGTCTGAACCCGCTCACTTCGCCCCACATACGCGCCCCGCGCCGCACCCATGAGAGGGAGCGCGTTGCCCGTTGAAGATAACCATGCGAGGAGAGAGTTTCAAAGGAGTATCGACATGACGACATTCGCGCCCTTCCCCATGACCCGCCCGCGCCGCCTCCGCCAGGCGCCCTGGTCCCGCGATATGGTGCGCGAAACGATCGTCATGCCCGCCGACCTGATCTGGCCGCTCTTCGTGCGCGAAGGCATGGAGATAGAGGAGCCGATCCCCTCCATGCCCGGCGTATTCCGCCGCTCCGTCGACAAGGCGGTGGAAGCGGCGGAGCGGGCGGCGGATCTCGGCATCCCCTGTATCGCGCTCTTTCCCTACACGCCGCATGAGAAGATCTCCGAGGACTGCGCGGAGGCGTGGAACCCCGACAACCTCGTCAACACCGCGACCCGCGCGATCAAGGCGGCGGTGCCGGAGATCGGCGTGATGCTCGACGTCGCGCTCGACCCCTATTCCGCCACCGGCCATGACGGCATCGTCCGGGGCGATGAGATCGTGAACGACGAGACGCTGATGGCGCTGGAGAAGCAGTCCCTCGCGCAAGCCGAAGCGGGCGCCGACATCCTCGGCCCCTCCGACATGATGGACGGTCGCGTCGGCTACATCCGGCAGGCGCTGGAGCAGAACGATTTCCAGAACGTCATGATCATGTCCTACGCCGCCAAATACGCCTCCGCATTCTATGGACCGTTCCGCGACGCGGTTGGCGCGGCGGGGCAGCTGAAGGGCGACAAGAAGACGTATCAGATGGATTTCGGCAATTCGGACGAAGCGCTGAAAGAGGTGGCGATGGACCTCGCCGAGGGCGCCGACATGGTGATGGTGAAGCCGGGCATGGCTTACCTGGACATCTGTCGACGGGTGAAGGACGAGTTCAAGGTTCCGACCTTCGCCTATCAGGTCAGCGGCGAATACTCGATGATCGCGGGCGCCTGCGACAACGGCTGGCTGGACCGCGAGCGGATCGTGCCGGAGGCGCTGACCGCGTTCAAACGCGCCGGGTGCGACGGCATCCTCACCTATTTCGCCTATGAATTCGCGCTCGCTTACGCGGGTCATGAGGAGAGCGCGTAAACCTCCGTCTCGCCCTTCGTCCCGCGCAGGGCGACCGGACCGAGCGGTCTCGCGCCCTCCGCCGCTCCGGCGATCCGGCCGTCGACCAAAATGCGCTCGCCCTTCGTCTTGGCCAGCTCCTCCAGCCGCGCCGCGCGGTTCACAGTATCGCCGTAAACCGTGAACGCGCGCCTGTCCGCGGACCCGACGCTTCCCGTCGCCAGCGATCCCGCCGCCGCGCCGACCCTGATCTCGAACCCGGCTTTCGCCGCGACCCCCATCAGTCGGCGCGCGGCGGCGATGGCGGCGCGCTCCGGCGCGTTCAGCGGTTGCAGCGCGTTGAACGCGGCGAGGAGACCGTCGCCGGTGAAGGAGATCACGGCGCCTCCCTCCTCCCGCACGACCGTCTCCGACGCCGCCAGAAAATCATTGAGCGCGCGGATCACCGCCTCTGGTTCGCGTTCCGCGGCGAAGGCGCTGAAGTCTCTGATGTCCATCACCAGCGCCACCCCCTCGCGCATCTGCGGCTTGAGCGTCGTCCCGTCCGCAATCAGGTCGTCCGCGACGCCCTGCGGCACGTAACGTCCGAGCGTCGCGGCGGCGGCCTCCCGCGCCTCCTCCGCCGCGATCTGGCTGAGAAAGACGCGCCGCGCGCGATAGACGGCCAGTGCGAGCGCCCCGGTGATCACGAGCACGATCGCCGTCTCATCGATCCGGTTGCCCGCGCCGATGAAGTTCGGGTCGAGGATCAGGTTCTGGTAGGCGTTCGGGTCGGTCGACCCTTGCAACTGCGTCCAGGACACCGGCGCCGCCACCGACCGGGTCGTCGCGATGAAGGCCGCCCACCAGCCCGCGACGCCCACAAGGCCGGTCGCCAAAACCAACCCCCATGAGAGGCTGAGCGTCGCCAGCGCGATGGGCGCGAGCAGGAAGTGAACCCCGTAGACGCGAAACACCAGATGCTGCGGCACGTCGCCGACGCTACTCAGCGGGATTAGCGCGAACCCCGCGCAGATCGCCGCTGTATCGGCGCCGTAAATCAGATACTTCAGCCACGGCCTGTCGAACCCGCTGCCGATCAGGATCAACTGCAGCGCCCCGATCGCGATCAGAAAGGACAGTATGGCGACGCCGTAAACGCTCGGCCCGACCTCCGTGTTCCACGTCCAGCTGAGGAACCAGACGAAGGCGACGGACAGGAGCGCCGTCCGCGCCCCGATGGCGAGACGCAGGCCGCTTCGTTCGGCGGCGATGAGCCGGTCTTCGCGTGCGATCATCTTCCGCAGGTGATGCATCGCGCGCCGGATGCAAGCCCGCCATGCGCGCGCGGCCGATCCCCGCGCCGCCTTGCCGATCGCGTCATCCCACGCCATCTCCTCCATGACAGACACAGGAGCCCGCAATGCCCCTTCGCCGCCCGCTCGCAGCGCTTTCGCTCGCCGCCGCCTTGGCCGCCGCGCCCGCCCTCGCCCAGACATTCGACACGAGCGCGGGACCCGTAAGGGTGGACCGCATGGTCGACGGCGTGACGGAGCCCTGGGGCTTCGCCTTCCTCCCGGACGGCGGCGTCCTGATCACGGAGAAGGCGGGCGACCTGCGCCTATGGCGGGACGGCGCGCTCTCCGGTCCCATCTCCGGCGTTCCCGAGGTGACCGATAGCGGGCAAGGCGGCCTTCTCGACGTCGCCCTCGCCCGCGATTTCGCCGAGACGCGGGAGGTCTATCTCTCCTATTCCCGGCCCGACGGGTTTCGCTCAAGCCAAACCGCCGTCGCCCGCGCGCGTCTCTCCGACGACGGTTCGGCGCTGGAGAACGTTGAGGACATCTTCCGCCAGATCCCCTCCCAAGCCTCCGGCCGCCATTTCGGCTCCCGCATCGTCGTGGCGGAGGACGGATCGCTCTTCGTGACCATCGGCGACCGGGGGGAGCGCCAGAAGGCTCAGGACCTCGCCGCGCATCAAGGCTCGCTCCTCCGCATCATGCGGGACGGTTCCCCGCATCCAGAAAACCCGTTTATCGGGAACGGACGCGGCTGGCTGCCTGAGATTTACTCCTACGGCCATCGCAACCAGCAGGGCGCGACGCTGGCGCCGGATGGGACGCTCTGGACTGTGGAGCATGGCGCGGCCGGCGGAGATGAGATCAACCGCCCGGAGGTCGGCGTGAACTACGGCTGGCCGACGATCAGCTACGGAACGCACTATTCCGGCGCGAAGATCGGCGTCGGGCGGGAGGCTGAAGGCATGGCGCAGCCGCGCCACTATTGGGACCCCTCGATCGCGCCCTCCGGCCTCGCCTGGTATGATGGCGAGATGTTCCCCGAATGGCGGGGCGATCTGTTGGTCGGCGCGCTGAAATATCGTCTGATCTCCCGCCTCGACGTCGAAGGCGGCGAGATCGTCGGCGAGGAGCGGCTCTTCGCCGACGAATTCGGCCGCGTCCGCGACGTGCGGCAAGCGCCGGACGGGTCGATCTGGTTCGCGACGGACCAGCGCGACGGCGGTCTCTATCGCATCTCCCGCGCGAACTAGCGGGCGCTTCCCTCGCCCAATCGCCCATGCTATCGGCTTCGGCCTGAAAACGCTGGGGAGCGAAACATGGCCAAAGCCGCGACCGTCGCCGAAAGGATCGCCGAAAACATCATCGAAGGCGGCCCTTTCCTGCCGCTCGAGGACAGCGCGGCTGCGCCGGATGCGGGCTACGCCGTCCAGCTCGAAATGGCCCCGCTCGCGGCGGAGGGGAAAGGCGGCGTCGGCGGGCGAAAGATCGCCTGGAACACCCCCGCCCTGATGGAGAAATTCGGGATGGAGGCGCCGGGCGCGGCTTTCGTCTTCAAGGACGACATCTGCATCGGCGACGCCAACCTGAAACTCTCCGATTACAAGAACTTCATGATGGAGCCCGAATTCGCCGCCATCCTCGCCGTCGACCTCGCTCCCCGCGCGGGCGGCTGGGACCGCGAAAGCGCGGCGGACGCCGTCTCCCATTTCACGGTCGCGTTCGAGCTCCTGGACCGCCGCGACGGCCCGGCGGAGCACGCCGCCTCCATCATCGCCAACAACATTTTCAATGCCGGGCTCTGCTACGACCCCGGCGTAGGGATCAAGCCGCGCGACCTCGACCCATCGGCGCTGACTACGGTCGTGGAACATGATGGCGAAGAGATCCTCAACGCCAAGGGAGCCGCCCCGATGCATCCGCTGGATTCGGTCGCCTTCCTCGCCAACCACTTCAACGCCCACGGGATCACTCCGCGCGCGGGCGAGATCCTCCTCTGCGGCGCCCACATGCCGCTCTATCCGATGGACCATCCCGGCAAGCTGAAGATGACCGTCGAGGGCGTCGGAGAGATCTCCTACAAGATGGGCTGAGGGCGCGGTGGCGATGGGTCATTTGATCGCCTTCGCCGCTCTCTTCTTCCCCCTCGCGGCCGTCCACCTGACCATCGCGTGGCGCGACTGGCCCCCGCAGGGAACAGAGTTCGACCGCCCCACGATCCGAGCCCTCTACAACGTCCTCGCCTGGGGCGTCTTCGTCATCGGCCTGATCTACGCGATCACCCTCTACGGCCTCATCTTCCCGATCCTCGCATCGCTCGTGATTTGGGTTGCGTTCTGGGCCGTTCGCCGCAAGGTCTCCCTGACGAAGCTCTATAAGCTCACCCTTCCGCTCACGATGGTCGGCGTGGTCTTCGTCGTCCTCCTGTTTCAGGGCGTCTTCGGGAACAGCGACTTTGGGCTGTTCAGCGTCTTTCCGGTTGATAGATGAAGGACCAAACGACCAAGGGCGATATCCTCTACATCGCTTGCCTCTTCGGCGGTCCGTCCAGCCTCCTGTTGCTGGATATTGCGTCAGGAGGGGTATTCGCTGATCTCTTGTCGCCGGTTCTGGCCCGCCAAACCGTTTTGGAAACGGTCCCGAAGCTCGCAAACGACTTCGACGTCATCGCCGCGCATCACTTCAGCTATGCGCCCGACCCCTACCTCTACTGGTACTTCGCTGCGCTAGCCTACGCGACTTTCGCCGGGTGCCTCGGTTCCGTCCACTCATTGACTGTCGCCCGACGCCCGGCGCGCGCGGCGACGGTGTGGAGGCAGATGCCCGACCGCTGGTGGAAATGGCTCTTCTTTGGCGTGATCGTCGTTGGAATCCTTCTTTGGCCGTGGGTCGGTCCGAGCATGCTCGCAACGCCCGACGGCGCAGATCGCGCATTGCCGCCTGGGCCGATTCACGCGCTTCTCATGTCTCTGATACTCGCGATGTACGCGGCCACCGTGGCCGCGATCCCCGCCTTCATCCGCATCGTCCTCGCGCGCCGCGCAGACGGCTAGACCACTCCAATCTCCGCCAGCGCCCTGCGCATCTCTTCGGGCAGATCGTCGCCCTCCTCCCCGAACACCCCGACGTCGCGGGGCGCGTCCTCCGCCGCCAGATACCGCCAGCCCTGAAAGGCGCGGCGAGGGCTGGGGGCGGTGCGGATGATCGGGCGCTCCATGACGATGGCGCAGCGGCGGATGCCGTCGTCGCCGATCACCTCCTCAAGAGAGATAATCTTCTGCCGGCAAGCGATGGAGCCCTTCATCACCCAATAAAGCGAACCGCCCGCAAGCAGCTCCGCCTCCCGCCGCGGCCACATGCGCGTGACATGGCAGACGCCGCCCCAGCGATCCGGGCGCGTGTCCTGCCAGGCTTTCAGGTCTTCCGGCCCGTCCGCGCCGACGCAGAGTTTGAGTAGATAGAGATTCGCCATTAATCTTCTATCTGGCTCAGGAGGGGCGGCTTCGCCACCACATCTTGAGTTATCCACAGACGTTCCTACTATGTTCAGCCCCACACGCCCGCTGGAGAGACCCGCATGACCGCCCTCGCCGCCCCCATCGCCGAACAGATCTGGGATATGAAGTACCGGCTGAAACAGCCGGACGGAACGCCGGTGGACGGCTCGGTCGAAGACACGTGGGCCCGCATCGCCAAAGACCTCGCCAAAGTCGAGGCAGCCCCTGCAGCGTGGGAGCCGCGCTTCTACGAAGCCCTCGCCGATTTCAAATATCTCCCCGCCGGGCGCATCATCGCGGGCGCGGGCACGGCGCGGGACGTCACCCTCTTCAACTGTTTCGTGATGGGAACGGTCCCCGACACGATGGAGGGGATCTTCGAGATGCTGAAGGAGGCCGCCCTGACCATGCAGCAGGGCGGCGGCATCGGTTACGATTTCTCCACCATCCGCCCCAAGGGCGCGGCGGTGAAGGGCGTGGGGTCGGACGCCTCCGGCCCGCTCTCCTTCATGGACGTCTGGGACGCCATGTGCCGCACCATCATGTCCGCGGGCTCGCGGCGCGGGGCGATGATGGCGACTATGCGCTGCGACCACCCGGACATCGAGGATTTCGTGGAGGTGAAGCGCGACCCCGCGCGCCTGCGCATGTTCAACCTCTCCGTCCTGGTGACTGATGATTTCATGGCGGCGGTGAAGGACGACGCCGACTGGCCGCTCTCCTTCAACGGCGAGGTCTTCAAGACGGTCCGCGCGAAGGACCTCTGGAACCGCATGATGCAGGCGACTTACGACGTCGCCGAACCCGGCGTGATCTTCATCGACCGGATCAACCGCCTGAACCCTTTGAACTACGTGGAGACCATCGCCGCCACCAATCCCTGCGGCGAGCAGCCCCTGCCGCCCTACGGCGCCTGCCTCCTCGGCTCGATCAACCTCGCCAAGCTGGTGGAGGCGCCCTTCGAAGACGGCGCCGCGCTGGACGAAGCGGCGCTCGACGGGCTCGTGGCCACCGCCGTGCGCATGATGGACAACGTCGTCGACGCCTCCCGCTTCCCGCTGGAGGCGCAGGCGGCGGAGGCCCGCGCCAAGCGCCGCATTGGCCTCGGCGTCACCGGCCTCGCCGATGCGCTCCTGATGGTCGGGCTGCGCTATGGGACGGAGGAAGCGGCGGCGCAAACCTCCACCTGGCTGAAACGGGTGCAGCGCGCCGCCTACATGGCGTCGGTTGAGCTGGCGAAAGAGAAAGGCCCCTTCCCCCTCTTCGATCGCGACGCCTATCTCGCCACCGAAACCATCGCGGGGCTCGACGAGGATATCCGGGAGGCGATCGCCGAACACGGCGTCCGCAACGCCCTCCTCACCTCCATCGCGCCGACGGGGACGATCTCGCTCTTCGCCGGGAACGTATCCTCAGGCGTCGAGCCAGTCTTCGCCTACGCCTACACCCGCAAGGTGCTGCAACCGGACGGGTCGCGGACGGAGGAAGAGGTCGTCGATTACGCCGTCTCCCTCTGGCGTGAAAAACACGGCGACGCGGAGCTGCCCGACTATTTCGTCAACGCCCAGACCCTCGCCCCCGCCGATCACGTGCGGATGCAGGCGGCCTGCCAGCCCTATGTCGACAGTTCGATCTCCAAGACGATCAACTGCCCGGCCGACATCAGCTTCGAAGAGTTCAAGACCGTCTACGCCCTCGCCTATGAGACGGGCTGCAAGGGCTGCACCACCTACCGCCCGAACGACGTCACCGGCAGCGTTCTGTCGGTGGAGGAGAAGGTGGAGACCGCCCCCGAAGACGAAGCGCCGACCACCGGCGGCGACGTCATCTACATGTCCAAACCGCTCGACCGGCCCGAGCAGCTGGAGGGTGCGACCTACAAGCTGAAATGGCCGGAAAGCGCCCACGCCATCTACATCACGCTGAACGACGTGGTGATCGGCGGTCGGCGGCGACCCTTCGAGGTCTTCATCAACTCCAAGAACATGGAGCATTACGCCTGGACCGTCGCTTTGACGCGGATGGTCTCCGCCGTCTTCCGCCGGGGCGGCGACGTGAGTTTCGTGGTGGAGGAACTGAAGGCCGTCTTCGACCCGCGCGGCGGCGCCTGGATGGGCGGCCGCTACGTCCCCTCCATCCTCGCCGCCATCGGCGGGGTGATCGAGCGCCACATGGTGGAGATTGGCTTCATCGAGGGCGAAGGGCTCGGCCTCAAATCCGACCCGAAGGCGGAGGTCGTCGCCGTCGGAGAAGCCCCCCAAGGGGCCGCCTGCCCCTCCTGCGGGGCGCGGGCGATGCGGATGATGGAAGGCTGCATGACTTGCGGGGAGTGCGGGTATTCGAAGTGCGGGTGAACGTCTAATCGACCGGAAACAGGCGGTAGACGTCTCGCGCTCCGTGAATGATCGCAACGATAATCACGACTTCCGGATCGTCTTCCGGTTCAACCAGGTAGATGATCTGGGAATTGCCTTCGCCAATCCGTCGGAAGCGCTCACCGTGGCGACGGCCTGCAAGCGGCATCTCAGCGATGAACTCGCATTTGTCGCGGATCGCCTGCGCCCATCTGATCGCAGCGCTTGGGTTTGATCTGGATATGTAGTCGCTAATGGCTTCTATATCGTAACCGGCTCTCGTGGAGACGATTAACCTAGCCGCCATACTTCGCGATCAGCCGGTCGAAGAACTCACCGGCGGGGATACCGCCGTCTTCTCGATAGGATCGCTCGCCCTCTTCGATCTTCGCATCCAGCTCTGCGAGAAAGGCCGCATCCAGCATGTCCTGTGCGATTTTCGCCTGCCGGTCTTCCGGCAGGGCGCGCACGGCCTCTATAGCTTCTGAGAGTTTCGCGTTCATGGTCTCAAGATAGCAGCCGAAACCTTACTCCGCCACTTCCCAGACGATCCGAACGCTCGCGCTCACTACGGCCTCCCCCGCCTCCACCGGCATCGCCTCCGCCGCGCGCATCATCGCCGCGCGGGGCTGGGGGCGGACGCCGCCGCCCGCCTCGTCGATGGAGACGATCGGGCCAAGGGCGACGCCCGCCGCCGCCGCATAAGTCTCCGCCTTGGCGCGGGCGTCGGCTACGGCGCGTTTGCGGGCCTCTGTCAGGAGCGCGGCGTCGTCATCGACGCCAAAGCTGATCCCGTTCATCCGGTTCGCCCCGGCGCCGACCAGATCGGTCAGGAGCGCGCCCATGCCGCCGAGATCGCGGACCCGCAGGATCACCTCATTCGATACGGTGAAGCCGACCACTTTCGGCGGCTCGTCGGCGCGGGGCTGGCTGTTCCGGTTCTGCTCGTAGATCGGCCAGATGGAGAGGTTCGCGGTATGAATGTCCCGGCTCTCCACCCCCCGCTCCTTCGCCAGCGCGGTCAGCGCCCCGGCGCGGGCGTTGTTGCCGGCCAGCGCGTCGTCAGCTTCCCGCGAGCGCGTCTCCACCCCGATGCGGATCGTCGCGATGTCGGGCGTCGTCGCAGCCTCTCCGAAGCCAGTGACGGCTATGCGCCCGCCTTCGGCCCATGCGGGCACGGCGAAAAGGAGCAGAACGAGGCAGGCGCGGATCAGGGGCATGGGTCTCTCCAGTAAAGTCTCCCCACCCTAACGCAGATTCGCGTCAGTCCAGTCGCCCTTCGATCACATATTTCAGCATCCGCGCCACCTGCGCCGGGGTTTCGCATACCGCGAGCGCGGCGCCGTCGACCTCTTTCAGCGCGTGTTGATGATCCGCCTGATGCATCACGATCAGCGATTTGCCAAGCGCCGCGGCCATGCCGGCGTCGAAGGCGGCGTTCCACTGCTTGTACTTCTCGCCGAAGCGCACGACGACCACATCCGCCTTTTCGATCAGCGTCCTTGTGCGGATCGCGTTCAGCTTGGCGCCCTTGTGGTCATGCCAGAACTTGTCCGGCTCCGCCCCGAGGATCTCCACCCCGCAGTCGTCGGAGGCCCCGTGATCCGTCACGGGCGCGGAGAACTCCACTGGCAGGCCCGCTGAGGCCGCCGTTACTTCGTCCCGCCAATCGGTGTGGATTTCTCCGGATAGATACACGCGCCACGTCATCGCCTTCATCCCTTCGCTATCTTCATTTTCCCGTGAAAATCACCATATATGGCCCATAGGGTTAAGAGCCATACCACCGAAAGGACCTCCATGGATTTCCTGAGCGCCAATATAGTCGTCATCGCCCTCGTCGCCTTCGTCGTCATCGCGCTGAGCCGCGGCGTGCGCTCCGTGCCCCAGGGCGAGGAATGGACGGTGGAGCGGTTCGGGCGCTACACGCACACGCTCTCGCCGGGCCTGCGGTTCATCATCCCGCTCGTCGACCAGATCGGCGCCAAGGTGAACATGATGGAGACCGTGCTCGACATCGGCTCCCAGGAGGTCATCACCAAGGACAACGCCATGGTGACGGCGGACGCCATCGCGTTCTATCAGGTCGTCGACGCCTCCTCCGCCACCTATGAGGTTCGGAATATGGAGCGGGCGCTGGACAACCTCTCCCAAACCAACATCCGGACCGTGATCGGCGCGATGGACCTGGACGAAGTCCTGTCGAACCGCGACCTGATCAACGGCAAGCTTCTCGACGTGATCGATCAGGCGGCGACGCCGTGGGGCGTGAAGGTCACGCGGGTGGAGATCAAGGACCTCGCCCCGCCCAAGGACATCACCGATGCGATGGGCAAGCAGATGAAGGCGGAGCGCGAAAAGCGCGCGGAGATCCTGACGGCGGAGGGCGAAAAGCAGTCCGCCATCCTGAAGGCCGAAGGCGTGCGCGAGAGCCAGATCCGCGAGGCCGAAGGCCGGAAGGAAGCCGCCTTCCTGGATGCGGAAGCCCGCGAGCGGGAGGCGGAGGCCGAAGCCAAGGCCACCGCAATGGTCTCCGCCGCCATCGCGGACGGCGACGTGCAGGCGGTGAACTACTTCGTCGCCCAGAAATACACCGAAGCGCTGCAGGGCATCGCCTCCGCCCCGAATTCCAAGACGATCATGATCCCGCTGGAGGCCTCGAACGTCATCGGCTCCGTCGCGGGCGTCGCCGAGATCGCGCGCCAAGCGCTAAAGAAAGACTAAGCGCATGGATGTCTTCGCTTTCCTCGACGGCGCCTCGCCCTGGTGGTGGGTCGCCTTCGCCATCGCCATCGGCGCGGTGGAGATGCTCACCTTCACCTATTTCATGATCTGGCCCGCGCTCGCCGCGTTCGGAACGGCCATCGTCATGTGGATCTTCCCCGGCATGTCCGGCACCGCGCAGATCGCCACATTCGCCGCGCTCTCCGTGATCATCACGCTCGTGGGCCGATACTGGATCAAGAGCCGCCGCGCGACGCCGAGCGACGCGCCGGGTCTCAACCGGCGATCGGAGCAGGTGATCGGACGGGTCGGCAAGGCCCTCTCCGATTTTGAGAACAGCGAAGGCGTCGTGGTGATCGACGGCGTGCGCTGGCGCGCGCGGTTGGCGGGCGAGGCGGCGGCGAAGGATCAGACCCTCTCCATCATCGACGCTGACGGCATGACGCTGATTTGCGAGCCGATCAGCGGAAGCGCACCCGGGCGTTAATGCCGCGCCTATACCCGCCGATCGCCGCATTGAGCGGGAAAACCCGTCGAAACCGCAGAAGCCGCAGGCTCGTCAGATCTCCACGCCGATCGATCGGATGCGCAACTGAAGCGGACAGGCGGAGCCGATAAAAGCTTTGTTTCCAATTGGATATGACGAGGTCCTAAGCAACGCGCCTGCAATCGGCGACGCCGCTACATCTCCGCTGCGCGTCCCTCACGCCAGCGAAACGGCCATCCGCCCTACGCCCTTCGCCGCGACGATCCCTCGAAATCACCGCCGGTGAGGAAATTTCACGGTCCCTTAGCCTGAAGATAGCGACTTAAGGGGTTGGCCTACGCAAGAATTTGTCGCAAATATCAAGCCAAGGTTGAAGTTACGCGTTGGGTTTCACTGCGTGGGGTGTCTGATGACGAGTATGATGAAACGACTTCTGATCGCCGCGATGATGATCGGAGCGCCAGCAGCGGCGTTCGGACAGACGGCGGGTCAGCTGACTAAGACAACGCTTTGCAGCGTCCTGTACCTGGTGCAGCCCGGCGATACGCTCGGCAGCATCTCGAAGGTCGCCTACGGGACCTCCAACTACCAGCTTCTCTTTTCGCGAAACCTCGGGGTGACGATCCAGAACCCGAACGACCTGCCCGTCGGCGGGCTTCTCTTGATCCCCTGCGGCCAGGGGCTGGAGCCGAGCTTCGATCAGGTGGTTAGCGCGAACGCCGCCGCAGCCGCCGCTGCGGCGGAAGCAGAGGCGGACGCTGAAGCTGAGGCCGAAGCGGTCGTTGAAACCGCGCCCGAAGCGGAACCCGTCGTCGAAACCGCCGCCGTCGCTCCGGCAGCGCAGCCCGAGCCCGTGGCGACGCCCACCGGAGGCGACGCGACCGGCGCGATAGCGGGCGCGCGCATGCTCTCGGCGAACGGACTGCCGCCCTTCTCCGACAAGAGCCTGCGCGGCGACGGCATGGCGCATGAGCTTCTGCGCGCGGTCACCACCCGGCTCGGCGCCGAAGATCCGCGGGTCGTGTTCATCGACGACCGGTCGAGCCACCTGCGGGATCTCCTGCTCGAGGGGTCGTTCGACATCGGCTTCCCCTGGGTGCGGCCGCCATGCGAAGACGCGGAGGGTTTGACGGCGATCTCCTCGCAGGACGCATGGTTCTGCGCGAACTTCGCGTTCTCGGAACCCATCTATGAAATCGTTCTCGGCTTTTTCGTCCGCGCTGAAGAATACGCCGACGCCCGCGTGACCTTCGCGGATTTCGCTGACGCGCGGATCTGCCGACCGGCCGCTTTGTCGACGCTCGACCTTGAGGTGCGGGGGCTCGGCCAGGACGGGGTGGAGATCGTTCGCCCCGAGACTCTGGCGGAGTGCTTCCAGCTTCTGCTGGACGAAGAGGTCGACGCCGTCAGCGGCGATGTCTTCGCGGCGGAAGCGCTCGTCGGCGACCTCGGTCTCGGCGATCAGGTGGAGGAGATGTCCTCCCTCAGCCTGCTCCAGACGGTTCACGCCGTGGCGCCCCTGTCGAAACCGGGCTCGCTGGAGGCCCTATCGGCGCTCAGCCAGGGTCTGACCGACCTGAAGCTGAACGGCGAATGGTTCCGCATCGTGGCGCGGCATCTGGTTCAGAACTGACGCTTCTGGTCGCCCCGCGAACCCGCCGCCCAGACTTCATACCGCCGCGCGATTGATCTTCGCGGCGCGTTCCGTCAGCTTGACCAGAGCGAGCTGAACCGGGGGACGCGCGGGTGAACGCCATACTGGACGCGGTGCGAGGGCGCGGCATGACCGTGCCGCCGTTCTGGCGGGTCATCGGCGCCGTGTTGGCGCTCGGTCTCGCGACTGCGATTAACTTCTCTTCCGACGCCTTCAACGTCTTCTACCGGATCGACGCGCGCCTGACGGACCAGTGGCAGCGTCTCTCCCCCGCCGATGCGCCGAGCGGCGAGGTTGTGGTCGTCGGCATCGACGGCCCCGCGATCCGGGAGAAAGGCCGCTGGCCCTGGAGCCGCACCGCGCTCGCCGAACTGGTGGAGCTGATCGCGGCGGAGAACCCGCGCTCCATCACCCTTGACATCCTGCTGACGGAGCCCGGCCCCTATAGCGACGTGAACCTGATCCGCGCCTTTCGCCAGAACGGACCTGACGTCATCGAAATGCGATCCGTGAACCCGGACGTGAAGCTCGCCCGCGCGCTCACCATCTCGCCGGTCGCATTGGCGGTGGCGGGCGGCACGTCGCAGGCGATCAACGATCTGCGCGATCTCACGCAATGCGCGGATCCCGGGCTTATGGCGGATGAGGACGCGCGGTCCTACTATGTCGAGTGCCTTCTCTTCCCCCTGCCCCAGTTCGAGATCGAGGTCGACGCCTACGCCGTCACCTACACGCGGCAGGATCTCGACGGGATCGTGCGGCGCGCCAGCGCTTTCGTCGCGCAACCCTTCGTCAATGAGGACGGAGAGCGGGACGAAGTTCTGTTCACGGCCATGCCGGTCGCCGCGCTCACCGCCTGCGCCGCCGACAACCCCGCCTGCGTCAGCTTCGATGCGGAGGCGACGCTCTTTGAGCGCGGCGAAGGCTCCGCCTTCACCCTGAAGCTGGAGCGGGCTGAGGGCGCGTCGCCCCCGCCCACGCCGCTGACCCCCAGCCTCGACTTCTGGATCGACTTCGGCGCGCTCGGCGCCATGGGCGCGCCGCCGCAGGGCGCGGCGCCCTCTGGGGCCAACACCGTCTCCGCCGCGTCCATCTTTCAGGGCGACGAGGGCGAGCTCGCCCGCATCGCGGACCGGCATGTTTTCATCGGCCTCACCCGGATCGGCGCGATCGATCAGCATACGACGCCCATGGGGTTCGAGAGCGGCGTGCCGGGCGTCCTCATTCAGGCGCTCGCGGCGGACAATCTCGTCGCCGGACGCGCGCTGGCGGAGCCGTCATGGGCGCGCATCGCCGTCACCGGCTTTCTGACCGCTCTTGGGCTTCTGGCGCTCCTGCGCTTCCTGATCACCAGCGCGCCCGCGCTCGCCGGTCTCGGCCTCGGGCTGATCGCGGCGCCTCTTCTCCTCTCCTGGGCGGCGTTCGAGTTCGGCGGCATGGTCGTCGGCGGCGCGACGCCCGCCATCGGCGCCTTTCTCGCGGTCTCGCCCGTGCTCTACGGCCGGATCGCCGCCATCAGGCGGGAGCTCGCCACCGCCCGCGAGAGCGCCGCCCGGGATGAGGAGCGGATGGACGCCGCCCGCTCGATCCAGCTCGGCTCCCTCCCCTTCGCCGCCGATTACTCCGCAATCGGGTTCGAGACCGCCTCGGTCTGTCGCCCGGCGCAGGAGGTCGGAGGAGACTTCTTCGAGCTTTTTCGCCTCACCGACGGGCGCCTCTACGCCGCCGTCGGCGACGTCTCCGGCAAGGGGCTTGAGGCGAGCCTCGTGACTGCGCTCTCGAAGTCCATTTCCGGCGCCGTGACGGACCGCGTGCCCGGCCCCCTAGGCGACGGGTTCCGCGAGGTGAGCCGCGAATTCGTCCGCCAGGCGCCCCCGGTCTGGCGGAAGGAGAAAGGCGGCTTCGTTACGCTGGTCGCCGCCCGGATCGACCCCGCCACGGGCGAGGCCGAATTCGCCTGCGCCGGGTGCGAGCCGCCCACAGTGATCGCCGCCAGCGGCGAGAAGCGGGAGGTGACCCTGCCCAGCGTCGCCCCCCTCGGATGGATAGAGGACGCGCGGTTCGAAACCTTCGCCATGCAACTCGCCCCGGGCGACACCGTCATCATGTTCACCGACGGCGTGACCGAAGCGGAGACGCCCGCAGGCGCGTTATACGGCCATGAGCGGGCGGAAGAGACCTGCGCCGCCACGCCCGGCGGCGCGACGGCGATGGTCGACACGCTGGAGGCTTCCGTCCTCACCCATCAGGCGGGAGGCGCGCCGACGGACGACACGACGATCCTCGCCGTCACCTGGCGCGGGCCGAACGCCGGTTGAGGCGCCGACGTCGTTAACGAAGGTAAAGAACTTCGGTTATCCTTTAAGACCAGTAACTTAGATCAGCGTCCCCATGGGGACGCCCCATACCGCCGCGCAGTTCGCTCAGTTCAGATCGGCCGAACAGCTCCTCAGATCGTCCAAGGAAACGATGTCGAGCGCCCGCTCATGGGTCGATGACAGCCGCACCTTCGGCGCCTTCCCCGCCGCGAAGGCCTGCCCCCACCTGGCGGCGCAAAGGCACCACTGATCGCCGGGGTTCAATCCGGCGAAGCCGAATTCCGGCCGGGGCGTTGAAAGATCGTTTCCCACCGATTTCGAGAATGCGAGAAACTCCTCCGTCAAAACAGCGCAGACCGTGTGGGAACCGTGATCCGCGTCACTTGTGTCGCAACATCCATTGCGGAAAAACCCTGTGACGGGTTCGGTGGAGCAGGGCTTGAGCGGCTCGCCGAGCACGTTGACGGAGGGTTCGATTTCGACGCGCTGCATGGTCGGTCCTCTTAAAAACAACGCCGGAATACGCTAGATAGAGCGTAATGGGGCTCAGATAAGGAGCAGATAATGAACAACCTGACCCGCCGCACCCTCCTCGCCGCCGCTATCGTCGCGGTTCCGCTGTCATATGCGCAGGCCGACAGCGCCGCCGAGATCGAGGCCGATGTCGATTTCGCAACGGAGAAACTCTACGCCAGCGTCCCCGGCACCAAAGAGCTGGCGGCGCGCGCCCGCGGCGTCCTGATCATGCCGGACGTCGTGAAAGGGGGCCTGATCGTCGGCGGCTCCTACGGCGAGGGCGCGCTTCGGATCGGCGGAGTGAGCGACAGCTACTACTCCGTCGCCGCCGCTTCCGTCGGCTATCAGATCGGCGTGCAGACGACGTCTCACGCGCTCTTCTTCATGACCGAAGAGGCGCTGGCGAGTTTTCGCAACTCGTCGGGCTGGGAGCTTGGGGCGGACGCGGAGTTCACAGTGCCGGGCGACGGCATTTCGCTGAACCTCGACTCGACGACCGTGCGCAATCCGGTGATCGCCGTGATCTTCGCCCAGGACGGTCTCCTGGCGGGCGCGAGCCTCGAGGGCGCGAAATACACCCGCATCGCGCGCTAACCTCCCACACAAAGCGCCGCGTCGGGCCTGCCGCCAGGGGCGGCGTTTCGCTCGCGGCGCGCGGAGACGACATCGCTTGCGGCGAACTGGTCGAGCGGCGCTAGCGCGCCGCCGCCTTCGGCGATGCGTATTTTAGGGAAGCAGGATCAGGCGCGCGCGTCTTCGGCGGCCTTGCGGATCGAAGCGATGCGGGCGCCGTAATCGGCGGCGTCCTCGCCGGCATAGACGGCGGAGCCTGCGACCAGCACGTCGGCCCCCGCGGCGGCGACCAATGGCGCCGTTTCCGGCGTAACGCCGCCGTCGATTTCGATGTGGATCGGACGATCGCCGATCATCTCTCTGAGCTGACGGGTCTTCGCGATGCCGCTCTCGATGAAGCTCTGGCCGCCGAAGCCGGGGTTGACCGTCATCACGCAGATCAAGTCTGTCAGGTCCAGCACATGAGCCACCGCGTCCGTTGGGGTCGCCGGGTTGAGCGCGACCCCAGCCTTGCAGCCGAGCGCGCGGATCGCCTGAAGGGAGCGGTGAAGGTGCGGACCCGCCTCCGCGTGCACCGTCAGAAAATCGGCGCCCGCCTTCGCGAAACCTTCGAGATAAGGGTCAGCGGGGGCGATCATCAGGTGGACGTCCATCACGGTCTTGATGTGCGGCCGCGCCGAAGCGCAGACCGGCAAGCCGAAAGAGATGTTCGGCACGAAATGCCCGTCCATCACGTCCACGTGGATCCAGTCGGCGCCGTTATCCTCCACGTCCCTGATCTCCTGACCCAGCGCGGCGAAATCGGCGGCGAGGATGGAGGGGGCGATTTTGATCGGGCGGGCGGGATCGAAAGTCATGGCGCGCGGCTCCTCGGGTGGCGTTGGCCGGGGATAGCGGATCATGCGCCAATGAAAAACCCCGGGCCGTGCGGCCCGGGGCGCTCTTTGTCTTCGAGGCGGATCAGGCGGCCTTTTCAGGCTCCTTCGCGGTCTCGCCTTCGATGGCTTTCGGCGCGTCCTTGTCGCCGTCCATCAGCTGCGAGGTGGCTTCGGCCATGCCGCTCTCCAGGCTGACGCCCAGCTCCTCCCCGATTTTCTTCAGCGCGGGCAGCTGCACCGCCATGCCGAGGATCGAATCGAGCGCCTGATTGACCACCGGTTTGCCGCCCTCATTCGAGGTCGTACCGCCAAGCGCGGCGCCGCCGAGACCCGCGCCGCCGATATTGTGGATCTTGATGCTGTCGATTTTCTCGGCCGGTTTGACCATTTCGGCGATGATGCCGGGCATCGCCTCCAGTCGTGCGAGGTCGACTTTCATGCCGATGATCCGATCGTCCGTGACGTTCTCAGCGGCGACGATGGCGCGGCGGCCCTCCGCCTCGGCGAGTAGGTCGTTTTTCTTCGCTTCGGCCTTGATGTTGAGCGCATCCGCCTCGCCCTGCGCGTCCTCGCGCAGCGCATCCGCCCGGTCCGCGGCGGCGACTTTCTCGGCCTCCGCCATCAGGCGCAGCTTGGTCGCCTCGCGCTCGGCTTCGCGGCGCGCTTCGATCAGGGTGACCCGCTCGAGACGCTCCGCCTCGGCGACTTCGCGGGCGGTAGTAACCGCCTCCGTCGCTTTCGTGGCCTCGGCGCGGGCTTCATCGGCGGAAGCGCGGGCGCGGCTCTCCTCCTCCGACTTCTGGGCGATGATGATCTGGCGGTCTTGATTGGCGACCTCGATCTCCCGCTCCTTCTCGATCTCCGCGGCCTGAATGATCTTCTCGCGGGCGATCTCGGCGGCGCGGACCTCGCGCTCCTTCTGGATACGGGCTTCGGAGGCCTGCTTTTCGCTCTCCTCACGGCGGCGGGCGATCTCCGCCTCCTGGCCGGCGCGGGCGGTCTCGATCTCCTGCTGCTGCTGGATGCGCGCCTCTTCCTCCTGCCGCTTGATCTCCAGCGTGCGGCGCTCGGCCTCCATATTGGCGAGGGAGACGGCGACCTGCGCCTCCGCCTCGATCTCGGCGCGCTCCTTCTTCGACTTGGCGATCACTTCGGCGAGCTTGCGCATGCCGACCGCGTTGAAGGCGTTGTTCTCGTCCAGCGCTTCGAACGGGGTCTGGTCGAGACCGGTGAGGGAGACCGATTCCAGCTCCAGACCGTTCTTCAGAAGGTCTTCGGAGACGGCGTTCTGCACCTCCTGCACGAAGTCGGAGCGGTTCTCATGCAGCCCGTCCATCGTCATCTGCGCGGCGACGGCGCGGAGGCCGTCGACCAGCTTGCCCTCGATCATGTCGCGGAGCTGATCCACGTCGAAGGTCCGGTCGCCGAGGGTCTGGGCGGCCTTGGCCACCCCCTCCTCCGTCGCGTTGACGGAGATGTAGAACTCCACGCCCACGTCGACGCGCATCCGGTCCTGCGTGATCAGCGCGGCGTCGCCGGCGCGGTGCACTTCGAGGCGCAGGGTCTTCATATTGACGTAGGAGATCTCATGCAGAAGCGGGATCGCGACCGTGCCGCCATCCATGATGACGCGCTTGCCGCCGGAGCCGGTCTTCACAATGGAGATCTCGCGCGTCGTGCGCCGATAGAGCCGCGCCAGCACGAGGCCGACGAGGACGAAGAGGAGCAGGACCGCTCCGACGATGCCGAGAAGTTCGATCATATGGGTCTCCTTAAGACTTGGTTGAATGCCGGGCGACTGAACGGGGTCAGTCGGCGTCGAAGGCGATGACCGGATAGATGCCGTTCTTCGGTCTCAGAACGATGACGTCGCTTCCCTGGGGAATGACCTCTCCGTCCTGTTGCGGCTCGACGCGGATGTATTGAGTGTTACCGTGGCGGTCAGTGATCCGGCATTCCGCTGGGCGGCCGCGTTCCGCGCGTCCTTGCGTGATGACGCCCCGGCGGCCGCTCAGGTGGCGGCGAGAGACAGCGCTCGTCTCCGTCTTCGGCGCGAGGCGCGCCAGCGCCGCCGCGAAAAACTTGCCGCCCCAGAGGCCGGGAACGATCGCGATCAGCGCGGCGAGCGCCGCGGGGAGGGTTCCGCCCAGCATTGAGCTGGAAGCGAGTTGCAAGGCGTAACCGCTGACGCCGAATGCGGTCGCCACGCCCGCCAGCCAGAGCACGAAGGGCGCGTCCTTAAGCCCGACCCACCCAAGAAAGCCGCCCGAATTCTCGACGCCGGAGATGGCGTCGGCTTCGGCGATCTCAGCGTCGAAGTCGGGTTCCGCGTCGAAATCGAGTTCGAATTCAGCGTCCAGATCGGGGCCATCGGCGTCCATCCCGATAAGGGATCCACCAAGTAAGAGCGCGATGATTTCCAGTAAAACCAGACCGGCGACAAAAATAACTGCGCCCGTAAACGGATACATTTCAGGCGAAAAAAGAAAGCTCAGCATTGCCGCTTCTCACAACTCCCATTGATTGTATGCGATTGCATTCAATATGGGGGTCGGAGGCGTGTATTTCAACACGCCTCCGTGAAATCATCGTGAAAAGCGCTTGTTACTTCAGGACTTATTCAGTCGGCGGATGAGGCTGGACGTGTCCCAGCGCCCGCCGCCCTGATCCTGCACATCGCCGTAGAACTGATCGACCAGCGCGGTGACCGGCAGGCGGGCGCCGTTGTTCTTCGCCTCGCCGAGGCAGATGCCGAGATCCTTGCGCATCCAGTCGACGGCGAAGCCGAAATCGAACTTGTCCTCGCCCATGGTCACCGCGCGGTTCTCCATCTGCCAGGACCCCGCCGCGCCTTTTGAAATGACGTCGATCACGTCGGGCACGTTGAGGCCCGCCTTCTGGGCGAAGTTCACGCCTTCAGAGAGGCCCTGAAGAAGTCCGGCGATGCAGATCTGATTGACCATCTTGGTGAGCTGTCCCGCCCCCGCCGGGCCGAGCAGGCGGTGCGAGTGGGCGAAGGCGTCCATGATCGGCGCGGCGCGGTCGTAAGTCGCCTGGTCGCCGCCGCACATGATCGTCAGGACGCCGTTCTCCGCCCCGGCCTGACCGCCGGAGACCGGCGCGTCCACAAAGCCGAACCCGCCCGCGGTCGCGGCCACCGCAAGCTCGCGCGCCACATCGGCGGATGCGGTGGTGTGATCGACGAAGACCCCGCCCTCCTCCATCATGCTGAAGGCGCCGTTGCCGCCGGTGGTGACGGAGCGGAGATCGTCGTCATTGCCGACGCAGCAAAAGACGAATTCCGCGCCCTCAGCCGCTTCCGCCGGGGTCGGCGCAGCCTTCCCGCCATGCTCTTTCGCCCATGCCTCGGCCTTGGAGGCGGTGCGATTGTACACCGTCACCTCGTGTCCGGCTTTCGCTAGATGTCCCGCCATCGGATAGCCCATCACGCCGAGCCCGATGAATGCCGTTTTGGCCATGTTTCCACTCCCTCGAATTGTCCGTAATGTCGCCGCAACAGTCGCTTCGCCGGCCACGAGGGTCAAGGTTGCGGTCAAGGCCGCGCGGCGAACGACGTGAATGGGAGCGATTAAATTTTGCGGACGGTTTTCAAGGCGTTGCTATGGCTTCTGGGCGGCGCGAGCTGCGTCGCCGCGATTGCGCTGGCGCTGGTTTACTACCTCATGTCTCGCTCCGTCGCGGACTATGAGGCGGACTACGCCGTAGAGGGACTGACCGCAGAGGTCGAGATCGTGCGCGACGCCAATGCAGTGCCGCATATCTACGCCGCCAATGATCTTGACGCGTATTACGCGCTCGGCCTCGCCCATGCGCAGGACCGCCTCTGGCAGATGGAGATCGGGAGACGCGGCGCGCAAGGGCGTCTGGCGGAGCTCTTCGGGGCGAGCGCCGTCGACATCGACAGGCGCCTTCGCACCTTCGATCTCTACACCTACGCCAAAGGGGCCGCCGCGCGGCAATCGCCCGAGACGACGACGATCCTGGAGGCTTACGCGGCGGGCGTGAACGCATGGATCCGCGTCGTCAACGCCGAAGCGCTGGGGCGCGGCGCGCCGGAGTTCTTCCTGTTCAACGAGGGGCTCGCGCCTTGGACGCCGGCCGACAGTATCGCGATCCTCAAGGTGATGGCGCTGCGCCTCACCGACAGCGCGCGGCGGGAGGTGGACCGCGCTCTTCTTCTCCGCGAGATCGGGCCTGAGAAACTGCGGGACGTCGACCCGGATTATCCCGACGCCGGGCTTCTCGCCCTGCCCTCCTTTACGGAGGCGTTTCGCGGGCTCTCCGTGCCCGGGCCCCAACGCCGCGCGGCGCTCGACCCATGGGAGGAGGCGTTTCTGCCGCGCGCCGGGTTCGGCGGCGCCTCAAACGCCTGGGCGGTCGATGGCGGGCGCACGACGACGGGCGCGCCGCTTCTCGCCAACGACCCGCATCTCTGGCTCTCCGCCCCGTCGATCTGGATGCTCGCCCATATCGAGTTTCCGGATCAGGGCGTGATCGGCGGCACCATCGCGGGCGTTCCCGCCGTGCTCGTCGGACGGAACCGGGACCTCGCCTGGGGGCTGACCAATGTGGGGATGGACGATCAGGATCTTTATATCGAGAAACTGAACCCGGAGAACCCGAACCAGTATCTGACGCCGGACGGCTGGGCCGATTTCACCGAGCGCACCGAGCTTATCCAGGTGAACGGCGGCGATCCGGTGGAGATCACGCTGCGCTGGACCCGGCATGGGCCCGTCCTTCCCGAAAACGTCTATGAGGCCGGCGCGGTTACGCCCGAAGGCCATGTCGCCGCCCTAGCCTGGACGACGCTCTCCTCCGAAGATCGCACGATCGACGGGCTGATCCGGCTGAAGCGCGCAACCACGATCGAAGAGGCGCAGGCGGCGGGCGACCTCGTCCTCGCGCCAGGTCAGAACGTCACCGTGGCGGACAAGGACGGCGTCGGCGTCTTCGTCACCGGCCGCCCGCCGCAGCGCAGCCCCGAGAGCCGATCCGAGGGGCGCATCCCCTCGCTCGGCTGGATCGCGGAGAACGACTGGGACGGCCTCGCCCCGCTGGAGACGCTGCCGAAGTCGATCCGGCCCTTCTCCGGCATCGTGGCGAACGCCAACAATCGATCGACGAACGCGCCCTTCCCCAACCATATCTCCTTCGACTGGGCCGCCCCCTACCGCATCCAGCGGGTGGAGCGGAAGCTGAACGACCGCGAGTTCCACACGCTGGAGAGCTTCATAGAGATCCAGAACGACACGGTCTCCGAGATGGCCCGCTCCGTCCTCCCCCTGATCGCGCGCGAACTATGGTGGACCCGCGACGAAGGCGTAGGCGACATCCGCGGCGACCGGCGGGAAGCGGCGCTAGCGCTGCTTGGCGAATGGAACGGGGAGATGAGCGAACACGCGCCGGAGCCGCTGATCTTCACCGCCTGGATGCGCGCGCTCACGAACCGGCTGGCCGAAGATGAGCTCGGCGAAGCCATCGCCATCATCGAAGGGCCGAACCCGCTCTTCGTCGAGCGCGTCTTCCGCGACATCGACGGCGCTGGCGTCTGGTGCGATGTCGATAAATCGGTTCGCGTGGAGAGCTGCGAGGAAATCGCTAAACTCGCCCTCGACGACGCGCTGGAGGAGTTGGTGGCGGTCTATGGCGACGGTCTCTCAACGTGGCGCTGGGGGGAAGCGCACCGCGCGCGCCATGTGGCGACGCCGCTCGGGCGGCAATGGCCGCTGAGCCTCCTGGTCAATATCGAACACGAGACATCGGGCGGCGACTATACGCTGCAGCGCGCCAAGACGGCCGGGCGGGGGCCGGAGCCTTATCTGAACGTCCACGCCGCCGGTTATCGAGCGGTCTATGACTTTTCGGATCTCGACCGCTCCGTCTTCATCATCACGACGGGACAGTCGGGCCACCTCCTCTCGCGCCACTATGACGACCTCGCCGACAAATGGCGCGGCGGAGAGTACATCTCCATGTCGATGCGGGAGGAGGACATCCGCGCAGGCGCGGTTGGCGTGACGCGCCTTTCTTCGAACCCGTGATCGAGGCGCCCCGGAGAACTTCGCTCCGATGGGCGGTCTCCTCAGCGTCACTTAAGGAGACGACTTGTCACCCGCGACGCTCGCCGCTTGGGCAGGTGCTTCGAGTACGCAATGAAGGATGAAGAGCCGCGTCACATTGCGCGCTTCAAACACCCCCACAGATGGCGAAATCGCGGAGTTTGGGCGCGGCCCACGCCAAGCGACGCGCGCAGCGGGATCGCGAGGCGCTCGCCCCAATGCGAAGCTATTGAAAAGCGCGGAGGGCGGGAGACCCCACGCTCTTTCCGTATCGGTCAGAGCGGAGAGAGGCGTCTCAAGCGAAGAGACAGATCATCCAAGCAACTCGTGCGCCGTGCCGAGCGCATCCACCAGCGCATCGACTTCTTCGCGCGTGTTGTAGAGACCGAAGCTCGCCCGACAGGTCGCGCTGACCCCGAAGGCGTCCATCAGCGGTTGGGCGCAATGATGCCCCGCCCGCACTGCGACGCCCTTGCGGTCGATGATGGTGGAGATGTCATGGGCGTGCCCCGCCCCCGCCATGGTGAAGGAGAAGATCGCGCCCTTGCCCGGCGGGTTCCCATGCACCGTCAGCCAGTTCAGCCCGGAGAGCCGTTCGGCGGTGTAGGCGGTCAGGTCGGCTTCATGGGCCGCGATCGCTTCCATGCCCAGACCCTGCATATAGTCGAGCGCGGCGCCGAGGCCGATCATCTGCACGATGCCGGGCGTGCCCGCTTCGAATTTGAAGGGCGGGTCGTTGTAGGTGACGTAGTCGCGCTTCACTTCGCGGATCATGTCGCCGCCGCCCATGAAGGGGCGCATCTCATCCAGCCGATCCTTCGCAACCCAGAGCGCGCCGGAGGCTGAGGGGCCGTAGAGCTTATGGCCGGTGATCACATAGAAATCGACGCCGAGGTCGCTCAGATCCACGGGCATGTGAACCGCCGCCTGAGATCCGTCCACGCACACTGCGACGCCCTTCTCATGCGCCGCCGCCGCGATGCGTTTGACGTCGATCACCGCGCCGGTGACGTTCGACATGTGGGTGATCGCGATCAGCTTTGTTTTCGGCCCAATCGCGTCGATCACCTTCTGTTCGTCGATGGAGCCGTCGGGCTCAACATCGATCCATTTCATCACCCCGCCCTGACGTTCGCGCAGGAAATGCCAGGGAACGATGTTGGCGTGGTGCTCCAGCTCCGTCAGGATCACCTCGTCGCCCGGCTCGAAGCGCGGCATAGCCCAGGCGTGGGCCACGAGGTTAAGCCCCATCGTCGAGCCGGTGGTGAAGATGACTTCGTCTTCGGACGGAACGTTCAGAAAATGCGCGATCTTCCCGCGCACTGCTTCGTAATTGTCCGTCGCCAGGTTCGAAAGGAAATGCAGGCCGCGATGCACGTTCGCGTATTCTTCCGAATACGCTTTCGTCACCGCGTCGATCACGGCCTGCGGTTTCTGCGCCGAAGCGCCGTTGTCGAGATAAACGAGGGGCTTTCCATGCACCTCGCGCGACAGGATCGGGAAGTCCTTGCGGACCTGATAAACGTCGTAACTGCTCATCACCCAGATATAGCCCCGGCGAGCAGAATTGGCAGGAGGGCGCCGAGCAAAAACAGCGCACCGAAAATCACGCCAGCGACCTTCCAGGCTGAGGAGAAGCGATGCGCCTCGGCTATGAAATTCACGAGAAGCCAGAGAGTGACGCCGACGAGGATCATCGACAGGATCGCACTCCCGCCAACGTCTTCGGACATCAGCGCGAATGGGTTCATCACCAGCGCGAAAGGCGCGGTCACCAGACTGTGCCACGCGAGCGCGGCGGCGACCTCCCACGGCTCGCCCTTACCCCCGAACAAAAACCGGCCGATGGCGTAAGCCAGAAGCACCATTATGGCGAAAGCGAAGGCGGAGGCGAAGAGATTGCCGACGACGAAAAAGACAATGCCCCCGTCGCCCGAGACGTCCTCCCCCAGCGCGATCGATCGCAGGACGAGCATCACCGCGTTGATGCAAAACGAGAGACCGAAGATCAGCGCAATGCGCTCGAACGTATCGAACTCGTCGATCGCCATGCGCGCGCCCTTGCGCGGCGACCGGTAGGTGTCGACGGCTTTCGCCCAGATCTCTGCGAACATCGGCGCCTTAAGTCAGCTGATCCCGAGGGATAGGACGCCCCACACGAGCGCAATGGTCAGAATGGCGAGCACCGCCATGACGCGATACGTGTAGCGAAAGCCCTGCGCCTCCGCGACCCCCGCCGAGAGGAAAAATCCGAACGCGATCGGCCCGATGAAATACGGCGCCTCCACCAGCCACTCAGTGTCGAGGAACGGCGCATGGGGGCGCCCGAAGACGACGCACACCGTGATCAGCGCGCCGAAGAGCTCAATCGGCGCGGAGACGAGAGCGGCCCAGAAGACGGCGCAGCGCGTGTCGTACCAGCTTCCTTTCCCGCCGAAGGGGATCGAGACGATCTTGGCCGCCACGGCGGCGACGTAAAAGAGCGACGTGCGGATCAGGAAGGCGACGATGACGCCGAGCCCGACCTGCGCGGGAAGCGCGATCGCAACCTCCTGCGGCGGCGCGACGACCATCGACATGGAGCGCGCCACGAAGAAAATGAGGTCGGACAAGAGAGCGAGAAACAGCAGCCTCGCCTCTGACGGACGGGACTGGATCAGCGACCGCGTCGACCACCGCATGTCCGAATAGGCGTCGAGAATACGGTCGAGATAGGTGCGCCCGGCGCGCAGATCGGGATCATCGTCTGGAATCTGATCCAGACGCCGCAATCGCTCATCCGAGTGGATTAAACCGCCCTCAGCATTCGCCATAACACTCACCCACACGCTACACAGTGAGGATAATAGTCTAAATTATTACTCTAACTCAACTTTAATCCGTAAACTCAGCCGTCATGATCCAATCGACGCTATCGTCGCGGCGACAGCCAGCGCGGCGAAGACGATCGCGACGCGATAAAGAGGGAAGCCCTGCGCCGCCGCCAGCATCGGCGCGAGGAGACCGGCCCAGAGAACGCCAGCGACCAGCGACGCCGCCTCGGGCGCATTGATAGCGGCGCCGACGGCGTAGGTCACCGCGGCTGCAGGGCCGGATGCGAGGGCCGACCAGAAGAGCGCGAGGCGGCACGCCTTCCACGACCCGCCGTCGCCCGGCGCAGCGCCGCGAAAAACCTTGCAGATCAGCGCGAAGAGCGCCGCCACGAGGTAGAGTGCGAGCGGCAGGAACGAAAATCCGATCAGAAGGCGCGCCGCAAACCACGGCGCTCGCTCCTCGCCGAGTGCGAGGGTCGGGCGGATCGCCTCCGCCGCCACGGGGCCCAGCGTCAGGAAAAGCGCCGCCCCGAAGGCGAGCGCGATCAGGCGGGATTCCGGCGGCGGCCCCGACCACTCCGCGCGCCAAGAGGCCGCCGGGGCGGACCAGGCGTAAGCGATCCGACCCGCAAGACTGCGTGGATATTCGGTCATATGACCCGCGTCAGATTTCCGAACGCCGCGCCAGCCAGTCCGCAATGCGCGAGCGGATCACTTCGGCGAGAGCGTCGTCCTCGATCTCCTGCACCGCTTCGTCGACGAAGGCGATGACCATCATGTCCTTCGCCGCCGCCTCCGGCACCCCGCGCGACCGCAGGTAAAAGAGAGCGGTCTCATCCACCGCGCCGCAGGTCGAGCCGTGCGAACAGGCCACGTCATCGGCGTAGATCTCCAGTTCCGGCTTTGCGAGAAACTGCGCGTCGTCCGTTAGGAGAAGACCCTGGCTGATCTGATAGCCGTCCGTTTTCTGGGCGTCCGGTTTGACCAGAATCTTACCCTGAAACACGCCCTCCGCCCCGTTCTTGAGGACCTTTTTGAAGACCTGACGACTTTCGCAGTTCACTGCGTCATGGGTCACGAAAACCGTATCGTCATGGTGAAAATCGCCGTCGCCGATGGAGCAGCCGGCCACGTGACCCGTCGCATTGTCTCCGGTGAACTCGATTATGACTTCGTTGCGCGTCAGACGTCCGTTCACCGTCAACGTAAATGATTTGAAGGCGCTTTCCGTTCCGAGCCGGGCGAACATGTGCGTAGCGGCGAGGCGCTCATGGTCCCTGCCCTGCGCGCGGACATGGTTGAAGGCCGCGCCGTCCGCGACGTCGATCTCCATCGCTTTATTGAAGCGCGCAGCCGCAGGGCCGTTTTCGAGGATCGTTAGCGACGCCCCCGGTTCAACCTTGACGAGATGGCGCATGAAGGCGTCGCTGTCGGATTTCTCGTGGAGATAGCGAAAGTGAACAGGACGCGGCGCCGCGCCGGTGGCGCGGATCACGAACCCGTTGGCGGCGGAAGCGGTGTTGAGCGCCGCCAGCGGACGCTTCACCGGGTCCTGCCCCGCCGCCTCCAGCGCGCCGTAAAGATCGCGCGCCCAGTGGATGTCGGCGGCGAGCGCGTCGGAGAGCGGCTGGATCTCCACGTTCTCCATCGCGAGGTCGTCCGAGAGATCCGCGCGAAACGCCCCATCGACGAAGACGAGCCGCAGCGCTTCGACCTCGTCGAAGACCGGCGTCTCCTCGGTTTCAAGCGCTTTCGCTTCAACGCTATCGGCGGTCAGGCGCGTCGGGTCGGTGTATTTCCAGTATTCGTCGCGCCGCCCCGGCGCTCCGGCGGCGAGAAAGCGGGCGCGCGCGGCGGCGCGGGCTTCCTCGGCCCAGGTCGAGGCGCGGGCGGGCGATGGCGTCCGCGCCAGCATCGCCTCGGCGAGCGTGGAGTTCTCAGCGGGCGCCGCCATCACGCCACCTCGGCCAGAAGATCGCCGTAGCCGTTGTTTTCGACTTCGAGCGCGAGCTCCGGACCACCCGTTTTGACGATTTTACCGTCGGAGAGGATGTGCACGACGTCCGGCGCAATGTGGTCCAGCAGGCGCTGGTAATGCGTGATCACGAGGAAGGAGCGCCCTTCGTCCCGAAGCGCGTTGACGCCGTTGGAGACGAGCTTCATCGCATCCACGTCGAGGCCCGAATCCGTCTCATCGAGGATGCACATCTTCGGCTCCAGAAGCGCCATCTGGAGAATCTCGTTGCGCTTTTTCTCACCGCCGGAGAAGCCCACATTGACCGGTCGCTTCAGCATGTCGGCGTCGATCTTCAGATCTTTCGCCTTAGCGCGGATCAGCTTCAAAAAAGCGGCGGCGTCGAGTTCGTCTTCGCCGCGCGCCTTCTTCTGCGCGTTCAGCGCAGTTCGGAGAAACGTCATGTTGCCGACGCCTGGGATCTCCACCGGATACTGGAAAGCGAGGAAGAGGCCAGCGGCGGCCCGCTCTTCAGGCTCCAGTTCCAGAAGGTCCTCCCCAAGCAGTTCGGCCGAGCCGCCGGTCACTTCGTAACCGTCGCGGCCCGACAGAACATAGGAGAGCGTGGACTTGCCGGAGCCGTTCGGCCCCATGATGGCGTGAACTTCGCCCGCCGGGACGTCGAGGGTGAGGCCCTTCAGGATCTCCTTCTCTTCATCCTCCAGGCTTACCCGCAGATCTTTGATGCTCAGCATAGCTTCTCGCTCCTCCTGCCGTCGCGGGGTTCCGCGCGGTGGTTTTTGGTTGTCCATGTCCCGGCCCGCCGGTCAGCTCGTTCGCCGCGGCGGTCAGGTAATCCGGCAGCGCGTCGCGCAGATCCGGAAAATGCTGGCGCAGGGCGCGGGAGAAATCCCTGATGCCCGCGCGCACGGTCGCCTCGCGGTAGATCGGGTCCTCGTCCACACTGGAGAGACGCGCCGCCGCCTTGCTCATCGTCACGCTCACCAACTCGCTGAGGCAGCGGGCGGTTGCGGTTTTCTTGGCGTCCTCGCTCTCGTCTGCGACCTCGTCGTTCATCGGAACCACTTTCTGTTCGGCCATGATCATCCGTCCTTCTGGTTACGCGCTGAAGCTCAGCGCGGATCAGAGGAGAGGATCGCCCCGGCGCCGTAAGCGCCGGGTTAACCGAGAGGAATTTTCCGAGAACATTCGCCAATTTCATGCGTCTTCCCCTTCTTTGGGGCCGAAGCGGCGACGGACATAGCGAAAGAGAACGCCCGCGAAGACGCCCATCAGGACGGAGAAGACGAGGTTCGGAATGAACGACCCGCCCATGCCCGTCAGCCAGCCCACGAGGAAGAGCGCGAGCGCGACGACCGCGCCGTATGTGACGTGCTGCGGCATCAGGCGGGGGTCGTGGAGACGGCGGTTCCGGAGACGGAGACCATGAGCATCGAGTCGCCCACGACCTCGTAATCAAGATCGACGCCCACCACGGCGTCGGCGCCCAATGCCGCGGCGCGCTCCTCCAGTTCGGAGAACGCAACCTCGCGCGCGTCGATCAGCTTGCCCTCATAGGCGCCCGACCGCCCGCCGATGATGTCGGTGATCCCCGCGAAGAAGTCGCGCACGACGTTGGCGCCCATGATCGCCTCGCCCACGACGACGCCGTGATAGGCGGTGATCCGCGCGCCTTCGATGGATTGGGTCGTGGTGATGATCATTAGTAATCGACCTGAGGCTTAAGTGGCGCCTTGACGGCGCCGCCGTCGAGGGTTCGGAAGTAGCTCGAACCAGAGACGAATGTGTCGTCCCGGCAAAAGGCGCTATGCGTAAAAGCGAGGCGCATTGAGCAAGTTGAATTCATGGCGGTTACGTCTGTCCCGGGAATGGGAACCCTCCGTAGCCCGGGTAGACTCATGGCAGACATCGAACGTAACGATTCATGGGCGATCGCTTGGCCATTTGCAGAGAAGTAGACAGTCGAAGCTGGCCCGGCGACGGCCAGCGCCGTTGCCGATAACGCGATCAAGCAGACTACTATCCGCTTCATTCGATTTCCCGTTGTCCTGACCATCGCGCCGCCTACGATACTGTCCGGTCGCCTACCCCACTGAACCTTCCAGTGAAATCGCCACCAGCTTCTGCGCCTCCACGGCGAATTCCATCGGCAGCTCCTGCAGGACCTCCTTGCAGAACCCGTTGACGACGAGGGCCACGGCCTCTTCCTCATCCATGCCGCGGGCGCGGCAGTAGAAGAGCTGGTCGTCGTCCACCTTGGACGTCGTCGCCTCATGCTCGACGCGCGAAGAATTGTTCTTGCACTCGATGTAGGGAACCGTATGCGCCCCGCATTTGTCGCCGATCAGGAGGCTGTCGCACTGGGTGTAGTTACGGCTCTCCTTCGCTTTCGGATGCATGGAGACCAGCCCGCGATAGGTGTTCTGCGCCCTGCCCGCACTGATGCCCTTGGAGACGATCCGCGATTTCGTGCGCTTCCCAAGATGGACCATCTTGGTGCCGGTATCGGCCTGCTGGGCGTTGTTGGCGATGGCGATGGAGTAGAACTCGCCCTGCGTGTCGTTCCCGCGCAGGATGCAGGACGGGTATTTCCAGGTGACGGCGGAGCCGGTCTCCACCTGCGTCCACATCACTTTGGAGCGATCGCCCCGGCAATCGGCGCGCTTGGTGACGAAGTTGTAGATGCCGCCCTTGCCGTCCTCATCGCCCGGATACCAGTTCTGGACGGTGGAGTATTTGATCTCCGCATCCTCCAGCGCAACAAGTTCGACCACCGCCGCGTGAAGCTGGTTGTCGTCGCGCTGGGGGGCCGTGCAGCCCTCCAGATAGCTCACGTAGGAGCCCTTGTCGGCGATGATCAGCGTGCGTTCGAACTGGCCCGTATTCTCCGCGTTGATGCGGAAATAGGTGGAAAGCTCCATCGGGCAGCGCACGCCCTCCGGCACATAGACGAAGGAGCCGTCGGAGAAGACCGCCGAGTTCAGCGTGGCGTAATAATTGTCCGTCACCGGCACGACGGAGGCGAGGTACTTCTTCACTAGCTCCGGGTATTTCTCAATTGCCTCGGAGATCGGGCAGAAGATCACGCCCGCCTTCGCCAACTCATCTTTGAAGGTCGTGCCGAGGGAGACGCTGTCGAAAACGGCGTCAACGGCGACCTTGCGCTGGGAGGGATCGTAGTTCTCAGCCCCTTCTACGCCGGCCAGAATGGCCTGCTCCTTCAGGGGGATGCCGAGCTTTTCGTAAGTGCGCAGCAGCTCCGGATCGACATCGTCGAGCGATTTCGGCTTCTCTTTCGCCATGGAGGCGGGCTGGGCGTAGTAATACTGCGCTTGGAAGTCGATCTTCGGATAGTCGACCATGGCCCACTCGGGCTCTTCCATCTGCACCCAGCGGCGATAGGCGTCGAGGCGCCAGTCGGTCATCCACTCCGGCTCGTTGTTCTTTTCGGAGATGAGGCGAACGATGTCCTCGTTCAGGCCCATGGGCGCGAACTCAGTGTCGATCTCGGTGGAGAAGCCGTATTTGTACTTCTCGCCGACCGACTTCACCGCCTCGACGGTTTCCTCGTCGACCCCGTCTTTGACGACGACGTCCTTCGCGATCACGTCTTCAAGCGCCATCTGGCTCTCTCCGTTTATAGTCGTTTCGCTAGAGCGGCCTCAGGCCGCTTTCGCTTTCCACCGCCGATAGGCGGCGATCCAGGCGTCGGCGAAAGCGCGAACCTCCGCTTCCGTATTCGTCGGGCCGAGCGAGACGCGGATCGCGCTGGACGCCGTCGTCTCGTCGAACCCCATCGCGAGCAGCACCCGGCTCGCCCTGTTCACTTTGCCGGAAGAGCAGGCCGAACCCGCGCTAACGGCGAACCCCGCGAGGTCCATCTGCATCACCTGCGTCTCGCCCTTCCATTCGGGCATAGCGAAACACGAAGTGTTTGGGAGCCTTGGGGCGTCCCTGCCTATGAAAGTTAGGTCGGGCGCGGCGGCTTCAAGGGAATACTCTATAATATTTCTAAGGTTTTCCACTTGGTCCCAGACGCCCGCCTCCAGATCGCGCTTCGCGGCCTCCGCCGCCGCGCCGAACCCGGCGATTCCAATCGTGTTTTCAGTGCCCGCCCGGCGCCCATGCTCCTGCCCGCCACCGCTCAGGAACGGGCCGAGATCAGCGGCGCCGCGCGAGATGATCGCGCCGACGCCCTTCGGGCCGCCGAGCTTGTGCGCGGACATGGCGCCGTGGCTGTAGACGCCCTCGCGGTAGTGCTCGCCCATCGGGTCGCGCAGCGAGAACGCGCCGCCAGCATTGTCTGGAGCCTTTATAGGCCGTCCCGCGACCTGCGTCAGATCGCAGAGCATCGTCACGGAACGACCGGCGCCGTCGATGAACCGATCTAGCTGGTGATAAACGCCCGTTTCTCCATTCGCGGCCTGCAGGCAGAGAAGATCGTCGGCGTCCTTCAGGAACGACGCTTCCCGCCCGTAGAGCGGGCCGGAGGAGCAAGGCAGGAGCCATTCATCGTCCGCCGCGCCGACGATCTCTTGCGGGTGCTCCCCCGCGTCATCGAGTGCGATGGCGCCTGTCTTCGCCGTTCCAAGGCGGTGAAGCTCACGATCTGCGGCGAGAACGGACGCCTCAACCGCGTCATGCTCCACGCCGCTGGTCAGGATGCGCCGCCATGGTTTTGCGCCGATCACGGCGGCGACGCTCTCGGTCGCGCCGCTGGTGAAGATCACTTCGCCCGGCGAACACCCGGCGAGATCGGCGACCTGCGCCCGCGCGCGCTCCACGATGGCTTTGGCTTTGCGTCCTTCGGCATGGACGGAGGACGGGTTGCCGCTCTCATCCATCGCCGCCCGCATCGCGTCCCGCGCCTCAGGCCGTAGGGGCGCCGAGGCGTTCCAATCGAGATATGCGCGGGGCGCGCTCACGCCTGCGCGCCCTCTTCCTCCAGGAGCGCGGAGAAATCGGGAACGGCGGGGCACGGGATCATCTTGTCCTCAACCACGTCGGCGATCGACGTCTGGTTCAGGAAGACGTAGACATGGGCGGACAGCTGCTCCCAAAGGTTATGGGTCAGGCACCCGGCCTTGGACCCGCCGCAGCCCTGTCCCGGCTCCCCTTCGCAGCCCATGGCGTTGAGCCGCTCATCCACCGCCGTCATGACGTCCGAGATCCGCGTCTCCGCCGCGCCGAGCGCGAGACGATAGCCGCCGCCGGGGCCGCGCACGCTCTGGACGATGCCCGCCTTGCGGAGTTTGACGAAAAGCTGCTCGAGATAGGCGAGCGAGATATCCTGCCGCTCCGAGATGTCGCCGAGCGAAACCAACGCGTTCTCGCCCTGCAGCGCGATGTCGGAGAGCGCGGTGACGGCGTAGCGGCCTTTGGTGCTGAGCTTCATGTCGGTCTCTCCGGCCTGCGGCAGATTGGCGCGAATTGTTGACCGCGAACCCAGCGACGCCCTATGAGGCGCTACCCTGTTCCCGGCTGCACTTTAGAATGCATCTAAATTGCCTGACTGGTCCAGTCAACGATTCCCCCCGCCGCCGATCGCGCGGCGATTAGGAGCGCCAATGCCCGAAGTGATATTTCCCGGCCCGGACGGGCGTCTCGAAGGCCGCTTTCACCCGCAGAAAGAGAAGGACGCGCCGGTCGCGATCATCCTGCACCCGCATCCCCAGTTCGGCGGAACGATGAACAACAAGGTGGTGTACGAGCTGCACTACATCTTCCATCGCCTCGGCTTCTCGGTGCTGCGCTTCAACTTCCGGGGCGTTGGGCGGAGCCAGGGCGAGTTCGATCAGGGGATCGGAGAGCTCTCGGACGCCGCCTCCGCCCTCGACTGGCTTCAGTCGCAGAAACCGGATGCGAAGATCACCTTCATCGCCGGGTTCTCCTTCGGCGCCTGGATCGGCATGCAGCTTTTGATGCGTCGGCCCGAAGCCTCAGGCTTCATCTCCGTCGCCCCGCCGGCCAACATGTACGATTTCAGCTTCCTCGCCCCCTGCCCGTCTTCCGGGCTGATCATCAACGGCGACGCCGACAAGATCGCGCCGATGGACGACACGGTGAAGCTGGTGGAGAAACTGAAAACCCAGAAGGGCATCGAGATCACTCATGAAGTGATCTCCGGGGGCAACCACTTCTTCGACAATCACATGGAGAAGATGGTTGAAACTGTTGAGGATTATGTGAAAACGCGTGTCGCGGAAATTCGCGGTACGCTCGCCGCCTGAGCGTTCTCGCGAAGCGGCTGACGCGGTAGGCGCCCGAAAAGCGGGCGTTTTCCACGACCCGCTCCAATCGTCGATGGCGCGCGCCGCGTCGGAGAGTTCGCACTTTAGTTCGCGCAGGAGCGCGAACGGGGGCGGCTCGCGAGCGCTGCGCGCTCAGTCTCGCCGACCCGCGCCTCTATGCGAGCTTAGCGACGGATCGGCGACGTGCGCCTCCGGCGGGAGTATTTTGGGAAGCGTGAAGCGCGTGGGGGAGCGCTTCAGGCGCCCGCCGCCGCCTCTGCTATGTCTTCGGCAAGCATCGCCAGCGCTTCGCTATAGGCGCGAACGAGGTCGCCATGTCCGGGACCCGCGGCGGTGGTGCGGATCGCGAAACTGCGGCGCAGCGGCCGTCCGCGATCGTCGATGCGGGAGACTGTGATCTCCCCCTCGAGCACGGTCTCGCCGCCGAGCGCGCCGACGAACCGGTCGACTTCCACTGCGACGAGCAGTTGCGGATCGGCTCCGAGCGGCCAGGGTTCGGCGTAGACCTCTCCACCGGCGCCGAGACGCCGTGCGATCAGCCGCGTCGAAGCGCGCGCGAGGTCGTCCGCCCAGATGTGATCCGGCGACGAGACGATCGCGCCGTCCGGCCCGAGCAGCGCGATCTCCTGACGACGGGCGTAGAGCGGCATCGCCAGCTCGCGCAGGCCGATCGCGGGCGTCGGACCAAGCGCGGTCGATGCTTCCGGCGTCGCCAGAAGATACTGCCGCGTCTCCACCGGCGCCGCGCAGGCGGCGAGGATCAGCGCGGCGGCGGTCAGGATGAGATGGCGCATGACGATGTCCTCAGCGACCCAGGATGAAGGCGTTCGGCTGGCGTTCGATCAGCGCGGCCAGCTCGGTGATCGCGCGAGCGGCGTCGCGAATTTCGCGGATCGCGGTGACGGCTTCGTAGTTCAGCTCAGACCCCACGTCGAAGGAGGCGAGCATCCCGTCGGCGCGCGCCGCCACGTCCGACAGGCTGGCGATCAGCGCGGGCGCTTGGCTGAAGACCGCATTCACCGAACCGGACGCGCGATTAACGGAGACGAGCGCCTCCGCCGCGCGCGGGCCGATGTCGGCGGCCCGCAGCTGATCAAAGAGCGCCGTCGTCGCGTCGAGCGCCCGCGCCGCCGCCTCAGGCAGCTGATCCGCGCTCTCCGCGCCGAGCGCGGCGCGCAAGGCGGCGGCGGCGCCCGCGGCTTCATCCGCGAGCTTGCGAAGCGCCGGATCGTCCAGAAGGCCCCGGGCGGCGGCGGCGGCGGAGGCGATCTCCCCCGCGGTGTTCGCCTGCTCCAGCGTCTCCAGAATCGAGCGTGCCGACGCAAGTGAGGCGCGCAGTTCCTCCGGCGCCTCCGTCAGGCCGGGCGCGTTCAGGACCTCGTCCAGCGACGCGAGCGCGGCGTTCAAAGCCGCCGGCGTCTCCGCCAGCGCGGGCGACGAGAGAAGCGCCGTCGCCGCGTCGACGCTCTCGGTGAGCGAAGCGGCGAGCGTCGTAAGCGCAGGATCCTCCAACCGCGCGCGAAGGGCCGCGATCGCAGCGGCGGCGTCAGCGGCGACCGCTTCATCCTCGAGCGTCGCGGCCACCGCCCGCGCGCTGGCGAGCAGCGCAGCGAGATCGACCCGCGCAGATGCGATCTCCTCCGATTCCACCGTCTCCCGCAGCGCGCGGAGGAGCGCCGTCGCCTCTCCCGGCGCGTCCTTCACCGCTTCGGAGTTCAGCACCTCGTTCAGCGCCGCGAGCGCGCCGAGCGCTTCTTCGGGCGCCTGACGCACGGCGTTCGAACCGACGACGGCGTTCACGTTCTCCAGAAGCAGCACCGCGTTGGCGAAAAGCGCTTCGATCGGCAGACGCTCCACCCGTTTCAACGCGCCTTCGACGGATCCGGCCAGCTCATCGAGATCGGTCTGGGTCGCGGGCATCCGCGGCGGACGCCCCTCGCGCCGTTCGATTGTCGCGGCCTCCGCGCCGGGCGCGTCGCTGACGCTGACGAACCGAACGAGGAGCGCGCCGGTCAGAAGGTTCGCGGTGGCGAGCTGCGCGCGCACGCCACGCGCGACCGCGCGGTCGAGAAATGCGAGCGAGGCGTCAACCGCGCCCTCCCCCAACCCGAGGCGCACAGGCGCGATCGCGATGGTCGTGCGGGTCGCGAAGACCCCCTCTTCCGCATCCACCTCCGCCGAGACGGAGGCGACGCGGCCGATGCGGATGCCCTGATATTCCACCGGCGCGCCGACATTCAGACCGCGGATGGAGCCGTCGAAAAAGACGTCGAGAAGAAGCTGTTCGCCCGGCTCCACGTCCAGCGCCTGCGCGCGGGCGTCGTCTTCGGTCGGATAGAGGTTATAGGCGTATCCCGGCGCGACCGGATCCGCCGCGCCGCCGGACAGATCTTCGAAACTCGCGCCGCCCTGGATCAGCGAGGCGAGCGACGCGATGTTGAGCCGAGCGCCCTCCGCACCAATGGATAGCTGCACGCCCGACATGTTCCAGAAACGCGTATCGGCGGTCAGGCGACGGTCATGGGGGGCGTTGACGAAGATCTCGAATTCGACCGCCGCGCCGTCGTCGGTCAGGCGCCGCGCCTCCACCTGGCCGACCTCGATGCCGCGAAAGAGGATCGGCGCGCCGACATTGAGCGACCCGCCTGTCGCGGCGCGCAAGGTGACCCGTTTGCCGGGCGCGCCGATGGGCGTCAGCGGCGGCTGCTCAAGCGCATCGAAGCTCCGCTTCGCGCCGCTCTCCGTCGCGTCCCACGCGCCTTCGATGTAGACGCCGGAGAGCACGGTATCGAGCCCAGTGACCCCGCGCACGGACACTTCCGGGCGCACGAGCCAGAACGTCGCGCCGTCGTCGACGAAGCGCGCCACTTCAGGCTGCAACCGCACCTCGGCGATCACGCGGCTCAGGTCGTCGGAGAAGCGGATGTTCTCCACCCGGCCCACATCGACGTCGCGGTAGCGGAGCGCGGTTTCTCCCTCCCGCATCCCCTCAGCCGTTGGAAAGGAGATTTCGATCAGCGGGCCCTGCGCCTCGTATTCTCGCCACAGGAGGAAAAGCGCGACCGCGACCGCGATCAGCGGCGCGAGCCAGACGAAGGAGACGCGCCGCCCTCCCGGTCCCTCGATCTTCGGATCAGCCGCCGCATCCATCACTTCGCGCCCATCACTTCGCTCCAACGCCGTCCCAGATCAGACGCGGATCGAACGCCCGCGCCGACAGCATCGTCGCCGCGACGGAAATCGCGAAGAACGCCGCAGCGGGTCCGGGTGACAGAGACGCCAGAAATCCGATCTGCACAAGCGCCGCGAGGATCGCAACGACGAAAACGTCGATCATCGACCAACGGCCGATGAACTCCACCACCTCATAGAGATGCAGGGCGCGGCGCGGGTCCTTCGCCGGGCGGCGGGTCGCCAGGGCCAGCCAGATGATGGCCGCGAACTTGGCGACCGGGATCGCGACGGAGGCGATGAGGACGATCAGCGCGACGCCGATCGATCCAAGCTCGATAAGCTCGAATGCCCCGCCGATGATCGTGCTCTCGCTCCGACGACCGAGCTGGGTCGAATAGAGCATCGGGTAGAGGTTGGCCGGAATGTAGAAGACGATCCCGACGAAAAGCCACGCCCAGACGGCGTCGAGCGATCGCCTGCCGTCGGGCGCGAGCCGCGCGCCGCAGCGTGGACAGCGCGAGCGGGGCGCCCGAACGGCGCGCCCGCACGCGTCGCAGCCGATATAGCCGACCGCGCGGGCGGAGCGGATAGCGGCGGTCATGTGAGCATCCGCCAGACCGTGCGCCGGCAGAGCGAAGCGTCTTCGTAGAAGATGACCCCCGCGAGACAGACGAAGATCCAGAACGCCGCGCCCAGTTCGAGCAGCGCGAGGCCGGAGACCTTCACCAGAGCGATGACGACGCCGATGATGAAAACCTCGACCATCGACCAGGGCCTGAGCTGGATCGCCAGCCGGAAGGCCCCGGGCGCGCCTGGGGCCGCTCGCCCCGCGAGGCGCAGCGGCGCCAGCACGTAGAGCAGCGCCAGCGCCCTGACGACCGGGATCGCCGCGATGGCGGCGCCGACGGCGAAGGCGAGCGGCCAGTTCTCCCCGCCCGCCGCGCGCATGGCGTCGATCAGGGTCGCGTGTTTCTCCGCCCCTCCCGCACGCAGGTCGATGAAGGGCAACGCCAGCGCCGCGAGCAGGAGCGCAATCGTCGCGACGGCTGAGGCGATGACGCCGTCCGTGGAATGCGCGCGGTCGGAGGTGAGAACGACGTCGCAGCGCGGGCACCGGGCGCGCGAGCCCGCGCCGATCGGCGGCTCGTTCAAAAGCGCATCGCATGACCAGCAGGCGATCAGGCCGCTGGCCGCCGGTTTATCGCTTTGATCCGAATGCGTTGGCTCCATGTCTTCGATTTACAGGAAGGCGGAGCGAGTGGCGAGAGGGGCGAGCGGCGGTTCCCGATGAGAGTGGGGCCGCGCGCAACTCACAGACTGGAGCACACGGCGCATCCGCCCGAGGGCTTTCACGACGTTGCGGCGGCTTTGAACATCGCAAACCACCCTTTAACCATCTGTCTTGAAACGGTTAATTCAGATGAGATCTCAGGGTTCCGCCCGAATTAAGCGGTCGTTCGGACTTCGCGCAGCAGCCAGTGACCCGCCGATTGGTCTTCGATATGGTCGCCCAAAATCCCTCCTCAAGATGCAGGTCCCATGCGCAGCTTCGCGAAACTCGTCACCGCTCTCGCCCTTTGCTCGCTTCTCATCGCCAAGCCCGTAGATGCTGTCGAGCGCGGAACATATGCGATCGCGTCGTTGGAATTCGTCGGAGAGGAGGCCTTGATCGAGGCGTCCCGCAACGCGCCGCTGGTCGGCGACCTCATGCGCTCGCTCGAAGCCGGGGGCGCGGACGCTTATGCGGAGTTCGATCCGGACACGTCGCTCTTCACCACCTACGCCCCGGATCGGGAGAGCGCTTTGCGTCTCGACCCTGAGACGAACGACATGTTCGACGGCGACCGCAAGATTGGCCAGCTTCGCGAGGAAGCGGATGGCGTCGTGATCGTCGAGATCACCGATCTGCCGGACTTCATGCCCTTCGGCTTCCAGATCAGACTGGAGAAGGCGGAGCGGGACGATCCGCGCATCGTCGCCGCCCTCGCCGCGATCGAGACGCGCCGCGCCGAAGAGGAAGCGCGGCGGCTGGCGCTTCTGGAGCGGCTCGATGCGACGCCGCCGGAGGGTCTCGCCGTCGCGCTGCCCGATCTCAGGGGCGAAGGGGTCGTCGGCCTCGCCCTGCCCCGCAGCTTTCGCTACGAGAATACGAGCGTCGTCGCGTCGAACATCGTGCGGCACGATTTCAGGAGCGTCGACGGCGACGCTTTCACCGAAATCATACTCTTCGACGCGCCCGACGACGCGTCGCGCCAGCTCGTCATTGATTTCTTCAATGGCGAACACCGCTGGGAGGACGTCGTCGAAGCTAACGGCGCCAGGCTCGGCGCGAATCCGTTCGACGACGCGCTTTTGCTTGTCGATCTCACCGCAGCGGGCCGCCCCTTCGTCGCCTTCGCGAAAACCGCGAACGTCGATCTCGCCCTGGAGTGGCGCGCCATCCTGCGTTCGCTGGCGCCGATCGACGAAGTGGAGGGGCCGTCTCTGGCGGAGATTATCGCCGATCCCGCCCGCCTCGCCGCCTTCGAGGGCGAGATTGGCGCGGCGGAGGATGCGATGGCGGCGTGTCGGGCCGCCCTGCCCGACCTGATGGATCTCGAAGCCCTCGTCACCGCGCCGACGGAGGTGGCGACCGACCCGTTCGCCGCCCATTCCTTCCCCGATCTCGAATGCGCCCTGCCGCTCACCGGCGGCGCGGAGGCGGTTCGCGTAACCGGGATCATCGCCCCCGGCGTCGCCTCCCTCGACGGTTTCGCGGCGGCGGAGGGGGTGGAGGTTCTGCTTTCGGAAACCGAAGCGCTGGCGCTGTCCAGATCCGACCGTCCCGGCGTCTACGCCGCCTTGCGCCGGATGGAGGTCGACGGGATTCCCGTCCTTCTTCGCGCAACTGCGACGACGCTCAGCGCGGCGCGCGCCTTCGTTGAGGAGACCGCTTCGCTCGACGGCGCGGGCCTGACGGTTCCCGAGGGATGGCGCCGCCACATCGGCGCGTTCAGAAGTCTTAGGCCGATTAACGACGCGCCGGGTTTCTACGAGTTTACGCTAGATGAGACCCCTTTTGAGGAAGGCGTCCTCACCGCCGACGGCGACATCCTGGTGGAGGCGATCTACGACGATCTGGAACCTGTCGCGGGCGGGTTCGTCCTTGCGGGAACGGATAATCTCGCCGGCCTGATCGCACGCGACGGGACGGAATTGCTGCCCCGCGTCTATCGGCGCATCAACGCGAAGGGCGACGATCAGCTGACGCTCTACCGGACGGATGACAAATATCAGGTCTACGATCTGGTTCAGCGCAAGATCGTCGGCGACGCTTACGACAGCGTCGAGCCGATAAAGGGAACGACCCTCTCCATCGTCGAGAACGGCGAGGAGAAACGCTTCGTGACGCGCGACATGACCCCGGCTTTCGACGGCGTTTTCAGCCATGTCCGCATTCTCGGACCCGACCGTTTTCAGGTCGACACGGACAAGGGCGGCGCCCTGATCGACGAGACGGGAGAATGGATCATCGCGCCCGCTGGAGACCGCCTCTGGGCCCATGCGAACCATCAGCTGATCATCGCGACCAAGGACAAGCGCAGCATCTATTTCAACTACGACGGCGATCGGATCACCTCGCCGGGCCTGCGCGCCCACTACGCTCCCTCGACGGAGAAGGGCCACATCACCGTCAGCGACGAGGATGGGCGATGGGGCGTCGTGGACAAGACCGGCGCCGTGGTGATCGAGCCGCACTACGCCCGCGTTCACCAGTTCAGCGAGGGGCTGCTCCCCGCCGCGAAACGCGCGGGCGGCGGGTTTCGCTTCGGGCTGATCGACGAGACGGGGACGGAGCGGATGCCCTTCGCCTATGACAACCTGCATCTGGTGCGCGACGGCAGGGTCTGGGCGCGGCGCGACGGCCTTTGGGGCCTCATCGATCTGGACCAAGCCGTGATCGCCGATTTCGCGTTAGAGCAGATATCGCGTTCCCGCGAGATGGAGAACCACGTCACCAACGAGCGTGAAAAGCTATCTGTCGCCAAGAAGGACGGGCTCTACGGCGTCGTCAGCTATGCGACGGGCGAGGCCGTCTTGCCTTTCGAATACGCGGAAGCCGACGCGCTGAGCTTTCGTTTCCGCAAGGACGGACAGTGGCTCAGCTACCCCTACGACTTCCGCGAGTAACTTAGAGCATGCGTTGCAGGACGCCGTCCTTGCGCTTCACATGTTTCACAACCGCCGCGATATGCACCGCGATGAGCGCCAGAATGGCGAGCCCCATGAGCCAGTGAGCGTAAAACAGCGTCTCCGCCAGCGCCGGGTCCTTGCCGAGGATCGGCGGCAGTTTCCAGTCGAAGAACTCCACCGGAAACCCGCCCGCGCCGGTCGCCAGCCAGCCCGTGACCGGCATCGCGATCAGGAGGAGGTAGAGGAGGCCGTGAACGGACCCGCTCGCCGCCTTCTCGAACTTCGTCAGCGGCGCGGCGTAGTCCGGTTTGCCGAGGCGAACCTTCACGATCAGCCGAACGACCATCGCAGCGAGGATGATGACGCCGAAAGTCTTGTGATACTTGTACATCATGCCGGTCATCGGCTGGCCGAAGACCTCAACAGCGCCCTGAAACCCAAGGTAACCGAGCGTTCCGCCGACGAGCATGGAGCCGATCACCATGACGGCGATGATCCAGTGAAGCGCGCGCTGGATAAGCGGATAGCGGTGCATGTCGCGCCCTCCCCGGCTATTCCCTTTGGCGTATTCGGCGTCTGCGCTCGAAACCTGCGTCATCGGAACATCTCCCGTCGCTGTCGTGAACGTGGAGATAGGGCGGCGACCCGCCCGTTCCATTCACATCAGCGCCACCAGGTCAGCGCAGATCGCAAGTGAAGAGCACGTCGCCGTCGTTGAAAAGATGCACCGTCGTCTGCGGACGGATCGCCTCATCCAGTTGGTCGATCGGGTCGAGCGCGAAGCCCGCCTTGCCCGAGCCGAGGATGATCGGCGCCACCAGCACATGCAGAAGGTCGATCGCCTTTGCGTCGAGGAACCGGGCGAGCGTATCCGCCCCGCCCTCCACCAGCACCCGGTCGAGGCCGATCTTCGCCAGCGCCGCGATAATCGCCTTCGGGGCGAAATCGCCGTTCTCGTCCGGCTCCAACTCCAACTGACGCGCGTTCGGCGGACAGGCGGCGCCGGGTTTGGTGACGACCACCACGTCGGCGAGGCCGTCGGTGAGGATCTGCGCGTCATGCGGCGCCCGCCCGTTCGGGTCGATGACCACGCGTGTTGGATGCGTTCCGTCCACGTGCCGGACGGTCAGCGCGGGATCGTCCGCGATCAGCGTGCCGACGCCGACCAGCACGGCGTTGGTCTCCGCCCGCAGGCGATGGAGGTGCTTCAGCGCCTCAAAGCCCGAGATGTATTTCGACGCCCCCGTGACGGTCGCGATCCGGCCGTCCAGCGACTGGCCGAGCTGCGCGACGACAACCGGTCCTTCGACGTCGATCGGCGTCAAAGGCTCCGCCTGTTCAGTAGTTAAGTAGTTCATATGCCTAATTTACTCTGCTGCGGTGGGTCTCGCCACCGGCTTCGCGCCGGAGGCCGTCACTTCGGGTTTCACTTCGCGGCGCCAGGGCTCTCCTTTGAACCAGCCGACCAGATAGGCGGTGGCGATCAGAACGCCGAAACCCGTCAGGTTGACCATGGCCCGAAGCCACACGTCGCGACCCACCACATCCAGCCACCACCCGTTGAAGCGGCTGAGAACGATAGACATCAGAAATACGGCGAGCGACTGCGTGCCGACCTTGCGGATGACCGGCACGGCGGCGAGGAAAGCGTCCTTCGCCAGCCATTCCCGCCACGGCGCGCCGATAGCGGCCCAGACGAGGATCATCAGAGAGACGAGATGGACGATCTGCGGAATGCCGATCCGCTGCTCCGGAAAGATCAGGCCCAAGGGCTCCAGCGCATTGAAGAGCGCCTGATCGAGCGCCGGCGAAAGCGCCTTGATCTCGTCGACGTAGGCGTAGGGGATCGTCGCGACGGCCAGCACCGCCGCTACGATCAGCGTCGTCCGTTTGGCGGGCGCCGCCGGTCTGAACCCCTCGCGCAGTTTCGCGCCGCCGACGCCGACCGCGGTCCATGCGAGGTAGGCCAGCGCGAGGAAATGCAGATAGCGGAAGGCGCCGACGCCGGTTTTCCAGATAAACGGCGCCATCCATTCGCGGGCGTAATAGACCTGATCGTGGATCCACCACTCATCCGGCAGGTAGAGGCCCTGATGGATCTTGAACCACGCGAAAGGCAGCGAGATCAGCAGATAACCAGCCGCGATCAAGACCAGCGTCCGGTTCACCGGCGGCGCGGGCAGCCATTTCATTCCGAAGGCGAAGCCGGTGAAGAAGACGAGCTGCCAGCCGAACGGATTGAAGAACCAAGTCGCCGTTTCGCTCCATGGCACGGCGGGCAGGTTGAGGACCTGTAGCGGATCGCCGATGGCGGCGAGGACGGAGCCGAGCATATGCGTCTCCACCTCCATCTTGCCGACCATGCGCGCCCAGAGCGCAAGCTGCGCCGCGAGCCAGGTCAGCCCGACGGCGGCGAACACGCCCCACTGGCCGCCCCAGCGGTGCGCCAGCATAACGAATGGGATCATCGCCAGGATGACGAGATACATCGGCAGAATGTCGAAGAGGCCGGGAACGTATGAGAGCGTCATTAGGCCGATCAGGGTTTCCTGCGTCCGCGTGAAGATGCTCCCGACCGGGAACCACTCGGCGTAGACCCGCCCCTCTTCGCCGACGCCCGTCCTGTCGATCAGCACCATCAGGAGCGCGGTCGTGAAGAAGACGCCGATATGCGCCCAATAGACCTGCCAGACCCGGAAGGCGACGCGCGCCGCCCCGAGGAACCAGCTCTTCTTCGCAAAGACGGCGCCGAAGGCGAGCGAAGAGGCCATGCCGGAGCAGAAGACGAAAATCTCCGTCGCGTCGGAGAAACCGAAGCGCGCCGGTATCCACAGCGTCCAGGTGTTTCCGGGGGTGTGGGCGAGCAGGATGATGAACATCGCGATGCCGCGGAAGAAATCCAGCCGCAGATCGCGGGGTTTGCCCGATTTGGTCAGTATGGCGTTCATACCCGTCCCGGATCCTCTCATGAGCGCGGAGACCTCTCCGCTATCGGGCTCACCTATCTGGTAATTACGCCCCTCGCGCGGCAGTCAGCCGTCGCATCACCGACATGTGAGCGTCCGTCAACTCGGGTTTACATCAGCAACGGCCGCGTCGTCCGTCCCTCTCACCGGCCAAAACCGGCGAGCCGGTTAAGGAATTCAAGGTTCCGGAACGCCGAAAACCGGGTATGCCGATCAACTAGAAAGGTCGAACCATTACGCAAGCCATTGAAACCAAATGAATTTCAACGTGAACGACTTTATGGTCCGCCGATGCGGCGAGATAGCGGCCCCATCCGGCGCGCGCCGTCAGACGGCGACCCGTGCGCCAAAGGAACCGAGGTTGCTTTCCCAGCGGCAAGCGCGGTTAAGCTGCGGGGGATGACTCGCCCCGCCCTCCTCGTCGCCCTGATCGGCCTCGCGCTCGTCGCAGGGCTCGGCTTCGCCGAGCGGGGCGCCAACCTGGCCCTCGTCGCCCTGATCGGCGGGTTCGCGGGCATTGCGCTCTATCACGCCGCCTTCGGCTTCACCGCCGCCTGGCGGCGCATCGTGCGGGAGCGCCGCGGCGCGGGGCTGCGCGCGCAGATGCTGCTGATCGGCGTCACCTGCGCCGTCTCCTTCCCGCTGATGGCGTATGGGGAGGCGATCGGGATCGACGCGCGCGGCTACATTCTGCCGATGGGCGTCGCCTCCGCATTCGGGGCCTTCGTCTTCGGCGCGGGAATGCAGCTCGGCGGCGGCTGCGCCTCCGGCACGCTCTTCACCGTCGGCGGCGGGTCGACGCGGATGGTCCTGACGCTGATCTTCTTCATCATCGGCTCGGTCGTCGCCACGGCCCATTGGGAATTCTGGACCCGCCCCGCCCCCGAAGGCGCGGCATGGGCGCCGATCTCGGACCTCGTCACCTATCGGCTGAACGACAATCGGGGCGTCTCTCTGGTGCGGGAGCTCGGGGCCCCCGGCGCGATCGCCCTGATGGGAACGCTACTCGGCGGGATCGCCTTAGTCTCCGCCCTGATCGAACGCCGCACCCATGGCGCGCTCGAGCCGCGCCGCCGGACGGGAAGCGTCCTGACCGGCCCGTGGTCGCTGATCCTCGGGGCGTTCGCGCTCGCCGGCGTCGGGATCGCCTGCTTCGTCGTTCTGGGACGTCCCTGGGGCGTCACCTCCGCCTTCGCGCTTTGGGGCGCCAAGGGCTATATCGCGCTCGGTGGCGACGTTAGCGACTGGGCCTACTGGTCGGGCTGGCGCAGCGCGCAGGTCGAAAACTCGCTCTTCGCCAACGCCACTTCGGTGATGAATTTCGGCATCGTCTTCGGCGCCATGGCCGCCGCCGCGCTGGCCGGAAAATTCGCGCCGATCTGGCGGCTGTCGACACGCGATATCCTCACCGCCGTCATCGGCGGGCTGATGATGGGCTACGGCGCCCGCCTCGCCTATGGGTGCAATATCGGCGCCTATCTCGGCGGCCTCGTCTCCGGCTCGCTCCACGGGTGGTGGTGGCTGATCTGGGGCTTCGCCGGATCCTATCTCGGGGTCTGGATGCGCGGACGCCTCGCGATGGACCCGCCGCTTCAGCTCAGGCCCGCCATCTGAAAGGGACGCCCATGCGCCTCATCGCATTCATCGCCGCCCTCTTCGCCTTCGCGGCCAGCGCCGAGCCGAACCCGCGCCCCGGATGGGCCGTTCATGAAACGAATTACGAATACGCCGAGCTGATCGATCGCCTGAAAGCGGCGGTGAAAGCGAACAAAATGGGCGTCGTGACGCAAGCCGGCCCGACCGGCGCCGCGAAGGCGCGCGGGATCGACATTCCCGGCAACCGCGTCATCGGCGTCTTCAACAACAAGTTCGCGGTGCAGATGCTGAACGCGAGCGTCGCGGCGATGATCGAAGCGCCGGTCAGGTTCTACGTCACCGAGCAGCCGGACGGGACGGCGACTCTCTCCTACAAGACGCCGACCCATGTTTTCCGCCCCTATCTCGACGACAGCCTGGAGGTCGGCAAGATCGCCGCGCATCTCGACGAGGTTTTCGCGAAGATCGCCGCCGACGCCATCGCCGCCCCTTCTTCGGGCGCGACGGAGTAGCCCGCTGGCATTCGGGTAAGGCGGGAGTATATTCCGCGCCATGAACGACGCGCTCACCCTGATCATGGAATTCGCCGCCTTCTGGGCTGTCGCATACGTCGTCGGCGCGGCGATTATGTTCGCCGTCTGCCTCGGCGTGATCGAGATGAACAAGCGCCATCCGGAGCGCAAGATCCAGACGCGCCCCCAGACCCATTCGGCGCGGAAGGATATCCTCTCCTCCCTCAAGCAGATCGCGGTGACGGCCTTCTGCCTCGCCTTCGGGCTCTTCGCGCAATGGAAAGGCTGGACGATAACGCCGGTGAAGCTGAGCTGGTGGTCCTTCCCGCTCTTCTTCGTCGTCTCGCTGATCCTGCACGACGCCTGGTTCTACTGGGGTCACCGCATTCTGCACACGAAGGCGTTCTATCGGTTCCACAAACCGCACCACATGACGGTGACGCCCTCCGTCTGGTCGAACGACGCTGGCTCCACCGTCGATACGCTCTTCGCCCATAGCTACTACGCACTGGTGCTGTTCGTGGTGCCCATGCCCGCGCTGAGTTTCGTCGCGCATCGGCTTTTCGATCAGGTCTCCGCCATCATCGGCCATTCTGGTTACGAGTATTTCGCGGGGCCGACCTCGAGAAAGCCGTTCCCCGGCATCTGCACGACCTATCACGACCAGCACCACAGCGAGTTCGTTTACAACTACGCGAACTATTTCAGCTTCTGGGACCGCATCTGCGGCACGATCCATCCCCATTACGACAGGATCATCAAGGGCTGGGAGGCGAAGGGCGAGCGCCCGCCGATGCCGAAGGCGAAGGACGTCTACCCGGCCGAATAGCATGGCCCGACGCTGACGCGCCGCGCGGTGGCGGCTCGCGGCGCTTCGCGCCCGTCTCGCCGTCTGCGCCCGGTTTGGCGGGGTCGGCGAAGATTGAAACGTCTTTTTTCGCGTATTTTAGGGAAGCAGAAACGCGGGGCGCGCGAACTTAGCGACGCAGCACAGGCTGGCGAGCCGATGGCTGCGGAAGCAGACGGGCCTTCGCTCCGCTTCTAGCGTCCTTTTCGCGACCGCGGCGGCGGAGGTCCACCCTCCGCTACTGCTTCCTTCAAATACGCAAAATCGCCAGGCCGGCCGAGAGCGCGCCGACCAACTAGAAGCCGATCGACTTCACCTCCTCGGCGGTCATTCGATCCCTCGCCTGCGCATAATTCAGCGCGTTCTGGTGATAGAACCGCGCGTTCATCAGGTTGGCGGCGGCGTTATCCCGCGTCTTCACCAGCTTCGCGGGCGATCCGGCGATGATGGAGTTTTCGGGAAACTCCGACCCCTCCGTCACGATGGAATGCCCCGCGACGATCGAGTTCGCGCCGATCTTAGCGCCGTCCATCACAGTCGCCCCGATGCCGATCAGGCAGCGGTCGCCGATCTCGCATCCATGAAGGACGACGCGGTGCGTGATGGAGCAGTCTTCGCCGACGATGGTGGGCGTCGCGTAGCCCACGTGGATCATCACATGGTCCTGAATGTTCGTACGGGCGCCGATGCGGATCTCGTGCACCTCCGCCCGGGTGACCACGTAGGGCCAGACGGAGCAGCCCGGTCCCATCCAGACCTTGCCGTACAGATACGCCGTGTCGTGGACGAACGCCGGATCGTCCAGCGTCGCCTCGGGTCCGATATGGCCCATCTAGCGTCCTTTCCTCCGGGCGAGATCAGCCGCGCAGCGGCGGAGCGAGCCCGGCCAGGTCGCGCGCGAAGCGCGGGAAACCCTCATTCGACCGCGCCCCGCCCGCGCAGATCGTCTTCGTCGAAGCCGAGCTCAGCCAGAACCTCAGCCGTATGTTCGCCCACCATCGGCGGCGGGCGACGGTAGGTCACCGGCGTCTCCGACAGCTTCATCGGGTTTCCGAGCGTCTCGACGAAGCCCGATCCCGCGAGCGGGTGCGCCTGCTTCACCCGGCTCCCCCTCTCCAGCGCGTGAGGGTCGTCGATCGCGCCGGGGATGTCGTTCACCGGGCCGCAGGGCACGCCGACGGCGGCGAGGTCGGCCATCCATTGCGCCTCCGTCCGCGTCCTCGTGATCTCGCGCATGATCTCGATGAGGGCGTCATGATTGACGACGCGGGCCGGGTTGGTCGCGAAGCGTTCGTCCTCAGCCAGCTCGGGGCGACCAGCTTCGGCGCAGAATTTGGCGAACTGGCCGTCGTTTCCGATGGCGATGATGAACCAGCCGTCCGAGGACGGGAACGTCTCATAGGGCACCACGGTCGGGTGCGCGTTACCACGCCTGACGGGCGTGACTCCGGCCGTCAGGTAATCCAGCCCCTGATTGATGAGCCACGAGATCTGCGTATCGAAAAGGGCCATGTCGATATGCTGTCCCTTGCCCGTCGCATCCCGCACACGGAGTGCGGAGAGGATGGCGACGGTCGAATACATGCCGGTCATCACGTCCGCGATGCCGACGCCGACTTTCGTGGGCTGGCCGTCCACATCGCCCGTCACCGACATGATCCCGCCCATGCCCTGGATGAGGAAATCGTAACCCGCCCGAGGGGCGTAAGGCCCGGTCTGACCGAACCCGGTGACGGAGCAATAGACGAGGCCGGGGTGACGCGCAGACAGCGTCTCGTAGTCAAGCCCCCGCCGTTTCAGATCGCCGACCTTGAAGTTCTCGATCAGGACATCCGACTGCGCGGCGATGTCCGCGAGCAGCGCCTGTCCCGCTTCGGAAGCGATGTTCACCGCCACCGAGCGCTTGTTGCGGTTCGCGCAGAGGTAATAGGCGCTCTCCCGCGTATCGTTCCCGTCGGCGTCCTTGACGAAGGGGGGCCCCCAGCCGCGGGTGTCGTCGCCTTTGCCGGGGCGCTCGATCTTGATCACGTCGGCGCCGAGATCGCCGAGGATCTGGGCCGAGGTCGGCCCGGCCAGGATCCGCGACATGTCCAGCACGCGGAGGCCGGTCAGCGGGCCGTCCTTGAAATCGCTCATATCAGTCAACGCGGCTCTCCCATTTTCGCGCGATGGCGTCGGCGAGCGCCCGGCGCTGGCGACCGGCGGCTTCGGCGACGCCACTCCAGGTCCAGTCGGCGCGGGCGCGCAGTTCGGCCATCAGGCCGCCCTCCGTCAGGGCGCGCCCGTTCTCCAACAGATACTCCGCCAGATCGGGAAGGGAAACGAAACTCGGCAAACGCCAGTAGGATCTGATCCCGGTGAGCGCGCTTTCGGAGACCAATGGCGTCGCCCCGAGCTCCAGCGCCGTCAGCGCCTCGTATCGCGGCATATGCGCCGTCGCCCCGGTGGGCGCATCGGGAAAGAGCGCGATGTCGAGGCCGCGATAGAACACTCTCTCCGCCGTCTCCTCCAGCACCGTCACCGGCGCGGGAAGACGCGGCGGCGCGACCTTCGCCGCGCCCGGTCCGGCGATCGCGAAGTTGGGCGCGAACCCGCCCCCGCGGGTCAGGATCGCATCGAAAAGACCGCGTGCGGCGTCGATCGAGCGCGGCTCGTCCTCCACCCAGCACCCAGCCAGCACGCGCGCGCCGGGGATGCGCGCCCGCGTCATCCGATACGCGCGCCGCAAGAGCGGCGCCTCGATGACGTCATCATCGTCCGTCTCCGGACGATCGAAGGAGATGCGAAGGTCTTCTTCGCAACCGCCATTTTCCGCGCCCTCGGCTATGAGCAGCGCGTCGGAGCGCGCCGGAGCGGTGGGACCCGCTACATGATGGATCGAAAAGGCGAAGCGGCGGTGCAGATCGCCGATCGCATCGGCGGCGTCCTCGGCCCGCGCGAAGGCCGGATTGGCCGCGATCCGGGCGAGATGGGCGCAAGCCTCTCCGTCGGCGGCCCGTCCGACGCCGTCATCAAGGCAAAGCGCGGTCACTTCGAACCCGGCTTCGCGGTGAAAGGTCGCCAGCTCGACGATCCGCCGCCAGTCGGAGGCGCCGGTCGCGCTCGGCCTCGCGTCAGACACTATGAGGCAGCGGCGCGTCACCAGCTCTCCTCCAGCTGCAACTGCGCGTCCGCCTCGTCCCAGACTTCCCAGCGGCCTTTGCGCCGGGTGACGGCGACCCAGATGGCGGTGACTTCGGCGGGCGAAGCGCTGTGGATCTCCAAGAGACCGGCTTCGCGTCCGGGCGCGATCGTCCCCTCCACGAGATGGCCGCCCGATGCGCTGCGCGCCACGACGTCGCCGCAGCCCGCCCCGCCCTTGACGACGGGAGCTTCGATGGAGCTGATCTCGATCCGAAACGCGCCGCCGGTATTGGCGAAGGCCGGCGCGGCCAGGCGCAGTCGCCCTTCGCCGTCGCCGACCGCGCGACCGTTCGTAAGCGCCGATCCGATCTGATCAGACGATGGATCGGACAGGCAGGCGCAGGGCGCGACGGCGATCTCCATTTCGTTGCAGGCGAAGCGCTTGACGATGGTCGTTCCCTGACGGCGATCGATCGGAAAGGCCGCGAACTCGTCGATGAAATCGCTCGTCGCCGGGTCGAGCCCGACGGCCGCATCGCCGAAATTCAGATCGTCGCGCCGATAAACGGCGTCGCCGCCCGCCTCATCAAGAAAGGCGAGAGCCATCCCAGGCGGCGGGTCTTGGGCGGTCGCAGGACGGCGCAGAAGCGCCGGCGCGGGAAAGGGCGCCGATCCGTCCCCGGCGAACCCGTCCCGTTGATCGACCACCGTGAGATAGGCCGAGAGGATGCGCTCGGCGTCCCCGTCGCCGACGTCGGCGGGCGGAGCGTAGACCGACGCGGGGCGAAGGCGCAGCCCGCCTAGAGGCTCCTGCGCGACGCGGATCAGGGGGACGTCCGCTTCGGCGCCGAAGCAGGCGTATCCATAGCGCGAGACGAGCGCGACGCCGTCCGATCCTTCGCCCGCCGCCAGCATCGCGAGGGCGCGTCGCATGAAAATCTCCGCCCCGAGGCTCATCCGGCTCTCACGCGGCGCGCGCGCCGAAGACGCTCGGGGCGATCACTGATCGACGTCCCAATCGGCTTCGTCGTCGGCCATCAGTTCGGACGCCGCCATCGCGTCCTGCCGCCGGTCCATGCGGTCGCGCATCTCCAGAAGGTGATCGACCTGCGCGAGCGCCTCGGCGACGATCATCGGTCGCTCGTCGCGGCGCAGGGCGCCGGCGGCGAAGGTGTCGCGGAACGCGCGCTTCAGCTGGTCGAGCTCGGCCCGGAGCGCGCCGACCTCCGCCGCCAGATCGTCGGCGAGCGCAGCGCCGGAGGCGATCTGATAGGCGCCGATGACGGACCCGTCGTCGAGCCTGAACTGGATCGCGACCACGCCGTCCCCCAGCGCGGCGGGGGGCAGTTCGGCGGTGAAGGCGTAGCGCCCGTCTTCCTCTGCGGTCAGCTTCGCTTCGGCGACGATCTCCTCCCCGCGCGCGAAAAGCCGTACGCGCGGCGCAGCGCCGCCCCCCGCCTCATTCCGCGCATGGTCGCGAATGCGTCCGTGAAAGACGCCGACGCGAAAGGAAAGGCTCTCCAGCGTTACGCTATCGGCCATCAAGGCGCCCTCCATATACCGTCGCATCTCTCGGCCATCGCGCCACCTGTGGTCAAGGAGGGGGCCGTCGGCCGTCCGCACCGACAGGTCCGCGCCGACGATCCCTTGCGGCAAGCGCACCGCGAAATGCGCCGCCGTCTCCGGCGCCGTCGCCGCCCTTTCGCGGGCGCTTTCCGGCAGATCGATCAGGCGAGCGGAGGCGAGGACGCGGCGCGCGGCGCCCCCGCCGACGACGAAGTCCACCGGCGGAGGGCGGCGCGCGGCGTCGACATATCCGACGATCAGTCCCGACGCCGGATCGAGCCAAGCTCGGCCCGTCATCCGCCGGTCTCAAGACGGAGCGACATGTCGGAGACGGCGAATTCCGTCATGCGGGGGCGGTCGAAAATGAGATCGACCCAGAAATCGTCTTCCTGCGTCAGCGCGAAAGGCGCGAAGGCGAGATCGAAGGCGACCTCGGCCGGCCCGTCGCCGAGCATCGCGTCGCCGTACATCACCTCCGTCCCGTCGCGCCCGCGCAATGTGAGCCGGATGAAGGCGCGCACAGGCGAACGCGCCGTGACGTCGGCGGCGAAGACGAGCCGTTCGGACGGCGTGGGGCGGCGCGGCTCGCTATGGGTCTCCAGCGTCAGCGAGACATAGGCGCCGTCGAACTCGTAGCTTTCGAAAAAGACGTCGAACCGCGGCCCGCCTCCGTTCACCGGGCGCGGACGCTGGGCGATGAGCAGGCCCGACGCCTCCGCGTCCGCGTCATGATGGATGCTGAGCGCGGCGCCGAAATAGGCGCCGGAGCGCGGGTTAGCGATCCAGCCGGGCTCGATCCGGTGCTTGAAGGCTTCGGGGCGGAGGCGCCAGACGATCTCCTCTCCATCCTCGTCCGCGAACTTGGGCGCGGGCGCGCGGCGCGCCGCCTGGCGTTCGAGGCGTTGCGCGATCCGGTCGAGCGCCCTTCGCCGGGCGTCGACCTCCCGCAGCACCGGAATGGGGTCGCGCGCGCGCGCAGCGCGGCGCCGCCAAAACCAGGCGAAAGCGCGGGCGCCGAGGCTGGGACCCGTGCCGCGACCTAGACTGGGGCGATCCCCATCGCTCATTCTGCGCATCTCCAGCATGCCATAGCGACAGTTATCCGGAACCGGCGCCGCGCGTCGATAGCGGGCGCGCGCGGGATATGATCTAAGCGGCTGAATGAATGATGAAACCCTGATCATCGCCGGACGGCTGCTCCGCTTCTCCGGGGCCGAAAACGGCCTCGGCGGAGATGGCGAAGACGGCGTTTCGCTCGCCTCCAGCGCCCTTTTGATCAAAGACGGGCTTATCGCCGGGATCGGAGAACGCGGCGATCTCCTCCGCACGGCGCCGGGCGCCCGGGTCATCGAGTGTGGCGAGCGGATCATCGCGCCGGGCTTCGTCGACTGCCACAACCACTTCGCGCAGACGCGGATCATCGCCAGTTGGGGCGCGCGGCTGATCGACTGGCTGAACGGCTACACCTTTCCGGAGGAAGCGCGGTTTCACGACCCCGCCTACGCCCGCGCGGTGGCGGAGGATTACCTCGACCTCCTGATCGCCAACGGGATCACCAGCGCGTCGGCCTATTGCACGATCCATCCCGAAAGCGTCGACGCCCTCTTCGCCGCGGCGGAGGCGCGGGGAATGCGCCTGACCGCCGGGAAGGTGATGATGGACCGCAACGCGCCCGACGACCTCCGCGACAGCGCCCAGACGGGTTATGACGACAGCGCCGCGCTGATCGCGCGCTGGCGCGGGCGCGGGCGGCTCACCTATGCGATCACGCCGCGCTTCGCGCCGACCTCGACCGAAGCGCAGCTCGCCGCCGCCGGGGCGCTCTGGGCGGCGCATCCCGATCTGCCGATGCAGACGCATCTCTCAGAACAGCCCGAAGAGATCGAATGGGTCCGCGAGCTATTTCCCGGCAACGCGGATTATCTGGCGGTTTACGAGCGCCACGGCCTTTGCGGCCCCGGCGCGATCATGGGGCATGCGATCCACCTGACGGCGCGCGAGCGCGCCGCCCTCGCCGAAACCGGGGCGGGGGTCGCGCATTGCCCGACCTCCAACGCCTTCATCGGCTCCGGCCTTTGCGATGCGGCGGGGCTGGCGGCGGCTGGAGTTCCGGTCGGGCTCGCCACCGATGTGGGCGGCGGATCGTCGTTTTCGATGTTGGCGACTATGCGCTCCGCCTATGAAATCGCTCAGTTGCGCGGCGACCGGGCGACGCCCGCCGCGCTTTGGCGGATGGCGACGGAAGGGTCCGCGCGGGTCATGCGCGAGGCGGGGCGCATCGGGCGGATCGGGGTCGGCATGGAGGCCGACCTGATCGCGCTCGACGCCGCTGCGACGCCGGTCCTCGCGCAGCGCGCGGCGCGGGCGGAGAGCGCGTCCGATCTTCTTTTCGCGCTGATCATACTCGGCGACGACCGGGCGGTGGCGGAGACGTGGATCGCCGGCGTTCCGCAAAAGGGCGGTTTCGCCTGAGGCGGCCATTTCGCCTTAGGGCGACGAAGGTCTCCCGCAACTCAGGCCCTTCGGTCCTTCGATTTTGGGCCCGGCGCGCTTCGCGCGATGGCTTCGCCAGCTTCGACGTCGTCGAAGCGAGTGCGTATTTTGAGGAAGCAGGAGGCGGGTCAGGTTCTCAGATCCAAGCTGAGACGCTGGTGGTCGGCGAGCGCGCGATCGAGATCGAAGCTGACGATGCGCCCGTCTCTTACGACCGCCCTCCCCTCCACATAGGTGTCGCGCGCGCGGAGCGGGGCGCAGAGGACGAGGGCGGCGACCGGGTCCCAGGCGCCCGCCGCTTCGATCCCACTCACATCGAAGACGGCGAAATCGGCGCGTTTACCGGGCGCGAGCTGGCCGAGGTCGTCGCGGCCCAGCACCTCCGCCCCGCCGCGCGTGGCGAGGCGCAGGGCTTCGCGCGTCGTCAGGGCGGCGGCGCCGTTCGCAGCGCGCTGGAGGAGCATCGCCTGGCGCGCCTCCGCCAGAAGATCGCCCGCGTCGTTGGAGGCGGAGCCGTCGACGCCGAGGCCGACCTTGACGCCAGCGTCCAGCATCGCGCGCACCGGCGCGATCCCGCTGCCGAGCCGACAGTTCGAGCAAGGGCAGTGGGCGACGCCGGTTCCCGACGCGGCGAAGAGATCGATCTCTCCCGCATCGAGTTTCACGCAGTGGGCGTGCCAGACGTCGTCCCCCGTCCAACCGAGGTCTTCGGCGTACTGGCCTGGGCGACAACCGAACCTCTCCAGCGAATAGGCGACGTCCTGATCGTTCTCCGCCAGATGGGTATGCAGCATGACGCCCTTGTCGCGGGCGAGAAACGCCGCCTCCCGCATAAGATCGCGGCTGACGGAGAAGGGCGAACAGGGCGCGACCCCGATGCGGATCATCGCGCCCGGCTCCGGGTCGTGATGGGCGTCGATCACGCGGATGCAATCTTCGAGGATCGCGCCTTCGCGCTCCACCAGCGCATCGGGCGGTAGGCCGCCGTCGCTCTCCCCAATCGACATGGAGCCGCGCGTCGCGTGGAGGCGGAGGCCGACTTCCCGCGCCGCGTCGACCTCGTCATCGAGCCGTGCGCCGTTGGGGAACATATAGAGGTGATCCGCGACGCAGGTCGCGCCGGAGAGGGCCAGCTCGGCCAGCCCGACCATAGCAGAGACGCGGATATGCTTCGGCCCCATCCGCCCCCAGATGCGGTAATGCGCCTGCAGCCAGTCGAAGAGCGGCGCGTCGATACCGGCTGACACGGCGCGGGTGAGGTTCTGATACAAATGGTGGTGCGTGTTGATGAGACCGGGCGTGACGACGCAGCCCGACGCGTCGATCACCTCATCCGCGGTCTCCGGCAAATCGGCGCCCACGGCGAGGACGACGCCGTCCTCCGCGTAAAGCCCGCCGTCCGCGATCTCCCGTCCCGCGCCGTTCCCCGCGCCGTCCCCCGCGCCATCCATCGTGACGAGGACATCCGCGTTTCGGAGGAGGAGCGAGCCCACCTTACTTGGTGCCGAACATCCGGTCCCCGGCGTCGCCGAGGCCGGGAACGATATAGCCTTTCTCGTTCAGATGGCTGTCGATGGCGGCGGTGTAGATGCGGACGTCGGGATGCGCCTCCCGCATCTTGGCGACGCCTTCGGGGGCGGCGAGGAGGCAGATGAAGCGAATGTCCTTCGCGCCTTCGGCCTTCACGTTGTCGATGGCGGCGATGGCGGAGTTGGCGGTGGCGAGCATCGGGTCGACCAGTACGACCGGGCGCTCCTCCAGCTTCGAAGGCAGTTTCTTGTAGTACTCGACCGGCGTGAGCGTTTCGGGATCGCGGTAGAGGCCGACGAAGCCGACGCGCGCCGCCGGCACCAGCTCCAGAAGGCCGTCGAGCAGGCCATTACCGGCGCGAAGGATGGAGACGAAGACCAGTTTCTTGCCGTCGAGAATGGGGGCCTGCATCTTCTGAAGCGGCGTCTCGATCTCTTCGGTGGTCAGCGGCAGGTCGCGCAGCGCCTCATAGGCGAGGAACTGGCTGATCTCGCGCAGGAGGCGGCGGAATTTCGCGGTGGAGCAGCTGACGTCGCGCATCAGCGAGAGCTTGTGCTGAACCAGCGGGTGATCGACGACGGTGGCGTTGGCGGCGGCGTTGGCGGCGGCGGCGTTCTCAGCGGACATGACGGCTCCTTCTTCCTCGCCGCCTTTTCAGCAGGAAGCGGGTCGTCCGACAAGTGTCAGAGGATCGGCGCGCCGGTTTCGCCCTTGTCTAGTCCCAGCCTTCGCGCAGCTGTCGCCGCCACGTCGGAGAAGCCGCGCACGCCGTACCCCTTTGCGGCGACGTTCGGGCCGGTCATCAGGATCGGAACCTGCTCTCGGGTGTGATCGCTGCCGGTCCATGTCGGATCATTACCGTGATCCGCCGTCAGGATCAGAAGGTCCCCCGCCCGCAATTTCGCCGTCGCCTCCGGCAGGCGCGCGTCGAACGTCTCCAAAGAGCGGGCGTAGCCGGAGACGTCGCGAGGATGGCCGTAAAGGCTGTCGAACTCGACGAAGTTCGCGAAGACGAGGTCGCCGGGCGCAGCGTCCTCCATCGCTTCCAAAGCGCGATCGAAAAGGGCCATGTCGTCCGGGCCCTTCCGCACCTCGCTGATCCCGCGATGGGCGAAGATGTCGCCGATCTTGCCGATCCCGATCACGCGCCCACCTGCGGCGACCACGCGGTCGCATAGCGTTTCGCGATGCGGCGGCGTGGCGTAGTCGCGCCGGTTCGGGGTGCGCCGCCAGCCGGACGCCGCGTCGCCGACGAAGGGGCGCGCGATGACGCGACCGATGTTCAGCGGATCGCAAAGCGCGCGGGCCTCGGCGCAGACGGCATAGAGGCGCTCCAGCCCGAAGGTCTCTTCATGCGCGGCGATCTGGAAGACGCTGTCGGCGGAGGTGTAGATGATCGGCGCGCCGGTCGCCATGTGCTCCGCTCCGTGCGCCTCGATCACCGCCATGCCGTTGGAATGACCGAGGCCGAGCGCGCCGGGAAGATCGCAGGCATCGCAGAGCGCGGCGATCAGGTCGGGCGGAAAAGCCGGGTCCGTCTTCGGGAAGTAACCCCAGTCGAAGTCTACGGGCGCGCCCACGAGCTCCCAATGGCCGGAGGGCGTGTCCTTGCCGCGCGAGGTCTCTCGCCCGACCGCCCAGGCGCCGCCCGTATCGGCGATGAGATCGACGCCGCTGGAATGCTTCAGCGCAGCGCCGAGGCCCATTGCGGCGAGGTTGGGAAGGTGGAGCGGGCCGGAGCGCCCCTCCTCCGCCTCTCCGCGCGCGCAGGCTTCCGCGATATGGCCGACCGTGTTCGCGCCTTCGTCGCCGTAAGCGGCGGCGTCGGGGGCGCCGCCGATGCCGACGCTGTCCATGACGAAGATGAAAACACGGCTCACGGGGCGTCCTCGCCGATCCGGGCGGCGATCAGGTCCGCCTCCGGCTGCGGCGCTTCTACGATGCCGTAACAGGCCTGCAGCGCCGCCACGGCCGCATCGGCGGCCGCATCCGTCGCGGCGTGGACGCGCGCGAGCGGATCACCGACGGCGACGACGGCGCCGAGGCCCGCGATCCGGTCGAAGCCGACGGCGGGGTCGATCTGGTCGCTCACCTGTCGGCGCCCGCCGCCGAGGGCGATCACGGCCTCCCCCAGCGCGCGGCCGTCGATGGCGGCGACGAAGCCGTCTCGCGGCGCGGTCGCGTCCCGGATGACGGGCGCGGCTGGCAGGTAGTCGACCCACCGCTCGATGAAGTCCGCAGGGCCGCCGAGGGCGGCGACCATCGACGCGAAGCGCTCGGTCGCCCCGCCCGATTGCAGGGCGTCGCCGATTTGCGCGGCGCCCGCCTCTGCGTCAGGGGCCAGCCCAGCGAGCGCCAGCGCTTCGCCGCCGAGTGCCACGGTCACGTCCCAGAGCCGCCCGTCGACCTCATGCCCCGTCAGGAAGGCGCAGGCGTTGGCGACCTCCAGCGCGTTGCCCGCCGCGCTCGCCAACGGCTCGTTCATGTCGGTCATCAGCGCCGCCGTGCGGCACCCCGCGCCATTTGCGACGGCGACGAGGGAGCGGGCGAGTTCGTCCGCCTCAGCAAGCGTCGCCATGAACGCGCCGGAGCCGCATTTCACGTCCAGCACCAGCGCATCCAGCCCCGCCGCCAGTTTCTTGGAGAGGATGGAGGCGGTGATCAAATCGACCGATTCCACCGTTCCCGTCACGTCCCGCACCGCGTAGAGCCGCTTGTCGGCGGGGGCGAGATCGCCGGTCTGACCGATGATCGCGCAGCCCTCCCGCGCCACCGCCTTGCGGAACCGCTCCGGGTCGGGCGCGGTGTCGTAGCCGGGGATCGCCTCCAGCTTGTCGAGCGTGCCGCCGGTGTGGCCGAGGCCGCGCCCGGATATCATCGGCACATACGCCCCGCAGGCCGCAAGCGCGGGGGCGAGGACGAGGCTGACGTTGTCGCCGACGCCGCCCGTCGAGTGCTTGTCGACGACCGGGCCGGGCAGATCCCATCGCATCACCTCCCCGCTGTCGCGCATGGCGAGGGTCAGGGCGACCCGTTCTTCCCGCGTCATGCCGCGGGTGCAGACCGCCATCGAGAAGGCGGCCGCCTGAGCGTCTCCGACCGCGCCGCTGGTCAGGCCATCGATGAACAGCGCGATCTCCTCGCCCGTCAGCGCCGCGCCGTCGCGCTTGCGGCGGATGACGTCGAGCGGGGTCATCAGTAGCCGTCGCCCGCAGCGCGTTCCTCTTCGCCCGAAAGCGTCGCGATCAGCGCATCCAGCACGCCGGAGGCGCCGAAGCGAAAGGTCTCCGGCGTCGCCCAGCCGGGGCCCATGATCTCCTCGCAGAGCTCCAGATAGTTCGCGGCGTCCTGCGTCGTCTTCACCCCGCCCGCCGGTTTGAAGCCGACGGGTCGCTCGGCGTCCCTGACCGCTTCAAGCATCGTGCGGGCGGCGCGGAGCGTCGCGTTGACGGCGACCTTGCCGGTGGAGGTCTTGATGAAATCCGCCCCGCCTTCGATGGCGAGGTCGGCGGCCCGGCGGATCTTCTCCTGATCCTGCAGAACGCCGGTCTCTAGGATCGCCTTGACCGCCACGCCGAGGCCAGCGGCGCGTTTGACGCGTTCGACGCGGGTGGTGACCATCTCCTCCCGCCCCTCCAGAAAGGACTTGTAGGGCACCACGAGGTCGATCTCGTCCGCCCCGTCGGCCACCGCGGCCTCCGTCATGTCGCAGACCTCTGAGGCGGGCTCGTCCCCTGTCGGGAAGTTGACGACGGTGGCGATCTTCACTTCAGTCCCCTGCACCGCGCCCTTGGCCAACTTCACGAAGCGCGGCCAGACGCAGAGCGCGGCGACGTGGCCGTAAGGCGTAGCCGCCCTGCCCGCCAGCTCGCGGATCGCGCCTTCGTCGCAGTCGTCGTTGAGGTTCGTCAGGTCGAGGCAGCGGAGCGCGAGGCGCGCAGCCGGTTTCAGGTCATCCATTCGCGAAGCTCCCCGTGAAGGACCGGATCACCCGGCGGAACCGGTCTTCGGCCTTCGCGGCCTCCGACTTGGTTTCCTCATGACTGAGGTCCGCGCCGGTCATGCCCGCCGCGTAATTAGTGATCACGCTCACCGCGCAGACGCTGAGGCCGACATGACGCGCGATGATGCATTCGGGAACGGTGGACATGCCCACGGCGTCGGCGCCGAGCATGCGGATCGCGTTGATCTCCGCCGGGGTCTCGAACGAGGGGCCGGAGAACCAGGCGTAGACGCCCTCGAAGGTCTCCACATCCGCCTCTCCCGCCCACCAGTCGAGGCGGCGGCGCAACGTCTCGTCATAGGCGTTGACCATGGAGACGAAGCGCCCGTCTCCCTCCACCCCGATCAGCGGGTCGCGGCCCGAAAAGTTGATGTGGTCGGAAATGCGCATGAGCGAGCCCGGCCCCATCTCCTCCCGCGTGGATCCCGCCGCATTGGTGAGGAAGAGGATCTCCGCCCCAAGCGCCTTGAGGGTCTCGATCGGCGTGCGCATCGCTGCGGCGTCGCCAGCTTCATAGTAATGCTTGCGGCCTGAGATCATGGCGACCGGGGTCCCCGCCAGAACGCCGACTGTCAGCGCGCCCGCATGGCCGGTGACGCCGGAGACCGGGAACCCCGGGAGGTCGGCGAAGTCGAAGCGGGTCGCCTCCGTCAGCTCTTCGGCCATGGCGCCGAGGCCGGAGCCGAGGATGAAGCCGATGCGGATCGGAGGGGCGCCAGCGCTCCGGATGATCTCAGCCGCCGCCGTCAAGCCGCCTCTCCTTTAGACGGAAAGCCCGATCGTCCCCTGGGCGCCGACAAATAGCGGTTCGACATGCGCGGTCCTCGCTTTTTCGCCTCGCCGACCCTCGCCAAGCGCGCCGCCGCGCGCAAGCCGTCAGTCGCCGGTTTTCGCCCAGGCTTCGCGTTTTCGGTAAATGGTGGAGGGGCTGAGGTCGAGGATCTGCGCCGCCTTCGGAATCGACCCGCCGACGGAGCGGATGGTCGCTTCAATAAATTCCCGTTCGATCTCCGCCATGGTCGACCCGACCAGCCCGTCGACGCCGACGATCGCATCGCCGAGCGGCGCGTCCGCCTCCTCCGCTCTGAGCGCCGGAGAGGCGTGCCCCGGCGCGCCGCCGTCCAGGCCTGAAACCGGCAGCATCGAGGTGGTGACGACCGGCCCCTCGTTCAGGAGGACGATGTTCCAGATCATATTCTGCAGCTGGCGCACGTTGCCCGGCCAGCTCATGCCGAGGAAGGCGGATTTCACCTCCTCATCGAAGTGGGTGAAGGGTTTCCCCTCCTCCGTCGCGTAGCGCTGGAGAAAGGCGTTCGCGATGGTCAGCACGTCCTCCGCCCGCTCGCGAAGCGGCGGCAAGTGGATCGGCACGACGTGGAGGCGGTAGTAAAGGTCTTCGCGGAACCTGCCGGCGCGGACTTCCTCCTGCGGATCTCGGTTGGTCGCGCAAATGATCCGCGCGTCGACCTTACGCGGCGCGGAGGAGCCGACCGGCGTCACCGTCGAGGTTTGCAGGAAGCGCAGGAGCTTCGTCTGAAGCGCGAGGTCCATCTCGCAGACCTCGTCGAGGAAGAGCGTCCCGCCATCGGCGGAGACCGCCGCGCCGGGATTATCCGCGATCGCGCCGGTGAAGGAGCCTTTCAGGTGGCCGAAGACCTCCGATTCCAGCAGATCGCGCGGAATCGCGCCGCAGTTCAGCGGCACGAACGGACCGTTGGCGCGTTGAGACTCTGCGTGGATCGCCTGCGCCGCCACCTCCTTGCCGGTGCCGCTTTCGCCGGTGATGAAAACGGTGGCGGTGGAGCGCCCGATCTCCGATATGAGTTTGTAGATGCGCCGCATGTCGGGCGAGGCGCCGACGAAGCCGCGAAACCCTTCGTGCCCGCCCGCGCCGCCATTGTCCGCGCCGTTTTCCCCCAGACGTCCCTGGCTTTGCGCCGCATTGTTGACGGCGGCGACGAGGCGTTGATCGTCGAAAGGCTTCATCAGGAAGTCGAACGCGCCGTCGCGCATCGCCGTCACCGCCGAATTCACCGACGCGTGGGAGGTGACGACGATCACCTTCCCATCCGGGTCGGCGGCCCGCATCTCTTTGAGAAGGTCCAGCCCGTCGCCGTCGGGAAGCAGAAGATCGAGCAACACGATGCGCCCCTGCGCGCCCCGATGCGCGCGGCGCGCCTCCTTCGCCAGGTGAACGCATTCGACCTGGTATCCGGCGGCCTCGAGCGCGGATTGATAGACATGCGCCAGCGTCAGCGTGTCCTCCACCAGGAGGAGCGGCCCGGCGGCTTTGGATACAATGGTCATGCGCCGCTCCGTTCGTTGCGAATGAACGTCAGAACGCCGTCCAGTTCCTTGCGAATCTCCCCCGCCAGCACGGCGGCGGCGGCGAGTTCTTCGATATGGGCGAGGCGGTTGAGCGCCTCAGCCTGGCGTTGCAGCCGCACGCCGCCGACCGATCCCGCGACGCTGATCACCACATGGCTCGCCCCGCGCATGAGGACGACGTCGCCGGTCTCCGCCGCCATCTCGATCTGGTTGCCGGCGGTCTCCAGGTCTTCCTCAGCCTTGCGCAAAAGCGTGCGAAGGCCGGCGGCGCCCATGGACTGCGCCAACCCGTCGAAGACGCCGCGCTCGATCACCGCGCCGCCGGGGGTCGCGCGGCGCTCCTCCGCCATGATCTCGGGAGCGGTCGCTTTGGGCGCGCTCGCTTCCGGCGCCGCGATCTCGGCGCCGCCCCGCTCCGCGGCCGCCTTGGCGGCGATCTCGCGAATATCCTCGCCGAACCGGGTGATGGAGGTGATCGGCTTGGCGATCAGCCCGTCAGCCCCCGCCCCGATGATCTTCGTCCGATGCTCGGCCATCGCATAGGCGGTGAGCGCGATGATCGGCGCCGCGGCGACCGGGTCCTGGCGCGCCCTCACGCTCCGGATCACATCGAGGCCGGAGACCCGCGGCATCTCGATGTCCACCAGAAGGATGTCGAAGGACTGTTTGCCGATGAGCTCGAGCGCGATCGCGCCGTCGGCGGCGATCTCGACGGACCCGCCGAGCGCCTTGATCATCTGGCTCGCGACCAACTGGTTGGTCACGTTATCCTCCGCCAGAAGGAAGGTCAGACCTTCCAGCGGCTTCGAACCGGGCGATGCTGCCGGCAACTTCACGCGCAACTCCAGAGAGAACCCCAAAACCACCATGCGCGCATAGCGCAAAGTTTTGCAATTCGCAAACCCGCTAAGGCTTCAAGTTTCGCGAATTGCGAAGAAACTGGGCTTTACGCTTGCGGGTAGCCGAGGGTCCCCACCGCCGTCTCGATCTCGCCGAGGATCGCGGGATCGTCGATGGTCGCGGGGAACTTATACTCTTCCCCATCCGCGATCTTGGCCATGATCCCGCGCAGGATTTTGCCCGAGCGCGTCTTCGGCAGGCGATCCACGACGACGGCGAGTTTGAAGGCGGCGACCGGGCCGATCTTCTCCCGCACGAGCGCGACGCATTCTTTCACGACGTCGGCGTGATCCCGGTCGACGCCTGAGGTGAGGCACAGGAATCCCATCGCCATTTGCCCTTTGAGGGCGTCCGCCACGCCGATCACGGCGCATTCGGCGACGTCGGGGTGGCCCGCCAGAACCTCCTCCATCGCCCCGGTGGAGAGGCGATGGCCGGCGACGTTGATGACGTCATCGGTGCGGGCCATGATGTAGAGGTATCCGTCCTCGTCCTTCATCCCCGCATCGCCAGTCTCGTAATAGCCGGGGAAGGTGTTGAGATAGGATTTGCGGAACCGCGCTTCGGCATTCCAGAGCGTCGGCAGCGTGCCGGGCGGCAAGGGCAGTTTCACCGCGACGGCGCCGAGCGTGTTCGGCCCCATCTCGTTGCCGCCCTCGTCGAGGATCTGGATGTCGTAGCCAGGCATGGCGACGCCCGCCGCGCCGATCTTGATCGGCAGGTTCTCGACGCCCAAAGGCACGCCTGCGATGGTCCAGCCCGTCTCCGTCTGCCACCAGTGATCGATGACCGGAACCTTCAGCTGATCCTCCGCCCAGTGGATCGTGTCGGGATCGGAGCGCTCGCCCGCGAGGAAGAGCGCGCGAAGGCCGGACGTGTCGTATTTCTTGACGAACTCGCCCTTCGGGTCCTCCCGCTTGATCGCGCGAAAGGCGGTCGGGGCGGTGAAGAACACCTTCACGTCATGCTCTTCGATCACCCGCCAGAAGGTGCCCGCGTCCGGGGTGCCGATCGGTTTGCCCTCGAACACGACGGTGGAGCAACCCTTCAGTAGCGGCGCGTAAACGATGTAGCTGTGCCCGACGACCCAGCCGACGTCGGAGGCGGCCCAATACGCCTCCCCGACCTCTGCCCCGTAGATGTTGCCCATGGTCCAATGCAGCGCGACGGCGTGGCCGCCATTGGGGCGGATCACGCCCTTCGGCTGGCCCGTCGTGCCGGAGGTGTAGAGGATGTAAAGCGGGTCCGACCCTTTCAGCGGCTCGCATTCAGCAGGGGTCGCCCCCTCCTGAAACGCGAACCACTCGAAATCGCGCCCGTCGATCAGATCGGCGCGCTTCTCGTCGCGCTGGAAGATCACGGTGAATTCCGGCTTCTCGCTCGCGATCTCGATCGCGCCGTCGAGGAGCGGTTTGTAGTCGACCACCCTGCCCGGCTCCAGCCCGCAGGACGCGGCGATGATCGCTTTGGGCGAACAGTCGTCGATCCGCACCGCCAGCTCGTTCGCCGCGAAGCCGCCGAAGACGACGGAGTGAACGGCGCCGATCCGGGCGCAGGCGAGCATGGCGACCGCCGCCTCCGCGATCATCGGCATGTAGATGATGACCCGGTCGCCCTTCGCCACGCCCTTGCGCTTCAGCGCGCCCGCGAGCGTGGCCGTGAGGTCCTGCAATTCGGCGTAGGTGACGATGCGCTTCGATCCGGTGATCGGGCTGTCGTGGATCAGCGCCGCCTGATCGCCCCGCCCCGCCGCGACATGGCGGTCGACCGCGTTCCAGCAGGTGTTCATCACCCCGTCGGCGTACCATTCGTAGAGCGGCGCGGCATCGTCGAAGAGCGCTTTGGAGGGTTTCTCGATCCAGTCGATCCCCTCCGCGGCCTCCATCCAGAACGCCTCCGGATCGGATTTCCAGCTGTCGTAAAGCGCTGCGTAACCGGCCATGTCCCCGCCCTTTTCGCCTAGTCTTTCTTTGGGTGAGGGAAACCACGAAACAGCCCCTCCGGCAATAGCTTGAGGTCGCGCGCGCCGGAGGGTTCGTGCAATCTGCGCTGATGAGCGACAAAGCCGCAGACATCGCATTCCACACCGCAGCGGCGGCCGATCTGCCCGCGATCCTCGCGCTGATCGTGGATGATCAGCTCGGGGCCGCCCGCGACGTCGAAGACGCCGGCGAAGGCTCCGCCTATCGCGCCGCGTTCGACGCCATCGCCGCCGACCCGAACAACGAACTCGTCGTCGTTCGCCTGAACGGACAGGTGATCGGAACGATGCAGCTAAGCTACCTGCCGGGCCTCGCGCGGCGGGGCGCATGGCGCGGACAGATCGAAGCCGTAAGGGTCGCGTCCCATCTGCGCGGGCGAGGCGTCGGACGTCGGATGATGCAATGGGCGGTGGACCGATGCCGCGCCCGCGGCTGCGCGCTCGTCCAGCTGACGAGCGACAAGAGCCGGACCGAGGCCCACCGCTTCTATGCGGGCCTCGGCTTCGTCGCGTCGCACGAAGGCTACAAGATTAAGCTTTAACCCCCCGCGAGCGCCGCCATGTTGATGACGCCGCGCGTGGTGGCCGACGGCGTCAGGATATGCGCCTTGCCCTCCATGCCGAGGAGGATCGGCCCGACGCGGAGCGCGCCGCCGATCGTCTTCATCACGTTGGCGGCCGTGTTGGCCGTGTTCGCGTCCGACATGATCAGGAGGTTCGCCGGATGGCTCATCCTCGCGCCGGGGAAGATGCGCTTGCGCAGTTCCGGGTCGAGCGCTGCGTCCGCGTGCATCTCTCCCTCATACTCGAAATCGGCGCCCTCCGCGTCGAGCATTGCGATCGCCTCCCGCATCTTCACCGCTTCCGCCGAAGACCCCGATCCGAAGTTGGAGTTGGCGACGAAGGCGACATGCGGCTCCTGCTTGAAGGCGCGCATCTCCGCCGCCGCCGCGCGGGCGATGGCGACGATCTGTTCGGGCGTCGGGTCCATGTGGACATGGGTGTCCGCGATGAAGAGCGGCCCGGTGTCGGCGATCAGCAGGGTCAGCGCCCCGCAGGCGCCCTGCCCTTCGTCGAGCATGTCCGAGACGTATTTCAGGTGCCAGTTGTACTCGCCAAAGAGCCCGCAAATCATCGAATCCGCGTGGCCGAGCTTCACCGCCGTCGCGGCGATGGCGGTGGAGTTCGTGCGGATGATCGCCTTGGCCAGATCCTCGCTGACGCCCTTGCGGCTCATCCGCTCGTAATACGCCTCCCAATACTGGCGATAGCGGCTGTCGCTTTCGGGGTTCACCACCTCGAAGTCATCGCCCGCCTTCAGGTCGACGCCCATGTCGTCGAGTTTCGACTGAAGAACCTTCGGCCGGCCGATCAGGATCGGCTTGTCGACGCCGTCCTGCAGCATGTTCTGCGCGGTGCGGAGCGCCCGCTCGTCCTCCCCTTCGGCGAAGATGATCCGCTTTTCGATCGCCATGGCGCGCTCGAAGATCGGCTTCATCGCGAACCCGGTCTTGAAGACGGAGGAGAGGAGATTGGTGCGATACGCCTCCACATCGTCCAACGGGCGCGCGGCGACGCCGGTTTTCATCGCGGTCTCGGCCACGGCGGTGGCGACCACGGAGAGAAGGCGCGGATCGAAGGGTTTCGGGATCAGGTAATCAGGGCCGAAGACCAGCTGCTCGCCCTGATAGGCCGCCGCCGCCTCCGCCGTCGATGGCGCGCGGGCCAGCTCGGCGATGGCGTGGACGCAGGCGATCTTCATATCCTCGTTGATCTCGGAGGCGCCGACGTCCAGCGCGCCGCGGAAGATGAACGGGAAGCAGAGGACGTTGTTCACCTGGTTCGGGTAATCCGACCGCCCGGTGGCGATCAGCGCGTCCGGCGCGGCGTCGCGGGCGACGTCCGGCATGATCTCAGGAATCGGGTTGGCGAGGCCGAAGATGATCGGCGCCTTAGCCATCGATTTGACCATGTCCTGCGTCAACACGCCGGGGCCGGAGACGCCCAGGAACATGTCCGCCCCGCTGATCGCGTCTTCGAGCGTTCGGCAGTCGGTCTCCACCGCGAATTGCTCCTTGGCGGGGGTGAGCCCCTCCCGGCCCTTGTAGATCACGCCGGTCCGGTCGCAGACCATCGTATTCTCCGCCTTCACGCCGAGCGACTGGAGGAGGTTGATGCAGGCCGTTCCCGCCGCGCCGCCGCCGGAGACGACGAGGCGGATCTCCTCGATCTTCTTGCCGTTGATCCGGAGCGCATTGACCGCCGCCGCGCAGCAGACGATGGCGGTGCCGTGCTGGTCGTCGTGGAAGACGGGAATGCCCATCGACTTCTTGCATTCCTCTTCGACGATGAAGCAGTCGGGGGCCTTGATATCCTCAAGGTTCACCGCGCCGAAGGTCGGCTCCAGCGCCTTGACGATGTCGGCGAGCTTGTGGGGGTCGGTCTCGTCCACCTCGATGTCGAAGCAGTCGATATTGGCGAACTTCTTGAAGAGCGCTGCCTTTCCCTCCATCACCGGCTTCGACGCCAGCGCGCCGATATTGCCGAGACCGAGAACGGCGGTGCCGTTCGAGACGACGGCGACGAGGTTGCCCTTGCCGGTGAAGCGCGCTGCGTTCTCCGCCGCCTCCTCGATCGCGGTGCAGGCGTCGGCGACGCCAGGGCTATAGGCGAGGCTGAGGTCGCGGCTCGTCGCCATCGGCTTGGTGACGCGGACCTCCAGCTTACCGGGGCGGCCCTCTTCGTGATAGCGGAGCGCGTCCTCGCGCAGTTGCGCGCGCGCGTTATTGAGATCGTCCGACACGGAAACTTCCCCCTCCCGTTGATTTGTTTCCCCATGTTTCGCACGGAATCCCGCGATGCGCTATATTGCGTTGGCCAAGATCGCCGCCGCGCGCGCGCCGCCGTGCAGGATCGCACGGCTTCGAGGCAGTGCATCAAATGAGATGGCGTTCCGTCGATCCTTGATTTTCGGGGGTCGTCGCAGTAGCTCGCACCCAAAATCACGAGAACGAGATCATGCAGGCGCCACGCACAGACGAAGACCTTCGCCTTCGGCTGCTTCCGGAAGATCGGGAGCGGCTGAAGATCATGCTCTTGGCGAAACACGCCAAGAACGACACCGGCGCGCCCGACCCGGTCGACGGCACCCATGCGGTCTATCACCACGAGTTGCGCATGGTTCTGGGCGAGCTGGTTCCGAACCTCTTCGTCGGGAACAGCTATGAGGACCTCTTCGAGGACCGCGAGTACGATTTCCTCTTCACCCTCCTGAACCGGGGCGGGTTCAAGAACTCCGAGATCCTCGCGCCGACCATGGCGGTCTGGCGCCAGCGGGCGCATCTCGGCGCCTCCCCCATCCTGCGGGGCGTGGGCGACGACAAGCACCTGATGAAGCTCTGCGCCCGCGCGCGCGGCGTCCATACGCCGGAGAGCGTCATCTACCGGCGCGGCTCCGGCTATCTGCCCGAGCCTGACTTCGACTGGGACCGGATCGTGGTGAAACCGAACGCCTCCTCCGCCTCCTGGGGCGTGGAGATCCTGGACAACTGGGCCGACGCCGAGGCGCACAGGGAATGGCTCTTTGGGGAGGCCGGCGGGTTCCACGACGTCGTCGTCGAGAAGTACTACGAGGGGATCGAGCTCGCCGTTCCCGTTATTCCGGGCCGCGACGGGAAACCGGCGTATCTGCCGGTCATGAAATACACCTCCGACGACAACGACCGCCTGCGCACCTATGAGGAGAAGCGCGGCCTGAAGCCGACGACGGAGGGGTTCCGTCCCTTCCACGAACAGGCCCTTTGCGATCTGGTCGTCGGCGAAGTCGAAAAGATGATGCCGGAGATCTGGCCCTTCGATTACGGCCGCTTCGAATTCAAGGTCGATCCGGAGACGATGACCTCCGCCTTCCTTGAGCTGAACATGAGCTGCAATCTCTGGTCGAAGAAAACCTTAAGCCTGAGCTGGCAAAGTCTGAGCTGGTCCCACGCCGAACTGGTGGAGACGATCCTCGCGGGATCGATGCTGCGCCAGGGCGTGATCGAAAGGGTCGCCTGATGCACACCGCCCTCGTTCTCGCCTCCCGCCGCAAAGGCGCGGTCGACCCTCTCGCCGCCGAGGAAGGGCTGACGCACAAGTGCCTGATCGACATGGACGGCGTGCCGATGATCGAGCGGGTGATCGCTTCGCTCCGCGACGCGAAATCCGTGGGCGACATCATGATCTCCATCGACGATCCTTCCGTGCTCGACCATGTCGCGGCGGTCCGCGAAGGCGTGGAGGCTGGCGTGATCCGCTTCGCGCCAGCGCGCGAGAACCTGTGGCTGTCGGTCAAGGACGCGCTGGCGGACGAAGCCGTCTATCCCGCCCTGATCTGCACTGCGGACAACGCCCTCCAGACGGCGGAGATGGTCGACCACTTCACCGCCGAATGCGCGCGGGACGGCTGCGAGATCGGGGTCGCCGTCACGGCGGCCGAGACGATCTGGTCGAAGTATCCCGAAGGACAGCGCCGCCCGCACCGGTTCCGGGACGGCAAATGGTCCAACTGCAACCTCTTCGCTCTCCGCTCCCCCGCCGGTATCGGCGCGGCGCGGGCGTTTGAGGGCGGCGGGCAGTTCGGCAAGTCGAAAAAGCGGGTGCTGAAGGCGTTCGGTTTCGTAAACCTGCTTCTCTACATGACGAAGCTCTACACGCTAAACGGCACCTTCGCCCGCGTCTCCAAACGGTTTGGCATCAGCATCAAGCCGATCGAGATGCCCTGGCCCGAAGCGCCGATCGACGTGGACAACGAGCGGACCCAGCGCATCGCGCGAGAGATTCTCGTCGCGCGGCGGATGGAAGCCGCCGCCTAAGCGATCTCCATGACCATCCCGTCATAGGCGGCGTCGATATCGAGCGCCGTCGCGCCGCCTTCGTGCAACATCGCCTGATACTCGCGGGTGTCGTTCAGCATTTCGTCGAGCTTCGCATCGCTCGCCGCGGGGTCGTGATGGGTGAGGAGGATGCGCTTCACGTCCGCAAGATGGGCAAGGTCCACGGCGACGAGCCCGGATGAGTGGCCCCAATCCTCTTTATGCAGCACCAGATCGGCGAGCGCGTATTGCGCATCGAAGATCAACGCATCCGCCCCTTTCGCCCAATCGACGTAAGGGTACTCGGCGACGATGCTCTCCGGCTTGTGCTCCGCGTCCGAGGCGAAGACCACCGACGCGCCGTCGAACTCGAACCGGTAGCCGTAGCTGCCGCCGGTGTGGTGGAGAAGATGCGGCGTGATGCGGAACCCCTCAGCCTCGAAAGGCTCGTCCGGCTTCACGTCGAAAAAGCTCAGGTCGCTTCCCAGCACCTCCGACGGGACCGGGAAGTAGGGCGACTGGAACTGCCCCAGCAGCGCCTCCTTCAGCGTCTCGCCGCCATGCCCGCCGCCGATGCGCAGCTTGTTGCCTGGAATGAACGCCGGAGGAAAGAACGGAAAGCCCTGCACGTGATCCCAGTGCATATGGGACATCAGGAACGTGTATCCGCGCTCCGAGACCGGCCCATCGACGCCGAGCGCCGCGCGCCCGAAGACGGCGGCTCCGGAGCCGAAATCGACGACGACCCGCCCGCCGCCCGCATTCTGGAACTCGACGCATGTCGTCTCGCCGCCGTAACGGCGCGGCAGGCCGCCGCTCCCCGCAAAGGCGCGCGCGGCCTCGACCGACCCAACATCGCCGGGTCCGGCCTTGGCGAGCGCATCGACGACGGCGCTTTCCAGTTGGTCGTGCGTGAACGACACCGGAAGCGACCCGCGCGTGCCCCAAAACTTCACACGGATCTTTATAACGAAGCCCCCTTTGCTCCCTCGCCGCAGACTGCGGCGCCGCCGCATTGGAGAGCAAGGGCGTTTCGTCACATCCCGATTAAGCCGCCTTCGCCGTCTCCCCGATCAGGCCGAGGATCTCCTTCGCCGCCGCCGGAATATTCGTGCCCGGTCCGAAGATCGCCTTAACGCCCGCGTCGTAGAGAAACTGGTAATCCTGCTGCGGGATCACCCCGCCGCAGATGACGATCACGTCGTCCGCGCCCGCCGCCCGCAGCGCCTCGATCAGTTTCGGCGCCAGCGTCTTGTGCCCCGCGGCCTGGGAGGAGATGCCGATGATGTGGACGTCGTTGTCAATGGCGTCCTGCGCCGCTTCCTCCGGCGTCTGAAAGAGCGGTCCGACATCCACGTCGAAGCCGATATCGGCGAAGGCGGTGGCGATGACCTTCGCCCCCCGGTCGTGCCCGTCCTGCCCCATCTTCACGACGAGCATGCGGGGGCGGCGGCCCTCCGCCTCCGCGAACGCCTCCACGTCCTTCTGGATCTGAGCGAAGCCTTCGTCGCCCTCGTAAGCCGCGCCGTAAACCCCGGCGAGCGTCTTCACTTCGGCGCGGTGCCGTCCGAATGCCTTTTCCATAGCGTCTGAAATCTCCCCGACGGAGGCGCGGGCGCGGGCGGCTTCCACCGCGAGGCCCAAGAGGTTGCCGGTGCCTTCTTTGGCCCCGGCTTCGAGCGCGGCGAGCGCGGCGTCGCAGGCGGCCTGATCGCGGGTCGCGCGGATCTTGGCGAGGCGGGCGACCTGCGCTTCGCGCACCTCGTCGTTGTCGATCTCACGCACGTCGATCTGCGGCTCTGTCTCAAGCTGGAACTTGTTGACGCCGACGATCACCTCGTCGCCCCGGTCCACGGCGGCCTGACGGCGCGCGGCGCTTTCCTCGATGCGGAGCTTGGGCATCCCGGAGGCGACGGCCTTGGTCATGCCGCCCATCTCATCCACTTCCTCGATGATCGCCCATGCGGCGTCGGCCAGCTCCTTCGTCAGGCTCTCGACGTAGTAGGAGCCCGCGAGCGGATCGACGACCTTGGTCACGCCGGTCTCGTTCTGCAGGATCAGCTGCGTGTTCCGCGCGATCCGGGCGGAGAAATCCGTCGGCAGCGCAATGGCTTCGTCGAAAGAGTTCGTGTGAAGGCTCTGCGTCCCGCCGAGCACCGCCGACATCGCCTCGTAAGCGGTCCGGACGATGTTGTTGTAGGGGTCCTGCTCCTGCAGCGACACGCCGGAGGTTTGGCAGTGCGTCCGCAGCATCTTGGAGCTTTCCTTCTGCGCCCCGAACCCATCCATGATCCGGTGCCAAAGCAGCCGCGCCGCGCGGAGCTTCGCCGCCTCCATGAAGAAGTTCATGCCGATGGCGAAGAAGAACGACAGGCGCCCTGCGAACTTGTCGACGTCCATCCCAGCTTCGATGGCGGCCTTCACGTATTCCTTGCCGTCCGCCAGCGTGAAGGCGAGCTCCTGCACCAGGTTCGCGCCCGCTTCCTGCATGTGGTAGCCGGAAATCGAGATAGAGTTGAACTTCGGCGTCTCTTCGCTCGTATAAGCGATAATGTCGGAGACGATGCGCATCGAAGGCTCAGGCGGATAAATGTACGTGTTCCGCACCATGAACTCTTTCAGAATGTCGTTCTGAATGGTCCCGGAGAGGAGGGAGCGGTCCACCCCCTGCTCCTCCCCCGCCACGATGAAGCTGGCGAGCACGGGGATGACGGCGCCGTTCATCGTCATGGAGACGGAAACCTGATCGAGCGGGATGCCGTCGAAGAGGATCTTCATGTCCTCCACGCTATCGATGGCGACGCCCGCCTTGCCAACGTCCCCGATCACGCGCGGATGATCGCTGTCGTAGCCCCGGTGCGTCGCCAGATCGAAGGCGACGGAGACGCCCTGCTGCCCGGCGGCGAGGTTGGCGCGGTAGAAGGCGTTGCTCTCTTCAGCGGTGGAGAACCCAGCGTACTGCCGGATCGTCCAGGGCCGCCCGGTGTACATCGTGGCGCGCGGGCCCCGGGTGAACGGCGCCACGCCCGGCATTTCGGCCTCCGCGCCGTCGCGCCCGTCAGACGCCGTGTAAACAGGTTTGACGGCGATGCCCTCCGGGGTCTCCCAAGTCAGGGCGTCGAGCGGCTTGCCGCGCAGCTCCTTCTCGGCGAGCGCTTTCCAGTCGTTCGTCTTGTCGGTCATGACAGCTCCTCGTCGCGCCGCCTTGGGGCGCCTATATGTTCGGGGAAAGGAGACGCCGAATGCGCCATGCTCTCGCCTTGTTGATTGGTATCGCGGCCCTCGCAGCCGCCCCCGCGATGGCGGAGGACGACCCCCTCGCCCAGTACAAGTGGGAGGCGCGTCCGGTGATCGTCTTCGCCGACAGCGACAAGGACCCCCGGTTCCAGAAGCAGGTCTCGGCCCTCGCCGCCCGTTCCGACGACATGGCCGAGCGGGATGTGGTGATCCTTCTGGACACCGATCCCGACGCCGACAGCGCGCTCCGCCGGAAGTTCCGCCCGCGCGACTTCCAGATCCTGCTCCTCGGCAAGGACGGGCAGATCAAGCTGCGCCGTCCCCATCCGATCACGGCCGAGGACCTGAACCGGCAGATCGACCGCATGCCCATGCGCCGCCGCGAAATGGACGGCGGGCAGAGCTGACGCGCTGATATCCATCGCCAGCGTCACTGGGTCATCGCCGGAATCATGTAGAGATTCACGAAGGCGACGATCGCGACGATGCAGAGGATGTAGATCAGCGCGCTTCGCATCTCACTCGAACTCCATGATCACGTCATCCACCGCGAGGCTGTCGCCGGCCCCCGCGTTGATCTTGGAGACGACGCCCTTCTTCTCCGCCCGGAGCACGTTCTCCATCTTCATCGCCTCGACCGTGCAGAGCGCCTGACCCTCCTGCACTTCGTCGCCCTCCGCGACCGCCACCGATACGACCAGCCCCGGCATCGGGCAGAGCAGCATCTTCGACGTGTCCGGCGGCAGCTTCTCCGGCATCAGCGCGGCCAGTTCGGCGTTTCGAGGCGTGCGGACGTGAACCTTCAAGTCGGCGCCGCGATGGCGGATGCGGAGCGCGCCCTTGTCCTTGTTCGTCTTCAGCACCATCCGCTCGCCGTCGATGTCGAGTTTCGCAAGCGTATCCCCCGGCGTCCAGTCGGCGGCGACGCGATGCGAGGCGCCGTCGGCGAAGGTGACGGTCGAGCCCATGCGATCCGCTTCGATCGTCACGGGGTAGCTCTCGCCCTGAACGCTGACCACCCAGTCGGAGCCCACGTGGCGCTCATGATTATCCATGCGGCCCGAGACCCGCGCCCGTCGGATCTCGATCACCCGATACATCGCCGCCGCCGCCGCCGCGACCTTGCGGATGGTGGCCTCCGGCAGAGTCGCGCCCTGGAAGCCTTCCGGGTATTCCTCCTCGATGAAGGCGGTCGTGATGTTCCCGGAGACGAAGCGCTCATGGTCCATCACGGCGCTCAGGAACGGCAGGTTGTGGCCGATCCCCTCCACTTCGAACTCGTCCAGCGCCTGGCGCATCTCCTCAATGGCCTCGCCCCGCGTCGGGGCCCAGGTGCAGAGCTTGGCGATCATCGGGTCGTAGTACATGGAGATCTCGCCGCCCTCGAAGACGCCGGTGTCGTTGCGGACCTGTTGGTCAACCTCCGCCGGCGGGCGGTAACGTGTGAGGCGCCCGATGGAGGGAAGGAAGTTGCGATACGGGTCCTCGGCGTAAAGGCGGTTTTCGATCGCCCAGCCGTTGATCCCGACGTCTTCTTGGCTGATCGCGAGCTTCTCGCCATTGGCGACGCGGATCATCTGCTCCACGAGGTCGATGCCGGTGATGAGCTCGGTCACCGGATGCTCGACCTGCAAACGGGTATTCATTTCAAGGAAATAGAAGTTCTTGTCGCCATCGACAATGAACTCCACCGTGCCTGCTGAGCAGTAATCGACCGCCGCCGCCAGCGCGACCGACTGCGCGCCCATGGCCTGCCGCGTCGCCTCGTCGAGGAAGGGGCTCGGCGCTTCCTCCACCACTTTCTGGTTCCGCCGCTGGATCGAGCATTCGCGCTCATTCAGGTAGATCGTGTTGCCGTGCTTGTCGGCGAGCACCTGAATTTCGATGTGGCGCGGTTGGGTGACGAACTTCTCAATGAAGATGCGGTCGTCGCCGAAGGAATTCGCCGCCTCGTTCTTCGAGGATTGGAAACCTTCGCGCGCCTCCTCGTCGTTCCAAGCGATCCGCATCCCCTTGCCGCCGCCGCCGGCGGAGGCCTTGATCATCACCGGGTAGCCGACCTCATTGGAGATCTTCACGGCCTCATCCGCATCCTCGATCAGCCCCATGTAGCCGGGCACGGTGGAGACCCCCGCCTCCTGCGCCAGCTTCTTTGAGGTGATCTTGTCGCCCATGGCCTCGATCGCGCCAGCCGGCGGGCCAATGAAGGCGACGCCCTCTTTCTCCAGCGCCTCGGCGAAGAGCTTGTTCTCAGAGAGAAAGCCGTAGCCCGGATGCACCGCCTCCGCGCCCGTTTGGCGGATCGCGTTCATGATCTTGTCGATCACGATATAGGACTGGTTGGCGGGCGGCGGGCCGATATGCACCGCCTCGTCCGCCATCTTCACATGGAGCGCGTTGCGGTCCGCGTCGGAATAGACCGCGACCGTCTGGATGCCCATCTTGCGGGCGGTCTTGATGACCCGGCAGGCGATCTCGCCGCGGTTGGCGATCAGGATTTTCTTGAACATCACGCTGTCCCCTTTTGACGCTCCGCGCACAGGCGAAGGCCCGGCGCGCTCACCGCGCGCCGGGTTCTTGTGGTTTTTGGTTTTGGGTTGGTCTCGGTCGTCCTCGGCTCAGTCGAGGTCGATATCGCTTTCATCCGTGACGGCGCCGACGACGGCGCCGGCCGCAGCACCGACAATGGCGCCGGTCGCGACCGAGCCGCCGACGATGGCGGAGCCGACCGCGCCGGTCGCGGCGCCGATGCCGCCGCCGCTGAGGGCGCGCTCGCCTTTGGTGCTGCCGCAGGCGGCCGTGGCGAGAGCCAGGACGGACGCCGTGAGGATCGCCTTGTAGGACACTTCGCATTCTCCTTTTGCTGCTGCGTTCCAGTAGAGAAACGAGCGGGAGCGGAAGCTATTCCGCGCCGCGCGCGGAAAAGATCAGTCGAGGCGAATTCTGTCGGGGTCGCTGACCGCGCCGACCACGGCGCCCGCCGCCGCGCCGACCGCGGCGCCCGCGATGACGGGTCCGCCGACGATGGCGGTGCCGACCGCGCCAAGGCCGGCGCCGATGCCGCCGCCGCTGAGCGCCCTCTCGCCAGGCCGCGATCCGCAGGCTGCGAGGAAGACGACGATGAGTAGTCCGGCGACCATATGGTCTCTGCGCATGGGTTCAGCTCCGTTGACCTCTTGCGCCCCACGGAGCTTAGATTGGCGGCGAATGTGGCGGAACGCGGGCGCGCGCGTTCAACACTCGCGTCACATTCCGTCATCATTTCAATATGTTGCATCACTTCAGCGCCCCCGGAAACGACCGCGCCGCGACGTCGAGGTCCACCCGCATCTCCGCCTCATAATCCTCCGGATCGAAGGGCTCGACAGGCGCGATCTCCCGCCCGATTAGCCAGCTGAGGCGCCCTGCATCCAGGTTCCCGCGCGGGAACGGCGCGTCGCCGTAGAGGTCGATCAGGGAGGCGAGGAAGAAGGCGTCGACCTCCAGATCCTTCTTCTTCCGATCCGCGTAGCGCTCCCGCCGGATGATCGCGGTCGGCTTGTCCGCGGCGCGGCGGATGGTGAACTGGAAGTCGGTGCCGGGGAAACGTCCGGGCATGCCTTTGTGCTTGAACATCAGGCCGCCGTCCCCGTTTCAAGGCGCGTATCCCGAAGCCACCGGCGGCGATTGGCGTCGTCTTCTATCACAGCGGCGATGCGGGTGGAGAGCGACGCAGGCGCCCTGCCCGCCACCTGACCGCCAGCGCGGATGGTCATGGCGGTCCCGTCTTCGGCGACCTCCACCACGGGCGTGAAGCCGCGCACCGACTGGAGCGCGCGCCAGAGGTCCTGGCGCACCAGATGCGCCAGCCGTCCCTTGCGGGCGGGCGGGAACGGCGCGCGCGCCTCCACGTCGAAACGCGGCGGCAGGCGGCGGGCGACCGTCACCGACGTTTCCGAGCGGAGGGTATGCCAGCCGTTTTTCATGGACGCCTGGCCACCATGTCGACCTCCACCAGCGCGCCGACCGCGAGGGCGGTGACGCCGATCGTGGTGCGCGCGGGGCGGCGGTCTGCGGGGAAGTAGCTTTGATAGACCTCATTGAACGCGGCGAAATCGCGCTCGAATTCGGTGAGGTAGCAGCGGCACTGGAGGACGTGTGAGAGGTCGAGGCCGATCCCCGCCAGCACCAGTTTCAGGTTCTCCATCACCTGCGCCGTCTGCGCTTTGATCCCCTCAGGGAGCGGAGCGTCGGGCGCGGCGGGGTCGGTCGGCATCTGGCCGGTGAGCATCACCCACCCGTCCGCCTCCACCGCGTGGGAGAATGGTGCGACGGGGCGCGGGCCGTCCGCGATCATATGGAAGAGCGGGTTGGTCATCGTTCCGTCGTCCCGGGCTTGAACCCGCTGCCCGGCAGACGATGCAATTGCATCGTCGAGAGGGGGGACCTCGATGATCGAAGCGCCGCGACCTGAGGGTCGAGATCCCGGGTCAAGCCCGGGATGACGGAGGTGAAACGGCGGCTCACTCAGGAGCCTCCGCATCCTGCGTCGCGAAGTCGGCGGGGGAGACGATTTCGATCAGCTCCAGATCGTCGGAATGGCGCACCTCCCGGTGGCGGATGCCGGGGGGCTGGAGGACGCAGGAGCCCTCGCGGAGGAGGTGTTCGCCCTCCCCTTCATATTCGAAGACGACCCAACCCTTGGTGACATAGACCATCTGGAAATCGAGATCATGGGTGTGCCACGCGGCGGGACTCTCCATCCCCGGCACGGCGCGGATGACATGGGCGGCGTAGGCGCCCTTGGTCGCCTCTTTGATCCCGAGATGGCGGTATTCGAAGAACGGACGCAGGCCCGCCCCTTCGAACGGCGTCCCGTCGCCGGAGCCGTCGGCGTGGGAGATGGTGAGAGCTTGGTTTTTGTAGAGGGTGGTCATGGGTTAACGCCCGCCAGACTGTCGAAGGGAGAAGGCGACCAAATGATTGCAATCAAAGTAATCGCTGAAATCGCATAACCAGCGCCGGCCATCCGCCAGAACCAAACTGGACCCCCATCTAGTTCGCTCTGCAGAGTCTCCGCTGACAGATCTAAATTGGGGAAGAGCCTTGCTGCTTCCTCTTCACCGTAGGCTTCGCGATACGAGGCGAAATCGACGAAGACACCAACCGTGATCTTGTGATCAAAAGCGATCAGAGCCGCTGCAAGAAGGCAAACAATTGAGAGCGTGATGCCAGCCTGTAAAAGCCAGAAGTCCAATGCTCCCAAATACCTTAGTGACGCAATAAAGGCGGCGACTGGAGCAAGACTCACTCCAATCAAAAAGTGAGCTGCTTTCTCCTGCCTCTCCAGGAAAGCGACACGCTTATCAGTCATTTCAGACACAGGCGTGGCCCTTTGGTCGAGGCAAGAAACATCCCCGTTTCGCCTGCGAAACGGGTTGCGCCCGAACCGCCCCCCCGGGGCGGGCGCAAGCGCCCACCCCGGGGTTCGGACGAAACCCTCTGTTGCGTGCAACACCGGACACCCGCTCCGTCATCCCGGACTTGATCCGGGATCCCGACGAACGGAGCACCGCACCTAGCCAATCGAGGCCCCGGCTCAAGGCCGGGGCGACGGGGAATATGCCCGCCTGCTGGTTCAAAGCGGTATATTATCGTGCTTCTTCCACGGGTTGCTCAGCTGCTTGTTCCGCAGCATCGCGAAGGCCCGCGCGACCCGTTTCCGCGTGGACTGGGGCCGGATCACCTCGTCGATGAACCCCTTCTCCGCCGCCACGAAGGGGTTGGCGAAGCGGTCTTCGTAGTCCTTCGTGCGCTGGGCGATCTTCTCCGCATCGTCGAGTTCGGAGCGATAGAGGATCTCCGTCGCGCCCTTGGCGCCCATCACCGCGATCTCCGATGTCGGCCAGGCGTAGTTCACGTCGCCGCGCAGGTGTTTCGACGACATGACGACATAGGCGCCGCCATAGGCCTTGCGGGTGATGACGGTGACTTTCGGCACCGTCGCCTCCCCATAGGCGAAGAGCAGCTTCGCGCCGTGCTTGATGATGCCGTTGTATTCCTGAGAGACGCCGGGGAGGAAGCCGGGCACGTCGATCAGGGTCAGGATCGGGATCTCGAACGCGTCGCAGAAGCGGACGAAGCGGGCGCCCTTGCGCGCGCTGTCGATATCCAGACAGCCCGCCAGCACCATCGGCTGGTTGGCGACGACGCCGACCGTCCGCCCCTCCAGCCGGATGAAGCCGGTGATGATGTTCTTCGCGTGCTCTTCCTGAATTTCGAAGAAATCGTTCTCATCCGCGACCTTCAGGATCAGCTCCTTCATGTCGTAGGGCGTGTTCGGGTTGTCCGGGACGAGGGTGTCGAGCGACGCCTCGATCCGCGCCGGGTCGTCGAAGAACGGGCGAACCGGAGGCTTCTCGCGGTTGGAGAGCGGCAGGAAGTCGATCAGGCGGCGGACTTCCTGCAAGGTTTCCACGTCGTTCTCGAAGGCCGCATCCGCGACCGAGGATTTTTTCGTGTGGGTGGAGGCGCCGCCGAGCTCCTCCGCCGTCACCTGCTCGTTTGTGACAGTCTTCACCACGTCGGGGCCGGTGACGAACATGTAGGAGCTGTCCCGCACCATGAAGATGAAATCCGTCATCGCCGGCGAGTAGACCGCGCCGCCCGCGCAGGGTCCCATGATGACGCTGATCTGCGGCACGACGCCGGAAGCCATGATGTTGCGCTGGAAGACCTCGCCGTAAGCCGCGAGTGAGGCGACGCCTTCCTGAATGCGCGCGCCGCCGGAATCGTTCAGCCCGATGACCGGCGCGCCATTCTGCATCGCCATGTCCATGATCTTGCAGATCTTCGCGGCGTGGGTTTCGGATACGGAGCCGCCGAAGACGGTGAAGTCCTGCGCGAAAACGTAGACCTGCCGCCCGTTGACGGTGCCCCAGCCGGTGACGACGCCGTCGCCGGGATGGCTCTCCTCCTCCATCCCGAACTCGGTGCAGCGGTGGGCGACGAACATGTCGTATTCTTCGAAGCTGTCCTCATCCAGCAGGCATTCGATGCGCTCGCGCGCCGTCAGTTTGCCCTTCTTGTGCTGGCTGTCGATCCGGCGCTGTCCACCGCCAAGCGCGGCGGCGGCGCGGCGGCGTTCGAGTTCTACGAGCACGTCGGTCATGGGCGAATCCCCTCTTTGTGGTTTGCGAAGCTTTTGTGATGCTGCGGCTGCGAAAGCCATGGGCTTTGCGAAGAATTTTTGCGAAGGTGCGAAGATTGCCGAGGAGCTCCCGACGAATGACGAATAGTTCGAACATTCCGGTATTCCGGAATGCCGGAATACTAGAATTCCGGAATACTAGAATTCCGGAATGCCGGAAAACTGGTTTTCCGCCGCGGTGTCAGGCGTTTGGGATCGCCGCTCAGCTCATCCTCTTCGTGGAAAGGCGGACCGGATGACCGACCGCAAGCGCTTCGCCGGCCCGCGCCTTCGGGAGATCCGCCAATCGCTCGGCCTCACCCAGACCGCTTTCGCCAAGGGTTTGGGCGTCTCCCTCTCCTATCTCAATCAGATGGAGCGCAATCACCGCCCCCTCTCCCGCACCGCGCTGATCGGGCTGGCGGAGACCTATGGCGTCGACATCGCCGCGCTGGACACGGACGAGAGCGCCCGCCTCGCCGCCGATCTCCGCGAGGCGCTGAGCGACCCGCTTTTCGACGAAGCCCCCGGCATGGCGGATATCGAGGTGCTCGCCGCCAACGCGCCGAAGCTCGCCCACGCTTTCCTGCAACTCCACCGCGCTCACGCCCAGGCGAATGAGCGGCTCATCGCCCTCGACGATCGGATCGGGCGCGAGGACAGCGCGCTGACCCCTTCCCCGTGGGAGGAGGTTCGAGATTTCTTCCACTACTGCGACAACTACGTGGACGCGGTGGATCACGCGGCGGAGCGCTTCGCCGAGCGCGCCGGGGTCGCCGGCGACAAACCCGCCGCACTCGCCCGCTGGCTGGAGGATCGCCACGGCGTCGCCGTGCGCATCGAAGGCGAAGCGATCCGCCGCTTCGATCCGGAGGCGCGCGTCATCTCCCTCACCCGCCACGCGGGCGCGGAGACCCACGCCTTCCACCTCGCCCACCAGATCGCGCTGCTGGATCAGGCGGAGCTGATCGAGGCGACGCTGGACCTCGCCAATTTCCGCACCGACGAGGCGCGGGCGATCTGCAAGATCGGTCTCGCCAACTACTTCGCCGGGGCCGCGATCATGCCATATCGCCGGTTTCTGGAGACCGCGCTCGGCGCCCGGCACGACATCGAGCTTCTGGCGGAAGCGCTCGGCGCCTCGCTGGAGCAGGTCTGCCATCGTCTCTCCACACTGCAGCGGCCGGAAGCGAAGGGGGTTCCCTTCTATTTCCTCAGGGTCGATCAGGCCGGCACGATCACCAAGCGCCACTCCGCCACCCAACTGCAGTTCGCGCGCTATGGCGGCGCTTGCCCGCTCTGGAACGTGCATCAGGCGTTCGAGACGCCGGGCCGCATCATCCGTCAGCTGGCGGAGACGCCGGACGGCGCCCGCTACCTCTGCCTCGCCACCGACGTCACCAAGCGCGCCGGCGCCTTCCGCGCGCCGGTCAGGCGCTACGCCATCGGCCTCGGCTGCGATGTGCGTCACGCCGATCAGATGGTATACGCCGACGATCTGGACGTTGGGAACGACGCCGCCTTCCAGCCCATCGGGGTCAGCTGCCGCATCTGCGAGCGGCGGGACTGCCACCAACGCTCCGTCCCGCCGCTGGAGAAGGCCCTCGTCGTGGATCATCACGCGCGGGGCGTCCTGCCTTACGCAATCAGGCGGTAGCGCGGGCCGCATGACGCTTGTGTGAATATTGCACACTTTTTCATTGACGTAGCGTCGCGCCCAACCATCTCTCCCCCACTACGTGTGCATTTCGCACACAAGCAACAGGAGAGAGATATGCCCCACCCCTTTCTGTTCGCCGGCGTCGGCGCGAGTTTCACAGTCCGCCATGTCGTCTTCACCATTGAGCGCGACGGCCTCACCGTCGACGGCGCGCCGGTGACCATCCAGAACTTCATCCTTTTCGCGCTCGGCGAGATCGATGCGCCGATCCCGCCCGAGCCTGAGCTTCCAACCATCGCGGAGACAGTCCTCGCCGTCTCCGGCGACAGCGGCTTCGACGATGACGCTGGCGATTTCGACATTCTGCGCGAGGCGCTGGCGGCCACCGGTCTGACCGATGCGGTGGCGGACGAGACCGCAGACCTGACGGTCTTCGCGCCGACCGACGCCGCGTTCATCCAGCTCGCCCGCGATCTCGGCGCCGATATCGCCGACGGCGACGAGGCCGGCGCGCTCGCCGCGATCATCGCCGCTACCGCCGAACTGGCGGGCGGCGCGGAGGAAGGACTGGCGCTCGTGAAGAACATCCTGCTCTATCACGTCGCGCCCGAAGGCCGGACGCTGGAGGAGCTGCAGGGCGAGGTTCAGGGCCTCTTCGGCCCGGGCGTGACGGTCGACGGGACCACCGTAATCGACGCTGAGCCAGACATCTCCGACCCAACGGTGGTCGGCGCCGACATCGTCGCTTCAAACGGCGTGATCCAAGCGATCGATCGCGTCCTTCTGCCCATCGACCTGCCGGGCGACGAGCCGGAGCCCGAGCCGCTCGACAATATCGTCGACATCGCCGCCGGATCGCCTGATTTCGAGATCCTCGTTAAAGCGCTCACGGCGACCAATCTCGTGGAAACCGTCCGTGGCCTCGAGGACGCCACCGTCTTCGCGCCAACCGACGCCGCCTTCGCGGCGCTCGCGGTCGATCTCGGCTTTCAGGGCGAACAAGAAGACGAAGACGCCGTCTTCGACTTCCTCGTCTCGGCGCTCACCGATCTCGGCGGGGGCGATCCCGTCCCGCTCCTGACGGATATCCTGCTTTACCACGTCTCCCCCGGCGCGAAGACAGCGGCGGAGATCGACGCGGCGGAGACCATCGCCACGGTCAACGGCGCGACCTTCGCCACCGAGGGAACTGAGTTGATCGACAATGAACCCGACGTAGCCAACCCAACGATCGTCATCCCCGACATCGCGGCGGATAACGGAACGGTGCAGGCGATCGACCGCGTGCTTCTGCCCATCGACATTCCGGGCAACGAGGAAACGAAGCTGGTCGGCGGGCGCGGCGACGACGTTATCGAAAGCTCCGACCGCTCTTCGTTGATCGTCGGGCGCAACGGCGACGACGATCTTTCGGGCGGCCGCGGCGACGAGACCGTCTTCGGCGGTCGCGGCGACGATACGCTGTCGGGCGGCGAAGGCGACGACCTCCTGAACGGCGGCGCGGGCCGCGATGCGATCCTCGGCGGCGGCGGCGACGACCTGCTGCGCGGCCAGAAGGGCGCGGACGATCTCAACGGCGGCGCGGGCGACGATACGATCATCGGCGGACGCGGAGCCGATACGCTGACGGGCGGCGAGGGAGACGACCTCCTGAACGGCGGACGCGGCGCGGACCGTTTCGACTTCGTGGAGCTGAGCGGTCACGACAAGGTCGTCAGGTTGCAGAACAACGATACGCTCGTTTTCTCGACCGACGACTTCGCCGATTTCGCCGAACTGCTCGACGCGATCGACGCCCATTCGGGCGGCTCGACGATCGAAACGGCCGACGGCGCGGTGACGCTCGCGTTCAGAGCGATCGACGCTGACGATTCCCATCTTTTCGAATTCGTCTGACATGGAAATCGCTGAAGCGGCGACGCCGCTTCAGCACCCAAAACCTGCAAGTATACGTTCGAATACAAGACGATTAGAACAGGATTGTATTCATGTGTATTCAGGATTTCTGCGACATATATTTCTGAACGCTATCTCGTTTTTGGATTTTTCCTAAAAATATACTATTCTGCCCACCAACCAATAAAAACTCGGGAGGCGCTCCATGTTCGATATCGATGGGGACTTAACGTCTTGGGTCGGCCGAACCCTTGAAGAGACGGGAGAGATTTCTCCCCAAATCGCCAACATGCTCGGCGCGACCCTGTCGCCTGAATGGACGCCCGACCGCGCGGCGCCGGGTGCGCCCGCGCCGCAACTCTGGCACTGGGCCGCCTTTCCGCTCAGCGCCCCGATGGAGGCGCTCGCCCGCGACGGCCATCCGGCGCTCGGCGATTTCCTGCCGCCGGTGCCGCTGGAGCGGCGGATGTGGGCGGGCGGCGCCCTTAAGTTCCTGAAGCCGCTGCATATCGGCGAGACCCTGACGCGCGCCTCCCGCATATCCGCGGTGACGGAGAAACGCGGCGCGACCGGCGCCATGGTCTTCGTCACCGTCGACCATAAGGTGAGCGGCGAAGACGGCCTCGCCATCGAAGAGCGGCAGGACATCGTCTATCTCGCCATCCCGCCGGCGTTTCGCGCGCCGAAAGCGATCCCGGGCCCGGAGGCTCCTGATCACGCCGAGCCCATGGAGGTGAACGAGGCGCGGCTCTTCCGCTACTCCGCCGCCACCTTCAACGCGCATCGCATCCATTACGACCTGCCCTACGCGACGGAGGTGGAGAATTATCCCGGCCTCGTCGTCCACGGCCCCTTGCAGGCGACGCTGCTGATCGAGGCGGCGACGCGCTGGCGCGGCGCGGCGCCGGACGCTTTCAGCTTCCGGGGCGTGCACCCGATGTTCCACAACGACGCGCCCAAACTGACGGGCGTCGCGGAGGGAACCGAAATGCGCCTCGCGACCGTGGCGGGCGATCATCAGTGTCTTCAGGCGAAAGCGGAGTGGAGCTCATGAGCGGCGTTCTCAAAGGCATGCGCGTGGTCGAGGGCTCCGCCTTCGTCGCGGTCCCCCTCGCCGGCATGACGCTGGCGCAAATGGGGGCTGAGGTGATCCGCTTCGACCGGCTCGAAGGCGGACTGGACGCGAAGCGCTGGCCGGTGACGCCCACGGGCGAGAGCCTTTTCTGGGCGGGTCTGAACAAGGGCAAGAAATCCGTCGCCGTCGACATGCGGTCCGAGCGCGGCAAGGAGCTGATCTCCGAGATCATCACCGCGCCCGGCGAGGACGCCGGCATTTTCCTCACCAACCTGCGGGTGCGCGGGTGGATGGATTACGAAACGCTGTCCCAGCGGCGGCGCGATCTGATCATGGTCACGCTTCTTGGAGACCGCGAGGGGCGTCCGGCGGTCGACTACACCGTGAACCCGTCGCTCGGCTTTCCGATGGCGACGGGGCCGGAGGGATCGACCGATCCCGTCGCCCATGTCCTGCCCGCATGGGACTGCATCGCGGGCGGCATGGCGGTGAACGCCCTGCTGGCCGCAGAGCGCCACCGCCTGCGGCGCGGTGAGGGGCAGGAGGCGGTTCTGACCCTCAAGGACGTCGCCGCCGCCATGCTCGGCAATCTCGGAGTCATCGGGGAGGTCGCGACCCATGACTGCGACCGCGCAAGATCCGGCAACGCGCTTTACGGCGCTTACGGTAAGGATTTCCTCTGCGCCGACGGTCGGCGCGTCATGGTCATCGGCCTCACGGACCGGCAGTGGCGCGGTCTGGTGACGATAACCGGAACCAGCGACGCGATGGCCGCCCTCGCCGCACGGCTCAACGTCGATCTCAACCAGGAAGGCGTCCGTTGGGAGGCGCGCGAAGAGATCACCGCGATCCTCGCCCCCTGGTTCGCCGCGCGCCGGATTGAAGACTTCGCCGCCGATTTCGAGACGGCGGGCCTCACCTGGTCGGAGTTCAAAACGTTCCGCGAGGCGGTGGAGACCGACCCAGACCTCAGCCCTGAGAACCCGATGTTCTCCATGCTGAAGCAGCCGGGCCTTGGGGAGTTCGCCGTCCCCGGCTCCCCGGTCGACTTCTCCGCCCTCGCGCGTCAGGCGCCGGAACCCGCGCCGACGCTTGGTCGGGATACGGAGGAAGTGCTGGCCGACGTCGCGGGCCTCACCACCCGCCAGATCGGCGGCCTCTTCGACGACGGCGTCGTCAGCGGGCCGCGCACGGGGCTGAAAGCGGCGGCCTAGAGCAACGCGCGAAATCGTTTAATCGAAAACGTCGCCCAGCCTTCGGGCGGCGTTCGAGCCAACCCTTTCGCACGCTGCCTTAGAGCGCTCAATCCTCCAAATGGACATAGACGCGTCGGTTCTGGCGGCTCTTCTTCTCGATCTTGCCGATCCGGACCTGCCCGATCTCCGCCGTCGACCGCACATGGGTGCCGCCGCAGGGCTGTAGATCGACGGTGTCTTCGCCCGCTCCGATGCGGACGAGGCGCACCCGCCCCTGCCCCATCGGCGGCTTCACCTTCATCGTCTTGACGAGGCCGGGGTTGGCCTCCAGCTCCGCATCCGTGATCCATTCGTCGGTGACGGCGTGATCACCCGCGATCAGCGTATTCAGCGCCTCCCCAATCGCCTCCTTATCCTCCGGCGGCTCTGGCATGTCGAAGTCGAGCCGCCCTTTCCCCGCCGATATGGAACCGCCCGTGACGGGCAGCGGAACGACGACCGAGAGGAGGTGAAGGCAGGTGTGAACCCGCCGGTAAAGCGCCCGCGTCTCCTCATCGATCTCCGCCGTGACGATCGCGCCGACCGGCGGCGGGGCCGCGCCCTCCGCGGGGACATGGACGACGGCATCGCCCTCCCCCTTGATCGCAGTCGCCACGGCCATTTCGCCGCCATCCCACACGAGCCACCCGGCGTCGCCGGGTTGCCCACCGCCGGTCGGGTAGAAGACCGTGCGGTCGAGGATGACGCCGGCGTCGGCTACGGCGGTCACGGTCGCTTCCGCCGTCAAAAGGTAGGCGTCGTTTCGGAACAGAGCTTCAGTCATTTGTTTTCGCGAACCTCGATCAAGCGCGCCGTTCCAACAGCGCAATAACCCGCGCCAGCGCCCAAAACAGGGCGCTCACCGCGCACAGAAAATAGAAGATCAGGAAGGTTCTCAACTCGATCAATTGCGCGCCATCGCCTCGCCAGAGGAAAAGCATGATCGCGGCGGCGATGAAGACAACGCCGCTGACTGCGAAGGCCCTGAGAATGAGCTTCAATATCTTTCTCCCGTTTATAATGCATCCACGTAACGCGGCCCCGGCGCGCACGGCCCCGCCGCCGCCAGAGCGCGGGTGATCGCGCCGCGCGTCTCCGCCGGGTCGATCACAGCGTCGAACTCCAGAAGCGACGCGGCGTTCAGCGCCTTCCCGCGTTCATAAAGCTCATCGACGAGGCGGCGATACTCCGCCTCCCGCGCCGCTTCGTCCTCAATCGCCGCCAGATGGTCCCGCGCGCCGAGCTTCACGGCGCCCTCCAGCCCCATCGCCCCGACCTCTCCCGTCGGCCAGGCGCAGCAGAAGGTCGGACGGTCGAACCCGCCCCCCGCCATCGCCATCGCGCCGAGGCCGTAGGCCTTGCGCAGGATCACCGTCACCAGCGGTTGCCCGAAATGCGCCCCCGCGAGAAAGAGGCGGGAGACATGGGCGACCTGCCCCGTCGCCTCCACCGCCGGCCCCACCATGAAACCGGGCGTATCGCACAGCGTGACGACCGGTATTTCCCAACGGTCGCAAAGCTGCAGATGCCGCGCGCCCTTGTCCGCCGCTTCCGCGTCGATCGCACCGCCGAGGTGCAGCGGGTTGTTGGCGATCAGGCCGACCCGCCGCCCCTCGACCCGCGCGAAGCCGCAGATCATGCCGACGCCGAAGCCGCGTTTGAACTCAAGGAAATCGCCGTCGTCGACCAGTGCGGCGACGGCGGCGCGCATGTCATAGGCCTTGGTCCGGTCGGCCGGCACGACGGCGCGGAGCGCGTCGCCATCGCCCGCCCCCGCCACTGCGCCATCCGCCGCCAGAAGCTGTTTCGCGGCGGCGACCGCCTCCGCCTCGTCCTTCGTCAGAATGTCGATGACGCCGTTTTTCGACTGAACCTCCGAAGGCCCGATCTCCTTCGGACCGACGCGGCCAAGCCCCCCGCCTTCGATCATCGCGGGCCCGCCCATGCCGATCCAGCTCGCCTCCGCCGCGATCCGCACGTCGCAAACGCCGAAGAGCGCCGCATTTCCTGCGAAGCAATACCCCGCGACGATGCCGATCTTCGGCCCCGGATGGGCGGCGAAATGGCGAAAGCTCGTCACGTTGAGCCAGGCCGCCATAACATCCGCGACGTCGGTGTCGTTCGGCCGCCCGCCCCCGCCCTCCGCGAAGAGGACGATGGGCAGCGCGTCCCGCCGCGCGACTCCGATCAGGCGATCCATCTTGCGGTGATGGTTGAAGCCCTGCGTGCCCGCCAGAACCATGTAATCGACCGCCATGACCGCAACGGGCCGCCCACCGACCGTTCCGGTCCCGGTGACGATTCCGTCCGCCTGCGTTCGCGCCTGAAGGTCGTCCATGGCGCGCGTTCCCCGCATGGCGGCGACGGCGAGGCCGCCGTATTCGGTGAAAGACCCCTCATCCAAAAGATCGGCGATGTTCTCCCGCGCCGTCCGCAGCCCCTTCGCATGGCGCGCGGCGACCGCGTCCGGGCGCGCCGCGTCATCGAGGAGCGCCATGCGCTCGGCGAACTCCGCGAAGTCCGCGCGCGGGCCCTCGTCCGCGACCTCCGCCGCCGCGTCGCCGCCGTGCCTCAGCGAAAGCGTGGCCAGGGCCTCCCCGCCCGTCAGCGCATCGCCGACCGAGACATGAACCGCCTCGACCCGCGCCGCGCTTTCGGCGCGCATCTCATGGCGCATCTTCATCAGCTCGGTGGTGATCAGCAACGCCCCCGCCGCCACGTCGTCGCCGGGCGCGACATGGACTTCGGCGATGACGGCGGCGCTCTCGGCGCGAAGGATCATGCTCATGGCGCGCAGTCAGTCAGGCGCCGAGATGCGCGTCAAGACAACCGCCGCTTAAAGCTCCAGATCGCGAAATGCGGACATGATCTCCGCCGCGTCTTCCGTCTGCCGCATCCGCTCCGCAAACAGCGCGGCCATCCGCCGATCCACCATGAGAAGACGCTGGGACGCCGCCTCGGGCCCGCGACCCGCCGCAATGTCCTCGATGGCCGCGGCCATCGCCTCGTATTCGTCGGCGAAAGACAGCTCCACCGCGTAGGACTTGCGAAACAGCCGCTCATAGTCGTCGAGCCAGTCGAGAAGCGGGCGATCCCCCACGGTCTGCATCGCCGCATCCGGCGCCTCGCGGAGCGCCCTAATCTCGGAGAGGCGCTGCTCGGACCTTGCGACGAAACCGCGAATGGCCGTCGCCGCCGCCCGTGACGACGCGATCGCCGCCTCAGCCCCGCGCGGGCCGTCGGCGAAGGCCCGCATGATATCCACCTGCGCCTGCGCCACCGCGAGGTAGGAGGCGTTGACGCCGTGCTGCGGATTTCTCTCCTCGATCTGAAACAGGAACGCGCGGTTCATCAGCACGCCGGATTCCGCCAGCGGCAGGTTGAAGGACGTCGACGCGACCGCGAGTTCCGCAAGGGCGGCGCGGTCGCGTCGCTCGCCCGCTTCGATCTGCCGGAGGAGATGAGCGTGGATCTCCGCGGCGATGGCGGGATATCTCAGGAGCGCCGCCTCGACCTCGGCCATAGGCTCAGCGAAACGGGTCGCCCGCAAACCGGCCCAGTCCAGCGCTTCGAAGCGCCGTCGGCTTTCGTCGAAATCAGACGGGGTCTCCCGAAGCGCCCGTCGCGCTTCGGCGAGCGCTTCGTCGACATCGCGAAGAACCATCGCCTCGTTCATCGCCAGCACGCCAGCCGACAGCCTGTCGAGATCGGCGAAAAAAGGCGTCATCGCTTCGACGACGATTGCGAAGTCCCGCGCGAGGACATTCAACTCTGCGCGCTCCTGAGCGGACTGCGCCGCGGCGCCGCTCCATGGCGCGAAGACCAGAGCGTAAAGAAAGACGATGATCCGAGCAGACAATCCCGTCATGTGAAATCTCCTTTCGCAAAACCAGCGCTCTCGTCGTTATACGCGCGCGCGTCCCGTTCTGCTTCCTTCAAATACGCATACAGGCCGACGATGTCGGCCGTAGCGCAGCCGCCCCGCGCCCCGGCGCGGGCTCGCGCGGAGCGCGCCCGGCCCAACGCACAGCGGCCGGAGGCCGGCGAAGCTCGGGAGAGCTACGTCTCCGCCCCTGTTCCGTCCCCGCCGCCGCGCCGGATCGCGCGTCCGACCTCGCCGATATTGCGGATGTTGATGTCGCGCTGGGCGAAGGGGATCTCTACGTCCGCCGCTCGCAGTTTCTCTTCGATGGCGAAGTTAAGGTCGCTCTTCACCGACAGGACCCAGTTCACGTCGCGCAAGTAAGCGCGCAGCTCGAAATCCAGCGAATCCGCGCCAAACCCCTGAAAATAGGCCGCGGGCGCCGGGCTCGTCAGCACCATCGGATGCTCGCTCGCCGCCTCCAGGAGGATCCGCTGCACCAGCCGCGTATCGGTGCCGTAGGCGACGCCCACCGGCACAATGGCCCGGCCCACCGTGTTGCCGTGGGTGTAATTGGTGACGGCGCCGGAGATCAGGTCCGAGTTCGGGATGATGTAGCTGGCGCGGTCGAAGGTTTCGATCTCCGTCGAGCGGACGTTGACCTTCTTCACCGTGCCGTGGACGCCGCCGACCTCGATCCAGTCGCCGACGTTGATCGGCCGCTCGACCAGCAGGATCACGCCGGAGACGAAGTTGTTGACGATGTTCTGCAGCCCGAAGCCGATGCCGACCGACAGCGCCCCTGCGACGATAGCGAGGTTGGAGAGGTCCAGACCGGCGGCCGTAATCGCGGCGATCGCGGCGATGAAGATGCCGACATAGCCGATGCCGGAGGTCAGCGCGTCCGCCCCGCCGACGCTCATGCCCGTCTTCGGCAGGACGGAGTTTTTCAGCAGCCGCTGCGCCGCGCGCGTCAGCGTGTAGCCGATGACGAAGACCAGCGCGAACGTGACGAAGTCCATCGGCGACAGCGCCACATCGCCGATGCGGAACCCCGCCACCAGCCGGTCATAGGCGAGCGAGATGTCGGCCCAGGACGCGCCCCAGATCAGCGCCAGCATCGGGACGGAGGCGCAGAAAAGGAGGAACCCGGCGAGGATCGGGATCAGCCGCAGGCGATCCTCCCCCTCTTTCTTCTGATCGGCGAGGTAATTCTCCACCGCCTCGCGGATGACGAAATAGACCATCGCAACGACGAGCAGCGCCGCCAGCGAATAGATCGTCGGGAAGAGGATATAGCGCGCGGCGAAATCGTAGCCGATCAGCGCGAGCAGCGGCGCGAGCACCGCGACGACGACGCAGGTGCGCCGCAGGAAGCGCAGCATCTGCGCGCCGATGGCGATGTCCGGCCCGTCGACCGCGCGGTTGACGAAAGGCCGCGCGATCTGCGCCGTCTGGAACAGCGCGAACCCGCCGAGAACGATCGAGACGAAGGATATCGGCGCCGTCGCCGCTGGCGGCGCCTTGGCGGCGACCCCGACCTGTTCGACCAGCACATGGAGCGCAGCGGAGACGCCGAGGAGCATCGCCATCGCGAACCCCCGCCGCGCCGCGCCGTCGTCGAGATCGTAGGGGCGCAGCCCCGCCGCCTTCGGCGAAAAGAGCGACGCCGCGATGGCGTAGGCGATGATGATCGTCAGCACCGCGCGCGCCAGCGCCGTCAGCGTCGCTTCGCCGAGCGCGCCGAAGAGCCCGGTCGAGCTCAGCCCGTAGAACAGCAGCGCCGATGCGGCGGCGAGCATGGTCAGGCGCAAGGCCGCGGCCCCGACGCCGAAAATCAGACGTCGCTGGCGGCGATCGGCCGTCTGCGCCCGCCTGAGAAGCGCGCCGACCGCGAAAAGCCGGACGCCGAAGGCGATGAACAGCGCCGCGACCACCGCCACAAGCGCGAGCGGCAGGCGCTGCATCGCCATCTTGCGCATGCTGGGGGAGTTGAGCTCCGCCGCCACTTCGCCGTCGATCCGGTTCAGCGTCGCGCCGATGAAGGCGAAGGAGGACGCCCATGTCTCCGGCAGCGCCGGGCTGGGCCCGAGCGTCTCTATGCGGGAGAGGAAGCGCTCCTGATCGAGCCCGGCGAGACGGGTCCGCAGGTTCTCCGCCCGGGTGACGACCCGCTCCGCCCGGCCTTCCCGCGCGCGGGCCTGCGCCAGCGCTTGGGTGAGATCGGCGCGGAGCGCCGCGGCGTCCGCCGCCTCCTCCCCAACCTCCGGCGGGGGACCGAGCGCGTCCAGCTCCGCCTGCAGGCGCCGCGTCTCTTCCGCGGCGTCGGCGGCGATGATCCGGGCGGCGTCGATCTGCGCGAGGAGGCGCGCGCGCGACTGCTCCAGCGCATCGCTCGACGCCGCGCCGCGGGCGAGCGCCGCTTCCGCCCGCTCGGCTTCGAGATCCCATAGCGACCATGTCGCTTCAGGCGTCTGCGCAGCCGCGCCGGCGAACAGGAAAAGCAGCGCCGCGAGCGCGGCGAAGAGCGTTCTCAAGGGGCGGTCAGCCCTCCTCAACCTCTTCGAAAACAGAGGGAACCTCCATCGGCGGGCGCGACAGAAATGCCGGCGCGGGGAGGTTTTTAGAGATCAGGAAGTCGCGGTTGTAAAGCTGCGACTGATATCGCGTGCCGTAGTCGCACAGGATGGTGACGATGGTGTGCCCCGGCCCCATCTCCTTCGCCATGCGGATCGCGCCCGCGATGTTCACGCCGGAGGAGCCGCCGAGACAGAGCCCCTCCTCCTCCAGAAGCTGGAAGATGATGGTCAGCGCCTCCGGATCCTGGATCTGGAAGGGCATATCGACTTCGAGCCCTTCGAGGTTCTTGGTGATCCGCCCCTGCCCGATCCCTTCGGTGATGGAGGAGCCTTCGGCCTTCAGCTCGCCGTTCTTGAAATAGTTGTAGATCGCCGCGCCCATCGGATCGGCGAGGCCGATCTTCACGTTCGGATTGCGCGCGCGCAGCGCCTCCGCCGTGCCCGCCAAGGTGCCGCCGGAACCGACCGCGCAAATAAAGCCGTCGACCTTTCCGTCCGTCTGCTCCCAGATCTCCGGGCCGGTCGTCTCGATATGGGCCTGTTTGTTCGCCACATTGTCGAACTGGTTCGCCCAGACCGCGCCGTTCGGCTCCGACTGGTTCAGCCGCTCAGCGAGGCGTTCGGAATAGCGCACGAAGTTGTTCGGGTTGCGGTACGGCTTCGCCGGCACCTGCACCAGCTCCGCCCCCGCGATGCGGAGCATGTCCTTCTTTTCCTGCGTCTGCGTCTCCGGGATCACGATCACGGTGCGGAACCCCATCGCAGCGCCGACGAGCGAAAGGCCGATGCCGGTGTTCCCCGCCGTCCCCTCCACGATCACGCCGCCGGGCTGGAGCGCGCCCCGCTCGACCGCGTCCTTGATGATGAAGAGCGCCGCGCGGTCCTTCACCGACTGGCCGGGGTTCATGAACTCCGCCTTGCCGTAGATCTCGCACCCCGTTTCCTCCGACGCCCGGTTGAGGCGGATCAGCGGGGTGTTCCCAACGGCGGCCGGGAGGTCTTTATACATCTTCATCGTGTGGTATATCCCATTTCGCAACGCTTCTCGCGTATATGCGCCGCAAGCAGTTTAACGCAAGGCGAGCGGGCCTTGCGGCGATTGCGGGAAGTATTCTGCACAGCGGTGAGAACTTTCTCTCATCTATCGCTAAAAAAGATTGATCCACTGTAGGTATCCGGTCGTATCCAGTGGAAATCCAACGCTATCGCAATAGCATGAGCAGCATGAACGAAAACAAGCATCCAACCGATGCGCTTCTGGCGCAGTACGCCGCGGGCGACATGCCCGAAGGCGCGAGCCTCGCGATCGCGGCGCACCTCAACTTTTGCCCGGTCTGCCGCGCGAAAGTCGCGGAGTACGAAGCGATGTTCGGCGGCGTGATGGCGGCGGAGCCGCAGATGGCGGAGGCGCCGCCGGCGGAGCTCCTCGATCGGCTCGACGAGGTTGAGGACGCGCCAACGCGGATCGTGGCGCAAGGTCCGTTGCCGCGGGCGTTGGCGAACCACATCGGGATGGATTTCGATTCTATTCCATGGAAATTCCGCCTGCCGGGCGTGATGGAATACGAATTCATCGACGCCAATGGGGAGAAGGCGAGCCTCCTGAAGGTTCGCCCCGGCGCTGCGGTCCCGCAGCACACCCATGAGGCGGAGGAGTTGACGGTCGTCTTCGACGGCCTTCTGGAGGATGGCGGCGCGCGCTATGGCATTGGGGATTTCGCCATGGCCGATCAATCCGTCGACCATCAGCCGCAGGCGGGAGGCGATCGCACATGCGTTTGCCTCGCCGTCGTCACAGGGGGGCTGACGTTCACTGGACGGTTCAGCCGGGCGCTGAACCTCTTCTCCTGAGGAGTTCCCCAAAATGATCAACCGGCGTGGTTTCATCGCCTGCGGCGCGGCGGCGCTCGCGGCCCCTTCCCTCGTGCGCGCATCAACCGCCGCACGCACCTTCCGCGTGCTGCGCGACGGCTCCGACATCGGCTTTCACCGCATCGCGGTGACCCGGTCGGGCGCTGACGTTCAGGTCGCCATCGATATTGAGCTGAAGGTGAAGTTCCTCGGCATCACCGCCTATCGTTATGAAATGGCGAACCGGGAAATCTGGCGCGACGGCATGATGGTCTCCATGGATTCCAAATCCAACGACGACGGCGCTCCCGCGTTCAGCCGCGTGACAGCGGCGAGCGGCAAGCTGGAGGTAGACGGCTCCGTCTGGTCCGGCGTGGTGGACGGCGACAGCGCCTCAACCACATATTGGACGAAAGAGTTCCTCAACCGGAAACTCTGGATCAGCACCGCCGACGGCGACCCGTTGAAGGTCGACGCTCGGCCCGTCGGGCCGAGCGAGGTCGGCGGCATCGCCACTGAAAAATATTCTATCGGCGGCGACATGGCGATCGACCTGCACTACGCGGGCGACGAATGGGTCTCCGTCCGGTTCGACGCCGGCGGGGAGGACGCGATCTACATCCCAGACGGCCTCAGCCCGGCGATGGCGCCGGTCTGGACCGCCTGAAGACCTTAGACAGCGGGGCGCGCATGGGAAATATCTGGGTCAAGCGCATGCGCCCCGCCGACGGGTCCGTGTGGCTCACCGGCGCCTCCGCCGGGATCGGGCGGGCTGTGGCGCTCGCGCTGGCCGATGACGGCTGGACCGTCTGGGCGACCGCCCGCAGCGCCGACAAACTGGAGGCGCTCGCGGCGGAGCGGCCGGGCAAAATCCGCGCCCTGCCCTGCGACGTTACCGACCGCGAGGCGATGGCGAAAGCGGTGGAGACGATCACCGCCGAAGGGCCGTTGGCGCTGACCATCCTAAACGCTGGTCTCTACATCCCTATGCGGGCGCAGGAATTCGATGCCGGCAAGGCGGCGACCACGTTCGACGTGAACCTGAACGGCGTCGCCAACGGGCTGGACCCCGTCCTCAAGCACATGATCGAGCGGCGGAACGGCCATGTGGCGATCACCGCGTCCGTCGCCGGGTATCGCGGCCTGCCCCGCGCCTCCGCCTACGCCGCGACGAAAGCCGCGCTGATCAACATGGCCGAGTGTCTGGCTTACGACATGATCGACCTGAACGTCCGCATCTCCGTCATCAATCCGGGCTTCGTTAAGACCGAAGCGACGGCGGTGAACGACTTCGAGATGCCTTTCGCGATGGAGACGGACGAGGCGGCGAAGCGGATCGTCGATGGGCTGAAGAAGCCCGGCTTCGAAATCGCCTTTCCAACGAGGTTCGAGATGATCCTGAAGACCCTCGGCCTTCTTCCCAACCGCTGGTATCTCGCGGTGATGCGCAAGATGATGGGCTGGGACGCGAACGTGAAATGAGCGCCCGCTGACCGGCGGGCCTTAGGCGGGCCTCAGCCCGCCTTTCGCGACATGAACGCCATGAACGCGGCGCGCGCCTCGTCAGACTTAATCCGCTCGCCGAAAAGCCGCCCTTCCTCCGCCGCCACGCGCCCGACCGTGTCCGGGTCGCCCCGCAGAAGCCGCCGGGTGATCGCCATCGCCTCGCGCGGCTTAGCGGCGAGGCGCCGGGCGGCGTCCATCGCGACCGTCTCGATTTCTTCGACGGGAACGACGCGGTTCGCGAACCCGCTGTCATAGGCCATCTGCGCGGTGAAGGGTTCGCCGAGCGCGAGCATCTCGAACGCCTTCTGATGCCCCATGATCCGCGGCGCGAGGTGGGAGGACGCGTTCTCCGGCACCAAGCCGAGATCGACGAAGGGCGTGCGGATGTCGGCGTTCTCTGCCACATAGACCAGATCGCACTGGAAGAGGGTCGTGGCCCCGACGCCGATCGCCAGCCCCTCGACCCCCGCGACGAGCGGCTTCGCGCCTTCGACCTGCGCGCGAAGGAAACGATTTACGCCGCGATCGGCGGTCAGCCCACCGCTCTGCGACGCCGCGAGGAAATCGACGATGTCGTTGCCGGTGGTGAAGTTCCCGCCCGCGCCGAGGAAGAGGATCGCGCCGACGGCGTCGTCGCTCTCCGCCGACGCCATCTCATCGGCGAGCGCGTGATACATCGCGTCGGTCAGCGCGTTCTTCTTCTCCGGCCGGTTCATGCGAAGGGTTTTCACCCCGGCCTCGACTGTGACGTCGATCTGTCCGCTCATCCTCTTTCCTCCTCGCTCATGCGCCGTGGACCGCCGCGCCCTTGCGCGACCCTTTCTCCAAACCGCAAAAGGCGGCCAAGAGAAAGCGGAAAAACCGAAGCTTCCGTAAGGTCGGTCTGGATGGCCGGCGGGAAGGCGCGCGTCAGCTGCGCGCCATATGGTCGGTGTCGAACGCGCCGGGGAGCAACTCCCCGATCGTGGTCGAGATCACATCGCCGTCGGTGTTGCCGAGCCAGATGACGACGTCGTCCGCGCCGAATTCCTTGAGCCGCTGACGGCAGGCGCCGCAGGGCGCGACCGGCGTCGGGCTGTCGGCGACGACATAGGCTTCGACGATCTTCGTCTCGCCCCCCGCGATCATGGCGACAAGGGCCGATTCCTCCGCGCAGGTGCCAACCGGGTAGGAGACGTTCTCGACATTCGCGCCGACGAAGATCTCACCGGAGGCGGAGCGCATGGCGGCCCCGACCTTGAAGTTGGAATAGGGCGCATAGGCGCATTCGCGGACCATCTCCGCGGCCTCGCGCAGATCGGATGGCGAAGAGGTCATGCGCTCACTCCCTTTTCCCGAAATCGAACCGACGCGCGCGGTCAGTTACGGCGCTCCGGTTCGAGAGATCAAGGGCGCGCCAGCGCGCACTCAGAGCGAGACGCGCGTTCCCCCCTCCGCGGCCGCGGCCTTCGCCGCCGCCTCCGCCACGGCGAGGTCCTGCAGTCCGACCCCGGTCCCGTCGAACAGCGTGATCTCATCGGCGGAGGCGCGCCCGGCGTGGGCCCCGTTGATGACGTCGCCAATCGGGATGATGTCGCTCAGCTTGATAAGACCGCCCGCGATGGCGTGCTGCGCTTCGCCGATGGTCGTCGACTGCGCGATCTCGTCAGTGAAAACCGCCGCTTTGGCGAGGATGACCTCGTCGACCTCCTGCTTGCCCTTGGTGTCCGTGCCCATACAGGCGATGTGGGTGCCGGGCCTTATCCAGTCCGCCGCCAGCAGCGGCTCGAAAGCGGAGGTGATGGTGATGATCGCATCGGCGGCGGCGCAAACCTCCTGCGCCGAAACAGACTTGAACGGCAGGCCGATATCTGCCGCGACGTCGGCGAGCTTGGTCAGGCTTTCGGGATTGCGGTTCCAGGCGACGATCCGCTCGAATCCGCGCTGCTCCGCCGCCGCGCGGAGCTGGAATTGCGCCTGATGGCCCGCGCCGATGATTCCGAGCACCTTGGCGTCTTCGCGCGCGAGATGGGCGATTGAGACGGCGGAGGACGCCGCCGTCCGCACCGCCGTCAGGTAGTTGCCCCCGACCAGCGCCTTCAGCTGCCCGGTGTCGGGGTTGAAGAGGAAGACGGTGGACTGGTGATTGGTCAGCCCATGCTCCGCATTGCCGGGCCAATAGCCGCCCGATTTAACCCCAAGCGCGAGGCCCGCGCGGTCGAAACCGGACTTGAACCCGTAAAGCGCATCGGCGTGGCCGATCGCCTCCCGCACCACCGGGAAGTTGTAGGCGTCGTTCCGCGCCATGGCGCCGAACACCGCCTCCACCGCGTCGAAGGCCGATTTGCGGTCGACGAGACGGCGGCAGTCCTCTTCGGTCACGATCTGGATTTCGGCTGAGGACATGGGGCGGTTTTCCTGATCTTTGGGCATCTCGGCGCCTCGCTCAAAACGGTAATGCGCCGCCCAGGAGGTCGACCTTCGGGGCGGCGTCGGTTCGCATGGTTCAGTAGGCTTTGCCGCGGGCGCTGACGGGCCAGATCGTCTCCACCTTCCCGCCGCGCACGCCGACATACCAGTCGTGGACGTTGCAGGTCGGGTCGCAGTGACCGGGGACCAGCTTCAGCTTGTCGTTGACTTTCAGAACGCCGTCCGGATCGGCCACGACCCCATGCTCGTCGGAGCATTTGACGTATTCGACGTCGTCGCGCCCGAAGATGAACGGCAGGCCGCTATCCACCGACTGCGCCTTCAGCCCGGCGTCGACGATGGCCTTGTCGGCCTTCGCGTGGGACATGACGGAAGTGAGGAGGAAGAGCGCGTTCTCCCACTCCCCTTCGTCGATCCGCTTGCCGTCCTTGTCGAGGATGCGGCCGTAATCGGCGTCCATGAAGGCGTAGGAGCCGCACTGAAGCTCATTGTAAACGCCCGACGTGCCCTCGAAGTAATAGGAGCCGGTGCCGCCGCCGCCGACGATGTCGCACTCCAGCCCTTCGGTCTTCAGCGTATCGACGGCTTCCTTCACCATCGCGACCGCGATGGCGATCTTCGCCTTCCGGTCGTCATAGCTGTCCATGTGCTGCATCGCGCCCTGATAGGCCTGGATGCCGGCGAATTTGAGCCCTTCGGCGGCGTCGACGGCCTTGGCGATCTCCACGACGGCGGGCGTCGTGGTCACGCCGCAGCGCCCGGCGCCGCAGTCGATCTCCACCAGGCACTCGATCTCCGTCCCGTGCTTCACGGCGGCGGCGGAGAGATCGGCGACGTTCGCCACGTCGTCGACGCAGCAGATCGCGCGGGCGCCGAGCTTGGGCAGACGGGCGAGGCGGTCTATCTTCGCCGGGTCGCGCACCTGATTGGAGACGAGCACGTCCTTGATGCCGCCGCGGGCGAAGACCTCCGCCTCCGACACTTTCTGGCAGCAGACGCCGCAGGCGCCGCCGAGGCTTTCCTGAAGCTTCGCCACGTCGACGGATTTGTGCATCTTGCCGTGGACGCGGTGGCGCATCCCGTGCGCCTTGGCCCAGTCGCCCATTTTCTTGACGTTCCGCTCCAGCGCGTCGAGGTCCAAGACGAGGCACGGGGTCTGGATCTCGCTTTCGTCCATGCCGACGGCGGCGGGGACGTCGAAGCCGACTTCCAGCTCGTCAATGATCATGTCCTTCATAGCCATCTCCCTTAAGCGCCCATCCAGGGCAGTTTATCCAGGTCGACGTTGCCGCCGGTGACGATGACGCCGACGCGCTTGCCGGCGAAAATCTCGGGGTTCTTCAGGATCACCGCGAGCGGCACAGCGCAGCTCGGCTCGATCACCATCTTCAGGCGCTTCCAGGAGAGCTTCATCGCGTCGATGATCTCCTGCTCGCTGGCGGTCAGGATGTCCGTGACGTGGCGCGAGACGAAGTGCCAGGTGAGATCCTTGAGCGGGACCTTCAGCCCGTCCGCGATGGTCACCGGCGCGTCGTCGGCGATGATGCGGCCCGCTTTCAGGGAGCGCATGGCGTCATCCGCCTGCTCCGGCTCAGCCGCGTAGATCTTCACATGCGGCGCGATGGAGGAGACCGTCAGGCAAGTGCCGGAGATCATCCCGCCGCCGCCGATAGGCGCGACAAGGATGTCGAGATCCGCCACTTGGCTTAGAAACTCCTTGGAGCAGGTCGCCTGCCCCGCGATGACGCGCGGATCGTTATAGGGGTGGATGAAATCGCCCCCCGTCTCCGCCTGCACCTTCGCGAAGGTCTCCTCCCGGCTGGTGGTCGAAGGCTCGCATTCCGTGATCCGTCCGCCATAGCCGATCACGGCGTCCTTCTTCGCTTGCGGCGCGGTGCGCGGCATGACGACGTTGCAGGGCACGCCCCGGCGTCCGGCGGCGTAGGAGAGGCAGAGGGCGTGGTTGCCCGACGAATGGGTCGCGACGCCCGCCTTCGCCTGTTCGTCCGTCAGCCCGAAGACGGCGTTGGAGGCGCCGCGCACCTTGAAAGCTCCGGGCGGCTGCAGGTTCTCGCACTTGAAGAAGAGGCTGGCGCCCGCCTCGGCGTCCAGTTCCGCGTTGGTCAGCACCTCCGTCCGGCGGATATGCGGGGCGATGCGGTCATGGGCTTCGACCACGTCCGCCCATGTCGGGGTGGCGAGTTCGTTCATGTCCTTCATCCGATCCTCCTCAGGCCGCCGTTTTCAGCTCAACGCGGGCGGTTTTGCGATAATGCTCCTGCGCGGCGCGGACGCCTGCGCCCATCTCCACCGGGTAACCGAGATCGGCCATCGCCATTTCAACCGTCGCGAGCCCCGAAAGCGCCATGACGTCGGTGAGCGAGCCGAGATGCCCGATCCGGAACGCCTTGCCCGCCATCTGCCCGAGACCGACGCCGAAGGAGACGCCGTAGACGTCGTAGATGTGGTTGGTCAGCTCATCCGAGTTGAGCCCGTCCGGCGTATAGATCGCGCTGACGGTGTTGGAGTAGAGTCCGGGCTCTTTCGCGCAGAGCTGAAGGCCCCAGGCCCGAACCGCCGCCCGCACGCCTTCGGCGATCCGCGCGTGGCGGGCGAAGACGTTCTCGAGCCCTTCCTCGAAGAGCATGTCGAGACTGGCGCGCAGCCCGTGCATCAGCTGCAGGGGCGGCGTGTAGGGATAGCCGCCGGCGGCGTTTGCGCCGGTCATGTCGTTGAAGTCGAAGAACGTGCGCGCGCATTTCGCGGTCTTCGTCGCCTCCATCGCCTTGGGGCTGACCCCGACGATGGCCATGCCGGTCGCGAGCATGAACCCTTTCTGGCTGCCGGATACCGCGAGATCGACGCCCCACTCGTCCATCCGAAAATCGATTGAGGCGAGGGAGGAGACGCAATCGACGCAAAGCATCGCGGGATGGTCCGCAGCGTCCATTGCGCGGCGCACCGCGCCGATGTCGGAGGCGACGCCGGTCGCGGTCTCGTTATGGGTGACGAGCACCGCCTTGATCTCCCGCGCCTTATCGGCGGCGAGGCGTTCGCCGAAGGCGTCCGCCGGCGCGCCCTCCCCCCAGGCGCATTGGATGACTTCGACGTCAAGGTCATGGCGCTGGCACATGTCGATCCACTTGTGGGAGAACATGCCGTAGCGCGCGACCAGCACTTTGTCGCCGGGCGAGAGCGTATTGGCGATCGCCGCCTCCCATCCGCCCGTGCCGGAGGCCGGGAAGGTGACGACCTGACCCGCCGTCGTCTTGAAGACGCGCTTCAGGTCGCTCAGGAGCGGGTGCAGCATCTCGACGAAATCGGGCGCGCGATGATCCGAGGTTTGCACGTTCATCGCGTGGCGGAGGCGATCTGGGATATTCGTCGGACCCGGTATGAAGATGGGGTTCTGCGCGGTCATCGGCTTCCTCCTTGTCGTTGGGGAAGGGATAGACCGAGGGACATGCTGATGCAATTTTTTTGGAAAATTATTCCACTAAATTAAAAAATACAAAATTTCGTTTTACGTCATAACTTTATATTTTTTCATTCGAATGTATGCAGGTGCACTAGAAACCTTTTTCTCGTCAAATCCTTGCCTGACGAGATGGGGCGCGATACTTCGCCGGCCCATGGAACAGATCGTGAAGCGCCCGCGCGGGCGGCCGAGAAAACACCCGTCCGACGGGGAGAACGCGCCGGTTCAGGCGCTGGAGCGGGGATTGCAGCTCCTCTCCCTCCTCGCGCGCGACGCGCGTAGCACGCTAACGGAGATCGCGCTGAGCGCTGGCATGCCGCCCTCCACCGCCCATCGCCTGTTGATGACCCTACAGGCGCAGCGCTTCGCCGAGTTCGACGAGAACACGCAGGAATGGATGATCGGGGTCGAAGCCTATCGCATCGGCGTCGGCTTCCTGAACCGGATCAATCTCGTGGAGACGGCGCAGCCCGTCGTGCACGAGTTGATGTCCGCGACGGGGGAGACCGCGAACCTCGCCATCGCAGACGAGGGCGACGTCGTTTTCGTCAGCCAGGTGGAGACGCAGAACCCGATCCGCGCCTTCTTCCGGCCAGGCAGCCGGTCGCACATGCATGTCTCCGGCGCCGGTAAGGCGCTGATGGCGCAGATGTCGCGCGATCAGGTTGAGGGGATCCTCCGCAAGAAGGGTCTGCCGAAATTCACCGAGACGACGATCACCAAACCGGACGCCCTCTTCGCTGATCTGGAGACGATCGCCGCGCGCGGTTGGTCCTTTGATGATGAGGAGCGTTACGCGGGCATGCGCTGCATCGCCGCCCCCGTCTTCGGCGCGCATGGGAGCGCTGTCGCGGCGATCTCCGTCTCCGGCCCGACGGCGCGGTTCACCGACGCGAAGATCGCGGAGCTGAGCGTCGCCGTCCGCAAGGCGGCGGCGGCGCTGACGGAAGCGATGGGCGGCGCGGCCCCCTCTTAGAAGATCACTGCATGCGAGGCGGCAGCGTGCCCTCGTATTTGCAGATGATGCCGAGCATCACCTCGTCCGCCCCGCCGCCAATGCTCCAGAGCCGCCCGTCGCGGTAGAACTGGCTGATGATATTCTCGCGGGTGAACCCCATGCCGCCCCAGTATTGCAGGCAGGCGTCGGAGATCTCCCGGCTGAGCCGCCCGCCTTTAAGTTTCACCATCGAAGCGTGCTTAGTCACGTCCGCCCCGCCGACGTAGTCCTCGATCGCCTGCCAGGTCAGGGCGCGGAGGCATTCGACCTCCGTGCGCAATTCCGCCAGTTTGAAGTGGATCACCTGATTGTGGATCAGCGGCTGGCCGAAGGCCTTGCGCTCGCGAGTATAGGCGATGGTCTCGTCGATCATCCGGTCGAGCGAGGGGATGCCGTTGGCGGCGGCCCAGAGCCGCTCCTCCTGAAACTGCATCATCTGCATGGTGAAGCCCATGCCGGGCTGACCGACCACGTTGCGGCGGGGGACCCGCACGTCCTCGAAAAAGAGCATCGCGGTGTCGGAGGAGTTCATGCCGATCTTGTCGATTTTTTGCTTCGTGATGCCGGGGGCGTCCATCGGCACCATTATGAGGCTCTTGGACTTGTGCGGCGCCGCGTCGGCCTCCGTATTCACAAGAAGGCAGCACCAGTCGGCCATCATCCCATTGGTGATCCACATCTTCTGGCCGTTGATGACGTAATCGTCGCCGTCGATCCGGGCGTGGGTCTTCGTGTTCGCCACATCGGACCCAGCGCCGGGCTCGGAGACGCCAATGCAGCCCACCGCGTCGCCTGCGATGGCCGGGCGGAGGAACTCTTCGCGCAACTCTTCCGATCCGAAGCGCGCCAAGGCAGGCGTGCACATGTCGGTCTGCACCCCGATCGCCATCGGCACGCCGCCGCAGTCGATCCGCCCCAGCTCCTCCGCCACGATCATGGAATAGGAGAAGTCGAGGTTCAGGCCGCCGTCCTCCTCCGGGTACTTCACGCCGAGAAGGCCGAGATCGCCCATCTTCTTGAAGACGTCGTGGGAGGGGAACTGCTCCGCCTTCTCCCATTCCTTCACATGCGGATTGATCTCGTCCCGGACAAAGCGGGCGACGGTGTCGCGAAGCTGGTTATGTTCGGCGGTGAACTGCATCTCTTACTCCCTGACGGCGGCGCCTCTGGCGGGCGCGATTCACTTCTGGTTCGACGTTAGCGTCGGCGGCCGTGAAATCACCCCTGCGAAATCACCCCCGCCGCAGCGTCGCGCCCCGACTTGGCTATAAGATCCAGCCCGTCCCTATGCGGACTTACCGACTGGTAAGCTCGTTCATCTGACTTCGCCAAGACGCAATTCGGTCATTCCTTAAGGTCTCGCGTACTGACGAAACCTGACGTCGGTCTATCGCCCGATGCGCGGCGCGACCAAGGAGGCGTTTGCATGATCAAGTTCACTTATCCCGATGGAAGCCATTGCTACCGCACCCTGCAGACCGTTCACGCGATTTTTCGCGACGATGAAAACCGGCTCATCGCACGGGCGGAGAAAGGCGATCGCAGCGACTACTACGAATTTGAAATCAGGTGTTTCGAGCTGCTCGGCCCTGGCGGTCCCTACGATTAGGCCAATGCGCGCTGATCTTTCCGCAGCGTCGCACTTGCCTTTCCGGCCCTGTTTCCGCTTAGTCTTGACCAAAGCGTCAACCGCTCAAAGGGAGAATGACATGAGCGTCGCCGATCTCGCAGCCGCCCTGAAGGACAAGGTCGAAAACGGCTCCTTCGACAGCGTCATCAAATTCGACACCGGCGACGGCGTCCTGGTGATCGACAACCAGACCGTCTCCACCGAAGACAAGGAAGCGGACTGCACCGTGACCGTCGCCGAAGAGGACCTTCAGGCGATCGTCGACGGCGACCTGGACCCGACGGCGGCCTTCATGCAGGGCAAACTGAAGGTCGAAGGCGACATGGGCGTCGCGATGAAGCTCGGCCAGGTGCTCTGAGGTCGATCCCGCATCGTTTCATTTTTGAATAGCTATCGGCGAGCGCCTTTCAGTTAGGTGCCGCCGACTAACGCCTTTGCGTCGATCTTCGATTGAATAAAACTCTGAAACTTCTCGAAGAAGCTATAGTGCGTTAGAATTGACGCGACGGCGTAACGAAGGTCTTCGTTGTCAAGAGCCTGATCCATCCCGCGGTCCCACACCTTCCACGTCGAACGATGCAGAAAGCGGTTCTCGTTGAGATGAAATTCTTCGGAACACATGTTTAAATAACGGGCGACTTCTAGACGAAGCCCGTCGCGCTCCATAGCCTTGCAGTTTTGGAAGCCTCCTCCCGCGTTAACTGCGTAGAGAGCTGCCTGAAGGTCGGGAAAAATCTCCGCATACCGCGCGGTGTAGTCGCAGAAAACGCGACTCTGTATCTGACGATAAGCCATAAACAGAGGTACGATGATAAGGCTGAAGCCAACCACTTGTACTAAAATACTCACCGTCTCATATGTCGACATCTCGAACATTTAACCTCCAAACTTCAGTCGATAGTAAATCTGCAAACGATACAGCAGATAGAAAGCACTGAAAACTTGGATTTCGAGTTGATCTAACCCAACGCCTTGAACCGCCCCTCTTCCTTCACCATGCGCGCGCGCATCGCTTCCATCAGGTCTTCGGGGCGGAGCATCCCCGAATTCCACGTGGCGATCTGGTCCAGCCCCTCCTCCACCGTGTGGTCGACGGCGTAGTTCAGCGACTGCTTGATCCCGGCCATCGCCAGCGGCGATTTGGAGGCGATCTCCCGCGCCATGGCGAGCGCCGCCGCGATCACTGCGTCCTTGTCTTCGTGCACGGCGTTGAGGAAGCCGAAGCCGAGCGCCTCATCCGGGCCGAAACGGCGCCCCGTAAAACAGAGCTCCTTCGCGATGCCAGGCGGGATGATCTTCGGCAGGCGCTGGAGCGTGCCGACATCGGCGGCCATGCCGACGTTGATCTCCTCCACCGCGAAATAGGCGTCCTTCGAGGCGAGGCGGATATCCGCCGCCGTCACCATGTCGATCCCGCCCCCGACGCAGGCCCCGTGGATCGCGCAGATCACGGGGAAGCGCGCCCGCTCCATCGCGGTGAACGTGTTCTGGAGGCGGAGGATGTCGCGGCGAAGCTTGTAGGCCGCCCTGCCCGGCTCCGCCTTCGCGAGATCGGTGGTGTTCGCGAGCATCGAGAGGTCGATGCCGGAGGTGAAGTGCCGCCCCTCCCCCGAAATCACCACGGCCCGGATTTCGGGCGTCGCCTCCAATTCCTCGATCAGAAGGGGAAGATCGCGCCAGAACGCCTCCCCCATCGCGTTGGCCTTGTCAGGGCGGTCCATCACCAGATGGGCGACGCCGCCTTCGATCTCCGTGCGGATCACTTCGCTCTGCATTTCTATTTCTCCACCCGATGACGCGAGCCCGGCGCGGGCGGGTCGTTCGGCGCCCCCGCGAAGCATTGCGCGTTCTCCATCCAGAACGTCGCGACCAGCCCTGTGGCGGTCAGCGACGTGTCGGCGACATTGCGGGTCTGCGCGACGACCTGCGCGAACTCGACGCCGTCGCCCTCGACCCGCTCCTCCGCCGGTTCGCCCCATTCCCAGATCGCGCCGGAGGGGGCGGTGAGGCGGACGTAAGGCGTGGTTTCCGGCACCGGAAGGCGGCGGACCATGTGGGTCCAGCCGAAGGTCGTGACGCCGAGATGGCAGATGTTCTTCACCCGGTCGGCCTCCTCCCGCTTCGCGCCGAGGATATCGAACACCTCCTGCCCATGCGCCCAGGTCTCCATCTGCCGCGCAGTGATCATGGAGCGGGCGGACATGTCCGGCCCCGCCCATTTCAGCCGCGCCTTGGGGTCGCAATCGGCGTAGACGTCCGCCGTCCGCTCCGCCTGCGCGATCCACTTGTCCCGGAGGGCGGCGCCGGAGAGATCGCCTAGCCAGTCGTTCTGCGCGTCGATCAGGGAGCCCCCGCTGGCGATGGCGGCGAAGACCGGTTTGAGGAAGTCGCCCATCGCGTCGGGGTCCGTGCCGGAAAGCTCCGCCGCCACGTCGAACATGTGGAGGTGGCCGATCACGTCGTTCAGCGTCCAGTCCTTGAACTGGGTGACAGCGGCGAAATCGGCGTCCGTCAGATCGGCGATGACGGCGTGGAGCGCGCGCGCTTCGGCGCGGTAGTCTTCGGCTTGCTGCATGGAACCTCCCGTTTTGCGCGGGAGGTTAGGGGATGGCGCGGGCGGGCAAAAGCGCCGTTTTGGCTTACCCAACGCAACCGTCCCGGCCTTGCGCCGGGGCCTCCCGCTATTGGGAAGCGGCCCCGGCGCAAGGCCGCGGCGGTTGTGACCGGCGGCTTAAGCCAGCTCCAGAGCCACCGCCGTCCCCTCGCCCCCGCCGATGCAGAGCGAGGCGACGCCCTTCTTCCCGCCCCGCGCCTCAAGCGCATGGAGGAGCGTGACGAGAATGCGCGCCCCCGACGCCCCGATCGGGTGGCCGAGGGCGCAGGCGCCGCCGTTCACGTTCAGTTTCTCACGGGGCATGCCAAGTTCTGCCATCGCCGCCATGGGAACGACGGCGAAGGCTTCGTTCACTTCCCACAGGTCGACGTCGTCCACCGACCAGCCGGTCTTCTCCAAGAGCTTCTCCATCGCCGGGACCGGCGCAGTGGAGAACCAGGCCGGGGCCTGCGCGTGAGAGGTGTGGCCGCGAATGTAAGCGCGGATGGCGCGGCCCTTCGCCTTCGCCTCGCTCTCCCGCATCAGGACGAGCGCCGCCGCCCCGTCGGAGATGGAGGAGGCGTTGGCGGGCGTCACCGTCCCGTCCTTCCTGAAGGCGGGCTTCAGCGTCGGGATCTTGTCGGGCCGGGCCTCTTTCGGCTGCTGGTCCTCCGCCACCGTCACCTCGCCCTTGCGGGTCTTCACCGTCACCGGCGCGATCTCCGCCGAAAAGGCGCCTGAGGTTTGCGCGTCCAGCGCGCCCTGAAGGGAGGCGAGCGCGTAGGCGTCCTGCGCCTCCCGCGTGAACTGGTATTTCTCCGCGCAGTCTTCGGCGAAAGTCCCCATCAGACGGCCCTTGTCATAGGCGTCTTCAAGGCCGTCGAGGAACATGTGGTCCTTCATTTCCGCATGGCCGAGACGGGCGCCGGAGCGCATCTTCGGTACGACGTACGGCGCGTTGGTCATGCTCTCCATGCCGCCCGCGACGACGACTGAGCCGTTGCCGGCCAGAAGCTGATCGACCGCGACCATCACCGTCTTCATCCCGGAGCCGCACATCTTGTTGAGCGTGGAGGCGGGAACCTCCTCCCCCAGCCCGGCCTTGAACGCGGCCTGCCGCGCGGGGGCCTGGCCCTGTCCCGCGGGCAGGACGCAGCCCATCAGCACCTCGTCCACCTCCGTCGCCGCGACCCCGGCGCGCTCCAGCGCAGCCTTGATCGCCGCGCCGCCGAGTTCGGACGCAGTCGCGTCGCCGAAGTCGCCCTGAAATCCGCCCATAGGCGTGCGCGCCGCGCCGACGATGACGATGGGATCGGACATTGTAAGCTTCCTCTTGCCTCTGACCGCTTCTCAGCAGCGCCACATAACCCATTACAGGAATGTGACATTTCCAGTTGATCCACAGGCGTTGTGGATATCTTTCCGTCACAAACGGAACATCTGCGAAAACCGCGCGCGCAACTCCACAACATCTGGTGTCATCGAACTGTCGCAAAGCGCATATGAGCCACGTCCACAGTGGACGCCGCTCGCGTCGGAACGTATAAAGATCGCAGCGAAAAACAATAACGAACCGAGCGGGAACCAGCCTTGTCAGACGACGATATCGAGAACGGCGGCCAAGAAGACGCGCCGCCGCCGCGCCCGACCTATGACGGACCGACGATCACGGTCGAAGACGAGATGCGCAGGAGCTATCTCGACTACGCCATGTCGGTCATCGTCAGCCGCGCCATTCCGGACGTGCGCGACGGGCTGAAACCGGTGCACCGGCGCATCCTCTACGCGATGCACGAGACCGGGAACACGCACGACAAGGCCTACCGCAAGTCCGCCCGGCCCGTCGGCGACGTGATGGGTAAGTACCACCCCCACGGCGACAGCGCGATTTACGACGCGCTGGTGCGCATGGCGCAGGATTTCTCCATGCGCCTGCCGCTCTTGGACGGTCAGGGCAACTTCGGCTCCATGGACGGCGATCCGCCCGCCGCGATGCGCTACACCGAAGTCAGGATGGATAAGCCGGCCGCGGCCATTCTCGAGGATATCGAGAAGGACACGGTCGACTTTCAGGACAACTACGACGGCAAGGACCGCGAGCCTACCGTCCTGCCCGCCCGATTCCCGAACATCCTCGTCAACGGCGCGGGCGGCATCGCGGTCGGCATGGCGACGAACATTCCGCCCCATAACCTTGGGGAGGTGATCGACGCGACGCAGGCGCTGATCGAGAACCCGGACCTGCAGGTCGCCGACCTGATGGAGTACATCCCCGCACCCGACTTCCCGACGGGCGCCTATATCCTCGGGCGCTCCGGCGCGCGGAAGGCGTATCACGAGGGGCGCGGCTCGGTGATCATGCGCGCCAAGTCCCATGTGGAGGAGATCCGCAAGGACCGCTACGCGATCGTCGTCGACGAGATCCCCTATCAGGTGAACAAGGAGAACCTGATCGGCCGCATCGGCGAGCTGGTGCGCGAGAAGAAGATCGAGGGCCTGCACCACGTTCAGGACGAATCGGATCGCCACGGCGTGCGCGTGGTGATCGAGCTGAAGCGGGATGCGACGCCGGACGTCGTTCTCAACCAGCTCTTCCGCTTCACCCCACTCCAGCAGACCTTCGGCGCCAACATGCTGGCGCTGAACAACGGGCGGCCCGAGCAGCTGAACCTCCGCGGTTTTCTGACAGCATTCATCGCCTTCCGCGAGGAGGTCGTCACGCGGCGGACCGCGTTCGAACTCAAGAAGGCCCGCGAGCGCGCCCATATCCTCTGCGGTCTCGCCGTTGCGGTGGAAAACGTGGACGAGGTGGTCGCCACCATCCGCGCCTCCGCCGACGCCGCGGAGGCGCGGGAGAAGCTGATGACCCGGCGCTGGCCGGCCGAAGCGATCGCTCCCTACATCCAGCTCATCGACGATCCGAGCCATCGGATGAACGAGGACGGGACCTACAACCTCTCCGACGCGCAGGCCCGCGCGATCCTTGAGTTGCGCCTCCAGCGCCTGACGGCGATCGGCGTCAAGGAAGTGACGGACGAGCTCGAAGAGCTGGCGGTCAAGATCACCGATTACCTCGACATCCTGCGCTCGCGCGAGCGGATCATGTCGATCATCTCCGCCGAACTGGCTGAGGTGAAAGAGAAATTCGCGACGCCGCGACGCTCCGAGATCATCGAATACGACGGCGATATCGACGACGAAGACCTGATCGAGCGGGAAGAGATGGTCGTGACCGTCACCCATCAGGGTTACGTCAAACGCACCCCGCTGGCCGACTACCGGGCGCAGGGACGGGGCGGCAAGGGCCTTTCGGGCATGACGACGAAGGATGACGACTTCATCACGACGCTCTTCGTCGCGAACACCCACACGCCGATTCTGTTCTTCACGACCGAAGGCATCGTCTACAAGCTGAAGACCTGGCAGTTGCCGCTCGGCTCCCGCACCACGCGAGGCCGGCCCATCGTCAACGTGCTGCCGGTGCAGCCCGGCGTCTCCATCGCCGCGATGATGCCCGTGGACCGGCCGGAGGAGGAATGGGGCGATCTCCAGATCGTCTTCGCCACCTCCAAGGGCGGGGTCCGGCGCAACGCGCTCTCCGACTTCACCAACGTGATGAAGAACGGCAAGATCGCGATGAAGTTCGAAGGGGAGGACGAGGACGCGACGCTGGTCGATGCCCGTATCTGCGCGGAAAGCGACGACGTGATGCTGGTCACCGCGATGGGCAAGGCGATCCGCTTCCCCTCCACCGACGTGCGCGTCTTCCAGTCCCGCGCCTCCACCGGCGTGCGGGGGATCAAGCTCCTCGGCGACGATCACGTCGTCTCCATGTCGGTCATCCGTCACTTCGACGCGACGTCAGAGGAGCGGCAGGCGTATCTGAAGATGCGGCGCGCCGTGGCGGGCCAGACCGAAGACGAGGGCGAGTCGGATGAGGAAGCCGTCGCCGATGTCGCACTGTCACAAGAGCGGTATGCGGAGATGTCCGCGGCGGAGAACCTGATCCTGACGCTCACCGAAAACGGCGCGGGCAAGATCTCGTCGTCGCATGACTATCCGGTCCGCGGACGCGGCGGACAGGGCGTCGGGGCCATGGACAAGGCGATGCGGGGCGGCCCGCTCATCGCCTCCTTCCCGGTTGAGGAAGACGACCAGATCATGCTGGTGACGGATGGCGGGCAGTCGATCCGCTGCCCGGTCGGCGGGATCTCGTTCCGGTCGCGGAGCGCGGGCGGGGTGAAGGTGTTCAACACGGCGAAAGACGAGAAAGTCGTCTCCGTCGCGCGGATCGCCGATACCGGCGAAGACGACGACGGCGCGGACGAGACCGCTGAAAACGGAGACGCGGGCGAAAGCTGATCGCCCGCGTCATCGCTGACCTTGCGGAAGGCGGCGGTGGAGCCAGCCGCCTTCTACGCGGGTCAGTTCTTCAAGATGAAGTGCTCGACCAGAAGATCGGCGACGCCTTTCCGCGCGAGGTTTTCGGCGCCCTCGTTATTCGCGATAGCCGAGTTTACGCCGCTGACGAGAATCGCCGCCGCGAGACAGATGGTGGTGACGCGCAAAAGCGCCGTCGCTTTGGTCATTGTTTCACCCCAAACGCCTCATCGCCCCGCCGAAGAGTTTTATCCGGCGAATGGCGGAAATGAGGCGAATTGCGGCGGCAATGGGGCGCATGGCGACAAGTCTCGCTTTCCCGCCCGTCGCCCCTTAGGTAGGCCGCTCGCAAGGCGGCGGAGCAGGCGATATGAGCGATCCCATCCACATCATCGGCGGCGGCATGGCGGGGTCCGAGGCCGCGTGGCAGGCGGCGGAGGCCGGGGCCGAAGTCATCCTCCACGAAATGCGGCCCGAGCGCGGCACCTTCGCTCACCAGACGGAGGGGCTGGCGGAGCTGGTCTGCTCCAACTCCTTCCGATCCGACGACCATGAGAGCAACGCGGTTGGCCTGCTGCACTGGGAGATGCGGGAGGCGGGATCGCTGGTCATGCGCTGCGCCGACAAGGCGCAGGTGCCCGCCGGCGGCGCGCTCGCCGTGGATCGCGACGCCTTCTCCGCCGATGTGACCGCGGCGCTGGAGGCGCATCCAAAGATCCGCATCGAGCGAGGCGAGGTCGCGGGACTTCCCCCCGAAGACTGGGCCCATGTGATCATCGCCACCGGCCCCCTCACCTCCCCCGCGCTGGCGGAGGCGCTGCGGGGACTGGGCGGGGAGGAGAGCCTCGCCTTCTTCGACGCGATCGCTCCCATCGTCTACGCCGACAGCGTGAACATGGAGAAAGCCTGGTTCCAGTCCCGCTACGACAAGGGCGAGACGGAGGAGGACCGCACCGCGTACCTCAACTGCCCGATGTCCAAGGCGGAGTACGAGGCGTTCATCGACGCCCTCCTCGCCGCCGATAAGACGGAGTTCAAGGAGTGGGAGACCGACACCCCCTATTTCGAGGCCTGCCTGCCCATCGAGGTGATGGCGGAGCGCGGGCGGGAGACCCTGCGCCACGGGCCGATGAAGCCGGTGGGGCTGACCAACCCGCACGCGCCGACGGAGAAGCCGCACGCCGTCGTGCAGCTCCGCCGGGACAACGCGCTCGGCACGCTCTACAACATCGTCGGCTTCCAAACGAAGATGAAGTATGGCGCGCAAGCTGATGTTTTCGCGATGATTCCGGGGCTGGGGGACGCGAAGTTCGCGCGCCTTGGCGGCATTCATCGCAACACTTTTCTGAACTCTCCGCGCCTTCTGGACGGCGTCATGCGCCTGAAGGCCGATCCGCGCATCCGGATCGCGGGACAGGTCTCCGGCGTCGAAGGCTATGTGGAGAGCGCCTCGATGGGCCTTCTCGCTGGGCGCATGGCCGCGGCGGAGGCGCGGGGCGAGGCGCTGGCGCCGCCGCCGCCGGAGACGGCGCATGGCGCGCTCGTTCACCACATCACCGGCGGCGCGGAGGCGGAGACGTTCCAGCCGATGAACGTCAATTTCGGCCTCTTCCCGCCGCTTGAGGACGCGCGCGGCGGGCGCCGCAATAAGGCGAACCGGAAACTGCAATACACGGATCGCGCGAAAGCGACTTTCAAGATTTGGTTAGCCGACGCTTCGTGCTAATTTTCCTCGAATGTGGCCGCCATTCGCGTGATCGGTCATCACCGGGGACGCTCGATGACCAAAAAATACCTGGAGAACGCCTACGGGCACGCGCATGGCGAAGCCGCGCGCAAATTCTATGACGAATGGGCGGCGACCTACGACGCTGAGACGTCGGATAACGGCTACATCACGCCGGTGCGCTGCGCGGCGGCTCTGGCCGACCTGACCGAAGATCAGCAGCGTCCGATCCTCGATCTCGGCTGCGGCACCGGACTGTCGGGCGCGGCGTTGAAATCGGCGGGCTTCGCAGCGATCGACGGCTGGGATCCTTCGTCGGAAATGCTGCGGCAGGCGGAGAAGCGGCATGTCTATCGCGTCCTTCGCCAGATCGAGCCGGAGGCTTCGCTTGACGCCCCGGCGAACGCCTACGCCGCGGTCAACGCCGCCGGGGTGCTGAGCCCCGGGCTGGCGCCGCCGGAGGCGTTCGATCAGATCCTCGCCTTCCTGCCGAAGGGCGGGCATATCTCCTTCTCGCTCAACGATCACGCCATCGAAGACGGCGCGCATGAGCGGCGCATGACGGAGATCGTCGACGCCGGCGCGGCGATCCTGCGCTTCAAGGAATATGGCGATCACCTCCCGGGGCGGGAGATGAAGTCCTGGGTATACGTCTTGGAGAAGACCTAAGCCCCTAGCGCCTCGCGCTTTTCCTCAAGCTCCAGCCATTCCTCCTCCGCCGCCGCGAGCGCCGTCTGGCGCTCCGCCAGTCCCTCGGACGCTTTGGCGAACTTGACCGGCTCTTTCGCGTAGAGGTCGGGGGCGGAGAGGAACGCCTCCAGCTTGGCGATCTCCGCCTCCAGACGCTCCATTTCCTTCGGCAGGGCCTCAAGGCGGTGCGTCTCCTTGAAGGTCATCTTTTCCGGCTGGGACTTGGCGGGCGCCGCTCCGGCCTTCGACTTGGCGGCGGTCTTCGCCGTGTCCCGCGACATGCCCCCCGCTGCCGGAGCCCCGCGCTGGGCGCGATAGTCGCTCCAGCCGCCGGCGTATTCGACCGCGCTTCCGTCCCCCTCCATCGCGACCACGGAAGTTGCGACCCGGTCGATGAAATCGCGGTCATGGCTGACGAAGAGGACGGTGCCGTCGAAGTCGGCGAGCAGCTCCTGCAGAAGATCCAGCGTCTCGATATCCAGATCATTCGTCGGCTCGTCGAGCACCAGCAGGTTCGATTCCCTCGCCATCAGTTTGGCGAGGAGAAGCCGCGCGCGTTCTCCGCCCGACAGCGCGGAGACCGGCCCGCGCGCCTGGCTTTCGTTGAAGAGAAAGCTCTTGAGATAGCCGACCACATGCTGCGGCCGCCCCCGCACGATCACCTGATCGGAGCGCACCTTGGGACCGCGCGCCTCCGTCTCCGTCAGCGTCTCCCAGAGCGACTTATCGGGATCGAGCGCGGCGCGGTTCTGGTCGAAGAGCGCGATCTCCAGATTGGAGCCGAGCCGCACAGTCCCCTCGTCCGGCGCCAGCGCGCCGATCAGCATGTTGAGGAGCGTCGTCTTGCCCGCGCCGTTAGGCCCCACCAGAGCCACGCGGTCGCCGCGCGCGATGCGGGTGGAGAACGGGGCGAGGATCGCGCGCTCGTCAAAGCGCTTCGCGATCCCCTTCGCCTCGATCACCAGCTTGCCGGAGGTCGGGGCGGAGGCGAGCGCCATGGCCGCCCTGCCCGTCTCCGCGATCTGGTCCGCGCGCTCCTGCCTGAGTTCGCCGAGCCGCCGCACGCGGCCCATGTTGCGCTTGCGGCGGGCGGAGATGCCTTCGACGGCCCAGCGCGCCTCGGCCTTGATCAGACGGTCGAGCTTGTGACGCTGGTCTCGTTCTTCTTCGATGACCTTGTCGCGCCAGTCCTCGAACCCGTCGAAGCCCTTCGGGTGGCGGCGGCAGGCGCCGCGATCGAGCCAGATCGTCTCCCGCGTCAGGCGCTTCAGGAAGGCGCGATCATGGCTGATCACGACGAAGGCGCGCTTCGTCGCCATCAACTCGTTCTCCAGCCATTCGATGGCGGAGATGTCGAGATGGTTGGTCGGCTCGTCGAGCAGCATCAGGTCCGGCTCCGCCGCGAGACAGCGCGCCAGCGCCGCCCGCCGCCGCTCCCCGCCCGACGCGGAGGCGGGATCGGCGTCAGCGCGCACCTGCAACCCCTCCATCGCCATCTCCGCCTTGTAGCGCTCAGTGGGGTCGAGATCGGCGGCGGCGTAATCGCCGAGCGTCGCGAAGCCGTCGAAACCGGGATCTTGAGGCAGGTAGGCGATGGACGACCCCGGCTGGACGAAGCGCGTCCCGCCGTCCGGCTCGGCGATCCCCGCGATCACCTTGAGAAGCGTCGACTTGCCCGACCCGTTCCGCCCCACGAGGCAGGCGCGGTCTCCCGGCGCGATGGCGAGCGACAGCCCTTCGAACAAGGGCGCGCCGCCGAAGCCGAGGGCGATGTCGTCGAGCGTCAGGATGGGGGGCTGGGCCATCCGCGGCGGGTAGCCGAGCCGCGCGCGGGCGTCAACGCACCTGACGCCGCGATATCACCGTTCCGCACTGGACTTCGCAGCGGTTTGCCCGACATGAGTGCGGCGAACGGCGAGCGAGGCGAGATCATGGACAAAGTCGACATCTACTGCGAGCGGATCGACGGCTCCTTCTGGTCGGAGCCGGCGAACGCCGTGACCAATATCGCCTTCATCATCGCCGCCCTCATCTGCCTGAACATGATGGTGCGGCGCGATCGGGTTGAGCCGCTGACAGTCCTCCTCTTCATCGTGCTCTGCTGCATAGGAACCGGCTCCTTCCTCTGGCACACGGTCGCGGAGGGATGGGCGGGCGCCGCCGATACGATATCCATCCTCGTCTTCATCCTGATCTATCTCTACGCCGCGACCCGCCGCTTTTTCGGCGCGCCGGTCTGGATGTCGGCGGCCGTGCCGATCCTCTTCATCCCCTCCGCCATCGGCTTCGTGGCCGCCTGGGGCGCGGCGCTGCCTTCCGTGAACGGCTCGGAAGGGTATTTCCCCGTTCTTCTGATCATCATCGCCTACGGCGCCATTCTCTGGCGTCTCGGCCATGGGGCTGCGGGCGGGCTGATCGCGACGGCGGCGCTTCTGTCGCTTTCGCTCACGTTCCGTTCAGTGGATGAGGCCGTGTGTCAGGCCTTCCCCCTCGGGACCCATTTCATGTGGCACGTCCTGAACGGCGTTCTGCTCGGCGTCGTCCTGGCGACCTTCATCCGGCATGGCGAGCCGAAAGCCGCCTGATCGCCTTGCGATGCGACCGGGCGGGGGCTAAACCGCCGCCCGGAACCCCAACGGGAGGCTGATATGTCGGTCGACAAGGACACCGTGCGCCGCGTCGCGCATCTCGCGCGGATCGAGGTGGCGGAGAGCGATCTCGAACCCCTGTCGAAGGAGCTTTCGGCGATCCTCAATTTCGCCGAGCAGTTGGCCGAGGTGGACGTCGAGGGCGTCGAGCCGATGACCTCCGTCACCCCGATGGCGCTGAAGCGCCGGGCGGACGAAGTCACGGACGGGGACATTCAGGACAAGATCCTCCAGAACGCGCCCGATGCGCGCGAGGGGTTCTTCGCGGTGCCGAAGGTGGTCGAGTAATGGGCGATCTGAACAAGCTCGGCCTCGCCGAAGCGCGCGACGGCCTCCGGAAGGGCGACTTCACCTCCCGCGAGATCACCGAAGACTGCATCGCCGCCATCGACGGCGCCGATGCGCTGAACGCCGTCACCGCGAAAACGCCGGAAAAGGCGTTGTCTATGGCGGACGTGGCCGACGCGCGCCTCAAAGACGGCGACGCGCCGGACATGTGCGGGCTGCCGCTCGGCATCAAGGACCTGTTCTGCACCGATGGGGTGCAGTCCCAGGCCGCCTCCAACATCCTCGGCGGGTTCCTGCCGCCCTATGAGAGCACGACGACCAGCCAGCTCTGGGCGGACGGCGCCGTCATGCTCGGCAAGCTGAACATGGACGAGTTCGCAATGGGCTCGTCGAACGAGACCTCGGCCTACGGCGCCGTCTCCTCGCCATGGAAACGCCCCGGAACCAACGCGCCGCTGACGCCAGGCGGATCGTCGGGCGGTTCGGCGGCTGCGGTGAGCGGCGATCTTTGCCTCGCCGCGACCGGCACGGATACCGGCGGCTCCATCCGCCAGCCCGCCGCCTTCACGGGGATCACCGGCGTGAAGCCGACCTATGGGCGCGTCTCCCGCTGGGGCATCATCGCCTTCGCCTCCTCGCTCGATCAGGCGGGGCCGATGACCAAATCGGTGCGCGACAGCGCGATCATGCTGAAGGCGATGGCCGGGCATGACCCGAAGGACAGCACCTCCGCCGACATTCCCGTGCCCGATTTCGAGGCCGCGCTGACCGGCGACATTCGCGGCAAGACCATCGGCATTCCGAAGGAATACCGCGTCGACAACATGCCCGAAGAGATCGAGACGCTCTGGGCCGACGGCCGGGCCATGCTTCAGGACGCGGGCGCGAATATCGTCGACATCTCGCTCCCCCACACGAAATACGCCCTGCCCGCCTATTACATCATCGCGCCGGCGGAGGCGTCTTCGAACCTCGCCCGCTATGACGGCGTCCGCTACGGCGCCCGCGCCGGGCTGCAGGCGTCGGACGGCGTGACGGAGATGTATGAGAAAACTCGCGCCGACGGGTTTGGGGCGGAGGTGCAGCGCCGGGTGATGATCGGCGCCTATGTGCTCTCGGCAGGTTACTACGACGCCTACTATCTGCGCGCTCAGAAAGTGCGGACGCTGATCAAGCGGGACTTCGAGACGGTCTTCGCAGATGGCGTGGACGCGATCCTGACCCCGGCGACGCCGTCGGCGGCTTTCGCGCTCGGCGAAGTGGCGGACCCGATCCAGATGTATTTGAACGACGTCTTCACGGTGACGGTGAACCTCGCCGGTCTGCCGGGCGTCTCCGTCCCCGCTGGCGTGAACGGAGACGGGTTGCCGATGGGGCTTCAGCTGATCGGCCAGCCCTGGGGCGAGGCGGAGATGCTGAACGTCGCCTACGCGCTGGAGCGGGCGGCGGGCTTCACCGCCAAGCCGGAGCGCTGGTGGTGAGCGCAGAACGCGCCCGCAGCTGAGGCGGGCGCGTCGATAGGCGAGCCGAGGGGCTTCTTCGCCTCGCCTGCACGTCTATGGTGCGATGATTACGCGGTGACTACGAGATGATTACTGAGGCTGCAGGTTGGACGCGGCCATTTTGCCGTTGCGCCCTTCCTCCATGTCGTAGTTGACCTTCTGGCCTTCGTTCAGTCCTTCGAGACCGGAGCGCTGAACAGCGGTGATGTGGACGAAAACGTCCTTCCCGCCGTCGTCAGGCTCGATGAACCCGTAGCCTTTGGTGACGTTGAACCACTTAACGGTGCCCGTCGGCATGCACTTGCTCCTAGCTGCGAGGGCGCGCGACTGCGCCCGCTTTCCGTGCGGTCGCCGCTCCTCGCTCGCGCGATTTCACGTTAACCACACGTAAAGAAGGTCGCACCGAATCACCTCTCCGGGCAAGGAGGCCGCCGATCCGCCTTGATGACGCCCCATCCCTGTTGCGATATGGCGACGACGAAAACCACGCAATCTGAGGGGATTTACGACGTGGCCGAACTATTCACCTTTGAGAATCTGGGCAATCTCGCCGTACTGATCTTCCTTCAGGCGGTGCTCGGTTTCGACAACCTTCTCTACATCGCCATCGAGTCGAAACGGGCGCCGGAGGCCGATCAGGCCCGGGTGCGCCGCCTCGGCATCATCATCGCGGTGGCGCTGCGCCTCGTGCTCCTCTTCACGATGATCCAGCTGATCGAGAGCATGAAGGACCCGTTCGTCGTCTTCGACGTCCCGGGCGTGATCGAGGGCGGGGTGAACTTCGCGACGGTCGTCTTCATCTTCGGCGGGATATTCATCATCTACACCGCCTTCAAGGAGATCACGCATATGCTGACGATCCACGATCTCGGCCATGACGTGGAGCAGAAGCCGCGGAAAACGGCGGGTCAGGTGATCATGCTGATCGTCCTGATGAACCTGATCTTCAGCTTCGATTCGATCCTCTCCGCCCTCGCGATCACCGACGTCTTCCCGGTGCTGGCGATCGCGATCATCTCCTCCGGCGTCGCGATGCTCGTGCTGGCGGATGGCGTGACGAGCTTTCTGAACAAGAACCGGATGTATGAGGTTCTCGGCCTCTTTATCCTCCTGATCGTCGGCGTGGTGCTGCTCGGCGAGGCCGGGCCTGCGGCGGCGCATGCGGTGCATGACGACGATCTGCAGATCAAGCTCTTCGGCTATGAACTGCTGCCGATGTCGAAGACCACGTTCTACTTCTCCGTCATCGTCCTCGTGCTCGTCGAACTGGTGCAGTCGCGTTACCAGAAGAAGCTGGACGTGGAGCGCGGCCCCGGCGGCCACTGACGCGCGGCGGGCGCCGATCCGGGCTGAGAGCCGTCTTCAGGCGAAGGCGGCTTTCAGCGCGATCTCGACCATATCTTCGAAGCTCCGCTCCCGGTCCTCGCTCGGCAGCGACGCGCCGGTGACGATGTGGTCGGAGACGGTGCAGACCGACAGCGCCCGCGCGCCGTGGCGGGCGGCGAGCGTGTAGAGCTCCGCCGTCTCCATCTCCACCGCGAGGCACCCGTGGCGGATCAGCGTCTCCGCGATGTCCTTGCGTTCCTCATAGAAGCAGTCGGAGGAGTAGATCATGCCGACCTTCGCCTCCGGCGCGGCATCGGTCGCCGCCTTCAGAAGGCCCCAGTCGGCTGAGGGCGCGTAGTTTAGCGGCGCCAGCGACGCCTTGGACGGGGTGGAGACGGAGGACGCCGTCATCGCGATCACCACGTCGCGAAGCGCCACATGCGGCGCCATACCGCCGCAGGACCCAATGCGGATCACCTGCTTGACCCCGAAATCGCGGATCATCTCGTTCACGTAGATGGAAAGCGTCGGCATCCCCATGCCGGAGCCGTGGATCGTCACCGGATGGCCGTTCCATGTCCCAGTGTAGCCGAGCATCCCCCTGACCTCATTGATCAGGCGCGGCGCCTCCAGAAACGTCTCCGCCGCCCAGCTGGCGCGCAGGGGATCGCCCGGCAGGAGCACGGTTTCGGCGAAATCGCCGGGCGCGGCGCCGATATGGATGCTCATGCCTCGCCCCCGAAGACGCGGCGGAGGAAGGCCGCGCCCGTCGCCCGCGCCACCGCCGCCTGCTCGGTCGGGAACATTTCGAAGGCGTGGACGGCGCCGGGATAGATCTCCAGCTCCGTCGCCGCGCCGGACCCCGCCCAACGACCCGCCATCATCAGGGTGTCGTCGATCAGAGGATCGACCGTGCCGCATTGGAAGAGCGCGGGCGGCATGTCGGTCAGGTCCGCGTAGAGCGGCGACCATTTCGGATCGCGCAGATCCTCGGCCTCTCCCGTCAGGTTTTCCTGAAACCAGCGAATGGTGGGGGTGGAGAGGATCATGTTCCGCTCCCCCCAATTGGCGGCGGAGGGCGTCATGGCGAGGTCGAAGACGCCGTAATGCAGCAATGCGCCCCCGATCCCGCTGACGCCTTGATCGCGGAGGCGGAGGAGCGTCACGGCGGCCAGATGCGCCCCCGCGCTCTCACCGCCGATGGCGACGCGGTCCGTTCCGAACTCGGCCGCGGCCGCCTCCAGCGCCCATTTCGCCCCCGCCTCGGCGTCGTCGGCGCAGGCGGGCCAGCGCTCCTCCGGTCCGAGGCGGTAGGGAACGGAGACGACGGCGCATCCCGCCTCCCGCGCGAGATATTGGCACCATTCGTCCGCGATATGCGGCGCCCCCATGGTCCAGCCGCCGCCGTGGAGGTGGATGAAAACGCCCGTCGGATCGCCCTCGGGAAGGGAGACCCGCACCCGCTCCATCGGGGTCGGGACGTCGCGATAATCGGAGCCGGTGGCGAGCGGGCCGCCGGAAGGGACGATGGACCGTCCCTCCTCCCGCGCCTGCCGGACGACGGCGGCGGGCGACTCGTGCATGGCGGGGCCGTCGGCCAGCTTCGCCTCCAGATCGGCGTTGAAGGCGGCGACGTCGGCGGGAACGGCTTCGGGGCGGAAAAGCGCAGGGTCGAGTTTGAGCATGGCCGCAGTTGAACGGTTTTCGAGCGGCAGGTCACCGAAAAAGGGACGTCGCCCATGAGCCAACTGCGAGAAATCCGATTGCGATGAGCACTGCCACGAGAAGGCTGCGCTCATACCTGCTTTCCCGCACGGCGGGCGCGTCGGCCGAAGCTGAGGATGAAGCGAGGCGCTCTTCGCCGACCGCGCCCGCTCGCAGCTGATTGAGCTTCTGCGCGAACGCCGCCGCCGTCTTGGCGTTGCGGCCCTCTCTGGTTCCGCTCAGCTGAATGACGACCGCCGCGTTTTTGTGCGTCGGCGTCGCGCCTTCGGCCGATCCGCGCTGCGCCGCATGTTCGCCAGCTGAAAACGCGCAAAGATAGACCTGCTTGTTGGCGCCGATCTGCTGCACGGAAGGCGCCAGCGGTCCGATCTCCGCCCAAGCCCATGACCGTTTCCTCAGGCCGAAATAGTTCGAGTGCCTGACGCCCTTGGCGTCGCCCTCTACGCGCGGGCCGTGGCCCGTGAGAGAGGCCGCGCCGAGGGCGCCGGCGAGAAGGAAAAGCGGCGCCGCCGCGACGAGTGCGAAGACGCGAAAGTCGCTCTCGTCCGATAGATCGCCGGAAATCAGGAGCCAGACCGACCCAAATGCGAAGGAAACGCCGACGAGCAGCATGAAAATGGCGAAAGGGATGCTCGCGCGCGTCGCGACGCGCATTTCCGGGTTCAGGTCCATGTTTAAGTGAGGTTTCTAAAAATTTAGGTGAGGTTTCTAAAAATGCGGCGGCCTTCGTCAAACGCCCCGGAGGAGCCGCGCCCGCGCTTTGGGCACCCGCTTGATCTCCAAGCCGGTGAAGACGTGAAGGGTGTTCAGGTCGTTGTCCACCACCGCGTGGTCCGACACCCAGCCCCCCATCATCAGATAGGTGCGCAGGAGCGGCGGCATCCGCCCGTTCGCAAGCTTCATGTCGGGCCGCGGGATGCGCAGGCGCTTGGCGAAGGGGAAGACCTTCGGGGCTTTCACCCGCGGCAGCCAGCGCGGCGGGGCGAGGTGCTTCGCCGTGAGCAAGGCGAAGGCGTCGCGGTAAGTCTCCGCCTCCGTCCCCTCGAAGGAGGAGCAGCCGAAGAGCATCTCCACCCCCCGTTCGTCCACGTACTTCGTCATCGCGCCCCAGGCGACGCGGATCACGTCATGGTCGCGCACGCCAGGTTTGATGCAGAACCGGCCCATCTCCACCATCGGCGCAGGGTAATCGCGGAGGGCGTCGAGGTCGTAATACTGGGCGGAATAGGTCCGGTCGATCTCCGCCCCCGAGCCGAGGGGCATCATGCGGAAACAACAGGTCAGTTCACCCGTCTTCCGATCTTCGACCAGCATGTGATCGCATTGCGGGTCCAGATGATCGGCGTCGAGGCCTTCTGCGCGCGCGCCGTCAACGGCCGCGCCCTCCCGCGAAGCGATGAACGCCGCATGACGCAGGCGCTGCGCCGCCTCCACGTCCGCCGGCGTTTCCGCCAGTCGGGCGATAAACTGCCCTCGAAAGAAGCCCTTCATCGGCCTACCCGCTCCCTTCACGCGCCACCCACGCGCTTTATATAGGCTTAGAACGCAGAATTGTGACGCCTCACGGGAGCATGTCAGATATGGATAAAATCGTGAAGTCGGACGCGGAGTGGCGCGCCCAGCTCTCCGATCTCGCCTACAAGGTCACGCGCAAGCACGGGACGGAGCGCGCGGGCACACATGAGGACTTCCCGAAAGGCCCGGGCCGCTATCACTGCGTCTGCTGCGGCGCGGCGCTCTTCGACCAGTCGACCAAGTTCGAAAGCGGCACGGGCTGGCCCTCCTTCTACGCTCCCCTTGAAGAAGCGGTGGAGACGCAGGAGGACAGGTCCTTTTTCATGCGCCGCACGGAAGTGCACTGCGCCCGCTGCGACGCTCATCTCGGCCATGTGTTCCCGGACGGGCCGGAGCCGACGGGCCAACGCTACTGCATGAACGGCGTCGCGATGACGTTCGAGGCGGAGGACTGAGGCGCGGCGGGCGCCCGCCGCGCGTCCAGGCTCAGACGAAGCCCCAAAGCTCGGCCTCCACAAGGCGATCGCCGAGATCGCCGCCCGGATCGGCGGCGAAGGCCGGGTCCGCCGGGTCGGCGATGACGACGCTCTCGAACCCGAAGGCCTTGAGGCCGATTTCCTCCAGCCAGAGCGCACCGCCGTGGAAACAGGCGAGGTCGTCGCCGATCTCCGCCAGCGTCTCCTCCGTCAGCGAGAGGACGAGCGTGTCGTGACCGCGCCCGCCGAAGAAGAGGTCGGTTCCCTCCTGCTCCCCGAAGGCCAGCGACGCCTCCGTGAAGAAGAAGACGTCGTTCCCCCGCCCGCCGAAGGCGATGTCGGCGCCGAGGCCGTCGATGATGGCGTCGTCGCCCCGCCCGCCCTTCAGGAAATCGTCGCCATCGCCGCCCGCGACCACGTCGTCGCCCCGACCGCCGAAGATCTTATCGTTCCCGGCGCCGCCGGAGGCGATGTCCGAGCCGCGCCCGGCGATGATCTTGTCGTCGCCTGTTCCGCCAAGCGCGACGTCGTCGCCCTTGCGCAGGAAGAGCACGTCATCGCCGCCCTTGGCGAGGACGAGGTCGTCGGCGCGCGTTCCGATCTCCACGTCGCGCTCATCCGACAGGATCGCGACGTCGGAGGTCAGGCTTTCGGCGGAGAAGACGCCGAAGGTCTCATGCAGCGCCTCCGTAGGATGAAAAAGATCGATGAAGGCGATCTGGTCGAGCGTCAGGCCGTCCACCGCTGGGTTCGAGGGGAAGAAGGGGACGGGCCCTTCCGGCCCGTCGATGATGATCGGATCGGCGGCGGTGCCGAAATAGAGTTGCTCCGTCACCGTCGCGAAGCCGAAAGCGGAGGGGTCCGCCGCCACCTCGCCCGCGATGGCGGCGAGATCGACGATCTTCACCTCCACCCCCAGCGCCTCAAGACCCTGCGCCTGCGCGGTCAGCGCGTCGTTGTACTGCCCGATCACCTGATCGCCGACCGCCTGGATGAGCGGCGGCGCGAATTTAAAGGACGGGAAGATGCTGGGCGCCGGGAGGGTGTTGATGATGATCGTCTCAACCCCGGCGGCGGCCAGGGTCGCCGCCGCGCCGAGTGTAGCGCCCGCGACCCCGGCGGCGAGGGCCGCCGCTTCCGCTTCGATGTTGGCGGGGTCGGTCGGTTCGAACCGGTTGAAATCGTTCAGGCCGATGAAGATGGAGGCCGCCGTGCCGGGCGCCGCGCCTTCGGGCCCGAGCGTCGACAGAAACCGTTGCACCTGACCGCCGAGATTGATGTCGAGCGCGAGGTCGGCGGGGTCTGGATCATCCACCAGAAACGCGCCGGCGACGCCCGGATCGACCGCCTCGCCGAGCGGGCGAACCCCGATGGCGCGGGCGCCCCCGAAGGCAAAGTTCTCCGTCTCCGCGCCGAGGAGCGCGGGCGTCACGTCGGCGTAGTTCTGTCCGTTGGTGATTCGGGTGGAGTAGCCGAAACTCTCCAGCGGAAAGGGCTGCGTCAGGAGGCGCAGCGTCAGCGCGTTCAGCGCGCCGCCGTCGGTCATGCTGTCGCCGAAATAGATGATCTTCTGGATGTCGCCGTTATGGGGCATGAGCGTTTCCCTGTCTGATCGTTGCGAATGCGCCGAACCTAGTCGGCTCGATCAGGGGGAAAGCGAGGAATGTCACATGCGCGCCGTCCGCCGCGGAGGGATGCGCGAGCGATGCGAGAAAAGTCACAAAAGCGGCCGAGGGCGCCCCCGGCCGCCTCGTTAGGCGTTATTCGGGCTGAGAGGTGGTGCGAAGATAGGGCTTCACCGTCTTGAAACCGGGGAATTTCTCCGCCGCTTCTTCATTCGATACCGCAGGAGTGATGATCACGTCCTCGCCGGGGGTCCAGTTCGCCGGGGTGGCGACCTTATGGCGGGCGGTCAGCTGCATCGAGTCGATCACGCGCAGCACCTCGTCGAAGTTGCGGCCCGTGGTCATCGGATAGACCAGCATCAGCTTGATCGCCTTGTCCGGCCCAATCACGTAGACGACGCGCACCGTTGCGTTATCGGCGGGCGTGCGCCCTTCGGAGGTGCCTCCAACCGTGGCGGGGAGCATGTTGTAGAGCTTAGAGACCGCCAGGTCGGTATCTCCGATCATCGGATAGTTCGGCGCGACGCCCTTCACGTCGGCGATGTCCTCAGCCCATTTCTGGTGGTTGTCGACCGGGTCCACGGAGAGGCCCATCAGCTTCACGTTCCGCTTGTCGAACTCCGGCTTCATCCGGGCGAGCTCGCCCAGCTCCGTCGTGCAGACCGGGGTGAAATCCTTCGGGTGCGAGAACAGAAGCCCCCAGCTGTCGCCGAGCCAGTCGTGGAACTTGATGCGGCCTTCGGTGGTGTCAGCCTCGAAATCCGGGGCGATGTCGTTGATGCGGAGAGACATGGGGAGAGCTCCTTTCCAGAATGCGTCGGCGGGGATGTAAGCGGTCCGCGCGCGCATCGCCAGTTGCAATCACGCCAGCGCGATGGAAGCTGCGCGGGAAGCGAAGGAGGACGCGATGGCCAAGATTTGGATGCGGATGGAGTTGAAACCGGACGAGCGCCGCGCCCCGATCGCGCCCGCCGATGCGGCGAAGCTGATCGCCGCCGGGCATCAGGTGCATGTGGAGGACGACGCGAACCGCGCCATCCCGACCACGGCCTATCGCGACGCGGGCTGCGCGATCGAAGCGCCGGGAGCCTGGGTGATGGCGCCGGACGACGCCTGGATCATCGCGGTGAAGGAGATGCCGGAAGGCGACGACTTCCCCCTGCCCGGCCGCTACATCCATTTCGGGCATCTCTTCAAAGGCCAGACCGGCTGGCGCGACGGGCTGCGGCGCTTCGCCGATGGCGGCGGCGTTCTCTACGATCTGGAATTTCTGACGAATGCGGAGGGACGGCGCGTCGCCGCCTTCGGATACTGGGCGGGCTATGCGGGCGCCGCGCTGGGGCTGCGCCTCTGGGCGGGGCTGGAGGACGGGGAGCGCCCCGGCCTCTCCCCCGTCGCGCCCTTCGCGGGGCGCGAAGACCTCGCCGCCTACACCCGCGCCGCGCTCGCCGGTCGGACGCCGCGCGCGCTGATCACTGGAGCGTTGGGGCGCTGCGGGCGCGGGGCGCGCGATCTTTGCGAAGCGGTCGGCGTGGAGACGACGGATTGGGACATGGCGGAGACCGGCTCCGGCGGCCCCTTCCCCGAAATCCTTCAGCACGACGTTCTGGTGAACGCCGTTCTGGCCTCCCCCGCCTGCCCCGTTTTCGTGCCCTCGGGTTCGCCGGGCGATCCGAACAGGCGCCTGACGGCGATCGCCGATGTAAGCTGCGATCCGACCTCGGATTACAACCCGATCCCGGTCTACAATCGGTCCACCACTTTCTCCGATCCCGCCAATCTGGTGACGGAGGACCCGCGCCCGCTCTCCGTCATGGCGATCGACCATCTGCCGTCGCTCCTGCCGGTGGAGGCGACGGAGGACTATTCGGAGCAACTGCTTCCCGCGCTGATGACGCTGGACGGTGATGCGGACGGTATATGGGGCCGCGCCAAGGCGGCCTTCGACGAAGCGGTAGGTCAGCTATGAGCGGCGAACGCAAGTCAGTCTGCCTTGTAATCGGCGCGGGCGCCGGGATCGGCGGAACGGTCGCGCGGCGCTTCGCGGCGGGCGGCTATCACGCGGTGCTCTCTCGCCGGTCCGATCAGGCGGGGCTGGACCGGCTGATCGCCGGGATCGGGGCGGAGGGCGGCGCGGCGAGCAGGCGGCTGATGAACGCGGCGGCGCCGGACGCGATCGAGACGCTGATCGCGGAGACCGAAGCGGAGATCGGGCCGATCGAGGTCGTCGTCTTCAACCTCGGCGCCCAGATCGGGACGCGGGCGCTGGCGGAGACGTCGCTGAAGCAGTTCGAGCTCGGCTGGCGAATGGCGACGCTCGGCCTCTTCCGCGCGGCGCAGACGGCCATGCCGGGAATGGTCGAGCGTGGGAAAGGCTGTTTTCTGGTGACGTCTTCCACCGCTGCGGTGCGCGGCAACGCGGGCCAGCATTCCCACGCGGCGGCGATGGGCGGGCGGCGGATGCTCTGTCAGACGCTGAATGCGGAGTTCGGGCCGAAGGGCGTCCATGTCGCCCATATCGTCATCGACGGGGCGGTAGATGCGCCCGATACGCTCGGCAAGATGATGGGGCCCGAAGGGTTCGCGAAGCTGCGCGAGACGGTCGGAGCGGACGATGGGCTGCTCGACCCTGCGCAAGTGGCGGAGACCTATTGGCATCTCGCGCATCAGCACCGGTCGGTATGGACGCATGAGCTGGACCTGCGCGCATGGTCGGATCAGGCGTGGTGGAACCATGCGCCCGCGATGAAGTTCTGAAGGAGGCGCGGCCTCCTCGGAGCCCCTGCGGGGCCGCCTCGTCAACCGCTATTCCGCGCTTCGCGCGGCCCTGCCGGGGGCGAGTATTTTTGGAAGAGTGAAGGGGCGTTATTTCTTCAGGGGCGATTTGCCGAGATGGGTGCCGGCGTCGACGAGCATCAACTCGCCCGTCACGTGGCGGGAGGCGTCTGTAAGGAAAAACATGGCGGCGTCGGCGATGTCTTCGGGGCCGGATGCGGCTTCGAGCGGGGTCGTGGCCTTCACGCTCGCGACGATCTCCTCATAGGCGCTCTCGTCCATCGCGTCCTTGAACCAGCGGGTGCCGATGAAGCCGGGGCAGATGGCGTTGACGCGGATCTGGGGGGCGAGCGCGCGGGCGAGCGTGATGGTCATCGTGTTCATCGCGCCCTTGGAGGCGGCGTAGGCGACGGAGGAGCCGATGCCCTTCACCCCCGCGATGGAGGAGGTGTTGAGGACAGCGCTCGCCCTGCCCGTCTGCTCATGCGCCGCAACGAGCCAGGGTTTCGTCGCCTGCATCACCTGAAAGGCGCCGACGACGTTCACCGCGTAGACGTCCATGAAGTCGTCCTTGGAGAGCGCGTCGAGATCGGCGTGGTCGCGCGCGTGGCGGGTGATGCCGGCGTTGTTCACGAGGATATCCAGCCGCCCGCGCCGCGCCGCCGCGTCGCCGAGCGCGTCGCAGTCGGCCCGATCGGCGACGTTCGCCTTCACGATCTCGACCTGCGCGCCGTGGGCGCGGCACAGGTCGGCGGCTTCCTCCGCTTCGGAGACGCTGCGCGAATAGTTTACGATGACGTCGGCGCCGCGCGCTGCGAGGCGGAGGATGATCTCCCGCCCCAGCCCGGTGGCGGAGCCGGTGACGAGCGCCACGCGCCCCGAAAGATCGTCGCCTGTGAGAATGGTCATGTGCGTCTCCTCCCTCTCGGCAAACTGGCGCGGGGGCATCGCGGTTTCAATCGCGCAATCGACAGATCGCGCGGGCGGTCTTAAGTCTGGCCGCGAAACGGGAGAGGGAGAGAGATATGCCGCGCATTCACTGGGCCGGAGCGGGCCTGAGCGCCGTTCCGGGCATTCGCCGTCTGATCGAAAACGGTCACGGGGTCACGGTCTGGAACCGGACGCTGGCGAAGGCGGAGGAAGCGGTCGCTGGCCTCGCCGGCGATTTCGACTGCCGGGTTTTCGACATGGACGCGCTGAAAGCGGCCCTCGCCCCCAGCGATGTCGCAGTCTCGATGCTGCCCGGCGATTGGCACGTGCCGCTGGCGGAGGCGTGTCTCGCGGCGGGCGCGCATTTCGTCTCCTCCTCCTACATCTCGCCGGAGATGCGGGCGCTGGACGGGGCCGGGCGCGACAAGGGGCTGGCGCTGGTTAACGAGGTCGGGCTCGACCCGGGGATCGATCATTCGATGGCCCATGATCTGGTCGCCGCCTACAAGACGTCGGACGCGTTCGATCCCGCCAATGAGGTCAGCTTCTATTCCTATTGCGGCGGCCTCTCCGAGACGCCGAACGATTTCCGCTACAAGTTCTCTTGGTCGCCGCTGGGCGTGCTGAAGGCGTTGCGCTCCCCTTCCCGCTCGCTGAAGGACGGCGAGACCTTCGACGTTCAGCGCCCGTGGGACGCGATCAGCGACTATTCGCTCGACCTCCCGGGCGGGGCGGAGACGTTCGAGGTTTATCCGAACCGCGACAGCCTGCCCTTCATGGAGGATTACGCCTTCGATCCCGACTGGAACGTGCGCGACTTCGTGCGCGGCACGCTCCGCTATGGCGGCTGGTCGACGGCCTGGGCCGATATCTTCCGCGAAGTGGAGACGTTGAAAGGCGCGGAGGGCGACGCCCGCCTCGCGGAGATGAGCGCGGAAATGTGGTCGAAATACGCCTTCGCCGAGGGCGAAGCGGACCGCGTGGTGCTCGCGGTGGAGCTTCATGCGGCGAAAGACGGCGAGACGAACTGGCGACAAGCCTGGCGGATGGACGCCTATGGCGGGGCGGAGGGCACGGCGATGGCGCGGCTCGTTTCCCTCCCCGTCTCACTCGCGGTCGAGGCCGTGCTGAACGGCGAGATCGGGGCCGGCGTTTCCGCCGCGCCGTCCGATCCGAAGCTGGTCGCCCGCTGGCTGGAGACGGCGAAGGGGATCGCCGCTTACATGGAGCGGGTCGACCTCGCCTGATCAGGCGCCCGACAGCACATCGCCGCCCCGCCCCTGATTGACCGCATTCGGGGGCGCGGCTACCCCTATCAGCGATCAGTACGAGAGGGAGCGCAGTATGGCGCGCAAGGCGACGAAACCAGCGGCGAAGGACGAGAAAAAGCCGGAGGCCGCCGCAGCGCCCGCCGAAGAGGCGAAACAGGAGGCCGCTCCTCAGGAGGGCGCCTCCCAGCAGGGCGCCGACGGCAAGGACATCGCGACGTCTCAGACGGTCACCTACTCCATGTCGGGCGGCCTCGTCCCGTGGCTCGCGCGGAACAATACGGCGCTCGCGCTTTCCTCCTATCAGTCCGGCAAGTTCTATCTGATCGGGCGCAACCCCAAGGGCGGACTGCTGGTCGACGAGCGGCTTTTCCAGCACGCCATGGGCATCGCGGTGGACGGCAAGCGCATCTTCCTCGCCACCCAGACCTCGCTTGTCGAAATGGCGAGCGTCCTGCAAGGCGACCAGCGGGCCAACGAGATATACGACGCCTGTTTCGTCCCCCGCCGGGTGAACATCATCGGCGCGGTGGACGCCCATGACGTCGGGCTGGACAAGGACGGGGAGCCGATCTTCGTCGTCACCAAGTACAACTGCCTCGCCAAGCTTTCCGCGACCCATAACTTCAAACCGATCTGGACGCCGCCCTTCATCTCCAAGCTGGTCGCGGAGGATCGCTGCCACCTGAACGGGCTGGCGATGGAGGATGGGGAGCCGGCCTACGTGACCGCCGTCTCCAAATCCGACACGATCGACGGCTGGCGCGACCGGCGCGCGGATGGCGGGGTCATCATCGACGTGAAAACCGGAAAGGTCGTCACCGACGGGCTCTCCATGCCGCACTCGCCGCAGATCTATAACGGCCAGCTTTACGTGCTGAACTCCGGCACCGGGGAGCTGATGCGGGTGGATCGGGAGAGCGGGGAGAAAGAGGTCATCGCCTTCTGCCCCGGCTTCGTTCGGGGCCTCTCCTTCATCAACGGCTTCGCGGTGATCGGCCTCTCCCGTCCGCGCTACAAGCGGTTCGAGGGGCTGGAGCTGGACGCCAAGCTGGAGGCGGCGGACAGCGAGCCCTGGACGGGCATCCAGATCATCAACCTCTCCACCGGCTCGGTCGCCGAATGGTTCCGGATCGACGGGGCGGTGGCGGAGATCTACGACACCGCCGTCGTGCCGGGCGTCGGCTGCGGCATGTCGCTGGGGCTCGGGGCCGGGGAGCTGGCGACCTTCGTCACCACCGAAGAGATGGCCGGTTAAGCCCAAAGCTCCGGGCGCATCCATGGTTCTGGCGGCCTGAGAACGCCGGAGAGATGCGGGCCGGTCAGGCGTTTCGACGCCCAGGCTTCCCGCCATTCGTCCGGGATGGGAAAGGGCGTTTCGACCCCGCGTTCCGGCGCGAACCCGAACCGCCCGTAATAGTTCGGATCGCCGAGGACGAAGACCTGCCCGACGCTCATCTCCGCCAGACGCGCGCACCCGGCTTCGATGATCGCGCGTCCTACCCCGCTCTGCTGATGATCCGGGTGAACGGCGAGCGGGCCGAGCAAGGCGCCTCGCCCTTCGCCGCCGTCCACTACAGAGATGCTGAAGAGGCCGTGGCCAATGGTCTCTCCACCCCGGATCGCGCTGAACGACAAGACCGCATCCAGCGGGAAAAGCGCGCGTACGAGCGGGCGCAATTCCTCTTCGGGAAAGGCGAGCGGATAGATCGCGTAGATGTCGTCGAGCGCGCTCGCTGCGCTCTTCTCCACTGTGATCTCCCCCATCTTCACCACGCTCCCGTCTCCAGCCTTCCTTCGACGTCGAAGAAACCAGAAAAGCGGATTTGAGGCCACCGGTCGCCAGACTTGCGGCCGTCTGAGAGCTGCGGACGAGGCGCCCACGCGGCTCCGCATTGACAGGCGCCGCCTTCTCCGCCTCAACTCCCGGCCAAGGGAGGGCTACGGAGTGAGCCAGACGAATTACGATCTCGCGCGGGGCCGCGAGATGCTCGAGTGCATGGAGCGCATCCGCGCGTTCGAACTCACCGCCAAACGCGCCGCAGTGGACGAGCAGCTCGTGCTCGGCGCCATCCATCTTTCGGTGGGGCAAGAGGCGATTCCCGCAGGGCTGATGCGGCATCTGCGGACGGACGATCTTCTTCTCTCAACGCACCGGGGCCACGGGCACACGCTCGCCAAGGGCGCGCCAGCCGAGGCGATGATGAAGGAGCTTCTGGGCCGCGAGGGCGGGTCTTGCGGCGGCAAGGGCGGCTCGATGCATATCGCCGATTTCGGCGTGGGGATGCTCGGCGCCAACGGCGTCGTCGCCGCCAACATCACCATCGGCGCAGGCGCGGCGCATGGGATCAAACTGCTCGACAAGATCAGGGGCGACGACCGCATCTGCGTCGACGTCTTCGGCGACGGCGCGATCAATCGCGGGCCGTTTCTGGAGGGGCTGAACTGGGCGGGCGTCTTCGACCTCCCCGTCCTCTTCGTCTGCGAGGACAACCGCTATTCCGCCACCACGAAGACCTCCGACATGACGGCGGGCGACGGGGCGGCGGCGCGGGCGCGGTCCTTCGGGATCGTAACGCATGAGGTGGATGGCAACGACGCCGAAGCGGTCACGGACCTCACCGCTCAGATCGTCGCGCGCATTCGGGAGACCCGTCGGCCGGAATTCCTCCACGCCAAGACCTACCGTCTCGACGGCCACACCTATTTCGACCCCGCCGCCTATCGCCCCGCCGGCGAAGCGGAGGCGGAGGCGCAGCGCTCCGATCCGATCATGCGCCAGCGCTCGGTGCTGGCGGCGGCGGGCATGTCTCAGGACGAACTGACCGCGATCCACGACGCCGCGCAGGCGGAGATGGCGGCGGCGCTGGATGAAGCCCGCTCCGCGCCCTGGCCGGACGACGCGACCGTCTTCGACGACGTGCAGGACCTCGGCTCTCCGGCGCGGGAGGCGTTCTAATGAAGATGACCTATGCCGAAGCCGCCCGCGAAGCGCTCGCCGAAGCCATGCGCGAGGACCCGACCGTCTGGGCGGTCGGCGAAGACCTCGGGCGCGGCGGCGTCTTCGGGCAATACAAGGGGCTGCGCGAAGAGTTCGGCGAAGACCGCATCTCAGACGCGCCCATATCGGAGGCCGGGATCATGGGCGCGGCCTTCGGCGCCGCCATGGTCGGGACAAGGCCCGTGGTGGAGATGCGCTTCGCCGACTTCGCCCTCTGCGCCACGGACGAGCTGGTGAACCAGATCGCCAAGGCCCGCTTCATGTTCGGCGGCCAGTCTCGCGCCCCGATGGTGATCCGCAAGCCGATGGGCCTCTGGCGCTCCTCCGCCGCGCAGCACTCGCAATCCCTGGAGAGCTGGTACGCCCATATCCCCGGCCTCGTCGTCGCCTGCCCCTCCACCCCGCAGGATAATTACTCGATGATGAAGCAGGCCGTCGCCTGCGACGACCCGGTCGTTTATCTGGAGCACAAGGACATCTGGCTCTCCGAAGGCCAGGTGGACCGCGCCGAAAACCTCCCCCTCGGCAAGGCGCGCATCCGCCGCGAAGGCGGCGACGTGACCGTGGTCAGCTGGTCCCAGGCCTGCAACCTCGCCGTCGAAGCCGCCGACGCGCTGAAAAGCGACGGGCTGGGCGTCGAGGTGATCGATCTGCGGACCCTCTGGCCCTGGGACAAGGACGCGGTGATGGAGAGCGTCGGTCGCACGGGCCGCCTGATCGTCGCCCACGAAAGCGTGCAGGTCGGCGGTTTCGGCGCCGAGGTCGTCGCCTATGTGGCTGAACGCATGGCGGTGAAGGCGCGGCGCCTCGGCGCCCCGCGCTCCCTGATCGCCTACGCCCCCAACCTTGAAAACCAGGTGCGCGTGACCGCCGACATGATCGCGGACGCCGCGCGGGAGATATGCCAATGACGACCAATGAAATGACCGGCGGCGAAGCCCTCGTCCGCATGCTGCTCGCCCACAAGGCGGGACCGATGTTCGGCATGGGCGGGTTTCAGCTCCTGCCCTTCTACGACGCCGCCCGCCGCCTCGGCCTCAACCACAACCTGATCAACGACGAACGCTGCGCCGTCTTCGCCGCCGACGCCTACGCCAAGGTCTCGGGCCGCGTCGGCCTCGTGGACGCGACCCTCGGCCCCGGCGCCACCAACCTCGTCACCGGGCTGGTGGAGGCGCTGAACGCCGGCTCCCCCCTCGTCGCCATCGTCGGCGACGCCGCCCGCGCCCATGCCGGCAAGAACATGACGCAGGAGACCGACCAGGTCGCCATCCTCCGCCCCGCCTCCAAGGCGCTCCTGCGGGTGGAGAGCGTCGAGCGCATCCCGGAGGTCATGCGCCGCGCCTTCGAGATCGCCACGACAGGCCGCCCCGGCCCCGTCGTCGTCGACGTGCCGGAGGACGTCTGCCACGGGCTCCACGGCTTTGAGGACGGCGACTTCGAGGTGGACGAGATGTTCGAAGCCGCCCCCGCCCTCCGCTGTCGCCCCGATGCGGAAAGCGTGGCGAAGGCGGCGGAGATGATCGCGAGCGCCGAGCGGCCGATGATGCTCTGTGGCGGCGGCGTCCATATCTCCGGCGCCACGGCGGAGGTGACGGCTCTAGCGGAGGCGTGCGGGATGCCCGTCGCCCACACGCTCACCGGCAAGGGCGCCGTCGCCTGCTCTTCGCCCCTGAACGCTGGCCTCTTCGGGCGCTACGACCGCATCGCCAACGACCTGATCGCCGCCTCCGACTGCCTGCTGGTCGTCGGCTGCAAGCTCGGCGAGATCGCCACCAAGCGCTACACGATCCCCGGCCCGGACGCGAAGGTGATCCATCTGGAGGCCGTCGCCGAAGAGATGGGCCGCACCTTCCGCCCCGCGGTCCGCCTCTGGGGGGACGCCAAGGCGGGTTTGACCGACCTCCTCGCCGCGATGGAGAACGCCCCGCCGCAGCGGACGGCGCGCGAAGCTTACCTTGCGGAGATCCCAAAGAAGATGGAGGCGTGGCGCAAGGACGTCTCCGACCGCATCTATTCCGAGGAGACCCCGGTCCATATGGCCCGTCTGATCACCGAACTGAACCGCGCCCTGCCAGAAGACGGATACCTCATCGCCGACGGCGGCTTCGCGGCCCATTGGGGCGGGCTGCTTTTCGACACCAAAGCCGCGCGGCGCAGTTTCGTCCCGGACCGCGGCTTCGCCTCCATCGGCTACGGCCTGCCTGGCGCGATGGGCGCGCAACTGGCGGAGCCGGACGCCGTGGTCGTCGGCCTCACCGGCGATGGCGGCTTCAACATGGTGTTGGGGGAGCTGGAGACGGCCCGCCGCATGGGCCTCGGCCTGACCGTGATCGTCGTGAACAACGCCGCCTCCGGTTACGTCAAAGCGCTTCAGCACCTGATGTACGGCGAGGGGAACTATCAGTCCTCCGATCTGGCGGAGACCGACTACGCCAAGGCCGCCGAAGCCCTCGGCTGCCACGGCCTGCGGGTGGAGACGCCGGACCAGCTCGCCCCCGCCCTCGCCGCCGCCTTCGCGGAGACGTCACGCCCCTCCGTCATCGACGTCGTCGTCACCCGCGACCCCGCGAAGATGCTCCCCGCCGTCGACAACCGCGCCGTGCAGGTGAAAAAGGGCGACCGCGTCGCATGAGCGGGGCCCAGGGAGGACGGGCCACGCTCATCCGCGAGGGCGCCGTCGCCTGGCTCACCTTCTCCAACCCGGATGCCGGGCTGATGGACCCGGCGATGGAAGCGCAGCTTCTGGCCGCCATCGAAGAGGTGGAGGCGGATGAGACCTTGCGCGTCTGCGTTCTGACCGGCGGCCAGCCGGACGTTTTCATCCGCCACTATGACCTGAAGACCCTCGCTGAACGCGCTGAATTCATGCGTGAAAAGGGCTACGAATTCACAGCCGACCGCCCCGTACCGGAAGGCGGCGTCCACACCGCAATGCGCAGGATGGAGGCGGGCGAGACGATCTACCTCGCCGCCCTCAACGGCACGGCGATGGGCGGCGGGTTCGAGCTCGCCCTCGCCTGCGACATCCGCCTCGTCCAGAGCGGCGATCACCAGTTCGGCCTGCCGGAGGTCAATCTAGGCCTCCTCCCCGGCGCGGGCGGCACGCAGCGCCTGCCCCGCCTGATCGGCCCGGGCCGCGCGCTCTCTATGATGCTCACCGGGCGCACGCTCTCTCCGACGGGCATGAATCAACTCGGCCTCGCGTCGGAGGTGACGGACGACGTCGCCGCCCTCGCCCGTGGCTGGGCCGACCGCCTCGCAGCCAAACCGCCCCTCGCAGTGCGGCACATAAAACGCCTCGCGCAGGGCGAGTTCGAAGACGGATGGGGCGCGGAGCGGTCGCTGTTCTGCGATCTGATGGTCTCCGACGACGCCGCGCGCCTTCTCGCCGAAGGCGCTGCGGGCGACCGGATCATCACGGACGATCCGGAAGCGCCGTGACCGACCGCACCGCGACCTTCGCCTCCCAGCTCTCCCGCCTCGTCGCAGCCGCATCGCGCTCAAAGCGCCTGCAAAGCGGCGCGATCTGCTGGCGGGAGGGACCGAAAGGGGTCGAGGTCCTCCTCGTCACCACCCGTCGCACGGGCCGCTGGACGCCGCCCAAGGGCACGCGGCAAACCGGCAAGTCACTCGCGCGCTCCGCCGCCGCTGAGGCGTGGGAGGAGGCCGGCGTCGTCGGAGAGATCGATCCGGTGCCGCTCGGACGCTACGCCTACCTGAAGTACAAGACATCCGGCGCATGGGAGAAGCGGACAGTAGAGCTCTACGCGCTCAAGGTCGCGGACCTCAGCGACGACTTTCCCGAAGCGGGCGAACGCGTCCGCGCCTGGATGCCCCAAGCCGACGCCGCGAAAGCGGTCCGCGAAAGGGGCCTAGCCCGTCTCATCCGGGCGTTCGCCCCGATCAGGTGATCCCCAAACCCCTTCACTCTTCCCAAAATACTCGAAAAAACCAAACCCGCCGCAGGCGCCGACGTCTCAGGTGAAGCGCCGATCGGCGAGCCGCGCCGCGCAGCGGCGACGAGCCGCCACCGCGCGCCGCAGGCGCGCGACAAAGCAGGCTGGGCGCCGCAGGCGCGCGATAAAGCAGTCTGGGCGCCGCAGGCGCGCGATAAAGCAGTCTGGGAGCCGCAGGCGCGCAACAAGGCGGGCTGGGCGCTGCAGGCGTGCAACAAGGCGGACCGAGCGGTTAGAGGCTGAAGACCAGCCCCAGAAGCGCGGACGCCCCCAGAACCCGCGCCAGCCCCCATTTCAGCCCAAGCGCCATCGCGGCCGCCGCCAGCGTCAGAACCGCCGCCCGCCAGTCGAACGTCGCCAGCGTCGGCGTCCAGACCGTCGCCGCGCCGATCGTCTCCGCGCTCACCTCCGCGAAGAATACATGGAGCGCGAACCAGATCGTAAGGTTCAGGATCACCCCCACCACGGCAGCAGTGATCGCAGCGAGCGCGCCCGAAAGGCGCGGTTGCCCGCCGATCCAGTCAATGTACGGCGCGCCGACGAAAATCCAGAGGAAACAGGGCGCGAAGGTCGCCCAGAGCGCGACAGCGGCCCCGAGGACGCCGAACCAGAAGCCGCCCTCTTTCGCCGCCGCCACGAAGCCCACGAATTCAGTGACGAGGATCAGCGGCCCGGGCGTCGTCTCCGCCAGCCCGAGACCGGCCATCATCTCCCCCGCCTCCAGCCAGCCGTAATCGGCCACCACTTCCTGCGCCATATAGGCGAGCACGGCGTAGGCGCCGCCGAAAGTCACCACCGCGAGGCGAGAGAAGAACGCCCCGATCTCCGCCATCATCCCCGACGCCCAGCCCACGGCCAGAAGCGGCGCGATCCAGATGAAGAGCCATAACGCCGCGGTGGAGAGCGCCGCGGTCCATCCCTTGGGCGCGGGCGGCGCCTCCCCTTCAGGGGCGCCCGCAATCAGAAATCCATAGAACGCCGCGATGACGACGATCAGCGGGAACGGTAGGGCGAAGACGAAAATCGCCAGAAAGGCGAGGCCGGCGATCACCCAGTGCGCCGCGCTCTTGAGGGCTTTGCCTGACACCTTCAGGAGCGCCTGAATGACGATCACGACGACCGCCGCCTTCACGCCGAGAAAGAGCGCTTCGACGAAAGGCGCTGATCCAAAGAAGAAATAGAACGCCGCGAGCGCCAGCATCACCAGCGCTCCGGGCAGGACGAACAAGAGCCCCGCCGCCAGCCCGCCCCGGACGCCATGGAGCCGCCAGCCCGAATAGGTTGCGAGCTGCATCGCCTCCGGCCCCGGCAGGAGCATGCAGAACGAGAGCGCGTTCATGAACCCTTTCTCGGTCATCCAGGGCCGGTCCTCGACCAGCTCCTTGTGCATGACGGCGATCTGCGCGGCGGGGCCGCCGAAAGAGAGAAGCCCGATGCGGGCGAAGACCCGCAGGGCCTCGGTGAAGCTCGGCCCGCTCACGCCGCCTCCGGGGTCCAATCGTGAACCTCGTCCCGCGCGTCCCGCGCCCAGCGGTAGAGCGCGTCGTAGACGCTCAGGCCCGCCTCCACCTGAGCGAGGTCGTCGCGATAGATCCGGCTGAGCCCGAAGGAGATCGCCATCAGCCCTTTCGCCTCCGCCGCCAGCTCGGGGCGCGCGGTGTCGGCGCCGCGCACGATGGCGGCGACGGCGTCGAGCGCGGGATGGCTCAGGCCGAATTCCTCCAGCATCGCATCGAACGCGCAGCCGTCGCCCCTGTGGGTGAAGCGGACGCCGGCGACATCGAAAGGCTCCGCGCCGAATTTCTCGGCGACAAGCTTCACCTCCGACGGCGCGACGAAGAGGAACCGCGCGCCCGGATCGATGAAGCGGCGGATCAGCCACGGACAGGCGACCCGGTCGATCTTAGGGCGCTGGCGGGTCGCCCAAACGGTGCGCCCAGCCCCGTCGCGCGGCGGCATGGCGGCGGCGCGGATGGTCGGCAGCCCCTCCTCGCGCCAAGCGAAGGCGCCGCCCTGCAGCGTCTCCGCCGCGATCCCCTCCGCCCGAAGCATGGCGGCGGCGCCCTGACTGAGCTTGAGGCCCTTCTGGCAGATCACGACGACCCGCCGTCCCGCCAGTCGCGGCGCGAGCGCTTCGATCCTCGCATGAGGCCAGCGAAACGCGGTGGGGGCGAAGTGCGGATCGTCGTCGAAGTCCGCGTCGATGCGGACATCGACGATCGCGGGCGCGTCGGCGCCGCCGATCAGGCGAAAGAGCTGTTTCGGGGTGATTTCGGTAGTGGAGGGCATGGCGCATCCTTCAGGTCAAACAACCGGGATGCGAACTTGGGCCGTGGCCTCACGGGGCGTTCGCTCGACCCCTCTTCCGCATATCAGCGAATGCGCGCCCTGGCGTCAAGCGCCCTCCACCGCGGTGAAGAGCTCTAGCGCCGGCGGGCCGTCGTAAAGGTCTTCGGAAGACTTCGCGCCCTTGTGCGCCGCGCGAAACGCCTCCGATTTCGTCCAGTCGAGGAAAGCCGCCTCGCTCTCCCAGACGGAATGGGAGGCGTAGAGCGTGCAGTCCTCCACCTCTCCGCCCTTCAGGAGATGGAAGGCCTTGAAGCCAGGCACGGCGTCGAGATGGCTCTTTCGTCCTTTCCACAAGTCTTCGAACTCGGTCTCCTTGCCCTTGTGGATGCGAAAGCGGTTCATCGCGACGAACATGGCGTCCTCCCTGTCTCGGCGGAAAGGTAGCGCCCGCTCGGCGCCCGGTCGAGCGGCGCGGGGACGGATTTTATCCATACGCGGCGCCCGCCTTCGGTTGGCGCCAGCCGCCGAATCTAGTATCCCTCAACTCCCGTGGAACAACATCTCGCGGTCAGCGGAACCGGCCAGCGAAATCATAACAATCACGGGGGCCCGAGCAGTGGCGCGTTACATTTTCATCACCGGCGGCGTCGTCTCCTCCCTCGGCAAAGGGTTGGCGAGCGCGGCTTTGGGCGCGCTGTTGCAAGCGCGGGGCTACACGGTGCGGCTCCGCAAGCTGGACCCCTATCTCAACGTCGACCCCGGCACGATGAGCCCCTTTGAGCATGGCGAGGTGTTCGTGACCGACGACGGGGCGGAGACGGACCTCGACCTGGGTCACTACGAGCGCTTCACCGGGGTCCCATGCCGCAAGACGGACAGCGTCTCGTCAGGGCGGATCTACACGAACGTTCTCGATAAGGAGCGCAAGGGCGATTACCTCGGTAAGACGATCCAGGTGATCCCGCACGTCACCAACGAGATCAAGGACTGGCTCGCCATCGGAGACGAGGAAGTCGATTTCATGCTCTGCGAGATCGGCGGCACGGTCGGCGATATCGAGGGCTTGCCGTTCTTCGAGGCCATCCGCCAGTTCCAGCAGGACCGCCCGCGCGGCGAATGCATCCTGATGCACCTGACGCTCCTCCCCTTCCTCGGCGCCTCAAACGAGTTGAAGACCAAGCCGACCCAGCACTCGGTGAAGGAGCTCCGCTCTATCGGTCTCCAGCCGGACGTGCTGGTTTGCCGGACGGAGCATGAGATTCCTGAGACGGAGCGCGCCAAGATCGCGCTTTTCTGCAATGTGCGCCCGGATGCGGTGATCCCGGCGATGGACCTCGCCTCGATCTACAAGGCCCCCCTCGCTTATCACGAGGTCGGCATGGATCAGGCGGTGCTGGACGCGTTCGGCATCTCGCCTGCGCCAAAGCCGAACCTTTCCCGCTGGCTCGACGTGGCGGAGCGGATCGACAATCCGGACGGCGAAGTTCGCATCGGCGTCGTCGGCAAGTACGTGAAGCTGGAGGACGCCTACAAGTCGCTCGCCGAAGCGCTCACCCATGGCGGTTTCCACAACCGCGTGAAGGTGAAGGCGGAGTGGATCGACGCCGAGATCTTCGAGCGCGAAGACCCGGCAGCGCATCTGGAGCGTTTCCACGCCATCCTCGTCCCCGGCGGTTTCGGCGAGCGCGGGACGGAGGGGAAAATCATGGCCGCCCAGTTCGCGCGCGAGCGGAAGGTGCCCTATCTCGGCATCTGCCTCGGCATGCAGATGGCCGTGATCGAGGCTGCGCGAAACCTCGCCGGCCTCGACCGCGCCGGGTCGCAGGAATTCGATCATGAGGCCGGCGCCGAACGGTTCGAGCACGTCGTCTATCACATGACCGAATGGGTGGAGGGCAACCGAACTGTTAGGCGCAAGGTCGATGACGCGAAGGGCGGCACCATGCGGCTCGGCGCCTATGACGCGGCGCTAAAGGAAGGCTCCAAGGTGGCGGATATTTACGGCGACGTCGCCATCTCCGAACGCCACCGCCACCGCTATGAGGTGGACGGCAAATATCGCGACGAGCTGGAGGCTGAGGGGCTGTCCTTCTCAGGCACGTCGCCGGATGGGGAGTTGCCGGAGATCGTCGAGATCCCGGACCACCCATGGTTCGTGGGCGTTCAGTTCCACCCGGAACTGAAGTCGAAGCCCTTCGACCCGCACCCGCTCTTCGCCGACTTCATCCGCGCGGCGGTGGAGCAGTCGCGGCTCGTCTGAGGCGCCCATCGAAGCATCGGCTTCGGGAAGAGCATCTCTTTTCTGCAACAGGGTTTTCGCGCGTAGGACATGCGCGTGAAGCGGCGCGAGCATTAGTTTGCTAGTAGACTAGCAACATATTGATTTTGCGAGACAATATCGCTCACGCCGAGTTGCAGGAGGCATACCGCCGCGCTTGATGCAAAGAGCGTCCGCTGGATGACGGCCAAGTTAGGAAGACTGGCGACTGGGGCATTGGGAGCGGCTGAGAAAGAGCGTCCCGACGCCCCCTAGCCCTCCGCTTCGATCCGCGCGCGAAGCGCTTTCTGCTCCGCCTCATCGAGGGGAAAGTTCCACATTATCGCCACCGCGATCAGCTTCAGCGCCGCAGGGGCCAGCGCGTAGAGCGCCGCCAGCGTCATCAGCGCGGCGTCGCCGTTCTCCGCCTCAGTCTCGAACCCGGAAAGATCGAGTATGACCAGCGCAGCGCCCCCGGCGATGGCGAGCGCCGCTTTGGTCGCAACTGACCAGAGCGCGAAGAAAAGCCCGGTGCGCTGCTCCCCGCTCTCCGCCGTGTCGGCGTCGACGACATCCGCCTGAATCGAGGACGGGAGCGACAGATCGGCCCCAAGGGACAGGCCCGTGGCGACGCAAATGATGAGGAAGAGCGTCACATCACCCTCCCCCAGAAACGCGGCGGGGGCGAAGAGGAGGCAGGCCCAGATCATCGCCCAGCCCCAGGCCCGGTGCTTCGACAGTTTCCGCGCGGCCCAGGCCCAAAACGGCATGCCGAGGATCGCGCAGAGGAAATAGACCAACAGCAGCCATCCCGCATCCGGCGCGCCGAGAAGATCGCCGATGAAGAACAGGAAAAGGCTGGCGGGCAGCGCGTTGGCGAGCCCGTTGATGAAGTAAGCGGTCAGGAGGCGCGTGAAATAGCGGTTCGCGAAGATCGCTTTAAGTCCGGCGAAGATCGGCGTCCGCTCGCGGGAGAAGTTCCGCGGCTCCGGCGCCCCCCAGAGCGCGATTGCCGCCGTGATCGGCCCCAGAATGACGACGAAGAGCGCGATGTTCTTCATCCCCGCCTCCGCCCCGTCCGCGCTGACGTAGAGGATGACCGCGACGATGGTGCCGACCAGCGTCACGCCCTCCCGCCAGCCGGTGATCGCGGCCCGCTCGCCATAGTCGCCCGACAGCTCGGCCCCCCAGGCGAAATAGGGGGTGAGCGCCACCGTCCAGCTCAGCGTCAGCATCGTCAGCCAGAGCGCCACATGGCCGAACCCGGCGTCGGCGGGCGGGACCATGACCATCCAGCAGGAAAGCGCGATCAGCGGGACGGAGAGGGCGATCCAGATCTTGCGCCGCCCGAACCTCGTCTCGAACCGGTCGGAGACATAGCCCATCAGCGGATCGGAGAACGCATCCACCAGGCGGACCGCGATAAACAGGATCCCCAGCGCCGCGAGGCTCACGTCCCGGTCGGCCGCATAGAACTGCGCGAGATAGACGTAGATGGGGAAATAGAGCGCCGCCAGCGGCAGCGCGGGCGCGGCGTAGGCCGCGTTGCGGCGGAGGCTCACTTCCAGATCCGGTTGAAATATTCCGAGATGATGCCGGCGCAGAGCGCCCCCATGCCGAGGGCCAGGATCGTGCGGGTCGATGCGAGGAAGGTCTGGATCACTTTGATGCCCTGATCGAGAATATGCGCCACAACGTCGATCGCCGCCGTGAAGCCGACCGCGAAATGGGTGATCCACGCGCTGCGAAACCCATAGACCATGGCGAAAAAGGTAAGGCCGATCAGGCCCGCGCCCACCCCGAACATGCCGGACAGCATGAAATCGCGCCCGAGATTACGGCCGAGCTGGCTCCACCCCGCCATGATACCGATCACCGCCGCCGCGATAATGGGCCGCGGCCAGTCGGTGAACTCATAGCCCGCATCGTCGAGGAACGTGACCATCGTTCCGATCATGGCGAGCATCATGAAAAAGGCCGCCGCGAGGCGACCTCCAGTCATCCGACTGTTTTCGGCTGTATTGCCGGAATAGAGCGACGGCTTGACCATCAGCGCGTCATGCCGGGCGCTGTATCGCGACCTGGGTCACGTCCGTCGTGCCGGCGAGGAACGTCGCGGCGCAACTGGCCAGATAGAAATTCCACATCCGCCGGAAGCGGTCGTCGAAACCCAGCGGCTGGATCTCGTCCCAGCGCGCGTTGAAATCCACGCTCCATTCGCGAAGCGTGTCGGAATAGCTCTTCCCGAACTCGATGGAGCCTTTGAAATCGAGGCCCGCTTCCTTCACCTGAGCGCGAAGAACCGTCGGCGACGGCAGCATGCCGCCCGGGAAGATGTATTTTTGAATGAAGTCCACCGACTTGCGGTAATTCGGGAACCACTCGTCGGCGATCGTGATGATCTGGAGCGAGGCCACCGCCCCCGGTTTCAACCGCTCGCGGACCATATTGAAATAGCCCGGCCAGTATTTCTCCCCCACCGCTTCGAACATTTCGATAGAGGCGATGCCGTCATAGCGTCCGTCTTCGTCGCGGTAGTCGCGCATGACGATGTCGACCTTCTCATTAAGGCCCTGTTTGAACATCCGCTCTTTCGCGAAATCGTGCTGCTCCCGGCTGATCGTGATCCCGGTCACCTTCGCGCCGCGCACGCCCGCGGCGTATTCGGCGAAGCCGCCCCAGCCGCAGCCGACCTCCAGCACATGATCGCCCTCGCCTGCGCCCATGCGGTCGATGATGGAGGCGTATTTGTTGACCTGCGCCTCCTCCAGCGTCTCGTTGTTCGAGCGGAAGAGCGCGGATGAATAGGTCATCGTCTCGTCCAGCCACTTCCCGTAGAACTCGTTCCCGAGATCATAGTGGTGGGAGATGTTCTTGCGCGATCCGGTCTTGGAATTGCGGTTCATCCAGTGGCGGAACCGCTCATAAGCGCGCACGAGGAACTGACCTGGAAATCCGGTGCCGACATTGTCGTTGTTGATCAGGATGACGTCCATCAGCGAGTGGAGATCCGGCGTGTCCCACCAGCCGTCCATATAGGCTTCGGAGAAGCCGAGTTCGCCATCGCGGATGATCCGCCCGAAGAGATCGTTGTTGCGGACGTGGATCTCGCCGCTCGGCCCAGGCGTCTTGCCCTTGGTTTCGAACCGCCGCCCGTCCGGCAAAACGAAGGTCATCGACCCGACCCGAAGACCCTTGATGATCGCCAAAACGGCGGTGAAGTAGCGCGGCGTTTGTTCTGTCTGCGTCGCCATGCGGGCGGCTCCCTCAACCCTTGTCGTCCCAAGGCGGAGTCTGAATGTGAAGTTAAGGTGAAATCAAGTGTTAACAGGGCTTTCGCAGCCCCTATTCACCCGGCGTCAGGCGCCGTTCAGCGGGCTGGAAAACGTTCTCGTCGCCGGGATGGCCGAGGAAGGTCGCGCCCTTCAACCAGAGGCGGAGCGCCTGCCAGTGGATCGCGACGATCACCTTCAGCGCGGCCAGCGGATGAGTGAAGGCGAGCCCCGCCAGCGACCGGTCGGAAAGGGTTCGCCGCGTGCCGTTTTGCGTCGCGATGAGCCAGTCGCCGCCCTCCGTCCCATCGCCCTGCTTGATCCGGATCGCCATTCGCTCATCCGGGGCGGTCGTGGTGAAGCGATAGATCTGGTTCATCTCGATGAAGGGGGAGACGAACATCTCTTTCGGATGCTCATGCATCGCCGCCCCCGTTACGTCCCGCGCGTCAACCGCATATGGGATTTGATCACCGAACGTATTTTTCACTTCATAAACAATACTCTCCAGCCGCCCATTCGCATCGTATCCAAAGAAAACGGATAACGGATTGAAGGCGTACCCCATAAAGCGCGGCATGGAGAGAAGCATGATCCGCGCGGGCGGCGGTAGGCCCGCATCGGCGAGGCGGCGCTCCACCCACGGACGAAGCGCGCCGCCGTCGCGGGGCCCGTGATCCTTGCGCATGAAAGAGAAAACGCCGAAGCGGTCGATCTTCAGCAGGCGGCTCGCAGCGCTCTCCAACCGATCGATATCGAGAAACGCGGTGAAGACGCGGTAGCGGAACTGGTGGTGAAACGGGCGGAGGCGCATGTGCATCACCTCCCCGACATAGAGCCGATGTTCGCCCGTTTCCGTCATTCCGCAGCCAGTTCGTATTCCCGTTTCAGCGCAGGGCCGAGATCCTTCGCCCAATCGGGCCGCGCGTCCAGCGCTTCAGCCACGCGGAGGCCGGATTTCGCAGCATCCTCATGGAAGCCCCAGCCGAGCCAGGCGCCAGCGTACCAGTAGCCGCCCCTGCCCTGAATGTCGTCCATCCGCGCCTGGGAGGCGAAGGCCGCCTCATCATAGAGCGGATGCGCGTAGTTAAACTCCGCGATTTTCAGCTCCGGCGCGGGTTCGCGGTGCGCGTTCAGCGTGACGATGATGTCTTCGCTTGTCGGCAGGGACTGCAGGCGGTTCATCCAATAGCTGAGCGATACCGGCCGGCCCGCCGCCTTCGCCTCCCCTCCCGAGATCATCGACCAGGAGGACCAGACCTTGCGGCGCTTGGGCATCAGCGCCGGATCGCGGTGCAGGATCGCGCGGTTCTTCGTCGTCTGGAAGGCGGAGAGGATCGAGCGCTCCTCCTTATCCAGATCGGTCATCAGGGCGTAGGTTTGGGGCGCGTGCCCCGCGAAGACAACGTGGTCGAAGACGCCGGTGGAGCCGTCCTCGAAGCTCAGCTCGACCCCGCCCTCGATCCGCCGCGCCCACTTCACGCCGACGCCCTTGCGCGCCCTGTTCGACAGGATGTCGAGGATGCGGGAGACGTACTCGCGGCTACCGCCATCCACTGTGCGCCACTGCATCGCCGCCGCGAGGCCGGTGAAGAGGTCGTGATTGGAGAAGAAGCTGACGAAGTTAGCCGCCGGAAACTCCATCATCCGCTCGGTCGGCGTCGACCAGATCGCGCCGCCCATCGGCAAGAGGAACCGCTCGCGGAACCAGCGCCCGAAGCGCCGCTCATCCAGCCATTCGCCGAGCGTCAGACCTGAGAGCGCGCCGGAGGCGAGATCGCGCGGCGCGATCTTCACGAAGCGCAACACGTCCCGGAACGTATTGAGAAACTGCGGGTTCAACGCGTTGCGGCGCTGCGCGAAAATCTTGTCGAGGCTGTCGCAGGCGTATTCGAACCGCCCGTCGTTCAACGAGAAGCCGAAAGACATGTCCGACCATTTCGTCGGCACGCCGAGATGATCGAACATGGAGGCGAGGTTCGGATAATTCTGATCGTTGTAGACGATAAACCCGGTGTCGACCGCGATCTTCCCGTCCGCCGTATCGACGTCCACGGTGTTCGCGTGCCCGCCGAAGCGGTCGTCCTTTTCGAAGAGGAGAACCTCGTGGCTGTCCGACAACGCGAGCGCTGCGCTGAGACCAGCGGCGCCGGAGCCCACTACTGCGATTTTCAAAACTGCTCTCCTCGAAACTGTCTATTACAGTTTACACCGCTTCGCCCTTTTCGCGCATCTCTTTCCAGGCTTCCAGTGCGCGTTTTCGCCCCTCCGACAACTCAACCAGCGGTCGAGGTCTCGCCGAAGCGTTTCTCTGGTGGCTTTTCGGCCGCATCGCCGCGAAGGTTTCAGCGCCTTCGCCCCTAATCCAGTTTTTCCGGTAAGCGCCGAACGGGTCGAACTTCTCGCCCTGCGTCTCTGGGTTGAAGATACGGAAGAAGGGCGCGGCGTCCGGCCCGCAGCCCGCCACCCATTGCCAGCCCATGGCGTTATTGGCCGGATCCCAGTCGATCAGCGTCTCGCGGAACCACGCCTCGCCCACCCGCCAGTGGGTCATCAGGTGCTTGGTGAGGTAGGAGGCCGTGAGCATGCGCGCGCGATTATGCATCCGCCCCGTGACGTACATCTCCCGCATCGCGGCGTCGACGACTTCGACGCCCGTCTCCCCGCGCCGCCAGCGTTCGGCGTCTTCGTTGTCTTCGCGCCAGGGGAAGGCGGACCATTCGCGCCGCCAGTTCTCCGTCTCCATGTCCGGATCGTGGAAGAGGAGCATATGGGCGAAATCGCGCCAGATCAGCTGACGCCGCGCCGCCTCGACCCCCGCGTCGCCGTCGGCGCGGTCCATAGCCGCCCAAACCGAACGGGGCGAAATCTCACCGAGCGCGAGGTACTCGGAAAGGCGCGTTCCGGCCTCCGGCTTGTCGAGGCGATTGCGGTCGTCGTCATACCGCGCGCCGCGTTCGTCCAGCCATGCGTCGAGACGGTCGCGCGCGGCGTCCTCGCCCGCCGCGATCTGCTTGGCCAGCGCGTCGGCGGCCGGGCCCATGGCCGCCTCCAGCCGCCAGTCGTTCAGGTCATCCGAAGCGACGTCGCCGTCGTAAGCCGCCAGATGGGACGGGCGCTGCGCCGGTTCGGGAATGTCATGCTGCATCAGCGCCTTGGAGAAGGGCGTAAAAACCTTGAACTGGGTGTCCTGCCCCGTTCGCACTCGCCAGGGATCAAGGAGGGTGAAGCCGCCGAAGCTCTCCACCTCCAGACCGTCGTCCTTGAGAGACGCTTTGATCTTCTTGTCGCGCTCGATGGAGGGGCCGTCCGTCAGCCGCGTCCACGTCACGCGCCGCGCGCCCGTCTCGGACGCCAGCGCCCGAAGGATCTCGAGCGCATCGCCCCTACGCAGGACGAGCTTGATCCCTTTCGCCGCGAAATCCTTCGAGAGCGCTTCGAGCGAGAGTTTCAATCGCAGCCGCGCCGCCGCCCCAAGCTGGGCGTCGATGACGTCGTCGAGAATGAAGACGGGGATCACCGGTCCGCCCAGCGCGGCGTCCAGCGCCAGGTTGTCGCGAAGGCGAAGGTCCCGCCTGAGCCAGACGATGGTGGTCGGATCAGATGTCATGGCCGGGAAAGGTAATCCCCGGTGCGCCAAGTCAATGAGCCGTTAAGGGAAAATCAGCGGTTCGTCGGGTCCGCTGCGTGTTTGGCGTAGATGACGCTGTCGCGCGCCGGCCCTTTCGCCGCGCCGGGACGCATGCGGGTGGAGGCTTCGGGACGCAGCTCGATCTTCTCCAGGCGGCAGAACTCGAAAGCGTTGCCCTGGCTGTCGAAGACCATCTTACAGCCTGAAATATCGGCCGTGTTCACCGCGAGCTCGCCGCCCGTCTCGTCATAGAGCTTCAATGTGTCGGCCTGAGCGGCCCCCGCCGCCAACGCCAGCGCGCAAGCGCCCGCCATTGCTTTCAACATGGGTTTCCTCCGAATTCGCCCTCAATCCGACGAAACGATATCACGCAGTCTGATTCTTCCTAAGCCGATATCGCCACGCGCTCTGGCCGCTTGTGGGCGCCGCCGCCAGCCGCTATCGAGCGGATGACAAAGAGGGAGGTTAGATCCATGAAACTCATCAGGTTCGGCGACAAGGGCGCGGAGAAACCGGGCATTCTGGACGCGGACGGCGCCATCCGCGATGCGAGCGGCGTCACCGGCGACTATGCGGGCGCTACCGTCTCGCTGGAGGCGCTGGATAAGCTGCGCGGCGTCGACGTCGCCTCCCTGCCTCTGGTGGAGGGGAGCCCGCGCATCGGCTCCTGCGTCGCGACCACGCCGAACTTCTTCTGCGTCGGCCTGAACTACGCCAAGCACGCGCGCGAGACCGGGGCCGAGCCGCCGAAGGAGCCGATCCTCTTCTCCAAAGCCTCCTCCGCGCTGAACGCGCCGAACGACAAGGTGATCCTGCCCAAGGACTGCACCATGGGCGATTGGGAAGCAGAGCTCGGCGTCGTCATCGGCGCCCATGTGGAGCATGTGTCGGAGGCCGAAGCGCTCTCCGTCGTCGCGGGCTACTGCGTGATCAACGACGTCTCGGAGCGCCACTTCCAGGCGCATCGCGGCGGTCAGTGGATCAAGGGCAAGTCCGCCCCGACCTTCGGCCCGACCGGCCCGTGGCTGGTCACGGCGGATGAGGTTCCGGACCCGCAGACGCTCGACATCTGGTGCGAGGTCTCCGGCGAGATGATGCAGTCGTCGAACACAAACGACATGATCTTCTCGGTCGCCGAGATCATCTCCTACATGTCGCGCTTCATGGCGCTGCAGCCCGGCGACGTGATCGCCACCGGCACGCCGGAGGGCGTCGGCCTCGGCATGGATCCGAAACGGTTCCTGAAGGCGGGCGACGTGATGCGGGTCGGCGTTCAGGGGCTTGGCGAGCAGCGTCAGGACGTGGTCGCCTATCCCGGCTGATCCGGCCACGCGAAGAGACCGTAGCGAATGAGAGGGCCGAGCTGACGCCAGCACGGCCCTTCTCTTTTCGGCCCTGCGCGCATAGCGGACGGCCGCCTCGCTTAGCCGACTGTCACCATACGGACTTACCAGTTGGTAAGCGCCCGCCACGGCGGGGCGGCGCGATGGGCGGCGACGGCTCTATGCGGTTTCCCGAGAAGTCTTGGAGCGCCATGCGGGATGGCGAACGCAAAAGGCGCCCGAAGAACGGGCGCCTTTCAAAACGTCCCGTTGGCCTTCGCGCCTGTGGCTCAGGCGTCTACTCAGCCGCTTCGACGGGCGGCGGCGGGGTGTCCTCCGCCGCGGGCGCGTCGCTTTCGGCCGCCGGTTTCGGACGCGGGCGGCGCGTGCGCGGTTTGGGCTGCGGGCCTTTGCTCTCCGGCGTCTCGACGATGTCCGGCTGCGCCTGCGCCGCGTCGATGGCGCCGAGGCCGTCGCTCGACGGCTGTTCGGCCGCTTCCGCCGCCGGCGGGGCGTCGACCGGAACGGCGGGCTGCACGGCGGGCTGCGCATCTTGCGGCGGCTGCGTCTGCTGCCCGCCGCCCTGGTTCGGCTGGTTCTGGTCGCGCCGCTCGGCGGCCGCTTCCTGCGCGGTGATCAGGATGCGGGCGTAGTGCTCGGCGTGCTGGAGAAAGTTCTCCGACCCGACGCGGTCGCCCGAGAGCTGCGCGTCCCGCGCCAGCGCGAGATACTTGTCGATGATCTGCTGCGGGGTGCCGCGCACTTTCCCCTCTGGCCCCGCGCTCTCGTAGACGCGGTTCGGCGAGTGCCCCTGCGACTTGCCGCGATTGCCCTTGCCGCGAGAGCGACCGGATTTCTGCGAAGATCTCATAGTGGTCTCAGTTGTGTCTGGTCATGTGAGCGCCCTATCGGCGCGTTTCGATCCTGACGCGGCCCTCACCGCAGGATCGCCCTCTCTCAATGCTGGATCAGCAAGCCCGTCGCCGGATCGCAGGTCGGCGTAATTCGGCTGGGCTGATCGCACCGTAACGCCGCGCGTTTGTTGGGGCAAGCCTTCGCCGAAGAATAGTCGCAAAGGGGTTACTTACGTCTGAACTCAAGGCAGCGATCCCGCCCGTCCATATCCTTGTGGACGATCGGGTCGGGCCAGCCGAAGGAGGCGAAGATGGCGCTCACTCCCTCCGCCTGCGTCGGTCCGATCTCGAACAGCGCGCGGCCTTTGCGGCGCAGGCAAAACGCCAGCTCCGGCGCGATCCGGCGATAGGGATCCATGCCGTCGCCGCCGGGGGTCAGCGCGAGGCGCGGCTCATGCTCGCGCACTTCGGGGGCGAGGCTCGCGACCTCCTCCTCCGCGATGTAAGGGGGGTTGCAGAGGATGAGGTTGAACCCCTCCTCCAGCCCGTCGACCCAGTCGCCCATCCGGAGCGTCGCGCGATCGCCGAGCCCGAGCGCCTTGATGTTCTCGTCCGCGATCCTGAGCGCCTTGCGCGAGGCGTCTAGGCCGAGGCCGCTCGCCTCCGGCCGCTCGGCGAGGACGGTGCCTAGAAGGCAGCCCGATCCGACGCCGAGGTCGAGAACCCGCTCCGGGCCCGGACCGTCGAGCGCCGCCGCGATCATCGTCTCGCTTTCGGGCCGCGGGTCGAGCACGTCCGGCGTCACCTTGAAAGTCCGCCCCCAGAAAAGCCGCTCGCCGGTGATGTGGGAGACGGGCTCCCGCGACATGCGCTGCGCCACCGCCGCCTCGAACCGCGGCGTCGCTTCGGGGGCGACGACCTCTCCCCGCATCAGCGAGAACGCTTCGGGCGTCGCCTTGGCGGCCCAGCGCATCAGAAGCTCCGCATCCCGCTCAGCCGAAGGCACGCCCGCATCCGCCAGCATGGCGGCGGCGGCGGCGATGGCGGCGCCGTAGGTCTCGCTCACGGCTCCATCTCCGCCAGTTTCGCGGCCTGATCGGCGGCGGTGAGCGCATCGACGAATTCCCCGAGGTCTCCCTGCATCACCTGATCCAGTTTGTAGAGCGTCAGGCCGATCCGGTGGTCGGTGACCCGTCCTTGCGGGAAGTTATAGGTGCGAATCCTTTCCGAACGGTCGCCGGAGCCGACCTGGCTCCGCCGGTCCGCAGCTCGTTCGGCGTCGGCGGCGCGGCGCTGCTCGTCATAGAGCCGGGCGCGCAGCACCTCCATCGCGCGGGCGCGGTTCTGGTGCTGGGATTTTTCCGACGACGTGACGACGATCCCCGTCGGAATGTGGGTGATGCGCACCGCCGAATCCGTCGTGTTCACATGCTGCCCGCCGGCGCCGGAGGCCCGCATCGTGTCGATGCGGATGTCGCCGTCCAGGATGTCGATGTCGATCTCGGCGGCCTCCGGCAGCACCGCGACGGTGGCGGCGGAGGTGTGGATGCGCCCGCCGCTCTCCGTCTCCGGCACGCGCTGGACGCGGTGGACGCCGCTCTCGAACTTCAGAGCGGCGAAGACGCCCTCGCCTTTGATCGAGGCGGTCAGCTCCTTCACGCCGCCGAGCTCGGTCAGTGCCTGCTCCGTCACTTCGGTCTTCCAGCCGCGCGCCTCGGCGAAGCGGACGTACATTTTCCAGAGGTCGCCGGCGAAAAGCGCGGCCTCGTCGCCGCCCGTCCCCGGCCTGATCTCAAGGATCGCCGGACGCGCGTCCGCCGCGTCCTTCGGGATGAGCGCGAGGCGCATCTTCTCTTCCAGCGCGGGCTTTTCAGCCTCCAGCGCAGCGATTTCCTCGCGCGCCAGCTCCGCCATCTCGGCGTCGTCCAGCATCGCCTCCGCCGCCTTCAGATCGTCGAGGAGGGTGAGATAGCTCAGCGCCTCCTCCGCCACCGGCTTGAGGTCGGAATATTCCTTGGAGAGCGTCGCCAACTCGTCCGGCGCGGCGCCGCCGGAGAGCTTCGCTTCGAGAAATCCGAAACGCTGGACGATCTGCTGGATTTTCTCGCGGGCGATCATGGGCGCACTCTTCGCGCCCCCGCCCGATGCGGTCAAGCGCGCCCGTAGGTCAGCGCCATGCGAACGAACGCGCGCAACGCCTCCATGTCGTTACCATCGATGAAGACGCAGCGGTTGCCCGCCGTCTCCGCCGCTTCGCCCTGCCGGTGGCGCCAGTCCTCCACCAGCGTCGTGCCGCAATGGACGAAGACCGCCGGGCGACCGTCCTGGAGGCCGAGGCGGATCGGCGTGCCGCGCTTTGGCGACAGGGCGAAGGACGGCTGGCCCCATTTCAGCGACGCGACGAGTTCGCGATCAGGCGCGATCGCGGCGGCTTCCTCCGCGATGACGTCCCGCGCGGTAAGAAGCGCGGGCGCACCCAGCGCCGCGAGCGCTTCTTCGACCTCGCCCGTCATTGCGCTGGATAGAGCGCCGCCCGAACCCGCGCGCCGTATTCCGCAAGCGCCGTAACGCTGGCGAGGCGACCTCTCAGCGGCGTCTCCACCCTGGAGGCGAGAAGGCCGTTCACCATCGATCCCACGGAAGCGTCCGCGCTGGTCGGCGCGTCTCCGAACAAAAACGGCTTGTCGCCAAGCGTCGCGGCGATCGCGCGGAAATCCGTCATGGCGCGATCCGCGACTTCCTCTTCGCTGAAGCCGAGCATCCCCTGCCCCGCCAGATCGCGACGGATCTTGCGCCGGACGATCGGCGGGACAAGGGTGCGGATGATCGGCGGCAGACCGTCGAACGCTCCCGACCGTTTCGTCGCCGCCCAGGCGTCATCGCCGATCCAGCGATCGCGCAGCAACTGGAAATAGAGCTCCCCTTCAGCCATCCGGATGAGCGCATGGGCCGCCGCCCGCTCCGCGTCGCTCAGGCCCTCGTCGAAGTCACGGCCTGACCGAGCCTCCAGATGCGCCCGGATCGCCGCGCTGTCGGCGATGGTCTGGTCGCCGTCGACGAGCACCGGCAGCTTGCCTTTCGGCTCCTTGCTCGGGTCGTCGACGAACGTCGGCCGCCAGTCCATACAGGAGAGCGCGAGAAGGCACATACCCTTTACGCAAAACGGGCTGTAGCTCGGCTCTCCGAACCCCGCGGGAAAGGTCCTCAGCTCCATCATAGGCGACTCCTTTCGTTTCCGCGGGAAAATCCTACGGCGACGCGACAATTCTCGTCAGCAGGCTCGCCAGAAATTCTACTGCGGTCATCGGCGTTGAGTGCTATGCTCGCGCTCATGAAACACGTGATTTTCGCCGCTGGGCTCGCGCTCGCCGCCTTGGTCGCTCCGCAAGCCTCCGCCGACCCGACCTTCGTTCCTCCGAAGGCGAAGGAGGGTCATTCCTATCCCGATTGCTACTGCACGAACCGGGGCGTCAAGGTCCCGGTTGGGCAGATGAGCTGCCTGACCGTCGGCAGCCGCACCTTCACGGCGCGCTGCGGCATGTCGCTGAACAACACGGCGTGGCGCGAGGTCAAGGACGGCTGCGACCCCATTAATATGAGTGAGGCGAGCCCTGACTCAGATTTTCTTCAGCCAGGCTGAAATCCGCTTTTCGTTAACGCCCAGATCGCTCCTGCCGTAGCGGGAGCGGCTGTAGACGTAGAGCGCCGATCCACCGTCGACCTCCACCGCGCGGACGGAGATATAGTCGGGATAGGCGATCAGTTTGGAGCGCTGGACATAGGTCGCGTAGCCGTCGCTCTCCGCCACCAGCACCGTCTTCGGCGCCGCCAGCGCGACCTCTCCGAACCGCGCCATCAGCGCATCCGGCGTCATCGCGAAGACGGGGGACGCCATATCCACCCCCTCCCCTGACGGTGAGACGATGTAGTCGTTCTGCTTGCCGCGCTCTTCGGCCTTCGCGGGATCGAAATGGAAGGCCTGATCGCCGCCGGAGACCCGCACGAACACGGCGAAGGCGATGAAAACGACGACCAGCGCCGCGATGATCCAAAGTAGCACTTTGCGCACCTTTCCCTCGCCGGTTATTCGGCCGCGGTCGCGGCCTGAGCCTCCGCCGCGGTTTCGGCGTCGATCTCGGCGGCGCGTTTCTCGACCAGTTCGACGATATGGTCGACCATCGCGTCATTGCCGATCTTGTGATCCTGCTTGCCGGCCATGTAGACCATGCCCGACCCCGCCCCGCCGCCGGTGAAGCCGACATCGGTCATCAGCGCCTCTCCCGGCCCGTTCACCACGCAGCCGATGATGGAAAGCGACATCGGCGTCTTGATATGCTCCAGCCGCTTTTCGAGGACGCCGACGGTCTTGATCACATCGAAGCCCTGCCGCGCGCAGGACGGGCAGGAGATGATGTTGACGCCCCGATGGCGGAGGCCGAGCGCCTTCAGGATCTCGAAGCCGATCTTCACCTCCTCCACCGGATCGGCGGAGAGGGAGACGCGGAGCGTGTCGCCGATCCCCATCCAGAGAAGATTGCCGAGCCCTATGGCGGATTTGACGGAGCCGGAGACGAACCCGCCCGCCTCCGTGATCCCCAAATGCAGCGGCGCGTCGGTTGCGTCCGCCAGCCCCTGATAGGCGGCGGCGGAGAGGAAGACGTCGGAGGCCTTCACGCTGATCTTGTATTCGCGAAAGTCGTTCTCTTCGAGGATGCGGATATGCTCGAGGCCGCTCTCGACCATCGCCTCCGGGCAAGGCTCGCCGTATTTCTCCAGAAGGTGCTTTTCGAGCGACCCCGCGTTCACGCCGATGCGGATTGCGCAGCCGTGGTCCTTCGCGGCCTTCACGACCTCCTTCACCCGATCTTCGGAGCCGATGTTGCCCGGATTGATCCGAAGGCAGGCCGCCCCCGCCTCCGCCGCTTCGATGGCGCGTTTGTAGTGGAAGTGAATGTCGGCGACGAGCGGCACCGGGCTTTCGCGCGCGATCTCCTTGAAGGCGCGCGTGCTGGCTTCGTCCGGGCAGGAGACGCGGACGATGTCGGCGCCGGCTTCGGCGCAGGCGAGCACCTGTTCGATGGTCGCCTTGGCGTCCGACGTGATCGTGTTGGTCATCGTCTGCACGGAAATCGGGGCGTCGCCGCCGACCTCCACCGAACCGACCCGGATTTTCCGTGACTTGCGCCGTTCGACTTCGCGCCAGGGGCGGATGCTCATGCTCGGGTCCTTTTGGTTTTCGTCTGCGGGACGGCTGCCGAGAACCTAAGAAACAAGGCGGCCGCTGTCCATCGCGCCGCGCCGCCGCATCGGGCGGGATCAGTCGCTGAGGGCGATGGCGCTCACGTCGGAGCTGACGGCGTCGGCCCGGCGACCGAGCGTTTCCGGCTCTTCGTCGACGACGGCGTCGTTGACGGCGACATTGGCCGCTAGCGGATAGGCCGCGCGCACCGCCTCAGGCGCCAGCGCGACGCCCTTGGCGACCTCCGGGCCGTCGCCGAGCGGGCCGAAGGGCTGCGATCCGAGCACGATGTAGACAGCGCCCGCGTTGCCGGCGCGCAGTTGCGCGTCCGCCGCATCGGCGGGGAGCGTAAAGCGTTCGCCCGGCGCGAGAATGCCGGTGAAGAGGATGTCGTCGTCGCCGTCGCGCACGCGCACCCAGGCCTCCTCCTTGGCGAAGACCGAGACGCCGTTGGCGGCGAGCTGCGCCGCCTCTTCTGCGCGGCGCTCCTCATCCTGCATCGCGCGGATGATGGAGGCGTCGACCCCGCCGAGCGGCGTAGGCGTTTCCGTCAGGTCGATCTCCGGCGCGGCGCCGACGTCCGGCGGCGCGTAGATGCCCGCGGTCGCGGGATTAATCGACGCGATAGGGCCGTCGCGCGGCTCCACCGTCGCGAGGGGCGTTTCCTGAAAAGCGTAGAGCGCGGCCAGCGTCGCCCGCGGCGCGTCGTCGGCGTTCGTCGCCGGACTTTCCGCCGCGGCGACCTGCGTCGGCGACAGGAAGTCGGGGGCGGAGACCTGCACGGCGGGCGCTGTCGGCAGCGGCGCGAAGCCTACGCGCTGAATGTTCTGAAGTACGGTCCAGCCGCCGTAGCCGATGCCGACCACCAGCGCGCAGAGGACGCCGATGGAGGCGAGGCCGCGCAAGCTCGCGCCGATCTCCATCCGCCGATCGTCCGTCGCGGAGGGCAGGAATTTCGTCTGGATCTGGGAGGGCGCGCCGATCGCGCCGACCAGCGGCGTAGCGGTGGCGGACGCCTTGTCGCCCGCGCCGGAGAAGTTCGGCTCCACCGAAGCGCCGGACTCCGCGCCTTGGAACCCGCTTTCATCGCAGAACCGGCGGTAGATGTCGTCCGCGTCGAGGTCGAGGTAACGGGCGTAGCTGCGGACGTAGCCGGCGGCGAAACCTGAGAAAGGGAAAGCGCTGGCGTCGGCGTTTTCGATGGCGTCGATGTATTCGGCGCGAATGCGCAGGTCGCGCTGGACGTCGAGAAGGGTTTTGCCTTTCGACGCGCGCTCTCCTCTGAGCTCGTCGCCGAGCTTCAGCTCGTAGGAATCGAAGCCTCTCAACACAGGCGCCACACTCATCTCCATGTCCGAACCGGTCGCCAATGACACCCCACGGCTTTTATGGTCGAACGTCCGCTCCATCAACTGCCTCAGGTGGCATTAAACACGAAATCGCAATGTTTTAGAAGGCGAAAAGAGGGCGCGCGCCCCGTTCCCGCCTTCATTGGGTGATTCTGCCCGATAATACTTCCCCACAAGTTATCCACAGCTTTGAAATAAGCGGGCTTTGAGGCCAATTGAACCGAATCGACGCGTCTGACGTATCCGCTCTCGAAACCAGTTGCCTTCGGAGATCGCCTTGCCCGAATTCTATCTCATGGCTCTCGCGTTGAGCCTCGGCGTCTTCATCGCGCTCTGGCCGCTGAGCGTCGCACTGCGGGACGTCAGCATCGTCGACGCCTGGTGGGGGCCGGGCTTCCTCGGGGCGGCGGCGGTCGCCTGGTTCATGGCGGGATCGGAGGGGGCGCGGGCCTCGCTCCTCCTCGCGCTGGTGGGCGTCTGGGCGCTCAGGCTCGGCTTCGTGCTTCTGCGCCGACGCGTCCGGCATGGGGCCGAGGATAATCGCTACGTCGATATGCGCCGAAGCTGGGGCGAGAGCTTCTGGTGGAAGAGCTTTTTCATCGTCTTCCTGCTGCAAGGCGTCTTGCAATGGGTCGTCGTCTTTCCCGCGATGGCGGGCGTCGCCGCCGCCGCCTCCCCCATCGCTATCGTCGGCTGGGTCGGCGCCGCGCTCGCGGTCTTTGGTCTCGCGCTGGAGGCGAAGGCCGACGCTGAGCTGGACGAGTTCAAGAAGACCGCCGAACCCGGCGACCTCCTCGACACGGGCCTTCGCCGTTACATGCGCCACCCGAACTACACTGGCGAGATGATCTTCTGGTGGGGCGTCTGGCTGATCGCCGCCGAGGCCGGCGCCTGGTGGACGGTCTTTGCGCCGATCACGCTGACCGTGCTGCTGACCAAGGTCTCGGGCGCCGGGATCACCGGCGGGCACCTGAAAAAGTCGAAGCCCGCTTTCCGAGACTACGCTTCCCGGACGCCGGCGTTCTTGCCGAAACTGGGCTAAAGGCCGAGGTCTCTGAATACGCCGGGGAGCTGCTCAGGCAGATCCTCGGCGATCAGGCCGGGACCGAAGCGGCGGGCGGCCTCCTGATGAAGCCATGCCGCTGTCTCCGCCGCGGCTTTCGGCGCGAAACCGCGGGCGAGCAGCCCGCCGATCATTCCCGCAAGCACGTCGCCCGCCCCCGCCGTCGCCAGCCACGGACAGGCGCGCTCGTAGTGGGCGGAGACGACTGATGCGGCGCCGTCGGGCGACGCGACTACGGTGTCCGGTCCTTTGAAGAGGACCACGCAGCCCGCCCGCGCCGCCGCCTCGCGCGTCGCGTCGACTTTGGAATAAGCGGGGCCGCTTGTCGGAACCGCAGCCAGTTTCGCTGCGATGTCTGGGAAGAGGCGCGCGAACTCGCCGCCATGCGGTGTGAGCACCGCGTGCGAACCCCCTGTCATTGCAAACAAATCCAGCGGCGCCGCCTCAAACGACGTGAGGGCGTCGGCGTCCAGGACGACACCCCTGCCCTCGCCGGAAAGCGCAGCTTCGACGAGCGACCGCGTCGCTGGGCCGACGCCCAGACCCGGCCCCAAAACTACGGCGTTCAGGCGCTTGTCCGTCAGCGCTTTCCGCAGACCACCGGCGCCATCGATGGGCCGCAGCATGATCGCATCCAGGCGCGCTGCGTTCTCCGGGATCGCTTCGGTCGGCGCGCCTATGGTGACGAGGCCAGCGCCGACCCTCAGCGCGCCGCGAGCGGCCAGCCGCGCCGCGCCGCCCTTTCCAACGCCTCCGGCTGGGATGAGCGCATGGCCGTAGGCGTATTTGTGGGCGAGCGTCGTTTTCGCTATTTTTACTGTCCGAGGGTGAGCGCGACGGACAGGCGCCTCCCTTAACGCCTCGACAAGCGCGAGTTCCGCAAACCGGCTTTCAAGTCCGATATCTTTGACGAAGAGAGCGCCGCAAAGCCCCGGCCCCTCGGCGAGGCGATGACCGCGCCGCTCCCGTTGGAAAGTGCAGGTCGCCCCAGCTGGGAGCGCGAACCCCAAAACGCGACCGCTGTCGAGACACAACCCAGACGGCGCATCGACCGCAATCGTCCGCTCTGCGACCTCCGGCGAGAGATACGGACGCGCGGCGCGAAGGTCGTCGGGGAGTTGTCGGGAGAGACCGCCCCCGAAAAGCGAGTCGACATAGAGCAACGCATCAAACCGCTCGGCCTTCGCCAGCGACGAGAAAGGAGCGACATCGCCCATCGCCCGCCACCGCCGCGCATTCTCCGCTGCGTCGGGCGGCAGCTTGGCTTCATCGCCATATAGAAAAACGTCGACCTCCCACCCCTTCCCTTTCAACAAGCGCGCCACGACGAACCCGTCGCCGCCGTTGTTCCCCGGCCCGCAGAGAACCACCGCCCGGCCCGGCGCGGCGGCGAGTTCGGGGCGCCAGTCGAAGATCGCGTCCACCACGCCGCGCCCGGCCCGCTCCATCAGCTCGAGGCCCGTGACCTCGCCGCTCTCGATGGCGGCCCGTTCGATCGCCCGCATCTGCGCGGCGGTGAGGAGTTCCATAGCCTAATCCTTAACGCGCCCGCGATTCAGGCATTCTGCTCAAAAAAGCGGCAAAATCGCATGAATCCGACTCAAGAGCGGCCCGCACCGCCAAGCCCGCATTGAAAACCCATGACCCGGATGCTTCCACCCCTACGTCAAGCCGCGCGTGGGGGACCCTGCGCCGATAAGCCCGGTCGAGCCGGGCATGGGAGAAACGCATGAAAAAGATCGAAGCGATCATCAAACCCTTCAAGCTCGACGAAGTGAAAGAGGCGCTCCAGGAAATCGGCATCCAGGGCCTCTCCGTCATCGAAGCCAAAGGGTTCGGGCGCCAGAAAGGGCATACCGAGCTTTACCGCGGCGCGGAATACGTCGTGGATTTCCTGCCGAAGGTGAAGATCGAGCTGATCGTCGGCGACGACCAGGCGGACGCCGCCATCGAAGCCATCGTCGGCGCGGCCAAGACCGGCAAGATCGGCGACGGCAAGATCTTCGTCTCCTCCGTCGAGCAGGCGATCCGCATCCGCACCGGAGAAGAGGGCGCGGAAGCGCTCTGATCCGACCAGAACACCAAGATCACCAAAGAAGAAGGACAGCACCAAATGAGCGACGCTTCCGATCTCGTAAAGAAGATCAAGGATGAGGACATCGCGTATGTCGACATCCGCTTCACCGACCCGCGCGGCAAGCTGCAGCACGTCACGGTCATGGAGAACCAGGTCGACGAGGATTTCCTCGCCGAGGGCTTCATGTTCGACGGCTCCTCCATCGCCGGTTGGAAGTCCATCGACCAGTCCGACATGAAGCTGCTGCCGGACGTCGCGTCGGCCTATATGGACCCGTTCTTCGCCGAGAAGACGATCTGCGTTCACTGCTCGGTCGTCGAGCCCGACACGGGCGAGCTTTACGAGCGCGATCCGCGCGGCACCGCCGAGAAGGCCGAGGCCTATCTGAAATCCTCCGGCGTGGGCGACACGTCCTACTGGGGGCCGGAAGCCGAGTTCTTCGTCTTCGACGACGTCCGCTTCTCCAACTCGATCAACAAGGTCTCCTACGAGGTCGACGCGGCCGACGGTTCCTGGAACACCGACGCCGAGTTCGAGATGGGCAACATGGGCCATCGCCCCGGCGTGAAGGGCGGCTACTTCCCGGTCCCGCCGATCGACGCGGCGCAGGACATGCGCTCCGAGATGCTCTCCACGATGAAGGACATCGGGATGAACGTCGACAAACATCACCATGAGGTGGCGTCGTGTCAGCATGAGCTCGGTCTCGTCTTCGGCACGCTCACCCATCAGGCGGACGAGCTGCAGAAGTACAAGTACGTCATCCACCAGGTGGCGAACGCCTACGGCAAGTCGGCGACCTTCATGCCGAAGCCGATCGCAGGCGACAACGGCACCGGCATGCACGTCAACCAGTCGATCTGGAAAGACGGCAAGCCGCTCTTCGCCGGCAACCAGTACGCCGATCTGTCGGAAGAGGCGCTTTACTACATCGGCGGCGTCCTGAAGCACGCGAAGGCGCTGAACGCGTTCTGCAACCCGTCGACCAACTCCTACAAGCGTCTGATCCCGGGTTTCGAAGCTCCGGTTCTCCTCGCCTACTCCGCGCGCAACCGCTCCGGCGCCGTGCGCATCCCGTGGGCCGAAAGCCCGAAGGCGAAGCGCGTCGAGACCCGGTTCCCGGATCCGACCGCCAACCCGTATCTCTGCTTCTCTGCGCTCCTAATGGCCGGCATCGACGGCATCAAGAACAAGATCCATCCGGGCGAGTCGTCCGACAAGGATCTCTACGATCTGCCCCCTGAAGAGCTTGCGGGTATCCCGACGGTATGCGGCAGCTTGCGCGAAGCGCTCGAGAGCCTGGAGGCGGACAGCGACTTCCTCACCGCGGGCGGCGTGTTCTCTCAGGATCAGATCGAGGGCTACATGGAGCTCAAGTGGGAAGAGGTCTATCTCACCGAGCACACCCCGCACCCGGTCGAATACCAGATGTACTACTCCTGCTGATCTCCTCCCTTTCAGCCGGACATACTGGGCCGCCCCGCCGGGGCGGCCCTTTTTGGTCTTTTGCTCATTGCTTTTGACCATCTTCGCCCGCAGATAGGACCTATTGCGAATTTGATCTCTGAAGTGGATTTGCAGGCATCCAACTCATTGAAAAGACCGCTTTCGGAATCCGTTCGGCGAAGATCAGCGCAACATCCGATGCCGGGCCACCAGTGACGCTCTTTCCGATGCTTCACGTCGCGGACGCCAGCTTTTTCGAGGCCGTGGGCAAAGAAGCAGATCGCCATGAGTTGGTGCTAGTCGAAGGCGTTCCAGCCGGGGCGGGAATCAGATTATTGCTTGCGTACGAACAGATCGCCACTCGATCCGATATAGGTCTGTCACTGCAGCGCAATTATATCGGACCTTCCCAATATCCACACTGGAGAAATTCGGACCTCTCCGCAGACGAAGCGCGACGTCTCTTTCTACAAACGCCTTGGGTGAAGCGGTTAACCATTGCATTGATGATGAAATCTGCAGCGTTCATATTTCGGCACGCAAAATCAAAAGAAGACTTCGTCTCTACCGTTCGGAACCTTGACGACACTGATTATGAAATCCGAGAGATCGAAGTGGCGAGGAATACATTCGGCGAACGTCTCTCCAATTTCATTCACGATGCGCGGGATGCGAACCTGGAGCACAAGTTCGACGAAGCCGTACACGAAAAACCGGAAGACATCGCCATTGTCTGGGGAGCGGCTCATGCACCCCGCCTGATCAGGCATATGTCTAAGGCTCACGGCTACAGGATCGTCGGAGCCGAGTGGATGAACGTCGTCGATCTTTAGGTTCTGATGCGCCCGTCAAGTATCCGCGCAACGCCCGCCAATCTGCGGTAGTCTTGCGCCATTGAACGGGAGATGCGCGCATGACCAGCTACATTCGAGACCTCGGGCCGTCCTTCGGCGAAGCGACCTGGCGGGAGGCGCAGGGGCTGCTGGAGGCCTCGGACACCATCATCGGGCATATCGACACCGGGGTCTTTCCGCATGCGACGCTCGGCTATGCGGGGGAGACGCCGCCCGCCAACATCCTTCTGGATCGGGGTGCGAATTTCTTTGACCCTGATGGACCGAACGGAGCGGCGCCCGTCACCGATCTGACCGTGCCGGACGGCGCCCTCGCCGACTTTCCGGATCATGGCGTCAAGACGCTGTCCATCATTCTGGCGAACCGGGAGGGCGAGCTGCGCGGGGCCGCGCCGGGCGCGAAGATCATTCCCTACCGCGTGTGCAACGGTCCGGTCTTCCTCGGCGAGGCGCGCACCGGGCTGATCGGGCGGGCGATGGATCATGCGATGAACGATCCGGTGAACGCCGCCAATCCGCCGAAGGTCTTCACCATTTCGATGGGCAATCCGGGCGTCACCGGGCCGACCGAGGTCGCCCGCCTCTTCGTCGGCGGCAGGCCGGGGATGGAGAAGGAGACGACGGATGCGATCAACGAAGCCTATGATCGCGGCATCATCATCGTCTGCGCGGCCGGTCAGGTGATCAACCAGATCATCTATCCCGCCCGGTTCGGACGCACGATCGCGGTCGGCGGCATCCGGCAGGATGAGACGCATTATCCCTCCGGGGGCTACCAGAACTCCGGCGAGCCCGACGTCTGGGCCTACGCCGCCAACATCAATCGGGCCGCCGGGCATCTGGCGAACGGACAGATCGTCCAGACCCATGCGGACGATCCGAATTCGGAGGATGGAGAGCCCTCCGGCACCTCCTACGCCGCGCCGCAGGTGGCGGCGGCGGCGGCGATGTGGGTGACGCGCTGGTCTGTGGAGCTTCGCGCGTTAGGCGAGGGCTGGAAGACGGTGGAGGCGTTCCGCAAGGCGCTCTGGCTTTCGTCCAACGTCGAGAACATCAAGGCGAGCCCGAATTCGCGCCGCAAGATCAACATCCGCAGGCTGGACATCGACCGCCTGCTCCGCATCCCGCCGGACCCGCACTGGGCGCTCCACGAGCGCAACCGCGTCAGCGCGGCGGGAAGCTTGCTCTAGGGGTTCGTGAAGCCTGGGGCTGCGAAGGGCGTCTCCAGCGCCCGCTCCAGCATCTCCAGCCGGTCCTGCCCGTAGAACATGTCGCCGTCGAGGAAATAGGAGGGGGAGCCGAGGACGCCCCGGCGGATCGCCTCCTCCGTATTCGCATCCAACTGGTCTCGGGTGGAGAGCTTGTCCGCCTCCCCCAGGAGCGCCGCGCCATCCAACCTGATCCCGTCCGCGATCGAGACGAGCGTTCCGGGATTGGCGAGGTCGGCGTCGTCGCGCCAGTGCGCTTCCAGCACCGCGTGAGCCAGCGCGTCCCGAGCTTCATCAGGCGCGCGGAGGATCATGCCGTTGGCGCGGCTGTAGTCGTTGTCGTGATGGGTCGGACGGTGGTCGATGATCGGCACGCCCCGCCATTCGGCCCAGCGTTCGATCTCCCGCCCAAAATAGTAGTCGACATGGGTGCGGCTGCGCTGCGGAAATGGCTGCGCGCCCGACGCCTCCACCACCGGGGTCAGGGCGACGGGATAGTGCTTCAGCGCGCAGCCATGGGCCGCGCAGATCTCCGACAGCCGCTTGGAGCCGAGATAGGCGTAAGCGGAATGGGCCGAGTAAAAATACTCGACCTCTCTCACGCCGCGCCCCGCATCTCCACCATCCGCGCCATCAGGCTGGCGCCGACGGGCAGGATGTCGTCGTCCAGCACGAAGCCGGGATTGTGCAGCGGTACATCGCCCGAATGGCCGACGGTGCAATAGGCGCCCGGCACGACGCGGAGCATGTCGGCGAAATCCTCAGACCCCATGACGACCTGATCCTTGATGACCGCGTCGCCGTCACCGACGATCTCCGCCGCCGCCTTCACCATCTCGCCCGAAAGCGCACCGTCGTTCATCAGGACGTCGAAGACGTTGCGGATGTCGCAGTCGATCTCGACCTCATGCGCCGCGGCGAACCCGGCGCAGAGGGCGCGCATCCGGTCCGACACCTTCTCCGCCAGCTCGGTGTCGAAATAACGGACCGTGCCGCAGATATGCGCCTCCTCCGGGATCACGTTGTAGGCGGAGCCGGAATGGAACTGCGTGATCGAGAGCACGACGGAGCCGGTGGCGGCGACGTTGCGGCTGACGACGCTCTGCATCTGGGCGACCAGCCCCGACATGATGACGATCGGGTCTTTGGAGTGCTCAGGCGAGGCCGCGTGGCTCCCCCTGCCCTTCACGGTGATGTCGAAGAAGTTCGCCCCCGCCATCGCCGCGCCCGGCTTCACGCCGATATGGCCCGGTTCGTGATAGGGCGAGTTGTGCATCCCGTAGATCTCGTCGCAGGGGAACTTGTCGAAGAGCCCGTCCGCCAGCATCGCCCGCGCCCCGCCGAGCCCCTCCTCCGCCGGCTGGAAGATCAGCACGACCTTGCCCGCGAAATCCCGCGTCTCCGCCAGGTAGCGAGCGGCCCCTAGCAGCATGGTCGTGTGCCCGTCATGGCCGCATGCGTGCATCACGCCGGGGTTTTTGGAGGCGTAGGGCAGGTTCGTCTGCTCATGGATCGGTAGAGCGTCCATATCGGCGCGAAGACCGATCGTCTTGCCCGGGCGGTTCCCCTCGATCACGCCGACGACGCCGGTTTTCCCGATGCCGGTGTGCGGCTCGATCCCCCATTCCCGCAGCTTGTCGGCGACGATACCGGAGGTGCGGACCTCTTCGAACCCCAGCTCCGGATGCTCGTGGATGTCACGGCGGATGGCGGTCAGCTCGTCGGCGTATTCGGCGATGCGGGGGATGGCGGGCATGGCGGTCTCCTTTGGTTGATTGAGAGCCTAGCGGGGGCGTAGCGCATGTCCAGCGACGCCGTCTGGCTGCGACGGCTGCGGCGGCGAAAAGCCTAAGCCTTCCTTAAATCCTCTAGTTTTCCGGCATTCTAGTTTTCCGGAATGCCGGAAAACTAGAATCATCGAACTATCCGCGCTCAGAGCGCTCCCGCCCGCCGTCGCGCTTGACGCGCACGCCGCCGACCTTCGACAAGCGCCCCATGGAAGAGTTCGACTTCACCCCACCCGATCTCGCGGATTTCACCGACATGGCGAAGGCGGCCTATGAGGCGCTGCCGCAGGCGTTTCGCGCCCGGTGCGGCGACGTCCTGATCCGGGTCGAAGACTTCGCGGACGAGGAGACGCTCCGCATGATGGAGATCGAGGATCCGTTCGAGCTGACCGGCCTCTATCACGGCGTCGATCTCACCCTGAAAAGCGAGATGGATCTTGCGCCGGAGCCCGACCGCGTTTTCCTTTACCGCCGCCCCATCCTCGACGAGTGGGCCGAGCGCGGCGATGTGGGGCTCTTTGAGCTGGTGAACCACGTTCTCGTCCACGAGATCGCGCACCATTTCGGCCTGACCGATGAGGAGATCGAAGCGATCGAGGCGCGCCCCGAAACGGATTGATCCACTCAGGCGAGCGCGGCGAGCGCCGCCAGCGCGGCGTCGTTATGGGCGACGCCGCCGTGATAATCTCGCATCTCGTTTGTCTGCCGATCCAGCGCCGCGATCAAACCGCCGCGCTCCTCCGCCGTGAGCGCTTCGATCGGCGTGATGAAGGTCTTCACGCTGAAAACGGACGCGCCGGATGCGGGAAGCTTCACCAGCGACTGACGCTCGACCCGAAGCCAGAACCGCCCGGTCTCCACATGCGGTTTCTTCGAGGTGGCGTAGAGTTTCGGCTGATGCAGCTCGGCCTCCGGATGGACGAGCCAGTTGGCGCGGACCAGCGGACGCCCGGGCCGGAGCATGTCGAAAAGCCGCTGCACCCTCAGCGCGAGGTCGCGGTCATAGGCGGGCACGCGGTCGTGGATGCCGATCAGCGGTCGGCCCATTTTCTCTTCGAACGACCAGCGCGACGGGAAAAGCAGCGCGCCGCCGATCAGCACGTGCTCCGCCGCGCCCTCCGGCTTCGAAAGGATCAGAAGATCCTCCTGCACCAGCCGGGCGAGCGTCGCGAAGGGCGCGTCGCGATTTACGGCGACGCGAACGCCGTCGGGTCGGGCGACCGCGCCGGCCTCAACCACATAGCCGTCCGTTCGCGACAGGAGATCGAGTACCAGCGAAAGCAGCTCGTCAGCGCCCCCGCCCCCCTCACCCTTCAGAACGACATCCGGAACCTCGGCGACGAGGCGGTCGCGATAGGCCATCTGGGCGGCGAAGGCTTCATCCCGGTGCAGCCATCCGGACATGTCGAGCGGCGTCATCCCCGGCACGCGCTCCTCCATGAAAGGGGTCATCGGGGCGTAGGACAGCTCCATCACCGCATCCCCTCGGAATAGCGCATGAGGTTGAAGCCGATCAGCGCCTCATGCGCGGGCTTCCAGGCGGCGGCGAAGGCGATCCAGTCCATGCCGCGCGCCTTCGCAATCTCCCCCAGACGAAGCCGTCCATCGGCGAGGACGATCAGATCAGCGGCTTGCGCCGGTATCCTGATGCTCTGCTTCAACCCGGCCGAGTCGATCTTCAGGACGCCCTTGCGCTTGATCTCCCCCGCCAGCGCCTTCGCGGGAACGCCGTTGAGGCGCGGGCGCGCGTCGGGGGCGAGCCCCGCGACCCCGGCCGCGTTCTTTCCCGCATAGAAAACGTGAACCTTCATGTTCCCGGCCAACCGCTCCGCCAGCGCCGCGCGCGCCAAATCGTCCAGCGCGGCGGCGCGGTCATGCAGCGCCTCCGGCAGGTAAAGCCGCGGATCGTAGCGCATGGGCTCGGTGAACGAATAGAAGGTCAGGCCCGCAGCCGCCACGCTTTCCGCCACGTCGCCGACCTCGAAAGGCCGGTCCCGGCTGTGGAGAAGGAGATCGTAGAGGCCCGCGTCGCTTTCCCGATGGTCGCCGACGAAGCGGTTCTGGGGGAACCAGTTGGTCTTCGGCAGCGCCTTCAGAATCTCTTTGGCGATCGCGACCTGCGCCTCCGGCGCTTCGCCCGCCGACAGCGCCCTGAGCGCGCCCTGCATCGGGTAGACCCCCGTCCGCCCATGCGGCGCATAGACCATCGCGCCGAGGCCGCCGCCCGTCGCGAGCGCTCGCGCCAGGGCGTCGAACCCCGCCTGGGGGTCGGGCAGATGGTGAAGAACGCCGGTGCAGTCGATGTAGTCGAACGGGCCGTACTCCGGAGCCGTCAGAAGGTCTCCGGAAAGGAAGGTGATCGATGTGATGCCCCGCGCCGCCGCCCGCGCCTCCGCCACCTGACGGCTTGCGCTCGACATGTCGAGATAGACGATTTCCGCCGGCGTCCCGCGATCCGCCAGCTTCTGCGCCAGCATGATCAGCCCGTCGCCGGTGCCGCCCCCGGCGACCAGCGCGCGAAAGGGCTTCGACCAGTCGCGCTTTCCGGCGAAGAGGAAATGGTCGATCTCCGCCGGGTCCGACGGGGAGCCTTCGATCAGGCGCTTCGCCTCATCCGCCGGGTCGCGGGCGGGATAGGGATAGGCTTCGTATTGCCGCTGAACCTCGTCCATGGGCCGAGCGATACGCGAGCGGCGCGCAAAGGAAAAGGGCGGCCCGCGCGGGCCGCCCTTCCCAAAGGCGCGACAGGGAAGAGGCGCCTTAGTTGCCGGAGACGGCGAAGCTGGTGATCCCGCCCATGCCGAGATCGGCGAGCTCAGCGGCGGCGCCGGTCTTCAGATCGATGGCGTAGAGCCCGGCGGTGTCCTCGCCCTCCATCTGGAGAATGGCGTAGGCCGCGTCGGAGCCTTCGGCGGGCGACGTGATGTCGAACCCGCCCGCCATCGCGAGGTCGGCGGTCGCGCCGTCGACGGTCACGGTCGCGATCGTCTCCAGCGTGCCCTTGTTATTCGCGAGGCTCACCAGCGAGTTGGTGTTCGCGTCCAGCGCGTACTGATAGGTGCCCGACGCCTTCGCGCCGGCGATGGCGTTGGTGTAGGCGTTGGCGAAGATCGCCGGCTTCGCGCCCGCGTTCAGATCGCCGCCCGCATAGGCGAGATCGGTGAAGCGGCGAACGGAGTTCTGCTTCTCATCGCCGCCGCCGAACCCGTCCGGGAAATAGACGAGGTTGTCGCCAGCGGAGGAGACGGCGCGCACGGCGTCGATCTTGTTGTTGAAGTCGAAGGCGACCATCGCGCCGCCGGCCGTCGCCGCGCCGTCCTTGAACGCGGCCTTCAGGTCTGTGATCGCGCCGGACGCCGGATCGATCTCCACGATCGCGCCGTTGGTGTAGCCCATCAGCTGACCGGTGACCGGGCGATAGGCGATGGCGTCGATGGATTTGGCGAGGTCGAAGGTCTTCACATCGCCCGGCGCGGCGATGGAGGGCATGACGACGAGGGTCGCGCCGCCATTGGCCAGCGCGTAGCCGGAGGTGCCGGCGTGACCGGCGGCCTGAGCGGCGCCGGCGGTGAGCGCGAGGGCCGCAGCTGCGGCGGCGAGAATGCGGGAATTCATGGTTGGGGCTCCATGTTGGTTGGCTGCAAAAGGCGAACGGGCGTCTTCGCGCTCGCCTGGAAGATGTTACGCGGCTTTCTGCGAAAATGTTTCAGGTCGGACGATAAATTGATCGCCTGACAGGTTCTGAAATCTCTCCACACCCTCGACTGCGCCGGGCGCAGACCGTCAAACCGCCTCTCGCGGGGATGAGCGCGCGTCAAATTCACCATTTGGAACAGCAGCTTGGCGATACTTCCATGTTTCCAGTTTTCCGGCATTCCGGAATGCCGGAAAACTAGAGGATTTAAGGATCTGGCAACGCTTTCAGCCTGCTTCAAAGCGCGGATCGGCGGTGGCCGCTTGGCTGGACGGCGTCGCATTTGATCGAAAAACGCCGCCGGCCCTGACGCAAACGGACATATGCGCCGTCAAACACGCGATACGCTTTTCCCAGCGATGATCTGGGGAGGCGCGCGATGAACAAGCACATGACCGACGGCCACTACGCCGCAAAACGCAAGATCGCGCCGGGGATGAAGCCGGACAATACGCCCGACGACAACGACCGGATCGAGATCGGCCCGACCCAGCTCGCCTATGACGAATGGGCCGCCGCCGGGATCGAGTGCCCCGACCTTCCCGCCATGCGCGCCTTTCGCCACAAGCGCATCGTCGACAGTCTCAACCAGCGGAACCTCGCGGGCGTTCTCGTGACGGACCCGCTGAACATCCGCTACGCGACCGACGCGCCGAACATGCAGCTCTGGAACACCCACAACCCGTTCCGCGCCGTTCTGGTGCTGGCCGACGGGCATATGGTGATCTGGGACTACAAGGGCATCGACTTCCTCACCGATCACAACCCGCTGGTGAAGGAAAAGCGCAACGGCGCCGCGCTCTTCTACTTCTCCGCCGGAGACAGCGCGGAGAAAGCGGCGCATGAGTTCGCCGGACAGGTGGATGAGCTGATCCGCTCCCGCGTCCCCGGCAACCGCCGGATCGCGGTCGACAAGATCATGCATCATGGGCTCGACGCCCTCCGCGCCCTCGGGCTGGAGATCCACGACGGCGAGGAGGTCATGGAGAAAACCCGCGCCATCAAGGGCCCCGACGAGATCGCCGCGCTCCGTTGCGCGCAGCATTCCTGCGAACAGGCGCTGGCGGAGATGCGCCGCCGGACCGAACCCGGCATGACGGAGAACGACGTCTGGGCCGTCCTCCACGCCGAGAACATCAAGCGCGGCGGGGAGTGGATCGAGACCCGCCTCCTCTCCTCTGGCGTACGCACCAATCCGTGGTTTCAGGAATGCGGCCCGCGCGTCCTGCAGAACAACGAGATCCTCGCCTGGGACACCGACCTCGTCGGCGTCTACGGCATGTGCGTCGACATCTCCCGCACCTGGTTCATCGGCGACGGGGAGCCGACGCGGGAGATGATCGACACCCACCGCGAAGGCTATGAGCAGATCACCGAGAACTGGATGAAAATCCGCCCCGGCATGACGCTCAAGGAGCTCTCCCACGCCTGCCGCGACATGCCGCCGGAGTTCAACGACCTCAAATACGGCTGCGTCATGCACGGGGTCGGCCTCTGCGACGAGTGGCCCTTGGTAAAATACAAGGACCGGTGGGAGGACGGCCAGTTCGACTATGAGCTGGAGCCCGGCATGTTCCTATGCTCGGAGACCTATCTCGGCCGCGTCGGCGGGACCTTCGGGATCAAGCTCGAAGATCAGGTCATGGTGACGGAAGACGGGGTGGAGAACCTCACCCGTTGCCCGTTCGACGAAAAGCTGATGGATGGGCTGAAACCCTGGTGGGAGGAGACCTGACGCAGCGCCCGCCGCGTTGACCTGCGTCGGCGCGCGCGACAGGTTCGCGGGATGATCCGCTCGCTCGCCGTCTCCGCCAACGATCTCGACTTCCACGTCCTCGCCGCGGGGCGCGAGGACGCGCCTCTCCTCCTCTTCCTCCACGGGTTTCCGGAATTTTCCGGCGCGTGGAAGGAGATGCTGGAGCGGCTGTCGGACGATTTCCTCTGCATCGCGCCCGATCAGCGCGGCTACGGGCGAAGCGCCAAGCCGGAGAGCGCATCAGACTACGCGACCGGCAAGCTGGCGGCGGACGCAGCCGCGATCCTGACCCATTTCGCGCCGAAGGCCCGAGCGGTGATCGGGCATGACTGGGGTGCCTCCGTCGCCTATGCGCTGGCGATCTCGCGCCCCGATCTGATGGACCGGCTCGTCATCCTGAACGGCGCGCACCCGATCCCTTTTCAGCGCGCGCTGGCGGCGGGCGGCGCGCAATCGGCGGCGTCGCAGTATTTCCACTACCTTCGGGATGAACGGGCTGAGGAGAGGCTTTCAGCTGACGGATACGCCAGGCTGGAGCGACTGTTCGCCGAAGGCATGGACCTGAGCTGGCTCAAAGGCGCCCGGCGCGACGCCTACCTTGAGGCATGGTCCCAACCGGGCGCGCTGACCGGGATGCTCAACTGGTATCGCGCGACGCCGCTGAAAGTCGCCGATCCCGGCGCGCCGATCGCGGAGGACGAACTGATCCCGCTCGATCCGGCGCGCCTACGGGTCGCCGTCCCTCACCTCCTGATCTGGGGCGCCGGGGATACGGCCCTGCTGCCGGAGGCGACGGAGGGATTGGAGGCGCTGTGCGACGACCTGACCCGCGCGGAGGTCGACGGGGCCGACCATTGGCTCGTCCATCAAAAGCCCGACGACGTCGCAGCGCTGATACGGGCGTTCGCAAGCGCCTGAAGCGCTGCGGACGCGGATCGTTGCCGCCCTGACGTTTTTCGTATAATTCGTCAGCGTAATGTTGTGGGGCGATCACCGGGCATGAGCGGCAAACGCGAGCAGATACTAGAGAGCGCGGTCGGCGTCTTCGGGCGTTACGGCTTCAAGCGCTGCTCGATGGAGGATATCGCGGCGGCGGCCGACATGTCGCGCCCGGCGCTCTATCAGCACTTCAAGAACAAGGCGGAGATCTTTCGGGCCGGTTCCGAATGGTCGCAGAACAAAGCGGTCGACGCGGCGGCGGAAATCGCCGATGCGCCGGACTTACCGTTGGCCGAACGCCTCACCGCCATGCTGATCGCCTACAAGGGACCGTCTTGGCGCGTCATCGCGACCACGCCGCATGGCGAGGAAATGCTCGGCCTCAACGCCGCGCTCGCGGAAGACGTCACCGAAGCCGCCATCGCCCGCGCCGCCGAAGTTTTCGCAGCCGTTATCGAACGCGAACAGGGCGGCGGCTGGGATGCGCTGGAGGCGGCGGGCCTGCTCACGGCGTCGGCCTGGGCGGCGAGCATGACGGCGAAGGACGAGGCGGCCTTCGAGGCGACGATGCGCGGCCTCGCCGCGATCTGGGCGGCGGCGGTGAAACAGCGGAAACCGTAGTTTTTCGGATCTTGGATGCAGCCTGAGTGGGTGGCGCTTCTGGCGCAACGTCGGTGGGCCTGCCTCGTTTCTCTCAGCGAAATCAGAAACTAGACGCCCGCTAATAGAGTGTGAATCGTGAGAGGGTTCCGCAATCTTGTCGAAACCGAGCATTCAGTAACGCCTCGCAAAACCCTTATCCACCCGCGCCTGACTGGACACCGTCCGCGTTCGGGCGCACGAAGCCCCATGCCCGCCGCCTCCCCTATCCTCGCCGCGCTGATGATGATCGTCTGCTGCGCTTTCATCGCCGCCTCCACCTTCTTCGCGAAGATGCTGGGCACCGGGGCCGTGGGCGAGGCGATGCATCCCTTTCAGATCGTCTTCGGCCGCTACTTCTTCGCCCTCGCCGCGCTCGCGCCCTTTTTCATCGCGATGCGCCTCAGCCTTCGCGGCGCCCCGCTCCGCCTCTACGGCGCACGGGCGATCTGCGGCACAGGGGCCGTGACCGGGCTCTTCGCGGCGGCGACGCTCATTCCGCTGGCGGAGGCGACGGCGATCAGCTTTCTCAACCCGGTCTTCGCGATGATCCTCGCGATCTTCTTTCTGGGCGAGCGCGTCGGCCCCGTCCGCTGGGTCGCGGCCGCCATCGCTTTGACGGGCGGCTTGATCCTGATCCGCCCCGGAACGGCGGCGTTGCAGATCGGCGCGCTGATCGCGCTTGGCGCAGCGCTCCTGATGGCGGGGGAGATCATCTTCGCCAAACTTCTCTCTCGGACGGAAGGCGTCGTCCGGATGCTCGTCCTGACCAACCTCATCGCGGTGAGCTTCGCCACGCTCGCCTCCATCTTCATCTGGCGCGCGCCGACCTTGCTGGAGTGGGGTCTTCTGGCGGCGGTCGGGGTGACCATGGTGACGGCGCAGGCGCTGTTCATGGCGACGATCAAGATCTCCGACGCCAGTTTCGCGACGCCTTTCCTCTACGGCACGCTGATCTTCGCCGCCGCTTACGACTTCATCTGGTTCGGCGTCGTCCCCGCCCCCGTCGCCTTCGCGGGCGCAGCGATGATCGTCGCAGGCGCCGTGCTCCTCGCCCTTCGCGAAGCGCGCGCCCACCGGGCGCCGCGTCCGCCCGCCCCCGGCGCGCCCTGAGGCTTGCGCCCCCTTGGACTTGCACCCCTTAGACTTGCACGTGCGCGCGGGCGGGTCTAACGACCCCGCAGGATCGCGAGACGGGCCCCGAAGATGATCAAGTCGCACAGCCGCTTCTGGTATTTTCTGAAGAAGAGCTTCCTGATCTTCCCGCGCTCCGGCGGCGGCGGGACGCCGTTCATCGCCGCCGAAGGGCTCACCGCCTTTTACAACCGCATCTACGCCGAAGCCGGTCTGCTGAAACGCGCCTACTGGCGCCTCCTACGCTTCGGGTTCCGACGCTGGATTCCGATCCGGGCGAAGCAGTTGGCGAAGAAGTACAGGTTGCCGGACGACCGGCGGCGCGAAGTCGAACAGCTCTCCCTCGACCGGTTCATGGACCCGCGCGACGCGCTCATCAACGAGTTCCCGCAGAAGCCCGCCGTCGCCCATTACATCCGGCGGTTCGAGGAGGCGGCGGTGAACCGCATCCTCAATCCGCAATATTGGGACGGCACCTGCGAGATGGACGACAAGATCGCCTTCGCGCGCCGGTGCGAAGCGCATGGCCTGCCCCACCCGCCCCTGCTCGCGACTTGCGTGGGCGGTGAGATCACGGTGAACGCGATGCCGGAGACGGAGGAGATCTTCGTCAAACCACTCCACGGCACAGGCGGCATCGGGGCGGAAGCGTATCCGCTAGCGCATCTCGCGGGCATCGACGAGTTCAGGGCGTTTCTGGAGAAGAACGCGGGCACGAAAGACGACTGGCTGGCGCAGGATCGCCTGCGCACCCACCCCGACCTCGCGGATGTGGCGCTGAATGCGCTCTCCACCATGCGCGTCTACACGATCTTCGACGAAGATGGGAAAGCTGAGGTCGTCTCCACCTCCGTCAAACTCTCCACCGCCGCCTATTCCGTCGTCGACAACGGCGCGGGCGTCGGCATCCATGTGGGCGTTAGCCTTGAGACCGGCATTATGGGCGTCGGCGCCGGGCGGGGCCACATCACCGCGCATTCGTCCAATCCCGCCAACGGCGTGCATTTCGAAGGGCGGCCCATGCCGCGCTACCGCGAAATCGTCGACCTTGCGCTTCGAGCCCATAACGAAGCCTTCCCGGATTACGTCTATGCGGGCTTCGACCTCGCCCCGACGGCGGAGGGGGTCTTCCTGATCGAAGGCAACGCCAAGGCGTCGATGGTGGCGGCGCAACGCCCGATCCTGCGCACCATGTCGGCGGAGCGCTTCGACAAGCTGGTCGCGCTGAACATGGCGCGGCGCGACCCGGACCTCGCGAACTACGCGTAGCTGGACGGTCGCGCGTCGCCCATCAGCCTTGCTCAGCCACATCAGCGGCCTTGCGCTTGTGAGGGAAGTCTCCCGCAGCGACGTAGGCGTCCTCCGCCGCCGTCGACATGCGGCCGAGGACGGCGTTTCGGTGCGGATGGCGGCCGAACCGCGCGATCACCTCCCGGACGGTCCTGTTCTGCTCGTTCGCGCCGTCGGCGAGCGGCGCCAGCGCGTCCGGCCAGAGCGGCTTCATCTCGTCGACCAGGCGGATGCAGAGGTCCATCCGCTCAAGGTGGTCGGGCCCTTCGCAATGGCTGATCGCGATCACGTAGAACATCCGCTCCCACGGGTTCGACAGCGCCGCGTAATGCCCGTTGGCGACGCCTTCGAGGCAGAGACGGCACGCCTTGATGTCCTGACCGAACGCGCCGGGCGCATCCCGCCAGAGCGAGCGGGGAAACTGATCCAGCACGAGGATTAGCGCCAGTCTGCCTTGCGCCGTATCGGCCCACCCGTCCAACTCGCCGCGCGCGCCCGCTTCCGCGACCGCTGCGAACCGCTCGCGGATCGCGGCGTCCATGCCGCCCTGCATCCGTTCGTCCCAGAACGCCATGTGCCGTTCAGGGACGGTCCAGTGCCCGTTATCGGGAAACCAAAAGTCGAGAACGCTCGCCGCTCGGCTGTCCAGTTCGGCCATCATGCGCACTCTCCCATAGCCGCCCGGCTCGCCCGGGCTCGGCTGCGAGAGAGGTAGCACGGTCCAAGGGGACGTCGCAGCCCAACGTGTCGGTATGTCGCCGGACGAGCGTCCCGCCCGTCGGCGGCGGCGACCCCGGCCAGCGGCGCCGCGCGGCGTTAGAGCGGTTGATCGGCGCTGCGCCCTCCCGCACTATCTCCGCCAATCAAACGAGCAGATTCGGAAGAGCCAATGGCCGCCGCCCCATCATCCGCAAACGCGAAGGACCTCTTCGCGCAGGACGCCGCGTCCAAAGCCGCTTCGGATGCGTATGACGCCTCCGCCATCGAAGTGCTGGAGGGGCTGGAGCCCGTCCGCAAGCGCCCCGGCATGTATATCGGCGGGACGGACGAGCGCGCGCTCCATCACCTCGTCGCCGAGGTTCTGGACAACTCGATGGACGAAGCGGTGGCCGGTCACGCGTCCCGCATCGAGATCGAGATGAACGTCGACGGCTCCTGCCGGATCGCCGACAACGGGCGCGGCATCCCGATCGACCCGCATCCGCGCTTCCCGAAGAAATCGGCGCTGGAGGTGATCCTCACCACGCTCCATGCGGGCGGCAAATTCTCCGGCAAAGCCTATGAGACTTCCGGCGGCCTCCACGGCGTCGGCGTCTCCGTCGTCAACGCGCTTTCGGACGACCTGACGGTGGAGGTCGCGCGCGACCGGACGCTCTATCGCCAGACTTTCAGCCGCGGAAACCCGACTTCTAAACTGGAGAAGATCGGCCAGGCCCCGAACCGGCGCGGCACAACCGTCATCTTCCATCCCGATCCCGACATCTTCGGGCCGAAGGCGAACCTCAAACCCGCCCGCCTGCATAAGATGGCGCGCTCGAAGGCGTATCTCTTCCGGGGCGTCGAAATCCGCTGGAAGTGCGACCCCGCGCTTCTGAAGGAAGGCGACGAGACGCCCACCGAAGACGTCTTTCACTTCCCCGGCGGCCTCGCCGATTATCTCGGCGCGACGATGAAGGGCGTGACGACGTTCACGGAAAAACCCTTCGCCGGAAAGGTCGAGTTCGCGGAGAAGTTCGGCGCGGGCACCCCGGGCTCGGTCGAATGGGCGATCACCTGGACGCCCGCTCGCGACCCTTTCACCTCGTCCTACTGCAACACGGTGCCGACGCCCGAAGGCGGCACCCATGAGGCCGGGTTCCGCGCCGCGTTGCTGAAGGGCGCGCGGGCCTATGGCGAGCTGACCAACAACAAGAAGGCGGCGCAGATCACCGGCGACGACGTCTTTTCGGGCGGCTGCGCGATGATTTCCGCCTTCATCCGCGATCCGGACTTCGTCGGGCAGACCAAGGACCGGCTCTCGACGCAGGAAGCGCAGAAACTGGTCGAAGGCGCCGTGCGCGACCATTGGGACAACTGGCTGGCGGCGGACCCGCGCCGCGCCGCCAACATCGTCGACTTCTTCATCGAGCGCGCCGAGGAGCGGCTGAAGCGCCGGAAAGAGAAGGAGACGCAGCGTAAGTCCGCGACCAAGAAACTCCGCCTCCCCGGCAAGCTCGTCGACTGCTCGAAGCAGGACCGCGACGGGACGGAGATTTTTCTGGTGGAAGGCGACAGCGCCGGCGGCTCCGCCAAGATGGCGCGGGACCGGAAGACGCAGGCGCTCCTTCCCCTTCGCGGCAAGATCCTGAACGTGCTTGGCGCCGCGTCCTCCAAGCTCGGCCAGAACCAGGAGATCAACGACCTCTGCCAGGCGCTCGGCGTCGGCATGGGCAATCGTTACCGCGACGACGACCTGCGTTACGAGAAGGTCATCATCATGACCGACGCCGATGTGGACGGCGCGCATATCGCCGCGCTCCTCATGACGTTCTTCTTCACGCAAATGCCGGAACTCATTGAAAAGGGTCACCTTTATCTGGCGCAGCCGCCGCTCTACCGCCTGACGCAAGGGGGCAAGTCGGCCTACGCTAAGGACGATGTGGACAAAGACGCGCTCTTGAAGACGTTCAGGGGCAAGCAGCGCGTGGACGTGAGCCGCTTCAAGGGCCTCGGCGAAATGGACGCCAAGGACCTGAAGGAAACCACGATGCACCCCGACACGCGGACCCTGATCCGCGTCGCCATCGACGATGACGAGCCGGGAGAGACGACGAACCTCGTCGAGCGTCTGATGGGCAAGAAGCCGGAGCTGCGCTTCGACTACATCCAGGAAAACGCGCGCTTCGCCGACGATCTCGACATCTGAAGCCCAAAGTCGTTTGCGGCGCAGTCACGGGCGCCGGCGACGGCCCCGCCCGTTCTGCAAATGAACCTTTCGCCCCGCCCGCGCGACCAAGGATTATGCGGCGGGAGCGCGTCTTTGCGTTAACGTCGTGTTCACAAAGTCACGAAGCTGGGCGGCGCTTTGAAACCACTTGGCCTATGTTGACCGAAGAGAGGGGAATAAAGGAGAGCCCCATGGGAAAAACCGCATCAATCGCAGCTATCGCCGCCGTAACCGCCATCGCCGCCACTTCGGCGCAGGCGTTCTGGGGCGATCGCGTGATCAACGACTACATCGCCACGAACTATGAGCCGCTTTCGGTGTCCAGCTTCGCCGGATCGGGCGGGGTCACGTCGATTTACGGCACGACGCGCGATCAGGCCTCGGCCGACGAGATCGCGGCGGCGATCCGCCTGCCCGCCCATTTCACCCCGCGCGGCGTTCAGGCCGGACCGCAGGGCGAGCGCACCGGCCCGCACCTGGTCATCGTGATCGAGCCGCAGGGCGTCACGCCGAAGCGCGCCTGCGAGGGCCGCGCGCGCGGCGGCGTTGCGGGGCCGGACCTGAAAGTGCTAGGCGTCTTCTGCTCCAGCTTCGGGACCCCGGTGAGCGAGGCGATGCTGATCGCCGACGGCTCGCCCGTGCCCGGCGATCCCGCTTTCGGCGACGCGATGCTGCAGCTCCTGCGCGTCATGGTGCCGGTCCGCAATCCGGATCGCGACAATCCGTCGATCCGGCGCGGCGGCTAAGCCGCCGTCCGAATAGGCTAAGAAGAAAGGCGCCCGAAACGCGGGCGTCTTTTGCGCCGTCGATCCGGTGGTTCGAGCGTTGACCTGGAGTTGCGAGCGAAATCGCTGAATCAAAGAAGTCGCACAAGATGCCCGGCCTGCGGGCAACTTGCGCGTCAACCTTTTCGCTCGCTGCTTTAAAAACGTCGCCGCGCGAACCGCCACCCGAGACGCAACCTTTCGCGCCGCGTGTAGCGGTCAGGCCGTTCCGCTGGCGCCGGTCCCGGCGCCAGCTTCGCTTCGGAGAAAAGAACGCTGCACAGCATCGTCCGGGCGCTGCGGCGAACGTCGCCGTAGCGCGCCCGCGCCGCCGTGAGCTTGCTTCGCCCCTCCGACGTCAGACGTTCGGCGATCTCGAGAAGCTCGTCCGCGTCCTTTCGCTCCGCGGCCTCCGCGCGAAGGGCGTCAGCGAGACGCGCCGCGCCCTCGGCCCAACCGACCAGGCCCGCGACCTCCCCCGCGCGATCCGATCGGTCGCCGAGCGCCGCTACGCCAAGCCGGTGAAAGGCGCCGCCGGTGTTCTCGACGAAGTCCGCGCACGCCTCCTCGTTCATCGGCACGCCGCCGAGCGACAACGCCCGCGCATCGATCATCGCGTCGAGAAGTTCGCGGCGCCAGCCCGCCTCCTCCCGCGTCGCCGCCAGCGCCTGAAGAACTTCGTGCCCCCGCGCGACGTCGCGCTCGAAGAGGTCCTCCAGCGCCTCGCGCCACCAGGCGAGGCGGATTTCGCCCAGCATCGGCTCCGATACCGTGAGCGGCACCTTGGCGAGTTCGGCGTCGAAGGCGATCAGCGCATGAACCCGATAGCGAAATTCAGGCAGGAGGAGCCGCGTCATGTAGGACCGCTCTCCGTCCCCCTCTTCCGCCAACGCGGCGAGATGCTCCGCTTCAGGCGTCACGGGTCAGCTTGAAGTCGACTGCGTCGCAAAGCGCCTGGAAGGAGGCGTCGACGATGTTCGCGCTGACGCCGACCGTGGTCCAGCGGCGCCCCTGCCCGTCCCGGCTCTCAAGCAGGACGCGGGTGACGGCCTCGGTGCCGGAAGAGAGGATCCGCACCTTGAAGTCGGTCAGCGACATGTCCGCGATGACGTCGTCATACTTGCCGAGGTCCTTGCGGAGCGCGCGGGAGAGCGCGTTGACCGGCCCCTGATCCGACCCCGCCGCATCGAAGCTCTCGGAAGCGGAGATGAACCGCTCCCCGTCGACGTTCACGACAACCACCGCTTCGGAGACTGTGACGAGCTGGTTCAGCGCGTTATGCCGCCGCTCCACCGTCACGCGGAACCGCTCCACGTCGTAGAACCGCTTCCTGAGGCCCAGCGCGTCGCGCGCCATAAGCTGGAAGGAGGCTTCAGCGCTGTCGTAGCTGAACCCCTGATCCTCCTTCTCCTTCACGTCGTTCAGGAGGCGCCCGAGGCGCGGATCGTCCTTCTCGACCTCGATCCCCGCCTCCGCCAGACGGCGCATGAGATTCGAGCGGCCGGCCTGATTGGACATCGGGATGATCCGCTCATTACCCACCGCTTCAGGCGGCACATGCTCATAGGTCGTCGGGTCCTTCACGATGGCGGAGGCGTGGAGCCCCGCCTTATGCGCAAAGGCGGCCGAGCCGACATAGGCCGCGTGCCGGTTCGGCGCCCGGTTCAGAAGCTCGTCCAGAAGGCGCGAGGCAGAGGTCAGAGAGGGCAGCTTGTCAGCCGTCACGCCGATCTCGAAGCGGTCCTTCCACGGGCTTTTCAGCAGGAGCGTCGGGATGATCGAGACGAGGTTGGCGTTCCCGCACCGCTCCCCCAGCCCATTGAGCGTGCCCTGTATCTGCCGCGCGCCCGCATCCACTGCAGCCAGCGACCCGGCGACCGCCGTCTCCGTGTCGTTGTGGGTGTGGATGCCGACATGTGAACCAGTGATGCGCTTGCAGACCTCCCGGGTGATCTCCGCGATCTCCGCCGGGAGCGTGCCGCCGTTGGTGTCGCAGAGGACGACCCAGCGGGCGCCCGCCTCCATCGCCGCGTCGAGCGCTTTCAGGGCATAATCGGGGTTCGCCTTGTAGCCGTCGAAGAAGTGCTCCGCGTCGAACAGCGC
>JBCAXH010000006.1:0-178235 GCA_038534155.1 Pseudomonadota bacterium
ACCGTCAGCGAGGCCATGTCGGGCCTCAAGGGCAGCATGCCTCCGCGCTCCCGCCCGGAGCCTGACCGCCCGCCGGTGGAGAACTGGACGATCATGCCGGGACAATGCGCCTCCAGCCCTTCCTTCAGCCGCGCGAACTTGGCGGGGTCGGAGGTCGGGGTCTCGTCGTCGTTTCGGACATGAAGGTGAGCGATGGAGGCGCCGGCTTCGAACGCCTCATGCGTGCTTTCGACCTGTTCGGCGATGTTGATCGGCACCGCCGGATTATCCGCCTTCTTTGGAACGGAACCGGTGATCGCGACGCAGATGATGCAGGGTTTGGTCATTGGCGTATCCCTCTTCGCCGCCCTTGTAGCGCCAGAGGGGCGGGCGCGAACAGGGGGTAGCGCCCCGTGTGAGATCGGTGACATCGAAAAGCTGCGTCTCCGTGGCTCCGGCGACAGCGACTTACCAACCGGTAAGTCTGCATGGGGACAGAGGTGAGGCGGCTGACGCGAACGCCTCGCGGAATGGCGGCGTCGTCAGACGCTCACCGCCTCCAGCAACGTCTCGCGCGGCAGATCGTCGGAGCGGCCCGCGAGCGCCACGCGACCGTTGCGGAGCGCGACGATCTCATCCGCCAACCCGACCGCGAAGTCGAAGAACTGCTCCACCAGCACGATCGCCATATCGCCCCGGTCGCGCAGGTGCTCGATCACCCGCCCGATCTGCTGGATGATGTTGGGCTGAATGCCCTCCGTCGGCTCATCGAGGAGGAGCACCTTCGGCTTCGTCACCAGCGCCCGCCCGATGGCGAGTTGCTGCTGCTGCCCGCCCGACAGATCGCCGCCGCGCCGTCCCTCCATCTCCCGGAGGACTGGGAAGAGCTCGAAGATCTCCTCCGGCACCCGCCGCTCGTCTTTCGGCAGGCAGGCGAACCCGGTCTCCAGGTTCTCCCGCACGGTCAGGAGGGGAAAGACCTCCCGCCCTTGCGGCACATATCCGACCCCGGCGCGGGCGAGGCGGGCGCGGCTCGGCGCCTTCCAGTCCTCCCCGCCAAGCGAATAGGCCCCTGCGGAGCGGGGATGCGCCCCCGCGATCACCTTCAGAAGCGACGTCTTCCCGGCCCCGTTCACCCCCATCACGCAGGTGATCGCGCCAGTCTCCGCCCGGATGTCGACCCCGTGCAGAATTTTCGACTGGCCGTAGTGAAGGTCGATCCCCTTGAGCTCCAACATCTCTCAGCGTCCCAGATAGACTTCGACGACCACGGGGTCGGAGGTGACGTGGTCGATGGTCCCCTCGGCCAGCACCGACCCTTCGTGCAGCACCGTCACCTTGCAATCGAGGTTGCGCACGAACTCCATGTCATGCTCCACGACGACCACCGCGCGGCTCTTGGCGGCTTCGCGCAGGATCGCGACGGTCTTGTCGCGCTCTTCCGGCGTCATGCCCGCGGCGGGTTCGTCCACCAGCAGAAGGCGCGGCTCCTGCGCCAGCAGCATGCCGATCTCCAGCCACTGCTTCTGGCCATGCGCCAGCTCGCCCGCGGTGCGGGGCAATTGGTCCGCCAGCCCGATCTCCTCCGCCAGCCGTTCGATCGCCGCCTCGTCCTCGGCCGAGCGGTTGGAGAAGAGAACGGCGAATGGCCCACGATCTTTCTTCAGCGCCATCGCGAGGTTCTCGAAGACGGTCTGGTCCTCGAACACGGTCGGCCGCTGGAACTTCCGCCCCACGCCCGCGCGAGCGATGGCGCTCTCCGACATCTTCAGAAGCGACTGGGACCGCTCGCCCCAGATCACCGTCCCCTCATCCGGGCGCGTCTTGCCGGTGACGATGTCCATGAAGGTCGTCTTGCCCGCGCCGTTCGGCCCGATCACGGCGCGCAGCTCCCCCTCGCCGATGGAGAAGGAGAGGTTGTTGATCGCCCTGAACCCGTCGAAGGAGACGGAGACGCCGGAGACCTCGAGCAGCGCGCTCATGCCGATTTCCTGACGAGTTTGTCGACCAGCCCGCCGACGCCCTTCGGCGCGTAGAGCGTCACCAGCACGAAGCCGAGGCCCAGAAGAACCTGCCACCAGTCGACCCATGAGATCGTGTAGAAGCCGAGCGGGATGTCCGGCGCCTGCCCGCCGGTGAACCAGCTTGAGGCGAGCGATACGAGGGCGGCTCCGATGACAGCGCCATAGAGCCGCCCCCGGCCCCCGATCGCGACCCACACCGCCAGATAGATGGAGGCGATGGGCGCGATCTCCGCAGGGTTCACGATGCCCGCCTGCGGATAATACAAAGCCCCCGCAATAGCGGAGATGATTGCAGTAATGGTGAAGATGACGAGCTTGTAACCCTCGACATTGTAGCCGAGGAACCGCACCCGCGCCTCGTCGTCGCGAATGCCCCGGATGACGGAGCCGAACTTGCCCGACATCATCCACGCGAACATGAGATAGCAAAGCGCCAGCATCCCGGCTGACGCCCAGAAGAAGGCGAGGGAGACGTTGTCCTGTCCGGCGCCTTCGAAGCCGGGAATGTTCTGAAGACCGGAGAGGCCGTTATTCCCGCGCAACCCGCTGTCATTCTGGAACAGGTATAGCGCCAGCGCGAGCGTCATCGCCTGCGTGAGAATGGAGAGATAAACCCCCGTCACCCGGCTGCGGAAGGCAAGCCAGCCGAAGAGCAGCGCCAATAGGCCCGGCACCAGCACGACGAGCGCGAGCTGGATCGGCAGGGAATGGGCGAAGGCCCATATCGCGGGCAACTCGCTTCCCCCGACGACGCCGAAGATCTGGTTGCCGATCCCGGCGACGATTTCGGCGTCCGTCGGCGGGATCGCCTCGGCGGAGAGGGCGTCGATCACCACCGTCTCCGTCCGGGCGTACATCAGCCACATGCCGATCATGTACCCGCCGAGCCCGAAGAAGGCGAAATGGCCGAGGCTGAGAATGCCGCAATAACCCCAGACGATGTCCATCGCGATGGCGATCAGACAGAAGCAGAGCGTCATGCCGAGGGTTTTCACGAAGGAGGTGGAGATCACCCCGAGCCCGACGGCTTCGCTTAAGACGGTGACGCCGACCGTGAACGTCGCGAGGATCGCGAGGAAGACCAGCGTCGAAGGGTGGCGGAGGATGAAGGGAGCGCGGGTCATAGCCCGCGCCCCCCGCTTGAGCGCCGCGCGCGGTGAAGCGGGCGCGCGGTTACTCGAAGCTGATCTTGAAGTCCTCCTCCTCGTAGACGCGCGACGTCACCAGGCAGTCCGTTTCTTCCGAGAAGACGAAGACGGCCGCCGTCTCCGCCACCAGAGTGAAGCGGCAGAAGAGACTCTCCCCGCCCAAGCCTTCCGGGCAGTCGGCCATGTCGGTGTGGCCCACGCCCGCTTCGAAGGTTTCGTAGGTCAGCGCGCAGTCTGCGGCCAAAGTCTGCGACGCGAGAAGCGAGGAGACGGCGAGGGCGGCTATGGCTGAAGTGCGTTTCATTTTGGATATCCACCTGTTCGGTTGAGGTTGTCGAACGGCCCCTCCACCGCACATGCGTATATCCGAGTATTTTTGTCAACTTATATGAAGTCCCTGACATCATCGCCTCAGTCCCCCGCCGCGCGGCCCTTCAGGGCGAAGATGCCCTTGGGCCGGAACTGAATGAAAATGATGATGAAGATGATCATGTAGGTCTGCGCCGCGAGCGTGTTCGACGGGTTGAACCACTCGATCCCCTTCTGCATCGCGCCGACCATCCCGGCGCCGGCGAGCACTCCAAAGAGGTTGCCGACGCCGCCCACGACCACCGTCATGAAGCTTTGCACGATGTAATCCTGCCCCAGCCCGCTCGTGACCTTGGCGTAGAGTCCGATGGCGACCCCAGCAATCCCCGCGATGCCGGAGCCTAGGCCGAAGGTCAGCATCCGGATGCGGTCCGGGTCGATCCCCATCGACGCCGCCATGGCCGGGTTCTGCGTCACCGCCCGCACCTCCAGCCCGAGCCGGGTGCGGTTCATGATGAAGATGAGAAGGAGCAGGAATGCGAGGCCGAGGACGAAGATCGCCACCCTGATCCACGAGATCGAAACGACCTCGTTGATCACCAGCGCCCCGTCGAGCCAGTCCGGCGCCGTCAGGGGGCGGGCCTGCGTTCCGAAGACGTTCTTCGCGATCTGCTGCAGCGCGATCGAGACGCCGAAGGTCGCCAGAAGCGTCTCCAGCGGGCGGTCGTAGAGCCAGCGGATCACCGACCGCTCCAGCGCGACGCCCGCGCCGAAGGTCACCGCGAAGGAAAGGGGCAGCGCGACCAGAAGGGCGACGGTGTAGTCGGGGATGAAGAGCTGCACGACGTAGCCGGTATAGGCGCCCATCATGATGAACTCCCCATGCGCCATGTTGATCACGCCCATCACCCCGAAGGTGACGGCGAGCCCGATGGCGGCGAGGAAATAGATCGAGGCGAGCGACAGCCCGTCCAGCGTCAGGTCTAGGAAGGTGAAGCCCTGCACCCGCGTCTCAATCGAGGAGAGCGCGGTCTTCGCCGCCCCCGTCACCATCTCGTTCGGCTCAAGATAAACCTCGAAAATCCCCGCTTTCGCCAGCGCCGCATCCAGTGCGGCGGCGGTGGGCGCGGGCGGCGCGAGGCCGTCGCGGGCGAGCGCGGCATAGGCGATGTCGCGCGCCGTCGGTTCGGAAAGGAGCGCGAGGGGCGTCCCGCCGACGAACCCGCCGTCGATATGGGCGGCGAGGGCGGCTTTTTTGTCAGCCGCCGAGACAGGCTCTGGCGCGAGATCTGCGTCCGCAAGCAGCGCCAGCGCCTCTTCGCGCGAGATATCTTCGCCGGGCGTCAGCCGCCGCGCGACGTTCCCGGCCGGAGCCAGCCCCTCCGTCACCACCGTCCGCGTCGCGAGGATCGGGTTCAGCGCCCCGCGTACATCGAGCCCGAGATCGGTGGAAACGCTTTCGATCGCGGCGATCCGCGCCGACGCGCTTTCATCGAAGCGGATGGTCAGGAGCGTGTCGAGCCGCCGTTTCAGCGCGAGGATCTCCGGGTCCGTCTCCCCTTCGATCGCCGCGCGCAATGGCGCGAGCTGATCCGCCGCCGGGTCCCGCTGAATAGCGTCCAGCGCCGCGCGGCGGCGGTCCGGGTCCGGGTCGGATAGCTGAAACCGCACCAGCGCCGCGCCGATCAGGCCGCGCACGCCGGAGTTCGGCTTGATGTTCTTGACCTCTTTGCGCGCCGCTTCGCCGACCTGATCGCCGGTGATCACGTCGAACAGGCGATAGGTCTTCTTGTCGTCGGTCTCGGCGAGGAAGAACGCGCCGTCTTCCTTCCGCACCCAGATCTCTTTCGCCTGCCACAGCTCCATGAACCGCGCGGCTTCAGGCGATCCGCTCGCCGCCAGCGCGTCGATCGCGGGCTGGATCGTGCGGCGGGAGCCTTTCTGAATGATATCGGTATGCTCAGAGAGGATCGCGTCCAAGGAAGCTTCCTGCGCGGAAGCCGGAACCGCGAAAAGCGCCAGACAGGCGATCAGCCATGCTCGAAGGAATGTCGCGCCCATATCTCTTCTTGTTCTTGGAGGCGGAGAAAAGGGGAGGGCCGCGAAGCCCTCCCCCGGATCGTCAAAGCGTCAGGATCAGTAGTTGGAGATCAGCTGAACGCAGGTCTTGGTCTCGGTGTTGTACATGCCGCAGCCGAGCTCTTTCCAATCGGAGACGAGCACCGCGCTCTCCGGCAGGAAGTCGGTCCAAGCGTCGCCCGGCACTTCCTCGGTGGCGGAGATGATGTCGAACTGACCGTCTTCCTGGATCTCGCCGATCAGCACCGGCTTGGCGAGGTGATGGTTCGGCAGCATGACCGCCGTGCCGCCCGTCAGGTTCGGGAACTCTTGCCCGTACATGGCGGAGCGGACCGCGTCGACGTCGGTGGTGCCGGCGGCTTCGACGGCGTTCACCCACATGTTGAAGCCGATGTAATGCGCCTCCATCGGGTCATTGGTGACGCGCTCTTCGCCCATCCGCTCTTTCCACGCGGCGACGAAGGCGTCGTTCGCCTCGCTCTCGGCGGACTGGAAGTAGTTCCACGCGGCCAGGTGGCCGACGAGGTTCGTCGTGTCGAGACCGGAAAGCTCCTCCTCGCCCACGGAGAAGGCGACGACCGGGATGTCGTCGGCGGAAACGCCGGCGGCGGCGAGTTCTTTGTAGAAGCCGATGTTCGCGTCGCCGTTGATCGTGGAGATCACGCCGACCTTCTTGCCGTCAGCGCCGAGCGCGACCACGTCGGAGACGATCTTGGACCAATCGGAGTGACCGAAGGGCGTGTAGTTGACGAAGATGTCCTCCGCCGCGATGCCCTTGTCCTTGAGATACTGCTCGAGGATCTTGTTCGTGGTGCGCGGGTAGACGTAGTCGGTGCCGAGCAGCGCGAATTTCTCGACGCCGAGCTCTTCGAGGAAATAATCCGTCGCCGGGATCGCCTGCTGGTTAGGCGCTGCGCCGGTGTAGAAGACGTTCTTGGACGACTCTTCGCCCTCATACTGCACCGGGTAAAACAGAAGGCCGTTCAGCTCTTCGATCACCGGCAGCACGGATTTGCGGGAAACCGACGTCCAGTTGCCGAAGATCACGTCGACCTCATGCACGGTCAGCAGCTCGCGCGCCTTTTCGGCGAAGAGCGGCCAGTCGGAGGCCGGGTCGACGACGACAGGCACCAGCTTCTCGCCCAGAAGACCGCCCTCGGCGTTCTGCTGCTCGATCAGCATAAGCATGGTGTCTTTTAGCGTGGTTTCGGAGATCGCCATCGTGCCGGACAGCGAGTGCAGGACGCCGACCTTGATATCGGCTGCGGCGGGGCCGGCGAGCGCGATGGCGCCAGCGGCGGCGGAAAGGAGCAAGCGATTTGCGGGCATGGGAGAAAGCCTCTTGTTGATGAGCGTCGCCGCGTGATTCCGCAGCGCAGGGGGAAGCTAGTTGTCCCCGCATTGAACTGTCTGCCGTTAATTTTGGCTTGTTCCGGTGCGAGAATCGCAACACTAAGAAATCATGCGCCACGTAAGACTTTATCAGGCGGTGGACGCCGTCGCGCGCCGCCAATCTATCCGTCAGGCGGCGGCTGGATTGGCCATTTCGCCTTCCGCCCTGAACCGCCAGATCCTCTCGCTGGAGGAGGAACTTGGCGTGGAGCTCTTTGAGCGGCTTCCGCGCGGGGTTCGCCTGTCCACTGCCGGCGAGGTCTATCTGCGCAGTTTCCGCGCGCACCTCGCCGATCTGGAGCGCGCGCAGGCGCAGATCGCAGACCTGTCTGGCATGCGCGTCGGCGCCGTTCGCTTCGGCGTTGCGCCGGAGCTCGCCTCCCATTTCGCGCCGCGGGTGGCGGCCGCCTATCGCCAGGCCTATCCGCAGGTCGACCTGCGGATCATTCCGGTGTCCTGCGAGAACGCGCCTGAGGCGCTGCGCGGGTTCGACGTGGACGTTATCGCCGCCGTGAACCCCATCATGGACGAAACAGTGGAGACCATCCACGCGGAGGAAGTCAGCATCGCCTGCGTCGGCGGCGATCTTGGGCAAGGGGCGGAGGAAATCCGCCTCTCCGACCTTCATGACCGCTCCTTGATCGCGCATACGGAGGCGTCGGGCCTCCGCCGCCTCGTTGACGCCGCCTTCGCCGCGCGCGGGACCCGTCCGCGCTACGCCGTCGTCTCCGATCGGTATGAGCCGGAGATGCTCCGCGCCGACGCCTCGATGACGCAGATGCTCGTGTCGCCTGACGCGGACCGATCGGCGGCGCAGCGCGACGGGCTCGCCCTTCGCGCCATGCGCAACGGCGACGCGCCGACCGCTTTCGCCAAGGTTCTCCGGCTCAGGGCGCGCAAACTGCCCGTCGCCTCCGACAAGTTCGCCGAGCGCGTCGCGGCGGCGCTGTCCGCCGAAGCGGTCGCCTGAACGCGCCCCACCTTGGCGCCGCCCGCGCGCGCGCTTAACTAGCCTCTCCAAACGAGAACAAGGGAATCGAGCAGCATGGCCGAGACGCGCAAGATGAAACTCCTGATCATCGGCTCCGGCCCGGCGGGATACTCCGCCGGGGTCTACGCGGCGCGCGCCATGCTGGACCCGGTTCTTGTGCAGGGCATCCAGCCCGGCGGCCAGCTGACGATCACAACCGAGGTCGAGAACTGGCCCGGCGACACCGAGGTGCAGGGCCCCGACCTCATGGTCCGGATGGAGGCGCACGCGAAAGCGATGGGGACGGAGATCATCTCCGACATCATCCTCTCCCTCGACCTCTCCAAACGTCCCTTCACCGCCAAGGGCGACAGCGGGACGACCTATGAGGCCGACGCGGTGATCCTCGCCACCGGCGCGCAGGCCAAATGGTTGGGGCTGGAGACGGAGGAGAAGTTCAAGGGCTTCGGCGTCTCCGCCTGCGCGACCTGCGACGGGTTCTTCTATCGCGGCAAGGAGGTCGTGGTGATCGGCGGCGGCAACACCGCCGTCGAGGAAGCGCTCTTCCTCACCCGCTTCGCCTCGAAGGTCTCCGTCATCCACCGCCGCGACAGCTTGCGCGCGGAGAAGATCCTGGAGCATCGGCTTCTCAACAACGACAAGATCGAAATGGTCTGGGACACGACTGTCGAAGAGGTGCTCGGGGATGAGAACCCCCTCGGCGTCACCGGCGTGCGCGTCAGGAACGTGAAGACGGATGAGGTGAGCGAGATCCCCTGCGACGGCGTCTTCGTCGCCATCGGCCACGCGCCGTCGTCCGAGTTGGTGACGGAGCAGCTGGAGACCCACATGGGCGGCTACGTCGTCACGAAGCCGGACAGCACCGCGACCGCCATCCCCGGCGTTTACGCCGCGGGCGACGTCACCGACCATATCTACCGTCAGGCGGTGACCTCGGCGGGCATGGGCTGCATGGCGGCGCTGGAGGCCGAGCGGTTCCTCGCCGGCGAGGAATGAGCGGCGAGACCGTCAAGACCTTCCTGATCTGGTATCTCGCGGCGACGTTCATCGCCGGGATCGCCAACGGCTTCGCAAACTCCGTCGTCGGCGCAGGTTCGACGCTGATCGCGGTCCTCATTCCGGTCGTCGTCGCCGCCCATCTCGCCGCGAAAAGCCATGTGGCGCTTGGCGGGTCGGCGCCGGAGGGCGGCGCGGCGTGGGAGGCGGCCTCCTCCCTCGCGCTCGCTTGCGTGACTGTCAGCGCGATCGCCATGCTGATCGTCTTCGCCCTGATCGGCGGCGGGCTCATCGGCGCGCTCGGGGTGTCGGAGCTCGCCGTCGTCTTCTTCCTGATCCTCGGCCTCGCCGGGAGTTTCGGTCTTAACTTGGTTGTGTTGCGCGTGCTCTTCCCAATGCTGGTGCGCAGATGGCTCAGGGCCGCTGACAAAGGTAAATGCTGATGACTTCAGACGCCAAACCGTTCGACGCGCCTGCGCTGATCAAGGACTTCCTCACCGCCTATGTGTTCGGCGTTATCGGCATCTACGCCCTCTCCTGGGCGCTAGCGGCCTTCTTTCAGATTGAGTTGCCCGGCGGCGTCGGCGTCGTCCCCTTTGTGATCGGCGTTCAGCTCGCCGCGCAGAAACACGTGAACCGTGGCGGCGGGGAGGTGAAAGGCGCCGCCGCATGGCGCGCGGCTTTCCTCATGACCCTCGCCGCCGTCGCGCTCAGCTTCGTCCTCATCGGCGCCCTGATCGCGGTTCTCGGGGTCGACGCCGTCCTCGGGCCGGACTTCATGGAACTGGTCTCGCCGCAGATTTTCGGGGTCATGCTGTTGTTCGTCCTGGCCTTCTACCTCCTGATGGCGCGGCTCGGCTTTCCCTGGCTGGTGCGCTCCGCGCTCAAGGTCGCCGCTCTCCGCAAGTGAGGAGGGCGCCGCTCACGTGAAAGCGCATGGCGGCGCGTTCGCAGCGGGTTATGTTCAGGGTATGAAGCGTTTTCTTTTCGCAACCTGCCTTGCGGCGCTGGCGGCATCGCCCGCCGCAACATCGGACCTGCCGATGTCGGGGCCGGAGTTCCGCGCGGCGTCCGAAGGCTGGACGCTGTATTTCGAAACTCTGGATGGCGAGTATTTCGGGGCGGAGCAGTATTTCGAGAACGGAGAGAGCCTCTGGTCGCCCGTCGGCGCGCAGTGCATCCCGGGTGTTTGGCGCGCTTATGACGAGCGCATTTGCTTCGTCCATTATAACGACCTCGCCTGCTGGCGGGTTTACGGCGAGGACGGAGAGGTCGCCTACGCCCAGTCGGCGGAGCCGAACGATACGGGTCTCACCCTTCGCGTAACCCGCCGCGACAAATCACCGGTGCTTTGCGGGGAGGATGCGGGCGTTTAAGGTCTCGGGATGTACGAACCTGCGCCCCTCCGCCTCGCCGCGACCATTCTCCTCGCGCGCGACGGCGCCGCGGGGATCGAGCTCTCCATGGTCGTCCGCCACCATGAAATCGACTTCGCCTCCGGCGCGCTGGTCTTTCCCGGCGGTTCGGTCGACGCCGCCGACGGCGAGGCGCGGGACTGGTGCGACGGAGACGGCGCGCTGAGCGACGACGAAGCGCAGGTCCGCGTCGCCGCGATCCGCGAGGCGTTTGAAGAATGCGGCGTCCTGATCGCCACGCGAGGCGGCGCGACCGTGACCGGCGCGGAAGCAGCGGAAATCGGCCCGCGTTGGCGCGACCGGCTCGAGGCCAACGAGGTTTCGATGGCCGATCTCGCGCGGGAGGAGGGGCTTCGCTTCCCCCTCGACCGCCTAACGCTCTTCTCCCGCTGGATCACCCCGCCGATGATGCCGAAGCGGTTCGACACGTTTTTCTTCGTGGCTGAGACGCCAGACGGTCACGCCTTGCTCCATGACGGTTCTGAGGCCGTCGACAGCCTCTGGATCAGGCCGCAGGCAGCGCTGGATGCGGCGAAGGCGGGCGAGAAGACGATCCTTTTCCCCACCCGCCTCAACCTCGCCGTGGCCGCCGAAGCGGGGAGCGTCGCCGAAGCAGTCGCCAGCGCGCGAAAGCGCCCCGAAGTCAGCGTGATGCCCGACGTCAGCCGCGACGGCGAGCATCTGATTATGCGCATCCCGGAGGAGGCGGGCTACGGCGCGCCCGCCTTCCGCATCAAGGGGATGTCGGGCGAGCCCATCCCCTATTTCGACTGAGGAGGCGTCATGTCCAAGGCCCAGGTGATTCATGAGCTTGGCCCGCCAGAAGCGATGCGGTGGGAGGGTTGGCCCGTCCCCGATCCGGCCCCTGGCGAGGTCCGTCTCCGCCACACCGCCGTCGGCGTGAACTTCGCCGACACGTACCATCGCCGCGGCGTCTCCCATCCCTGGCCGGTGCCGCCGCGCCCGGTGGTGATCGGCTTCGAAGGCGTCGGCGTGGTGGAAGGCGTCGGCGAGGGCGTGACGGAGTTCGCGACCGGCGACCGCGTCGCCTACGGCATTCCGCCGCTCGGGAGTTACGCAGAGGTGCGGAACTATCCCGCCGACAAGCTGCTGCACATGCCCGACGGCCTCGACGACCGTCAGGTCGCGGCGCTGCTGATGAAGGGAATGACGGCGCATTACCTCCTCCACCGGACCTACGCCGTGCAGCCCGGCGACGTCATCCTCGTCCATGCGGCGGCGGGGGGCATGGGGTTGATCCTCTGCCAATGGGCGAAGGCGCTAGGCGCGGTTGTAGTCGGCACGGTTTCGACGCCGGAGAAGGCTGAGGCGGCCCGCGCCGCCGGGTGCGATCACCCGGTCGTGCGCTCGGAGCGAAGCTTCGTCGACGTCGTTCGGGAGGTGACGGGCGGGGAGGGTTGCGCCGTCGTCTACGAAGCCATCGGCAAGGATACGCTCCAGCAATCGCTGGACAGCCTGCGCCCGATGGGCGTCTGCGCCGCGTACGGCCATGTCTCCGGCCCGCCCGATCCGGTCGACGTCATCCAGGATCTCGGGCGGCGCGGGTCGCTCTTCATCACGCGCCCTGCGATCATGCACTATGTGGCGAAGCGGGCGGATCTGGAATGGACGGCGCGGGACCTCTTCAAAGCGATCGGCGACGGCGTTCTGGATGCGAACATCAACTATGAATACGCCCTTAAGGACGCCGTCAAAGCGCATCAGGCGATCGAGGGCGGCGGAACGCTTGGCGCGACGGTGCTCATCCCGTGAGCCCTTAGTCGCACTGACGCGCGCGCCGGGATGCCCGCCGGCTTCTAAGCGAACGGTTTAACAGACAGTGAAGGACATTCAGGATTCCGGAATCCTAGATGTTCTTCACCAACGATTAACTCGAAGTCGCGACGAGCAGCTCGTCACTCGTAGCTTCGCTGATCATCGATCACCTTACCATCGTTCGGCAGACTTCCCGGCGCCACGATCTCCACGGTCCCGGAGAGTTTCAGCACCGCCTTGACGCTTTCGCCAATCGCGGCGGCGTCAGCCTCCGCCGCCTCCACCTGCACGGTCATCGCGTCCGCTTCGCCGACGCGGGTCGCGGTGACGCGGGCCTTGGCGACCTCCGGGTGCCGCGCGACCAGCGCCGCGACCTGTTCGGGGCGGACGAACATGCCCTTGATCTTCGTCGTCTGATCGGCGCGGCCCATCCAGCCCTTGATGCGCATGTTGGTGCGCCCGCAGGGCGAGGTTCCGGCCAGCACGGCGGACATGTCGCCGGTGGCGAAGCGGATCAGCGGGTAGTCGGGGTTGAGCGTGGTGACGACGACCTCGCCGACCTCGCCGTCGGCGACCGGATCGCCGGTGCCGGGGCGGACGATTTCCACGATCACCCCCTCGTCCACGATCATGCCTTCTACCGCGCCGTCGGGGCCGGGGCTCTCATAGGCGATGGAGCCGAGATCCGCCGTGCCGTAGCCTTGCAGGCAGGCGATGCCCCGGTCCGCATACTCTGCGCGCAGCGAGGGGAAGAGCGCGCCGCCGCCGACCACCGCCCTTTTGATGCGGGAGAGGTCGAGGCCGAGCTCGTCCCCCTTGTCGAGGATCATCTTCAGATAGTCCGGCGTGCCGGTATAGGCCGTGATCCCCAGCGCCGCCGCCGCCTGCGCCTGCAATTCCGTCTGCCCGGTGCCAGCGGGAAAGACGGAGGCGCCGACCGCAGCCGCGCCGTTCTCGAACATCATGCCCGCGGGCGTGAAGTGGTAGGAGAAGCAGTTCTGGACGATGTCGTCCGGCCCGATACCGGCGGCGAACAAACCGCGTCCCATGCGCCACCAGTCGCGCCCGACGCCGCCCGGCTCGTAGATCGGTCCGGGGCTCTGGAAGACGTGATGGGTTGCTCCCGGCGCCTTGGCGAACCCGCCGAACGGGGGCTCCGCCGCCTGCGCCGCGCCAAGCTCCGACTTCCTGAGAACGGGCAGCTTCGCGAGCGCCGCGCGGTCCGTCACCGCCGCCGGATCGACGCTGTCCAGATGCTTCGCCATCGCCGGCGCGATCTCCATCGCATTGGCGATCTGCGCGGGCAGGTCGCGCACCATATCGGCGGCGCGCTGATCGGCGCTGCGGGTCTCGAGATCATCGTAATAGCGGGACATGGCCTCGCCTCCCTCCGGTAGGGCGGGCTTCAGCCCACCGTCGCTCGTATCTGTTGCGGACCCTTCGCCGGGAGCCGCTCGATCTCTCCGCGCACTTCGAGCTCCAGCTTCACGGTGGTCACATGCCAGCCGAGCGAGCCTAGCCGTTGGAGATCCGCTTCGCTCAACCGCTCGCCGACCAGCGGCGCGAGATCTTTGAACGCCACCGGTTGCGCTGCGATGGCGAGAATGGCTTCGCGCAACAGGTCGAACTTCCATTTCGGAACGTTCGTTGCGCCGTCGCGCCCTTCGGCGGGGGTGCGGCAAGGGACTTTCTCTTCCGCCACCGCGTCCTCGCCTCAGCTCAGCCAGCGCTTCCGACGGCGATAGGAGCGCGTGTCGCGGAAGGATTTGCGCCCCTCGTCCGACATGCCGAGGTAGAACTCCTTCACGTCGGGGTTCTCCCGCAGCTCCGCCGCCGGGCCGTCCATCACGACGCGTCCGCTCTCCAGAATGTAGCCGTAATGGGCGTATTTCAGCGCGACGTTGGTGTTCTGCTCCGCCAGCAGGAAGCTCACGCCCTGCTCCTCGTTCAGCCGCTTCACGATGTCGAAGATCTGCTCCACCAGCTGCGGGGCGAGGCCCATGGACGGCTCGTCCAGAAGGATCGTCTCCGGCCGCGACATCAGCGCCCGCCCAATGGCGCACATCTGCTGTTCGCCGCCGGAGGTGTAACCCGCCTGCGATTTGCGGCGCTCCTTCAGACGCGGGAAATAGCTGTAGACCATCTCCAGATCATCCGCCGTCTCCTTCGACGAGGTCCGGGTGTATGCGCCGGTCAGCAGGTTCTCCTCCACCGTCAGGTGCTCGAAGCAATGACGCCCCTCCATCACCTGGATCACGCCCTTCTTCACCAGCGCCGCCGGGTTCAGCTCCGCGATCGGTTCATCGCGATAAGTGATCGTGCCTTTGGTGACCTCCCCCCGCTCCGAATGGAGGAGGTTGGAGATCGCCTTCAGCGTCGTCGTCTTCCCCGCGCCGTTGCCGCCCAGAAGGGCGGTGATCCCGCCTTTCGGCACCGTCAGGCTCACGCCTTTCAGCACGAGGATCACGTGATTGTAGATCACCTCGATATTGCTGACCTGCAGCAGGGTCTCTTGTTCAGTCTTCGCGCCGTCCAGCATCGCCGTCCGTCCGTTCATTCAGGAAAAGGGCATAACAAATAAAGGGTGTCCCGGCCCCTGAAGGGCCGGGACGAAAGCGTGGATCAGCAGCTGCGCGGCGTGATCGCGTTCTCAGCGGCGTAAGCGGAGCTGTCCTCGTCGATCAGCGGCTGGATCACGTCGAGATCCGGGCCAGAGAAGTCGGAGATCATCGACCACGTGCCGGAGGCCGCATCCCACTGCTGCACCGCGCCGAGGCCCGGGCCGCCGTGGTTGGCGCAGGAGACCTGGAACTCGGGCCCGAAGTTCGGCAGGCCGAGGGCCGCCATCTTCGCTTCGGTGATCGAGAGCGCCTCCATGCCGTCGCGCATCTGCGCCGGCGTGATGTCGGACGCGCCCGCAAGCTCCTGCGCCGTCTTCGCCGCTTCGACGGCGAGCATGGCGGCGTAGAGACCGCGGTTGTAGAGCACCGTGCCGATCTGGTCGCCCGCGCCGGCGGCGAGACCCGCATCGACGACGTGCTTCTGGATATCGGCGAAGATCGGCGCATCACCGCCCGGCTGGTGGAACGTCAGCGCCTTGTAGCCGTTGGCGCCGTCGCCTGCGGGGATCACGTCGTTCTCTGAACCGGACCACCAGATGCCGATGAAGTTCTCCATCGGGAAGCGGATGTTCGCGGCTTCCTGAATGGCGACCTGGTTCATGACGCCCCAGCCCCACATCAGGACGTAGTCGGGACGATCGCGGCGGATCTGAAGCCACTGGGACTTCTGCTCCTGACCGGGATGGTCGACCGCCAGAAGGCTCAGCTCGAAGCCGTGCTTCTTGGACAGCTCCTCAAGGGTCCGGATCGGCTCCTTGCCGTAGGCGGAGTTATGGTAGACCAGCGCGACTTTCTTGCCGGAGATGTCGTCGCCGTTCAGCTCCAGCATGTGGTTCACCGCGATGGACGCGCCGTACCAGTAGTTCGTCGGGTAGTTGAAGATCCACTCGAAGACCGAGCCGTTCGCAGCCGAGGTCCGGCCGTAGCCCATGGAGTGAACCGGGATCTGGTCAGCCGTCGCCTTGGGGATCAGCTGATAGGTGATGCCGGTGGAGAGCGGTTGATAGAGCAGCGCGCCCTGGCCCTTGGTGCTCTCGTAGCACTCGACGCCCTTCTCGGTGTTGTAGCCGGTCTCGCACTCCAGCAGCGTCGCGGTCTCGCCGCCGATGCCGCCGTCGCGCTGGTTCACCAGCGTCAGATAGTCCGCATAGCCGTCGGCGAACGGGATGCCGTTCGCGGCGTAGGGGCCGGTGCGGTAGCTGAGCGACGGGAACACGAGGTCCGCCATCGCCGGGCCCGCGACCATCATGGTCGCCGCCGTGGCCAGAGCCAGTTTCTTGAAGTTCATGTTTGTCCTCCCAGAGGGTTGGTTAGTCAGTGATCGCCCCGGCTGATCCGGGGTCGTTTGGTGGGCCCCAGCCTAATGCGGGAAGGGCCAAAGCCTCAATTTCTCTTTCGCGACGCGCCAGAGCTGCGCAAGTCCATGCGGCTCGACGATCAGGAAGAAGACGATCAGGCCGCCGAGAATGACGAACTCCAGATGCGCCGCCAGATCCGTGGGCCAGCCGAGCATGCCCACGAAGATGTTCTTCAGAAGCACCGGCAGGAGCACGATGAACGCCGCCCCGGCGAAGCAGCCGAAGATCGACCCGAGCCCGCCGATGATGATCATGAAGAGCACGCGGAACGACTGGATGATGCCGAACGCCTCCGTCGGCTCCACGGCCCCAAACCAGACGGTGAAGTAGAGCGCGCCCGCGATGCCGATGAAGAAGGACGACACGGCGAAGGCGGTCAGCTTCGCCTTCAGCGGGTTCACCCCGATGATCTCCGCCGCGATGTCCATGTCGCGGATCGCCATCCACTCCCGGCCCATCCGCCCGCGCGTCAGGTTCCGCGCGATCCAGGCCAGCGCGAAGACGAAGACGAGGCAAAAGAGATAGGTCGCCCAAGGCTCCGCCGTCGGCCCGGTCACTTCGATTCCGAACACGGTGCGCGTCGGCGCGGTGATCTGGCCGGAGGCGGAGTAGTTGTAGAACCACGACACCTTGTTGAAGAGCCAGACCAGAAAGAACTGCGCCGCCAGCGTCGCCACCGCGAGGTAGAACCCCTTGATCCTGAGCGACGGCAGCCCGAAGAAGATGCCCACGGCGGCGGTGATGCCGCCGGCGGCGACGATGTGGAAGAAGATGTTGATGTCCGGAAACGCCGTCATCAGCTTGTAGGAGCCATAGGCCCCCACCGCCATGAACCCGCCGGTGCCGAGCGACACCTGCCCGCAATAACCCGTAAGGATGTTCAGCCCGAGGGCTGCGATGGACCAGACGAGGAACGGGATCAGGATCGACTTCTCCCAGTAGTCGTTAATGACCAGCGGGATGATGATGAAGGCGATGAAGAGCACGAAGAAGTAGCGCGCCTTGTCAAAGCTGATCGGGAAGGTCTGCCCGTCGGCGGCGTAGGACGTCTTGAAGTCGCCCGCTTCACGGTAAAACATGTCGTCAGACCCTCTCGATGATCTTGTCGCCGAAGAGCCCCTGCGGCCTGAAGATCAGGAACGCGAGCGCCAGCACATAGGCGAACCAGTTCTCCGTCGCGCCGCCGATCATCGGGCCGATGGAGTATTCGAAGAGCTTCTCGCCCACCCCGATGATCAGCCCGCCGACGATGGCGCCGGGGATCGAGGTGAAGCCGCCGAGGATCAGAACCGGCAGCGCCTTTAGCGCGATTAGCGACAGCGAGAACTGCACGCCCGACTTCGACCCCCACATGATCCCCGCGACCAGCGCGACGATGCCCGCGATGGTCCAGACGATCACCCAGATGCGGCGGAGCGAGATGCCGACCGACAGAGCGGCCTGATGGTCGTCCGCCACGGCGCGAAGGGCGCGGCCCGTCTTGGTGTACTGCGAGAAAAGCGTGAGCGAGACGACGAGGATGATCGCGATCGCCGTCGCGTAGACGTCAAGCCAGTCGATATACATCCCGTATCCGAAGGCGTTGAACGTCGCCTCGTCCAGCGGCTCCACGATCCCCTTGGGGATGCCGACGTCGAGCGCCTTCAGCTCGGAGCCCCACATCAGGTCCGAGAACCCCTCCATGAAGAAGGCGAGCCCGATGGTCGCCATGAAGAGGATGATCGGCTCCTGATTGACGAGGTGCTTCAGGATGTAGCGCTCGATGACGACCGCGAGCGCGAACATCACGAGACCCGTCAGGGCGATCGCGAGGAAGGCGTTTATGTGCCAGCCGAAGTGATGAACCTTCACCCCTGTGATCGCGGAGATCATGTGCGCGAACGGCACCTGACCGTTGATCAGCCCGACCAGCGTCGCCGCGGCGAAGAGCGCCATGACGCCCTGCGCGTAGTTGAAGATGCCCGAAGCCTTGAAGATCAGCACGAAGCCGAGCGCCACGAGCGCGTACATGACCCCGGCCATCAGCCCGTTCAGGACCACTTCGAGGAAGATGAGAAAGTCGACCATCGCTATTCCCCTTAGTCGTGGCTGACGCCGAGATAGGCGTCGATGACGGCCTGATCGGCCCGCACGTCCGCCGGAAGCCCGTCGCCGATCTTCTTGCCGTAGTCGAGAACGACCACCCGGTCGGCGATGTCCATGACGACGCCCATGTCGTGCTCAATGAGCGCGATCGTCGTGCCGAATTCGTCGTTCACGTCGAGGATGAAGCGGCACATGTCCTCTTTCTCCTCCACGTTCATGCCCGCCATCGGCTCGTCGAGGAGGAGGAGCGACGGCTCCGCCGCCAGCGCCCGGCCCAGCTCGACCCGCTTCTGCAAGCCGTAGGGCAGGCGGGAGACCGGCGTTTTGCGGATCGCCTGAATTTCGAGGAAGTCGATGATCTTCTCCACCGCCTCGCGATGCTCGACCTCTTCCTTCTCGGCCTTGCCGAACCAGAACGCCTGGCTGAGCATCCCGGCCTTCATCTTGGTCAGACGGCCCGACATGATGTTGTCCAGCGTCGACATGCCCTTGAAGAGCGCGATGTTCTGGAACGTCCGGGCGATGCCCTGATGGGCGATCGCATGCGGCTTCATCGGCCCGCGCTTGGCGCCGCGGAACCAGACCTCGCCCTCCTGCGGGTGATAGAACCCGTTCATCACGTTCAACATGGAGGACTTGCCGGCGCCGTTCGGCCCGATGATCGCGCGGATCTCGCCTTCCAGAATATCGAAGGAGATATCCTGGAGCGCCGTCACCCCGCCAAAGCGCAGCGTGATGTTCTTCATCTCCATCACCGGCCCGCCGATCTTCCGACCGTCGGGGGTGGTGTAGCCCTGTTGAGTTGCGTCCAGCATGGATGCTTAACCCTTTGCGTGGCTTGAGTTATCGGTGGCGTAGATCACTCCGCCGCCATCTTCATTCCGCGGTCCATGACCGCCGCGTCCTCGATCTTCAGCGTCGCCGAGATCTTGCCCTCGCGCCCGTCCTCATAGGTGACCGGCGTCTCGGCGAAGACCTCCGCCGCGCCGCCGTACATCGCGTCGATGATGGGGGCGTAGCGGTCGTTGATGATCGTGCGGCGGACCTTCTGCGTCCGCGTCAGCTCGCCGTCATCCGCGTCCAGCTGCTTGTGCAGCACCACGAAACGGTGGATCTGACAGCCCGACAGCATATCGTCCGCGGCGACCGAACGGTTCACCTCGTCCACATGGCTCTTCATCTGTTTGTAGACGTCGGGATGCTGCGCCAGCTCGGTGTAGGAGGCGTAGGCGATGTTGTTGCGCTCCGCCCAGTTGCCGACCGAGCCGAGGTCGATGTTCAGCATCGCGACGCAGTTGTCGCGGCCCGAACCGATGACCACGGCCTCCAGAATATTCGGGAAGAACTTGAGTTTGTTCTCCACGTATTTCGGCGCGAACATCGAGCCGTCGGCCATCTTGCCCACGTCTTTCGCGCGGTCGATGATCCGAAGATGCCCGGTGCCGTCCTCGATGAAGCCCGCGTCGCCAGTGTCGACCCAGCCTTCCGCGTCCTTCGTCTCAGCCGTCTTGTCGGGCTGCTTGTAGTATTCGACGAAGACGCCGGGGGAGCGGTACCAGACCTTCCCATCGTCATCGATCTTCAGCTCGACCCCGGGACAGGGGACGCCGACCGTGTCGGCGCGGACCTGCCCGTCGGGCTGCGCGGTGACGAAGACCGAGGCCTCCGTCTGTCCGTAAAGCTGCTTCAGATTTATCCCCAGCGAGCGGTAGAACTGGAAAATCTCCGGCCCGATCGCCTCACCCGCCGTGTAGCCGATACGGACATTCGACATGCCCAGCGAGTTTTTCAGCGGCCCGTAAACGAAGAGGTTTCCGAGCGCGTACTTCAACTTCGCGCCGAACCCGACGTTCTTGCCGTCCAGAATGTCGCCGCCGACCTCCTTCGCGTGATCCATGAAAGTCTCGAACAGCCAGCGCTTGAAACGCCCGGCGTCCTCCATCCGGATCATGACGTTGGTCAGCAGGTTTTCGAACATGCGCGGCGGCGCGAAGAAGTAGCTCGGCCCGATCTCTTTCAGATCGTGCAGCATCGTGTCCTGGCTCTCCGGGCAGGCGACGGAGAAACCGGCGACGTAGGCCTGGCCGGAGGCGAAGATGAAATCGCCCACCCAGGCCATCGGCAGATAGGCCAGCACGCTATCCGACGCCTTCAGCCCGTCGAATTCGACCGAGGAGCGTGAGGCGGTGATGATGTTCCGGTTCGAAAGGACGACGCCCTTCGGCTTTCCGGTGGTGCCGGAGGTGTAGAGCATGACGCAGGTGTCGTCATAGGTTCCGGCCTCGACGATCTTGTCGATCTCCGGGCCGAGATCGCCTTCGCGTCCGCGGCCCTTCTCCTGCAGGTCGGTGTAATTGTGCAGATGCGTGTGATCGTATTTCCGAAGGCCGCGCGGATCGACGTAGATCACATGCTCCAACTCGGGCAGCCGGTCCTTGACGGAGAGAACCTTGTCCACCTGCTCCTGGTTCTCGACCACCGCGAAACGCGCGCCCGCGTGCTCCAGCACGTACTGCATCTCTTCCGCGACGCTGTCCTGATAGACCGGCACCGGCACTGCGCCGTTCATCTGCGCGGCGGGCACGGTCCAATAAAGGCGCGGGCGGTTGGAGCCGATGATGGCGACCCGGTCGCCCGCCGTCAGCCCGAGATCGCGCAGCCCGAGCGCCAGCGCGCGCGTGTTGTCGCGCACGTCGCCCCAAGTGAAGCTCTGCCAGATTCCGTAGAGCTTCTCCCGGCTCGCGGGCGCGTCTTTACGGTTGACCGCATTCCAGTTCAGCAACTTCGGAAGCGTATCCAACGCTTCCGGCGGCGTGACGGTGTCGCTCACGCGCTCTCTCCCTATCAGTTCAGGGTCGTTTCGCCCCGTTCATCCCGGCGGTTGACCGCTCGGCCCCACCTTTTTGGGTGGGGTAGAGGATGGGGTCAAGCGCCCCGGCGTCAAACGATCCGTAATTCCGTGGATATGCAACGAACAATTCGGGATTCGCAAGAGTTCTGTAACATATGAGCGCGCGCGCGCGGGCGGCGCCTCCTCACGGTCGTTCTTCATCGGCGAGGCGGGCGCCGTATCTATAGAGTGCCTGTCTCAAACGGATGCGGTGGGAAGAGCGGTTGCGCCCTTCGTTTTCAGAGGACTGGAGGCGTCCGTGCGAGCTCGCTGGCGGTGGTCACGCGGTGAACGGCTGTGCGACCATCTCACGTTTTGCGCCACGTTCGGTTGTCTCCGAAGCGACGCGGCTTCCAAGCAGCGTCGGCCTCGCAGCTTGATTGCCATCGTCCCCGCAGATCTGGCTGGCGCTCGCCAGGTGCGGCGCAGGCCGACGCTGTCCGCGTCGAGCCCGATCGATTCTCGTAGCTGAAATCGCGGCGCTAAGCCTGAGGATGTTTTGAGCGGTCGATCAGTCGTCAAACAGCGTCTTGAATGGACTCGTACCCGCGACAGCCGGACCCTCGCCATGCTTGCGACGACGGGCAGGATAACCGTCTCCGGTCCAGAGTTCGAAGCGGCGAAGGCCCGTCACCGCTCACGCTCTCCAACTTGATGTGAAAGAGCGCCTTCTTAAGCGGGCCTACGAGGCGACGTGTGGCGGTGAAGCGCTCGGCGGCGCGGCTTTATGCGCATGCCAACGGGGCTAGGCGTGAGACGGTCCGGTCCGGTGGCGAACTGACTTGCCGCCTCTCATTTTGGCCGCTGCTTGGAGCCGCTCTCAGATGCGCGCCGCCCCGGCGCGCATCAGTTACCCGGCGGCGCGCATCGGCTCCTCAGGCGCCGCCGCCCGACCTATCGACGTCTCGACGCCTGCGGCGTCAACGCGGAAGACGGATGCGCCCGCCGCCATGGACGCTACGTCAGAGCGCAATTCAACCGTCGCAGCCGTGGTCTCCTCCACCATCGCGGCGTTCTGCTGGGTGAGGGAATCAAGCTCGGACATCGCGCTGTTCACCTCCTTAATGCTCTGCGCCTGGTTTTGGGCCGCAGCGGAGATGCTGGACACCGAGCCGCTCACCTCGGCGACCATCTCCATGATCTCGCTCAGAACCTTGTTCGCATCGTTGGCGAGGTCGGCGCCTGCATTGACCTGAGTTTCGCTCTTGTCGATCAACGCCTTGATGTCCTGCGCCGCATCGGACGCCCGCTGGGCGAGGCCGCGCACTTCCGCGGCTACGATGGCGAAGCCCCGGCCCGCGTCCCCCGCCCTCGCGGCTTCGACGCCCGCGTTGAGCGCGAGCAGGTTGGTCTGAAACGCGATGTCGTCGATGACGTTGGTGATCTGGGAGATCTCCTGCGAACCGCTCTTGATCTCGCCCATGGCCGCTACGGACTTCGTCACGACCGTCTGACCGGCTTCCGCCCGCTCGCGCGCATTCTGAACGAGAGTTTGCGCTCCCAACGAGTTCTGCGCCGCGCCGCCGATATCCGTTTCGATCTGCGACATGGCGGCCGACGTCTCCGTCAACGCGGCGGCCTGCTGCTCGGTGCGCCGCGCGAGTTTCTCGGCCGCGCTGGCGACGCTCGTCATGCCGCCTGATACCTGTTGCGCGGTGTCGATCACGCCGGACAGGATGCCCCGCAATCTCTCCACTGACTGATTGAAATCAGAGCACAGCCCCTGAAACCGCGGGCTTTCGTGGGCGGGAATGCTCACCGTCAGATCGCCGTCGGCGATGTCCTTGAGCGCTTTGCTCAATTGCTCGACGAACAGAGCGGTTTCCTGAGCAATCGCGCGTTCCTCCGCTTCTTTCTCTCGCCGTTTCAACTCGCCATCGCGGAACACGTCGAGCGCGCGCGCCATCTCGCCGATCTCATGCTGGTGCTCGGCGCCCTCGATCTCCACGTCCAGATCGCCTGCTGCGAGTTTGGTCGTACGATCAGCGAGTTCGCCGATCGGCCGGGAAATCGAGCCGCCGATGCTTCGCGCCGCGAACAGTGCGAGGATAGCCGCGAAAGCGCCGACTGCGGGCATCCACCAGGTCATTTGCGTTACGATTTCAGCGCCGGAGGAGCCAAGTTCGTCGCGTTGGACGATGGCGGTATCGATGACCACTTCGTATCTGTCCGTCAATTCCGGCCCGATCCGATCTAGTACATTCACTCGAATCGAGTTGCGTTCGCCAATGATTTCGTAGGCTTCCTGTCCGGACTTCTCGTAGAGCTTATGGTAGGCCAGAACGGACTGCGCCAGTTCCTTGCGGCGCTCGTCCTGAAGCCGGGGAAGCAGGATGAACATCTGCCCCGACGCGACGGCCAAATGCTTTTCCACCCGATCGAAAGCACTGCTATCGTTAGTAAAAAGAAAGCGCTCCATGTAGAAGCGCGCCAGCATCATCTCTTGTTGAGCGATGCCGGCGAAGTACCCTGCCTCCACATCTCCATCGCGATAGGCCGTCTCCATGATCTCCGTCAGAGCTAGACGGATACGCGGCCCGGTATCGACAATCACATCGACCAAATCGTCCCGACGTTTTTGCAGTGCGACCGTCTTACCAAATGCTTCTGCGTACTCGTCCGCCAGTATCGTGAGTTCTTCTATCTCCGCCTTGGTCTCTGCATCGACGGAGGATCTTTCGATTAAGCGACGATCCATGGTGATTTCTTCGATATTCGAGATCACCTCCGCGGCGGTCTCAGGAGTGGGATTGAAGCGATACTCCAAAGCCGCCGCCTGAGCTTTGAACATGTCTTCGACGTACTCGTTTATCAAAACGGTTTTCTGGGAGCTTTCGCGGTAATCTCCAAATGTCGCGCCCAGCTTACTCACCGCAACGAAGCCGAACGCGGCGACGCCGATGAGGAAGGCGACGACCATTCCGAAGCCCAAGTTCACCCGCGTCTTTATAGGCTGTTTCGCTAGCATCGTGTCCACTCCATCGCTCTTCTGCGCAGTGATGATGGTCTGCAAACGTTTACGAGCGGTTTTCAGAACCGGAGTCGGACGCCGCGATTTTCAGTCAATTTGCGGCGTCTCATCCAGACGCGCCGATGCAGCGTCCGGGCGCGTTCAGGTTCGGCGCGTCTTGGGCGATCGTCCTCGTTGCGCGAAAGGGCTCGGCTCCCGCGCCGAGCCTCGGCCCACTACCGACGGCTCTCACGCGCTGGTCCGCGCCTCATGTCGAGCGAAACAAACCCTACGCTTAAGATCGGCGCTCGACTGACGAATGCGAATTCGCTAACGTCTCATTCGTGGAAGTATCTAGTGGGGCTAGTATGAAGATCTTTTTTGGAGCGGTCGCCATTGCGGCCGCGCTCAGCGCTGGTGCGGCGTCGGCTGCGACGTTCACCGCGAGTTCATCCTTTGCGGGCGACTTGTGCGCAACGGACGCGGACGGTGCCGGCAATTTCGACGATTGCGCGACGATCGCCGGAAATACCGGCGTGGGCGGCATTCACGAGTTTACGCTCACTGGGCTCGATCTCGATCCGCTGAGCGCCGTGACGATCAGCCTGACATCGACCTCAGCCGATCTGTTCAACACGAACGGGACGGACAACTCGGTCGAACGGTTCCGGCTTTTGATCGGCGGGCAGAATTTCGGGCGTCTCTTCGATGGGAACAGCACGGATGAGACGGCGATCAACGGGCAGCTGGGGGCGAGCGTTCAACAGAACATCACGTCCAACATCGCGAGGCCAGTGACCAATCGGTCGGCGGGCCCGCTCGATCTGTCTTTCGACATCTCGAGCGCGCTGTTCCTGAGCCTGGTCGACAACGACACGCTGAGCATCGCGTTGGACTTTCGTCAGGACCTGAACATCAACCAGTTCTCCGATCCGACTGCGTCGGTGAGCTACCAGGTCGCGGACGTGAACGTCATCCCGCTGCCGGCGACGGCGTTTTTCCTGCTTGGCGGGCTCGGCGCGCTGGCGGCGTTTGGGCGCAAGAAGTCGGCCTGACGCAAACGAAGCGACTAAAGATGAGGGCGCGCCAATGCACGGCGCGCCCTTTTTTCGTCGAGATCGCGCTTTCCGCGTTCGGCGCAAGACGTAGCGAACCGTTTCGGCTGGCTTCCCGCGTCGCGCCGTGAGTTCAAATGAAAAGCGCGCGCCGGGCGGTCCCGGCGCGCGCATCGATTCAAATCGCCTTCGGCGATCTCGCTCAGTTGGCTTTCTTCTTGGACGTCCGCGATTTGACGGCGCCCTCGATCGCCCGCTGCCCGCCGATCTCGATCTTGCGGGGCTTCAGGGCGTCGGGCACTTCGCGCACGAGGTCGACGTGCAAGAGGCCGTTCTCCATCGACGCGTCGATGGCGCGGACATGGTCGGCGAGATGGAAGCGCCGCTCGAAGCTGCGCTCGGCGATGCCGCGGTGGAGATAGACCGGCGCGGTCTCCCCATCCTGCGGGGCCCTGCCGCCCTTCACCACCAGAACGCCCTCGCGCGCCTCGATATCGAGGTCGCCCATCGCGAACCCGGCCACCGCGAGCGTGATGCGATAGGCGTCTTCGCCGGTTTTCTCGATGTTGTAGGGCGGGTAGCTCTGGGTCGCGGCGTCCGCGGTCAGAACCTGGTCGATCAGGTTCGCGAAGCGGTCGAAACCGACGGAAGAGCGGTAAAGCGGGGTGAGATCGAAATTACGCATGCGCGTATCCTCCTTGAGAAGCGATATCAGCGTTGTCACGGCCCTCCCATAGCGGGCAGGGCCAGTGGTCGGACCCGACATCGGCCTCCGACATGGTCTATTTGGGGAGTGCGATTTCGGGGTTCAAGACCGAGGTCTAAGGCCGGGTTTCAAGGGATGGCGAGAACGCCGCCGATCGCCGAATCGAGAACGACCGCGAAGGACCGTTGCTCTCCCATGAACTGGCCCATCGAGGTGACGACGGCGACGATCCGCCATTCGCCGTCGACCATCCGGAAAACAGGCGAGCCCGACACGCCGTAGGTGATGTCGCAATCCAGAACGGCGATCGCCTGCACTCGGGCGATCACGCCGCAGGGCGATTGGATCGAAGGGATCTCGGGCCGATCCCGCCCGTAAGAGAGGATCGTGACCTCGTCGCCCGCGCCGAGGCCGTGCGTGAGCGGAAACGGCTCTATCTTGTCCAGAGGCTCCCGGAGTTTCACCAGCGCGAGGTCGGAGGCGGTGGCGGCGAGCGCGCCGGGGTCGGCGATCAGATACTCCGGATGAATTGAGAAACCGGAGGCGATTCGATGCCCCTGATGGCGTCGGAGGCGATATCCGGCGACGAAATGAGTTCGTTCGGGAAGGCGTTTCGCTCCCGTGCGCTTCACGATCAGGCAATGCGCAGCCGTCACCACCACATCAGGCAGAACGAGCGCGCCCGTGCAGAAACCATCGCCGAAGTTCAGACGGCCGACGCCGCGCCAGTCATGCTGCTCATGGGCGCCGAGCATCACGCGCCCTTGCGCCCGTTCTTCGACGTGCTCCTCGCTTTTCGCCGGCGCGGCGAAGACGAGCGCTATTAAGAGCAGCGCCAGCGCCCTCATTGCCGGAACCTCTTGAGCCCTTCGCCCGCTTTCGACCCGCCCGGCAGGCGGGAGCCGCCCGTGGGCGCGGCGCGCTTCGCCGACGCGGCTGCGTCTGACGCGCCGCCCGGCGCGGTGGCGCGGCTTTGTCCGATGAAGCCCCGCACATGCTCGAAGGCGAGGGCGAGGGCGAATTTGTGCGCTCCCCGCTCGCGGCTGCCCGAATGGATGCCTACGACGACCGGACGCCCGCCTGGTCCGATTGCGAAATACGGTCCGCCGGACGATCCCGGCTCCGATTGGCAGTCTAGCGTGAGGAACTCGGTGTCGCGGCTGCGGATGCGGCAACCCTCCTGGATGGAGGCGCGCCGCCGCGCCGTGCCCGGGTAGCTCAGCAGCGTCAGCGCCGAACCGGAAGGCGGGGTCCCGCCCACAGCATAGGACGGCGCTGTCGCAATCGGCTCCGAAAGCACGATCCGAGCGATATCCGCGCGCACGCGCCGCGCGTCATAGCGCGGGGCCGCGATGAAATAGCCGGGATGCACCTCGACTTTCCGCACCCGCGCCGTCGCGGCCGCGCCGCCGTCGCGCACGCCAGCGCTGAAGGCGAAATCGCGCGCCGGAAAGATCGTCCGCGCGTCCGCGTCCGCCACGCAATGCGCCGCCGTCAGCACAACGTCGGGCCGGATCAGAACCCCGGTGCAGGAGCCGCCCCCCTGCCGGTAGATCAGGCCCACGCCGGACCAAAGCGCGGCTTCATCATCGGAGACGTATCGACGGTCGCCCGCCGCCGCGACGCCCGCCCAGAGCGCCAGGATCAACGCCAGCGCCCTCATTGCGTCGGCGCCCTCGATCCGCCCGGCAGCCGCGTCCCGCCGGCGGAGGGCGCCCGACGAAACCTGTCCGCGACCCCGCCGCTCGGCGCACGGGTCGCGATCGCCTCGCGCGGGCGCAACGCCGGCAGCGCGCCGTCGACGATGACGGCGAAGCTGCGAAGCGGCCCGCCATCCTCCCGCACGCCCCGTTCAGAGGCGGAGATCACCGCCACGACCTCTCCCGCAGCGTTGAACACAGGCGCGCCCGAAGTGCCGTTCACGCTGTCGCAATTCAGCTCCACCGACGCCGCGTACCGGCGCAGGACGTAGCAAGGCTCCTGTATCGACAGCGCCCCTTCGCGCCCGCGCCCGTAACTCACCAGCGTGACCGGGTCGCCTTCCTCCGGCGCCGCGCCGGTCTTGAAGTTCAGCGCCTCGACTGTGCTGATCGGCGCCTCCAGCTTCACGACTGCGATGTCGCCCGCGACCACGATCTTGCCGTCGCCTCGATAACCCGACCAGTCGGGATGCGTCTTCGCCTCAACGGCCCTGCGATGGGCGGTGTAAACGCCGGTGCGCAAACCGGCCACGAAGCGCAGGTCGCGCGGCGCCACAGCGCCGTTCGTCGCCTCATCCACCACGCAATGCGCCGCCGTCAGCACCGTATCCGGCGCGATCAGCGCGCCGGAGCAGAACCCCCCGCGCGAGTGGTTCAGGCGGCCGACGCCGCTCCAGGTCCGTTGCTCGTCGATTGTCAGCACACGGCGTTCGGCGGGGTTCGTATCCGCGAGGGATGCGCCCGCCATGCCGATACTCATCGCCCACACGAAAATACGCCACATGAGTCGCGAGAATATGCGCGTAATACGGGAAAGCGAGCGAAAACTGCGCTATTCGGCGGCCATCAACGCATCTGATCCCATCGCGCGCGGCTTCGGCCCGCCGGTGGCCCAGTCCAGAAGCTCCACCGTATGGACCACGGGCACGTCCATCGCCGATCCGATCTGCATCATGCAGCCGATATTCCCGGCGGCGATCACGTCCGGCTGGGTGGCGGCGAGGTTCTTCGCCTTGCGGTCCTTAAGCTTCGCGCTGATCTCAGGCTGCATCAGGTTATAGGTCCCCGCCGAGCCGCAGCAGAGATGGGATTCCGCCGGCTCCTTCACCGCGAAACCGGCCTTTTTCAGCAGCGTCTTCGGGTGCGTCTTCACCTGCTGCCCGTGCTGAAGCGAACAGGCGGAATGGTAGGTGACGTTGAGCGGGGGCGCATCGCCCGTGGGTTCGATCTCCAGCTCCATCAGCACTTCGGAGACGTCCTTGGCGATGGCGGAGACCCGCGCCGCTTTCTCCGCATAGGCCTCGTCGGTGCGGAACATGTGCCCGTAATCCTTCACCGTCGTGCCGCAGCCCGAAGTGTTGATGACGATGGCGTCCAGCCCGTCTCCGTCCATCTCGCCGATCCAGGCGTCGATATTCGCGGCGGCGGAGCGGTGGCTCTCCTCCGTCTTGCCCATGTGATGGGTGAGCGCGCCGCAGCAGCCCATGCCCTTCGGGATCACCACGTCGCAGCCGAGACGGGTCAGGAGGCGGATCGTCGCCTCGTTGATGTCGGTGTTCAGCGCCCGCTGCGCGCAGCCCGTCATCAGCGCGACCCGTTTGCGGCGGGGCGTCTCGGCGACGTGGGTCTGCGGCTCCTCCATCGGGGAGGGCGAGGGCATGGAGGAGGGCGCGAAAGCCACCATCGAGCTGAGTTTGCCGGGGAGGAGGAAGGCGAAGGGTTTCGCGAACCGCGCGCCCACCATCGCGAAACGGAACCGCGTCGGGTAGGGCAGGATGCGGGCGAGGAGCCAGCGCAGCGCCCGGTCGGGCAGGGGGCGCTTGTAGGTCTTCTCAATATGCTCGCGGGCGTGATCCACGAGATGCATGTAATGGACGCCCGACGGGCAGGTGGACATGCAGGCGAGGCAGGAGAGGCACCTGTCGATATGCTTGACCGTGTCCGCATCTGCCGGCCGGTCCTTCTCCAGCATGTCCTTGATCAGGTAGATGCGCCCGCGGGGGCTGTCCAACTCGTCGCCGAGCACCTGATAGGTCGGGCAGGTTGCGGTGCAGAACCCGCAATGGACGCAGGTGCGCAGGATCTCGTTGGAGCGTTTGATCGCGGGATCGGCGAGTTGCGCTTCGGTGAATTCAGTTTTCATGTCGTCAGCCCAGGTGCGCCAGCGCGCTAATGATCGAGTGATGAAGGAGCGCGAAGCACGCGATGGCGGCGAGTGGGATCAGGACGCTCAAAGCGAGCGCCGCGCGGCGGCCATTTGGTTCGGCCAGCCTCTTCAGCTCCCGCAGTTTCAGCGCTGCGAGGGCGATCGCGGCCGCCGCCAGCGCGATGATCGACCAGACGCCGTTTGCGGGCGGCGCCGATGGCGCGGTCGCATCGTAGACCGCATAGGCGAAGACGAGCATGGCGAGCGGAACGACGCTCGCCGAAAGCGCCCAGTCCAGCGACCAGCGCCAGCGCGCCAGCCCCTGCGTCGCCGCGGCGGCTGTATCCCGCACAGCGATCATCACCCCATCCGTCCCGGATTGAGCACGCCTTTCGGGTCGAACTCCGCCCGGATCCGCGCGGTCAGCGCCGCGACCGGCGCCGTCTCCGGCTCGAACACGTCCACCGCCGCCCGCGTCGCCGCAGAGGCGCGCACCAGCGTCGCGTGGCCGCCTCTCGCGCGGGTCTCCGCCCGGATCAGCGCCGCGCCCGCGTCGCCCCGGTTCACCGCGTTCTCCGGCGTCTTAAGCCAGACGAGCCCGCCGCCCCAGTCGTAGAACGCCTCGAAATCGCCCTCGGCCTTCAGCGCCTCCACCAGCTTCGGCCCCTCCGTCGGCTTGACGGAGACGCGCCAGACGGCGTCTTCGCCGCTCGCGAAAGGCTCCGCGTCGCGGACCCAGCGCCAGATCATGTCGCTCTCGCCGCCCTGAACGACCGTCGCCGCGCCGAATGCCTTCAGCGTCTCGACCAGCGCCGGGCCGCGATGGGCGATCTGGCTTTCGAACCCTTCGATGCGAACGGCGGTCAGCTTCCGCCCCGGCAGATGCGCCGCGCCGTTCACGTCATAGGGTGAGCCAAGCGCAGCGGAGAGCGCGGCGACGGCCTTGGCGTCATCCAGCCCGGAGAGCATCACGGTGGCGGAGGTTTCGGGTTTGGGGAGCACTTTGAAGGCGATCTCCGTCAGCACGCCAAGCGTGCCCCACGATCCGCCCATCAGTTTGACGAGGTCGTAGCCGGTGACGTTCTTCATCACCCGCCCGCCATTGCGGATCACTTCGCCCCGCCCGTCGATCAGCCGCACGCCTAGCATCGCGTCCCGCGCCGCGCCCGCCTGGATGCGCCTGGGGCCGGAGTTGTTCATGGCGGCGACCGCGCCGACGGTCGGCTCGCCCTTGGTCCCGAGGAGGGCGCGATGGTCCATCGGCTCGAAGGGCAGGCGCTGGCCTTCCGCGTCTAGCGCCGCCTCGACCTCCGCCAGCGGCGTTCCGGCCCCGGCGACCAGCGTCAGCGCGCCGGGCTCGTAGAAGGAGATGCCGGTGAGATTGGCGGTGGAGATGGTCGTCTCCGACTGCACCGGGCGCCCGAGCGCGCGGCGGGTGCCGCCGCCGATGATCTCCAGCGGCGTTGCGGCGTCATGGGCCTCCCGCACGGTCTCGGCGAGCGCGGCTTCTGCATCTGCGTAAACGGCGTCGAGCAAAGCTGCGCCTCCTCTGGGTGATCGGCGTAGGATCCCAGAATCCCGGGATTCTAGAATTCTAGTATTCCGGAATACTAGTATTCCGGAATTCTGGTTTTCTTAACCATCCGGTAACGAATGGCGCGGGCGGGTCCGCGCGGCGTCCGCGCAGTGGTCTCAGCAGTTGTTCATATGTTTCAGTCGGTTAAGCCGCTGTCCCCATGGGAACACGGCTGTCATCGCCCCGGCGGGAGGCCGTAACCGCCATCGGAAACACCTTCGCGGGGTTCAAAAGCCAGGCCGGATCGAAGGCGTCCTTCACCCTCAGCTGCGCCTCAAGATCGGTCGCCGAGTACTGGTGGAGCATCAGGTCGCGCTTCTCCACGCCCACCCCATGTTCGCCCGTCAGGCACCCCCCAACCTCGCAGCAGAGCTTCAGGATTTCGGCGCCGAACGCCTCGCAGGTCTCCAGATCGCCGGGCTTGTTTGCGTCGAAGAGAATGAGGGGGTGCATATTGCCGTCCCCCGCATGGAAGACATTGGCGACGTCCAGCCCGAACTCCTCCGACATCTCCCCGATCCGGCGGAGAACGTAAGGCAGCTCGGAGACCGGGATCGTCCCGTCGAGGCACATGTAGTCGTTGATCTGCCCCATCGCCCCGAAGGCGGCCTTCCGCCCCGCCCAGATCTTCGCGCTCTGATCGGCGGAGGCGCTCTCGCGCAGCTCGGCCGGGTTGTGGCGGAGGGCGATTTCCTTGATCTTGGCGAGCTGGTCGTCGATCTCCGCGTCGTTCCCCTCGACCTCGACGATCAAGAGGGCCTCGACATCCGGATACCCCGCCCCGGCGAAAGCCTCGCAGGCGCGGATGCAGGGCCGGTCCATGAACTCGATCGCAACGGGCAAGACCCCCGCCTTAATGATGTCGGAGACGCAGGCCCCCGCCACCTCGTTACTGTCGAACCCCATCAGAATGGGCCGCGCCCCCTCCGGCTTCGCCAGGATGCGGAGAGTGGCTTCGGTAACGACCCCAAGCTGTCCTTCCGACCCGCAGATGACGCCGAGCAGGTCGAGCCCGGCGGCGTCCAGACGCGCCCCGCCGATCTCCATCACCTCGCCCTCCATGGTGACGAGGGTGACGCCCATCAGGTTGTTGGTGGTGACCCCGTATTTCAGGCAATGCGCCCCGCCAGAATTCATCGCCACGTTCCCCGCAATGGCGCAGGCGAGCTGGCTCGAGGGGTCGGGGGCGTAGAAGAACCCGTCCTCCTCCACCGCCCCGGTGACGGAGAGGTTGGTGCGCCCAGTCTGCACCCGGATGAAGCGGTTGTCGTAATCCGTCTCCAGCACCCCGTTCATCCGCGCGACCCCGAGGATCACGCAATCCGCCGTAGGCAGCGCCCCGCCCGCCAGCGAAGTGCCGGAGCCGCGTGGGACGACGGGGACGCCGAGCTCGGAGCAGATCTTCAACGCCTCCGCCACCTCTTCGGTCGAGGAGGGCAGCACCGCGGCGAGCGGCGGGCATTTGTAAGCCGTCAGCGCGTCGCATTCGTAGACGCGCACTTCCTCAGGCGAAGAAATGACCGCGTCCGCTCCAAGCGCCGCCGTAAGCCGCGCCACGATTTCGTCGCGCCGCGCGAGAACGTTCGCATCCGGTGTCGGCATCTGCATGGCGCGCTCCTCTCAAAATTGGTCCAGAAAAATTACCAATTTATGACGGCGGCGCCAAGCCCCGCGTCCTCACGCCGCGAAGGCGCTCAGTTTTCGGCCCCGCGTCAGTGGTTGTGACGCGGGATGTCCTTGCGCACGTTCTGGTACTTGATTGCGAGGTCGATGCAGCCGCCCTGCGCCAGCTGGGTGACGTGATTGCGCGCCAGTTCCTGCCAGGGCGTCTGGCTGGCGGGCGGGATTTGCGGGCCGGCTTTCTTCCGCTCCTCCCATTCCGCGTCGTCCACCAGCGCGTCGCAGGTTCCCTTGTTGAGATCGATGCGAACCGTATCGCCGGTCTGAAGGAACGCGAGCCCGCCGCCCGCCGCGGCTTCGGGCGAGGCGTTGAGGATCGACGGGCTGTCAGCCGTCCCCGACTGGCGACCGTCGCCGATGGTGGGCAGTGACTTCACGCCTTTCTTCAGGAGATGATCCGGCGGCTGCATGTTCACCACTTCAGCCGAGCCAGGCCAGCCTATGGGCCCCGCGCCGCGCACCACCAGCACGCAATGCTCGTCGATGTTCAGATCGGGGTCGTTGATCCGGTCATGATAATCCTCCGACCCCTCGAAGACGATCGCGCGCACCTCGCACACCCCCTCGTTCCCGGGCGTGGAGAGATAGCGATCCCGGAACTCCTTCGAAATCACCGAGGTTTTCATGATCGCGGTGTCAAAGAGATTGCCCGACATCACGACGAAGCCCGCCTTCTCCTGAATGGGCTCGTCATAAGGAGAGATCATCTCCCGATCCCAGGTGATCTGGCCCCGGACGTTTTCATCCATCGTCTTTCCGGTCACCGTCATGCAGGGATGCACGCGCCCCGCCGCCTCCATCTCCGCCATCACCGCCGGCACGCCGCCCGCACGGAAGAACCGTTCGCCGAGATATTTGCCCGCAGGCTGCATATTCACCAGTAGCGGCACGTCATGGCCGTGGATCTGCCAGTCGGAGGGCTTCAGCTCCACGCCGAGATGGTTGGCGATGGCGTGAAGATGCGGCTGCGCGTTGGTCGATCCGCCGATGGTCGAATTCACCGCGATGGCGTTCAGGAACGCTTCGCGGGTCATGATGTCGGAGGGTTTCAGATCCTCATAAGCCATCTCCACGATCCGCTTGCCGGTCTCGTATGACATGCCCATCCGCTCGGTATAGGGCGCCGGGATCGCGGAGCATCCGGTCAGCGACATGCCGAGCGCTTCGGCCAGCGCGTTCATGGTCGAAGCCGTGCCCATCGTGTTGCAGTGCCCGAGAGACGGAGCGGAACCGGCGGCGCCGCGAAGGAACGTCTCCTCGTCGATCTCGCCCGCCCCGAGCCGCCGCCGCATCTGCCAGATCGCGGTGCCGGAGCCGACCAGCGGATCGCCCTCGAAGAACCCGTCCAGCATCGGCCCGCCAGAGAGGACGATGGCGGGAATGTTCATCGTCGCCGCCGCCATCAGAAGCGCTGGCGTGGTCTTGTCGCAACCCGTCGTCAGGACGACCGCGTCGATCGGATAGCCGTGCAGCGCTTCGACCACACCGAGATAGGCGAGGTTGCGGTCGAGCGCGGCGGTGGGCCGCTTCGACGTCTCCTGAATGGGATGCACCCCGAAGGCCATCGGAATGCCCCCCGCTTCCCGAATGCCGTCGCGCACCCGCGGCTCCAGGTGCTGATGGATCTTGTTGCAGGGGGAGAGGTCCGACCCCGTCTGCGCGATCCCGATGATCGGCTTGCCGGAGGTCAGCTCGTCAAACGTGAAGCCGTTGTTGGTGTAGCGCTCGATATAAATCGCGGCCATGTCGGGCCGGTGGCTGTTCTGGAACCATTCTGCTGAACGGAAGCGTTTTTTGTCGGACATCGATGTCTCCTCCCCTCGCGCTTTTGCGCGTTTCGGCGAAACGATAGACGCGGCCCAGTCGCGGTCAAAGAGCCAGAGCGAATTTCTTTTCGCTTCCCTCCGCGGCTTTATTGACAGCCTAGCGACCCAAGACTAAACGACGCCCCTGCTCCCTGTTGCCCAGGTGGCGGAATTGGTAGACGCGCTGGCTTCAGGTGCCAGTGACCGTAAGGTCGTGGAAGTTCGAGTCTTCTCCTGGGCACCAAATCTCCCTCGCATAGTCGCAAGTAATGCCGCCTGTCTTTGGCGTTTTTGGGCTGCCACCCGAGCACACTGAGGCACTCGTCACCTCCATTTTTCAGCGCATTGGGGGGTGTCGTTTTGGGGCAAAGACCCGCGACGAAGCCACGATGCCCCCAACGGCTTTTCGGTCAGGAAGACAGGGAGGCCGGAGTAGCCGCGCAAGCTATCGGAGAAGGTGGGACCACTTCACGGTTTCTCGCATAAATTCTCGAGGCGCTCGCCCTTTTCGGGGACTTGATCGGATTAGCCGCCCGACTGGCCGAGCATTCTCCAAAACCGCTCAGACCAGTCTCCGCGCGCGGCGCCTTTCAGCCGGAGGGCGTTGATGTGCGATGTGACCCGATGCGAAGTCGACGCGATGCGCGCGAGCCTTCGCCTTTCGACGAAGGCGGCGGCGTAGTGATCCGGGATCAATCCGACATGCGTGCCCGCAAGCGCCAGGTAGAGCGAAGACTCGATGTTGGCTTGCGGTATCTCCGAAGCCGCATCGAAAAGCTCCGGGTCGAGTTCTTCGCCGATCGGGTTCTTCACGAAGCTGAACGCGGAGATGTCGGACTTCGCTAGCGCCGCGTTGAGGTCGTCCGGGTCTTCGATCCCGGCGCAAGGATGGTCTGGCGCGCAGTAAAGCGAGCTCTCTTCTTCATAGAGATGCAGCGTCTCCAGATCGTGCGGAACTTCTTCCTCCGGAGCGACGCCGACGACGGAGACGTCGAGCCTGCTGGAGCGAAGCTCCGCAAGGCAATCGATCATGTCGTAGACGCCGACGCTGACTTTCATCGACGGGAAGAGCGCACGGGCGTCGCGAAGGACCGCCAGTAGCGGATTTTGCGGGTCCGTGATCAGGCAGTCGATCACGCCGATCCGTAAGTGCGGCGCTGATTGCCGGCCGATACGGCTCAGGCGCGCGGCGCTCTGATCGAGCTGGTCGAGCATCCGGGAGGTTTCGTCCAACACCTCCCGCCCGTCATTGGTGAGTGAAAATCCTTGCGGACCTCGTTCGCACAACCTCGCACCAAGACGTTCCTCCAGCCGCGCGATCTGCGCGCTGATCGCTGGCTGACTGATCCCGAGCGCGCCTTGCGCCTTGACGAAGCCGCCCGCCTCGGCGACCGCCTTGAAGACGCGCAAGAGGCGCAGGTCTATGTCCGAAAGCCTCATGCGGCCGCCCTCTGGTCGGTGGCGGCCGTCGCAGCGACAGGCTGCATATCGACCGCGTTATGAAGCCATAACGGATTCTGTATAGTTAGCGACAGATCGCGCCGATAGCGTCCCGCCCCAGACATCTGAACGGACAGGGACAGGGATCGGTCATGCTCAACTCCAAACCAACCATGCTCGCAGCGGGCCTTATCGCCGCCTCCGCTTTCGCCGGCTCCGCCGAGGAGCTGACCATTAGCGCCTGGGGCGGTTTCTTCGAGGAAACGCTGGCGGCCGAGATCTATCCGGGCTTCACGGCGGAGACCGGGATCGAGGTGAAGTCAATCGCCCAGCCCGAAGACAGCGCCTGGATGACGCAGCTGATGGCGGCGGCCCGCGCGAAGCAGGCGCCGGCGGACCTCTCGCTCGTCACCGAAGAGGTGCTGCTGCGCGGGAACGAGGTCGGGCTCTGGGCCAAATACGACCCGGCGAAGATGGACACGAGCGCGCTGATCGACGGCTATGTGAAGTTGGACGAGGACGGCGGCGCTTACGGCGTCGGCGCGCTCGCCTTCTATACGACCTTCGTCACCAACACCGACTACGCCGCCGACTCGCCGGGCAGCTGGACGGAGCTTTGGGAGGACAAGTGGGACGGCAAGGTCGGCATCGTCACCGCGCCTAACTCCGGCCTGATGGAGGTCGTCGCCAAGACCTTTTTCGGCGGCTACGAGATCATGGAGACCCGCGAGGGGCTCGAGAAAGTCATCGCCAAGATCGCGGAGCTGAAACCTCAGGTCAGCCTCTGGTATCGCGACGAAGCCCAGTTTCAGCAGTCGCTGGAGAGCGGGGAGCTGAACGCCGGACTCTATTACCATGACGTCGCGATGCTCTCGATCTGGGACGGGAAGCCGATCGCCTCTACTTTCCCGAAGGAGGGCGGCATCGTCTCCGACGCCTTCTGGGTGACCCCGCGCGACAGCGAGAACGTCTCTGCGGCGGAGAAATTTCTCAGCTACATGAGCCGCCCGGAGATCCAGGCGAAGATGGCCCGCACCATGGGCGTCTTCCCGATCGTGCCGCGCTCGACCACCGATCTGACGGATGAGGAGTTCTCGGCGGTCGGTAGCGACATCGAGCCGATCCGGGTGCAGACGCACATCCACCTGCGCGAGGGCGACTGGCTGGATACGAAGTACCAGGAAATGATCGCTCAGTAAGACCGATCGAGGCGCTGGCGCGTTCATCGCGCCGGCGCAATCGCCCCCAAACCGAGCACTTCGATGTCCCATCTCGCGATCAGACAGCTCAGCAAGTCCTTCGGCGCCTTCACCGCGCTCAAGGATATCTCGCTGGAGATCGAGGCGGGGGAGTTCATCTGCCTCCTTGGCGGTTCAGGCTGCGGGAAGACGACTCTCCTCCGCCTGATCGCGGGGCTTGAGGCTCATGACCGGGGCGAGATCCTGCTCGGCGGCGAAGACCTGACCGCCGTGCCCTGCCACAAGCGCAACATCGGCATGGTGTTTCAGGCGCTGGCGCTCTTCCCCCATCTGAATGTTGGAGAAAACGTCGCCTACGGCTTGCGGCTCCGGGGACGCAAACCTGCGGAATACGCCGCCGACGTCGAGCGGCTCTTGAACATGGTCGGGCTCGACGGACTGTCCGGGCGGGCCGTCTCCGCCCTCTCTGGCGGGCAGCGCCAGCGGGTCGCCATCGCGCGGGCGCTCGCGCTCAGCCCGTCGATCTTTCTGATGGACGAGCCGTTCTCCGCCCTCGACGCCGCCTTGCGCGACCAGATGCAAATCGAGGTGAAGCGCATTCAACGGAACCTCGGCGTCACGACGATCTTCGTCACACATGACCAGCGGGAGGCGATGGCCCTCGCGGACCGGATCGTCGTGATGAACGGCGGGGTGATCGAGCAGGCCGGATCGCCCGAGGCGCTCTACGCCCGCCCCGCGACCCGTTTCGTCGCGGAGTTCATCGGCGACAATAACATCCTCGACTTCGATGCGGCGAGCGGTCGGCTCACCCTCGGCGCCGCGAGCGTCGATGCGCCGGGGGAGACGCAGGCGATGCTTGCGGGCGCGAAGGCCGTCGCCATCCGCCCGGAGGCGGTGATCGCGACGCCGAAGTCCGAAGGCGGCCTCATGGGCCGCGTCGCCGCCGTTCGCCGCCTCGGCGCCATACTGGAGCGCGACATCGACGTGGGCGGGAAGGTCATCCGCCAGAGCGTCTTCGCTGGTCGGGGACCGACGATTTCGGAAGGCGAGGACGTCGCCCTCTCCTGGGACTGGTCGCAGGTCTGGGGTCTTTCGCGATGAGCGGCTCAGCTCGCCTCGGCGGAACGCAGGCGCTCGGCGCCTTCGCCTTCCTGATCCTCGCGATTTTCTTCGTCGCGCCGCTCATCTTCATGGTCGTCGTCAGCTTCTACAAGCCGGACCCGATGGGCTTTTATAAGGTCGCCTTCGTCTGGGAGAACTACGCCAAGTTCTTCTCCAGCTTCTATTACAAAGTCTCGCTCCGCTCGATCTGGTCCTCCGCGCTCGGCGCCGTTCTCGTCGTCGCGCTCGCCTTTCCGACGGTGCTCGCGATCTCGGACCTCAGCCGCAAATGGCAGCTCTTCTGGATCATCCTGCTTCTCTCGCTGATGTGCCTCAGCGAGGTGATCATCGGCTTCGCGTGGCTTATCCTGCTATCGGAGAGCGCCGGGGTTCCCCGCTTCCTCGAATGGCTCGGGCTTTGGACCAATCCCCGTTCGCTCTCGCCCAGCTTCGGCGCGATGATGATCGGGCTCGTGTTCCTCGGCTTCTCCATCGTCGCGCTGATCCTCTACCCGCAGGCGGCGCGCCGCGACCGGAGCATTGAGGAAGCGGCGGTGACGCTCGGCACGCCGCCGCATCTCGTCTTCCTCAAGGTGCTCGTCCCGACGTTCCGCACCACGCTCTTCTCCGTCAGCCTGACGATGTTCGTCTATCTCCTCGGCGTCTTCGTCATGCCGACCATGCTCGGCCGCCCGAAGGATTGGACGATGACGGTCATCATCAGCGACAAGGCGCTCGGCGACGCGAACCTCCCGCTCGGCGCGGCGCTCGCGGTGATGATGCTGGTCCTGACCGTCGCGATCCTCCTCCTCTCCGCGCTCGCCACCCGCAGGTCGGCGTCATGAGCGCGCGGGTGCGGACGATCTGGCTCTGGGCCATAGGCGCCTTTCTGATCGCGCCCTTCGTGGTGGTCACCGGCGTCTCCATCGGCACGTCGAAGACGATCACTTTCCCGCCGGAGGGCGTCTCCGGGCGATGGTTCAGCGAACTGTTGTTGGACCCCGACTGGCTCGCCGCCATCGGCAACTCATTCCTCATCGCGTTTCTCGCGGGCGTCATCTCCGTCTCCGTCGCGCTGGCTGCGAATTACGTGCTCTGGCGGACGAAGACCGGCTTCGCGAAACTGGTCTTCGCGCTCGGTCTCGGCCCGTTCCTCCTGCCGCCGATCATCCTCGCCCTCGGCGCCAGCCTCTTCTGGGCGGAGGTCGGCTGGTACGGGCGGATCGAGGCGACGATCATCTCCCACGGCGTCTTCTTCGTGACCCTGCCGCTCGTCATCCTCGCGCGCGGCTTCGCCAGCCTGACTGACGACGTGGTGGAGGCCGCGCGGATGATGGGAGCGACGCCCTGGCAGGTTTTCGCCACCGTAATCGCGCCGCTGATCGCGCCCTATCTGATCACGGGTTTCGCGCTCGTCGCGATCATCAGCGTGAATGAGTACCTGATCGCCAACATGATCTCCGGCTTCGTGGTCGAAACCCTGCCGATCAAGATCTTCAACAACGTGCGCTACGGCTATTCGCCGGTCGTCGCGTCGGCCTCGATGCTGTTCGTTGCGATCACGGTGACGGTCCTCCTCATCCTCGCTCGCATTACTGATCTCGTCGCGCTCCTCGGCGCCGCGAAGGAGGGATGAGATGAAGACGCTCACCCGTCAGAACCTGTCCGACATCCTCCACGGCGCCGTCATTCTCGGCGCCGGCGGCGGCGGCGAACTCAGCGAAGGTCTGGAGTTGATCGACGTCGCCCTCTCCGCGGGCAAATCCTTCAACCTGGTCAGTCTCGATGAAGTGCCGGACGAAGCGCTGATCTGCACGCCCTACTTCCTCGGCGCGGTCTCGCCGATGAGCCCGGAAGAGGAGGCGCGATACGCGTGCCTCCCTCGGAGCGCCGAACATCCGATGCTCGCCGCCTACAAGGGGTTTCAGCAGCATCTCGGGCGGGAGTTCTACGGGGTCACGCCGTGCGAATTGGGTGGCTCGAACACCGCCGCGGCCTTCTTCCCGGCCGCCATGTCAGGTCACATGCTGCTGGACGCCGACCCGGCGGGTCGCGCGGTGCCGGAGATCACGCACTCGACCTATTACCTCGCGGGGCTGCCGGCCTCGCCGATCTTCGCGGCGAACGAGTTCGGCGAAACCATCGTTCTTGACAACGTCTGCGACGACCGGCGCGCCGAGACGCTCGTGCGAGCGCTCAGTCAGGTGAGCCGGAACGATATCGCCGCGATAGATCACGCTCTCCCGATGCGCGAGCTGAGGTCGGCGCTGATCGAAGGCACGATCACAAAGGCCATGCATCTGGGAGAGATATGGCGCGACGCGGTCCGGAACGGCGCCAACGCCGCCTCCGCCGTCGCCGCCGCGAGCGACGGCTTCGTCGCGTTCACCGGCGTCGTCGCCGACTGCCGATACGAAACGCGGCAGGGCTTCACGTTGGGCGAGATCCGGATCGCGGGCTCCGGCGCCTTCGCTGGAAGAGAGGCGCGCGTGTCGGTCAAGAACGAGAACATGGCCCTTTGGATCGACGGTCGGGTGTTCGCGACGATCCCGGACCTGATTTGCCTCTTCGACGAAGAAACGGGCGGCTCCATCTCCAACCCTGACTGCCATGGCGGCCAACAGGTGTCGCTGGTCGTCCTGTCCGGTCCGGAAGCATTCAAGACGGAGAACGGACTGGAGATCTTCGGTCCAAAATACGCCGGGATCGATACGGAATACGCTTGGTCGGGTAGTTAGAGCGGTGTGCGAAACCGCGTGATCTAAGGTCTGCGAATGATGTCCGCCCTCGGGCGAAGTTCGCGTCGAGCTTCTCGCGCGCAGCGTTGAACCTAATTGATGGTCGCTCTCGCGACGTCGATGTTCTGGTGTTTTGAGATGTATGCCGAGGTCGCCGCCTAAATCCCAGCGCAACCTATAGACTTGCGTCTGTTCAAATACCTTTTCGCCAGTGATACGAACTGCCAGATGGAACGTTCGTCGAAAGTCATTGTCCGGGAAACCTGGGCGAAAGCCGCCGCTGCCCACGTGGACTTGGCGCGGCTGTTTTACGGCCGCCTGTTCACGATCGCGCCGGAGACCAGGGTTCTGTTCAAAAACGATATGGACGTTCAGGGCAGAAAGCTCGTCGCGACGCTGGCGTTCGTGATCGACAACCTCTCCAATGAAGAGACGCTGGCGCCGGCGGCTGAAGACCTCGCGCTGCGGCATCTCGAGTACAACGTCAAAGCGGAGCACTATGGGGCGGTGGCGGAAGCGTTGCTCTGGACGCTGGATGAACTGCTGGGCTCCGGTTTCGATGAAGATGCGAAGGCCGCCTGGACTGAAACGCTCAACGCGCTCGCCGGGATCATGATCGCCGCCGCGCACCCGGAGACGACGCAGGCCGATTGATCTGGCCGGTCGAGCCGCTCTTCGCATCTTTCTCTCGGTCGCCCGCTATACGAAAGGATAGTCGAGTTATCCCCATGGGCGCGCGCATCTGCGGAAAGGTGGTCCTATGTTCCGCGCACTGCAACATGAGAGCGCGCCATGGAAATCTCGACCGGAGCGACGAACGCCCAGAACACGAGCGAAGCGATCGCAGATGCGATTGCTCAACTTGGCGACGCTTCGCCAAACTTCATCGTCGCTCATATCTCCGCCAGCCATGACGGGCGCATCGTACGTGAGGCTTTGGCGGCCCGGTTCGGGGCGAGGACGCCGGTGCATGGCGGAACCTCTTGCCTTGGCGTGATGACCAACGCGGGCGCTTTCGTCGACGGAAGCTCTGGTCTCGGCCTCGCCTGCTTTGAGGATGAGGACGGCGACTTCGGCGTCGGACTGGCTGATCTTGGAGACGACCCACGCGCGGCTGCGGCTGCGGCGACGCGCGCGGCGCTCGATCAGGCCGGACGTGCGGGCGAGGCGCCCGAATTGATCTGGCTGACAGCCGCGCCTGGCGCGGAAGAGGCGGTGATCGCGGGCGTTGAAGATGTCGTCGGCGCGGAATGCGGGATCGTCGGCGGAAGCGCCGCCGACAACAGCATCGCAGGCGAATGGTTCACGTTCGATGCTGAGAACCAGGTGGCGAACGGCGTGATCGTTTCGGTTCTGTTCCCGTCGGGGGCCTGCTCGAGCGCGTACCAGAGCGGATACGCGCCGACCGAAACATGCGGGATCGCGACGCGGTCCGAAGGTCGCCGCGTGTTCGAGATCGACGGGGCGCCAGCCGGTCGCGTCTACGCCGACTGGACCGATGGCGCGGTGTCCGTCGATGCGATTTCAGAACCCGCGACGATCCTCGCCGACAGCACGTTCGCGCCTTTGGGCCGGAAGAGCGCCTATGTGGCCGATGTCCCGTTTTACCTTCTCGCCCACCCTGCGACCGCGCATCCGGACGGGTCGATCGAGTTCTTCGCGGACATCGACGAAGGCGAAGAGCTGCGCTTGATGAACGGCGGTGTGGACAGCCTGACGACCCGCGCGGGACGCGTCGCGGCGCAGGCGGTCGAAGGCGTCGAAGGCGAGGTCGCGGGCGCTTTGGTCGTCTACTGCGGCGGCTGCATGCTGGCGGTGCGCGAACACATGGACCGCGTGGCGAGCGGCGTGGACGCGGCCCTCGGCGGGGCGCCTTTCCTCGGCGTCTTCACTTTCGGCGAGCAGGGGCCGGTGCTGAACTACGAGAATCGGCATGGCAATCTCATGATTTCATGTGTCACTTTCGCCGCCTGAGGCGAAGACGGATGAACTCATGGCGGACGATGAAGCGCTTCGCGAAGCGCTGATCGAGTTGGAGGCGCTACGGCGGCGCGAGGCGACGGCGCTTCGCGAATCCAATGCGCTGGTCAACTGCCTCTCGGCGGTCGCCACAGCTCGAACGCCGGAGGCCGCTCTCGCCCGTTTGCTGGACGCGATACGCGATAGCGTCGAGTGCGCAGTCGTTGCGATCGTCGGCGAGGGCGAAGCGGGGGGCGACGCCAAGAGCGACGACGCGAAGATACGCGTCGCCACCGACGCCGCGCTTATCGACACTGGCGTTCCCGCCGCGCTGCTGAAAGGGCGGAAAACCCGCAGGATCGTCGCCCTCGCCGATGTCGATTGGTGGTCGGCGCGGGATGATCTGCCCGCGATGGGCTCCCTTGTGGCGGCGCCGATGCGGCTTGGGACGGGCCGCGGCGCATTGGTTTGCTTCGCGCGAGAACGCGACGCCTTCTCGGTCGCCGATGCGAAAGTGCTTCCGCGCCTGGCGAAGGTCGCAGCGCAGGCCCTGGCGACGCTGGAGCTGTCGCGCCGCAATGCTTTCCTCGCGGGCGTCATCGACAAGTCCGCAGTCAGCGTGTCGGTCGCCGACATTCGGACCGACGGCATGCCGCTGATCTACGTCAACGACGCTTTCACGGCGTTGACGGGCTATTCACGGGATGACGCGCTGGGTCAGAATTGCCGCTTTCTGTCAGCCGAGCCGCAGGACAGCCCGGTCCGAACCGCCCTTCGCAACGCCGTCGCCTCCGCCTCCGTCGGCGAGTTCGAGCTGAGGAACCGACGCCGCGACGGAGAGTTCTTCTGGAACCGTCTCTCGCTCTATCCGATCGACGGGGAGGACGGCGCGCCCCGTTTCCTCGTCGCCACGCAAGTCGACATCAGCGCGGAGAAGAACGCGGAAGCGGCGCGCGAGACGGCGAGCAGGCGACTGCGTTCAGCGCTCTCCACGACGTCCGAGGGGTTTCTGCTTCTCACGCCGGAGGGGCGGATCGTCTTCGCGAACGACCGGTACCGGGACTTCTTCGAAACGCAGTCCGGCGGGTGGGACGACGGGGCTGACTTCGTCAAAGCATGGGCGGGGCGCCTTCGCGATCTCGGCGAGGAAGAGCATCAGGTCGTCAAAGCGTCGCGGCTTCATCGCGACGAACTCTTCGCCGGTGCGCGCGACAAGGAAGTGACTTTGCCCGACGGCCGCGTCCTCCTGATGAACAACCGCACCACGACGGAGGGCGGCGTCGTCTCCATCGCCACGAACATCACCAGCCTGAAGGCGACGGAGCGGATATTGGCGCAGCGCGCCGCCGCCATCGACGCCAGTCAGGACGGCGTCGCGGTTGCGGATGACGAAGGCCGTCTGCTCTACGCCAATCAGAGCTACCTGCAGATGTACGGCTACGAGCATCAGTACGAGTTGCTTGGTAAGTCATGGCGCATCGCTTTCCCGGAGGACCAGTGGGAGCGCGTCAAGCGGGAGGCGATCCCGGCATTGCAGGAGCAAGGTTCGTGGCGGGCGGAGCTTCCCGGCGTATCGAAAGCCGGCGATCAGGTTCTGCAGGAAGTCTCCGTGACCTATGCGCCGGGCGTCGGCGTCGTCTGCATCGCGCGCGACATGCGCCAACGCGCCAAGGCCAGGAGCGAGCGGGCGCGCCTGATCGAACAATTGCAGGCGGCCCAGCGGCAGGAGGCGATCGGTCAGCTCGCCGCCGGGGTCGCCCATGACTTCAACAACGTCCTCTCCGCCATCACCGGCTCCGCCTCTCTGATCGAAGGCGATCTGGAGAGGGGACGCTCCGTCGCGGATCACGTCGAGCGGATATTGCAGGCGGGGGAGCAGGCGCAGGGCCTCGTCAAACGTCTTCTGAACTTCGGCGCGCGTCGCTCGGAGAAATCCAAACTCGATCTGCGGGACGCGGTGGGCGAGGGCGTCGACCTCCTCCGCTCCGGCGTGCCGCCGCGCATTGAGCTGACCTTTCAGGCGCCTGACGCGCCGATCATGGCGCAGGCCGATCCGACCGATCTGATGCAGATCATCCTCAATCTCGGCATCAACGCGCGAGACGCGATCGGGGCCGATGCTGGCCGGATCGCGATTGAAGTCGCGATGATGTCCGCTCCCCCTTCGGTCGCCCAGGTCGGCGCGGTCGATCCCGAGGGGGAGTATGCGCGCATTTTGGTCGCCGATACGGGCGCTGGCATGACCGGCGATCAGATCGACGGCATCTTCCGCGCGTACTTCTCGACCAAGGGCGATCGGGGCACGGGCCTCGGCCTGTCGGTCGTCTCCACCATCGTCCGCAACCTCGGCGGGGCGATTGAGGTCGCGTCCACCCCGGGCGCCGGGTCCGAGTTCGCCATCTACTACCCGCTTGCGGAGGTCGCAGAGGCGGGAAGCGTCCGCCGCGCCGCGCCGGACGTGTCCGCCGATCTTTCCGGTCGCCTCATCCTGATCTGCGACGACAACATCGGCGTCGCCGAAACCCATGCCGCGCTCCTGGAGAACGCAGGGGCCGAGACCGCCGTCGTCGACGATCCGCGCGACGCGCTGGAGGCGCTGACCGAGGATCCGGACGCGTGGGACGCGCTTCTTACCGATTTCGACATGCCGCATATGGACGGGGCCGCCTTGGCGACTGCGGCGAAGGCCGCGCGCGCCGACTTGCCGGTCGTCCTCTGCACGGCTTTCGACCTTCACCAGCGTTCCGGTGCCGTGTTCGACGGGGAGTTGGAGAAGCCGGCGGAGCCCGGCGCCTTGATTTCGACGCTTGCGGCGGCGATCAAGGCGCATCAAACGGCTGACAATTAGACCGGATGGCAATCAATGCGCATTCTGATCGCCGACGACCATGAACTGGTGCGCGACACGATTTCCGCCTTTCTCGAACGGGAGGGCGGGTTCGAGGTCGCGAAAGCGGAGGATTATCCCGCAGCCGTCGAGCTGATGAAGAAGCGCGGCCCCTATGATCTCGTCCTGCTGGACTATTCGATGCCGGGAATGGACGGCCTGAAGACGCTCTCCGCCGCGAAAGAGCTTAACCGCGACAAGCCCGTCGCGCTGATTTCGGGCGCCGCGGACAAGACCATCGCCCAAGAAGCGCTCGCCGCCGGCGCAGCCGGATTTCTCCCGAAATCCATGGCTGCGAAGTCCCTCATCAGCGCGGTGAAGTTCATGATCATGGGGGAGCAATACGCGCCCCTCGACTTCATGACGGCCGAGGACGCGAACGCCAATCACCCGCTCCGCTCGAAGCTCTCCGAACGGGAGTTCCAGGTGCTCGAAGGGCTCTGCAAAGGGCAGTCGAACAAGGAGATCGCGCGCGATCTCGACCTGCAGGAAGTGACGATCAAGCTGCATGTCAAAACGCTTTGCCGGAAGCTGGAGGCGAAGAACCGCACCCAGGCCGCAATGATCGCGAAGGAGGAGGGCCTCTTCTGAAGCCCTCCCCATTTTCTGGTCTCAGACGAGCAGCGCGTCCGTCACCTGATCGTAGAACGCGAAGCCGAGATCGGCGTGATCGATCAGGCGCACCTCAAGGCCGGTGATCTCGATCGAAACGCTGTCGTCCGCGTTCTGGCGAACATGGGCGTCGACCCACTCTTCCTCCGTCGCGCCGTTCTCGGTGAACGCAAACGCCCGGAAATCGAGGCGATCCTTCTCCGACGCCGAGCAGGTGAAGTCGAGGATCGTGTCGACGGAGCCGTCGACGTCTTCGGTTCGGAAGACGAACCAGTCGGCGTCCGCGCCGCCGGAGACAACGTCGGCGCCTTTGCCGAGAAGGATCTTGTCCTTCCCCTGACCGCCGTCGACCATATCGTCGCCGTTTGAGGCGTTGATGTAGTCGCTGCCGTCGCCGCCGAGGATCTTGTCGGCCCCGGACCCGCCGTAGAGCTTGTCCTTGTCGCCGCCGCCGATCAGCACGTCGTCGCCCTTACCGCCCTTGAGGACGTCGCGGGCGCCGCCGCCGTTCAGCTCATCATCGCCGGAGCCGCCGTTCAGCATGTCCGCGTCGGCGCCGCCGATCAGGACGTCGTGACCCGAACCGCCGAAAAGCTCGTTCTCCCCGTAGGCGTCGGAAAGATGATCGTTTCCGGTGCTTCCTTTGAGAGTATCCGCCCCGGTGCCGCCGATGAGAACGTCGTCCCCAACGCCGCCGTCGAGAAGATCATCGCCGCCGCCGCCGTCGAGCATGTCGTCGTCGGCGCCGCCGCGCAGCTCGTCGTCGCCGTGACCGCCGAACATCTGGTCCTTCCCGCTCCCGCCGATCAGGTCGTCGGACCCGGAGCCGCCGCGCATTTCGTCGGCTTCGGACCCGCCGGAGAGCTGATCGTCGCCTTCGCCGCCGATGAGAACGTCGAGGCCGGAGCCGCCGATTAACTCGTCGCCGTCTTCGCCGCCGTCGAGCGTGTCGTTGCCCGCCGAGCCGTGGATGAAGTCGGACCCGAGGTCGCCGATAAGCACGTCGTTGTTCTCCGGCAGCACGTTTCCGTCCGCGTCGTAGCGAACGCCCGCATCGTCGTAGTAATCGTCGATCGGGGGGCTGGTCATGTCGGCGGAGCCGCCGAACAGGCTGTCGTCGCCCGCGCCGCCGGTGATCCGGTCGTTCGCCCCTTCGCCAGCGACTACGTCCGCGCCGAAGCCGCCGTGGGCTTCGTCGGCGCCGGCGCCGGCTTCGATCCGGTCGTCATAGGTCGTCTCCGGATCCGGGGTCGCGACGACGGTTGGCTTGCGGATCAGGACGGACGCCTCGCGGTCCACCGCCGCGAACGGATCGGCCGCGCGCGGGTCCGCCGTTCCGTCGTTGGAGCGCGATTTCGGGCTCTCCGAAATGAGCTGAAGCTGCGCTTCGCCCGTCGCGTCGTCCGTCGCCACGAGGTAGATGCCGCCCGCGCTGGACGTGGCGTCGTTCATGTCGTGATCGCCGCTGTTGCCGCCGACATAAAGGTTGCCTTCCGCGTCATAGATCGCGGCCCCGAAGGTGATCGCGGGCGCGCCCGAAGCCGCTTCGCCGTCGATCAGCGTGGAGGTGATCGGCGTCGTCCGAAAGACCGGCTCGCCGCCTTCCGAGACGGCGGAGATGTCGATCTCATAGAGAACGCTAGCTTCGCCCTCGCGCTTCGGGCGCGTGACGCCGGCGAACGTCTTGGTCTCATCATTGTAGGCGACGTCCCAGAGCTGATCAGTGATCATCTCTTTCGGCATCTTGAAGGTGGTCGAGGCGACCCGCCCATCGGCGTCGACCTGGTCGACGTCGACCATGGTCATCCAGTCCATGGAGGAGTTGAAGAGCCAGAGGTTCCCGTCTCCGTCGAAATCGCCCGTCCACGAGCGATAGGGGCTGGAGCCGATGCGGAAGCTCGCGCCGGAGGCGTCCATCATCACGATGTCCGACTGCTGAACCGCGTTCCCGAGGCTGTCGACGCCGTTGGAGACAGCGCTGCCGTAGATCAGATCGTCCTGAACGTTGAAGCCGATCCCGTTGATCGTGACCGTCGCATCGACGCCGGCTTTGACGTATTCGGCCCGCAAAGGATCGAAGACCTGCAGCGTCCCGTTCATCACCTGGTAGATGTTCGACTGCGCTTCGGCGAAGGCCTTCACTTCCACTGTCTGACCGCCGATCTCGACGTCCTTCTCGTAATAGAAGATCGGGCCATCAGTGTTGATCACGGGGCCGTCGTTCGACGTGCTTTCGATGGAGCGGAACGTCAGCTCGCCCGGCCCGTCGACGCCTTCGAAGGTGATCTCGTGTCCGGTGAAGCTCGCGCTGTTGGTGCCGAAGCTGTCGATCACCACGCCGTTCCAGAGCACTTCGACGGCGCCGGACACGGTGCCGGAGCCGTAGTTGGCGGCGAGACCGAAGCTCACCGCGTAAACCTCGCCCACCTTCGTCTCGATGGTCTGGGTCATGCTGGCGTGGCCGCCGGGCTCCACCGCGATGCGCCAGGCGCCGGTTTCGCCGTATTGCGCGAAGCTCGTCGCGTCGTTCGTCCCGTCGAGCAGGTTGACCGGCGCGTAATCGCCGAAGATCAGGTCGTCGCCCGCTTTCGCGGCGATGACGTCGTCGCCGGCGAGGCCGTAGACGACCTCCCCCGCGGCGCCGCCTTCGATGGTTTCGGATATACCGGTTCCGATAATCCGCAAGAGATCGTCTCCTCCAGACATTGAAGCATCCTTTCTGAGTTCAGAGGTGGGTTTGCGGACGGCTGGCGCTTACCAGCCGATTCCTTCGTAGGCGCCCGAAACGGGCGTTTCTTTCGCGATGCGGACCACGTCGATGACGGGCGTATCCCCCGCCGCTGCGATCACGTCGCGATAGAGGTCGTTGGCGTGCGTGACGATCAGCGCCTCCGCCGCGTCGGCGACGTCGCGCGCGTCCTCGCGCATCATGCCCGGCAGATCGGCGGCGAGCGCCTGAAGCCCTTTGCTGCCGTGGCGCACATAGGCGAGCTGACCGGCGAGCGGCGTTGCGGGCGTGATCGCCGTGTCGTGGACCGTCACCTCGACCCCTTCGGCGTTCAGCGCCGCGATCACTTCGAGGATCGGGCTTTCGCGGAGATCGTCGGTGCCCGGTTTGAAGGCGAGGCCGAGTACGCCGACCTTCTTCGCGCCGGTGCGGCGAACCATCCCAAGCGCCTCGTCGATGTGGCGTTTGTTGGAGGTCGTGAGGCTGTCGATCATCGGCAGATCGACGCCCTGCTCTTTGGCGATATGGGCGACCGCGCGCACCTCCTTCGGCAGGCAGGAGCCGCCGAAGGCGAAGCCGGGTTTCAGGTAGTAGGGGGAGAGGTTCAGCTTCGTATCCTGCGCGAAGACGTCCATCACCTCATGGCTGTCGACGCCGAGGGGCTTGCAGAGACGCCCGACCTCATTCGCGAAGCAGACCTTCGCGGCGTGCCAGACGTTGTCGACGTATTTCACCATCTCGGCGGTTTCGATGGAGGTGACGATGGGCGCCTCGTCCACCGCCTCGTAGATCCGCTTCAGGATGTTGGCGGTGCGCTCGTCATTGGCGCCGATCACGGTTTTCGGCGGGGAGTAGAAGTCTTCGACGGCCACGCCTTCGCGCAGGAACTCGGGGTTGAAGCAGACGCCGAAATCGACGCCGGCCTTCAGCTCGGACACTTCCTCGATGATCGGCGTCATGAAGCCGAGCGTGACCCCTGGGGGGATGGAGCAGCGCATGACGACGACGTGAAAATCGCTCTTGCGCTTCAACCCGGCGCCGATGGCGCGGGCGGCGGCCTCGATACAGCTGTGATCGCACCCGCCGTCCGCGGCGGTCGGCGTGCCGACGGAGACGAAGGTGACGTCGGTGTCGACCACCGCCTGCTCCAGGTCCGTCGTCGTCTCGATCAGATCGCCTTCGACGCCTGTCGTCAGCCGCCGCTCCAGGTCCTTCTCATGGATCGGGGAGAGGCCCTTGGCGATCTGCTCGGTTTTGGCGGCGTCGATGTCCACGCCGACCACGCGGTGGCCGAGGCTGGAGAGGCAGGCGGTGGAGACCGCGCCCACATAGCCGAGGCCCACGACGCTGATTGAAGGCTTGGTTTCAACGACCCGCAACGGCTGACGGGCGGCGGCGAGGGTGGAGCGGTTGACTGCGTCGAACATGGTTTCAATCCCTGACTGGTGACTGAAATCCTTGTATTTGACGTCTCAACGGGCCGCTTTTGCGTGAATGGCTACTAAGAGCGGCGTTGGTATTCTCTTTCTATCCTTTCGGATAATTGCGATTTGAACAAAAAAAGACCGGCGCGAAGGCCGGTCTTTTCGATTTTATTCTTGGTTGTTGGTCAGGCGGCTTCCTCACGCGCGTAAACGTCTTCGTAGCGGACGAAATCGTCTTCACCAAGATAGGCGCCCGTCTGAACCTCGATCAGGTGAAGGTCGACCTTGCCGGGGTTCTGCAACCGGTGGATCGCGCCGAGCGGGATGTAGACCGACTGGTTTTCAGAGACGAGCTTCACGTCCTCATCGATGGTCACGTTCGCGGACCCCTGGACGACGATCCAGTGCTCGGAGCGATGAAAGTGGCTCTGCAGCGACAGGGCCGCGCCGGGCTTCACCACGATGCGCTTCACCTGAAAGCGGGCGCCGAGCGAAAGCGTCTCGAAATAGCCCCACGGGCGATTGTCGCGAGGGAACGACTTCGCCTGTTTGACTTGTTTCGCCTTCAGCTCGGCGACCGCGTCCTTCACCTTTTCAGACTGGCTCATGTCGGCGACCAGCACCGCGTCGCCCATGGCGATCGCGGTGACGTTCTTCAGACCGATGCCGACCACCTGCACGCCCTCGCTGTCCGAGCGGAGAAGGGCGTTTTCGCAGTCGATGGCGGTCGCATCGCCGTTCGTCACGACGCCGCTCTCATCGGCCTCGCCGCTCTCCCAGACCGAGGACCAGGAGCCGAGATCGGACCAGCCGCAATCGGTCGGGATGACGGAGAGCGCCTCGCACCCTTCCATCACCGCGTAGTCGATGGATATGTCCTCGGCGGATTTATAGGGCGTCTCATCGAGACGCAGGAACCCGAGATCGGGCCGCGCGCCGTCGACCGCGCGGCGCACCGGCATGATCAGGCGCGGGGCGAGCACCTCATAAGCGGAGAGGATGTCGGCGACGCGGAACATGAAGATGCCCGCGTTCCAGAGATGGCGACGCCCTTCGACGAAGGTCTTTGCGGTCTCAGCGTCGGGCTTTTCGACGAAAGCGTTCAGTTGCACGGCGCGGGGGGTGAAATCCTCCATCGCGACCGCGGTCTCGAGGTAGCCGTAGCCGGTTTCCGGGCGCGTGGGCTTCACGCCGAAAGTGATCATGTGGCCGTTCTCCGCCGCGTCGCGCCCAGCGTCGATCGCAGCGGCGAAGGCGCCGGCGTCCGCGTGGTCCGACGGCATGACGAGGAGAACGGCGTCCGGCTGATCCTCCAGATGCAGCGCGGCGGCGAGGATCGCGGGGACGGTGTTGCGGCCCTCCGGCTCGATCATGATCGTCGCGTCCGTGACGCCGACATCCGAAAGCTGTTCGGCGACGGTGAAACGGTAATCGCCGTTGGTCATTATGATGGGCGCCGCGAACCGGTCGCCGCAGGCGCGTTCGAGGGTCTGCTGGAAGAGGCTCTGGTCGCCGTTCAGGCGGGAGAACTGCTTAGGGAAACTCTTGCGGGAGAGCGGCCAGAGGCGGGTGCCGGAGCCACCGCAGAGGATGACGGGATGAATCATGGTTTCGGTCCTTTGCTGTCGTTCAGGCCTTGCGCCTTGACCGAGGTGATACCCGCCGCACCGGCGCGCCGTCGCTTGAGCAAGAGGCGAGCGCGGCCTTCGGATGGGGAGAACCCTTAGCCGAAAGGATAGTCGCCGCGCTCATCTCAGAAGCGCGGCGCCGGAACGACGCCGGAATAGACCGCGAGGAAAACGACGAAGGCGACGATGGCGGTCGCCAACTGAAACTTCGCGACGCCGTTCTGGACCCGCGCGGCGAGGCCGTCGCCGCCGCCCGCGCTCTGGTTCCCTCGGTTCGACCACTTCTGTTTGCTCAGGTGGAAGATCATGAAGATCTTCACCGACGCGTTGATGATCTGGTTGAAGTAGAGAATGAACGGCCAGCTGAGGTCGGTCTTCCGCGCGTAACGGAACAGGAACAGGCACAGCACCGTCCGCGACAGCACGATCCAGATCAGACAGTGGAGGAGGTAAGCCGGCTCCACGAACAGCGTCAGGATGGCGAGTGTCGGGCTGACCATCATCGTCCACATGGCGATGCGCTGGTCGACGATGCACCACCAGATAAACGGCTTCACCATGCGCGGGCCGAGCGCGATGGCGCGGGCGCCGTTGCGCAGCATGTTCCCCGACCAGCGGCGGAAGTTCTGCACCATGCGCCCGGTGCCGGAGCCTTCGATCTGCTCGATGGTGTAGGCGCAGGCGTCGGGCACGTAGGTCATCTTCGCGCGCCGCGTCAGCAGGTGATACCAGGTCGACTTGTCGTCGCCGGAGAGGAACCGGAAACGCCCCCAGAGCCAGTGGTCGAGATGATCCGCCTCGATCGTGCGAATGAACTTGGCGTCGACGATATGGCGCGCGCGAAAGACGCTCATGCGCCCGGTCAGCGTCAGCACCTTGTCGGACATCGCATGGCTCTGCATCGCGAGCCGCCGCTGGGCGAAGCGCATCGAAAGCCAGCTTTGAATCCATTCCGGGCCGTAGCAGATCACCTCCTCATTGGTGGTCAGCGCCTGCAAGTCGGGGTCCGCGCCGAACATCGAACAGGTTTTCTCCAAGACGTCGGAGGCGTAGCAGGCGTCCCCGTCCATAAAGATCACCAGATCGTTCGGATCGACCCGCCGCCGGTTGATCGCCCGCAGGATCATGCCGATCGCCATGCGCTTGCCCGGCTGGTTCTGGCGGAGGAACACCAGTTCCGCATCCACGTCGGCGGCCTGTGCGCGCACGAAATCGGTGATGATCTCCTCGTCATAGGAGGAGCCCGTGCCGATCCAGAGGGTCGTCGGTATCCCCTCCTTCCTGATCTGGCCGATGATGGAGCCGATGACCCGGCGGGTGATCGCCGGTTCCTCGTAATACGTGGTCATCTGGATATGCAGCCGTCCGGGACGCCAACCGGATTTCCAGACCTCATCGGCGCGCCGACGCATCGGCGGCCATTTCACCCGGCTGTAGATCTCCGCCCTCACCGCATGTGTGAACCACCAGCCGAAGCGCCAGAAGCCGAGGGCGCCCAGCGTCAGCGTGACATGGAGAAGGTCCGGGTCGAAGAAGTTGTTCGGCCAGAACACCATCGCCGCGACCAGCAGGGTGAAAAGAACGCTGAATTGCGCCCAGAATTGCGGCGTCCATTTCGCAAGGCCGGTCGGCGACGGGCCGGAGAGGTCGCCGATCCAGCCGTCGAGATGCTTCTCGAACCCGTACAGCGTTTCAGGTGCCTTCATCGTCCGCCTCCGGCCAGAGACGCGCGAGCCAGTCGCGCTTCAGCTCGATCTCGGCGGGCGCGTTGGCGCGAAACCATTTGCGCGTCTTCTTAAGGCCCATACCGTCGGCCTTGATCGTCACGACCATGCCGAACCTGTCGGGCTGCACGCTGTCGACGCCCGCCTGCAGATCGACGACTTTCCCCATCGCCCGCTTGGGCCGACCGCGGAAAGTGTAGGCGATCTCCGCCTCCATCCCGATATGGACGCTCATCGCCATCCGATCGTCGAGCCAGCCGACGACCTGGCGCGGCGCGTCCTCCTCCACCTCGACGACCAGATCGCCGCGAGAGACGAAGTTGCGCTTCACCGTGTGAATCGCGAAGATCGTGCCGTCCGTCTTGGCGCGCACGACCATCTCATCCGCCGCCGCCTTGCGAAGCCGCAGCTCCCGCTTCCAGCGGCGATAGTCGAATTCCGCCTCCTCCAGACGATGCTGCAGAAGGATCAGCTGATCCTGATAGCCGCCGGGCGGGAGATCTTCGCCGCGATCGAAACGCAGGAGCGCCCCCCACGCCCTTTGAATATTCGGCGGATAGGCGATCGCCCGCGGCTCATGCCGCCGCCACGGGCGCCAGACCGCATAGAACGCCTGTAGAAACTCGTCTCGATAGATCGGGCGCCGCCTCACATGCTGTTCCAGTGCGGCGCGCGCCGAGTTGAGGCGGCGTTCGGCGAGGCGCACCTCCATCCGCACTTCGTCGACGTCGCTTTCGCGGTCGGTGTCCTCCAGCCGGATCAATGGATCGCCTGCGGAGACGACCTGACCGACCTCGACGTAGATGCGGTCGACATGGCCGGCCTCCGGCGCCGCGTACTCGACGATCGGCGCGACGAAACGGGCGTGGTCCAGCGAAATCTCCGATAACCGCGACCAGACCTGACCGCCGACGAACCCGATCAGGAAAAGCGCGAGAAGCGCGTAGAATGCGAGGTTCCAGATCGTTCGCAGAATGCGCGGCTTCGCTTTGGCGACGCCCTCCGCCTTCTCTTTCTCCGTCTCGCCCATGGGGACGAGGTCGACCGGCGTGTCGAGGCTGGTGATCATCTCCCCCGTGCTGGCCATCCGGCCGCTGAGGACGCCGTTGTAGAAGACGGCGAGCGTCTCGCGCTGGCGCACCGTCAGGTCCTTGAAGCGGAAGCAGCCGGGCTCCTCCGACGCCTCCAGGTGCACCGGGAACTGAACGGCGACGCCCTGGAAGGGGACGACCAGCTCCAGACCGTCGAGAGAGATTTCCTCCCCTTCCGGCAGGCGCACCTCGCCCAGCGACCAGCGCGCGACCGCGATCCGCCGCCCGTCCCGCGTTTGCAGGAAGAGCGGCGCCGTCACGAGGAACGACAGGTCTGGATGCGGACATTCATGGCGAATGTTCATTACGGGCTCCGGCGGGGCGCCTGGGGTTCGGGCGCTTTCTGAGCCAGTGACTAACAAGCGACGGACGGCGAAGCCGCCGCCCGAGGGTCGAGTTCGATGGGATTCAGCAGAGAGCCGCTATACCGAGGTATAGCGGCCCGCTTTCTCGCAAATATGGCCGTGCTTCAGAGGGCGCGCATGATCGCCGTCGCCGCCTCCGCGCCTTTGAGGCGAATCTTGATGCGGTCGATTGACTGCGGATCGATCGAGCCGAGCGCGAAGGTCCAGCGATCCGATCGCCGCCCGGCCTCCACCCGCTTCGACTTTCGCAGTTTGATCCGGGTTTTCGCCCCATCGGCGCCGCGAAGTTCGACGTCGAGCTGACCGACCTCCACGCCATCGATCTCCAGCTCGATCGCGCCCTCGGCGGTGATCGCGATCTCGGGTTCGACGGTGGCCCATTCCCTGGACACGGCGATCTCCTGACCTTCGGCGCTCGCGGCGATGCGCGCGCTCTTCAGGGCGCCGAGGATCTGGCGGAGCGCGCTGAGGTTGGTGAGCGGCTCGCTATAGGGCGTCTCCCACACGACGACGTCGAACTCACCGATGCGCCCGCTGCGGATGAACGCCTCCATCGCCGAGGTCGCGCCGCCGCCGGAGATGGAGGCGTTCTCCACCGCGGCTCCGGTGTAATGGGCGATAGCGTCCGCGACCCGATAGGCGTCGCGCTTGTAGCGGTCGGAGAAGCTGGTGCCGATGAGCGCGAGCGCCGGTCCGGCGGCCGCATCGCCGAGAAGCGCGTCGGCGCCGCCCGCCTTGGCGAAATCGGGGGCGGCGACCGTCTCCGCCTCGGGCCGCGCGCCGCAAGCGGCTTCCGCGACCGCGCTCAGCGATCCTTTCTCCTCATAGCCGCCGGTCATCGCGGGGGCGGCCGCGTCGGCGCGCATCTTCAACGCATCGGCGAGCGCGGCGGCGGAGAGGGCGGCGCCCGTCGGGGTCCAGTGCGTGTCGCGTTTGAAGTAAACCGCCTCACCGCCCTCGCGGAGCGCCGCGAGCAGATCGGGCGCGGCTACGCCGACGGCGTTCAACGCTTTGACATAGGCTTGGAACTCGGCGGCCGTCGCCGCGGCGTCGTAGCCGGCCAGTCCCATCGCCGCGAGCGCTTCGCCCGGCGCGAAAAGCGGACGCGGCGGCGCGGCCACAACGGCGAGCGTCGCGCCTTGCGCCGTGAACTCCTCCCGGATCGCGGAGAGAAGCAGCGACGCCTCCGCCGACATCTCGAACCGGGCGCGCAGCTGATCGTCGCCGATGATCCAGCCGGAGGCGGCGTCCGAATGGAACGGCCCGCGCTTCTGATGCTTCGACGGAAGCGCGTCCCTGTCGCCGAGCGCGTCGCAATAGGGCGCGGCGGCGGCGCCGGTGGCGGTCATGGTCGCGGCGAGCAGGGCCGCGGACAGTGTCATAAGCGGTTTCATCAGTTCATCTCCTTCGAAACGTAGCGCACCGGGACTTCCCAGATGACGACTTTTGGGGGGGTGGTGTTGAGCTCCTCGCTCAGGAGGAAAGCGTCCATCGGCGCGAAGGGGCCCGCCCCCTCCCGCGCGAAATTGAGGATGTCGGCGCCGAGGGCCTGTTTGAGAAATCCCTCGAAATGGAAGTCGGGCTTGGCGCTGAAGCTCGTGCCGACCAGCGCAATCTCGACCGGCGCGTCGCCGAAGAGACCGCCCGCGGCCTCGACGACCGTCTCATACCGCTGGATGGAGCGGCGCGGCGGTCCGACGACGTCCCTGAACGGCCCCGTCGGAACGAAGGCGAGGAGGTCGCCGTCGAAAGCGGCGTCTTCCAGGCGGCGGGTTTCCACGCCGGTCCGCGCGTAGTCCGCATCCGCGAGCCGGAGCGCGGTCGCCATCGCGACGGCCTCCGCGCCGCGGGGGGACCAGTGCGTGTCGTCGCGCATGAACACTTCGCCATAGGCCATGTCGCCCCGCAGGGCGGCGGCCGCGCCCACGCGCTCGACGCCCATGCGATCGAGGTGACTGGCGAAGGCTGAGAGACGGTTTCCAACCGGCGATGGGCGGGCGCGCCCCAGACGGTCTTCGTAAATCTCCGCCTTGTCGGGCACAGCGACGACGATGAGGCGAGCGCCCCGAGCGGCCAGCTCATCCCGAACGGCGGCGACGCGCCGCGCGCTGGCTTCGATGTTCGCGGCGAAGTTCGGATGAACCTCCAGCTCCTCCGCTGTGAAGAGCCAGCCGTCGCGCCCGACGATCGCGCCCTGATAGGCTTCGCCGAGCGCGGCGTAGCGGATCGACGCCAGCGCGCCGACCGCGATGTCCTTCAACGGGTTGGCGTCGAAGAACCGCTCTTCGTAGAGCGACTGGAGCGAGCCGGTCATCACGTCGCCGCTCACCGGCGCGCTGACGCCGAGATGGCTGACAGCGCCGACGACCGCGAGCGCGGAGACGAAGCCCGTCGCAGTGAAGCTGGATGCCGAAAGGGTCATGGCGCGATCCTCAGAACTGGAAATACAAGAAGGGGGACTGGGTCTGCGCGATCAGCGCGGCGACGGCGAAGGTCGCAAGCGCCGCATTTCCTGTGCGCCGAGCGATGGCGGGCGACGCGCCGACAGCCGCTTTCAAAGCCGGCCCCTGCGTGGCGATCAGGCCGCCGACCGCGAGCATGAGAAGCTCGGAATTCTGCAGTCGCCATGCTTGATCCGCGGACATCGCCCAGCCGTTGAGGCCGATCATGCCGCCATAGACGGCCATCGCCTGACCGATGCTCTCCGCCCGGAACAGCACCCATCCGATCAGCACGAGCGTCATCGTAACGGGCCAGGCGATGCCGCGCGGCCAGACCGTCTCCGCCGCCTTGGCGCCCATCGCCCGCTCCACCGCGAGCCAGAAGCCGTGCCAGGCGCCCCAGGCGAGGAAGGTCCAGGCGGCGCCGTGCCAAAGCCCGCCCAACACCATGGTCAGCGACAGGTTCACGTATGTCCGCACCCGCCCGCGACGGTTCCCGCCAAGCGGCAGGTAGAGGTAATCGCGCAGCCAGTGCGACAGGCTGATATGCCAGCGGCGCCAGAACTCCGTGATCGAGCGGCTGACATAGGGGTGGTTGAAGTTCTCGATGAAGCGGAAGCCGATCATCAGGCCGAGCCCGATCGCCATCGCCGAGTAGCCCGCGAAATCGAAGAGAAGCTGGATCGAATAGGCCAGCGCGCCCAGCCACGCCTCCGCCGCCGTCGGATCGGGGAGCGCGAAGACGCGATCCGCCAGCGGCGCGACATTATCCGCGATCAGCAGCTTCATCGCGAGGCCCTGCGCGAACCGCCCAATCCCCTGGACGAACTTCTCGGCCGAATGAACGCGCGTCTCGAACTGCTCCGCGAGGTCCTTGTAGCGCAGAACCGGCCCCGCGATGAGCTGCGGGAAGAGCGACCCGAAGGCGAGGAAATCGACGAGGCGCCGGGCGGGCGGCGCGTCTTTGCGCGCCACGTCGATGATGTAACTGATCGACTGGAAGGTGTGGAAGCTGATCCCGATCGGCAGGATGATCGCCGGGATGGTCACGTCGCCTCCGCCGAGTGCGGCGCTGAGGTCCGCGACGCCCGACATTACGAACATCGTGTACTTGAAATAGCCGAGTACGATCAGATCGAAGGCGACGCCGAGGCGCACGGCCCATGTCTTCAACCGCGCATCCGTCGCCTCCGACGCGATCTTCGCGGCGATGTAGCTGACGAGCGACATCCCGAAGACCACGGCGAGGTAATCCACCCGCCACCAGCCGTAGAAAGCGTAGCTGCCGAGCAGGATCACCCATGATTTCATCGCCCGCGGCGCCGCGTAGTAGACGGCGAGGAAGAGCGGCAGAAACCCGAAAACGAAGATGGCGCTGGAGAAGATCATCGACCCGACCCTACTTCACGACCGCGCCGAAGCGGTGCTCGACCAGGCGCACGCTGCCGGGGTCGGCGAGGACGCTCACGTTCTGACCCCGACGGAGGGAGACGTCGAAAGTCGCGACGGGCGCGTCCTCGCCATGGCGAAAGACGCCGAGGGAGATCGCGATGGGGTTCACGGCGCGAAGGCCCGACTGCATCGGATCCACTGCGTCGATGACGGTGACGGAGCCGTCCGCGAGCTTCAGCTCCAGCGCATCGTCCGTCGCGTTGATCAGGTAGAGGGACACCTTTGACGCGGCGGCGCGCGGCGCTTCGCTGATGACATGCGCATCGCCAGCGTCGTTCCGGACGACGGTGAAGTACCCGCCGGGCGCGACGTTCTGGAGCGCCGCTGCGGAGACCGGGGCGTAGGCGAACATCTCGTCGGCGTTCAAAGCGAAGGTCTTGCCGGAGAACTCCGCCGTCTCGGCGCCGTCGAAGCCGACGAAGCGCACGAAGCTGGCGTCTTCTGGCGGCGCTTCGGCGTAGAGGCTCGCGTCTGTCGCGAAACCGGCGGAGGCGCTGAAGCCGAGGACGGCGATTGCGTAGAAGGGAAGGGTGCGTTTCATCGGATCGTCTCCTGCGATGAAGGGTCAGAAGTAGTAGGAGAAGCGGGCGTAGATCTGCTTCGCCGTCTCCCGGTTTTCGTAGGCGGAACCCGGCTTGAAGAGGCTAAGACCCAGCTCGGCCTTGGACTGTTTCGTCGGTCGCCAGGCGCCCACGACGCTCGCCTCGACGCCGAGGAAACGGGAACGCCCGGTGGTCTCGCCGCTCACGCGGGCTTCCTGCGTTCCGGCCATGATCTCGGTCTGCGCATAGGCGTGAGCGGTGAGGTCGAGCGAGAACATCCTGGAGGGACGCAGGCCAAGCGCGGCGGTGGCGACGGCGATATTCGTCAGCTCGGGCTGATAGACGTAGCCAAAGCGATGGAACTGCGTCTGACCGCGGTCATAAGTTTTGTGGCTTTCGACGCCGGTCTGCTTGAAACCCTTGGAAGCGGCGGCGAGGCCGAGCGTAAGCTGCGGTTTCAGCTCGTGGTCGGAAAGCTGCTTGATCACGCGGACGTCCGCCGCGACGCCGAACGGCTGATCGTTCGCCGCATCGCCAAGCGTGACGCCGGCGCTCATCGTGTAGGACAGCGTGTCGGAGACTTTGTCGCTCCAGTAGCCGGCGAGGTGCGCTCGTTCTTCGCCGTCGTCGCTCTCGAGAATGGCGACGCCGCCGAGCATCTCCGTCTCGGAGAACCGGGAGACATGGGCCAGCGCATAGCGGCCGTCGTCGTCATAGGTTCCGGCGAACGCGGCGAGGTCGACTGTGAAGTCCTCCCCCTTGAAGCCGTAGTGAACGCCGTCGACGGACGCATCCGTCGACCAGCGCAGGGCGTCGGAAAACCGCATGCGGCCGGCCGATACCGTCGAGCGTTCGGAGATGCGCGCCGCCCCGACGATCTCTTTCTTGTGGATCTTGTCGATCGTGTAGCCGCTCTTGTGCGTCTCGCGTTCGGTCAGTTCGGCTTCGAGATGAGCGAACCCGACGAGCCGGTCGGTCGGCTCGATGCGCGCCGTCAGGCCGAGATAGGCGGAGTATTTGTCCGAGAAATCGTCGGCGCCGTCGTCGAGACGCAGGTTGCGCTCGCCCGAATAGCGGACGGAGGCGTAGGCGCCGAACTGCGCCCAATCGGTCAGCTCATGTTTCGTCTTCTTGCGCTTGTCGATGTCGAAGATCGGCGCGCCGAGGTATTTCGTCTTGCCTCCGGCGACCGCGTGATCGCCAAAGCCGGCGAAAGCGATGGCAAGAGCGGCGAGCGTAAGGCGCGTTGCGCTGGCGTTGGTTCGCGTCTGCATGTCGGCCTCCCACGGCTCGTTTCGGTGGGAGGGTTGTCGCGAATGGGCCGCGCAGCCGCTATTTCGCAAAGGCCTAAGGCGAATGGGGAAGGGGTACCGTCGCTATCCCTTTGGGTAGTTCGCCGACAGAAGGGCTAATCTGGGGCCCATGACCGGCGATGCAAAAGCGGGACTTCTTCGCTTTGCTGGGAAACTCCGGTGCTGACGTCGCCTCCAATGCATCGTCCGGATCGAAGCGTCGCCGTCTCGCCGCGCAACGAAAAGGCCGACGGCTGGAGACTTTGGTCTCCGGCCGCCGGCCTGGTCAGGGATCGAGAAGAGGCGCGCGGTTCAGGCGGAGCGCTTGGTCCACCAGAACGGCTTCCACGTCTCGCGCTTCACGTCCGCGTCCGACAGGCCGAGGTCGTCGAGACGGCTCAGGCCCATCTCGCGAAGCGCCCGACGCTCGCGCATGACCGCGGTCCAGACGAAGAAGCGGTTGGCCGCCGCCGCGATCAGCGCGGAGGAGGAGGGAAGCCGGCCGACGACCGGCGCGTGAGAGATATACGCCATGGGTCACTCCATCAGGATATCGGATCGTTTGATCCTGTTTCATCATTCTGCTTGATTGATATGGAGGATCGTGGTCCATTCTTGAAACGAATAGATTTGATCCGATCAATCAGGGAGTGTGATATGCCGCGCAATCTCGACATCACCGCCTTGCGGAGCTTCACCGCCGTCGCGGACGAGGGGAAAGTCACCGCCGCCGCCGCCCGGCTGAACCTGACGCAGAGCGCCGTCTCCATGCAGCTCAAGCGGCTGGAGGAGGCGCTGAACCAACCGCTCTTCGATCGTTCCGGGCGCGGCATTGCGCTGACGGCGGAGGGAGAGCTGCTTCTTGGCTACGCCCGCCGGATGATCGCGCTCAACGACGAGATATGGACGCGGATGACGGATGAGCAGTTCGAGGGGGAGCTGACCTTCGGCGTCCCGCACGACATCGTCTATCCGCATGTTCCGGTAGTTCTCCGCCGCTTCGCCCGCGAGTTTCCGCGGGTGAAAGTCACCTTGAACTCCACTTTCACCACCGCCCTGAAATCCGATCTGGAGCGAGGACGCGCGGACCTGATCCTGACGACGGAGAAAGAGACGCCGCCCGGCGCCGAGGTGCTGGAGCAATCGCAGCTCGTCTGGATCGGCGCCTTGCAGGGCGAGGCGTGGAAGAGCCGTCCGTTGAAGCTCGCCTATGAGCGGGCCTGCATCTTCCGCCCCATCGTGCAGTCGGCGCTGGATGACGCGGGAATCCCGTGGGAGATGGCGGTGGATTCCGAGATGACCCGCTCCGTGGAGGCGACTGTCTCCGCCGATCTCGCCATTCACAGCCAGATCGAAGCGGCGGTGCCGCCTTATTTCGAGGTGATCGACCATGGCGGCGCGCTGCCGTCGCTTTCCGCGATCCGGATCAACATGTATCTGGCCGACGGCCCGAAGCGGCCGATGATCGAACGGCTCGCCACACTCGTGCGGGAGGCTTACGGGGTCAGCGGCGGGATGAAGCTGGCGGCTGAATAGACGCTCCGTTCGGGGTTCGAAGCTGGGGCCGGGCCTTACTCACCCCTTCTTCTTTTTAGGCTTCTTCTTCTGCGTCAGAAAATCCGAAATCCCGGCGCCGAGCTTGAAGAGCGACTTCCACGGACCGCGGGGCAAAGTCTTCATCTGCTCCGCCCAGTCATGGCCCGCCGTGGCGAGGTCGGCGTAGGCCGCGACGCGATTTCGCCCCGGCCCCTTCGGCAGCGACTTGGAGGCGTCGACGAGCGCGTGCATCGCCCGGTCGTATTCCCGCGCCTTCCGCTCGATGGCGATGGCGGTCGCGGCCTCCCACGGGTCTTCGATCGCTTCGAAGTATTCTTTCCGATCACCCGGTTTCGGCGCCGTCCGCACCACCCCGAATGCGCCGAGCGCGCGAATGGACGTGGAGACGTTGGATCGCGCGATGCCGAGGCTCGACGCGATCTCATCGGCGTTCATGGGCTTGTCCGAACAAAGCAGGAGCGCATGGATCTGCGCGGCGCCGCGCGGCAGGCCCCAGTACTTCCCAAACTCGCCCCAACGGGCGATGAAGGCGGCGGTGGCGGGTTCGATCTCGTCGCTCATGGGCGGGAGGCTAGCCAGCGAGCGCCGTCATGAAAACCCGCTTGCGCCAGGAACCCGCCGGTCGCGACGTTTGTTCCCGGTCGGAAACAGCCCGCGCCTAACGGAAATGCGAAGCGGCGTTTTTGGGACAGGCCGCGTCGATTCCGGACCTCGCCGCGCGCCGCGCCCGCGTTACGCCGCGTTGAATACCGTCGCATGCGATCTGGGGAGGAGCCGAACGTGGCGCATAAAACAGACATCGAAATCGCCCGCGAAGCGAACAAGAAGCCGATCCAGGAGATCGGCGACAGGCTCGGCATTCCGACCGAGCACCTGCTGCCCTACGGCCACGACAAGGCGAAAGTCTCCGCCGAGTTCATCAAGGCGCAGAAATCGAAGGACGACGGGAACCTGATCCTGGTGACCGCGATCAACCCGACCCCTGCGGGCGAGGGGAAGACGACGACGACGGTCGGTCTCGGCGACGGTTTGAACCGCATCGGCAAGAACGCGATGGTCTGCATCCGCGAAGCCTCCCTCGGCCCGAACTTCGGGATGAAGGGCGGCGCGGCGGGCGGCGGCTACGCCCAGGTCGTCCCGATGGAGGAGATGAACCTCCACTTCACCGGCGACTTCCACGCGATCACCTCGGCGCACTCGCTGCTCTCCGCGATGATCGACAACCACATCTACTGGGGCAACGCGGCTGAGATCGACACCCGCCGCGTCGTCTGGCGCCGGGTCGTCGACATGAACGACCGCGCGCTCCGTCAGATCACCGCCTCGCTCGGCGGCGTCTCCAACGGCTTCCCGCGGGAGACCGGCTTCGACATCACCGTGGCCTCCGAGGTTATGGCGATCCTCTGCCTCGCGGACGATCTGGCCGATCTTGAAAAGCGCCTCGGAGACATCATCGTCGCCTACCGCCGCGACCGCTCGCCGGTCTATTGCCGCGACATCAAGGCCGAAGGCGCGATGGCCGTTCTCCTGAAGGACGCGATGCAGCCGAACCTCGTGCAGACGCTGGAGAACAACCCCGCCTTCGTCCATGGCGGCCCGTTCGCCAACATCGCCCACGGCTGCAACTCCGTCGTCGCCACCAAAACGGCGCTGAAGCTCGCCGACTACGTGGTGACGGAGGCCGGCTTCGGCGCCGACCTCGGCGCGGAGAAGTTCCTCAACATCAAATGCCGCAAGGCGGGCATCGCGCCCAAAGCGGTCGTCATCGTCGCCACCGTGCGCGCGATGAAGATGAACGGCGGGGTGGCGAAAGCCGATCTCGGGAACGAGAACGTGGACGCCGTCAAATCCGGCTGCGCCAACCTCGGCCGCCACATCGAGAACATCGCCAAGTTCGGCGTCCCCGCCGTCGTCGCGATCAACCACTTCGTCACCGACACCGACGCCGAAGTGCAGGCGGTGAAGGACTACGTCGCCTCCATGGGCGCCGAAGCCGTGCTCTGCCAGCACTGGGCGAAGGGCGGCGAGGGCACCGAAGAACTCGCGAACAAGGTCGTCGAGATCATCGACAGCGGGAAGGCCGCCTACAAGCCGCTCTACCCGGACGAGATGGGCCTCGCCGCCAAGATCGAGACGATCGCGAAAGAGATCTACCGCGCCGAAGACGTCGCGATGGACAAGAAGGTGCTCGACCAGCTCAAGCAGTGGGAAGACGCGGGCTACGGCGATCTGCCGGTCTGCATGGCGAAGACGCAGTACTCTTTCTCCACCGACCCGAACGAGCGGGGCGCGCCCACCGGCCATTCGATCCCGGTGCGCGAAGTGCGTCTCTCCGCCGGCGCCGGCTTCATCGTCGCGATCTGCGGAGAGATCATGACCATGCCGGGCCTGCCCCGCACCCCGGCGGCGGAGAGCATCCGCCTCAACGAAGAAGGCGAGATCGAAGGCTTGTTCTGACGATCACGTTTCGCGGCGCCGCGCTTCCCTCACCGCGCGGCGCCGCTTAGCGTGCTCTCGTTTTCAACAGGGAGCCTATCCATGCGTCTTCTCGCGATCCTCGCCGCCGTCCTGATCTCCGTCTCCGCCGCCCGCGCGAGCGACGATCATATCGGCTATTATCACCCCGAGATCACCTCGGAGGAGACGTTCGCCCGCGTCATCGCCGCTGCGCCTCCCGCCAACGCCGCGATCCGCTCCGGCTTCGTCACCTCGATCACCAAGGCGCAGCTCGCCGCCCCCGAAAGCCCGCGTTTCGTGCTGACTGAGAAGGGCGACGCTTCCGACAAGCTGATCATCGTGGCGCTCGACGACGACGTCTTCTCCACGCTCTACCGCGCCCGCGCCGTCTTGAGCCAGCTCAGCTCCAACTTCCGCGGCACCGACTTTTTCATCCAGCAGGACCTGCAGGTCGAAGGCACCTTTTTCGACATGCTCCAGATCATGCAGTTCAAGTCCCTCGTCATCACCGACGGGGAGACCTGGGCGCACCGCGTCAACTTCGCGCCGGAGGGGTAGAGCGCGAGATGACGCATGAGGCCTGGGTCGACTGGACGCTGGATGCGGGCGCCGATATGCCCGCGGGGCGCTACTCGCGCGTCCACCGCATCCGCTTCGACGGCGGCGCTGAGGTGGCGGGCGCGCCGTCCCCGTCCATCGTGCCGCCGCCCTGGTCCGACCCCGCCGCAGTGGACCCGGAGGAGGCCTTCGTCGCGTCCGTCTCCGCCTGCCACATGCTCTGGTTCCTCGACCTCGCCCGCTGCGGCGGGCTGACCGTCGCCGCTTATCGCGATCACGCGGTTGGCGAGATGGCGAAAAACGAGGCGGGAGAGCTGTGGGTCGCCCGTATCGCCCTTCGCCCCGAGATCGGCTGGCCCGAAGGCGCCGCGCCGGCGCCGGGCGAGGTCGCGGCGCTGCATGACCGCGCCCACGCCAAGTGCTTCATCGCCAATTCGGTGAAAACCGAGATCACCATCGCCCCCGCCTGACCGCGACCGCCTGAAAGGACATCCGATGACCGCCCACCTGATCGACGGCAAAGCCTTCGCCGCCACCGTCCGCGAGAAAGTCGCCGCCGAGGTGGCCAAGCTCAAAGCGGATCACGGGATCACCCCCGGCCTTGCGGTCGTCCTCGTCGGCGAAGACCCGGCGAGCCAGGTCTACGTGCGCAACAAGGGCAAGCAGACCGTCGAGGTCGGCATGAACTCCTATGAGCACCGGCTCGACGCGACGACGGGCCAAGCGGAGCTAATGACCCTGATCGACGCGCTGAACCACGACCCCTCCGTCCACGGCATCCTCGTGCAGCTCCCGCTCCCCGGCCATCTGGACGAGGACGCGGTGATCAACGCCATCTCCCCGGCGAAGGACGCGGACGGCTTCCATATCTCCAATGTCGGACTCCTCGGCACCGGGCAGAAGTCCATGGTCCCCTGCACCCCGCTCGGCTGCCTGATGATGCTGCGCGACCATCACGGGAGCCTCTCGGGCCTGAACGCCGTCGTCGTCGGGCGCTCCAACATCGTCGGCAAGCCGATGGCGAACCTCCTGCTGAAGGACAGCTGCACCGTCACCATCGCCCACAGCCGCACCAAGGATATCGAAGCGGTTTGCCGTCAGGCCGACATCGTCGTCGCCGCCGTCGGGCGCCCCGAAATGGTGACCGGCGACTGGATCAAGCCGGGCGCCACGGTCATCGACGTCGGCATCAACCGCGTCCCCGCGCCCGAGAAGGGGGAGGGCAAGATGAAGCTCGTCGGCGACGTCGACTTCGCCTCCGCCGCCGAGGTCGCCGGCGCGATCACGCCGGTCCCCGGCGGCGTCGGCCCGATGACCATCGCCTGCCTCCTCGCCAACACCCTCACCGCCTGTTGCCGGGCGAATGGATTGGCGGAGCCGGAGGGACTGACCGTCTGACTTCCTCTGACGGGCATGGTTAGCTGATCCCATGTCCGTGCAGATCCTGACCGCTGAAGCCTCCGCCCCCGTCCGCGCCTGCGCGGAGGGGCTGAGCTTCTGGGGCGGTGTCGATCCGGCGAGCGGAGAGATCATCGACACCCATCACCCGGATTGCGGCGCCAGCGTCGCGGGCCGCATCCTCCTCATGCCCACCTCGCGCGGCTCCTGCTCAGGCAGCGGCGTCCTTCTGGAACTGGCGCTGAACGGGCGCGCCCCCGCCGCCCTGATCTTCCGCGAAGCCGAAAGCGTCCTCACCCTCGGCGCCCTGATCGCGGCGGAGATGTTCGCTCGCCCGATCCCCGTCGCCCGCCTGTCGCCCGCCGACTTCGCCGCCCTCGCCTCCGCGCCCGAAGCGAGTATCGCGAAGGGCCGGATCGAAGCGCCCGGCCTCTCCATTCCGCTCGCTGCGCCCGAAGACGCGCTGCATCTCACCCCCGCCGACCGGGCCCTGCTCGCGGGCGACGACGGCGAGGCCGCCCAACTCGCCATGCGGGTCATTGCGGGCATGGCGCGGGCGGAGGGCGCGGCGCGTCTCACCGACGTCACCCGCGCCCATGTGGACGGCTGTATCCTCGCCAACGACGCCAACCTGATCTTCGCCGAAACCATGCGGGAGCGCGGCGCGAAGCCCCGCGTCCCCACCACGATCAACGCGATCTCGGTGGACCGGGAGCGCTGGCGCGCGCAGGGAACCCCGCCGGATTTCGGCCTGAAGGCGCAGCGCCTCGCGGACGCCTACGTGGCGATGGGCGCCCGCCCCACCTTCACCTGCGCCCCCTACCAAGAGGACCCGCCCGGTTTCGGCGAACGCATCGGCTGGTCGGAGAGCAACGCGGTAGTCTACGCTAACAGCGTCCTAGGCGCCCGCACCGCGAAACTGCCCGACTATCTCGACCTCTTCGTCGCCATGACCGGCCGCGCGCCGGAGACCGGCCCCTACCTGACCGAAAACCGCGCGCCCCAGATCTCTCTGGAAGTCGATGCGCCGAAGGCCGCCGACGACGGCTTCTGGGGCCTCCTCGGCTGGCTCGCGGGCAAGGCCGTCCCGGACCGCATTCCCCTGATCGAAGGCGTCGCCCATCTCGCCCCGAGCGAAGACGACCTCCGCGCCCTTTGCGCCGCCTTCGGCGCAACTTCCGCCGCGTCTATGCTCCACGTCGCGGGCGCAACGCCCGAAGCCGATATGCCTCCCGCCGCCGATGCGAAGCGCATGAAAATCACCCGCGCCGATATCGCTGCGGGATGGAGCCGCCTCAATCAGGGTCCCGAAGAGATCGACCTCGTCGCCCTCGGCAGCCCCCACCTCTCCTTCGCTGAACTCCGGGCCTTCGCAGACCACCTCGCCGCCCCCGTCCAAACTGCCGTCATCGTCACCCTAAGCCGCGCCACCCGCGAGCGGGCGGCGAGCGAGGGCCTGATTGACCACCTTACGGCGCGCGGCGTCCGCTTCGCCGCCGATATCTGCTGGTGCTCGATCACCGAACCCGTTTTCCCGCCCGATGCCCGAACGCTCATCACCAATTCCGGCAAATACGCCCACTACGCCCCCGGCCTTTCGGGCCGCGCCGTCCGCTACGGAAGCCTCGCCGCCTGCGCCGAAGCCGCCATGACCGGCCTGGCGCCTAGCCCGCCCGCCTGGCTCTGACCACCACCTTCACGCTTCCCCAAATACTCAAAAAGCCGCGCAGCGGCTCCGTTTTTCGGCATAGCCGGAAAACGCCGGGCCCAACCAAGGCGATCGAAGATCGCCGCGGGCGGGAGACCTTGCTTTCCGCCGGGCGCTATCCTTTGGGCGCGATCCCCTTGTTCGCCGTCACCGCGAACGGGTTCTGGTAAAGCTGATCGTGGCTCTCGACGCCCACGTCGATCACGCAGTCCTCCGTGGGGCGCGCCACGCATAGAAGAATATACCCCGCCTGAGACTGCCGCTTGTTCAACGCCGTCCCCTTCGGCTGGCGCACCTTGCCGGAGATCATCTTCGCCGCGCAGGTGATGCAGCCGCCATAAGCGCAGGCGATGGGCAATTGCTCTCCCGCCGCCAGCGCCGCGTCGTAGATCGGCTCGTCCTCGGCGACGGAAAGGGCGACCCCCCGATTGCGGAGGGTCACCTGATGTCGCTTCGCGTCGTTCACCGCCGGGCGAACCAGCGCGCGACGAGAGAGGCCCAGAATCCGCCTCCGGTTCGGGGCCGCCCCTCCCGCGCCTTGGCGACCTCAGCGGCCATCCGCGCGAGGTCGCCGCCATTGCAGCAGCTCACGCCTCACATCCAGATGTCGGATGTGACGTCGCCGCCCGGATAGCGCATCTCGTGGCAGCGGGAGGGCCCGTTCGGCTCGTTCCCGAAATCCACCACGAAGTCCGGATTGATCGACATGCCGCCGTTCTCCGTGTCGCAGTCGATCATGAACATCTGCGCCCCCTTGTCCTTCATGTCCGGATAGAACTGGTTGTCCCAGGACGAGAAGAGCGAGGTCGTGGCGTAGAGCCGTTTGCCGTCCAGCGAGAGCTGGATCATCTGCGGCGCGCCCTGCACGGTCACCCCGTTCACCACCGGCGCCTTGCCGAGAAGCCCGCCGATCCAGACCTGCCCGGTCAGTTTCGGGTTCGCGGGGTCGGAGATGTCGTACTGCCTCAGATCGCCATGGAGCCAGTTGGCGAAATAAAGGAAGCGGTCGTCCATCGAGATCAGGATGTCTGTGATCAGCGACGGCATCGGCACGGGGAAGCTCTCGACCTCGATCGCCGGGATGTCGATCACCTTCTCGATCTCGAAATCCCCGTCATCCGTCTTCCACCAGCGGAAGACGTTGGACGACAGCGTCGCCGCGAACATGCCTTCGTTCGATTCCGGATCGTGCATGCCGCGGACTTCGAGCGGGATCATCCCCTCCGCGCCCATGTCGATCGACTTGACGATTTTCTTGCCTTCGAAGTCCCAGAAATGGATCGACTGGCCGTATTTGCCCTTGCCGACGTCCTCGAGATCGAAGCCCGGCATGAACGTGTTCGGCGCGCCCCATTCGGAGGAGACCATCATGTTGTGCCGCGGCTGGTACCAGAAGTCGTAATTGTAGTTCATGCCGGTGATGTCGTTCTCCCACCTGCCGACGATCTCGAACTCCTCGTTCACATGCAGGAACCCGCCCGGCGCATTTCCGTCGGCGTCGCCGAGCATGGAGATGATGATGTCCGGCCCGAGGCAATGCACCGTGTGCGGGGCGGAGAGATTGGTCTTCGCCTTGATCTCGTCGCCCGAGATCACCTTGTGAAGCTTGGGATTTTTCGCGTCCGACGTGTCGATGATGTTGAGGTTCGACGTCCGGACCCCCGGCATGATCAGATACTTCCGCTCCTTCGTCGCGTCCTGATGGCAGGAGGAGCAGGCGTTCCAGCCGGAATGGTGCAGCTCATCCCCGATCTGGGGCATCTCGGTGCGCGCGACGACGCTGGAATAGGTCGGGCTTTCGGGGTCCACGTCGACCGTGGCGAGATAGTCGGGCGCCTCAACGCCGGTGCCGACGTATAGCGCGACGGTGTAGAGCAGTTTCTCCCGCTCCGCCTTCATCGCGTCAGCCGGCGAGGCGTAGCCGGGGCCGCAGCAATCCAGTGACATGATTTTTCCTCCCTAGTTTTTGTCTGACAATTAGCGGTCGCCGGGCGCCGCTTTGTCCAGCAAAATTCTGTTGAATATCTTGAGTTGTTTTCACTCAAAGAGCGAAGAGCGTAAGCCAGCCTCGTTTAAGGCGGCCTGACAGCCATCAGCGCAAATATTGACCCTTACGTTAACGTCAATATAGATAGGGCCAATCTGAGGCGCGGCGATTCGCACGGGCGGAAAGTCGCTTTCAGACGATGACGGATGACATCTCCCCGCGTAGAACGACGCGGATGCGAGTCGCCCCTATCCCGGGGCGGGAGAGGAAACGGAGTGAACGCGAAATGAAGGTCCTGGTGCCTGTCAAACGCGTGATCGATTATAACGTGAAGGTTCGCGTGAAAGCGGACGGCACGGGCGTCGATCTCGCCAATGTTAAAATGTCGATGAACCCCTTTGACGAAATCGCCGTGGAAGAGGCGATCCGTCTTAAGGAAGCGGGCAAGGCCGACGAAATCGTCGCCGTCTCCATCGGCGTGAAGCAGAGCCAGGAGACGCTCCGCACCGCCCTCGCTATGGGCGCGGACCGCGCGATCCTCGTCGTCGCCTCCGAAGACGTGAACACCGACATCGAGCCGCTGTCTGTCGCCAAGATCCTCGCCAAGATCGTTGAGGAGGAGGCCCCCGGCCTCGTGCTTTGCGGCAAGCAGGCGATCGACAACGACATGAACGCGACGGGCCAGATGCTCTCTGCGCTCCTTGGCTGGTCGCAGGGCACCTACGCCTCCGAGGTCGACATCGACGGCGACAGCGCCAAGGTGACGCGCGAAGTCGACGGCGGCCTTCAGGTCGTCGACGTGAAGATGCCGGCGATCATCTCGGTCGACCTGCGTCTGAACGAGCCGCGCTACGCATCGCTGCCGAACATCATGAAGGCGAAGAAGAAGCCGCTGGATGAGAAGACGCCCGCCGATTACGGCGTCGACGTCTCGCCGCGCCTGACCGTCGTCTCCACCACCGAGCCGCCTGCGCGCGCCGCCGGCGTCAAGGTCGCCGACATCAACGAGCTGGTTGCGAAACTCAAAGACGAAGCGGGGGTTATCTGATGGCCGTTCTTCTTCTCGCCGAAATCGCCGGTGGCGAGCTTTCCGTCGATCAGACCGCGAAAGCGCTGACCGCAGTGAAATCGCTGGGCGACGTCACCATCCTTTGCGCCGACGAAGGCTGCGACGGGGCCGCTCAGGCCGCCGCCAAACTCGACGGCGTCTCCAAGGTGCTGTGCGCCTCCGACGCCGGTCACGCCCACGGCATGGCCGAGGCGGTCGCGTCCACGATCGTTTCGCTCGCGGGCGATTACGAGCACATCTGCGCCCCCGCCACCGTGCAGGGCAAGAACGTGCTGCCGCGCGTCGCGGCCATGCTGGATGCGATGGTCATCACCGACATCACCGAGGTGCGCGGCGCGGACGAGTTCGAGCGTCCGATCTACGCCGGCAACGCGTTGCAGGTCGTGAAGACCTCCGACGCGAAGAAGGTCTTCTCCATTCGCACCGCCGGCTTCGACGCCGCGGGCGAGGGCGTCTCCGCTCCGGTCGAGACCGTCGCGGCTGGTGAGAACCCGGGTCTTTCCTCCTGGGTTGAGGACAAATTCGCCTCGTCGGATCGTCCTGAGCTGACCTCCGCCAAGATCGTCATCTCCGGCGGTCGCGGCATCGGCTCCGCCGAGAACTTCGCGATCATCGAGAAGGTCGCGGACAAGCTCGGCGCCGCCGTCGGCGCTTCGCGCGCCGCGGTCGACTCGGGTTACGCGCCGAACGACTGGCAGGTCGGCCAGACCGGCAAGGTCGTCGCGCCTGAGCTCTACATCGCCGTCGGCATCTCTGGCGCCATTCAGCACCTCGCGGGCATGAAGGACTCGAAGATCATCGTCGCGATCAACAAGGATGAGGAAGCTCCGATCTTCCAGGTCGCCGACTACGGCCTGGTCGCGGACCTCTTCACCGCCGTGCCGGAGCTGGAAGCCGCTCTCGGCTGATCCTTCACGCGCGGAATTTTGGGGCGGCCGTTACTAACGGCCGCCCTTTTCTTTACGCGAGAAGAGACAGGATCGGCGTCGTCGCGGCGGTTGCGCCGAACGAGCCGCTGTCTCGGGTCGTGCCCAAGGCGAAAAGAGTGCGTATCTGGTCAAGCCGTTCAGGCTCCAGAAACTCGGCGACTTCATCGGTGCCGAATGTGCGCACCGCCCGATCCTTGAAAATCTCAACCTGCTTGTCGACGTCGATCGCAGCTGAGGCGTCCGGCACCCCGAGTGCGCGGGCGACGACCGTCCGCAACGGGCCCGTTCCAAGGATCTGGAACCATCGCGCGTCATTGGAGCGAACCTGGCGGACCACGTTCTCCAGACCGGTCTGAAGGCTCAGCCCCAGCCGGAGGTCGACATTCTGCTCTCCAACGCTGATTTCGAAGGCGTTGGCGATGTAATCATCGATGATCGCCTCGGCGAAGCCCGGGGGAAACCGGTTCTCCGGCGGGGTGAATGAGAAGTTCAACGCGCTTTGAAGGGTCGCGTATCTGGTGTCGGAGATGGATCCGATGACCGATAGCGGGTCGTCAGGTTGCGCCGAAAGAACCCTTTGCGCGAACTCTAGGCCGATGACATCGCGGGGCAGGTCGAGCAAGCGGAGCGTGTTGATCGTCAGGTTCGCGTTGTCGAAGAACTCCTCCGCCGTGCTGGGTGAATTCAGGAGCGCTCCGGCGCTCTGTGCGAAAGCGGCGATCGGCGACGTGGTCGGGGCGCCGGCCTGCCCGGTGACGGGATCGAAATCGAAGGCCTTGGCGAAGGCGATCTGCCGGGCATCGCCGCTGACATTCGCCGGTGAGGCGGCGTCCGCCGTGTCGGAGAGGAGGATGTCGCGCAAGGCGCTGTCGGCGACCACGTCTTCGGTGAGACCGAAAACGGCTCGGGAGAGGCTCACCAGCTCTTCATCCGCGAGAAAGCCGTCGACGGTTTCAAATGACGCGGGCCGCGCATCGAAGATTTCCGCGAGCCGATAGACGCTTTCCCTCTCGCCTTTGCGATTAGCGAAGTCGAAGGCCCGCGCGATTTCGAGCAGTGCGGGATCGCCGAGCGTATTCGCGAGCGAAGCGGGATCGGAGAGGTCGCTGTCGAGTACCTGGCCGACCAGAAGCGGGTTGGACGCGAACTGCTCCGCCCCGAAGGCGCGCAGCACCCGCTGGAGAAGAAGGGGGTCCTCCAGAAGATCCGACGACGTTTCAACGCTTTGGAGCCGATCAGCGACAAATTCCGAAACCCGCTCCAGAACCGCCTCGGGAGCGCCGACGCGGTTCGGCTGGAGCGCTGATGCGAATTCGACATAACGCGGATCGTCCAGCCGGTTCACCAGCGCGTTCGGGTCGGAGACGTCGGATTCCAGAACGCGTTTCAGGAAGTCGGGCTGGGAGGCGTCGCGCTGAAGGTCGAACACTTCGAGCGCGCGTTCGAGAAGAGGTTCGTTGCGCCGTGTGAAGAGCGAATCCACGTCGGGTAATCCGCGCAAGAGCGGCGCGATCGCGTCTTTCGGAGATGATTGCGGAAGCTGCGCGCCGCCATCGCCGCCGAAATTGAACGCCTGCGCGAACTCGGTATAGCGACGATCGGCGAGGCGGTTGGCGAAGGAGCTTCGGTCCGCGATGTCGGATTCGAGGATCCGTTTCAGGAAGGCGCCCTTGTCGATATCGTCCTGCAGACCGAAAGCGGTGAGCGCGACGCGAAGCAACTGCCGGTCGCCGAGCAGCTCATCCGCCGTCTCTACGCTCGTCAGGCGCGCGCGGACCGCCTCGATATCGCTGCGGGCGGAGGGATCGGCGCGCAGCCGCGCCTCCTGATCCGAGCGCGTCGTCTCCAGAAAATTCAGCGCCGAGAGGCCGGAGCCGGCGATCAGGGGCGTGAACACCATCGGTCGTTTCCTTCACTCGCGAGGCGGCTCGATCCACCGCCGACGCACCGACCTCCGTCGCACGCAGGTCTGAATCATGCATGAAGAGGCGACGACCTATTGCGTTCATTTCTTTGGAAATTTGCACATTGGTCGGATAAATGGCTTTGGCTTTAGGCGCTGGGAGCAAGGTGGAAATGAACGTCGACCCAACCCGTGAACAGTTCACCGTCTTTAAGGACCTGCCGCGCGATCAGCCGGTGAACATGCTCAACCTCGTGAAGCTGCTCGACAAGGCGACCTACGCCGATGGGCGCGACGCCACTGGCGCGGAGGCCTACGCCGCCTATGGCCGCGAAAGCGCGCCGATCTTCCAGCGGGTTGGCGGTTCGATCCTCTGGCGCGGGGCGCCCGAATGCGTGCTCATCGGCCCGGCGGAGGAGGCGTGGGACATCGCCTTCATCGCCCGATACCCGACGGGCGGCGCGTTTCTCGAAATGGTCACTGACCCCGCCTATCAGGCCATCGTCTTTCATCGTCAGGCGGCGGTGGTCGATAGCCGCCTGATCCGCATGGCCGACCTTCCGCAGGGGGGCGTCTTCGGGTGACGCTTCTGCGACAGCCGCGCTCTTTACGAAAACCGGCGCGCGGCCTAGGCTTCGCCGCAATGCAACATAACCAAAAGACGGGTCGCGCATGACGGCCCGCGCGGGGTTCGAAACATGACGATCAAGACGGTTGGCGTCGTCGGCGCCGGTCAGATGGGCAACGGCATCGCTCATGTCTTCGCCCTCGCAGGGTACGAAGTCCTCCTGAACGACATCGACGAAGACCGCGTGACGCGCGCGATGGGCCTGATCGGCGACAATATGGGCCGCCAGGTCGCGCGCGATCTGATCGACGAAGTCGACATGAAGGCCGGCCTAGCCCGGATCAATCCCGCGAAAACCCTCGCCGATATCGGCAGGACCGACCTCGTCATCGAAGCCGCGACGGAGAAGGAAGAGGTCAAGCAGGGCATCTTCGACGCGGTGCTGCCGCATCTGAAGCCCGACACGATCCTGACCACGAACACCTCTTCGATCTCGATCACCCGCCTCGCGTCGCGCACCGACCGGCCGGAGCGGTTCATGGGCTTCCATTTCATGAACCCGGTGCCGTTGATGCAACTGGTGGAGTTGATCCGTGGTATCGCGACGGACGAGCAGACGTTCGATACGCTGAAAGGCGTAGTGGACAACCTCGGCAAGACCTCCGCCTCCGCCGAGGATTTCCCAGCCTTCATCGTCAACCGCATCCTGATGCCGATGATCAACGAGGCGATCTACACGCTCTACGAAGGCGTCGGCACAGTGGAGAGCATCGACACCTCGCTGAAACTCGGCGCCAATCACCCGATGGGGCCGCTGCAGCTCGCCGATTTCATCGGCCTCGATATCTGCCTCGCCATCATGAACGTACTGCACGAGGGACTGGCGGATACGAAATACCGCCCCTGTCCGCTTCTCGTGAAATATGTCGAGGCCGGCTGGCTCGGTAAGAAGTCCAAGCGCGGGTTTTATGATTACCGCGGCGATCACCCGGTCCCCACACGTTAAAGTAATCACGTCGAAACAATACGTTCAGCGAAAAATCATTGTAATTTCAGGCGCGACGGCCAACCTCTAGGGGCAACCAAGTCCCAGGGAGACGTCCCATGTTCACACGCGCCCTCGCCGCCGTTCTCATTCCGCTTTCGCTCATTGCGTCCCCGCTCGGCGCCGCTGAATGGAAGCTCGACAAAAGCCACGCCCACGCGACCTTCATGGCCGATCACCTCGGCTTCTCCACGGTTCAGGGCCAGTTCCGGAAGTTCGACGCCGACATTGTTTTCGACGAAGACAATATCGAAAACGCCGAGGTTAAGGTCGTCATCGACGCGACCAGTCTCGACACCGGTTGGCCGGCGCGGGACAAACATGTGAAGTCGAAGGATTTCCTCGATGTGAAAAACCATCCCGAGATCACCTTCGTCTCCAAAACCGTTCGCCTGACGGGCGAAAACACCGCCGACGTCACGGGCGATCTGACGATCCGCGGCGTCACGCGGGAGGAGGTCTTCAAGGCCAAGATGCGCCGTCTCGCGCCTTCGCCGTTCAATCCCGATCAGATCATCGCCGGGTTCGAGATCGCCGGCGAAGTTGATCGGACGAACTACGACATGACCTACGGCGCTCCGGCGATCGGCGTGATGATCCCGATCCGGATCGACGTTCAGATCGACAAGCAGTAGGCGGAGATCGTCATGCCGCGCTGGATCGCGACTTTTCTGATCGCGGTCCTCGCCGCGTCGACAGCTCCTTCAACGTCAGACGCCGAGCCGCGCGAATGGCGCATCGACCAGGCGCAATCGGCGCTCGCCATCGTTTACCTGATCGACGGGCGAGAGCAGCGGGGCGGCTTCGCCCGCTACTCCGGCGAAGCGCGGTTCGATCCCGACGACCTCTCCACCGCGGAGCTGGAGTTGACCATCGAGACCGACAGCTTCGATGCGGGCGAGGCCTTCGCGAACGCCGTCGTCCGCAGCGTCGACTGGCTGCATGTCGATGGGCACCCGCAAGCGCGCTATGTCCTGAAATCGCTGGAGCCGCTCGGCGGCGAGCGCTACCGCGCGACGGGGGAGTTGACGATGCGCGGGGCGACGGGCGTGGTCGTCGGCGAGATGACGCTTTCAATATCGGAGACGGCGGCGCAAGCGACCGGCGCAGTCGACTTCAATCGTAAGGAATACGGCGTCGGGGTCGGTTTCACGACCCTGTTCGTCGAGGTGGGCGCCGTCGTCGCGGTCGATTTCGATCTGACTGCGAAGCCCAAGGAGTGAGTGATGAGCGTGCGTAACACTAAAGAAGGCTGGGGCTGGCCCGCCCGCCTGATCCACTGGAGCGTCAGCCTGATGATCCTCGGCCTGCTCGGGGTCGGTTTCTTCATGGCGAACTTCGTGGATGATATCGGCCTCCAGTTCACGCTGACCCAAATTCACAAGAGCTGGGGCTTCACCGTCTTCGTCCTCGTGCTGATCCGCATGGTCTGGCGCTTCATGAACCCGACCCCGCAGCTCCCCGCCGCCATGTCGCCGGTTGAGCGGGGCCTCGCCCATGGTGGCCACCTCGCGCTTTATGTTCTGATGCTCGCGATGCCGTTGAGCGGTTGGCTGATGTCCTCCGCTTCTCCGCTGCAGGAGCTGTATGGGATCAAGAACAAGGTCTTCAGCCTCTTCGAGATGCCGGACCCCTTCGTCCCCGGGTCGAAGGAACTGGAGGATGTCTTCGCCAACATCCACTATTTCTGCGCCATCGCGCTGTCCGTAGTCGTGCTCGCTCATGCGGCCGCCGCTCTGAAGCATCACTTCATCGAGAAAGACAACGTCTTGCGCCGCATGATCCTCGGCAGGTGAACGATTAACCCCCCTCCGGCGCGGGGCGTGCGCCGGAGGAGGGACAGACGGCGCCTGAGGGGGTCGCCGCGCCGCTGTTCTGTGGCCTGGGGGATCAGACGGCTTCGATCCAGCCCTCGGCGAACCCGGTCAGCGTCACTTCGGTGGCGAAGTACTGGATGACCAGATCGTCGCCGCGTACCTCTGCGCCGGTGTCGGCGCGTCCGTCCGCTTCGAGCTTGTCGAGGAAGGCTGTAAGGTCCTCTTCGCTGTCGATCAGACGCTCGCCGCGGAACTTCACGCTGTCGCCCTCGTCGAAGGAGAGGTCGGTGACGACGTCGTCGCCGTCGTTCGCCGCGAAGACGAACCGGTCCGCGCCGTCGCCGCCCGTTTGGACGTCGTTCCCTTTCCCGCCGACCATCCGGTCGTCGCCAGCGCCGCCGTCGAGCGCGTCATCGCAGCGACCGCCCTGAAGCCGGTCCGCGCCGTCTCCGCCGAAAAGCATGTCGTCGCCGTTACCGCCGTGCAGACGATCCTCGCCCGCCTCGCCGTTCAGCACGTCGTCGCCGCCGCGACCCTTCAGCGTGTCGTCGCCGCCCGCGCCGCCGGACATGATGTTGGCGCCGCGATCGCCGAGGATGAGATCGCTGAAGAGGTTCGATCCCGTCACGTTCTCGAACCCGGTGATTTCGTTCACCTGATCGGCGGTGTTGGCGTAGCCTTTCTTCAGGTCGATCGTCAGCGGCCCGTCGATCGCGTTGAGGAGGAGCGTATCCACCCCTTCGCCGCCGTCGACGAAGTCGTCTCCATTGAAGGGATGGACAGTGTCGTCTCCGCCGCCGGCGAGGATGAACCCGTCTTCCTCCGACCCGAAGAGGCGCTCGCCCGCATCCGTGCCGACGATGTTCTCCACATCGTTGAGCGCGAGCTCGGCCTCCCCGATCCGAACGAAGCCGATCTGGCTCGCGGGCGCATCGCCGGTCAGCGCGCCGGCGGTGGCGGCGTCGAGGTCTACGAAGACGGCTTGGTCGCCGGTCTGGAAGATATTGAGGTCGATCGTCTCGCCGTCGAAACGGCTGATATCATTGGGTCGCATGGGGATCCTTGCTCCGTTGGTCTTCTTTTGTCCGCTGGCCTAGCGACCCCTCGCGACCGGCGGTGACCGATAAGTTTCGTTTTATCGGCGCTTTGGCATCCCAAGAATTGTTGCGGATGCAAATATTTCACGGCTGAAAAACTGTTGTTATTTCAATTATTTATTTGAATCATGCGCGTGAGAGACCAAATCACCCATAGATTGTTCACGAGAAAATCGCTCGCCCAATGGTTTCGTGAGCGTCAGGTCGGGCGGATCATCGTCGCGACGGCGCCGAAGCCGAAGAACGGACGCATCAACGGCGTCGCTCGCCGCGCGCGGCATTCGAATCCCAATCGCAGGTAAAGCGCCTCAGCGCGGGGATTCGCATCCACGACCTCCAGCCTGAGCGCCTGCGCGCCCGCTCTCGCCGCATGGTGGGACAGCGCGTCGAGCAGCGCCTCGCCGATCCCCGCCCCCCGATGCGCGAGCGCGACGACGACGCCGTCCATCAGCATCTCACCGGGTTCCGGCGCGCGTTCGAAAAGGTCGATCAGGGGCGCGCGCCAGAGCGCGCCGGGCAGGCCGTAGGCGGCCCGCATATCGGCGAAACCGCCGCCGATGAACCCGCCCGTCTCGTCATGAAACCCGGCGAGGCCGAGCAGATCGCCTTCAGCATTCAGCGCGGCCATCGCATTGGCCGGACGCATGACTGAGGCGAGGAACCCTTCCGCCCTTTCCCCGCGCCCGAGGATCGGGCCGAGCTTCGCGGCGAAGGCGTCGAGATAAAGCCGCGCCGCATCGGCGCGAAAGCGCTCCGGCAGGCCGACCTGAATGGCCGCGCCCGCCGGAAGGCTCATCAGGCGGCTCCCCTTAAGCCGCGGCCATCTTGGCGAGGATCGCGTCGGTCATCTCGGACGTGCCGACCTTGGTGCCGCCTTCGACCGTCATCAGGTCCGGCGTGCGCAGCCCGTCGCCGAGCGCCGCATTGACTGAGCTTTCGATCAGATCGGCCAGATCGCCCTCGTCGAAGGAGTAGCGCAGCGCCATCGCGAAGCTCAGGATGCAGGCGATCGGGTTGGCGATGCCCTGACCTGCGATGTCGGGGGCGGAGCCGTGCACCGGCTCATAGAGCGCTTTCGGGCGCCCGTTCTCCATCGGCAGGCCGAGGGAGGCGGAGGGCAGCATCCCAAGCGAGCCGGTCAGCATCGCCGCGAGATCCGACAGCATGTCGCCGAAGAGGTTGTCGGTGACGATCACGTCGAACTGCTTGGGCCAGCGCACGAGCTGCATGGCGCCGGCGTCGGCGTACATGTGGCTCGTCTCGACATCCGGGTATTCGGCGTCGGCGACGCGCTGCACTTCCTCGCGCCAAAGGATGCCGCTCTCCATCACGTTGGCCTTTTCCATTGAGCAGACCTTGCCGCCCCGCTTCTTCGCCAGCTCCATCGCCGCGCGGGCGACGCGCTGGATCTCGGAGGTGGTGTAGCGCTGGGTGTTGATCCCGACCCGCTCATTACCCTCTTCGAAGATGCCGCGCGGCTCCCCGAAATAGACGCCGGAGGTCAGCTCCCGCACGATCATGATGTCGAGGCCGGAGATGATTTCGGGCTTGAGGCTGGACGCCTCCGCCAGCGCATCGAAGCACTGGGCGGGGCGCAGGTTGGCGAAGAGGTCCATCTCTTTCCGGAGGCGCAGCAGCCCGCGCTCCGGCTTCACCGAAAAGTCGAGGTTGTCGTATTTCGGTCCGCCCACGGCGCCGAGCAGAACCGCGTCCACCTCCTGCGCCTTCGCCATCGTATCGTCATGGAGCGGCGTCCCATGCGCGTCGTAGGCCGCGCCGCCCACCAGATCCTCGCTCACCTCGAACGCGACGCCTTTCTCGGCGCCGAGCCAGTCGATGACCCGGCGGACCTCCGCCATGACCTCGGGGCCGATGCCGTCGCCGGGAAGGATGAGAAGGGAATTGGTCATGGCCGTCGCTCCTGTCTTTTCGTTGGCTCGCGGGTAGCGAAGGGGCGCGGGAGCGTCAAGCGGCGCCGTCCTAGATCAGACCCCCGTCTCGGCCGCGAGCAGCGCCAACGCCTCCGTCGCCGCGACGGAGTTGCCGAACCGGTCGAGCGGCGGCGACCAGGCGCAGGCGACGTAGCCTCTCGCCGGATTCACGGCGAGGATGCCGCCGCCGACCCCGGATTTCGCCGGCAGACCCACGCGGTAGGCGAATTCCCCCGACTGGTCGTAAAGTCCGCAGGTGCGCATGATCGCGCGCAGGCGCTGCGCATGCCCAGAGGGCCCCGGAGCGTCGGGAGAAATCAGAAACCGCCCCGCCCGCGCCAGCGCCCGCGCCGACATGGCGAGGGAGCAGAAGCCGAAATACGCCTCCGTCACCGCAAGCGGATCGCCGCGAAGGTTGCCCTTCGCCTTAAGGAGAAACGCCGCCGCCCGGTTCATGTCGCCCGTGGCGATCTCCGAGAGGTGGACCTCCGCTTCATAGTCGACGCCCGCATCGCCCGACATGTCCCGCAGCCGATCCCGCATATGCGCCGCGATCTCCGGATCATCGTCCAAGAGCGCGTCCGCCACGACGATGGCGCCGGCGTTGATGAACGGATTGCGCGGCACCCCGGCCTCCGTCTCCAGCTGAATGACGGAGTTGAAGCGCATCCCCGAAGGCTCCCGCTTCACCCGCTCCCAAAGCGGGTCGCCGACCCGCTCCATCGCGAAACAGAGCGCGAAGAGCTTGGAGATCGACTGGATGGAGAACGGCTCCTCCGCGTCGCCCACGGCGAACTCCTCGCCATCGGCGGTGACGACGGCGAGCGCGAATTTGGCGGGATCTATGGCCGCGAGCGCGGGAATATAGGCGGCGTTCGCGCCCTGGCCGGCGGAGGGCCGGGCCCGCGCGGCGATCTTGTTGAGCAATTCCCGCAAATCGCGTCCCTTCTGCTAGACTGTTTCGACACTCGCGCGCGCGGACGAGGCGCGCAAGGCTGCGGGAGACGCTGATATGGAATGGTCGGATATCGTCGCCTTAGGCGGCGAGTTTCCCGAGATGGTCGCATCAACGTCTTATGGAACGCCCGCATTGAAAGTCGGGAAGGCGTTGGTGATCAGGCTCAGGGAAGACGGCGACGGCCTTGTTCTTTTCGACGTCCCGCATGAAGAGCGCGAACTGCTGATGGCGGCGGAACCGGAGATTTTCCACCTAACGCCCCACTACGAAGACTACGCGATCGTCTTGGCGCGGATGAGCGTCATCACGCCTGACCGCCTAAGGCTCTTCATAGAGCGCCGCTGGCGCGCCAGAGCCCCGAAACGCGCGATCAAGGCGCTGACCGCAGACCGCTAGCCGCTCCGCTCATCTTCTTCGCTCTCCAAATATCCCCGCCGGAGGCGTCCGCCATCGCCAACCGGTCGGATCCGATCCAGTGACGCGCGACCGCGCCGTATAGCGCACCCGGCGAGACGGCGAGCGAAGCGAGGACGAGCCGCTGGATCGCGCCGAAGGCGTGAAATCCTCAGCGGTTGCGCGGCGCGCGCCAGCTTGCGGCGATCGCCTCTCGCTCGCTGCAAAACCACCTCTCGCCCCGCGCCGCGCTGATCCGGGTGCGGTTGTAGTACCGCGACCAGGGCGGATGGTGGATCTTGCCGTTGGCGGAGATATTGCCCTTGATCGCGCAGCCCTCAGGCGCTTGCTGAGCGGCGACGCGCCAGCGTTTCGCGCGGTAGTCCCATGGCGCTTCCCTCACCCCCCGCCAAACGCCGCGACGCTCAGCGCGCGCCTGCGCTTCGTGGCGCACATAGTCTTCGGCGTATTTGACGAAGGCCCAGGCCATGCCGCTTTCGACCATTGCCGCGCCGACATCCACGTCGCCCGCGAAACACTTCGCGACGGTGCGCCCGAGGCCGTCATCTTCAAGCGGCTCGCACCTCAGGTCGCGCCCCAGTGTCAGATCCGTCAGTTTTTCCGTGGCGCGGGCGCCGCATGGCCATTCATCGTCGCCCGCGCCGCAGCGTTGCCCGCGCTCCGGCGCGTCGATCCCGTGGATGCGATAGCGCGTGTCGCCGATGTCCAGCGTGTCGCCGTCGATCACCCGCGCGGTCCCGGCCTGCGCCGGACTGGCCGAAAGCAGGCAAAGCAATATCAGACTGAAGAGCGTGCGCGTCATGGCGGAGGAGATAGCCAGCCGCCGCGCTCACGTTAACCTTTATGAACAAATTAACTTACGAAAAATGAAAAGGCCGCCTCCCCAAAGGGAAGGCGGCCCCTCACTGTCCCTGGACGTCTCGCCCAGAGGCGGCTGGCTTACATCATGCCGCCCATGCCGCCCATGTCGGGCATCGCCGGGGCCGCGCCTTTCGGCTCCGGCTTGTCGGCGACCATGGCTTCGGTCGTGATCAGGAGGGCCGCGACGGAGGCCGCGTCCTCAAGGGCGCAGCGCACGACTTTCGCCGGGTCGATGATGCCCATCTTGATCATGTCGCCATACTCTTCGGTCTGCGCGTTGAAGCCGAAGCCGCTGTCCCCGTTCTCGGAGATCTTGCCGGCGACGACGGCGCCGTCGACGCCCGCGTTCTCGGCGATCTGACGCAGCGGCGACTGGATCGCTTTGGAGACGATCTTGATGCCGGCGGTCTGGTCGGCGTTCTCGCCTTCCATGCCCGAGAGCGCCTTGCCGGCGTGCACCAGAGCGACGCCGCCGCCCGGAACGACGCCTTCCTGAACGGCCGCGCGGGTCGCGTTCAGCGCGTCGTCGACGCGGTCTTTGCGCTCTTTCACCTCGACCTCGGTGGAGCCGCCGACGCGGATCACCGCGACGCCGCCCGCCAGTTTCGCCAGACGCTCCTGGAGCTTCTCGCGGTCGTAGTCGGAGGAGGTCTCTTCGATCTGCTGACGGATCTGGGCGACGCGCGCCTCGATCTCGGCCTTCTCGCCAGCGCCGTCGACGATCGTGGTCTCATCTTTGGTGATGGAGACCTTTTTCGCCGTGCCGAGCATGTCGACGGTGACGCTTTCGAGCTTCATGCCGAGGTCTTCGGAGATGACCTGACCGCCGGTGAGGATCGCGATGTCCTGCAGCATGGCCTTGCGGCGATCGCCGAAGCCCGGAGCTTTGACGGCCGCGATCTTCAGACCGCCGCGCAGCTTGTTGACGACGAGCGTGGCGAGAGCCTCGCCTTCGACGTCTTCCGCGATGATCAGGAGCGGCTTGCCGGACTGGATCACCGTCTCGAGGAGCGGCACCATCGGCTGGAGGGAGGAGAGCTTCTTCTCGTGGAGAAGGATCAGCGCGTCTTCCAGCTCGGTCGTCATCTTGTCCGGGTTGGTGACGAAGTAGGGGCTGAGGTAGCCGCGGTCGAACTGCATGCCCTCGACGACGTCGGTCTCGGTGTCGAGGCCCTTGTTCTCCTCGACGGTGATCACGCCCTCGTTGCCGACTTTCTGCATCGCGTCGGCGATCTGACGGCCGATCTCGGTCTCACCGTTGGCGGAGATGGCGCCGACCTTGGCGACTTCATCCGAGTCGGCGACCGGGCGGGACGCGCCCTGGATGCCTTCGACGACTTTCGCGACGGCGAGATCGATGCCGCGCTTCAGGTCCATCGGGTTCATGCCGGCGGCGACGGATTTCATGCCCTCGCGGACGATGGCCTGGGCCAAAACGGTCGCGGTCGTGGTGCCGTCGCCCGCTTCGTCATTGGTGCGGGACGCAACTTCGCGAACCATCTGCGCGCCCATGTTCTCGAACTTGTCCTCAAGCTCGATCTCTTTGGCGACGGAGACGCCGTCCTTCGTGATGCGCGGGGCGCCGAAGGATTTGTCGAGGACGACGTTGCGGCCTTTCGGACCGAGGGTGACTTTGACCGCGTCTGCGAGCGTGTTGACGCCCTTCAGCATGCGGTCGCGGGCGTCAGTGTTGAACTTGACGTCTTTAGCAGCCATTTGCGTAGCTCCTTGGATTTCCGTTTGAGTTCAGAGAGATCTCGACGCGGCCGATCAGGCCATTTTACCGAGGATGTCGCTCTCTTTCATGATGAGCAGCTCTTCGCCGTCGACCTTGACCTCGGTGCCCGACCACTTGCCGAACAGGATCTTGTCGCCGGCGGAGACCGCCATCGGGATCAGCTCGCCGCTGTCCTTGCGCGCGCCTTCGCCGCAAGACACGACCTCGCCCTCCTGGGGCTTCTCTTTGGCGCTGTCGGGAATGATGAGGCCGCCAGCGGTTTTCTCGTCGCCTTCGGTGCGGCGGACCAGCACGCGATCGTGCAGGGGAGTGAACGCCATGTTAGTCGCTCCTGATGGTTCCGTTGTTTTCACTGCGGGAGGCTGATTGTCGCGTTAGCACTCGCCTCCCATGAGTGCTAACGACGCCGCGGAGGTAAGGAACGCGCGCCCCTGCGTCAACAGCGCCTATGCGAAAATCTGCAAAAAGACGCGCCGCCCCAGTGTGGGAGGCGGCGCTTGGCGAAGAGCCGGTCGTTCTATGTTGGCGAGCGGGATCCTCGCATCGAGGACGCCGCGAAAGACGCCCCCTCGTCGGGCGCCCTAGGCGGCGACCCTCTCTCGCGCTGATCTAATGAATCGAAGCGACGGTTCCCGCGATGCGGAATTCCGCCGGCTTGATCAGCTCGGCGCTGGCGATCTTCACGGAGTGGAGCGGGCCGTCCAGTTCGCGTTCCCAGAAGGCCAGGAACTTTTTCAGGACGGGAAAGCGCGGGGCCATGTCGTAATCCTGCCAAAGGTAGGTTTGCAGCAGGCTCTGCGCGTCGGGAAGCCGATAGGTGATTTCGGCGGTGGTGAGGGAATACCCCTCAAGCTGGCGAACGAATTCAGGATCTGCCTTACGCATATTCAGATCTCGCATGTCTCCTTCTAATGCCTCGCGCGGCCGCTCCGGCGCGTGTTCCAGCGCAGGCCCGAAGCGGCGCGGTAGGATGAGGATGGCAGAGATTCGTTTCGATTTCCTAGCTTGCGCATCGCTTTTCGCATCTGCACAATTCGCGCTCCGCTTCGCCTTGGCGCCATGGCCTTTCACGCGACGCGCCCGTAAGACGGCGCTCTAGAGGAGGCCGCCCCACATGACTGAAATCATCAGATCCTTCGCCGATATCTCCGACCGGTACGACGCCGTGCTCTGCGATGTCTGGGGGTGCTTTCACAACGGCGTCTCTCCCTTGCCCGGCGCCGTCGCGGCGCTGCAGGCCTATCGCCGGCGGGGCGGGACGGTGGCGCTGCTGACGAATGCGCCGCGCCCCGAAACCGCCGTTCTCCTGCAACTTCAGCGCATGAAGGCCCCCGAAGACGCATGGGACCTGATCGTCTCCTCCGGCGGCGCCGCGCGGGATGCGGTTCGGCGTGGCGAGTGGGGCAAAAAGGTCTTCCATATCGGAACGCCCGGGCGCGACGACGCCTTCTTCGACGGCGCCGAGGTAGAGCGCGTGTCGCTTGAGGAGGCGGAGAGCATCGTCTGCACTGGCCTCGTCGACGACGTGACGGAGGTTCCCTCCGACTACGAAGACCTGCTGACGGAGGCGCATCTGCGCCGCCTCCGGTTCCTCTGCGCCAATCCCGATCTCGTCGTCGATGTGGGCGATCAGCGCCGATACTGCGCCGGGTCGCTCGCCGCGATGTATCGGGAGAAGGGCGGAGAGGTGATGGAGTACGGCAAGCCCCATCCGCAGATCTACGACTACGCCCGGATGCGGCTCGCGGAGACGATGGGGCGGGAGATCGACCCGTCGCGCCTCCTCTGCATCGGCGACGGGGTGCTGACGGATGTTCGGGGCGCCATCGGGCAGGACCTCGATAGCCTTTTCATCACCGCCGGTCTGGCGGCGGAGGAGGTGAACGGGTCGGACGGCGCGCCCGACCCCGCGAAACTGGTCGCTTTTTCCGAACGGCACATGCTTTCGCCGCGCTGGGCGATGGGCCTGCTGGAATAGGCTGCGCCGAGGCGTCCCCATGGGGACATGGACTTAACCCACTGAAGTATCTAGAAAAGTCGTGAGGGCGCTGCGGGCGGCCTTGGTCCGCACGCCTCACAGAAGTTTCCTTTCCGAAATTTTCGAGTAACAAAATTAGCTATCGCCGCTTCATGTCGCAAAATTGTTGCTCTTAATTCTTGCCACGTCGCTTTGAGGGCGCTACCTCCTTCGCAGACGCAGCAAGGAGCGCGACATGTACGATTCGAACGGTCTGGACGAAATCCAGCGCGGCACGATCTGCATCGAGGATATCGAGATCGGCATGACCCGCCATTTGCGGAAGGTCATCGACGATAGCGACATCGAGCTCTTCGGCCGCGTCTCAACCGACCGCAACCCGGTGCATTTCGACGACGAGTACGCGCGGGACACGATCTTCGGCGGGCGCATCGCCCACGGGATGCTGACCGCCGGCCTGATCTCCGCCGTGATCGGGGAGCAGCTGCCGGGCCACGGCACGATCTACATGAAGCAGTCGCTCGCCTTCCTCGCGCCGGTCCGTCCGGGCGATGAAGTGATCGCCGAAGTCAGCGTCGTCGACATGGATTACGCCAAGCGCCGCGTCAGTCTTGCCTGCAAATGCTCCGTGGGCGATACGGTCGTCCTCAAAGGAGAGGCGCTGGTTCTGGCGCCCTCCGCCAAGTTCGACTGACGAGCGGCCTCGCGCCGCAAGAGGAGCGGCGAGGGGCGATGCGGATCATCGAAGGCCTGGACGCGGTTCGCGAGGACGATCGCGGCGCTTCGGCGGCCATCGGCAATTTCGACGGCGTGCATCGCGGCCATCAGGCCGTTCTCGACCTCGCCCGCCGTGAAGACGCGCCGCTCGGCGTCGTCACGTTCGAACCCCACCCCCGCGAGGTTTTCGCCCCCGACGCGCCGCCCTTCCGCCTGATGCGCATCGGCGCGCGCGCCGACAGGCTGGCGGAGTTGGGGGTCGAACGGCTCTTCGTCATTCCCTTCGCCAAGGACTTCTCCTCCCTCACGGCTGAGGAATTCTGCGCCGACGTGATCGCCGGTAAGCTCGGCCTCACCCATGTCGTCGTCGGCGCCGATTTTCGCTTCGGCGCCAAACGCGCTGGCGATGTCGACTATCTGAAGGCGGCCGGCGCGCGGCTCGGCTTCGACGTCACCATCGCCGACCTGATCGCGGACCCGGAGACGGAGATCTCCTCCACCGCCATCCGCGCCGCGCTCTCTGAGGGCCGTGTGGAGGACGCGACGCGCATCCTCGGCCACCTCCACCGGATCGAGGGCGAGGTTGAGCATGGGGAGAAGCGTGGGCGCGAGTTCGGCTTCCCGACGATCAACCAGTCGCTAGACGGGCTGATGACGCCGCGCTTCGGCGTCTACGCCGTGAAGGTCCATGTGAAGGACGGCCCCCATGCGGGCGACTATCGCGGCGTCGCCTCGCTCGGCGTGCGGCCGATGTTCGGGGAGAACAAGCCGAATTTAGAGACCTACATCCTCGACTTCGAGGGCGACCTCTACGGTGCGCGCGTCTCCATCGGGTTGGTGAAATTTCAGCGTCCCGAGCTTAAGTTCGACGGGGTGGACGCGCTGATCGCGCAAATGAACGAGGACAAGGCGGAGGCGCGCCGGATCCTCGCGAATGCTACTGGGGTGGAGTGAGTCATGACGGCTGTTCGCGTCGCTATCTTCAACATCGTCTTTTACGCCGTGACCTTCGTCTGGGCGATGTACATCGCCGGCGCCTGCCTGATCGTCTCCGGCGACAGCATCCGCGCCAAGATCGCCCGCTGGTGCCGCTGGACCCAGTGGTGGGTGCGGACCTTCCTCGGCGCGAAGATCGAAGTGCGCGGGCGGGAGAACCTGCCCGACGGCCCCTACATCATCGCGCCTAAGCACCAGTCGGAACTGGATGTTGCGGTGATCTTCGGCAACCACAGCGATTGCGGCGCGGTGGTGATGAAGGAGCTTGGCGATCTCCCTTTCCTCGGCGCGCTGATCCGCAAGCTGGACCTGATCACCGTCAGCGTGGAGGGCGGGCCGCAGGGCATGACCGATATGATCAAGGCGGGCGCGGCCAAGGTCGCGGGGCAGGGACGGCCGATCCTGATCTACCCGGAAGGGGAGCTGATGGCCCTCGGCGCCCGCGAGCGGTACAAGTCGGGCGTCTATCACATGCATGTGGCGTCCGGCCTGCCCGTGATCCCGGTGGCGCAGTCGCTGGGCGCGATTTGGCCGAAACGCGAATGGATGAAGAAGCCGGGCCATACCGGCGCGATCGAATACCTCCCCGCCATGCCCGAGGGCTTGGACAAGGACGCGTTCCTGGCGGAACTGGAAGAGCGGATCGAGAACGGGGCCATGGCGCTGATCCGCGAGCACGCGACGGGCGAGGAACTCGCGTTGGCGGAAGATCGCTTCGCGAAGAAGGCGAACAACGCCGGCGTGCCGAAGGACGAAGCGGCCTAGAGCCTTAGCGCCCTTGCGAACATCTCTCGGTCGCCGTCGACGCTGAGCGCGGCCGCCGCGACCTCTAAATCCATCCAGACGGGCTGATGATCGGGTTCGATCGGATCAGCGACGCGCCGCCCGGCGCGGCAGAGGTAGATGTGGCAGATCTTCTCCGCCCAGAGGTCGTATTCCGGCATGTAGACGAAGCGCTTGTAGGTCCCGACCCGGCGGGTGATCGCGATGCGCCAGCCGGTCTCCTCCATCGCTTCGCGATGAAGCGCGCGGACCGGGGTCTCAAAAGGATCGATCCCGCCGCCGGGGAGGGCGACTTCCTCTCCCGGGCATTCGTTGAGCGCGATCAGCGCGCGGCCGCGATCATCCAGGATGACGCCATAGGCGCCGGGGCGGCGGCGGTAGGCGATGTCGGAAAGGGGGCGTTCGCCGAAACGTCTCATCCCCGCCGCCTAGCATGGTTTGCGCAGCTGGGCGAACCAGTTTAGGGGGAGCGCGCAGCCAGAACCGGACGATCCGACATGACCGAAGAGACGCAAACGGCGCCGACCGGCGACGACAGCATTCTGCCTTTCCAGCTCGACCGCGCGGGGATGCGCGGGCGCGTGGCGCGGCTGGATAAGACGCTCGACAAGATCCTCGGCCAGCACGATTACCCGCCCGTGGTGGAGCAGCTGGTGTCGGAGGCGATCCTGCTGACGGCGCTGATCGGGCAGGCGGTGAAGCTGCGCTGGCGGTTCTCCATCCAGGTGCGGGGCGACGGGCCGATCCGGCTGATCGCCACCGACTACTTCGGACCGACGGAGGAGGGCGCGCCGGCGAAGGTCCGCGCCTACGCCGGGTTCGATGCGGAAAAGCTGACCGGGGCGCCGGGGTTCGACCAGCTCGGGCGCGGGGTCTTCGGCGTGACCATCGATCAGGGGCGGGACATGACGCCGTATCAGGGCATGACGCCGCTCGCCGGCGGCTCGCTTTCGGCCTGCGCCGAGACGTATTTCGCCCAGTCCGAACAGCTCGCCACCCGGTTCGCGGTGGAGGCGGCGCTGGCCGAGGTTCCGGGCGAGGCCGCGTCCTGGCGCGGCGGGGGGATGATGATCCAGCAATTGCCGACCGAGGGCGGGGTCGCGCCCGATGCGCCCTCCGGCGAAGACGGGTTGATGAGCGCGGACGACGTCGCGCTGATGGGCGACCGGGAGGATGACTGGAACCGGGTCGCCATGCTGCTCGCCACTGTGGAGACGCATGAGCTGGTCGGGCCGCATGTCTCCCCCGACCGGCTGCTCTTGCGGCTGTTTCATGAAGAGATGCCGCGGGTTTACGCGCCGCAGGCGGCGGAGTTCGGCTGCACCTGTTCGCGGGAACGCGTTGAGGCGGCGCTGGCGCAGTATTCGACCAAGGATATCGGTCATATGACGACGGAGGACGGCCGGGTCACGGCGGACTGCCAGTTCTGCGGCGCGTTCTACGAATTCGATCCGGCGGCGCTGGGTCAGGACGCGGTGAAGGACTGAACGCGCTTTCGCCCGTGCGGCGGCGCGGGCGGTAGGCTAGGGTCCGCGCGTGAGCGTTGTTAAGCGGAGTGGCGGCATGCATGTGATTTTGGCGACGCCGACGGCGGGCGGCACGATGATGGCGGCCTACGCGCAGACGCTGATCAGCGCGACCCATGCGATTACGGAGGCGGGCGGAACTTACCGCCTGCTGACCGTGGACGGGGCCGATGTGGTCATCTCCCGCAACCTGCTGGCGCATTCCTTCCTCGCGGATGAGAGCGCGACGCATATCCTGTTCCTCGATAACGACATGGCGGTGGACGCCGCCGTCTTCCGCCACTTCATCGCGCAGGATCCGCCGATCGTCGGCGCCGCCTATACGGAGCGCCGGATGAACCTCGCCGATTTTCACGCCGCGATGAAGGAAGAGGAGAACCTGCCGCGCGCCCGCGCGCTCGCCTCCAACTACACGGTGCGGCTGACGCCGGGGGAGAAGAAGATCCGGAGCGGGATGGTGGAGGCGACCGCCTTCGGCTTCGGTTGCGTGCTGATCAAGCGCGAGGTCTTCGCCGCGCTGATCGAGCGGAAGATCGTGGCGCCCTTCGTCTCCTCCAAACTGCGCGAGAGCGGGGTGGAGGGTGAGATCTGGGATTTCTTCGACGAGATCCGGTTGGAGAACGGCGACTGGCTCTCCGAGGACTACGCCTTTTGCAAACGTGTGAGGGCGCTCGGCGACGTTCCCCTGATGGCCTATGTGGGGCCGGGCGTCGGGCATGTCGGGCATTTCACATATGGCGGGCCCTATGTGGAGCGCTTGAAGAGCGGGAAACTCTGAACCTTACGGACGCGCTGCGCGCGGCTGCTTCATCTCGTCGTTGGGCTTCGCCCGCCTCCTCGGGTTGGGACGTCTCGGGGAGACGGTCTTCGCCTCCGGCGGGAGTATTTTTGGAAGAATGAAGGGGTCAGGGCGCGAAGGCGGCCAGCAGTCCGTCGACGTCATTCACTTGCGTCTGGAAGGAGCACACGAGGCGGATCATGGTCTTGCCGTAGGGAGCGGCGCCGGGGGCGTCAGGCATGTCGTAGAACATCGCTCCTTTGGCGCGGGCGGCTTCGATCTTCTCGTTGGGGACGCGGGCGAACATCAGGTTGGCGTCGACGGGGTGAACGAGGTCGATGCCCTCGATATCTCGCAGACCATTCGCCAGACGCGCCGCCATGTCGTTGGCGTGGGCGGCGAGGCGGAGCCAGAGGTCGCCCTCCATCATCGCGTCCACCTGCGCGGTGACGAAGCGCATCTTTGAGAAGAGGTGGCCGCCGCGTTTGCGGCGGAGCTGCAATTCCCAGTCCTTGGCGGGGTCGAAGACGATGATCGCTTCGGCCGCCAGCGCGCCGTTCTTGGTGAAGCCAAGGCAGAGGACGTCGACGCCCGCCTTCCACGACATCTCAGCCGGGGTCGCGCTGGTCGTCGCCAGCGCGTTGGCGAAGCGGGTGCCGTCCATGTGGACGGGGAGGTTCGCCGCTTTCGCAATGGCGGCGAGGGCGCGGACCTCATCGACTGTGTAGAGCGTTCCCGCCTCCGTCGCCTGGGTGATGGAGACTGCGGCTGGCTGGATCGAGTGGACGTCGCCCGTGGGCGCGCCTTCGATGGCGTGGGAGAGCGCCTCCGGCGACATTTTGCCGTGGTCGCCTTCGATCAGCGCGAGCTTGCCGCCGCCTATGAAGAACTCCGGTCCGCCGCATTCGTCGACCTCGACATGCGCCGCCCGCTCGCAATAGACCGCGCCCCAGGGCGGGCAGAGGCAGCCGAGGGCGAGGGAGTTGGCGCCGGTGCCCGTGGCGACGAAATGCACCGACGCCTCGGGCGCCTCGAATGCGTCGCGGATGGCGGCGCGGGCGCGCTCCGTCCACGGATCGTTTCCGTAGGCCATGCCGTAGCCTTCCGCCGCCTTCGCCACTGCGGCCAGGACTTCAGGCGGCGCGCCGGCCGCGTTGTCGGACGTGAACCACATCAGACGATCCCCTCGATTATGCGATCTTCCCATTCGTCTTCCGGAACATCGTATTCCGGAACCGTCGCCCCGCGCATGGATATCCCCGCCTTGTGCACGGCATCCCTGTCGCCGGAGACGAGGTAGTGCCAGTCGTAAAGCTCCTTCCCTTCCGCCAGCAGGCGATAGGCGCAGGTGGCGGGCATCCATTCCTTGTCTTCGTCGATCGTCTCCGGCGTCAGGCGCACGCAGCCCTTCACCAACTGATGGCGTAGGGCGTAGTTCCCGCACTGGCAGGTCTTGTCATCGAAGAGGCGGCAGGCGACGTCGGTATAGGCGATCTCCCCGGTGTCCTCGTCTTCGAGCTTGATGAGGCAGCACCGCCCGCAGCCGTCGCAAAGCGCCTCCCATTCCGCGCGGGTCAGGTCGGAGAGGTCGCGTCCGCGCCAGAAGCCGGGGGTGAGATCGCTCATCAGAACTCCGTGAGATCGGGGCGGCGGCGCCTCGTCTTTCGCGGCGAGAGGGACATAGTTCACGGAGTGAGACAAGACCGTCCGGGGGAGACGCCATGCGCCTGATCGTCCTTTTCGCCGCGCTGATGATGAGCGCGGCCGCCGCTTACGCCTATGAGGTGGACAAGAACGGAACTTTCGCGACCCGGGTCGTGACGGTAGAGGGCGTCGTGCCCGCGCCGGAGACGGTGATCGACATGGCTGGGGGCGAGCGGACCTCCATCGAAGCGCATCCGGGCAAGGTGCGGCTGGTGACGATGTGGGCGACCTGGTGCCATGTCTGCGAATACGAGATGCCGGAGCTGGCGAAGCTCGCCGCCGCCTATGAGGGGACGGACCTCATGGTCATGCCGGTGAGCGTGGATCAGGCGCCTGCGATCGACAAGGTCGAGAAACACCTGAAGAGCCATGACCTGACGATCTTCCCTGTAATGCACGACCGGAACTTCGCGCTGGCCGGGCGGGTCGGGCTGGTCGGCACGCCGACGACGATCATCGTCGACAAATTCGATCAGGTCGTCGCCGCGTTTCAGGGACAGGCCCCCTGGAGCGATCCGGATACGCGAGCCTACCTCGATGCGCTTTTGGCGGCGGGAGATGCGGAAAGCTCCCGGATGCTGCTGTCGCGGTAGTTCGGGCGGCGTTCAGCCCTCGATGCGCTTCGCGTAGCGGTAGATCACGACCGCCGCGACGAAGCCGGTGACGCCCACGAGGGCGAACATCAGCTCGCGCGGGATGCCGATCACGCCGATCATGATCGCGGCGAGGATCGCCGAGAACACCATGCAGAGCGCGTCGATGACGTTGGAGCAGGCGACGTACTGGCCCTTCTCCCCCTCCGGCGCCTTCACCTGATACTCGACGTTGAACGGGGTCACGTAGAGGCCCGCGCACATCGCCATCATCACGAGGGCGGCGATGACGAGCCAGCTTTCGAACCGCCCGAGAAACTCGCCGATGGTGAGAAGCTGCTCAGAGGGCTCATAGGCCGCGCCGTAGTTGAGTACGGCCAGCCAGAAAAAGATCGCGCCGAGGCCGATCCCGGCGGCGCCCCATGGCGCGGTCATCAGCGTGACCTTACCCTTCACGATCACCGAGTAGAGCACCGCGCCGATGGCGACGCCGACGGAGAAGGAGGTGAGCAGGACGAGCGCCGCGTCTTCGGAAGCGTAGAGCGAGAATTTCGCGACCTGGAAGATCAGCGAGAGGAACGTCGCGCCCGCGAACCAGAACCATCCGAGGCCGAGCATGGCGGCGAAGGCCTGCGGCGCGGCGCGGCAGTCCGCGATGATCTTGAACATCGCACGCGGCATGACCCAGTCGACCTTGGGTTTCGGGCCGAGGGGAGGGGCAGGGGGCGCGGCGAAGCTCGCCGCCCAGCCGATCAGCGCGATCACCACGACGGCGACGGAGACGAGAAGGACGCCGCTGTCGGTCAGCACCAGTTTGGCGCCGAAGATCTGGCCGAGCAGGATCGCGAGGAAAGTCGCGCCCTGAATGAGGCCGTTGGCGGAGGGCATCTCGTCTTCGCGCATGTATTGCGGGAGGACGCCGTATTTGATCGGCGCGAAGAAGGCCGATTGGGCGCCCATCAGGAACATCAGCGCGAAGAGGATATAGAGGTTCTGGGTGAGATACGCCGTCGCCGCGATACCCATCAGGATAATTTCAACGAATTTCACCCAGCGCATCATCTTCGCCTTGTCCATGCCGTCGGCGATCTGGCCAGCGGTGGGGGCGCAGAGCGCGAAGGGCAGGATGTAGAGCGCGGCGGAGATCTGGACGTAGAGATCGACCTGTCCCGCCGTCAGCGCCAGCTCGTCCGCCAGCCGGTATGTCAGGAGCGCGACGAAGGCGTTCTTGAAGGTCTGGTCGTTGAAGGCGCCGAGGAACTGCACCGAAAAGAGCGGGGTAAAGCGGCGCGACTTGAAGAGCGCGAACTGGTTGGAGGCGGCCTCTGACGGCGCGCCGGCGGCGGTCTGATCGGTCATCGCGCTTCCCCGGATACTGCGGGGCTCACGTTGGAGCGGATGCGTCGGGGGATCAAGCCTGCGTGGCTGGAGCGACGCGGGGGCCCGTTTCGCGATGTGACGGAACGAACAGCTGGATCAGACGTTCAGGCACCAGCGCAGAATGGCTTTCTGAACGTGCAGCCGGTTCTCCGCCTCGTCGAAGATCACCGATTGCGGGCCGTCCATCACCTCCGCCGTCGCCTCCTCGCCGCGGTGGGCGGGAAGGCAGTGCATGAAGACGGCGCCGTCGGCGGCCTCCGCCATCAGCGATCCCGTCACCTGATAGGGCGCGAGCTGGTTGTGGCGGCTTTCGCGGGCTGAGGCCTCGTCGCCCATGGAGAACCAGGTGTCCGCGATCACCGCGTCGGCGCCGCGGGCGGCGTCTTCGGCGCTGCGGGTGTGGATGACGTTGCCGCCCGAGGCCCAGGCCCAGTCGAGATAGCGCTGGTCTGGGTCCAGCGTCTCCGGGCAGGCGAGGCGGAGCTCGAACCCGAAACGCGTCGCCGCCTCGATGAAGGAGTGAGAGACATTGTTGCCGTCCCCCGTCCAGCATAGCGCGCGTCCGGCGATGGGGCCGACATGCTCCTCGAAAGTCATGACGTCGGCCATGATCTGGCAAGGATGGCTGTCGTCCGTCAGGGCGTTGATGACGGGAACGGTGGCGTGCTCCGCCATCTCCAAGAGGTTCGCGTGATCGTCGGTGCGGATCATGATCGCGTCGACATAGCGGGAGAGGACCTTGGCGGTGTCCGCAACGCTCTCGCCTCGGCCGAGCTGCATCTCCGCGCCGGAAAGCACGATGGTCTCACCGCCGAGCTGACGCATGCCGACGTCAAAGCTGACGCGGGTGCGGGTCGACGGCTTTTCGAAGATCATCGCGAGGATACGGCCCTGTAGCGTCGCATCCGGATCGGGCGCGCCGTGCGGCAGGCCCGCCCGCGCCGCCTTCAGGGCGCGGGCGTCGTCAATGATCTTGCGGAGCTCTCCGGCTTCGACGGCCCGGATATCCAGAAAATGCCGCGCGCCGGAGGCGAGCGGGGGCGTGATCGCCCCGAATTCGGCGGTCATGCCGCTTTGGCTTCCAGCGACGAGCAGGCGGCGTCGATCATGTCGACTGCCTGGTCGATCTCCTCCGCCGTGACGATCAGCGGGGGGAGGATGCGCACGACGTTGTCGCCCGCCGGCACGGTCAGAAGGCCCTGATCGTAGCAGGCGTTGAGGACGTCCATGTTCGGCGCTTTGCACTTCAGGCCGATCATCAGGCCTTCGCCGCGCTCCGCCTCCAGAATATCCGGATGGGCGTCGACGAGGGCGCCGAGCTTCTGCTTGAGACGCCCCGCCATGGCGCTGACATGGTCGAGGAAGCCTTCGGAGAGGATCTCGTCCACCACAGCGCAGCCGACCGCGGTCGCCAGCGGGTTGCCGCCATAGGTGCTCCCGTGCGTGCCAGCGACCATGCCGGAAGCGGCGCGTTCGGTGGCGAGGCAGGCGCCGAGGGGGAAGCCCCCGCCGATGCCCTTGGCGATCGCCATGATGTCCGGCTCGACCCCCGACCATTCATAGGCGAAGAACTTGCCCGTCCGGCCCGCGCCCGATTGCACCTCGTCGCAGATCAGGAGCGCGCCCGTCTCGTCGCAGATCGCGCGGAGCTCCTTCATGAAGGCGGCCTCGACCGGAATGATCCCGCCCTCGCCCTGCACGGGTTCGATGGAGATCGCGGCGGTCATCTCATTCACCGCCGCGCGCACCGCGTCGATGTCGAGCGGGACCTGGATGAAGCCGTCGACCAGCGGGCCGAAGCCCTTCACCAGCTTCTCCGACTTCGCCGAAGAGATCGTGGCGATGGTCCGGCCGTGGAAACAGCCCTGGAAGGTGATGATCTCCGTTCGCTCCGGCGCGCCGTTCTCATAGTGGAACTTCCTCGCCATCTTAAAGGCGCACTCCATCGCCTCCGCGCCCGAATTGGTGAAGAACATCGTATCGGCGAAAGTGGCGGCGGCCAGCTTCTCCGCCAGCGCCTCCTGATTGACGACGCGGTATAGGTTCGACGTGTGCCAGAGCTGGCCCGCCTGCTCCGTCAGCGCGGCGACCAGCTTGGGGTGCGCGTGACCGAGGCAGTTCACGGCGATGCCGGCGCCGAAATCGAGATGACGTCGGCCCGCTTCGTCAATCAGCCAGCAGCCTTCGCCTTTAACGAACGCATGTTGCGTCCGCGCGTAAGTGGGCATGACGGGGGGTATCATCTCTTACCTTTCTTCGCCGGGCGCTCGGCCCGTTTCGCTTGATGAAAGCGCCGTCTCGGCGCGTTCGCGTTATCGGCGAGGGGTCGGGGGCTGTCAAACCGAGGGAGTTGAAAACCGGAGCATGCGTCGACTTCTCCGCGTCGTCGTCTTGTTTCAGCCAGTGGGAGGCTTAAAATAGGGACTTCACGACAAGGGCGCGCACGCGCCGCCAAGCGGAGAAATTCATGTCCTGGACCGACGAGCGCGTTGAAAAGCTGAAAGCGATGTGGGGCGAAGGGCAGAGCGCCAGCCAGATCGCGAAAGAGCTCGGCGGCGTCACCCGCAACGCGGTGATCGGCAAGGTTCATCGCCTCGGCCTCTCCAACCGCGCGTCCTCCAAACCCGCCGCGCCCGCCGCCGACGCCAAGCCCGCCAAACCGGCGGCGCCCAAGGCCGAAGCCGCTCCAGCGCCAAAGGCGGAACCGGCGACCCCGCCGAAGCCCGTCATTCAGTCCGCCACCGCCCGACGCGAACCCCCGCCGCCGACGCCCGCGATGCTGGAGGACCAGCAGCGCACCGCCGAAGCGCTCGCCGCGATCGAGAAAAAGGCGCGGAGGCTGAACCTTCTGGAGCTGACCGAGCGGACCTGCAAATGGCCCATCGGCGATCCGGCGACGGATGATTTCTACTTCTGCGGCCTGCCCTGCGCCCCCGGCAAACCCTATTGCGAGGCGCATGTGGCGGTCGCGTTCCAGCCTATGTCATCCCGCCGGGACCGCGACCGGAACCGCAGCCGGGGCATGAGCGGCGGCTTCCGCTGATCATCGGCCACGGCGCGTCGCGTGCGTAGATCGATGCGATGCGCTTAGCTTCTATTCGAGAGCCGTTCGCTACGACGCCGCCAGCTTCGGTCGCTTCGGCGACCGCGCCGCCTCAATGCCCGATTGCAGCGATGCGAGGGTCTTCAGCACCGCGCCGCCGTCGATGTAGAGGGCGACGCGGTGGCCCTTGCGTTTCGAAATGACCAGCTTCGCCGCCTTCATGGGGCGGAGGTGATGGGTGAGCGTCGATATGGTCAGACCGGTTCGCTCCAGTAACTCTTCGAAGCTGAGCCCTTTCGCGTCTCGCTGAAGCGTCTCCAGTATCGCGACCCGGCGCGGGTGGGACAGAGCTGTCATCGCAGTCGCGGTCCAGATGCGTTTATCCGCTTCGCCATCCATAACCTTCGTCTCCCGTATCAAATCAGTCGGGCGTGATTATCCATGCTTGCGGCTAACAAACAGTGAAGAAACATCAGGATTCCGGCATGCTAGAATTCTAGCATGCCGGAATCCTGATGTTTCTTAGGTAACCGTTAAGGGTTCAGTTCAGGTCCCGTGTGGGATGGAGAAGCGCGGCCCGCGCCTATCTGGCCGCGGTCCCGCCGCCGCTCTCCGATTGCGAGGCGATGTCGGCGTTCGTCGAAGATGCGAGACTTGTCAGCGACGTCTTGGGAGACAGCCGGCCTCAGTCCACCGCGCGCGAAGTTGGCTAGCGGCCCTCGCCGCATGCCGCGCCGATTTCTTTGTTTCGCGGACCGAGACGATCGCTTTCGTCAGGCCGCCTCGCTCACGGCATGGGGTCGGGTGAAGACCATCCGGGTCTCGTCAGATCCGTCCGCGCGGAACCGGTATCCGTCGATGTCGAACCCGCGCAGGTCGGCGGGGTCCTCGATCCGGTTCTCCACCGCGAAGCGGGCCATCGCGCCGCGGGCGCGTTTGGCGAAGAAGCTGATAGTCTTCGCTTCGCCGTCTCGTTCTTCGAGAAACACCGGCTCGATCACCGTCAGCTTCAGCGCCTTGCGATCGACTGCGCCGAAATATTCCTGGCTCGCGCAGTTCAGAAGCGTCGTGGCCCCGACCGCCTTCGCTTGGCGGTTCAGCGCCTTGGCGATCCTGTCGCCCCACCAGTCGTAAAGCGACCGACCCCGCTCCGTCGCGAGCCGACTGCCCATCTCCAGCCGATAGGGCTGCATCCTGTCCATCGGGCGGAGGACGCCGTAAAGGCCGGAGAGGATGCGCAGGTGGTCCTGCGCGAACTCCATCGTCGCCTCGTCGAACTCGCGCGCCTGTAGCCCGGTATAGGTGTCGCCGTCGAAGGCGAGCGCGGCGGGCTTCACCACGTCATCGTTGGGGCGGGCCATGAAGGCGCGGAACCGCTCGGCGTTCAGCTTGGCGAGCGGCTCGCTGATGCTCATTAGGGAGCGAAGCTCGGATGCGGAAAGCTCCCGCGCGACCTTGGCGAGCTTGTTCGCTTCGGTCTTCAGCTCAGGCTCCGTCGCGCTGTCGAGCGGGACCGGGGACCAGTCGAGCTTCTTGGCGGGCGAGATGACCGTGAGCATGTGCGAGGCTCCAATTGCAATGACCGTTGTTGGGACTGAAACTAGGGTCGGGCGGGCGCGTTGACCATAGCCCGCCGCCGCTTTGACCGCCCGGAAAAGGAGACCCCCATGCTTTGCAAGATCGGCGATGTGGAGATCTGGCGCATCCTAGAGATCAACGCGCCATTCCTGACCCCGGAGGAGCTGTTTCCCCAGGCGGGGCCGGATGTACATGCGGTGTTTGACCAATATGGTCGAGCTCAGCTCGACGTCGCCAGCGGCCGTCTGATCCTGCCGGTGCAGGGGTTTTTGTTGAAGACGCCGAAGCACCTCATCCTCGTCGACAGCTGCGTCGGCAATCACAAGACCAACGAAGGCACGCCCGCCTGGCATCAGCGAAACGACGACCGGTTCATGGCGGCGCTGAAGGCCGCCGGGGTCGGGCCGGACGACGTCGACTACGTCCTCTGCACCCATCTCCATCCCGATCATATCGGCTGGAACACGCAGCTGGAGGATGGGCGCTGGGTTCCGACCTTCCCGAACGCCCGCTATCTGATGCCGGCGGCGGACGAGGCGATGCTGAGCGATCTCGGCCATGTCATGCATGCCGAGAGCGTGGCGCCGGTCATCGCGGCGGGGCAGGCGGAGCTCGTCTCCGGCGAGCATGCGCTGGGGGACGAGGTGACGTTGGTTCCGACGCCGGGGCATTCGCCCGGTCATGTCTCCGTCCTGATCCGGTCAGCGGGGGCGGAGGCGGTGATCACGGGGGATGCGCTGCACACGACGGTGCAGTGTCGGCGCCCCGATTGGGAGTTCGTCTATGATCTCGACGGGGCGATGGCGGTCGCGTCCCGCAAGAGACTTCTGGAGGATGCGTCGGAAAGCGGTCGGCGCGTGCTCGGCAGCCATTTCTCCCTGCCTTCCATAGGCCGGGTGAAAGCGGACGGCGATGTCTTCAAGTGGGAGCCGGACTGAGGCGTCAGCCCGAATAGGTCTCGTCCAGCGAATAGCCCGCCGCGCGCACCGTGCGGATTGGGTCGCTGTCACCGCGCCTGTTGAGCGCCTTTCGAAGCCGTCCGACGTGCACGTCCACCGTTCGCGCTTCGACATAGACGTCGCGGCCCCAGACCATGTCCAAGAGCTGCTCACGGCTGAAGACCCGGCCCGGACGGCGGAGGAGGCAGTCGAGGAGAGCGAATTCTTTCGGTCCGAGCCGCACTTCGCGCGCCCCGCGGCGCACGCGGCGGGTCTCCCGATCCAGAATGATGTCGCCGAAGGTCGCGGCGTCGCCCGCCACGCCAGGGCGCGCGCGGCGCAAGACGGCGCGGACGCGGGCGATCAGCTCCGACATGGAGAAGGGCTTCGTCAGGTAGTCGTCCGCCCCGGTGTCGAGGCCGCGGATGCGGTCGTCCTCTTCCCCGCGCGCCGTCACCATGATGATCGGCAGGTCGCGCAATTCGGCGCGGGAGCGGATGCGGCGGCAGATCTCGACGCCGGAGACGCCCGGAAGCATCCAGTCGAGCAGCATGAGGTCGGGCGCGTCTTCGTCCAGCGACACCATCGCTTCGTCGCCGTCCGCGCAGACGCGGACGTCGTATCCCTCCTGGGTCAGGTTGTATTCGAGAAGCGCGGCGAGCGCCTCTTCATCCTCGACGACTGTGATGCGCGCGACCATGATGAAGCCCTGTCAGTGATGTCCCAGATCAAGCGGGTCGCCTTTCGGGCGGTCGTCGCCGAGCGGCTCGCCCTTGGCGACGTAGTAGATCATCTCCGCCACATGGGTCGTGTGATCGCCGATTCGCTCCACGTTCTTGGCGATGAAGAGGAGCTGGGAGGCGAGCGAGATCGTCCGCGGATCCTCCATCATGTAGGTGACGACTTCGCGGAACATCGCGTTGTACGCCTCGTCGATCTCCACGTCGCGGCGCCAGACGGCGACGGCGGCGTCGACGTCGCCCTTTACATAGGCGTCCAGCACCTCGGTCAGGTGGCGCTGCGCCTGACGTCCCATGCGGACGACGGATCCGGAGATGTGCAGGGGATCGCTGCCTGAGAGCGCGATGCCGCGCTTGGCGATGTTCTTCGCCAGATCGCCCACCCGCTCCAGCGTAGTGGAGAGCTTCATGGCCGAGATCGTCGCGCGGAGATCTTGCGCCATGGGCTGACGGCGGGCGATGAGCTGGGTCGCAAGCCGCTCCACCTCGAACTCCAGCGCATCGAGGCGCTTGTCCTTGGCGATAACTTCCTGCGCCAGCGTCTCGTCCCGCTTCTCGACGCTGTCGAGCGAAAGGGAGAAGAGCTGTTCGGCGAGGCCGCCCATTTCCGAGATGCGCGCGCGCAACTCTATCAGATCTTCATCGAATGATGTGACGATATGATCGCCCATGTATCTGTTCCTTACCCGAAGCGCCCGGTGATGTAGTCTTGGGTGCGCTTGTCGGAGGGGTTGGTGAAAATCACGTCCGTCGCGTCGTATTCGACCATGATGCCAAGGTGGAAGAAGGCCGTCTTCTGGCTGACGCGCGCCGCCTGCTGCATCGAGTGCGTGACGATGACCACCGCGTAGTTGTTGCGCAGCTCGTCGATCAGCTCCTCCACCAGCGCGGTGGCGATGGGGTCGAGGGCGGAGCAGGGCTCGTCCATCAACAGCACCTCCGGCGCGGTCGCGATGGCGCGCGCGATGCAGAGACGCTGCTGCTGGCCACCTGAAAGGCCGGTGCCGGGGGCGTCGAGGCGGTCCTTCACCTCATCCCAGATCGCGGCGCGGCGGAGCGAGGTCTCGACGATCTCGTCGAGGTCCGACTTGTTCGCTGCGAGACCGTGGATGCGCGGCCCATAGGCGACGTTGTCGTAGATCGACTTCGGAAACGGGTTCGGCTTCTGAAAGACCATGCCGACGCGGGCGCGAAGCTGCACCGGGTCGACGTTCCGGTCGTAGATGTCGGAGCCGTCTAACTGGATATCTCCGGTCACCTTGCAGATGTCGATCGTGTCGTTCATCCGGTTGAGGCAGCGTAGGAAGGTCGACTTGCCGCAGCCCGACGGGCCGATGAAGGCGGTGACGGCGTTGTTTTCGATATCGACGCTCACGTCTTTGATGGCGTGAGTATCGCCGTAGAAGACGTCCACGTTCTTGGTGTGGACCTTGATGTCGCCATCGACATGGGCGCGGGCGGCGTCGAGCATCTCGTCGTCTCCTGAAAGATTGGGGGTCGCGTCGTCCATCATCATGTCCCTCTCACCACCGGCGCTCGAAGCGTTTGCGCAGGATGATGGCGATTATGTTCATGATGACGAGGAAGGCGAGCAGGACGACGATCGCCATCGCCGTTTTCGCCTCGAAGGCCCGCTCCGGGAAGTCGGACCAGCGGAAGATCTGCACCGGCAAGACGGATGCGCTGTCAGTGATCCCCTGCGGAATGTCCACGATGAAGGCGACCATGCCGATCATGATGAGCGGCGCGGTCTCCCCCAGCGCCTGCGCCATTCCGATGATGGAGCCGGTGAGGACCCCTGGCATCGCCAGCGGCAGGACATGGTGGAAGGTGCATTGCAGCTTGGACGCCCCGACGCCGAGCGCGGCGTCGCGGATCGATGGCGGCACGGCGCGGATCGCGGCGCGGGAGGCGATGATGATCGTCGGCAGGGTCATCAGCGCCAGCACCATGCCGCCCGCGATGGGCGCGGAGCGGGGGACGAAGCCGCCGATCTCTATCGTCCGGCCCCAGATCTCGAACTCGACGCCCGCGACGAAGATCGCGAGGCCGAGAAGACCGAAGACGATGGAGGGGACTGCGGCGAGGTTGTTGATGTTCACCTCGACGAAATCGGTGAAGCGGTTCTTCGGCGCGAACTCCTCAAGATAGATCGCCGCCGCGACCCCGATGGGGAAGGCGAGGAAGAAGGTCACGAGCATAGTGAGCATCGAACCGACCATCGCGCCCCAAAGACCCGCCTGCTCCGCCTCCCGGCTGTCGCCGGAGGTGAAGAAGCGCCAGTTGAAGACCTGCTCGGTCGCCTGGCCTTCTTTCAGCATCTCCAGCCAGACGACCTGTTTGTCGGAAACTTTCCGGCCGTTCTCCGGCAGGTGCATCACGTGCAGGACCCATTCGCCCGGCGCGGCGACCGTGTCCGCGACCATCGGCGCGATCACCTCGCCGACGATGGCGTCGGGGGAAACGGAGGTCGCGCGGATCCAGCCGCCATTGGCTTCGATCAGAAGGCTCGGCGTTTCCTCATTCAGTTCTTCGTCGCCGCCGGGACGGAGGGCGCGGTTCTCCAAGTCGTCCGCCTTGGCCGTCAGCGCATCGCGCTGCACGGCGTAACCGGAGGCGGAGGCGAGGATCTGGTTCCGCTCCTCCTCCGTCAGGCTGGGCTCGCGCGCGCGCTCGGTGAAGACGACGCGGCCGTTCTCCTGCCGCGCGGCGGCTTCGCGGGTGCGCTGCGCCTCGATGAGGAGGAGCGCTTTGACCTCCTCCAATTCCGCCGTGAAGTCGTTGGCGGTGGAGAAGAGCCGAACTTCGCCGCCGACCTCCGTCGCCTCGCCTTCTATGGTGAGGGCGCCGTTCGTGGCCTCTGACGTCAGTTCGCCGAAGAAGCCCTTCAGGTATAGGTCCGCGTCGTCGGAGAGCAGCATCGGCATCGGCGCGGTGCGGCCGAGAAGCGAGCGATCGGCCTCGGTCGCGTCCTGCAGCTCGAAGGAGGCGGCGGTCGAGATCAGCCCGTAAAGCTCCCGCCGGTCGCCGCGGGATGTGACGAAGGGGAAGACCTCCTTCATCGTGTCCTTCATCAAGCCGGAATAGTTACCGTCCGTCGGGTCCTCCTGACTGATCTTGGAGGAGGAGAAATCGACCGGGACGGTCACGTAATGCTCCGTCAGCGCGCCCGCCGCCTTGTAAAAGACTGAGGAGAGCAGCGTCACCAGCGCCAGCGCGGCGAGGACGATCGCGGCGATGCCATAGGCTTTCAGGCGCACCTCCGCCCAGCGGCGGCGCTTGACGCGGTCAGCCGAGGCGGCGGAGCCGTGGAGCGTGGTGAGGGCTGTCATATCGACCATGATCGCCGTCCTCAGTCGTACATTTCGCGGTAGCGCCGCACGATGCGCAGCGCCACGAAGTTCAGGCCGAGCGTCACGCAGAAGAGCGTGAAGCCTAGGGTGAAGGCGGGGCCGGAGGCCGTCGCGGCGTCCGTATCGCCGGTGATCAGCATGACGATCTGCACCGTCACCGTCGTCACCGCCTCAAGCGGGTTCGCGGTCAGGTTCGCGCCCTGTCCCGCCGCCATGACGACGATCATCGTCTCTCCAATGGCGCGGGAGACGCCGAGAAGGACAGCGGAGACGACGCCCGGCAATGCGGCGGGCAGGACGACCTGCCGGATCGTCTCCGCCTTCGTCGCGCCGAGGCCGTAGGAGCCGTCGCGCAAGGACTGCGGGACGGAGTTGATTACGTCGTCGGAGAGGGAGGAGATGAAGGGGATGATCATGATCCCCATCACGATCCCGGCGGCGAGCGCGCTTTCAGAGGCGACGGTGAGCCCGATGCTCTCCCCCGCGCCGCGGATGAACGGCCCGACGGTAAGTGCGGCGAAGAAGCCGTAAACGACGGTCGGGATGCCAGCGAGGATCTCCAGCATCGGCTTCGCCACGCCGCGCACGCGGGGGGAGGCGAAGTCGGAGAGATAGATCGCGGCGAGAAGGCCGATGGGCGTCGCCACCAGCATGGCGATCAGCGTGATCATCATCGTGCCGGCGAAGAGCGGGATCGCGCCGACCTTCTCCGGGTCCATCGAGCCCGCCTGCACGCCGGAGAGCGGGGACCAGTTCAGGCCGAAGAGATAGTCGAAGACGCGCCAGTCGATCTTGCCGAAGAAGTTCAGCGTCTCGCCGATCAGGCTGAGGACGATGCCGATGGTCGTCAGGATCGCGATGATCGCGGAGGCGAGCAGCACGTAGACGATGATCCGCTCGGACCGGTTCCGCGCCCGCCATTCGACGGCGATCTGCTTCTGCGTCAGCAGAAGGGCGCCAGCGGCGGCGCCGACGCCGAGGAGGAGAACGGCCCATAGCCGCATGTTCTCCATCGAAGCGTAGCGCTCGGAAAGCGATAGACGCAGCGCATCCGACTGGCTGGCGATGTCGCCGCTGGCGAGGGCGATGGCGTCGGAGAGGATCAGCTCGGCCTGAATGTTCGACAGGGTGGGTTCCGCCTCGAAGATCGCGCCCATGAGGCGGCTTTCGATCAGCGCCGCGCCTAGAAGGGCGATGACGAAGATTACGGCGAAGCCGGTCAGACCTACCCAGAGCGCGCTGTAAAGCCCGTGATAGCCGGGGCGCGAATGGAGGGAGGCGTAGTCGCCGCCAGCCGCCATCGTCGCGCGGGAACGCGCGGTCAGAAAAGCCGCCGCCGTCAGAAGAACGACGATGAGGAGCGCCATCTGGGTCATGGGTGTCTCTTTGAAAGAGAAAAGGGCCTAAGAGCGCCGTTCGCCCGCGAAATATGCGGCGGCGGGAGGAGTGCGGCGCGCGCCGGTCAGCGCGCGCCGCCTGAACCTTAGTTCAGTTTCGCTTCCGTCATCGGGTCCAGCGCCATGACGTTGGTCAGGTTGGCGGAGAACTCGTCAGCCGGCAGCGGGATCAGGCCCTTGTCGACGAGGTAGCCTTCGTCGCCAGCGGCTTCGTCGGAGGAGAACTCAGCGACGTACTCCATGATGCCGGGAACGACGCCCACGTGCTCTTTCTTCACGTAGAAGTAGAGCGAGCGGGAGACCGGGTAGTCGCCGGAGGCGATCGCGTCGAAGGACGGCTCGACGCCGTCGACCGTGGCGCCCTGCAGCTTGTCGGCGTTCTGGTCGAGGAAGGAATAGCCGAAGACGCCGAGGGCGTTCGGGTTCGCTTCGAGCTTGGAGACGATCAGGTTGTCGTTCTCACCGCTCTCGATGTAGGCGCCGTCTTCGCGGATGGAGATGCCGTCGCATTCGATGCCGGCGCCTTCGCAGCCTTCTTCCATAACGAGCTCTTCGAACGCGTCACGGGTGCCGGAGGACGGCGGCGGGCCGAGGACTTCGATCTTGATCGCGGGAAGCGACGGGTCGATGTCGGACCACATGGCCGGCTTCGGCCCCTGCTCGGCGAGCGCGGTGACGATCTGCTCGCGGGTCAGCGCGAAGGCCGGGGAGCCCTTGGCGTTGGCGACGACGATGCCGTCGAAGCCGACTTTGCTCTCGACCGGCGTCACGCCGTTCTCGGCGCAGAGCTTGATCTCTTTCGCCTTGATGCGGCGGGAGGCGTTGGTGATGTCCGGATGGTCGACGCCGACGCCCGCGCAGAAGAGCTTCAGACCGCCGCCGGAGCCGGTGCTCTCGACGACCGGGGTCTTGAACTCGGTGGTCTTGCCGAAGGTCTCGGCGACCGCGGTGGAGAACGGAAAGACGGTGGACGAACCGACGATGCGGATCTGGTCGCGGGCCTCGGCGGCGCCGGCGACGCCAATGGCCGCGGCGACGGCCGCAGCGGCGAAAATACGGGTGGTCATGGATTCAGCTCCAGGTTGCTCGCTTGCACTCGAGACGAGGGCGGAGGCCCTTCTCTCGGGACGTTTCCTAGCCGTCGGCGAGCACGGGTCTATGAAGCGACGGCATCACTTTTGTGACAGTTTATCTATCTGATTCTTTGAGAATATTTCGAATCTCGCAGCGTTTCCAGCGAAGGAATCGACCTGCTTCTTAACGAATCTGGCCGACTTCCGGGAACCAGACCGTGAAGGCCGACCCCTCGCCGTTAGCGGAGCGGATCGAGAGATCGCCCCGGTGGCGCTGCAGGATGTGCTTCACGATGGCGAGGCCGAGCCCGGTGCCGCCGACCATGCGGCTGCGCGCGGCGTCGACGCGGTAGAAACGTTCGGTCAGGCGGGGGAGGTGTTCGCGCGGGATGCCGGGACCGTCGTCCTTGATCGTAAGGCCGACCATGCCGGGCCATTCCGGTTGCGGCTCCGCCAGCGTCACATCCACGCGCGCGCCCTCGCCGCCGTATTTCACCGCGTTGTCCATCAGGTTGGTCAGAAGCTGCGAAAGCTGGTCCCGGTCGCCTGCGATGCGCGCGCCCGTCTCCGGGGCGGCGACATGGATCTCCGCCGCCGCCGCCCGCGCCAGCGGCTCCATCGCCGCCGCCGTTTCATGGGCGAGGGCGCAAAGGTCGACGGTTTCGCGCGGGCGCACATGGACGTTCATCTCGATCCGGTTCAGCGACATCAGATCGTCCACCAGACGGCGCATCCGGTCCGCCTGCTGCGCCATGATGCCGAGAAACTTCTCCCGCGCGCCCGCATCGTCCTTCGCGGGCCCCTGAAGCGTCTCGATGAAGCCGATGATGGAGGCGAGAGGCGTCTTAAGCTCATGGCTGGCGTTGGCGATGAACGTCTCGCGCACCGCTTCGAGGCTCCTGGCGCGGGACTGATCATCGAACTGGATCGCCGCGACCTCGCCGAAGATCGGATGGGCCGGGACGTAGCGGATGCGGGCCAGCATCTCCCGCTCGTCCTTCGACTGGCGGTGCATGAAGGCGAGATCGTCGTCGGCGCCGGTCTCCAGCGCCCGCTCCGTCGCCTCAAGAAAGTCGGGCGAGCGGATCAGGGTCGACAGGCGCCCATCCGACCCGATGGCCCCGAAAACGGCGCGGGCCTCGTCATTGGCGACGCGCACGCGGAGCGATCTGTCGACCAGGAGCACGGGCGCGGGCAGGCGCATCAGGGCCGGCGCGTCGACCGCGCGCGTCGGCGCGGCGGGATTGGCCGGCGCATCGTCCAGCGGCGTTTGGGCGTCCCTGCGGGCGGCGAAGAACGCGCCGAGAAAGGCGCCGAGCGCGGTGGCGACGCCGAGACCGAGCGCCCCCGCGTCCGCCGCATAGGCGAGCGCTGAGGCGAGCGCCGCGGCGGCGGCGGCGAAGATCGCGGTGCGCAGGGCCTGGTCCATCCGCGCCGCTTACACTAGCGGGTGCGGCGATAGAAGCAGCATTGTCTTCGTTAAAAGGTCATATATCTAAAGCGCGCGAACAGGGGCAGATGATGATCCGCTACGACCTGAAGTGTTGTGAAGGCCATGTCTTCGAGGCGTGGTTCGCTTCCTCCGCCGCTTTCGACGAGCAGGCGGACCGGGGTCTTGTGACCTGCGCGATCTGCGGGACGACGAAAGTCGAAAAGGCGCTGATGGCGCCGCGCGTGCCGGCGAAGTCCAACCGCAGGGCGGCGGATGCTCCCGGGCCTGCGCCCCAATCCAATGGCCAGCCGATGATGTCGGCGCCGGTCCCGCCGGAGATGGCGGAGAAACTGTCGGAACTGCGCAAGACGGTGGAGGCGAACTCCGACTATGTCGGGAAGGATTTCGCCAGCGAAGCCCGGAAAATCCATCTGGGCGAGACCGAAGCGCGGTCGATCTACGGCGAGGCCAGCGGCGAAGAGGCGAAATCGCTGATGGAGGACGGGGTGCCCGTCGCGCCCTTGCCCTTCATGCCGAAGCGGAACGGCTGAGGCCCTTACCGATCCGCCCCGCCGCCGCATCGCGCAGGAACGCGCGCGAGACCAGCGCGTAGGCGTAGACGTCGGGCGCTTTCGATACGGCGACCAGCAGCGATCCATCGCTTGCGGGGCGCACCGCGAATGCCCTTGAGGCGACCGCATCGGGCAGAGGGGTTCCGAAGACTTTCTCCGCGGCGTTCGCCAGCATCTCCCTTCCGGCCTCCGCGTCTTTCGGCCCGATGAGGAGAAGCGTCTTCTCCGCATGGTCGCGTTCCGTGAGATGCGAGACCTCCCACGCCACGCCTTCGGTCCGGTCGAGCGCCATTACGATCGCCGTCGCCTCGTCGCAAAGCCGCGCGACCGCGTCCTGCCAGTCGGCGTGGTCGAAATAGCCCCGCGCCGCGCCGTAGGGCGGCGCGGGATCGGAGGGATCGCCGAGCGCGACGAGAGGACCGGCGACCGTCCCCTCCCGCATCAACAGGCGGTCGAGATCGGCGCGGCGGCTGCGCCCGTCGAAGAGCCATTGTTCGACGTCGAAGCGGGGCGGCGGCAGGTCCACCTGATCGTCGAGAAAGGAGCGCAGGAAGAGGATCGGCGGGCGGCGGTCGAGATGCTGCACGTCCTCCAACGACCGGCGCATGTAGCGCTCCGCCCCCCGCGCCGCCCAGCGGATCAGGAGGCGCAGCCAGAGCCCGAGTGAGAGCGCGATCGCGAAGACGAGGGCGGTGAGCGCGCCCGAAACGAGGGAGGCGGCGAACGGCCCGGCGTCCGCGAAAGAAGCGGCGATATAGCTGAAGACCGCCCACGACGCCGCCGCCAGCGACAGGACGGCGAGCACCAGCCAGTAGTTCACGAGGTTCGCGAGCCCCGCGATCAGCAGGAGGCCCGTCGTCAGCGCGCGGCGGCGGGCGTAGCGGATCGCCGGCGGGATCTGCAGGAGCCGCCGCGTCGTGCCCGCGACGTAGCCTTCATCCGGCGCGTAATCGGGGAAGTCGCGCCGCTCCTCCGCCGAGACGCCTCGCGCGACGCGCAGGCCGCGAAAAGCGATGTAGAGGAACTGGAGGTGGAGGAGGGCGACGATGCCGAAACGGATATGCCGCGCCTCCGTCACCTCCGCATCGAAGCGGAGGGTGCGGCCGTCGATCTCCGCCACGCGCAACTCTTCGAGAAAGCCCGCTCCGGGCTGATAGATGTCATCGTGGAAAACGGCGAGGTTGAAGAGCGTCAGCGCGACCCCCAGCGCCACGATCAAGGCGTTCGCCCGGAGGCGGGAAATATAGGCGAAGATCAGCCAAACCAGCCCGAGGAGCGCGACATCCAGCGCGCCCCGGTCATAGGTGAGGGTCTTGGAAAGGTCCGCCATCGGGCCGGGGTCGAAATCCGCGATCGCGCCATAGACGAGGAGACCGCCGTAGGCCGCCACCTGCGTCAGCGCCGCGAGAGGGCGGAGGATGAGGTCCAGCAGCATCCAGAACGCGTACAGCTGACAGAGCCGCATCCAGTAGAGCGACGCGCGATAGCGCGCCGCGGCCGCATCCATGTCGATGATGTCGATCCGTCGCTCGCCCATGCCGCCCCCTCGGGTTGCAGCCTCGCGCCGCCTGACGCCGCGCGCAACCGTCGGAATGCACGGTCTGAACAGGCCGACGGGGGCAGGGGCGTCCTTGCCGCCCGGAGGGCGCCCCGCTATAGGGGCCGCGCCGTCGGGCTGGCGGCGTGAAGGAGCCTACCCCATGCCTCGTCTCGTGATGAAATTCGGCGGCACGTCCGTCGCCGACCTGGAGCGCATTCGCAACGCCGCGCTCAAGGTGAAACGCGAGGTGGATGCGGGTTACGAGGTTTGCGTCGTCGTCTCCGCCATGTCGGGGGTGACGAACCAGCTGGTCGGCTACGTGCGGGAGGCGTCCTCCCCCGAAGGCGCGAACGCGCCGAGCTTCTACGACGCCCGCGAATACGACAGTGTGGTGGCGAGCGGCGAGCTGGTCACCTCAGGCCTGATGGCGATCACGCTGCAGGAGATGGGCGTGCCCGCTCGCTCCTGGGCGGGCTGGCAGGTGCCGGTGAAGACGACCGCCGCCCATGGCGCGGCGCGCATCGAAGGGATCGACACGACCCGGCTAGATGAAAAGTTCGCCGAAGGCATGCACGCGGTCATCGCCGGTTTCCAGGGCATCAGCGAAGAGGGACGGGTGACGACCCTCGGGCGCGGCGGCTCCGACACCACGGCGGTCGCTTTCGCGGCGGCGCTGGGCGCGGAGCGGTGCGATATCTACACCGACGTCGACGGGGTCTACACGACCGATCCGCGCATCGAGCGCAAGGCGAGGAAGCTCGACCGCATCTCGTTTGAAGAGATGCTGGAGCTCGCCTCGCTAGGCGCGAAGGTGCTGCAGACCCGCTCGGTTGAGCTTGCGATGAACCACAAGGTGAAGCTGATGGTGCGCTCCAGCTTCAGCGACGATCCGGGCACGCTTGTTTGCCCTGAGGAGGACATCATGGAGAAGAACGTCGTATCCGGCATCGCCGCCGAACGCGGTCAGGCCAAGGTCACGCTGATCAAGGTCGCCGACAGGCCGGGCGTCGCCGCCTCCATCTTCGGGCCGTTGGCGGACGGGGGCGTGAACGTCGACATGATCGTCCAGAATATCTCGGAAGACGGGGCGACGGACATGACGTTCTCCTGCGCGGAAGACGACGTGGCGAAAGCCAGGGCCTGTCTGGAGGCCGCGAAGGACGATATTCTCTATCAGGACATCGTCGTCGACGACGACGTCGCCAAGGTCTCTGTGGTGGGCATCGGGATGCGATCCCATTCGGGCGTGGCGCAGAAGATGTTCTCCGCGCTCGCCGCCGACGGCGTGAACATCAAGGTGATCACGACCTCGGAGATCAAGGTCAGCGTTCTGATCGACCGCAAGTATATGGAATTGGCCGTGCAGTCGTTGCACGCCGCGTTCGGCCTCGACCAGGCGGCCTGAGGAGACTCTCGCCCCCGCCTCCTGATAAGGCTGCCGCATGAAGCCAGCCGCAGATATCGGATCGCGCGTTCTTTTGCGCCGCCTGCGCCAGGTCATGGCGCAGGCGGGCGACGCTCAGGCGCGTCTGGACCGGATCGTTCAGGTGATCGCCACTAACATGGTTGCGGAGGTCTGCTCGATCTATCTGCGCCGCGATTCGGAGACGTTGGAGCTCTGCGCGACTGAAGGCCTCCGCGCCGAAGCGGTTCACCGCACGCGGATGAAGATCGGCCGCGGCCTCGTCGGGCGCATCGCGCAGAAGGCCGAGCCGTTCTCCACCAAGGACGCGCCCCGCGCCCCCGGCTTCGAATACCGGCCGGAGACGGGGGAGGATCTTTACAATTCCTTCTGCGGCGTGCCGATCCAACGGCTCGGCGACGTGATGGGCGTGCTGGTCGTCCAGAACGAGGCCGAGCGCGACTACACCGAGGATGAGATCGACGCGCTCGAAGTCACCGCCATGGTGATCGCGGAGATGGCGGACGCCGGACGGCTGATGGGCGAAGGCTTCGATCAGGCCCGCCGCGCCCCCAGATCCTACCACGCCGTCGGCGGCTCCGAAGGGTCGGCGATCGGCGTCGTCCATCTGCACGAACCCAAGCTCGCCATCGAAAACCCGTTCACCGACGACATCGAAGGGGAGCAGGCGCGGCTCGCCGAGGCGATGGACGATCTGCGGGGGGAGGTCGACAAGCTGGTGGACGCCGACCTCGCCGGCGCCTCCGCCGAGTATCGCGACGTCTTGGAAGCCTACCGGATGTTCGCCCATGACAAGGGCTGGCTCCGCCGCCTGAACGAAGCCATCGGCGCCGGCGTCATCGCCGAGGTCGCGGTGGAGCGGGTGCAGTCCGCCGCCCGCAGCCGGATGGAGCGGGCGGCCAACCCCTATCTCCGCGACCGGCTGCACGACCTTGACGACCTCGCCAACCGCCTCCTGCGGCGCCTCTCCGGCGGATCGGCGGCGGAGATGCCGACCGACGCCGTGCTGGTCGGGCGCTCCATCGGGCCGGGAGAGCTGCTCGACCACGGCAAACGCCTGAAGGCGGTGGTGCTGGAAGAGGGCGGCGTCGGCTCCCACGCCGCGATCATCGCCCGCACGCTGGCGATTCCGATGGTGATCGGCGCCGAGCGGATCGTGGCGGAGGCGGACAATGGCGACCCGATCGTGGTCGACGGCGACACGGGGGCAGCGCATGTGCGTCCGCTCGATGGCGTGCTCGACGCTTACCGGGAAAAGATCGCGGGGCAGGCGGAGGCGGAGGCGACGTTCAAGGCGCTGCGCAAGAAACCCGCGACGACGAAGGACGGCGCGGCGATTTCGCTCCAGATCAACGCCGGGCTCCTCTCCGACATGCCGCAACTGCACGAGACCGGCGCGGACGGCGTCGGCCTCTACCGGACGGAGCTTCAGTTCCTCACCCGCCCGACGCTCCCCCGCCGGTCGGATCAGGCGGCGCTATATGGGCGGGTGCTGGATCAGGCGCAGGGCGCGCGGGTCGCGTTCCGGACGCTCGACATCGGGTCGGACAAGGTGCTGCCCTACATGAAGCGCCCGAAGGAGGATAACCCCGCCCTCGGCTGGCGGGCGGTGCGGGTCGGCCTCGACAAGCCGATGGCGATGAAGATGCAGCTTCAGTCGCTTCTGCGCGGGGCGGGGGCCCGCCCGCTGACGGTGATGTTCCCGTTCATCGCAGATGAGAGCGAGTTCTACGCGATCCGCGAGATCCTGTTCGACACCCGCGCCAAGCTGGAGAAGCTCGGCTACACGATGCCGTCGGAGCTGACCATCGGCGCGATGCTGGAGACCCCGTCGCTCGCCTACGCCTCCGACCGGTTCTTCGCCGACGTCGATTTTCTGTCGGTGGGCGGCAACGACCTCGCGCAGTTCTTTTTCGCCGCCGACCGGGGGAATGAGCGGGTGCGCCAGCGCTACGACGTCCTAAGCGGATCGTTCCTCGCATTTCTCCGCTTCGTGGTCGCGCGCGCCGACGCCGCCGGGACGTCGCTCTCCTTTTGCGGAGAGGCGGCGGGGCGCCCGACGGACGCGGTGGCGCTGGCGGCTATTGGCTTTCGCGCTCTCTCCATGCGGCCCGCCGCCATCGGGCGGGTGAAGTACGCGCTCCGCTCCGTCAGTCTGGAGGAGGCCCGCCTGTCCATCGCCGCGGCGGAGGCGGCGGGCGCACCGATCCGCGCGGCGCTCGACGCGCTTCTGGACGATCCGCTTTTGCGGTGAAGGCGGCTCAGGCGCCCGAGTTGGGCGCAGGCGGCGTCGCCAGAAGGTCCATGTGGCCGACGAGGACGCAGCTCGCCGCCTTTCGCGAGTCGATCCAGTCCTGGCATATCCGATAGGGCAGTTGGCTCTCCAACGCATCGCCGCCGCCCTGCGCGAGCGCTTCGATCAGCTCGCCGAAGTCAGGGCTCGTGAGGCGCCAGTCGCTCTCAGCTTCGCTCACTTCGTAGCCGCGCCGCCTGAGCGCATCGACCAGCGCGGCGTGCGCGCCGGGGCCGAGGGCGGGGCCGAAGCCCTTGTCGCGGCGCATGTCCTCATGGAACAGCGATAGCGCGCCGTCTTCGCCGGGCGGTCTCGGCTCCCACGCCTGCCGCCCGTCATAGGTCAGCGCGGCGTAAAGCGCGGCGCCGCTGGCGGCGAGCCTCGCAGCGAAGGCGTCGATCCAGTCGCGGGAGGCGAGGTCGAAAAAAGCGGATGCGGTGACGAGGCGCGGCTCGCCTTCGAAGATCGGGCTGAGGTCGCTGGAAAGATTGACCTCGACGCCGCTGATCCGCTCGTCGCGAGGCAGCTGCGCCAGAAGCGCTCCATCCGCATCGAGGACGCGCCATGTCGCCTTCGGCGCGAGGGGAGAGAGCGCCCGAAAGGTCGCCCCTGTGCCGCCTCCGATATCCGCGATCAGGCCCTCCCCTGCGATGGCGGCGGCGTCGCCGAGCAGCCCTTCGTCGCGCGCGGCGGCGTCGGCGGGGGCGCGGAGCGCCAGCCAGTCGGCGGAGAAACCGGTCATCGATGAGCCTCCAGAACCTCTTTTACGATCGACCATGTCGCCGACCAGTCGGGCAGGGTCAACGCATGAGCGCGGCCTGCGCGCCCTGCGTCCTCCCGCGCCGAAGGGTCTTCGAGCATCGCCCTGAGCGCCGACGCCAGCGACGCGGCGTCGCCAGTGGCGGCGATGCGGCCCGCAGCCGTCGGGATCACCTCCCGCGCCGCCTCGGTCTCCGCCGCGACAATGGGCAGGGCCCGCATCATCGCCTCAGCGAAGACCATGCCGTAGCCTTCGTAGCGGGAGGGGAGGCAGAAGATCGACGCCTCCCCATAGCGCTCTTCGAGTTCTTCCGGCCCGCAGCCGCCCCGCATCTCGATCCGGTCGGCGACGCCGGAGGCGGCGACGCGCGCGCGGATGCGCTCCGCCCAGTCGGGCGCCCGATCGTCGGGGCCGACCCAGACCGCGCGCCAGTGGAGATCGCGAAGCGCTGCGAGCGCGTCGATCAGCACGTCATGCGCTTTGCGCGGCGTGATGCTGGCGACGGTCAGTATGATCGGCGGCCCAGCAGCGGGATTTGCCGGCGGCGCGCGGTCGAGGCCCGGCGGCGCGATGGTCACGGCGGCGTCGTTAAGCCCGAAATCTGCGAGCAGCGTCCGTTTCGTCGCCGCGCTGGTGACGACGACATGCGCCGCCCGCGCCAGCGCGGCGCGCTCGTTCTCGATCAGGGCGGCGGCGCGTTCCGCGCTCAACCCCGCTTCCAGCCCAAGTGGGTGATGGCAAAGCGCGATGGGCGCATGGGGCAGGGCGTCGATCAGCGCCGTCGGAAACGCCCCATAGGCGAGGCCGTCGATCAGCGCCGGGCCATTGAGGGCGGAGAGCGCGGTCGCAGCGTTCCGCAGGTCGTCCTCGCTCGGGTCCGGGAACCCATCGGCGAGACGCACCTGCGTCAGAGCGCCCGCCGACGCCTCAATCACCCGGCGGTCGTAGACATAGCCGCCGGTCGGGGTCGAAAGATCTCCGGGAATGGCGAAGGCGGCCTGCACCGTTTCGTCGCGCGTCAGCTCAGCGCCTCTTCATACCAGGCGAGGGCGGCGTGGCTTTCGTTCAGCGTGATGCGCAGCCGCTCCACCTGATCGCCGCCAGGGCCGAGCGCGCCCGCCTTCGCCGCCGCCGCGATCTCGTCGAAGATCCACTTGGCGAGCCATTCGGTCGTGGTCAGCTCGCCCGGCAGCGTCTCGTCCAGATTGGAGTAGTTCAGCTTGGCCAGAGCGGCCTTCAGCGCGTCCGTCGCGCGGCCTATGTCCACCACGATCCGCTCCGGCCCTAAGGTGGAGCGGTAGAAGCAGGCGTCGACGACATAGGTGGCGCCATGCATGTTCTGCGCGGGGCCGAAGACGTCTCTCTTCAGCGAATGGGCGATCATGATGTGGTCGCGGACCTGAACGGCGTACATAGGCGGCTTCCTTCAGTCGTATCGGACGATCGTCGCGATCCCCGGCGCGCCGGGGGCGAGGATCGAGGGCAATTTATCGGGGAGTTCGGCGAAGGAGACCTCGTCGTCGATCAGGCAATCGAGCGCGGGATCGGCGCAGAGCTCCAGCGCCTTGGCGAGTCGGCGCCCGTAATCCCACCGCGGACGACGGGAGGCCGCGATTTTTCCGACCTGACTTGAAACAATCCGCAACCGCTCGGCATGAAAAGCGCCGCCGAGGGCTACGGGCGTCTCTCCGTCTCCATACCAGCTCATTTCCACAAGTATTCCTTCGCTTCCGAGGCATTCGATAGCGGTCTTCAGACCCGCCGCCGAAACACTTGTGTGAAACGATGCGTCACAGTCCCGTGGGGATATCTCCCCTAACGCGAAGTTCACATTAAGTTGCGCTGCAACATCGGCGCGACGGGATACGACGTCGATCAACGTAACATCTGCGCCGGGCAGTTTTCCGGCGAGGAATGCGACGAGACAACCGACGAGACCGCCGCCAATGACGGCGATCTTGTCGCCGGGGCCCGAACCCGCGTCCCAGAGGGCGTTGAGCGCGGTCTCCATATTCGCGGCGAGAGCCGCGCGGCGCGGGTCCATCCCCGCCGGCAACGGAATGAGCTGGGAGGCGTCGAGGCGGAAATGCGTCTGGTGCGGAAACAAGGCGAAGACGGAGCGGCCCTCATGCGGCCCGCTCACGGCGTCGCCGACGGCCGCATAGCCGTATTTCACCGGGAACGGGAAATCGCCCTCCTGATGCGGGGCGCGCATGCGCGCCCATTCGGATTTCGGCACGCGGCCTTCGGAGACCAAGCGCTCCGTCCCGCGGCTGATCAGGGACCATCTGGTCCTGACTTCACTGTCGCCCTCGCCTCGGCTGGCGGGCGCGATATGCGCGGCGTTCGGGGCCGCGCGCCACAGGGCTTGGGGCGCATTGTCCATAATCCCCTCATAGCGTCGGGGGCGGCGCAGTCCATCGGAAAGACCATCACATGACCGACAGCGCAACCAACGCGCCCTTCGAGAACGTCATCAAGATCACCGCCGTCGCAGACAGCACCCCCACCGGGACGCAGTCGGCGCGCGCGTTGACCCGGCGGCGGGTTTTCGTGGCCTTGCTGAACCTCGTCTCCATGGGGCTTCTGGCGGCGGGGCTGATTTCGATTTTCGGCTCCGGCGGCTGGACGATCGCGGATGTAGTGATCTTCACCTGCTTCCTGATCGGCGCGCCCTGGACGGTTATGGGGTTCTGGAACGCGGTGATCGGCCTCTGGCTGCTCCATGGCGCGAAGGACGGGGTCGCGGCGACCTCGCCCTTCCTCGCCTCCGTCGACGCGAATGCGCCGGTGCGCGAGAAGACGGCGATCACGATGTTCCTGCGCAACGAGGACCCGGAGCGGGCGATGTCGCGCCTCGCCGCCACCAAGCGCAGCCTGGACGCTACGGGTTACGGCGACAGGTTTGATATCTTCGTCCTCTCCGACACTGACATGCCCGATGTGGCTGACGAAGAAGCGGAGGCGTTCGACCGCTGGCGCGGCGACTTCGGCCCGAACGCCATCTATCGCCGCCGTGAGAAGAACACGGCGTGGAAGGCGGGCAATATCCGCGACTTCCTGCGCCGCTGGGGCGGCGACTACGCTTTCTTCCTGCCGCTCGACAGCGACAGCCTGATGTCGGGCGAGGCGATCCTGAAATTGCAGCGCGCGATGGAGGCGCATCCGCGTCTCGGCATCCTCCAGAGCCTCGTCGTCGGCGCGCCCGCGACCTCCGCCTTCGCGCGGGTCTTCCAGTTCGGCATGCGCTCCGGCATGCGGTCCTTCACCATGGGCGCGGCATGGTGGCATGGCGATTGCGGGCCCTACTGGGGCCACAACGCGCTGGTGCGGATCGCGCCGTTCAAGGCGAAATGCGGTCTGCCGGTGCTGCCGGGAGACGGGCCGCTCGGCGGGCATATCCTCTCTCACGACCAGATCGAGGCGGCGCTGATGCGGCGCGCCGGGTACGAAGTGCGCGTGCTGCCGGTCGAGGGCGAGAGCTATGAGGACAATCCCCCGACGCTGTTCGATTTCACCAAACGCGATCTGCGCTGGTGTCAGGGGAACATGCAGTATTGGCGGCTTCTTGGCCTGAAGGGTCTGAAGCCGATGAGCCGCTTTCAGGTCTTCGCCGCCATCGCCATGTATTTCGGGGCGCCGGCCTGGATGCTGATGACCATCGCGGCGACCATGAAGCTCTTCGAGCATGACCTGATGGACGTGAACTTCGCCTTCGCGGTCTCGATGTTCTTCATCATCTTCGCGGTCTCGCTATTCCCGAAAATCGCGGGCTGGATCGACATCGCACTCCGCAAGGGCGGGGCGGCGGCCTATGGCGGGCGATTGCGCTTCGCGCTGGGCGCGGTGACGGAGACGGTCTTCACCATGATGCTGGCGCCGGTCGTCGCCTTCCGCGTGACGCTCTTCATGATCGGCCTCGCCTTCGGGAGGTCCGTGACCTGGTCGGGCCAGGCGCGCGACGCTTACCGCCTGTCCTGGGCGACGGCGATCCGCGGGCTGGCGCCGCAGACGCTCTTCGGGCTCGCGCTGGTCGCGACGATCCTGATCGGCGGGCAGCCGGTCGTGCTCGCCTGGGCCGCGCCGGTTCTGGTCGGGCTATGTCTGGCGATCCCCTTCGCGGTGCTCACCTCGCACCCGGCTGTCGGCCGCCTGACCGAACGGGTCGGCCTCGCCGCGATCCCGGAGGAGGGGGCGACGCCGCCGATCCTCACCGCGCTGGAGGCGCCTGCGCCCCGGACGCCGGAGCCGCTCGCGGCGTAGGCGCGGGGGCGGCCTCCTCGGAGCTCCCTCCGGGAGCCGCCTCGTCAGCCGCGGGATCGCGTTCCGCGCTCCCCGTCGCTGGCGCGACGCCGCTGCGGGGCGAGTGAGTATTTTTCGAAAGCGATGGGGGGCGTCAGGCGCCCAGTTCGGACCGCAGCCAGTCCGCGAAGGCGAGCGCCGCGCCGGTTTCCCGGTTTAGCCTGAGATAATAGGCCCGGTCGCTTTTCGAGGTGGCGGAGAAGGGGCGCAGGAGCGCGCCGTCGGCGAGGTAGCGCGCGCAGGTGATCTCGTCCCCGAGGGCGACGCCCTGTCCCGAAACGGCGGCGGAGAGGAGGAGATTGGCGTCTTCGAAGACGGCGCCGTCCGCGCCGTCCGCCTCCAGCGGCGCGCCCGTGGCGCGGGCCCACGCCAGCCAGTCCCGGCGATCGAAGAGATGCAGGAGCGGCGCGCGCAGGAGCGCGCTGGGGCGGCGGACCCCGCCCATCGCATGGGCGAGGGACGGGGCGCAGACCGGGAAGAAGTCCGGCTGGGCGAGATAGGCCGCGTCGTCCGGCGGCGCGTCGAGGAAGAGGATTTCGACGTCCGCCGCCCGGTCGGCGCCGACGGCGAGGGTGATCGCCACCTCCGCCGCCGCCTCCCGAAAGGCGCCGAGGCGCGGGCAGAGCCAGGCGGAGGCGAAGCCGGGCGCGGCGGCCACGCGCAAGGGGCCCGAGACCTTCGCGGCGGGCGGCGCGAGCGCGGCGTCGAGCGCCGCCAGCGCTGGGCGAAGATCGCCGACCAGCGCTCGCCCGCGCGCGGTCAGAGCGAGGCCCCGCCCCTGAGGCGCGACGAGCGGCGCGCCCAGATGCGCCTCCAGCGCGCGGAGGCGATGGCTGATCGCGGGCGGGGTGATGGAGAGCGCCTCCGCCGCGCGCTGGACGGAGCCGAGACGGTCCACGGCCTCAAGAGCCTGGAGGGAGGGGAGCGGGGGCATCGGGCGCATGCGGTCATTTAGCAAAACTGAAGAGTGAGGCCAAAACAATTCAATGGATTTGGTCAATTTGCATCGTCATCTTCGCGAGTATGAGGAGGGCCAGCCATGGAAGCCACATTCAGCCGCCGGAAAATCGTCACCCCGCAGCGCCTGCGCGATCTGGCGCAGCGGTCCGATCTGAGAGGCGCCGCGCAGGCGCTCAGCCATTTCGGCGCGATCGCCGTCACGGGCGCGCTCCTTTGGGCGACATGGGGGACGTGGTGGGCGGTTCCGGTCTTCATGGCCCACGGCGTTCTGATCAACTTCCTATACGCAGGCCAGCACGAGCTGAGCCACGGCACCGTCTTCGCGACCAAATGGATCAACGAGTGGCTGGGGCGGTTCATCGGCTTCCTGATGATCTTCCCGCGCGATTTCGACCAGATCCAGCATTTCGCCCATCACCAGCACACCTCCGACTGGGAGAAGGACGGGGAGCTGGCGCGTGAGCCCTACACGCTCACCTCCTACCTGATGTGGTTCAGCGGGTTGAGCTACTGGCCAACCCGCATCGCGCGGGTGATCCGCTTCGCCCGCGGCGTGGTGATCGAGCCCTATATCCGCCCGGACCAGCATCCGCGGGTCATTCGGGAGGGGCGGATCCATGTCGCTCTCTACGCCGCGTTGGCCCTCCTCTCGGTGGTCTTTCAGACCTGGGCGCTGGTCATCCTGTGGATCGCGCCGATGTTCGCGATGAAGTGGGTGCACCAGATGCAGAACACGATCGAGCATATCGGGCTTGAGCATTCGGACGACATCCTGACCAACACCCGCTCCACCGCGACGAACGGCCTGCTGCGCTGGATGTGCTGGCAGATGCAGTACCACACCGCGCATCACATGTTCCCCTCCGTCCCGTTCTGGAAGCTGAAGGACCTGAACGCCGATCTTGAGAAAGGCATCGGCGGGGCGCCGCATCGGATGGGCTATATCGAGTTTCAGGTGCAGATCATCCGCAAGCTCGCCGGTGCGAAGTCGGAGGCGGATTATCCGATGAACGAGGTCTGGATCACGCCCCTGCCGGGCGGCGGGTCGGCGAAGCTGCCCGCCCATTGACGCAGAGGTGAGAAGGATGACGCGAGAGCCGGCGATCGCGCAGGCGTCTCTCGCAGCCTCCTTCGTTCGCCGAAGTCCCGCGTTGCGTTAAGCGGAGCGGGCGCGGTGGGAAGACAACGCGGCGATTTCAGTTCGCTGGCCGACCGTCGATCCGGATATACTTCGCCGTGAGGGCGTCCATCTCGCCGGATGCGCGGAGCGCTGTGATCGACGTGTTGAAGGCCGCGAGATAGCGATCCGCCTTCGCGGCGCGGGACAGCCCGAAGAAGGCGGGTTTCGTCCCGATCGGCACGTCGAACGGGCGCATGGCGTCAGACCAGCCGCGCTGGCGGGTGATGTGCTCGCCGACGAACGCGTCGATCGCCACAAGATCCAATCGTCCATGATAAAGCATGAGCATGAGGCCCTCGACCGTCGGCGCCCGCATCAGGCGATCTTCCGCCGCAAACGCGTTCTCCAACTCCCGTTCGATATAGCTTCCCTGCAACATGCCGAGCGTGAGATCGCCGAAGTCGTCGTAATCGCCGGACCATGTGCGGGGCGCCGCGCTGTTGTCGACGCGCCGCCAGATCGCGGCGCTTTGATCGAGAACGGCGGTTGTAAGGGCGAGATAGGCGTCTCGTTCGTCGTTGCGGTAGAGGGGGAGTACGCCGTCGACGGCGCCGCTCTTCGCCTCCGCCTGACAGCGGGCCCAGGGCAGCAGGATGAGCCGGGCGGACACGCCTTCGATCCGATCGACTACGGCCTGCAACATCTCCGCCTTCAGCCCGCCGGGTTCCGCGCCTTCGACGGCCTCGAACGTGTACGGGGGGTAGGGATCGTAGCAGAAGACCAGCTCTTCCTCCTCCGCCGCCGCGAGGCGAAACGGAAGCAGGAGACTGATCGCGCAAATCAGGCGAAGGGCGTGGCGCATCGTGACTTCGCTCCATTCGGCGCGGCGTTCAGTTCCGCAGATCGATCTTGGGTTCGTAGGATGCGAGCGTCGCCAGACCATATGCGTTTCGACTGAACTTGCATATGGCGGGGCCGTCGCTTTGCTGCGAAAGTTGCGGGGCGGCGATGGAAGGGCAGGTGCGGGCGATGGGCGGGCTTCACGTATATCAGTCTCTCTGGGCGATGCGGCCCTATGACCTCGCCGACCCGCCCTTCGCGGACATCTGCGCGCGCGTCGCCGCCGCCGGGTACAAGGGGATCGCGCTGGATTTCGGGGCGGACGACGTCTCCGTCGCCCGCGCGATCCGGCCGCATATGGAGCGGGAGGGGCTGACGCCGCTCCTCGTCGCTTTTCCGAAGACGGTGGAAGGCCTGCGCGAGACGCTGGTCATGGCGAAGGATTTCGGGTCCCCCTTCGTCGACGTGATCGGGCAGGTGACGCCGATCAACGTGGAGGGGATGATCCCCGTCATCCGCCGCTGGATGGATATGGCGGACGAGATCGGCGTGCCGGTGCAGTTCGAAACTCATCGCAATTGCATCACCAACGACCTCTATCCGACGCTGCAACTGCTCGACGCCATCCCGGAGATGCGGGTCTGCGCCGACCTCTCGCATTATGTGGTGGACCGGGAGTTCTGGTTCCCGCTGGATGAGCGGGACATGGGCCTGATCTCCCGCATCCTCGCCCGCGCCGACAGCTTTCAGGGGCGGGTGGCGAGCCGGCAGCAGATACAGTTGCAACTCGATTTCCCGCAGCATCAGAAGTGGGTCGAGCTCTTTAAAGGCTGGTGGCGCGAGGGGCTTGAGGACTGGCGGGCGCGCAATCCGGAGGGGGATTGCGTCTTCCTCTGCGAGCTGGGGCCGCCGGAATACGCCATGACCGACCGAAACGGCGAGGAGATGTCGGACCGGTGGGCCGAGGCGCTGACGATCAAAGGGTGGGTCGAAGGCATGTGGGCGGAGATGGAGGCGGGTTCGCCTTGATCGCCGCCCCGGCGCTTGCTATCGCGATGGCGTCCACCTGACGACATGGCCCTGTGGCGGAATTGGTAGACGCGTCGGATTCAAAATCCGATTCCTTCGGGAGTGCCGGTTCGATTCCGGCCGGGGCTACCAGGTTGGAGACCGGCGAAAACGCCCGTCGTTTTTACCGCCAGCCCGCAGCGCAAGTAGCCACTACAGAGACTTATAGCGGCGCGTCCGCATGCGGACGTGCATCTAACTCTCTGAAATATAACGGAAGTCAGAACGTTCAACTCTTCGTTTATCTTTGGAGGAGCGACGCGAATGCGAAAAGCTCACCGCCTAGAGACGGTGGGCTGAAGGAGCTCGAAACCGGGCCTCGCGGCCCGTCGCTGGTCAGAGGTGCGAGCCGTCGGCGATTGCGTTGGCGAAGCCGTGGTTGGCGTCGCGATGCTCCGCTTCGTCGGCGCGGACCGCGATGACGACTTCGCGAAGGCGCGCGTCCTCGGGCAAGTCCCAGTAATCGATCGCGAGTTGCGGGGCGGGGATGTTCTCCACCCGCTCGGCGTCGATCTCGGCGAGATACTGGGTGTAGCTGACCACCGCCTCCTCTTCGAGATAGCCGACGATCCGGTGGGCGGTGCGCGGCGCGAAGAGGTAGGTGAAGAAGAAGAGGTTATAGAAGACCGCCTGGCCGACCATGATCAGCAAGCGCTCGAACCGTGAGGGCTGAGCGATCTTGATGAAAGTCATCAGGTGCATCCGCTCGTTCTCGGCTTCATCCAGAAGCTCGCGGATCCAACCCTGATCGTCGCGGATGTGGCGGATCGCCTTCAGGTGCTGGAGGAGCCCGCCGACCATGCCCGGCACCGCCGCCACCGTCTCCAGCACCACGGCGCGGTGGCCGTAGCGTTTGGCGAAGAAGGCGTCGGCGAAGATGCGCATGAACTTCACGACGCGATAGGCGATCCGGTCGTGGATGTCCTTCGGTTCGAAATGGGCGTCCAGCGACGGGTCCGGGTTGCGGCGGGGCGCTTTCACCGGCGTGAAGGTCCGTTTCGGTCTCTGACGTGTCGAACATACCTTTCTCCTTCGGGATCGGAGATGCCGCTAACGTCAGGAATTTCAACGCGCTGCGACGTCGTGACCGGGGGGAGTGCAGCGCTTGAATTCGGTCGCTGGAGGTCGACGCCGCCGCTCGACTTCGCCTGCGTTCAGGGGCGCCCTCGCTGACCAGTGGGCCGCTTCGCCGCCCCGTCAGATCTTGAGCAGGATCGTGACGACGTTGCGCCGCTAGCTCGCATTCAGGTTCAGACTCTCGCCGTTCTTCTCGTAGATAAACTCCGTCCGGCGAGGGAGTTGAACCGTGTCCCGCAGCCCGTATCCGGCTTCGACGAGGGCGTTCTGGGCGAGCTCGAACGCTTCGTTGAGGCCCCGAACGTTGTCCATATAGACGATCTTGCAGGATTCGCCCGGCTCCAGCGCGACGTTGAAGCCTTCTCCGAACCTGCCTCCGGTCGTTCATCGGTCGTTTGACGTTAGCGAGGTGTTTGAGAAGCCTTCGCTTTCCAGCGCTTCGAAGCCGACGCCTTCGTTCAGGTAAGCGCCGCACCCCGCCACCGCGATCTTGGTGTCGGAGAGCATTCTAGCGGCGAGCTGTTGGTTGGAATCTCGCGGGTTCGCAGCTCTGTCCGAAAGCGTCGGTCTCAAACAGCCGATGAGAGCGGTGGCGGCGAGCAGGAGAAGTGCGCTGCGAACAGCTGTCATTGGTTCGCTCCGTTGAATGGCGGTTGCATACTTGAGCTACTGCGGCGGCCGCCGCAGCGCGGCCCGCTGGCGACGCGATCAGAGCTCGACTCTGTACTCCGAGGTGATGACGTTGCCGAGGCCGTTCCCGCCGATCATCTTCACTAACACGGTCGATCCCTCCGTTCGCTCGTACTGGACGAGCCCGGCGCCCCTCCGCCAACTATCGCAGCTCACTGAGAAGTCGGTGAGCCCATCCTCTCTGGGGAGCGCGGAGAAGGACGACAACGTTCCAGCGGAGGTGGTGTCGGTAAGTCTTTGAACCTGATCGGCGTCGAAACTGGTAGGCTTGAACACGCCAGTCATTGCGCTGTCGTCAATGCCGGTGACGATGATCGTCGGCTTCTCTCTTGCGACTTCAGCAGGCGGCGAGGGCCGTGACTGCGGCGGCTGCGAGGATGGCGCGTATGCGCAGTGAAATGGTCATGGCCTATTCCTTTCTCAAATGGCGCCTGTAGTCGTCTCTCCCGAGATTCTCCTGCGGTCTCAAGGGCGCGCCGGCGGTGGTGCGACAGTCCGGGAGAGCCTTAGCGGTGGGCCGAAGCCCACCCTATCGGGCGCTCGCGACGCCGCGCTATCCGGCGACGCGGGCGACGTATGTGCGGAGCATGTGGGCGTCGTAGAGCGGCATGGCCGCGACCTCCTCCCCGATCACGGTTGTGGCGGGGGAGAGGTGGCGGACGCCCCCCGCCTTGGTCAGCGCGCCTGTCCCGACGCGGAGGCCCTTGCTGATCGGGCATTTCTCGATAAGGCCCTGACGCAAAAGGTCCTCCGTCAGCGGATCGAAGAGGGATGCGGCCCCGGCCCCCGCGCAGTTGACGACGAAACCCGTTTCATAGGGGACCTCGCCCCCGGCGGCGTCCTGTATGCGGACGGTCGCGCCGTCCGGCCCGTGCTCCACCGCGCGGACCATGCCCTGGAGGACGCGGGCCTCACCGCTCGCCGTCAGCCGGCGCATGTCGAGGATCGTGTCGCGGGTGCCGCCGCGGAGCCAGAGGCGCAGCTCCGCCGCGACGCGCAGGGCCTCCGCCTCATCTTCGAGGTATTCGCGCAAGGGGCGGGCGAGGAAGTGGTCGCGGAAACCCGCGCGGATCTCCCGCTGGTCTTCTCCGGCGCGTTTGGCGAGTTCGATCTCCCGCCAGATCTCGGCGAGGAAGCTCTCCGCCGTCTCGTGGCCGGTGGTCAGCTCGGGGCGCGTCACCCGGCGGGGGAGACGGGGGATCAGCGGCTCCGGGATCGCGCCGTCGGGGGCGCAGGCGGTGAAGCGCAACTCGCTCTCCGGGATCACGCTGAGGCAAAGGCGGAGGACGTCGAGCATCGCGGCGTTGCCGCCGATGCAGAAAATCTCGCGGCCCGCGCGGATATGCTCGACGATGCGATGTTCGTTTCCGAAGACGGAAGGAGCGGCGAAGGGTCCGTCGTCTCCGTCGATGCGGAGCGTCGCGGGACCGCCGGGCGCGATGTCCACCGTATCGGCGACGATCGCGGCGCCCGCGCGCGTGCGCACGATGGTTCGCGGGCCGTCGCAGTCGATAGCGACGGCGGCGTCGTCGACCAGGGAGACGTCCACGCCCCGCGCGCGCAGCCCGGCTATCGCGCCCGTCGCCTGTTCGCGCATGAAGTCGCCGTAAAACTCGCGCGGCGCGTTCAGGCCGTAGACGTCGCCGTCCCGCACCAGAGGTTCGGCCGCGCCCAGCCAGTCGGGCGCGCGTCCCGTCATGGCGTCCCGCACATGCTCCCAATTGGCGGAGAGCCAGCGGGCGAAGGCGGGGTCTATGTCGTCAGCGGGCGAATTCAGGAGGTAGGCGTAGCGCCAGGGGACGCCGGCCTCTCCCTTTGCGTAGGCCGCGCCGCGGCCGAGCTCGCTCGCCGCCGCCCCGAGCACGATCAGCGCATCGTCGGGTCGGAAGGCGCCGTGCTCCAGAAAGGCGAGCGCGGTGATCCCGTCGCCGACGATGAGATGGGTTCGCCCGTCCGTCGCGCCGTCTCGCATTGTCGCCCCTCCTTTCTGTGCTACGGGAGAGGGATGTAGCCACATTGGTCGATCCGCCTAGAGGCGAATTGAAGCGGCGGCTGCTCAGCTGCGCGAGCCGCGAGACGAAAACGACGTCGTCGCAAGCCGTTCGAATAACGAATCCCGCGCCGCGACGTCCAACGGCTGCGCCTGCCGCTGAGCCCTCGCGCGGCGCGGGGGCTCCCGTTAACACTTAACCCCTGAATGCTTTGTCAACAGGTGCCGGCGTTGCGCCGTGCCTTTGCGCCGCGTTCGCCCGGCGCAGAGGTTATGGGGCGACAATTGTTTTTCAGATTTGGGCTATTGGGGCTGAGATGGCGGTATTCGCAAGATCATTTCAACTGGATCAAGTGAACGACTTTCAAGTATTTTTTCCTTGGAGGTCCGAACGTTACTTCGTTCACATCGACACAGCTCGTCGCTCGGGGGACTACGTTGGAGTACGGTGGTCTGACGATTACGCTCCGGGGGAATTCTTGTTTAATTGGCGGGCAGGCGAACCCCGACGGTAGGATCACCGCTTACGACGTCCGCACTTCGTCCGGCGTTCTCCTCAGCGTCACCGGTCTCAATGTGAGACTGGAGGACTATGTCGAGGCGTCCGATGACGCGCTCGGCACACTCTTCGCCCGCGACGACAGCATGACCGGCAGCGCGTTAGCAGATATGATCAGCGGGCTCACCGGGGACGATACGATCTCCGGTCAGGACGGCGCCGATACGCTGCGCGGCGGGAACGGCGACGACAGTCTCCTGGGACGCAGCGGCGAGGACGTGATCGCGGGCGACGACAATCGCGCCACGATCCGGGGCGGCGAAGGAAATGACGCGCTCTATGGCGGTTGGCAGGACGATTTCATCGTCGGCGACAGGGGCGATGATTGGCTGCGCGGCGGCCAAAACAACGACACGATGAACGGCGGCGCGGGCGAGGACACGCTCTTCGGGGATGAGGGGAACTACGTTCTCGCAGGTTCCGCCGGAGCCGACTGCTTCGTCTTCGCCAACGGGTTCGGCGTCGACCGGATCGTTGATTTCGAGGTGGCGCGCGCGGATGAGAAGATCGACCTGAGGGCGGTGAGGGCGATCTCCGATTTCGCGGATCTGACGAACGAGCACCTGTTCCAGGTGGGCGCGAACGCCGAGATTCGCGACGGCGGGAATGCGATCGTTCTCAGCGGCGTCGACGTCAACGCGCTCGATCAGGACGATTTCATCTTCTGATCGCGCTCGTTTCGGCGAAAGTCGCTTTCCGGCCAGAATTCGCCGCCGGGGCTGGGCCTCGAGGCGCGGGAGAGCCTATTTAGCGTGGTGGAGGTACCGCCATGTTCCTGAGCGTTTTCGATATCTTCAAGATCGGCGTCGGGCCGTCTTCGTCCCACACCATGGGGCCGATGACGGCGGCGGGGCTTTTTCTGGACGCGCTCCGCGGCGGCGCGGACCGAGTGCCGGGGGCGGGGGAGGTCGCGCAGCTGAGCTGCTCGCTCCACGGCTCGCTCGCCTTCACCGGCAAGGGCCACGCGACGGACCGGGCGGTGGCGCTGGGCCTCGCCGGGCAGAACCCGCGCGACGTGGATCCAGACGAGGCTGAGCGCATTCTGGAACGGATCGCGGCTCAGAAGACCGTGGAGCCGGAGGGCCTGCCGCCGCTCGCTTTCGATCCTGAGGCGGACCTGATCTTCGATTATGGCCCCGCTCTGCCCGGTCACGCCAACGGCATGAAGCTGATGGCTTACGACGCCGCCGGCAACCTGGCGCTGGAAGAGACGTATTATTCCGTCGGCGGCGGCTTCGTGATGACGGCGCGGGAGCTGGCCGCCGAGACGCGCGAAAGCGTGGAAGCGGAGATGGAGGAGGCCGGGTGGCCGCATCCCTTCTCCTCCGCCGCCGAGATGCTGGAGATGGCGGCGAAATCCGGCAAGACCATCGCCCAGATGAAGCGCGCCAATGAAGAGGTCGCGCTGACCCCGCCGGAGTTGAACCGCCGGATCGACGGGGTCGTGGCGGCGATGAACGCCTGCATCGACCGGGGGCTGGAGAAAGAGGGCGAATTGCCCGGCGGGCTGATGGTGAAGCGGCGCGCCAAGAAGATCCATGAGCAGCTGATAGCGGAGCGGGGCATGAACCTCGCCCAGCCGCATATCGCGAATGACTGGCTCTCCGTCTACGCGATGGCGGTGAATGAGGAGAACGCGGCGGGCGGCAAGGTTGTGACCTCTCCCACCAACGGGGCGGCGGGGGTGGCGCCGGCGGTGCTCCGCTATTACCGCGACCACTGCCACGGGGCGACGAAGGACGGGGAGCGGGAGTTCCTGCTGACCGCCGCCGCGATCGGCGGGCTGATCAAGCATCGCGCGTCGATTTCGGGGGCGGAGGTCGGGTGTCAGGGGGAGGTCGGATCAGCCTCCGCCATGGCCGCCGCTGGTCTCTGCGCGGCGCTCGGCGGGATCCCGGCGCAGATCGAGAATGCGGCTGAGATCGCGCTGGAGCATCACCTCGGCATGACCTGCGACCCGGTGGGCGGGCTGGTGCAGGTGCCCTGCATCGAGCGCAACGGGCTGGGCGCGATCAAGGCGGTGAGCGCCGCCTCGCTGGCGCTCCGGGGGGACGGGACGCATTTCATGCCGCTCGACAATTGCATCGAGGCGATGCGCCAGACCGGGCGTGACATGTCGGAGAAGTATAAGGAAACCTCGCAGGGCGGGCTCGCCGTGAACCTGCCCGAATGCTGAGGAGACGCGCGCGATGATCGAATACCGACCCGGCGACGATGTGGGGCCGCTCGAAGACTGGCCCTTCGATAACCCCGCCTCCGACTACGTCGTGAAGGAGGGGGCGCCCCGCGCCTCCGGCAGGTTTGACGCGGGCGGGCCGGGGCAGCCGACGCGGACGGGGATCTGGCGCTGCACCAAAGGCGTCTTCGACTGCACCGAGCAGGGCGACGAGTTGATGACTGTGCTGGCGGGCAAGTGCCGCGTTATCGATCACGCGACGGGAACTGTCGCCGCGCTCTCTGTCGGCGATACGCTCTTCATACGGGACGGGAGCCGCGTGACCTGGGATGTTGAGGAAGACGTGACCAAGGTCTTCTTCGGTTGGAGACCCGGCGGGTTTCGGTGAAGCATCGCGCGAAGACGTCGACGCCGAGGTTGCGCTGATAGTGCGCGTCTTTGATTGGGCGGTTTCCCGCGCCGCCCCAAGCGGGCGGCGCCTCCTGAGACGATCTTTTGAAAAAAGTAACGGCATCCGTCTCGGCTGCGTTAATGTGAAAGACGCTCTGAAGACGGGACGCTACGAGCCGTGAAGAAAGGCCGAGGGATCGCATGCAGACAGCCGCTTCGCTAATCGCCTTCGCCGAGATATGGGCGTGGATCGGGGCCGCCGTCGCCGCCGTCTTCCTGACCATCGGGATCGACCGGATCGACGAGAACGCGCGGGGCGCTTACGTCTTCCGCCCGCTGCTCTTTCCCGCTGTCCTCCTGATCTGGCCGCTGGTGCTCTGGCGCTGGGCGGTGCTGGAGACGGGGCGCGACGACTGGGCGAAGCGCCACCGCCCGCCGCGCCGGTCGCATCGTGTCGCCGCGCTCGCCTTCGCCATCGCCATCCCCGCAATCATCGTCGCGGGGATGGCCGTGAAGCAGACATGGCCCGAAGCCTTCGAGCCCGTGCGGCTGGAGGCGCCTGAATGAGCGTCAAATACGTCCCGGTTCAGTGGAACCCGTTCAAATACTGGTGCAATCTCGCGCTGGCGCTGGCCGTCGGGATTTACCTGTATATCTTTGTGGAGCTCGCCCCCGGACTTCTCAGCCATGAACGAGGCGTGACGGCGAACATCCATAACGCCCGCGCATTCGGCACCTGCGCCTTCTTCATGATGACCATCATCCTGATGATCGGCCCGCTCGCGCGGCTGGACCGGCGGTTCCTGCCGCTCCTCTACAACCGTCGGCATTTCGGGGTGATGACGCTTTTCGTGGCGCTCAGCCACTTCTATTTCGTGCTGAACTGGTATTTCGCCTTTTCGCCGTCGGACAAGTTCGAGGCGCTGCTCTTCTCCAACATCTCCTACGATCAGGTGCTGGGCTTCCCGTTCGAGGCGTTCGGGATCTTCGCGCTTCTCTCCCTCGCGGTGCTGGCGACGACGAGCCATGATTTCTGGCTCTCGTTCCTCACGCCCCGCATCTGGAAGGCGCTGCATTACCTGATCTATCCCGCCTATATCTCCGTCGTCGCCCATGTGACGCTGGGCGTCGGGCAGGACTTTCAGAACATGACCTTCCCTTACATCGCCTGGGGCTCGGCGTTGATCGTCGCCGGACTGCACGTCGCCGCCGCCTACGCGAAGGACGACCCGGAGAGCGCCACGGGGCCCTGGGAGGCCGTCTGCCGCGCCGGGGATATCCTCGAAGGGCGGGCGAAGGTCGCGCGGCTCTCCACCGGCGACCGGGTCGCGGTGTTCCGGCATGAGGGGCTCTTGTCCGCCATCTCCAACGCCTGCGCTCACCAGAACGGACCGCTGGGCGAGGGGCGGATCATCGACGGCTGCGTCACCTGCCCCTGGCATGGGTTCCAGTACAGCGTGCGCAACGGACGTTCCCCCGCGCCCTTCACGGAGCGGGTGCCGACCTACGCCATCCGCGTGGTGAAGGGGATGGTCGAGGTGAACCCGAAGGCCAACCCGCCCGGCACGGCGGTCGATCCGGTGGAGGGATGAGATGAAACAGGATGAGTTCTTCGTCGCCTTCTTTCCGATGCCGCCGCGATTGCGGGTCTTCCTGATCGGCGTCACGTCAGTCTTGATCGCCGCCTTCGCCGTTCTCGCCTATGCGGCGGGGACGGGGCAGGACGATCCGGGCGATGCCAGCTTCCGCTTCGACTTCGGCCGCCAGACGGTGACGGGGGTGGTGGAGAACAATCCCTATCCCCTCCTCTACGTGACTGAGGGGAGCGAACAGATACCCGCCGGAACCACGCTGATGATCTCCGGCGGCGGCAAGCGCGGGATGCAGGGCCGCGCGGCGCCGCTGGACGGCCAGATGGCCGTCGCCTCCGGCGTTCTGCTGACGCGCGGCGATCTCTCGATGCTTCAGGCGCGGGGCGGGGCGAACGGCCTTGGTCCCGCTGAAGTCGACGCCGCGGCGATCCCCGCGCCCGAACCCCTCGGCCGCTGGCGGCTGGCGGGGGAGATGTGCGACGGCAAATGCCTCGCCGGCGCCATGCGGCCCGGAACCGGGATCGCGCATAAGGCCTGCGCGAACCTCTGCGTGATCGGCGGGGTGCCGCCGGTTTTCGTCTCCTCGAAGCCGGTGGAGGGGGAGACGTTCCTCCTCATGGCGGGGCCGGACGGCGGGCCGCTGACGATGGATATGCTCGACCACATGGCCGCCTTCGTGACGCTGGAAGGCGAGATCGAACGTCGCGGCGATCTCCTGGTCCTGAAGGTCGATCCCGAAACGGTGGAGCCGATCTGATGCGCCGGATCGTCGGAATGCTGCTCGCGCTAATCCTCTTGACCATCCTCGCCTACGTCTCCCGCTTCTGGGTGTTTTCCTGGTGGGGCCGCGACGGGCTTTTCGGGATCGAGGCGCTCCGCCCGGCGGGCGATCTCTGGCGGCGCTGGATGAACGGGTTCGACCTCGGCCCCTACGACATCGTCCTTTGGGCCGTGGCGGCGTTCGCGCTGCTGAGCTTCGTTCAGTGGATCTGGGCGAAGGTCTTCGCCGACTGATCCGACGCCCCATCGGCGTTTTCTCATTTCACATCGCAGACAGGGTCGGCGCCCGGGCGCCGCGCTTGCGCGCGTTCTCCTTGTGAGCGGCTTGACGTATTCCATTGATTCGCATATTTGTTAATTAACAAATAGTGGAATCAAAATGCAGAACCTGCCGAACACATTCGCCGCCCTCGGCGACGCCACCCGCTTCGCCATCGTCGAGCGGCTTCTGAACGAAGGCGAACTGAGCGCCGGGGCGCTGCAGACCACCGCCGACATCTCGCCGCCGGCGATCTCGCGCCACCTGAAGGTGCTGCGCGAGGCGGGGGTGATCGAGCAGCGGGTGGACGCGCAGCGCCGCCTCTACGCCGTCCGCCCGGAAGCGGTGCAGGCGATCAGCGCCTGGACGATGAGCCATCGGGAGTTCTGGGAGGCGAGCCTCGACCGGCTGGAGGCGGCCATGAAACGGGAGATGAACCTCAAATGAGCGATCTGATCATCGAGCGGCGCTTCGACGCCGACGCCGCAACCGTCTTCGCTTACCTCACGCGCCCCGAGCATATCGCGAAATGGTGGGGGCCGGAGGGGATGGCCTGCCCCGTCCTCGACGTCGATCTGACGAAGACCGGGGCCTGGACGTCGACCATGGCGAACGCCGATGGCGCGCGCTTCAAGGTCTCCGGCGTGGTGGAGGCGGTCGATCCGCCCCGCTCCGTCGCCTTCACCTGGGGCTGGCATGACGAGGCGGACCGCCGCGGCCCGGAGAGCCGCGTGACCTTCGAGGTGACGCCGATCGCCGAGGGCGGCGCCGTCTTCACGCTCACCCACGCCGATCTCCCGGATGACGAGAGCGCCGCCAACCATACCGAAGGCTGGACCTCCGCCCTCCGCAAGATCGAACGCCTTCTCGCCTGAAGACCAACCTCGAAAGGAGACTGACAATGCCCAGATACATCTTCGCCTATCACGGCGGCTCGACCCCCTCGACGCCCGAGGCGGGGGCCAAGGAGATGGCCAAGTGGGACGCCTGGTTCGCCGCCATGCCCGAAGGCGCGGCGTCGGAGGAGGGCGCGCCGGTCGGCAAGTCGACGACGGTGAGCGCTTCGGGCGTCGCCGACGACGGCGGCCCGAACCCGCTCTCCGGCTACTCCATCGTGGAAGCGAGCGACGCCGCTGAAGCCGTCGAGATCGCCAAAGGCTGCCCAATCGTCGGCAACGGCGGCAGCGTTGAAATCGCGCCGATCATGGCGATGTGAGCCCACGGCCGCCGCCGCGCCGGAGGCTTCCGACGCGGCGGCGGCCGATCCATTTCTGCGAAAGCGGCGCTGGAACGCGGATGTTTCGAGCGTGTGGCGCGCGCTTCTTCGAATATTCTTCGAAGAAAGCCGAGTCTTCTCGCCTTTCACCCAAGATCGCACGGTGAAAGCGGATCGTCCGCGGGCGATCCTTGCAAACTTTCCCCTGCGACATGGGCTTTCTTGACTATCGGGCCCCAAACAAGCGGAATTCCGCGCGGACCGGGAAGGGGAGAAAACTCATGTTGCAGCAGCCGTATCTATTGTTCCTCGGGGACGCGCCGGACGCGCTCTCCGCCAAGGTGGCCCAGGGGATCAAGGACTGGCGCCCCGACGCGAGCGTCGGCCAGATGCGCCTTCCGGGCTGCAACGCCGACATGGGCATGACCGACATGACCATCGCGGAGGCCGTCGCCGCCGGGGCGAAGACGCTGGTGATCGGCGTCGCCAACCGGGGCGGTCTCATCTCCGAAAGCTGGATGGACGTTCTCGTCGAGGCGATGGAGGCGGGGATGGACATCGCCGCCGGGCTCCACACCCTCCTGAAGAACCAGCCGCGCCTCGTGGCGGCGTCGGCCGCGACGGGGCAAAGCCTCTTCGACGTGCGCCTGCCGCAGGTCCAGTACCCGATCGGCGACGGCAAGAAACGCTCGGGCAAGCGCATCCTCGCTGTCGGCACCGACTGCTCCTGCGGAAAGATGTACACCGCCTGCGCGATGGAGAAGGAGATGCGCGCCCGCGGCATGAACGCGACCTTCCGCGCGACGGGTCAGACGGGCATTCTCGTCACCGGCTCCGGCGTGCCGCTCGACGCCGTGGTCGCCGATTTCATGGCGGGCGCGGTCGAGGTGTTGACGCCGGAGAACGACGCCGACCATTGGGACCTGATCGAGGGGCAGGGATCGCTCTTCCACCCCTCTTATTCAGGCGTCACGATGGCGCTGATCCACGGCGGTCAGCCGGATTACCTCGTCCTCTGCCATGAGCCGACCCGCGAGCATATGCGCGGGCTGCCGCATTACGTGACCCCCGGTCTCGCGGCGCTGCGTCCGCTGGCGGAGGAGCTGGCGAAGGTCGTGAACCCGGATGTGAAGAGCTTCGCGATCTCGGTGAACACCCAGCACATGGGCGAGGACGAGGCGAACGAATATCTCGCCAAGGTCGAGGCCGAGATGGGCCTGCCCACGACCGACCCGTTCCGCTACGGCGCGGGCAAGCTGGTGGATGCGCTCGACTGATGCTCACCTGGGAGGTCCGCGAAGACGTCTTCCCCATCGCCGGGGTCTTCACCATCTCCCGCGGCTCGCGCACGGAGGCGCGGGTCGTGACGGTGGAGGTGGAATCGAAAGGGTTCCGGGGACGCGGCGAATGCGTGCCCTATCCCCGCTACGGCGAGACGGTCGAGGGCGTGATCGCCGACATCAAGACCTTCCTCGCCGCCAACCCGGAGCATCGCCGCAAGGGGTTGCAGGAGGCGATGGCGCCGGGCGCCGCGCGCTTCGCTTTGGACAGCGCGTTCTGGGATCTGGAGGCGAAGGCGCTTGGCAAGCGGGCGTGGGAGGTCGCCGGGCTGCCAGCCCCGAAGCCGGAGATCACCGCCTACACCCTGTCGCTGGCGGCGCCCGAGGAGATGGAGGCGAAGGCGGCGGAGAACGCGCATCGCCCGCTTCTGAAGATCAAGCTCGGCGGCGGTCAGGAGGACCTCGACCGCCTCCGCGCCGTGCGGCGAGGAGCGCCAGGGGCGAAGATCATCGTCGACGCCAATGAGGGCTGGACCGTCGACCTCTACAAGGAGATCGCGCCGCTCCTTCTGGAGCTCGGCGTCGCCATGGTGGAGCAGCCGCTGCCAGCCGGCGAGGACGACGCGCTCCTCGGCATCGACCGCCCGCTGCCCGTCTGCGCGGACGAAAGCGCGCATGACCGGCGCTCCCTGCCGGGCCTCGTCGGCAAATACGACATGATCAACATCAAGCTCGACAAGACCGGCGGACTGACTGAGGCGCTTCTGCTGAAAGAGGCCGCCATGAAGGCCGGTTTCCAGATCATGACGGGCTGCATGATCGGATCGTCGCTCGCCATGGCGCCCGCGACGCTGGTCGCGCAGGGCGCGGCCTACACCGATCTCGACGGACCTTTACTCTTGGCGGCCGACCGCGAGGCGCCGTTGGTTTTCGACAATGAGGGCGTTCATCCGCCCGCCGCTGAACTTTGGGGGTGAGCCATGAGCCGCATCTGCTACGTGAACGGAGACTACGTGCCCGAGGGCGAGGCGAAGGTGTCGATCTTCGACCGTGCCTTCCTGATGGCGGACGGCGTCTATGAAGTGACCTCGGTGATCGACCGCAAGCTGGTTGATTTCGAAGGGCACAAGGTGCGGCTCCACCGCTCGCTGAACGAGCTGAAGATGCGCCCCGCCTGCGACGACGACGAGCTTCTGGCGATCCACCGCGAACTGATCGAGCGGAACGATCTCGACAACGGGATGATCTATCTTCAGGTCACCCGCGGCGCTCCTGGCGACCGGGACTTCGTCTGGCCGGGAGAGGAGTGCGAGCCAGGTATCGTACTCTTCACCCAAGCGAAGGATCTGGTGAACGCGCCGACGGCGAAGACGGGCCTCAAGGTCATCTCCATCGAGGATCAGCGCTGGGCGCGGCGGGACATCAAGACGGTGCAGCTCCTCTTCCCCTCCTTCGCGAAGATGGAGGCGAAAGCGCAAGGCAAGGACGACGCCTGGATGACGGAGGACGGCTTCGTCAACGAGGGGACGTCGAACAACGCCTACATCGTGAAGGACGGGGCGATCGTCACCCGGCACCTCTCCAACGACATCCTCCACGGCATCACACGCGCCGCCGTTCTGCGCTTTGCGGCCGAGGCGCAGATGAAGGTCGAGGAGCGCCCCTTCACCATTGAAGAGGCGCAGGACGCCGACGAGGCCTTCTGCACCGCCGCCTCCGCCTTCGTGACACCGGTGGTCGAGATCGACGGCGCTCCGGTGGGCGATGGAGCGCCCGGCCCGATCGCGACGCGGCTACGCGAGATCTACATCGAAGAGAGCCGGAAGGCGGCGATCTGAGCCTGTCGGTCCGGCCATCGCTTTCTCCAAATACTCAAAAAATACTCGCTGATGCCGGGCGTTGTCGTCGCCCATCCAGGCGCCGCCGCCGCGACGTCGCGAAGCGACCCGCGGCGCTCGGCCCAACGCGAAGCGCGCCGTAAGGCGCGTGCAGCGGCGGGAGCGTTTGCTTTCGGCTGACGCCTCGAGCGGTGGCGGCGGGCTCGTCGGAGCTCCCTGCGGGAGCCGCCTCCTCGCCCGCGACGGGCTGCGCCCGCCTTTGAGTATTTGGGGAAAGCGATGGGCTGGGGTCAGGAGCAGGCCTTCGCCGCTCGCGCTTTCCAGTCCGGGTGCCAGCGGGATAGGGGCGGGCGGCTTTCGGTGAGGTCTCCGGCGGCCCAAAGGATGCGTTTGCGGTCCATTTCGGGCGTCGTCTCGTCGTCTGGGCAGAGGATGTGGAAGTCGCCGACGCGCACGCCAGCGATCATCATCTCCACCACCTGTTCCGGAAGCCACGCCCCCGGCTTATGGTCGGCGTCGCCCACAGTGGTCCAGCCGGGGATGAGGAGATGGGCGGAGACGCGGGGGCCGTCGCGGCCGCGCAACTTGTGCTCCAGCGCCTCGGTGTAGGTCTTCACCGCTGATTTGGAGACGTTGTAGATCGGCGTTCCTGGCGGATTGGTGATCCCTTGCTTCGAGCCGGTGTTAACGATGACCCCGCCCGCTTCGCCCATGGCTGGAAGGAAGGCGTCGCAGGCTGAAGCGACGGCCCAGAAATTCACCTCCATCAGTTTGCGCCAGAGGGCGCGGTCGCCTTCCCATGTTCGGCCCTCCCGCGCGCCGGCGTTGTTCATCAGGAAGGCGGGCGCGCCGAGATCGGCGAGGACGCGGTCGCGGATCATGGCGATCGACGCCGGCTCCGAGAGATCCGCTGCGATCGCCATGGCGCCGGTCTCGGCGGCGGCGGCGTCCAGTTTCGGCCCGGGCAAGTCCACGAGGGCGAGGCGCATCTCCATTTCGGCGAGACGCTTCGCGGCGGCGCGGCCTATGCCGCTGGCGGCGCCGGTGACGACGGCGACGCCGCCTTTGGGGAAGGGGTCCATCGGGGCCTCCATTGTCAGATCAGGAGAGAATAGGCGCCTTCGTGGCGGAGAAGGGCGACTTTCGTCTCCACCCCGCCGTCTCCCGAAAACCCGCCGAGCCAGTCGGTCCCCGTGACCCGGTGGCAGGGGATGATGACGGGGATCGGGTTGGCTCCGCAGGCCTGGCCGATCGCCTGGGGCGCGGCGCCGACCGCCTTGGCGATCTCGCCATATGTGCGGGTCTCGCCGAAGGGGATCGCGCGCATCTCGGCCATGACGGCCTGCTGGAGGGCGCCGCCTTCGGGCGCCAGAGGCAGGTCGAAATCGGTTAGGTCGCCAGCGGCGTAGGCCGTCAACTGACGGGCGGCTTCGCGGAGGAGCGGCGTCTCTTCCCCTTCGCTCTCGCCTGACCAGACGAGCGCAGTGATCGCGCCGTCGGTTTCGGTGACGCGGAAGCGGGCGAGCGGGGTGTCTACGGCGAGGCTGGGCATCGCGCGACCTTACCGCCTTCTTCCGAACCGCCCACCCGGAAATTGCGGCGTCTCAGCCAAATGCGATAGCGTTCGGCATGGTCGAACGGCGCTACGACGTGTTCCTCTCCTATCGCCGCGAGGACGGCGAAGGCTTCGCGCGTCGGTTCAAGCAGAAACTCCAGAAGTCCCATGTCGGTCTCCCCGCGCAGCGTGGGAAAATGGAGGTGTATCTGGACAAGCACTACGCCCGCGCGACGGAGGACTTCTTTCGCGACGAGATCAGGCCCTCCCTGCTCGGCTCGCGCTGGCTGGTGGTCGTCGCCACCCCGAAGTCCGTGTTGCGGGAGGGCGTCTCGACCGACTGGTGCGCGCGGGAGCTCGAGGAGTACGAGGCCGCCCACGGCCTTTCGAACATCCGCGTCGTTCTGGCGAAGGGCGACGATTTTCCCGAATTGCCCTTCAACCTTCTCGGCCGGATGCCCTTGGCGCAGCAGATCGATCTGCGCGGGCTTCACGGCGTGCTGCCGCCTGAACGGGCGCGGGACGACTGGTTGGCGCTGATCGCGACCATCCATGATCTGCCGCCGGACGCCATGCCCGCGCTTCGCCGGGTGGACGACAAGAACCGGCGCAATCGCCTTAGCCTGATCGGCGGCGGCCTCGCCGGGGCGGCGGTCTTCGCGACTGCGCTCTCCGGATATGCGCTCTACCGAGACGCCGAGGCGCGGCGTCTGCTCGACCTCAGCGCCGCGACTGTCGGCAACGCCATCGAAGCGGCGGAGACGGCGGATCCGATTGGCTGCGCCACCTATGCGGCGCTGGTCGAGGCGGGCGCGGGCGGTCGGATCGGACCGAGCCTGTCCTGCCATATCGCGGAGATCGACGCGGTCTATTTCGAGGCTGGGGTGGAGGCGGCGCTGGCGGCGCTGGAGGCCTGGCCCGCGTTTCGCGCGCGGTTCGAGTTGCCCGCCGATGTGGGCGCAGACGGGGAAGCGGCGGATGCCGCGCTCCTCTATGATCTCAACGCGCTGGAGTATCGGCATCATGCAGCGACGGGCCGTTGGCTCACGGCCGGCGAAACGGACGCCGCCGGTCTCGAAACCCGTCTCATGGCGCTGGATCGGATCCGGCGAGGCTACGGCCCGCGTGACGCGATCCGGTGGCAAGAGGCGCTGGTTTGGGACGTCGTCGACTATCTTGAAGGCGTCGAAGATGGCGCAGCAGCGCGGAGCCTACTCCAGAAGACGATAGATGCGATGGCGACCGAGGAGGCCGGTCGACTGGAACTCGGCGTCTCGGCGAATGACCTTTTCATGAAGGAGCTCGGCGCGCTTCGCCGTCGTCTCGCGTGGTCGCTGGCTGTCGCCGATGATCTCGATGCGGCGGCCATAGTCGCGCGAGAAGCCGTCGATACGTTCGCCGCTTTCGAACAGACCGGCGGAGTAGAGTTGTTTCAGGCGGCGCTCGCTTCGCGCTTGCGATGGCGGATCGACATGGCGCGGGGCGCTGGCGATGCGGCGGACTTCGAGCGCGCCATCGTTCTCGGGCGAACGGCGCAGTCGGCCTATGAAGCCGACGGGAACATCGACGAGGTCGCGTTCATGCGCGAATGGCTGGCGGAGACGGAGGCGATGCGGCCATGAACGCGCTGCGTTTCTTCAGCGCGATGGCCGCTACTCTGGCCGTTCTGTCTTTGGCGGGATGGGCGCTCGCGACAGCGTTCCTGCCGAAGCCGGTTCGCTACTTTCATACGAGCTACATGGAGTTCGCGATTCCGGACCGCTGGTACTGCCATCGGGAGGGAACGGAGTTTCTCTGCGAGCCGCGCGAGAGGCCGCCGGACGGGCTGCGGGCCTTGATGATCGTCGGGGCGAAACTGCGCGGCGCACGGGATGATCGCGACGCCTATATCGAGCATCTCCGCACCCCGCGTCCGGTTCGGGGCGCAAAGCGAATGTCGGTGGTGGAGGAGGTGTCGACCTTTGAGACGCGGGGTCGCGAGTGGGTTTACGGAGCGCAATTCGAAAGCGAAATTCCCAAGTTCCGCACCCGATATTACGTCAGCTACACGGATACGCTGGCCGCAGCGGTGACCTTCACCACGCATGAGAGCATCACGGGACATTACGACGAAGACGTCGCGATCCTGCTGGAGAGCCTGAAGCTGTTCGACGCGCGCAGCCTTCGCTGAAAAGAAAAAGGCCGCCTCGGGGCGGCCTTCTCGCGACTTGGTCTGGAGCTGCCTCAGCCCGCGATCAGGCCCATGCTCTCCAGCTTGAGCATCACGTCATGGGCGCAGTCGTCGGGGGAGACGTTGATCGTGTCGACGCGCAGCTCCGGCGTCTCTGGCGCTTCGTAAGGGTCGGAGATGCCGGTGAATTCCTTGATCTTGCCCTCGCGCGCCAGCTTGTAGAGACCCTTGCGGTCGCGCCGTTCGCATTCCTCGACGCTGGTCGCGACATGGACCTCGATGAAGGCGCCGAACTGTTCGATCATCTCGCGCACGGAGCGCCGGGTCGCCGTGTAGGGGGCGATGGGGGCGCAGATCGCGATGCCGCCGTTCTTGGTGATCTCGCTGGCGACATAGCCGATGCGTTTAATGTTGATGTCGCGATGCTCTTTCGAGAAGCCGAGCTCAGAGGAGAGGTGCTTGCGCACCACGTCGCCGTCCAGAAGCGTGACAGGGCGGCCGCCGAGCTCCATCAGCTTGACCATGAGCGCGTTGGCGATGGTCGATTTGCCGGAGCCCGATAGGCCCGTGAAGAAGACGGTGAAGCCCTGCGAGGCTCGTGGCGGTTTGGTCTTGCGCAGCTCCTCCACCACCTCGGGGAAGGAGAACCATTCGGGGATCTCCAGCCCCTCCTGCAGACGCCGACGCAGCTCGGTGCCGGAGATGTTGAGGACGGTCGCGCCGTCCGCCACCTCGTCGGCGGGCTGATATTCGGCGCGCTCCTGCACGTAGACCATGTGCTTGAAGGGGACCATCTCGATGCCGATCTCGTCGGCGTATTCGGTCACCAGATCCTGCGCGTCATAGGGACCGTAGAAATCCTCCCCCGCCGAGTTCTTGCCTGGCCCGGCGTGATCGCGTCCGACGATGAAATGGGTGCAGCCGTGGTTGCGGCGGATCAGGGCGTGCCAGAGCGCCTCCCGCGGTCCCGCCATGCGCATCGCCAGATTGAGGAGCGACATGTGAGTGGTGGATGCGGGGTATTTGTCGAGCACCGCCTCGTAACAGCGCACGCGGGTGAAGTGGTCGATATCGCCCGGTTTGGTCATGCCGACGACCGGGTGGATCAGGAGGTTCGCCTGAGCCTCGCGCGCGGCGCGGAAGGTCAGTTCCTGATGGGCGCGGTGGAGCGGGTTGCGGGTCTGGAACGCCACGACGCGGCGCCAGCCGAGCTTGCGGAAGAAGGCGCGCAGCTCGTTCGGCGTGTCGCGGCGGGCCTTGAAGTCGTAATGGACCGGCTGCTGGACGCCCATGATCGGGCCGCCGAGATAAACCGGGCCCGCCTGATTGTGGAGGTAGTTCACCGCCGGATGGGCGAGGTCATCGGCGCCATAGACCTTGGCCGCCTCGTTCGCCTTGTTCGGCGTCCACTTGTCGGAGACCGACATGATGGCGAGGATGACGCCTTCCTGATCGCGCAGCGCGATGTCCTGATCGGGGCCTATTTTCGCGGCGAAGTCTTCTGAGACGTCCAGCGTCACCGGCATGGGCCAGAGCGCGCCGTCCGTAAGGCGCATGGTCTCCACCACGCTGTCGTAGTCGGCTTCGCCGAGGAACCCTTTCAGCGGGTTGAAGCCGCCGTTCATCAGGAGCTCCAGATCGCAGATCTGGCGCGGCGTGAGGTCCCAGGACGGCAGATCGCCCGCCTCCGCTTTCAGTTTCGCGGCGCTCTCGGGAGAGACGTACAGCTCGGGGATGGGCGCGGTGTTCGCGGACATGGGCGGCGGATCCTATCGGTTAGGGCGCGGCCTGTGCGCCGCGAAGACGAAATCGCGCGCCTTTTGCGCTTAGAAACGTAAAAATTCAATGATCTCGATGTGGTGTTGTTCACGCTGTGCAAGAGACGCGGGGGTCGCATCGGCGATTGCGGAGACTTCGCGGCGATCTTGTGATTCCTTGCCACATTCGGCGGGTCGCCCTATGATTCGCTGACTGCGCAACTTGGGGGCTGCACATGCTTCGTTATCTTAACTCAGGCGCGGCTTTCGCCGCTTTGGCTATGCCGTTCGCGCTTATGGCGCTGGAACCGGATACGGCCGCAGCGGAGATCGGGGTGCTTGCGGCCGTGAACCGCGACATGACGGGCGTGCGCCCGGCGGAGCAGGCCCGGCCCGTCTTCATCAACGAGCGCCTCGTCGCGAACGAGCGGCTCGACACCAGCGAGAACGGCGGAGGGCAGGTTCTGTTCCTCGACCAGACGTCGCTGACGATCGCGCCGAACTCCAGCATCGTGCTCGACCAATACGTCTACGACCCGGCGACGGAGACCGGCTCCATCGGCCTGACGGTCGCGCGCGGCGCGATGCGGATGATCGGGGGGCGGATCACAAAGGGCTCCCCCGCGACGATCAACACGCCTTCGGCGACGATCGGCATCCGGGGCGGCATGGGCAATATCAGCGTCTCCGACACGGGGACGATCTACATGCACGTCGCCGGCATCTCTTCGACGATCCAGACGGCGACGGAGCAGCTGACGATCACGCAGCAGGGCGGGCTCGCGCAGGTTCTGGACACCGGCGCGATCCAGTATCTCGGCATCGCGACCTCTGAAATCGTCGCCGCCGTGTTCAGCGCCGCAGCGACGGGCTCGGGGGGCGGCGGCATTCCGACCCCCGCGTCGGTCGAAGGCGCGGCGGGCGGCATCACCGGCCAGGTTTCCGGCAACGAGGACATCCTGGATGCCGCGCCGTTCTCGACATCCGGCGAACAGCAGGGCGGAGACTTCGGCGATCTCGCCGTCGATTTCGAGGTCGTGCCGACGGAGGAATTCGCCGAGGTCGAGATCATCGACAGCTTTATGGACGACCTTGGATCAGCCACTGACGCGGTCGCTTTCGTCGGGCTCTATTCGGGCAACGTCGCGATCGAAGGGGCGATGGGTTTTAATTTCGTGCCGTTCGACGACGGGTCGCTCTTCATCGCGCTGAACATGACGACGGGCGAGGGCGCGGCGTCCATCGGCTTCCCGTTCGACGCGGGGGCCGCCGATCCGGCGCAGAACGTGGCGGGGGACCTGCTGGCTTTACGCATGGAGGCCGGGGAGTTCGTCGGGGTCGATCCGACCGCGCTCGGCGGGATTTCCGAGGGCGAGCTGATCGTCGATGGAGGGCGGGCCAGCGGCTTCTTCATCCTCGACTACTTCGATTCGCCGGCGCCGCTGATCGACGCCAATGGCGACACGATCCTGGGCGTGGACGGCACATTCGACATTCCCGAGGTGCCGGAGGCGAGCGGCGCGACAGCGCAGAGCCTGATCGATGCGGGCAACCTGCTAGTGCAGAATCCATAAGCGCATGAATCCGGGGACTAAGAGGGGCAGAGGGCGAGCAATGAAAACCAACCACATTCTGGCCGCCGGTCTGGCGGCGGCGGTGGCCGCGAGCGCGGCGACGCAGGCGAACGCGCAGGCGGCGTCCGAAATCGACGCCCTGCGCGCCGAGCAGTCGGCGGTCTTCCAGGAGATGTTCGCGGCGCCGGACAATGTCGATCTGATGCTGGAATACGCTTTGATCTCGGTCCGGCTGAAGGATTACGAGGCGGCGATCACGACGCTGGAGCGCATTCTGATCTATCGCCCCGATTTCCCGCGGGTGAAGCTGGAGCTCGGCGCCTCCTATTTCCGCATCGGCTCTTATCCGGTCGCGCGGTTCTACTTCGACGAGGTGGCGAGCGATCCGGACGCTGGCGCGGATCTTCAGGCCAAGAGCGCGGAGTTCATCGAAGAGATCGATCGCCGCACGCAGACGACGCTGGTGACCGGCAAGGTGGGCGTTGCGCTGCAGTACACGACGAACGCGAACAACGGGCCCGATTCGGCTGATTTCCTGCTGAACGATCTGGTCTTCCGGTCCACCACGCCGGGCATCGGAGACCAGGACGACGTCGGCGTGACGCTGACGGGGCAGCTTTCGATCATCAACGATCTCGGCACGGCGACGGGCGACGAGTGGCGGACTGACTTCGTCGCGCTCTCGACATCCTATTTCGACGTGAGTGAGGGCAACATCGCCGCCATCGTCGCGCGCACCGGGCCGCGCCTGTCGGTCGACGACGACCGGTTTGGGGTCAAGGTGAGGCCGTATGTCGAACTGGACCACGTGCGCTACGGCAACGATCCGCTGCAGTCGACGATCGGCGTCGGGGCGGAGGTCACCAACACCATCGATCAGACCATGGCGGTCTATGGCGATGCGAAGATCTTCTATCGCGACCACCATGAGCCGACTTTGGCCCCCGCCTTCTTCCCGACCGACCTGGATGGCTTGAACTTCCGCGCCAAGGCCGGGCTGAACTATTTCTATAGCGACGAGCTGGTTCTGACTGGAGAACTGCGGGGCGACTACGAGGCCGTCAGCGGAAGCAATAACGACGCCTCCGACAGTTTCGAGATCGGCCTTCGCGGGATCGCGCGGTTCTTTTACGACAGCGAGATGGACTTCGCCTCCCGCCGCTGGATGCTCCAGGGCGAGATCGCCGCGAACTATCGCGATTTCGCCTCCCCTTCCGTGGGCAACTCCAATTCGCGCGACGATGTGGAGTTCAGGGTCGGCCTGACGAACACGGCCTATCTGTGGGATGGCTGGTCGCTGGTCTCCAAGGCGAGCTATTTCATCCGCGACAGCAACTATCCGCAGTTCGACCTGGACAGCTTCACCATCTCGATGGGCGCTGAGTTCCAGTTCTGATCGCTATGAGCTTTGCGCGCCGGCTCAGCCCGGCGCGCAGAAGAGCGGCTCGCCATCCGTGATCTCGGTGATGACCTGAACCTGTCCGCCCGTGTCGGGCTGGGAGATCAGGGAGCCGTTGCGGCGCTTGTGGTAGAAGCACTGGAAGTCAGCGCCATACCAGAAGCAGAAGCGTCCATCGGTGTGCGCCCATGGCCCTTCGACGCAAGACCCGTCCGGCGCGACGAAGACGGAGAAGCCGCCGCCGATATGGTAGTATTCCTTGCCGGCGTTTTTTCCGTCGATGGCGTAGTGGACGATCCGCCCTTCGGTGAGCGACATCCATTCGTCAAAGGACACGACATCGTCCGCCGCAGCGAAGGCCGCTGCGGCGCAAAAGGGCAGTGACGCCGCGACGATCCACGTTCCCTTTCGCACGCATGGACCCTGAAAAACTCACCAATCTCAATAAAATGCCCAATTTTCCGAAATAAGTCCACGATAGGAAACCTCTGTAGCGTCGGGCGGGCGCCGGATGCGGCCAGATGTCGGAAATTCGCGAAGGCCGGTCGCGGCTTGATCGACAGCGCGGGGGGCGCTGGCTACGTTGCCTCATCACTCTCGGGGGAGGATCGCGCGATGGCGCTGGATGATCGCGAAGGCGTTTGGAAATCAGGCCGCGGCAAGGGCCGCAAGACGCCGAAAGGCCGTCAGATCGACGATGCGGCGATGGCGGCGGTGCGGGCGCTGCTCGGCGATCGGCCGCGTCGCCCGGACCTCCTGATCGAACATCTGCATCTCATTCAGGACGAATACGGGCATCTGTCCGCCGCCCATCTGCGGGCGCTCGCCGAAGAGATGCGCCTCGCGCAGGCGGAGGTTTACGAGGTCGCCACCTTCTACGCGCATTTCGACGTGGTGAAGGAGGGCGAGACCCCGCCGCCCGCGTTGACCATCCGGGTCTGCGACAGCCTCTCCTGCGAGCTGGCGGGCGCGCAGGAGCTGAAAGCGGCGCTTGAGGAGGGGTTGGACCCATCCGAGGTTCGCGTCGTCCGCGCGCCCTGCATGGGCCGCTGCGACACGGCTCCGACGCTGGAGATCGGCCACAACCACATCGACCATGCGACGCCGGAGAAGGTTCAGGCCGCCATCGCGGCGGACGACACCCATGCGCATATGCCCGATTATCAGGACTACGCCGCCTATTCGGCGAAGGGCGGCTATGAGGCGCTGAAATCGCTGCGCGGCGGCGCGAAGACCGTGGACGAGGTGCAGGATGAAGTCCTCGCCTCCGGTCTCCGCGGGCTCGGCGGCGCCGGTTTCCCGTCAGGGCGCAAATGGTCCTTCGTGCGGGCGGCTGAAGGGCCGCGCTACCTCGCCGTCAATGGCGACGAGGGCGAGCCGGGGACGTTCAAGGACCGCTACTATCTGGAGCGGAAGCCGCATCTCTTCCTCGAAGGCATGCTGATCGCCGCCTGGGCGGTCGAGGCGGAGACGTGCTTCATCTACATGCGGGACGAGTATCCCGCCGTCTTGGAAATCCTCGCCTGCGAGATCGCGGCGCTGGAGGAGGCCGGGATCGTCGAGGCGGGCTATATCGACCTTCGCCGGGGCGCGGGCGCCTATATCTGCGGCGAAGAGAGCGCGATGATCGAATCGATCGAAGGCAAGCGCGGCATGCCCCGCCATCGCCCGCCCTACGTGGCGCAGGTCGGCGTCTTCGGACGCCCGACGCTGGTCCATAACGTCGAGACGCTGCACTGGATCGCCCGCATCTGCCGGGAGGGGGGCGAGATCCTCTCCTCCGTCGAGAGGAACGGGCGGAAGGGGCTGCGCTCCTACTCCGTTTCGGGCCGTGTGAAGAACCCGGGCGTGCATCTCCTGCCCGCGGGCTCCACCATCACGGACATCATCGAAGCCGCTGGCGGCATGCTGGAGGGGCACGCGTTCAAGGCCTACCAGCCGGGCGGGCCGTCTTCGGGCATCCTTCCCGCTTCGATGAACGACGTGCCTTTGGACTTCGACACGCTGCAGCCGCATGGGAGCTTCATCGGCTCCGCCGCCGTCGTGGTGATGTCGGATCAGGACAAGGCGCGGGACGCGGCGCTGAACATGCTCCGCTTCTTCGAGGATGAAAGCTGCGGTCAGTGCACGCCTTGCCGGGTCGGTTGCGAAAAGGCGGTGAAGCTGATGCAGGCGGACGCCTGGGATCAGCCGCTTCTGGAGGACCTCTGCAAGGTGATGGAGGACGCTTCCATCTGCGGGCTGGGGCAGGCGGCGCCGAACCCGATCCGCATGACGATGAAGCACTTCGCCGACGAGGTATGAGCGGCTACCGCGACAGGATCCACCTGACCGACGCTGAAATTCGGGCGTCTTTGCGCGAAATCTCGGGCGAGGGGCCGCCGACCGGCCGCGATCCGCGCACATCCCTCGCCTGGCGGCCCGCGTGGGCGATCCGGTCCCGCCGGGGCGCGCTCCGGCCGTTCGTCGAGATGATCCGAGATATTCTAGGGAGGCGCTGATGCACCCCAACCCCGCCTTTCGCGGCGTCGACGCCGCGCGCAACCTCGCCTTCGCGCGCGAGCGGTCTTTTGGCGTCCTCACGGTGGTTGGCGACGACGCGCCGCTGATCTCCCACATCCCCTTCGTTCTCGCGGAGGACGGCGAGGCGATCATGGCGCATATCGTGAAATCGAACCCGATCTGGCGCGCCCTGCGCGACGGCCCGCGCACGGCGGCGATGATCGTCAGCGGGCCGGACGCCTATGTCTCCCCCGACTGGTACGGGGTCGACGATCAGGTGCCGACCTGGAACTACGTCGCCGTGCACCTGAGGGGAGAGGTGCGGCTGGCGGACGAGGCGGGCATGCGCGCCCATGCGGATGAGCTCTCCGGCCAGTTCGAAGCGCGGCTGGCGCCGAAGCCGATCTGGAAGACGGAGAAGATGGACGAAGAGGCGCTCCATCGCATGATGCGGATGATCGCGCCGATCGAGATGACCATCGAAAGCGTCGATGGGACGTGGAAGCTAGGGCAGAATAAGGCGGATGAGGCGCGTCAGGGCGCAGTCGAGGGGATGAAAACTTCCGAAATCGGGTCGGAAATCGCCTCTCTCGCCGCGCTGATGGCCGATCCGCCGGCCTGAGGGACGCTTGCGCGGCCTGAGAGAGGCCCCATTTATAAGAAAACCGGGGAGGACCAGCTCATGCCAGCGCCACTCGCGCCCATCGCCATCAAAGCCGCCCAGTTCGGCGCGGTCGCCGCCGTCGCTTGGTGGGCGGCGCGACGTCAGCGGGAGGCGGGGCCGCGCGATGTCTGGCGCGAGCACGTGATGGACGATCTCGACGAAGGTCTGGAGACCGATTTCGAGCGGAGCGCCGACGGCGCGCGCGCAGGCGCCGCAGGGCGTTGGAAGCGCACGATCTGGGTCGCAGGGCGCGGCGTCGAGTTCGATGCGGCGGGTCTGACGCGGATCAGGATGCGGCGCGTCGACTGACGCGGACGGCTGAGCGGCGGGAAACTCAGTGAAACTGGCGAGGCGCCGAGGGTGGCGTCGCTCCTCAACGCGCTCGCCTATGTCAGTGTTCCAGTCCGTCCAGGTTCCTTTGAACGTAAAGAAAAATAATTAAGATCAGTATGTTGCGAGTTTTTCGGCAAACTAGAAAACCGGTGGGCCGACACCACTGGTACTGGCCGCCGGATGGCTCCAGACGCCTCCAATCTGAGCCGCAGCTCAAGAACGTCCCTTGCGTTTCGCGCCGCGACGGCATCGTCTCTCCCGACGCAAATCCGCAAAAGGGGAGGAAATCCGATGAAGCTGTTGCATGCGCGTCCGTCGCCGTTTGTCCGCAAGGTCATGGTGGTTCTGGAAGAGGCCGGAAAAGCGGGAGAGGTCGAGCTGATCGACGGCTTCGGCGCTCCGACCGCGCCGAACGACAACGTCACCGCGGCTAACCCGATCGGCAAGATCCCGGCGCTGATGGATGGCGGGCGCACGATCTACGACAGCCGGGTGATCACGCGATATCTCGACGCGAAACTCGGCCTCGGCCTCTATCCGGAAGGCGACGCCGTCTGGGACGTGCTGACGCTGGAGGCCCATGCGGACGGCATGCTCGATGCGGGCGTGCTCTGCGTTTACGAGGTGCGCTGCCGGGAGGAGGGCGAGCGCTCCGCCGCCTGGACGGGGGCGCAGGCGGCCAAGGTCGCGCGCGGGCTGGACGCGGTTGAGGCGGAGTGGATGGACCACCTGAACGGCCCCTTGTCGGCGGCGCAGATCGGCGTCGGCTGCGCGCTAGGGTATCTCGATTTCCGGGCTGAGATGGGGGGCTGGAGCGACTGGCGCGACGGACGCACCAAACTCGCGGCCTGGGGCGAGGCGTTTCTCGCGCGTCCGGCCATGGCGGCGACCGCGCCGGAGTAACTCCGAAATAGAAAGAGCGGCGCACAGTCCCCGGTGCGCCGCTCCCAGATCGCTCTAAGCCCCAAGTGAGCGATCCAACTCGGACGCCGCCCGCCGGTGAAGGCGGGCGGCGGCGTTATTAGAGGCCGAAGCCGCCGTCGTCGCCGCCGAAGCCGCCGTCGCCTTCGCCGAAGCCGCCTTCGTCGTCGTCGCCGCCGCCGTCGAGGCTGACGCCGATCTGCGTCTGCTCCGCATCGAGGAAGTCGCGCAGCGAACCGTCTTCGGTGAGCGCGACCGCGGCTTCAACCGCCGTGGGCGCCCCGACCACTCCGGCGATGCCCGCGAGGGCTCCGGCGAAGGGGTTGAAGATGCCGATGTCCTCGAAGGAGACCATCTGCGCCGTCGCCTCGAACCCGGTGAACAGGGTGGAGGCTTCGACGATCGCCGGTCCTTCGTCGCCTTCGGCGCCGTCGATGGGGGCGTCGATGAAGCCGTTGCCCGACGAGAGGACGTAAACGAGGTTGGTGACCTCAGAGCCGTCGTCGTTCGTGCTCTCCGAGAAGAACATGTTCGCCGCAGTGAACGCGCCGCTCAGCGTGCTGAAGGACGCCACGTCCGGCCCATCATCCGCCGCGAAAGCGTTGGTGATGTTCGAGCTCTGGTCGAAGACGAGGCTGTCGCCGTTCTTGTAGAACTCGAAGGACGAGCCGTCGCCGTCGTTCACGAAGCTGGCGACCCCCAGGTCGATGTCGAGGTTCGGCGCGCGATCAGCGAGATCGGCCCGGAACTGCTCAACGAGCAGGAGAGACGCATCGAACGCGGTGTTCGCTGCGGCGTCGGCGCCCGGGTTCATGTTCACGTCGATGGAGCCATCGCCCGGCGTGAGATCGAACGCCTCCGTCTCGATCGTCTTCTCGGTGTCGTCCGTCAGGAAGACGCCCGTGTTCACGCCCGGCGTAGTGTCGAACATGTTGGCGCTCGCGTCGACGAGGAACACGATGTTGATGCTCTCGCCGAAGCCGCTGTCGCCTTCGCCCTCGACCTTGATGGTCAGGGTGGAGGCGGCGGTGTCGCCATGGATGTCTTCGATGACGTAGTCGACGGTGAACTCGTCCACCTGGCCCGAGGGCAGGTCGGCGAACTGGCCGTCGGCGTCGAAGCTGACGGAGCCGTTGGCGTTGATCTTGATGTCGACCGAACGTCCGCCCTGCGTCGTCACGGTGGCGGTGGTCCCCGCCGCCGCGCCTTCGAAGGAGACGACGGTGATGGCGTCGCCATTCGGGTCTCCGTCGTTGTCGAGGACGTTGAGCATCTCCTCGGCGCCGTCGCCGGTTCCGATCTCATCGGACGAGCCGATCATGATCTCATCCGGGTTGGCGACCGGCGGCTCGTTAAGGCCGTTGATCTCGATCGTGACCGAAGCGGTGTCGCCGCCCCCGTTGCCGTCGTCGATGGCGTAGGTGAAGGTCACGGTCTCCTGCGCGCCGAGCGGCAGGGTGTCGAGCTCCGCGCCCGGAACGAACTCATAGGAGCCGTCCTCGTTCACGGTGAGCGTGCCGGTGAAGTTCCCGCTGTCGGTGGTGACCTCGGTCGCCGCGCCCACCGGGCCGAAGGAGACGGAGCTGACAGTCAGGCTGTCGCCATTCGGATCGCTGTCGACGCCGTTCCCGTTGTCGTCGGTGACGATGTTGCCGGAGATCGCGGTCTCCTCGTCGGTGACGAGAAGATCGTTGGTCGCCGTCGGATCTTCGTTCAGACCGTTGATGGTGATCACGACATTCGCCGTGTCCGTCCCGCCGTTGCCGTCGTCGATCGTGTAGGAGAACGACACCGTCTCGACATCGCCGAGGGCCAGGGCCTTCAGGTCGTCGCCCGGAGCGAACTCATAGGAGCCGTCCGCGTTCACGGTGAGCGTGCCGGTGAAGTTCCCGCTGTCGGTGGAGACAGCGGTCGCGGCGCCGACATCGCCGAAGGTCACCTCGGTGACGGTCAGGTCGTCGCCGTTCGGATCGTCGTCGTTGTCCAGCAGGTTGCCGGCCACCGGGGTCGCTTCGTCCGTCGAGTTCTCGTCGTCCGCAGCGTCCGGCGCTTCGTTCAGACCGTTGATCGTGATGGTGACGGAGGCCGTGTCGGTCCCGCCGTTGCCGTCGTCGATCGTGTAGTCGAAGGTCACCGTCTCAACCGCGCCGATGGGCAGCGCGTCGAGATTGGCGTCCGGCGCGAAGCTGAACGCGCCGTTGGCGTTGACTGTCAGCTGACCGGAGAAGTTCCCGCTGTCGGTGGAGACCGTGGTGGTCGCCCCGACATCGCCGAACGTCACCGCAGTCACCGTCAGGTCGTCGCCGTTCGGATCGCTGTCATTGGTGAAGAGGTCGCCGGTGATGGCGGTCTCTTCATCCGTCACCGCCGCGTCGTCGACCGCAATCGGGCCTTCGTTCACGCCTTCGATGGTGATGGTCAGCGTCGCGGTGTCCGTGCCGCCGTTGCCGTCGTCGATCGTGTACTCGACCGTGACGGTTTCAGTGGCGCCGACGGGCAGAGCGACGAGGCCCGCGCCCGGGACGAAGGTATAGGTTCCGTCCGCGTTCAGCGTCAGGGAGCCTTCGAAGTTCCCGCTGTCGGTGGAGACAGTGGCCGCCTCGCCGACCGCGCCGAAGTCGACGTCAGAGACCGTCAGGGCGTCGCCGTTCGGGTCGCTGTCGTTGTCGAGAACCGTGCCGGAAACCGCAGTCGCCTCGTCCGTCGTCGCCGCGTCGTCGACCGCAACCGGGCCTTCGTTCACGCCTTCGATGGTGATGGTCAGCGTCGCGATGTCCGTGCCGCCGTTGCCGTCGTCGATCGTGTAGTCGACCGTGACGGTCTCGGTGGCGCCGACCGGCAGCGCGGCGAGGCCGGCGTCCGGAACGAAGCTGTAGAAGCCGGTGGCGAGCACCAGAAGCTGACCCGAGAAGTTGCCGCTGTCCGTGTTCACGGAGGTGGCGGTCCCAACCTGGCCGAAGGACACTTCGGTCACCGTCAGCGGATCGTCGTTCGGATCGCTGTCGTTGGCGAGGATATTGCCGGAGACCGGGGTCGCTTCGTCCGTCGTCGCCGCGTCGTCGACCGCAACCGGGCCTTCGTTCACGCCTTCGATGGTGATGGTCAGCGTCGCGGTGTCCGCGCCGCCGTTGCCGTCGTCGATCGTATACACGACCGTGACGGTTTCAGTGGCGCCGACGGGCAGGGCGACGAGGCCCGCGCCCGGAACGAACTCGTAAGAGCCGTCGGCGTTGATCGTCAGCGAGCCTTCGAAGTCGCCGCTGTCGGTGGAGACGGTGGCCGCCTCGCCGACATTGCCGAAATCGACGTCAGAGACCGTCAGGGCGTCGCCGTTCGGGTCGCTGTCGTTGTCGATTACGTTGCCGGAGACGGCGGACGCTTCGTCGGTGGTCGCCGCGTCGTCAGCGGCCAGCGGACCTTCGTTCAGGCCGTTGATCGTAACCGTCACGGTGGCCGTGTCGGTCCCGCCGTTGCCGTCGGAGATCTCGTAGGAGAACGTCACCGTCTCGACCGCGCCGGCGGGCAGGGCGTCGAGCCCCGCATCCGGCGTGAAGGAGAAGGAGCCGTCGGCGCCGACCGTCAGCTGACCGGTGAAGTCGCCGCTGTCGGTGGTGACGGAGGTCGCCTCGCCGACATTGCCGAAGCTGACGTCGGTGACCGTCAGCGGATCGTCTTCCGGATCGCTGTCGTTGGCGAGGATGTTGCCGCTGACGGCGGTTTCCTCATCCGTGACGAAGGCGTCGTCAGCCGCGTCGGGCGCGGTGTTCGGATCGTCCAGACCCTCGATGTTGACCGTGACCGTCGCCTCGTCGCCGAGGATGACCGCCGGAACCTCGGGCAGGTTGTAGACCAGGTTGTCGAGCGCGCCCGAACCCTGGATCTCGACTTCCATGCGCGAGACGCCGTCGACGTTGATGTTCAGCGTCTCCTGGCCGTTATCGGTGGTGACCGGGCCCTGCAGGGTCGCGATCAGGTCGCCGTCTTCATTGTAGAGACGGACTTCCGGCTGCGGCTCTTCCGTGTCGAGGAAGCGCAGGCTCTCCAGATCGGCCGGACGGTCGAATTCGAAGATGAACGTGCCGCCGCCCGCGTTATCGTCCGGGTCGTCGCTGTCGCGGTCCTCGGAGAGGATCAGGACGTTGCCGAGATTGGCGGTCGCCAGATCCCAGTCGCCGCCGGTCGGGTTGTTCGTGTCGAAGATCATGACCGGATTGTTGGAATTGGCGCTGGAGATGCGCACGCCATTGGCCACGTACTGGTCAGTGATGAGCGCGCCTGCGGGCTGATCTTCGAAGAACAGGCATTCGTAGGACGCCGGAGCGCCTTCCTGCATCTCGCCGATCTGGTAGGTGAAGGTCACCTGGTCGAATTCATTGGCGTTCAGCGCGTCGAATTCGTCGTTGGCGTCGAAGTCGAGATCGCCGTTTTCGAGCAGACGCACGCGGCCGCCTTCGGCCAGATCGATCCACTCGCCGACGGAAGCCGTTTCGCCGTTGACCGCGAGGACCGCCAGCGGCCCGAGCTCGTTCGTGTCGTTGGCGAGAACATTGCCGTCGACGTCGCCGTCTTCTTCAGTCTCGAAGACGTTGATGACGTCGTCCACCGCGTCGAGAACCGGGGCCGCGTCGGCCTTGCCGGTAATCGACAGGTTATCGATGCCGATTTTCTCGCTGTAGGCGGAGATGCTGGAGGAGAACACCAGCTGGAAGGACGTGACGCCTTCCGGAACCTCGTAGTCGAGCGTCTGCACAGCCGTCGTGATCTGGTTGCCGGTGCTGTCGCTCGTGAGGCTGGCCCCATCGCCGCTGAAGCTGTCGAGAACGACGACGTTGCCGTTTTGATCGATGAGGGAGACGGTGAAGAGGTCGCCGTACTGCGTGCCCCACTCTTCGAAGCTGCCGCCAAGCGTGCAGATGTCGAACTCGATCATGCCGTCGGAGAAGCCGTCGAGGCTCACTTCCTGGAACACCATGGAGCCGTCGTCGCAGCCATTGGTCTCGGCGAGGCCGTTCACAAGGCGGAAGTCGTTATCGATGAAGGTGTAGGAACCGTCGGCGGTGAAGTCTTCTTCGAGAAGCGTCACGCACTCGCCCGGGGCCGGATCGACCTCCGCTGGCGCGGTCAGCGTGAAATCCACCTTGTCGAGACGCGCCGGCTCGCCGGCGTCGCGATGACCGACGAAGGTGAGCGTATCGCCTTCCGCCAGTTCGATCCCGTCAACCGTAACCGTCGTCAGCGTGCCATAGATGTAATTGCCGGACTGGCCCTGATCGAGAACGATCGTCTCGACGACCTCGCCATTCACGACGATGTCGATGCTGGATGCGCCGTCGCACTCGTCGAACACGCTGAGATCGAGGCTGTAGGTGCCTGGCGCCGCGTCGAAAGTCGTCGTCGCGGATCCAGTGCCCCAAGTCTGCACATATCCGCCGTTGGAAGCGTCTGAGCTGTTAAACTGGGCCTGATACCCGTCCAGCTGCATGCTTTCCGCTTCAATCGTAAAGTCGGTCATCGCCCACTCCATTTTTCACCCGCCCCACGGGCGATTTTCAACAAGTCGGCAGCCGCGTCTCTCGACGCGACTGCCAGGTTTGCGGGCGATACGAACCCGCGAAGACGGCGCCGATTACTCACTGCTGTCGGCGACACACTCGAAACCACACACAAGACCGTCTCCACAGGTTCGCGCTCCACCACGCCCGCTAACTTCACTAACGGAGGCGCAAAGCAACGCACCAAGCCTCCAACGCACCTCATCCGAATACCGATGGCCGACACATGGCCGCGAATTCCGACAAGGGCATCCAACCCTATTCTCCGCATCCGCCCCCCTGACCCGACACTCACTAAACTCATCGAACGCTACGCAACGTTGGGGGGCGTCTGCTTCGATGAATTAGAGATCACATGCCGGAATGCGTCTGGCAAACGCCGCCATTCGTTTTTCCGCTCATTGGGCCGGAATTCGACTTTAAGTTGTGAAATCTCCATTCATGAAGAGCAGTGAGAACCCTAAAGGTTCATTAATGGTATAAATCAACTCATGAGTTGCCTTCATGAACAGCGGGAATCGCGAGAATCGGACGGGAATCAGAGAATCGGCGCAGCGCGAGCGCCGTTCGTTATTCGCGCTTCGTTGCTTAAATGAATGGTTGATGGTGCTGTTCGCGCGTAATGAATGCCGGATTTCCTGTGAGATTTGTCACATGAATGGTTTCTCGCGATCCCTGGCCGCTAGGCGACCCGACTGGCGATGCGCGCTCGAGCGGCGGCCCAGGAACGCAAAAGGCTAGGAAAACCTGGCGATCTGGCCTTGAACCCGATCCGAACGCCCGCGCCCCATCCGTGGAAACGCTGGACTTCGAGGAACCATCAACGGCGCGTCCGTCAGGACGAACGCCGCCCCAGAGGGCCGCGAACGGAGCTCATATCGAGCGTTATGCAGGCTCGCCGCCCCACGTGCGCCTGCTCTGAAAGATGCGGTTTTCGCGGATTCATCCCAAATTTCATCGAAAAACGCCGAAAAATGCGATTTTTGGGCTCTCCTCCGATCGCCGCTCGCCCTGACCCCGGGGTTCGGGTGAGGGCGCGCGATCTCCGCATACGGTTCCGAAGGGGCCTTGGAGGGCGTAGCTGAGCGCCTGCGCGCCTTAGGAACGGCCATTGGAGGCGGCGGAGTTGCTGAGGAAGAGCCGAAAGGAGACGATGATGGTCAAAACGCGCCGTGAGCTCACGCGAGCGGACGACGCCATGGATAAAAGGGCGACGCCCAGATCGATGTGGAGCGTTCAGTTCCGGTGGACGGACGTTTCCCCGCAGTCACCCATCGCATACGCCTTGGGGGTCAGTGACGGGGGCGGGCGCGACTGAGCGGCGCAAGAAAAAAGCCGCGCCCGAGGGGCGCGGCTTCTTTCGTGTCCTGGCGCGTTGCGCCCGGTGGCTACTTAGTAGCGGTAGTGCTCCGGCTTGAACGGGCCTTCGGGCGTCACGCCGATATAGGAGGCCTGATCGTCGTCCAGCGTCGTCAGCTTCACGCCGATGCGCTCCAGATGCAGACGCGCGACTTTTTCGTCCAGATGCTTGGGCAGGATGTGGACGGTGTTGTCGTAGGCGTCCCCGCGGGTCCAAAGCTCGATCTGCGCCAGCACCTGGTTGGTGAAAGACGCCGACATCACGAAGGACGGGTGGCCCGTGGCGTTGCCGAGGTTCAGCAGGCGCCCCTCGGAGAGAAGGATCATGCGATTGCCCGAAGGCATCTCGATCATGTCCACCTGATCCTTGATGTTCGTCCACTTGTGGTTCTTTAGAGCGGCGACCTGAATCTCGTTGTCGAAGTGGCCGATGTTTCCGACGATCGCCATGTCCTTCATCTCGCGCATGTGCTCGATGCGGATAACGTCCTTGTTGCCGGTCGTGGTGATGAAGATGTCGGCGGAGGAGACCGCGTCCTCCAGCGTCACCACCTCAAAGCCATCCATCGCCGCCTGAAGCGCGCAGATCGGATCGATCTCCGTCACCTTCACGCGGGCGCCTGCGCCCTGAAGCGAAGCGGCGGAGCCTTTGCCCACATCGCCGTAGCCGCAGACGACGGCGGTCTTGCCGGCCATCATCGTGTCGGTGGCGCGGCGGATGCCGTCAACGAGGCTCTCTTTACAGCCGTACTTGTTGTCGAACTTCGACTTGGTGACGCTGTCGTTCACGTTGATCGCCGGGAAGGGCAGCTGGCCGTCGCGGACGAGCTGATAGAGGCGGTTGACGCCCGTCGTCGTCTCTTCGGAGACGCCCTTGATCTGGTCGCGCATCTTGGTGAACCAGCCGGGGCTCGCCGCCATGCGCTTGGCGATCTGCGCCTTGATGACCTCTTCCTCTTCGGAAGTGGGAACGCCGATCGGGTCCTCGCCGGCCTCGAAGCGGGCGCCGAACAAGATGTAGAGCGTCGCGTCGCCGCCGTCGTCGAGGATCATGTTCGGGCCTTCGTCGAACATGAAGGACTTGTCGAGATAGTCCCAGTGCTCTTCCAGCGTCTGGCCCTTGATCGCGAAAACCGGGGTGCCGCCCGCCGCGATGGCGGCCGCCGCGTGGTCCTGCGTCGAGAAGATGTTGCAGGAGGCCCAGCGCACGTCGGCGCCGAGCTCGACCAGCGTTTCGATCAGAACTGCGGTCTGGATCGTCATGTGGAGCGAGCCGACGATGCGCGCGCCCTTCAGCGGCTTCGCCTCGCCGTATTCGTCGCGCGTGGCCATCAGACCCGGCATTTCCGTCTCGGCGATGTCGATCTCTTTGCGACCGAACTCCGCCAGAGCGATGTCCTTCACGATATAGTCGTTGCTCATTGAGCGCTCCTGTTCGTTCAGCGCCGCACGCCGCGGCGTAATCATCCGCGCCGCCCATATCAGCGGACCGGTTTCTCGACAATGGATGTGGCGCGTTCTATCCCGGCGGTCATGTCGCGTGGAGACTTCTGACACATGGCTGATCAACCGAGAGCCTGGCAGCGGATGCTGAGCGGACGCCGCCTCGACCTGCTCGACCCTTCGCCTCTGGACATAGAGATAGAGGACATCGCCCACGGTCTCGCCCGCGTCGCGCGCTGGAACGGGCAGACGGAGGGGGACTGGGCGTTCTCCGTCGCCGAGCACAGCGTTCTGGTGGAGGAGATCCTCGGGCGGCTGCGCCCCGCGCCGACGGCGGCGGAGCGGCTGATGGCGCTGCTCCATGACGCGCCGGAGTTCGTCATCGGCGACATGATCTCTCCGTTCAAGGCGGCGCTGGGGCTGGATTATCGAGCTTTCGAGGATCGGCTGGAGGCGGCCGTCCATGTGCGCTTCGGCCTGCCGGCGAAGACGCCGGATGCCCTGAAGAAGCGGATCAAGCGGGCGGATCGGGTCTCCGCTTATCTGGAGGCGACGCAGCTCGCCGGGTTCACGGCGGCGGAGGCGGGGCGGCTTTTCGCGCGGCCGCGTTTCGAGGGCTGGAGCCTGATCCGGCTGGAGCCGAAAGCGCCCGGTGCGGCGCAGGCGGCGTTTCTGGAGCGGTTCGCGGAGTTGAGCGCGGCGACGGGCGTCAAAAGATAAAGTCTTCCGCCCCGAGATCGGCGACGGCGAGCGGGCTGTTCTGGAAGCCGCGCACGAAAAGCAACTCTCCGTCCACCTCGATCCGCACGTTGTTCGCGTTCACCTGGGTGAAGACGAGATCGTCGATATCGTCGACGCCGGGGTCGTCCGAGAGGTCGATCCTGTCCAGTCCGTCCTGAAAGTCGCGCAGTTTGTCCTGCTGGTCGTCATGCGTGAATTCGAAGACGTCGCGCCCCGGCCCACCGAAGACGATATCCTTGCCGAACCCGTCGAGAACGCGGTCATGGCCCGATTTTCCCTTGAGGTTGTCGTTCCCCGCGTCGCCGATCAGCACGTCGCCCTTGGGAGTGCCGACCAGACGGTCGTTGGCCGCTCCGCCGATGACGCCCTCGCCCTTGGGGGCCGTGAAGAAGCGGGAGACCGTAATCCCGTCTCCCGGCCCGCCGCCGGCGATAATGAAGGTCTTGTCGCCGAACTGCTCGACGCGCAGCTCATCGGTCGGCGAGACGCGGCGGTTCAGGTGCCCGTCCTCATGGACGAGCGTGAGCCCGCCGCCGTCGCCGACGCGAAAGACGCTGACGCCGCCCCTGTCCGAACCGACGGCGAGAAATGTCTTGCCGTCGGTCTCAAACGTCTCCAGTGCGTAGGTGTTGAAGATATTGGCCGCCTCCGCCCCGGTGACGCGGTCGGTGCGGGTGAGCGTTCCGTCATCCTCCAGCCTGAAGGCGGTGATCGGCCAGTTGCCGCGCCCGCCGATGAAGACGAAGTGATCGTCGCCGACGGCGACGGTCGCGACCTGCGTGAGGACGCCGAGGCTGATCTCCGGTCCTGTGGCGAGGTTGAACGTATTGACGAAGGTTCCGTCGTCGAGGACGCGATAGACGGAGACGCCCTGTTCGTCCGGAGAGACGGCGGCGAGGAAGCGACCGGCGGTCGTCTCCGCGATGGCGATGTCGTCGACGCCGGTTAGATGGGTGGACGCGTCGTCGAAGACGTTGGAGACATGCTCGATCACGCCCCCCTCGAGATAGCGCAGGAGCGCGATTCCGCCTTCGAAGGTCGAACCGACCGCCACATGGGCGACGCCATTGAGCTCGAAATTCGCGAGGCTGTCCGCGCCGTGGAGCGCGAGCGCGCCGCCGCTGTCGCGCTCGGTCGGGGTCTCTTCGTCCACGGGGTCGGGGATGACGTCGTCCTGCAGGAAGGTCGTCGGGCGCACGTCGCCATTGGGGCGGACGACGTAACCCTGGAGGCCATTTTCGAATTTTACGGCGGTGACGAGGTGCGGGCCGTCCGGCGTCTCGACGACAGCGGCGTCGCCGATCCCGTCCATGATGCGGTTCGAACGGGTTCCCACAAGCTGAACTGAAGAAAGGGAGCCGCCGCCCGTTAGCGCGTAGACGTTGAGCGCAGTTTCCGCCCGCGCGGTCGCATAGAGATAGACGCCGCTGTCGATGCGCGCGACGGCGAGCCCTTCCGTCCCGGCGAGCCGGGTGGTCGCATCGTCAGCGATGCGATCCGTCTGATAGATGATAGCGCTCATCGCGCCGCGCTCTCCCGCTTCCGAGGCGCATGGATGCGGTGAAATCGCTTAATAAAGGTTAATGTCGGACGGCGGGATGTTCAGGTGTTGAATAGAAAGTGCAGCACATCGCCGTCGGCGACGATGTAGCCCTTGCCCTCGGCGCGCATTTTGCCGGCCTCTTTCGCCTTCGCTTCGCCGCCCAATGCGACGTAGTCGTCATAGGCGATGGTCTCGGCCCGGATGAAGCCCTTCTCGAAGTCGCCATGGATGACGCCCGCGGCTTTCGGCGCGGTCCAGCCTTTCTGGATGGTCCAGGCGCGGGCTTCTTTCGGGCCGACGGTGAAATAGGTGATGAGGCCGAGAAGGCCGTATCCCGCGCGGATCAGTCGGTCGAGACCGGCTTCCGAGAGGCCCATTTCTTCAAGGAACATCGCGCGTTCGTCTTCTTCGAGCTGCGCGATTTCCTCTTCGATGGCGGCGGAGATGACGACGTGGGCGGCGCCTTCCGCCTCCGCCTTCGCGGCGACCTTCTCGGACCAGGTGTTGCCGGTGTCCGCGTCGGCCTCCGCCACGTTGCAGACGTAGAGGACGGGTTTGGAGGTGAGCAGCTGGAGCATCCGCCACTGCTTTTCGTCCTCGGCTTCGATCTCCACGGTGCGCGCGGGGCGCCCGTCCTCCAGCGCGGCCTTGGCGAGTTCGAGCAGGCGCTGCTGCTCTTTCGCGTCCTTGTCGCCGCCCTTCAGTTTGCGGACGAGGTTCTCCATCCGCCGTTCGATGCTCTCGAGATCGGCGAGCATCAGTTCGGTCTCGATCGTCTCTGCGTCGGCGAGCGGGTCGATCCGGCCCTCCACATGGGTGATGTCGTCATCCTCGAAACAACGGAGGACGTGGGCGATGGCGTCGACCTCGCGGATGTTGGCGAGGAACTGGTTGCCGAGCCCTTCGCCCTGCGCCGCGCCTTTCACGAGGCCGGCGATGTCGACGAAGGTCAGGCGGGTCGGGATGATCTCCTTCGACTTGGCGATCTCGGCGAGTTTCTCGATCCGCTCGTCTGGGACGGAGACCTCGCCGACATTCGGCTCGATCGTGCAGAAGGGAAAGTTCGCGGCCTGGGCGGCGGCGGTGCGCGTCAGCGCGTTGAAGAGGGTGGACTTGCCGACATTCGGCAACCCGACGATCCCGCATTTGAAACCCATGATCCGCTCCTTCCGCTGCGCGCGGCGGTTCCATAGCGGCGTTGGGCGGGGGCCGCAATGCGGCGGGCTTTGGTTAAGCCTTCGTTACTTTTGTCAGAAATCCGGATTTCTGACAAAAGTAACGAAGCGTAAGGGATTGAGGCGTTGGAGCGCCGATGCGCCGATGGTTTCAATTCGCCCGCCGCGCCGCTATCAGCGGCCGCATGCGTCATCTCCTCCCGCTCCTCCTGATCGCCGCGCCGCTCGCCGCGGCCGCCCAAACCGAAGCGCTCGTCGACTATGTCGTGGAGAATGGATCGACCATTCCCGATCCGCTCGCGGAATGGGAGGGCGGCGTCGAGGCGGGCGCGGCCCTTCATCAGAGCGCGGGCTGTGCGGACTGCCACGCCGCGCCGGGGTTTGAGGACGCGCCCGCTATCGGCCCGGATCTCTCGGGCGTCGCCGACCGTCTCACCGAAGGGGAGACGCGGCTGATGGTCGTTAACCCGCGCATCGTCCTGCCAGAGACCGACATGCCCGCCTACTACGCAGTCGGCCAGATCGGCGAGGTCCCGGACGACCTCGTCGGCCGCACCCGTTTGACCCCGCTGGAGGTGGAGCAGATCGTCGCGTGGCTGATGAGCCTCAGCGACTGAAGCGTTACATGATCCCGCGAGATTGTGAGACGACGCGCGCCGCGCCATGCGATAGGTGCGATCGGGGACAACGGAGAGACGCGATATGGAATACGGCTGGGCGTTCATCGGCGGGCTTTTGAGCTTCCTGTCGCCCTGCGTCCTGCCGCTGGTGCCGCCCTATCTCGCCTATATTGGCGGGACGACGATCGATCAGATCGCGGACGAAGATACGGCGGACGAAAAGGCGGCGCGGCGCGTTTTCTATTCTTCGCTCTTCTTCGTCGCGGGCCTCGCCACGGTGTTCGTGACGCTTGGGGCGACGGCGACCTATCTCGGGCAGGTTCTCCTCCAGAACAAATTCTACTTCGAATACGCCGCAGGTGCGGTGATCATCCTCTTCGGGCTCCACTTCCTGAACGTGATCCGCATCCCCTTCCTCCTCCGCGAAGCGCGCTTCGACGCCGGATCGTCGGCGGGCGGTTTCGGCGGCGCCTACGTCATGGGGCTCGCCTTCGCCTTCGGCTGGACGCCCTGCATCGGGCCGATCCTCGCCACCATCCTCGCCCAGGCCGCGCAGGAAGAGACGCTGACCGCCGGGATCAGCCAGCTGACCGTCTACGCCTTCGGCCTCGGCGTGCCCTTCATCATCGCGGCCTGGTACATCCAGCCCTTCATGCGCTGGATGCGCGGGTTCCGGAAGCATATGGGGCTGGTGGAGAAGGCGATGGGCCTCCTCCTCATCGTCGTCGGCGTCGCGATGATCACGGGCACTTTCTCCGCCGCCGCCTTCTGGCTCCTGGAGACCTTCCCAATCCTCGCGACCATCGGCTGAGCGGCCCCAACCGATCGCCAACCGCCTTGAGGCGGCCTTTCTTTGGCGTTTAGTAACGCTGTCGGGGCTATGAAAGGCGATGTTCGTGAGCGGAGAATCCGCTGCAGTTGATCTGGCGGCCAGCGGCGACGCTGAGGCGACGGCCGAAGTCCGTCGCCGCCGGGTCTATTACATCTCCGGCTACGACCCGCAGGGGCCGCGCCGCTACTATCAGCTCTATCGCACTGAAAGCGTGAAGCAGGCCGAGATCTCCGGTTATGAGATCGACGTCAGCCCGCTCGAATACGAAAAGGGCGCCGTCGCCGCCCGCTGGAGCGCCAAGCTGCGCGAGGACGGAACGGACACAGAAGCGGAGATCGTCATGCTCCGCTGGGACGACATCTCGCGGGCGTGGATGCGGAAATCCGTTCTCGCGACGTATATCCTCATGGCGAAGACCTTCTGGCGCTACGTCGCCTCCGGCGCCTTCGCCGCGCTGTGCCGCATCCGCCTCGTCTCGACGCTCGTCGGCATGTACCCCGTGGTCGCGCTCTTTTGCTATTTCTCCACCGCGACGCTGCTCGGCGTCTACGCCGTGCGCGGGCTGACGGCGCTTTCCGGCCTGCCCTGGTGGGCGATGTCGCCCGCCTTCGTCGTCATCTTCTACGGCTTCTATCGGATCACGCGGCTGATCGACGACAAAACGCTCGTCTACTACCTCATGTGCGATTTCGGCTTCACCGCATGCGAAAGCGTGGGCGAGGCGCCTGAGATGGACGAGCGCGTGCAGGCTTTCGCCGACAGGGTCTTCGCCGACTGGTCCAAAGGCGACTGCGACGAGCTGCTGATCGTCGGACATTCCTCCGGCGGGTCCTACGCCGCCGCCGTCGCCGCTCGTCTGGTGCAGATGGGGGCGGACAAGCGGAAGGGCCCGCATCTCTCCTTCCTCACCCTCGGGCAGACGATCCCCATGCTGAGCTTTCTGCCCGGCGCCACGCGACTTCGGGACGAATTGCGCCTTCTGGGCCGTTCGGAGGAGGTCGACTGGGTCGACATCTCCTCCCCCGCGGACGGAGGTTGCTACGCGCTCTCCGATCCGGTCGGCGTCTCAGGCGTGGCGCCGCCGATGCGGCAGCGGCGCAACCCAAAGGTGATTTCGGCTACGTTTTGGGAGGCGATCAGCAAGGAGATGCGGGAGGAATTGCGCCGCCGCTGGTTCCGCATCCACATCCAGTATCTTTGCGCTTTCGATAAGCCGGTCGATTTCGACTACTTCCGCATCACGGCGGGGCCGAAGCGGCTGGCCGACCGCTTCGCCTCCCGAAATGAGTCGCCCAAGCTGAAGGGCGCGCCCTTCATCCAGCGCCGTCTCAGGGATTTCTGAGATGGCGGGCGCCCGGTTCACGCCGCCCAAACCCCCCTCCCGCCCCGAAGGCGTCTCCATCTGGACGCGCTGGAAGCTGGCGCGGGGCAATCTTTTCGAAGCGCTGAAGGGCACGCTATACCGCGCCTGGATGGCGGAGGTGAAAACGCCCGTCCGCAACGCCTATCTCGCTAATCAGCCTTCGCTGGTGAAGACAGCGCTGATCGACCGACCGGACGACTTCCCGAAGGCGGAGGTGATCCGCAGGACGCTCTACGACCTCCTCGGCGACAGCGTCTTCGTCACCAATGGGGAGGTCTGGAAACGTCAGCGTCGGATGATCGATCCCGCCTTTGAGGGCGGGCGCCTCCGCGACGTCTTCCCCGCGATGGAGGCTGCGGCGGAGAGCTGCGTCGCCCGGCTCGCGCCCCTCGCCGACGGGCGGGAGGTCGAGATGGAGTTCGAAGCCTCCCACGCCGCAGCCGACGTCATCTTCCGCACGCTCTTCACGGTGCCGATTGAGGAAAGCGCGGCGCAGGACGTCTTCCGCGCCTTTCGCCGATACCAGCGCGCTGCGCCCGTCCTCTCCATGATGGATCTTGTTGGCGCGCCCGCGTGGATCCCGCGGCCGGGCAGGGCGATCGCGCGGGAGGAGGGGGCGAAGATCCGCGCGCTGCTCCTATCATTCGTCGAGCGGCGCGCAGCGGAGATCGAGGCGGGAACGGCGCCGGACGACCTCGCCACCAAGATTATGCTCACGCGCGATCCGGTGGACGGGCGGCGGTTCTCGCCCAATGAGATGCTCGATCAGGTCGCGATTTTCTTTCTGGCGGGGCATGAAACCTCGGCCTCCGCGCTCGCATGGGGGCTCTATCTGCTCGCTAACGATCCGGCGGCGCAGGACCGGGTGCGTTCGGAGGTGCGGGCGGCGGGGCCGCTCGACATGTCCTCCATCCGAAAACTGAAATTCACCCGCGACGTTTTCCGGGAGACGCTACGGCTCTACCCGCCGGTGCCGATGATGGTGCGCGAGACGGCGCAGCCGGAACGGTTTCGCGAGCGCGACATCGCCAAGGGGTCGATGTTCATCCTCTCCCCCTGGCACGTTCAGCGCCATGAGCGGCTCTGGCCCGATCCAGACGTCTTCGACCCCGATCGCTGGTCGGACGAGGCGCAGAAGGAGGCGCAGCGGGACGCCTACCTGCCGTTCAGCTCCGGCCCGCGCGTCTGCACTGGCGCCGGTTTCGCGATGCTGGAGGGCGTCCTCTTGCTGGCTGCGCTCGTCGGCGCCTACGCCTTCGCGCCCGGCCCCGCGGCGCCGAAGCCGACGACGCAGCTGACCGTTCGGTCTGAAAACGGCATTAGCCTCAGGATCAGCCGGGCGTAAGCATCACCCGCTTGGCGACCGTCAGGCGGCCACCGAAGAATCAGTGGTCGTCGAGGGGCGGTCGAGCGCTTCGCTGAGGACGAACACCCGGATCGCGGAGGCCAGCCCAACCCCCGTCGGGCGCGCGGCGTCGATCCGCGCGGCGAGCGCATTTACGGAGATCGAACGTTCGTCCGCGATCTCTCTAAATCGTCGCCAGAAAGGTTCTTCAAGCGTGACGCTGGTGCGATGTCCGCATAGCGTCAAGGACCGCTTTTGCGGTCGTGAGTACTCCGTCATCGCCCACCCCAATCAAGCGTAAGCTCCTTCGTCGTCGCCGATCTTCCGGACGTTGCTCGCCCCAAGGATCCGATAACTGCGAAAGCGCCATGGTAAGATACAAATACGCGGGGAAGCGGCCACAATCGCGCGAACCCCTCCCATCCACCCATATACAAAAGGCTCAAAAAGTGGCGAAAGATGGGCGGAATGTGACCGGTCGGCGAAAAACGAAAGCCGGGATGCGCTTTTTTTGCAATGGCGGGACGATGCGGCGGTTCTCAGACGCGCTTGTTGTTGCGTCGCGAACATAAAAGAGGGCGCGCCGATCCGGCGCGCCCTGTGAGTCCGTCGGGCCGGTCGCAGCCCTGGCGGAGGAGCGACTATTTCGGGCCGATCATGTCTTTCGGCTGCACGACCTTATCGAAGGTCGCCTCATCGACGAAGCCGAGGCGGATCGCCTCCTCCTTCAGCGTGGTGCGGTTCTTGTGGGCGGTCTTCGCCACCGTCGTGGCGTTGTCGTAGCCGATCTCCGGCGCGAGGGCGGTCACCAGCATGAGGCTCTCCCACATCAGCTGGCTGATCCGATCCTCATCCGCCTTGATGCCCTTCACGCAGTTATCCGTGAACGCGACGGAGGCGTCGCCGAGGAGCTGCATCGACTGGAGGAGGTTGTAGACCATCATCGGTTTGTAGACGTTCAGCTCGAAATGGCCCTGACTGCCGGCGAAACCGATCGCGGCGTCGTTGCCCATGACATGAGCGCAGACCTGGGTCAGCGCCTCGCACTGGGTCGGGTTCACCTTGCCCGGCATGATGGAGGAGCCCGGCTCATTCTCCGGCAGCATCAGCTCGCCGAGGCCGCAGCGGGGGCCGGAGCCGAGGAGGCGAATGTCGTTGGCGATCTTGAAGAGCGAGGCGGCGACGACCTTCGTGGCGCCCGACATCTCCACGATGGCGTCATGGGCGGCGAGCGCTTCGAACTTGTTCGGCGCGGTCTTGAAGGGCAGCTTGGTGATCTTCGCCGCATGGGCCGCGAATTTCTTGTCGAAGCTCTTGAGCGTGTTCAGCCCGGTGCCGACGGCCGTGCCGCCCTGGGCGAGCGGGTAGATGTTCTTCAACGCCTGCTCGACCCGCTTGATCCCCTGCTCCACCTGATAGCGGTAGCCGCCGAATTCCTGACCCAGGGTCAGCGGGGTCGCGTCCTGCGTATGCGTCCGCCCGATCTTGATGATCTTGGCGAAGGCCTTTTCCTTCTTCTTCAGCTCCGCATGAAGCTTCTTCAGGCCCGGGAGGAGCACGTCATGCGCCGTCGTCGCCGTCGCGATGTGCATCGCGGTCGGGAAGGTGTCGTTGGAGGACTGGGCGCGGTTCACATGATCGTTCGGGTGCACCGGATCCTTGGAGCCGACGACGCCGCCGAGGATCTCGATCGCCTTGTTCGCGATCACCTCGTTGGCGTTCATGTTCGACTGGGTGCCCGAGCCGGTCTGCCAGACGACGAGCGGGAAGTTGTCGTCCAACTCCCCCTTGATGACGCAGTTAGCGGCCTTGACGATCGCCTTGCCGGTCTTCTTGTCGAGATTGCCGAGCTCCATATTGGCTTCGGCGGCGGCGCGCTTGATGACGCCGAGGGCGCGGACGACGGCGACCGGCTGCTTCTCCCACCCGATGGGGAAGTTCATGATGGAGCGCTGGGTCTGCGCGCCCCAGTATTTGTCGGCGGGAACCTCAAGCGGTCCGAAGCTGTCGGTTTCGGTGCGGGTCTCGGTCATGGCGTCTTCTCCCCCTGTTTTCAGATTGTCTTCGTTAGGCGCGCCGCGACAGCGCGGTCAACCTGCGCGTGCGTTCCGGACAGTGCGAGCGTGAGATCGGTCGCGCCCGGTCGCATCGGTCAGGATTTGCGGAACTGGTCGAGGCTCACGACGTCGGCGGAGCCGCGCTCCGCCTCGTCTTCGGGCGCAACCTGCGCCTCATCCTCGATCTCTTCGTCTTCGATTTCGGTGGCGTCGAACTTGAGGCCGAACTCCACCGAGGGATCGACGAAGGTGAGGACCGCATCGAAAGGCACGAAGAGGGAGGCGGGGCGATCGCCGAAGCTCATGCGGACGGAGAAACCGTCTTCCGACACCTCAAGATCGTCGAACTCGTGCTGGAGCACGATGGTGATCTGGTCGGGATATTCCGCCGCCAGCCAGTCCGGGATCACCGCCGCGGCGTGGCGCGTATCGTAGGTGATGTAGAAATGGTGGTCGCCGGGGAGACCATCCGCCGAGACCTGCCTCAGCGCGTCGCACATGACGCGCCGCAAAGCGCGTTGCATCATGACGCCGTAGTTCAATCCCGTCTCGGTCATTCCACCGTCCGTCATCTCAGCCACGTCCGGACCATAGCCGATTCTGAACCGCAGAAAAGGTGAATAGACGGCGGAGGCGCGCCGATGGCGGCTGCCGGAGAGTTAGCGTGGCGATGGGGGGATTAGTGCAGGCTTCTGTTGCCAGGCGCCTGCGAACCCCGCCCAAAGCGGCTAAGCCTTAGGACTTAAGTTTCGGTCTTGTCACTGCTTACGCAGCGACGGCGACCGGAGCACGGTTGTCATTGGCAACTGTACGTTTCGCACCGATAACGGTGGTGGCTCACCGAGCGAAAGCTAACACCTTTAGACGTCCGTCGATCCTATTTCGGCCCCACTGCCCGCCAATGAACGGGATGTTTGGTGGAGCCGCCGGGTACCGCCCCCGGGTCCGATCCGTTTATTACGTGCGCGTTTATCGCCATAGTCCCTTGCGGAACGTCGCTAATATAGGCGCTCGTCGCCGGATTCGGAAGTGGTCTACTCGTAAGAGCGCGCGCGGGGCGCTTCGACGACCTTGTCGGTCAGCTCCCGCAAGAGCTTGCGCCGGATCGCTTCGGGGTAATCCTCGAAGGTCTTCGCGGTCATCACGAAAGATCCAGGCCCGCCAATCACGTTGCGTCGATAGTAATCTGTCAGCTCCGGCTCGCTCGTCTCGATAGCGAGCCCGTTGACGACCACGCCGCCCCGGACCAGCGCGTCGCGCATCCGCGTCTCCGCCACGCCTTCGTTGTTGAACCCGTCGCCGGAGACGTCGACGACCTGCCGCGAGCAGGTTCCCGCGATCTCGCCCAGTAACTCCGCCGCGGTCCTGAGCGCTTCGCCGATGGCGGTGGAGTAATGTCGAAAAGCGCGAGGCGCCTCCGTCACCGCGGTCGCGAGACGGTCGACGTCCGCATCGCTCAGGGTGGCGGTCCAGGGCACGACCACCCGCTGGCGGGAGGAGCCGGACCATTGCAGAACCGCGACTCGCGCTTGGGCGGCGACCAGCGCGTCGATCACGGCCCCATCGCGGAGCGCGGCCGCCAAGCCGCCCATTTGAAGGCGATATTCTTCAGGATCGACGCTGCCGGAGATATCGATGGCGAGAACGAGCGCCGTCTCGCACGCCGCGGTCGGCGTCGCCATCAACGCTGCGGCGAGGGCGAGCGATTTCATACGGCCGCGTTTCATTCCACGGCTCCGATGAAGAGCGGCGGCTCCAGTTCGCGCAGTAGCTTGCCGAGGATCAGGTCGGGATAATCGTCGAACCCGTTTCGGGCGATCATGACGAAGGCGCCGGGGCCGTGGATCACCTCCTCGCGGTAGTGCGCTTCCGGGTCGGGTTCGGCCCCTTTGATGACGAGGCCGTTGACCGTGACGCGGGCGAGGATCGGGTCGCCGCGAAGGTCGCCCGCAGACGGGCCTTCGTTGTTCACCCCGTCGCCGGAGACGTCGATCACCTGCCGCGCGCAGGTCTCCGGCAAGCGCCGAAACTGGAGCGCGCCGAAGGACAGCGCCTCCCCCAGCGCGGTGGAGAACTCGGCGTATCGCCGCTCATGCGCTTCGATCCGGGCGGCGAGGTCGTTCAGATCGCGCTGATCGGCGATGCGGGTCCAGTCGGCGATGAGGTCCTGCTGCTGCCAGCCGGACCATTCGTAAACGAGGATCTGCGCCGGGCCGGGCGCCCGCTCGATCACCTCCGCGATCTTCGGATGGCGCAGCGCTGCGGCGAGCCCGTCCTTCTGGGTCGCGTATTCCCGCGCGTTGACGGAGGAGGATATGTCGAGCGCCAGCGCCAGCGCGACGGAGCACTCCGCCGCCGCCGGCCCTGCGGCGCATGCGGAGAACAGGGCGGCGCGAAGGGCGGTTCTCATCTCAGGGCGAGTGACGGCGCGAGCTCGCGCAGGAGCTTGCGGCGGATCGCGGCCGGATAGTCGTCGAAGCTCGCCGTCTCCATCACGAAAGCGCCCGGCCCCTGAACGACCTCCCGCTGGTAATAGATCAACGGATCCCTGTTCGGCCCCTGCGCCTGATCGTTGTCGGGATGGCGGATCACCAGCCCGTTGATCGTCACGCCGCCGAGCAAACCCTCCTCCCGAAAGCGGTGGGGCGGGTTCCCGGCGTTGCCCGGCCCGTCCCCGGAGATGTCGATGATCCGGCGGCGGCAGATCGCCGGAGCGTCGGCGAAAGCGTCGACGGCGAAGTGAAGCGCTGGGCCGATGCCCGTCTTCCAGCGCCGTTCGATCCCCGGCCCCTCGACCACGTCGGCGGCGAAGGCTTCGATTGCGGCCTCGCCGTCCAGCACCCGCCAGCGCGCGATGACGACCTGATCTTCGGGGTCGGACCATTCAAACGCCATCGCGGCGATGCCGGTCCCCTCATGCGGCGCGATGGCGGCGACGATCTCGGGGGAGGTGAGCGCGTCCGCCAACCCTTCGCGCTGCAGGCGGCTCTCGCGCTGGTCCACGCTGCGGGAGGCGTCGAGGCCCATCACCAGCGCGGTGTGGCAGTCGAAAGCGGACGCCGCGACTGGGGTGGTCGCCAGGAACAGAGCGAGGGCGAGGCGCCTCACCGCGCGACGCCTGCGAGGCTGGGCTGCAACTCCCGCAGAAGCTTTTCCCGCATCGCTTCGGCGTAGGCCCTGTAGTTCGGCGTCACCATGATGAAGGAGCCCGGCCCCCACTGCACCTGATCGCGATAATAGGGCAGGGGGTCGCGCGTCGGTTGCTGCACCGCGTAATCCTCGATCACGTCGCGGATGACGAGGCCGTTGATGATCAGCCCGTTGAAGAGGCCTTGTTCGCGATAAAGCCGCGGCGTCGGCCCGATATTACCCGGCCCGTCGCCGGAGACGTCGATGACCCGTCGGCCGCAGCGGATCGGCGCGTTGCGATGGGCCTGGGCGGCGAACTCCAGCGCGGCGCCGATCCCGGTCTGTCCATGCATATAGGCGCGCACGGGTCGCTCGAACCTTGCGGCGAGGGCGGCGACGTCTTCGGGGGTCGACAGCTTGGTCCAGTCGACGACGATCTGCCGCTCGCCGGGATCGGTCCATTCGAACGCCATGAAGAGCGCGCCATAGTCTTCCGCGGGCACGAGCGCGTCGATTACTTCCTGATCGCGAAGGGCGGTGGCGATGCCTCTGCGTTGGAGGTCCGCTTCCTCCGGGTCCACGCTGTCGGAGGCGTCGAGCGCGAGGACCAGCGCCGTATGGCATTCAAAGGCGGCGGCGGGCGCCGCGAACGCCGCCGCGAGAACGCCGAGCGCGGCTGCGAGGCGCTTCACTCCGTCACCATAGACAGAGACGGCGCCAACTCGCGCAGGAGCTTCAGTTTGATCGCCTTGGCGTAATCCTCGAAATCATCCGCCACTTCGACGAAGGAGCCGGGGCCGCCGATCACCTGCTCGCGGTAATAGGGCAGGGGATCGGGCGTCGCCCCTAGGATGACGAGGCCGTTGACCGTCACGTCCTTCGGCAGCTCCGCCCAGGCGTCGGCGGGGCGCGGTCCATCGTTCCAGACCCCGTCGCCAGAGACGTCGATCACCTTGCGGCGGCACTGATAGGGGTTCGTTTCCAACAGGCGGTTCGCATACATCATCGCGGCGCCGAGGCCGGTGAGCGTGAAGCCGAAGATGCGCTTCGTCGCCGTGATCTCGTCGGCGAAGGCGGCTTCGCCGGCGCCCTGACCAGTGAGCAGGGTCCATTCCGTCGTCTGCTTCTGCTGGCGCCGGTCGCCCCAGATCATCACCGTCGCCGCCACGCCGCCGGGATTGGCGCGGATGGCGGCGAGCACTTCCTCATCCCGGAAGGCGTTGGCGAGCCCGTCCATCTGCAACCGGTATTCAATGGCGGAGACGGAGCGCGAGACGTCCATCGCCAGCACCAGCGCGACGCCGCACATGTTCTGCGCGGCGGCGGGCGTGGCGGTGAGCAGGGCGAAGAGAAAGGCGAGGCGCTTCATTCTGGGACCGTTCATTCGGCGACCATAGCGAATGCGGGCGCAAGTTCGCGTATCAATTTTCGGCGAATGGCGTCGGCGTAGTCGTCAAAGCCTGTCGCGATCTCGACGAAGGCGCCGGGGCCGCCGATGACGCTCTCCTTATAATAGTCTTCGGGGCTGTTCAGGGCGCCGAGGATGGCGAGGGCGTTGATGGTGAACCCCTCCGCCACCAGCTGGCGGGATACGGGCTCCGCCGCCCGCCCGCGATTGCCTTTGCCGTCGCCGGAGACGTCGATGACTTTCCGTGCGCAGTCATGGGGATTGCGAGCGGAGATCGCGCGCGCATGGGCCAGTGCGTCGCCGGGCGCGGTGAAGGCGCCGAAAAACCAGCGCCCCGCCTTTGCGATGCGCTTGCCGAAAGCGGCGCTGCTGGCGGCGTCGGTCAGGAGCGCCCAGGGGACGGATTGCGCCTGATCGCCTTCGCCAGACCATTGCGTGACGGTCGCCGCCACCCCGCCGTTGAGGCGGATCAGCTCCTGCACCTCGGGGTCTTCGAAGGCGGCGGCGAGGCCGCCCATCTGCAGGTCGTATTCGTCGTTCATCACCGAACGCGAGACGTCCATCGCCAGGATCAGCTCCACCCCGCAGGCCGCGCCGGGAAGCGGCGCGGCCAGAAGGCCGAGCGCGAAGGCGACGGACCGGAGGCGCATCACCAGTGGCCCGTATTCTCCATCGAAGCCCAGGGTTCGGCGGCGGGCAGGGCGTCGCCCATCTGCAAAAGCTCCACCGAGATGCCGTCGGGCGAGCGAACGAAGGCCATGCGCCCGTCGCGCGGCGGGCGGTTGATGGTGACGCCGGCGTCCATCAGCTCCTGACATTTGTCGTAGATATTCTCGACAGAGTAGGCGAGGTGGCCGAAGTTCCGGCCCTCGCCGTATTCCTCCTCGGAGCCCCAGTTATAGGTGAGCTCCACCTGCGCCTCCGTCTGGCCCGGAGGGGCGAGGAAGACGAGAGTGAACTTGCCCGCCTCGTGGTCCATGCGCCGGACCTCCTCCAGCCCGAGCAGGTCGCAGTAGAATTTCTTGGAGGCGTCGATGTCCTTCACGCGGACCATCGTGTGCAGGTATTTGATTTTCATCTTTTCTCCTAAGGGCTGGTTTCCCTGCCCGCTTCAAGCGGCCTTCGCCGCGTCTTCCGTTTGGGGCCACCCCATCCGCTTGCGCAACTGCGCCAGCGCCTGGGTGTAGGCGTCCCGGTTCACATAAGCCTGATGGCGGTCTGAGGCGACGACCTTCAGGCCCTTCTTCAGATCGAAATCGTTCCTCGCGACTTCCGCCCGGAGCTTCGCGTGCTCCGCCCCGCCCGCCGTCTGCGCTTTGATCGCGCGGGCGATGATCGCGGCCATCTCGCCGAAGAGCGTCAGCGACGATCCCGCCGCCTTGATGAAGGAGAGGAAGAAGAGATCGTCGCGGTCGGGGGAGAACATGCAGAGCGGGATTTCCGACCGGCCGTCTTTGAACGGGTTGGCCGCGTCGGCGAGGAAAGGCGTCGACCAGTTGTAACCGGTGGCGAGGATCACCTCCTCGAACGCGGCGCGCGAGCCTTCTTTGAAGACCACCTCCTCGCCGTCGAACCGTTCGATATCCGGATAGACGGTCAGATCGCCGTGGCGGAGGTAATAGAGGATCTGGTCGTTCATCAGGGGATGCGTTTCCAAAAGCTCGTGATCCGGCATCGGCAGGCCGAGCCGGGTCGGGTCGCCGATCTGCTTCAGGAGCCGCTTTTTCAGCACCCATTGCCTGATCCAGAGCGGGACCTTCGGCTGTTTGGCGGCGTAAACGTCGGACGGCAGCCCCTCTATATGCTTGGGGATGAACCAGTAGCCTCGCCGGAGGCTCACCCCCGCATGGTCCGCGCGCTGGGCGGCGTCGCAAGAGATGTCGGCGCCCGAGTTGCCGCAGCCGACGACGAGAACGCGCTTCCCCTCGAACTCCTTCGCGCCCTGATAGGCGCCGGAATGGCGAACCCGACCTGAGAACTCGCCGGGGATCTCCGGGATCTTCGGATCCCACGTCGCGCCGTTGCAGCAGATGACCCAGGCGTAGGAACGCGCCTCTCCATCCGTGGTCTCCACTCGCCAGCCTTCCTCCATCGGCGCAGCGGAGGTCACCGCGAGCCCGAACCGGGCGTGATCGTAGAGCCCTTCATGGGCGGCGTAGTCGCGGGTGTAGGCGAGGATCTGGTCATGGCGGGGATAGTCGGGCCAGTGATCGGGCATCGGATAACCCGCGAAATGGCTCATCGTGCGGGAGGATATGAAATGCGCGCTATCGTAGATCGGGCTTTTGTCCCAATCGCGGTTCCAGAGCCCGCCGAAATCATCGCACTGTTCTATGATGTCGAACGCGATCCCGGCGCGCTTCAGCGCCGACCCCATGGCGAGCCCCGCGGGCCCGCCGCCGATGATCGCGGCCTTTTTCTCGGTCATCCAGCGTTTCCCTCGCCTGATCTTGGGGCTATCCTCGCCCCGGCCACAACATATGCCCGCGCGAGTCGGGCGCTGGACGTTGCGGAACAGGATAATCGGCTCTGACGCGAGTAACAGGGCGAAAACCAAGAGGTGCGCGGTGCGTCAGTATCATGAGGCGCTGAAGACGGTGCTGGAGAAGGGATCTCCCTCCACCGACCGGACGGGGACGGGCACGATCTCCTATTTCGGGATGCAGCAGCGCTATCCGCTCTCCGAAGGCTTTCCGCTGGTGACGACGAAGAAGCTGCATGTGCGCTCTATTATACATGAGCTCCTCTGGTTCCTCTCTGGCGACACCAATATCCGCTATCTGAAGGAGAACGGCGTTTCGATCTGGGACGAGTGGGCGGATGAGAACGGCGACCTCGGTCCGGTCTATGGTCACCAGTGGCGGCATTTCCCGAAGATCGGCGACGGCGGCATGATTGGAGAGGTCGATCAGATCGCCGATCTGATCGAGATGATCCGCAAGACCCCCGATAGCCGCCGCCTGATCGTCACCGCCTGGAACCCCGGCGACGTGCCTCAGATGGCGTTGCCGCCTTGCCATTCACTCTGGCAGGTGCGGATCAACGGGGGGAAGATGCACCTCCAGCTCTATCAGCGCTCAGCGGACATGTTCCTCGGCGTGCCGTTCAACATCGCCTCCTACGCGCTCCTCCTCATCATGTTGGCGCATGTAACGGGGTACGAGGCGGGCGACTTCATCCACTCGATCGGCGACGCGCATATATATAGCAACCATCTGGAGCAGGTGGCCGAGCAGCTGGAGCGGGAGCCGCGGGGGCGGCCAGAATTGCGGCTGACGCGGGAGGTCGGGTCGATCTTCGACTTTGCTTACGAGGATTTCGAGATCGTCGGCTACGACCCCCATCCGCACATCGCGGCGCCGGTCGCCGTATGATCACGCTCGTCGTCGCCCGCGACCGCAACGGGGCCATCGGCAGGGACGGCGATATCCCCTGGCATGCGCCGGAGGACCTGAAGCTCTTCCAGCGGGAGACCTCCGGCGGCGCCGTCATCATGGGGCGGCGCACATGGGAGAGTCTGCCGGTGAAGCCGCTCCCCCGGCGTCTCAACATAGTGGTGTCGCGCAACGCGGAGACCGCGGAGACGGTCGCGCCTTCGGTGGAGGCCGCATTGGAGGCGGCGCGGGCGGCGGGGTATCCGCGCGTCTACGGGATCGGCGGCGGCTCCATATACGAAGAGATGCTCGCGCTGGCAGACCGGCTGCTGATCACTGAGGTCGACCTGGCGGTGGAGGGGGCGGACGCCTTCTTCCCCGAAGTCGACGAAAGCGCGTGGGTGGAGATCGGGCGGATGACGCTCCGCGGCGCCGATCCGCACTGCGCGGCCCGGGAGTTGCTGCGCCGACGATAGCTCTGGCCGGTAGAGTGAGCTTCAGCCCACCGGCGCGGATGGTGGGTTGTCACTCATCCTGCCGAATGCAGTGATCGTTCCGCGATTCATCGGAATCAGGTGATTCACAGCGAGTCGCGGGCACCGATTCACCCGAAGCACGCTATATCTCGTGGGGACGCTACGTCAGGCCGGAAGGTTTTGCGTCTGAGTCTACGGAGAGTCGTCGCAGAAACCCTCTGCATAGGCTGGGAGAAGCGGGCCAGGAGGGTGAAAATCGCCGCTGTGGATAAAGTGGCCATCCTCTAACATTCTGTTATCGTTGGGTAATTCAAATAAATGACACTCGTGCGAAAAAATCTGCGAAAAAGGTGTTGCGGGAAAAATCTAATCCCCCTAGATAGCGCTCACCGGCGGCGGGGAGCCACAAACTCTCCGCCGCCGGTTGCTTCTCCGGAAGCTTCGCTCTTTGAAATCGCTGATGAAACGAAGAGATATGTGGGCGGTTTTGGTCGACTAGATCGACTAGAAAACTCGCACACGTATCATCCACTGAGGGCCTCGGCCCGATGACGTGGAGGAACACGATGTGCGGGGTCTTTCTCGTCAAGGATACGTCTTCGGACGTTTCAACTTGAGAGTTTGATCCTGGCTCAGAACGAACGCTGGCGGTAGGCCTAACACATGCAAGTCGAGCGAAGTCTTCGGACTTAGCGGCGGACGGGTGAGTAACGCGTGGGAACATGCCCAGAGGTACGGAACAACAGTTAGAAATGACTGCTAATACCGTATACGCCCTACGGGGGAAAGAATTTCGCCTTTGGATTGGCCCGCGTTGGATTAGATAGTTGGTGGGGTAACGGCCTACCAAGTCGACGATCCATAGCTGGTTTGAGAGGATGATCAGCCACACTGGGACTGAGACACG
>JBCAXH010000007.1:0-160329 GCA_038534155.1 Pseudomonadota bacterium
GAACGTCGCGACGATGATGAACCAGTTCAACTGGTCTCAGGACAAGGCGCTGCGGTCTTGGATGACCGAGAACCGTCTCGATGGCTTCTCCAAGATGGCGCGGTCGGTGGACCCGGAGGACGCGGAGAAGGTCGCGATCCTCATGAAGATGCGCGACGCGGCGAAACCGGCGATGATGAACGGGATGAAGCTCCTTGCGATGGCGGGTTAGCCGCTCGCCGCGTAGTCCCAGTAAAGCTCCCGCGCCCGCTTCGACATCCGGCCGTATTGCAGATTGCGGTCCTCAAGCTGCGTCACATGCATGACCTTCATCGCGTTGCCGGTGGTGAAGATTTCGTCCGCCTCCATGAAGTCCTGAACGGTCAGCGTCTTCTCCACCACGTCGACGCCGTCCTCGCGCAGGAGCGAGATCGTGCGCTGGCGGGTGATGCCGTTCAGGAAGCATCCCGACGGGACGGGCGTCAGCACAACGCCGTCCTTCGCCATGAAGATGTTGGAGGTCGCCGTCTCCGCCACGTTGCCGATGGCGTCGCAGACGATGGCGTTCTGGAAGCCGCGGCCGACGACCTCTCGTAGCATCCGGGCGTTGTTCGGGTAGAGGCAGGCCGCCTTGGCGTCGACCGGCATGCAGTCCGGCGTCGGGCGGCGGAAGCTGGTGGTGCCCATCGTGATGCCGTTCGCCTCCGGCATCGGACGCGCCTCCAGACAGAGCGCGAAGGCGGTGCTGTCGGGGTCGGGGGCGACCATGAAGCTCATACCATCCTTCGCCCAGATCATCGGACGGATGTAGAGGCCCGTTCCGGCAGGGAACTTCGCGACCCCTTCAATCGCGAGGCCGGTGATCTCCTCCCCCGTGATTGTCGGGTTGAGGCCCATGCGCCGCGCGCTCTCCACCACCCGCTCGCAATGGAGGCCGAGGTCGGGCGTGCGCCCGTCGAAGGCGCGCGCCCCGTCGAAGACGAGCGAGCCGAGCCACGTGCCATGATCAGCGGCGCCGAGGATCGGCGCGTTGCCTTCGTGCCATTCGCCCTCATACCAGGTCCAGATCGCCCGTCCGCTCATCGCTCGCCTCCCGCAATATGCTCGCCGAAAGCAGTAGGCGCGGCGCTTGAGCAGGGCAAGAGGCCGCTTAGGACGAACCATCGCTCCCTCGCCGAGCCGCCGCCGCTCGGGGAGGTGGCCAAGCGGTCGTCTGAGCTTCCGCCGATACGCGAAGGGAGGCGCGCTGGCGGATGAAAGTCATCTTCTCCTCCGGCGTCAGGGTCTGGTCGCCCTCGGAAAGCGGAGGCGCATTCGCGCCAAGCGCGGCGATGGCTTCGACGTAATCCGCCACTTCAGTTCGCCAGAGAAGATTATTCGAAAAGCATGAATCGCTGTAGCTGGTCAGAAGGTCTGCGTAACCTCGTCCGCCAGGCCGCGTTGGCGCCGCATCCAAAGCCGTCTGCATGCTCGCCGCCCGCTCCTTAAACTCCTGAAGAAACGACAGTGCGCGCATGAAGCGGTGATCGTCGAATCTACGCCCTTCGTCCGTTTCAAAAGCTCGCACCAGCGCTTCGCCCGCTTGTTTTCCCAAGCCATTCATAAACTTGAGCGTTTCCTGGTCCATCGCCAGATTGTAACCGCCCTCTCTGTCGGTGAGCTTGATGGTGACGATGCGATCCGCATTGCCCGGGAGACGCGATTGCGACTGATCGCGCCAATCCTTTGCGGTGTCGACGATGCGCATGATGAAGCTGAGAAGGCCGCCGATTGGGCGCACGCGGATGCGATCATGCGGCGGCGCGCCGAAATCGCAGTGCTCTTCGCTGTCGATGTCGTAGATCTCCACCCGCTCGTCGGGGCGGTCGTGATCTGCGCTCCATTCGGTGAGCATGATCCCGAAAGTCGGGCGCTGCGGCAAAAAGCTGTCGAAGAAATGGATTGGAAAATTACTGGAGATTCCGCCATCGGATAAAAGACATCTGCGAACGACGAGCGTTTCGTTTCTCCGGGTCGCGACGATCGCATCGCCGCTCGACGCCGTGGGTGGCGCGTTCTCCCGCCAGCCTGCGTCCACTCGCCAGAGCGGAACCGTCGCGAACAGAAAGGGGAAGCTCAGGCTCAGGCGCGCGCTGATCGCGACGGGGAAGTCGGCGACACTGGGCATACGGTATAGAGCGAGGTCGCCAGTTACTTCGATGGCCCCGATGCGCCGCCCATCCGACGATGTGAGCGTCGGGATCCAGGGGTCGTCTCGGTCTTCGCTCTTTTCGACGAGGTGATTGACGATCTCCGGAGGAAACAACCTCTCCATTTCCGTTCGCGTGAAGAAGTGATGCTCGCGTCCCAGAGGCGTCCTGTAGGGGCGCGATGACGAAAGGTCCGTCGTCATCGTGACCAGATTGATCCCCGGCTCGGCGGGGTCGCCCGCATTTTGCGCCGGCCCCCAAAGCTCGCCCACGGTCAGAGGCTGGCTCCTTGGCTTTCCGGCGACGTCCTGCACCGCGTTGTGGATCCAATTCGCGATGCCGGGAGAGCCAAGGCCCGAACACATCCCGTAGTCGAACCGGTTCAGCGATGTGATCAGCAGGAGAAAGCGGATGAGCGCGACGAAGACCGGCGCGATCACCGCCACCAGTAGGCAAAACGCTCCCAGCATCGTGAGCCCGCCGCGAAATGCGAAGGCGGCGGAGAAGACTGCGATCAGGGCGACGCTCGCCTCCCAGGCTCCAGCGAACGCCCCGAAGAAACGGATGAATTTCGCAACGAAACCGGCGCCCGGCGGCGCCTTGGTCGTCGCGATCAATCCGGCGAGAAGGCCACTGTAGCGGGGTTCCGCCTCAAACAGGTCTTCGATGCCCTGCGCCAACTCTTCGTTCTTGCGGGCGACTTCGGCGAACCCCTCCATCACGTCGTCGGCGCCCGCGGCGATCGCTCTTCGGCGTCTATATTCCGCCGCCGCGACGACCACCGCGGCGATGGCTCCCGCCGACGTGCCGGCGATCGATCGAAAGCGATAGCGCCGCGCCAGCACGTTGATCGCGGCGCCGTATACGACGCCGGAGGCGATACCGCCTTTCATAATGAGATCACACTGATCGGTGGGGGCCGCTTCGGGGCGCATGGGTTCAATGCTTGCTGCAGCGTCGCTCATGGTATCGCCTTCAAACGGAAATCCTCTTGACTGGCGCAACTATAACACGATTGAGCCGCGCGGAGTGAGTTCGATCCGCTTCCCTTCCCTTCCGAACGCGCCTATAGCGCCCCGGCCATGAACGAGCCTGAGGACAGCAAGAAAGCCGCGAAATCCGCCTGGGCGCGGATCAAGCGGAATCTGGTGATCATCCTCAGCGAACGGGCGATCTTCGCCGTGGTTAACGTCATCGCCGCCGGGGTCGCGACCCGCGCCGTGGGGATCGAGGCGATTGGGGCGATCGGCCTCCTCCTCGCCTATGCGCGGCTGATCAGCGACGGGTTGAAGTTCCAATCATGGCAATCGGTTTTGCGCTTCGGCGTTCCGCTTCGCGAGGCGGGAGAGCAGCAGGACCTCCGCCGCCTGATCGGCCTCACGCTCTGGATCGACATCGGCGCCGTCGCCGCCTCGCTGGGGCTGGCCTGGGCGGGCGCGGTCTGGCTCGGTCCCATGATGGGGTGGTCGGAGGAGATGATCCGCTACGCCCCGTGGTTCTGCATCATCATCGCCTTCATGACCCATATGACCCCGGCGGGCGTACTGCGCCTTTACGACCGGGTGCCGTGGATCGCCGCGCAGCACGCGGTGACGGCGACCTGTCGGCTGATCGGCTCTCTCGGCATCTGGGTTTGGGGAGGGGGGCTGTTCGAGCTTGCGCTTGTCTGGACCTTCGCCGCCGTGATCGCTGGGATCGTGATCTACATCTCGGCCTGGATCACGGCGGTGGAGTTCGGCGCGACGCCCCGCATGGCGGGCGCGCTCCGGGGCGGGGCGGAGGGCTTCCAGAAATTCTGGAGCTTCATCACCGCGACGAACTTCATCTCCACCTTCGATACGGTTCTACCCTTCGTCGCGACGCTGCTCGTCGGCGCCCTTCTCGGGCCGGTGGAGGCGGGGATTTTCCACCTCGTCCGTCAGGTGACGGAGGCGCTGGTGCGCCCTGGCGATTTGCTCGCGCCGCTCTTCTTTCCGGAACTGGCGAAGATGGAAGCTCAGGGCGACCGCCGCGCCATGCGGCGGATGGTGAAGCGGGCGCTGATCTATTCCGGCCTGATCCTGATCGCCGTCATCGGCGCGCTGGCGCTGATTGGGGAGCCGTTGCTCGTCCTCCTCTTCGGGGAAGAGGCGCGGCCCGGCTACGACATTCTGATCCTCGCCGGGATCGCGTCCGCGCTCGTCGTTTGGGGCTTTACGCTGGAGCCGACGCTTTTGTCGGCGGGCAAGGCGGGCAAGGCGCTCTGGTCCGTCATGGTCGCCTGGGGCGTTTTCGCGCTGCTGGTCTGGGCGCTGATGCCGGATTGGGGGTTGGTGGGGATCGGCCTTGCGATGATCGGCCATCGCGGGACGCAATTCCTGATCCGCTTCATCATGGTCGCGCGGATGCTGCGAACGGAGCGGCTCTGACGCCTACGTCCGTCGAAGCGCCTCCGACGTCAGGCCGAGTGCGGTCAGCGACGCGACCGTTCGCGCGTGGTTGGCGAGCGTCCAGTCCCGCGAGTAGGCCGACCATTCGACGGCGGGATCGACGATCTCCGCCATGGCGAGGGCTTCGTTCATCGGCACGTTGACGATGCTCGTCGGTCCCATCGCGCCGAGGATGTAAACCAACGCCGCTGCGAGAAGCAGCATCCCGGCCGCGCGAGAGCCGGCGCGGAGGCGCAGGCCGCCGGCGATCAACGCCAGGACGGGCGTGACGAAGAAGGTCGCGAAGAAAACCGGGTTCAAAACCGCCACGTTGATCCCCCGCATCGCCTCGATCGCGGCGTTTGGGTCGACGGCTCCGAGGCCCGGCATGGCGGAGACCGAGTAGGCGTAGAAGAAGCCCGCGATCAGTCCGAACATGCCGATGCAGACATGATGAAGGGCGGTCATGCGGCGCGCCTTTTACGGATGATGGGCGTCGCCAGATCGACTGCGATCGCGACGCAGGCGATCTGCGCGGCGATCACCGCCGGCCAGATCAGCGGAAAGGCCGGATCGAAAAACTTTTGCGGCCCGTAAGAGAAGAGCGCCATCAGCGCCGCGGCCGCCGAAAGGGCGCCGCCCGGTCCGCCCGCGCTCAGCCGCGCGGCGGCGAGGCAGACTGCGATCGACGCGGCGAGCCATGGCGCCATAGCGAAGGGCGCGACCCGGAGCGGAGGATGCGGCTCCACCCCAGCGAACATGGCCGCCGTCATGACGATTTGGAGAACGGCCAACGCGATCAGCGCGGCGATGCGGATTTCTGGGGTATGTGCCATCTGTTTTTCCGTATACATTTGTACGCTTGTAGATAGACGTATAGATTGATACGGCTCCTTTCAAGAGGGAGCGTCACCGATGGACAAAGCGGAACGAAAAACCCGAATCGAGGCGGCGGCTTATGAGGTGCTGGCCGAGAAGGGCTATAAATCGACCACGATGCTCGCAGTGGCGAAGCGGGCCAGCGCATCGAACGAGACGCTCTACAAGTGGTACGGATCGAAGGCGGCGCTCTTCGCGGAGCTGGTGAAGGCCAACGCCTCCGAAGCGAGGGAGCGGCTGGAGGCGGCGGCGTCCGGCGCGCCGCTCGATCGGCTTCGCGCCGCCGCGCCCATCCTGCTTTCGATGGTGACGGGCGACCGCGCGGTCGCGCTAAACCGCGCGGCGGCCGCGGATTGCGCGGAAACCGGGACGCTGGGCGCCGCCATCGCGGCGCATGGGCGCGAAGCGGTCGCCCCCCTGATCGGCGCCGCATTGACGGAGGCGCGACGGGACGGCGCCCTCGCTTTCGACGACCCGGCGGAGGCGACGGGCGACTTCATCAACCTGCTCATCGGCGATCTTCAGATCCGCCGCGCCATCGGCGCGGCCCCGCCGCTGACGGAGGCGGAGGCGGTGGCGCGCGCTGAGGCGGCGATGGCGAAATTTCTGCAGCTCTACGCGCCTCCGCGATAGATCGACGGGGCGCGAGCGATTACCCTTCGCCCATGCTCATCCGTATCATCCTCGCCGCCTTCGCGGCGCTTCTTTCTTTCGCCGACGCGCACGCCGCTGAGGACGTCATGATCGGCGACGTTCCAATCCCCGCCGACGCCTCCCCGGCGCCGCGAGGCGACCATGTCTTCTCCGGCGTCTGGACGGGAACGTGGGGCGGACAGATCAACCATGTCTTCATGGTTGAGAATATCGGCCCTGACGGCGCCGCCACCGCCATATACGCCATCGGCGAAAACGGCTCCGGACCCGGCCGGTGGATGCGGACCGAGGCGCAGATCGACGCCGATGAGATCGTGGTGGAGGGGAACGGTTTCACCGCCCGCTACCGCCTTTCCCCCACCGGGCGGCTACGAGCGGTTTTCGGCGAGAACCGCGGCTTCGCCGTCCTGAAGCAGCGGGCGCTCAGCGCGCTGAAAACGGCGCCGACGCTCGACTGGTGGTCGATTGGAGAGCTCGCGCCCCTCGTCACGGGATTGGTGGAGGACGACCGGCCCGTGACGCTGAACGCCGTGATCTACCCGCCCAAGGGCGAAGGGCCGTTTCCGCTCGCCATCGTGCACCATGGCTCGACCGGCGATGGTCGCGATCCGGAGGCGGCGAAGTTCGTCTGGGCCAACGACTGGTTCGCGGACATGCTGAACGCGCGCGGTTACCTCGTCGCCTTCCCGCAGCGACGCGGGCGGGGCGGGTCGGACGGGCTCTATGACGAAGGCTTCGCACTCGATCGGCGCGAGGGCTACTCGCCTGAAGCGTCCCTCGCGATCCCGGGTGCGGAGCGGGCGCTGGAGGATGCCGAGGCCGCACTGGCCGCGTTGCGGAGACGGGACGACATCGCGCCCGGCCCGGCGCTCCTCTCCGGCATCTCTCGTGGCGGCGTTGTAGCGCTGATGCAGGCGGGGACCCGGGGCGAGGACGTCTCCGGCGTCGTCAACTTCGTCGGCGGCTGGGTCTCCGAAGGCTGGGGCGAGGCGTCGATCAACCCAACGCTCTTCGCGCGCGGCGGGGCGTTCGGGCGGCCGGTCCTGTCGGTCTATGGCGAGGACGACACGTTTTACAGCATCCCCCATTCCCGCGAAAACCTCGCGGCGCTGGAGGCGGCGGGCGCGGAAAGCCGCTTGCATGTCGTGAGCGTAGCCGGGCGCGGAAACGGCCATTGGGCGATGGCCGTCCCGACCTTGTGGGAGGCCGAGGTCGAAGCCTATCTCGACGAGGTCGCTCGGTAAGCGCGCGCCCGAGCAGCGTCATGCCCGGACTGTATCCGGGCGCTCATATGACGCGATTAGTTTGGATCGCGGGGACAAGCGCGGCGATGACGGCGCGCCCGGCCGGAGGCCTTGTGCTTAGGGCTTGTGCGCGAAGGCGTCGTTCGGCGTCCATCCAAGATCGCCGCCCGGCTCTCCCCACTGCATCAGCAGACAGGCTGAGCCGATGCGCTGGAACCAGATCGCCTCGATCTCATACCAACCGGGCGCTGGGACGGTCACATCGACCGCGCCGTTGGACTCGCATGGGTGGCGCCCGTCGTATTTGAAAACCTGCGTCCCGCCGATCTCCACCAAGAGCCCGTCATTGGTCCACCAGTCGAGCTGCTTCGATCCCGCTTCATCGAACCGGATGTAGCCTGTGATCCGCGCGATCACCTGCTCCGACTGTTTGGATGTTAGCGCTTTCTCCCCCGCCAGCGTGTCCGGGTAGTCGAACCCGATCAGCGGCTCGCCAACCTCTGAGCCGTAGTCGAACCAGCTCTCCGCATCGCTGAGCCATTTGATATCAGCGGGATAGGCGTATTCCACGGCCAGTCCCGGTTTCAGCGCCGAGGCGTCGGGTTGCGGATTGGCGAGCGTCAGGCTGATCGCCTGAGCGAAAGCGGCGGAAGCATAGGCGAAGGTGGCCAGACCGGCCCCAATGAAGGTCATTACGCGCATGAACATGGTCCCCAAAGAACTGCGATCCCTCTCTCAGCGGCGAAGCTATGCAGATTCGCGCGGCGGAGACACGTAAAATCTCACGCGCGCGTGATGGCGCGGCGATCAGAGGAAGGCGTCTGCGTCCGCCAGCTTCTCGATCACGCCAATTACGCCTTCGCGCCGCAGCGCTTCGTCATGGCCCGGCGCGATATGCCCGCCCCCGGTGAAGCCGACGCAGCGCATGCCAGCCGCCGCGGCGGCCGTCGCTCCTGCGACGCTGTCCTCGATGACGAGGCAATCCGCGGGTTCAAAGCCCATCTTGTCCGCCGCGTAGAGGAAGATGTCGGGAAAGGGTTTGCCCTTCGCCACAAGCGAGCCCGAGAAGATGTTGGGATAGAGAAGGTCGTAAAGCTCCGTCACCACCAGCCCCAGCGCCAGCTTCGCGGGCGCGGAGGAGGAAGCGACGCAGAATGGGCGGTCGAGGCTCTCCAGAAACGCCTTCGCCCCCGGCAGCGCCTTCAGGTCGCGCTGATAGGCGGCGATGGCGGCCAATTGCACCTCCTCATGTAGCGTCGGCGGCAGGGTCACACTCGTCTCCGCTTCGATCTCCGCATAGAGAAGCGGCCCCGGCACGCCCGCGAAGCGCCGCGCGACCTCTGGCCCGGTGATCGGGTATCCAGCGCGGGTCAGCGCCTCGGCCTCCAGCGCGCAGACGAGCCCTTCGCTGTCCACCAGAACCCCGTCGCAGTCGAAGATCACGCAGCGGGGGGCGCTCACCCCTCCACCAGCTCTTCCGCCCGCGCGAGGTCGACGGAGACGAGCTGGCTCACCCCCTGCTCCTGCATGGTGACGCCGAAGAGGCGATCCATCCGGCTCATGGTGACGGCGTGGTGGGTGATGATGAGGAACCGCGTCTCCGTTCGCCGGGTCATCTCGTCCAGAAGGTCGCAGAACCGGCCCACATTGGCGTCGTCAAGCGGCGCGTCCACCTCGTCCAGCACGCAGATCGGCGCCGGGTTGGCGAGAAAGACCGCGAAGATCAGGCTGAGCGCGGTCAGCGTCTGCTCGCCGCCGGAGAGGAGCGAGAGGGTGGAGAGCTTCTTGCCCGGCGGCATGCACATGATCTCCAGCCCCGCATCCAGCGGGTCGTCGCTTTCAACGAGAACGAGGTTCGCCTCGCCCCCACCGAAGAGATGCCGGAAGAGGTTGGAGAAGCTCTCGTTCACCTCGTCGAACGCGGCCAGCAGGCGCTCGCGCCCTTCGGCGTTCAGCTCCGCGATGCCGCGACGCAGTTTGCCGATGGCCTCCTCCAGATCGGATTTTTCGGTGACGAGGGCCGAATGCTCCTCCTCCACCTCGCGGCTGTCCTCCTCTGCTCGGAGGTTCACCGCGCCCATGCTCTCGCGCTGACGGCGCAGGCGGGCGATGTCCATCTCCAGCTTGTCCGCCGGGGGCAGGTTCGCGGGGTCGGCGTCGATCCGCTCCAATAGCTCCTGCGGCGCGCATTCGGCCTCCTCGCGGATGCGCTCGGCCGCCTCCGCCACGCGCTCTTTCGCGGCTTCGGCCTGCGTCTCGCGGCGGGCTTTCTCCTCGCGGGCGGAGGATGCGGCGCGCTCGGCTTCCCGCTCCGCCGTTTCCGCCGCGCGCTGCGCCGCTTCGCCAGCGGCGAGCGCGTCCGCGGCGGTTTTGCGCCGCGCCTCGGCCTTGTCGATCTCCCGCGCCAGCGCCTCGCGGCGCGCCGCGATCTCACCGGGCGCGGCGGAGGCGGCCTTGCGCTCCACCCGCGTCTCTTCGATCCGGGTCTCCAGCTCGCCGATGCGCCGCGCGGCGTTGTCCTGCCGGGCTTTCCATGACGCGCGTTCCTGACTGGCTTCGGCGATGCGCTTTTCGCGCCCCTCGCCGGCCCGGCGAAGATCATCCGCTTCGCCCCGCGCGGTCATCATCGCGCCGCGCGCCGCGCCAACGGTGATCTTGGCGCCTTCGGCGGCGCGCCACGCCTCCTCCGGATCCGCGACCTCGCCGCGCGCAGCCTCGGCCTCCGACCATGCGGCCTCCGCTTCCTTCTGTTCCTCCGCTCGCCGGGTCAGCGCCGTCTCCAGCGCCTCGCGGCGGCCTTTGACCATATCAAGGTCGGCCTCCGCCTTCGCCGCGGCGCGCGAGGCGTCCGCCGCCGCGCCGTCGGCCGCGCGCCGCGCCTGGCGCCGGGCCTGATCCTCCGCCGTCGCCGCTTCCAGACGAGCGCGGGCTTCGGCATGGGCGGTCGCGCTCTCCTCCGCCGCGCGTTCGGCGACGGCGTAGGCGGCGCGCATTTCGGTCAGGCGGTTCTGCTGACGAAGCCGCTCCGCCGCCGCGCTCGGCGCGTCGTCGGCGGTTGCGCGGTAGCCGTCCCAGCGCCAGAGATCGCCTTCGCGGCTCACCAGCCGCCAGCCGGGGCCGAGGGCCGCCTGCATCTCCGCGCCCTGATCGCGCGGCGCGATGGCGATCCGCGCCAAACGACGGGCGAGGGCGGCGGGCGCCTTCACGTGCTTGGCCAGAGGCTCAGTACCCGACGGCGCCGTCGCAGCGTCGCCATAGTCGGAGAGCGTCGCCCAGCCGGAGCCGGTTTCGGTCACCGGGGCCTTCAACTCGTCATCCAATGCCGCGCCGAGCGCCGCCTCGTATCCGGGCGCGACCGACACCTGCTCCAAAAGCGTGTCCGCCACGCTTTCGTCTCGCGCCAACAACCGCTCCAACGCCTCGGTCTCCGCACGCACGGCGGATAGCTCTCCCGCCGCCTCAGACGCCGCCGCGCGCCGCTCCGCCTCCGCCGATTGCGCGTCGGCGCGCGCGGCTTCGGCTTTCGCCAGCGCTTCTTCCGCCACCGCCGCCGCAGTGCGCGCCGTCTCCGCCGCGCCGGTCGTCTCCGTCAGCCGCGTCTCCGCCGTCCCGATCTGCGCCTCCAGCGCCGCCGCCGCCTCCCGCGCTTCATCGGCGCCGCGCTTGGCGCGCTCGGCGGCCTGTTTCGTCTCATTCACCCGGCGCTCGGCCGCCTGCATCGCGGCGGCGAGGCGCGCGGCGTCTTCTGTCAGGCGATCCGCCTCGATCTCGGCCTGACGCAGCCCGTCGGCGGCTTCCCGCGCCGCCTGATCCGCCCCCTTCTGCGCGTCGTCATGGCCGTCGCGGGCGGCGATCAGCTCTTCCTCTTCGGCGAGCAGGCGCGCGATGACTTCTTCGGCGTCGCCCTGAAGCGCGGTCTCGCGCTCCAGATCGTTCTCCAGCTGCTCGATCCGCCCCGTCAGCCGCTCCACCGTCTCCCGCGCCTGCGCTTCGCGCTCGGCGAGCTGGTCGCGCTCCACCGCGAGGCGCTGGAGGATGGCGGAGGCGGTCATGTCTTCGTCCCGGAGCGGCGGCACCGCCGCCTCCGCCCCCGTCCGCGCCCGCGTCGCTTCCGACGCCTCGCGCTCCGCCGTCGCAGTGGCGGAGACGGCGCCGGTCAGCGCCTCCTCCGCCGCCAGCCGCGCCTCGTCCGCCTCGCGCCAGCGGATGAAGAGGAACGTCGCCTCCACCCGGCGCAGCTCCGCCGCGATCTCGCGGTAGCGCGCGGCCTGCTTGGCCTGCCGGGCGAGCTGAGCGAGCCGCGCCTCCAGCTGCTCGATCACGTCGTCGACGCGGGCGAGGTTGTTCTCCGCCGCGTTGAGCTTCAACTCCGCCTCGTGGCGCCGCTGGTAAAGCCCGCCGATGCCCGCCGCATCCTCGAGGATCGCCCGACGCGCCTTGGGCTTGGCGTTGATCAGCTCGCTGATCTGCCCCTGTCGGACCAACGCCGGCGAATGCGCGCCGGTGGAGGCGTCGGCGAAGAGCATCCGCACGTCCCGCGCCCGCACGTCGTCGCCGTTAACCTTGAAGGCCGAGCCCGCGTCCCGCGTGATCCGCCGAATGATGTCCAGCGCGTCGTCCTTGTTGAAGGCGGCGGGAGCGAGGCGGTCCTGATTGTCGATGGTGAGCGCGACCTCGGCGAAGTTACGCGCCGGACGGGTGGCGGCCCCGGCGAAGATCACGTCCTCCATGCCGGAGCCGCGCATGGACTTGGCGGAGGTCTCCCCCATCACCCAGCGCAGCGCTTCGAGGAGGTTGGACTTACCGCAGCCGTTCGGGCCCACCACCCCCGTCAGACCGGGCGCGATGACGAGCTCCGTCGGGTCGACGAAACTCTTGAACCCCTGCAGCCTAAGATTGGTGAAGAGCACCCGCTAAACCGTCCGATTCTCCTGCCCTGAGCCGATTTTGGTAAGCGGCGCCCCCGCAGGGGTCAACGATTCGGGGCGCCCGATCTGGGGGATAGGCGGGAAATGGGGGCTAAATGTGGATAAAACCGCCCCTGCTTCCCCCCAAATACGCGAAAACCGCGCGTAAGCGCGGGCGGGTGACGAGGCGGCCCCTGAAAGGGGCTCCGAGGAGGCCGCCCTTCCGACGCTGGAAGTCAGTCCAGCGCCCGAGCCTCTTCGACCAGCATGATCGGAATGCCGTCCCGGATTGGAAAAGCGAAATTGGCGGAGCGGGAGATCAGCTCCTGCGCCTCCCGATCGTAATCCAGCGGGCGCTGCGTCACCGGGCAGACGAGGCTCTCCAGCATCTTGCGGTCGACGCCGCCCGGCTGAGACGCGGGAGGATCTACGGGGACGGGAAGATCGTCGGTCATTGCATCGACCCTTCTTCGCCATCGCTGAGGACGGCGAACTCCATCAGCGCGACGAGGGAGGCGCGGCGATCGCCCAGCATCTCCGCCTCCAAAAGCGCCTGCTTTTCTTCGGAGGAGAACGGACAGAGCATCGCCAGCGAGTTCACCAGCGTCTCTTCATCCGCCTCCTTCAGGCTGTCCCAGTCGGTCGAAAGGCCTGAGGCTTCGAAATACTTCTTCAGAAGGCCGAGGAAGCGGGGCCGGTCGAACCCTTCGTCGATTTCACCTTCCTTGAGGTCCGCGCGCCAGGGCCCCCAGTCGGCCTTCACGCGCCTGTAGGGCGTGAACCCTTCTACCTCTTCCATCACGTTGAACCGGGAGACGCCGGCGAGGACGATCAGATAGCGACCGTCGTCGGTTTCCGAAAAGCTGACGATCCGACCCGCGCAGCCGATGCCGCGGAGTTTCGGCTGCTGTCCGCGCTCCTTGGGCTGGATCATCCCGATGAGGCGGTGGGAGGTCTTCAGCGCGTCCTCGAACATCGCGAGATACCGCGGCTCGAACACGTTCAGCGGCAGCCGCCCGCGCGGCAAGAGGAGGACCTCCGATAGCGGGAAAACAGGGATCGTGTCGGGAAGGTCCGAAGGGCCGAACTGCCGCGTCATATGCGCCTCACATGAAGATCATGGATGACAGGCGGCGACGCCCGGTCAGCGCCACGGGGTCCTTGTCGCCAAGCGACTCGAAAATCTTGAAGAGCTGCGTCTTCGCCGCCCCGTCGCTCCACTCGCGATCGCGGCGGAATAGCTCCAGCAGCTCGTTCACCGCGCCTTCGGCGTCGCCCGCGCCCATCAGCGCGGTGGCGAGGTCGAACCGCGCCTGGTGATCGGCCGGGTCGGCCTCCAGCTTCGCGCGCAGCTCATCGGTCTCGCCTGCATCCGCGGCCTGTTCAGCGAGTTCGATCTGCGCGCGCGCGGCGGCGATCTCCGGCGCGTCGGCGACTTCAGCCGGGGCGGCGTCGAGCGCGGCCTTCGCCTGATCGATCTGCTCAGCGGCGAGGAAAGACCGCGCCAGTCCGGCGATCGCCTTCACGTTCTGCGGATCTTCGCCGAGGATCGCGGCGAAGGTCTGCGCGGCGTCCGCCGCGGCGCCTTCGGCCAGCATCTGCTCAGCCGCTTCCAGCGCGTCGTCGAGCGCGGCGCCCGCCTCGCCGCCCGCGCCCATCTTGGCGACGCGGTTGACGAATTCCTGCGCCTCCGACGGCGGCACGGCGCCCATGAAGCCGTCCACGGGCTGGCCGTTCACAAAGGCGAAGACGGCCGGAATGGATTGCACGCGCAGCTGCGCGGCGAACTGCTGGTTCTTGTCGATGTCGATCTTCACCAGTTTCGCGGCGCCGCCCGCCTTGCGCACGGCGTCTTCGAGCGCCGGGCCGAGCGTCTTGCACGGCCCGCACCATTCGGCCTGAAAGTCGACGATCACCGCCGCCTGTTTGGAGGCGTCGATCACGTCCTCCATGAAGGTGGCGTCAGAGCCTTCCTTGATGATGTCCGCATCAGACGGCGCGCCTGCGCCGGTCCCCAGTTCGAGCATGTCCGCCTCTCGTTACATGCGGGCCGTTCGGCCCTTTCGACCCATGTAGCGCCGCACGATCGGAATCGCCAATCGCGACGCGAAGTTTCAGCTATCGATGGAAAGTCGCTCCAACTCGTCGAAGTCGACTTCCTCCGCTTCGTGACCGGTCGTGGCGAAAAAGGCGCGCAATCCCTCCGGCTTCACCACGATGGTCGCTTCGTTGTGCAGCGGATGAAAATTCTGAGGGTCCATCGCCATCATCTGGGCGTCGACGATCATGCGGACCTTGCGGTGTTCGCGATCATTAAAGAGCGCGAACGGCGTCACCGATCCGGGAATGACGCCGAGCACCTCGTCGAGCACCTCGGCGGAGCCGAAGCTCAACCGCTTCGCGCCGATCGCCTTTTCGAGATGTTTTATCCGGATCTGGCGGTCTTCGAGGCAGGTGACGAGGACGAAGCCGCCCTTCTTCTCCTTCAGGAACAGGTTCTTCGTATGCGCCCCAGGCAAGTGCGCCGTGGCCGCCTTGCTGTCCTCGACCGTCCAGAGCGGGACGTGGCGGTGGATCTCCCACCAGACGCCGAGCGCGTTGAGATAGTCGGTGAGGGCGGTTTCGGCGGCGGGGGGCGTGGTCACGTCGTCTACTCCGGTCAGGTCGCGCGAAAATAGGCGCCGCGGCGCATCGCGCAAGGCGAGCGCGGCGGGCGGAAAATCTGCCCGGATACCGCTTGCCATGTCCGCGCGAATCTTTATAAGCCGCGCCTACCCAATGGATGCGGGCGTAGCTCAGGGGTAGAGCATAACCTTGCCAAGGTTAGGGTCGTGAGTTCGAATCTCATCGCCCGCTCCAACTTTCTCAGACATGACGATGAGTGCGCGGCCTCCGCCGCGCGCTGGCGGCTCGTGGGCGCTGCGCGCTCCGTCTCGCCGCCGGGCGCTCCGCTGCCGACCGCGCGCGCGTGGTTAGCGGGGACCCTTTTGCGTATTCTAAGGAAGCAGGAAGGAGCGTTGCGCGGAATGGACAAAACGGTCTCCGCAAATTACAGCGCTCAGGTGCGAATTAGACGCAAAATGGCGCAGGCGATGTGAATGGCTGAAGCGAAGCGCATTCTTCTGGTGATCGGCGGCGGGATCGCGGCGTTCAAATGCCTTGATTTCATCCGCCGGGCGCGGGAGCGGGGCTATGGCGTGACCTGCGTCATGACGCGGGCGGCGGGGGAGTTCGTGACGCCGCTCTCGGTCTCCTCCCTCTCTGGCGAGAAGGTCTATCAGGACCTCTTCGATCTGACCGACGAGGCGGAGATGGGACATATCCAGCTCTCCCGCGCCGCGGACCTTCTGGTCGTCGCGCCCGCCACCGCCGATCTGATGGCGAAGATGGCGGGGGGGCATGCGGATGATCTCGCCTCCACCCTGTTGATGGCGACGGATAAGCCGGTGCTGATCGCGCCTGCGATGAACGTGCGGATGTGGGAGCATGCGGCGACGCAGCGGAACCTCGCGACGCTCACCGGCGATGGTGTTCACGTGGTCGGGCCCAATGATGGCGACATGGCCTGCGGCGAATACGGGCCGGGGCGTATGGCGGAACCGCTGGAGATCTTGGGTGCTATCGACGGCCTTCTGTCCGGCGGCGGGCGGTTGAAGGGGCGCAAGGTTCTCGTGACCTCCGGCCCGACGCATGAGCCGATTGATCCGGTGCGCTACATCGCCAACCGATCCTCCGGCAAACAGGGAACCGCCATCGCCGCCGCTTTGGCGGGCGAAGGGGCGGAGGTGACGCTGATCACCGGCCCGACGCAGGAGCCCGCGCCCGCCGGGGTTCGCACCGTGAATGTCGAAAGCGCGCGGGAGATGCTGGCGGCGGTGGAGAGCGCCTTGCCGAGCGACGTCGCGATCTTCGCCGCCGCCGTGGCCGACTGGCGGGCGGCGGACGCCTCCGACCGCAAGATCAAGAAGGACGGATCGGGCGCCATCCCCGACCTGAAGCTGGCTGAGAACCCGGACATTCTAGCGACCATCGCGCAGCGCGCGGTCGGCGCCCGGCCCCCGCTGGTCATCGGGTTCGCGGCGGAGACCAACGACGTGATCGCCAACGCCACCGCCAAGCGGAAGCGCAAGGGTTGCGACTGGATCGTCGCCAACGATGTTTCCGGCGACGTGATGGGCGGCGCCCGGAACGCCGTCACCATTATCGACGAGAACGGCGAGGAGGCGTGGCCGGAGGCGGACAAGGCGGATGTCGCCCACCGTCTGACCCGGCGCATCGCCGACTGGCTGGCGCGGAAGACCGCGTCATGCTGACCGTCACGCTCTCGCCGCTGCCCCATTACGACGCGAGCTTTCCGCCGCCCGCTTATGAGACGGCGGGTGCGGCGGGCGCTGATCTGCGCGCGGCGTTCGCGGATAAGACGCCGGTGACGCTGGCTCCGGGGGAGCGGGCGATGATCTCCACCGGCCTCGCGATGGCGATTCCCAATGGGTACGAGGGCCAGGTGCGCCCCCGCTCCGGCCTCGCCGCTCGCCACGGCGTCACGGTGGCGAACGCGCCCGGAACGATCGACAGCGATTACCGGGGGGAGGTGAAGGTGATCCTCATCAACCTTGGAGCCGACCCGGTAGAGATCGCCCACGGCGACCGCATCGCGCAGCTGGTGATTGCGCCCGTCACGCAGGCCGCTTTCGCCTTTGGCGCGGTGGATAAGACGGCGCGCGGCGCGGGCGGGTTTGGTTCGACGGGGTCTGCGTGATGCTGAAATTCTCCCGCAAGACCCTCTTCGCCTTGGAGGCGGTGCTGGACGTCGCCTACAACGCCCGTCCCGATCCGGTGCAATCGAAGGACATCACCCGCCGCCTCGGCATCCCGCAGCGGTATCTGGAGCAGGTGATGCAGCAGCTCGTTCGGGAGGGCGTCCTGAAGGGCGTTCGCGGCCCGCGTGGCGGCTATACGCTCGCTCGTGAACGGCGCCGGATCACGGTGGCGGAGATCATCCGCATCGTGGACGCCGCCGAGGAGGAAGAGGAGGCGCCCGCCTCCGAGCTTGGCGAGAAAGTCACCCGCCCGCTTTGGCGCGAGGCGCAGGAGGCCGTTCTGAAAGAGATGGAGGGCGTCACGATGCAGGACCTTTGCTCGCGCGCCGAAGATCATGGGGTCCGGCGCGGGACGAGCCTGACCGAAGACTTCACGATCTAAGAAAGACCCGGCTGAGGGACCGACGCGCGCGCCGCCCCCTCGTTCGCTCCGTTACGCCCAGCCGAGCTGCGCGAGCGCGTGACCGTCATTCCAGATTTTCGTCATATGCGTGATCTTCCCGCCCGCGAACTCCATCGCGTAGACATAGTCGGAGGCTACCGTCGCGCCGGTCGGCGGAACCGGTCCGCCCTCTCCGGTCTGCGTACCGTGGAAGACGGCGAAGGCGAGAACGACGTCGCGCTCGGCGTCGGCGGCGAAGCCCTTCAGCTCGTACCGGCCGTCTGGGATGGGCGTCAGCAGGCCCTTCATCCATTCGCAGTAGGCCTCCAGAGTATGCACCTCCGCCAGCGCGCCGGACTGGCAGGAGAACCCAGCGTCTGCGGCGCAGTACGCAGCGCAAGCGTCCCAGCCCTTGCCGGTTTCGCAGGCGTCGAAGAAGGCTTTGGCGTCGTCGATCATGGTCATGTCTCAGGCTCCTCGGTCGAATGACGCGGGGCCGATCCCCGCGTCGTCATGGGATGAAGATGCCGTTCCACACACGCCGAAGATACCGTTCAGATGAACCAGTTGATGCAGGAGGGGTGTAGGGTATGCTTCTCCCGCATTTGCAGGGGTGGGCATGGCGGAAGACGCGCAAGCCGTTGAAACACTGTCGAAAAGAGAGCGCGAGGTGGCCGCCGCCTACGCGAACGGCGACAGCTACAAGGAGATCGCCCGCGATCTCGGCATATCGCCCACGACGGTCCGCTCGCATCTCCGCACCGTCTACGGAAAGCTGAACGTCACCTCCAAGATCGCGCTCGCTCAGGCGCTCGCCGATCCGGAAGCCTCCGCGTCCGAAATCGCCAACTCCGATCTCACCGCCGATCTGGCGTTGGAGCTTGATGAGGCGATGCGGCGTGAGCGGATGATGTCGCGGGTTCTGCGGATCATCAGCCAGAAGGGTTCTCATCTCGACGACGTGCTGAACGAGGTTCTCGATCAGGCGCTCGAGATCTGCGAAGCGGAATTCGGCATCCTGATGGAGCATAAGGGCGACTACGCATTCGCGGAGATGCATTCGCGCAGCATAAGCCCTGCGTTCTCCGCTTGGCTGGCCGAGCAGGGCGTCTTTCATCCCGGGCCCGAAACTGCGGTGGGCCGCTCGGCCCGCGCGCTGTCTCCGGTGAGCATTTCCGATGTCGGCGGCGAGGGGATCGACTGGAGCGCGAACCCGCTGCGCATGGCGACGGTCGAGTTCGGGGGCGCCCGATCGCTCGCCGCCATTCCGATGACCTACGGCGGGCGTCTGATCGGCGTCTTCAGCGTTTACCGGACGCGCGTTCATCCCTTCAACGAGCGGTCTTTGGAGCTCGCTCAGGCCTTCGCCGATCAGGCGGCGATCGCCATCGAAAACTCGCGGCAGATCGGGGAGATGGAGGCGCGGCTGGATCAGGCGAAGGCGACGCGCGAGATCCTTCAGGCGATCAGCGATTCCAGCGATGACGAGGCGCCGGTGTTCGACGCCATCCTCCGCAATGCGCGCGAGTTATGCGACGCGCCCTTCGCCGCGCTCGTCCTCGGGCGCGAAAGCGACCGCCATCAGACGATGATCGCCCATCATGGCGCCGTGCAGAGCACTGAGGACATCTACGCCAAAGGCGGGGTGCCGATGGACCCGGAGAAGTCCTTCGCCGCGCGCGCGATCGTGGAGAAACGTCCCGTCCATCTGCCAAACATGAAAGACACTGACGAGTATCGCGCGGGCGTGCCGAACGTGGTCGACCTCTGCGATAATCAGGGCATCCGCACCAACCTTTTCGTGCCGCTGATCAAGGATGGCGAAGGGATCGGCTGCTTCATCATCTTCCGCCACGAAGTGCGCCCCTACAGCGACGACCAGATCGCGCTGGTGGAGACCTTAGCCGCGCAAGCCGTGATCGCGCTGGAGAACGTGCGCCGGTTCCGCGAGTTGCGGGCGCGTCTGGATCGCGCCGCCGCCACGCGCGAGATTCTGGAGATGATGAGCCGGGTGCGCGAAGACGAACAACCGATCTTCGAAGCCATCCTCGACAACGCGACCCGGCTTTGCGGCGCGCCGAACGCTTCGCTCATCCTCGGGCGCGAAGGCGACGATTGTCAGGTCATGGCCGCCAATCGCGGCTCAACGCCGGAGACGCGCGCGTACTACCAGAGCGGCGCGGCGCCGATGAACCCTGAGGATTCGCTGGTCGCGCAGGCGATTGTGGAGCAGCGAACGATCTTCGTGCCCGACATGCGGGAGACCGAAGGGTTCAAAGCCGGTCATGAACGCTACGTGATGCTGGTAGAGCGTCAGGGTATCCGGACCAATCTCTTCGTGCCGCTGATCAGCTCCGAAGGCGGCGTCGGTTGCTTCATTCTCTGGAAAACCGAAGTTGCGCCCTTCACGCCCGATCAGATCGCGCTGGTGGAGACATTCGCCGCGCAAGCCGCAATCGCGCTGGAGAACGTGCGCCAGTTCAAGGCGCTGGAGGCGCGTACCGCGGAGGTTCAGGATCTGAACGCGTCCCTCGCCGTCAAAGTTGAGGAACAGGTGGACGAGATCGCCCGGATCGGGCGGTTGAAGCAGTTTCTCTCCCCCGCCGTCGCCGACGCTTTCGTCTCCTCAGGGGACGAGGCGGATCTCGCCTCCCACCGCGCGCTGATCGCGACGCTCTTCTGCGATATCCGCGGCTTCACCGCCTTCTGCGAGACGGCGGAGCCGGAGGAGACGATCGAGGTGCTCCAAGCCTATCACGAGCGGATGGGCGAGCTGATCTCCGCCCATGGCGGCGGCGTCGACAAGCGCATGGGCGACGGGATCATGGTGATCTTCAACGACCCGCTCCCCTGCGACGACCCGGCGGGCGACGCCGTGCGCCTCGCCCTCGCCATGCGGGAGGAGATGCGCGGCCTTTGCGCCAGGTGGAGGCGCCTCGGCCACCGGCTCGGGTTCGGCGTCGGCATCTCGCTCGGCTACGCCACCGTCGGCATGGTCGGATCGGCGGGACGGTTCGACTACACCGCCTCCGGCACGGCGGTGAACACGGCCGCCCGGCTTTGCGACATCGCTTCGAACGACGAAATCCTGCTCTCGCCCCGCGCATGGACCGCCGTCGAAGGCGATTTCCCCGCCGCTAGCCGCGGCGAGATCGAAGTGAAGGGCATACGCGAACCGATAGAGGTCTTCTCGGTTTCCGCCTGACGCGCGGGTCAGGCGGCGTTCAGGTCCCAATCGTATTCTGTATCCGAGATGCTGGTCGCGCCGCTGAGTTTCGCGGCCAGATCACCCTCCGCATATTGCTTCAGATGCGCGATCACCCCGGCGTCCGAACTCTCAAAATCCTCATCGAACCATTCGTAGATCTTCGAGACGACCAGCCCGTCGCCGTCGAACCGCGCCCCGCGCGGGTGGTTCACATAAGCCCGCGCGCCCGCCTCCAGATCGGCCTCCAGCGTGGCGGAGGTCCAGGGCGTCGCCTTCAGGTTCGGACAGCCGATGGAGGCGCAGTTGACCGCGTAATGGATGCGCGGATCCTTCCAGATCGGCCGCAGGATCCCATGCTCGATATCGTCCAGCGAGAGGCGGTCGCCGTTCACCACAGCGACCTTCTCGCCCCAGGGGCCGGTGTTGAAGAGCCCGCCCTTCACCTCCTTGATGCTGTCCACCGGATAATCGGCGAGCACGAGGTCGATGGTGACGGCGTTGTAGAGGTTCACCCACCAGGCGAAGGCCGCGTCCGGGGCGAGCGTCGTCGGGTCCACCTTCTGCGTCTCAGTCAGCCAGCCGGAAAGCTGCGCTCGGTCGCCGACGCCACCGGCGTAATCCAGCAGCGCGACGCCGCCCGATCCCATGCTCAGCCGCCGTGAGAGAAACTCGGCCCACGGCCCGTAGTCCGGATCGCCGCCCGACCCGCTCGTCTTCCACTTGGCGTCAATCAGATCGGGCTTGGGCGCGGCGGCCGCCGCTCCGCCGACAGCGGCGGCGGCGAGCGTTCCAAGGAGGAGCGAGCGGCGTGAGGGGGCGAAGTCATTCATGGTCCGGTCCAGTGTGAGCGCGTACTGTTGGATATACGTGCGATATAGGCGACGGTTTCGCAGCCCCCTTCGCAATCCCGTGTTCCAGCGTGAAGACGACGAGGCCCGGCACGTCGGCAAAACACGCCTAGACCTTCGCTGTATGACGGCGCAATGATCGACCCGTCGTGACGGAGGGACAGCGACCATGACGCGTTTCATCGCCATTCTCGGGCTGTTGCTCACGGTTTTCGCCGCCTTGCCGGGCGCGGCGCAGATCGCTCTGCCGACATCGGGCGGAGATACCGCGACGGCGATCGAAGACCCTCTGACCCCCGAAGCGGTGCGGGAGATGGTCTCTCGCCTATCTGACGCCGAAGTGCGGGATATGCTTCTCTCCCGCCTCGACGCGGTCGCTGCGGAAGTGGCGGCGGAGACGGCGGACGAGAAACGCGGTCTTCTGGATTTCGCGCGTCAGGCGGTCGTCGGGCCGCTCGAATCCGTCGTAGATGCGCTTCGACGCGCGCCGCTGATCTGGTCGGACCAGGCGAAGAGCTTTTCAGTCTTCGTCGAGCGCCTCGGTTGGGACGGCGTCGCGTTCCTCTTCATCGTGCTCGCGCTCGCCGTATTCGCAGGCCTCGCAGTCGAGCTGGTTTTCCGGCGGGTGGTTCGAAACTGGGTTGAACGCGATAGCGGCGCGGGCGAGCGGAGCCTGCGCCAAACGCTGCTGTTTCTCGGCAAACGCTTCGCAACGGACATTCTCGCCGTCATCGTCTTCTATCAGGCTGCGAACTTCATCGGCCCGCTCATCGGCTGGAACCTCAGCCCGCTTTTCGGGATCGAAGAAGGTCGGGGCCAGTTCGTCGGCGCTTATATCGCCGGGATCTGGTGGTGGCTGATCGTGATCCCGCGCCTCGGCGGCGCGGTTACGCGCTTCGTCATGGCCCCATCGCGTCCTGAGCATCGGCTCGTCCATGCCGACGATGAAACCGCGCGGCTGATGGTTCGGCGTATGGTGCTGTTCTCCCTCCTGTTCGGGTTCACGATCTGGATCGTCCGGGTCAATGAATTCAACGGCGTCGCCGCTGGCGACAGCCGGCTCGGCTTCTGGTTGAATATCGCGGTTCTCGCCTTCCTTGGCTGGTGGATCTGGACCCAGCGGACGGGCATCGCGACGATGATGTTGGGGGATGACCCTGACGCCACTGCGCTGGATGAGCGCGCAGCGCGCGTCTATCCCATGCTGCTCTTCAGCCTCGTGTTCATAATGTGGTGGGTGGTGGAGATCCTCGCCTCCTATCAGATGTGGGACGTCATCACCGGCTGGCCGCATATCCTCACGATCCTGCTCCTCAGTTTCGCGCCCGCAATGGACACGATGGTCCGGGGTCTCGTGCGGCATCTCGTGCCGCCGATGACCGGCGAAGGCGTTCTCGCGGAGCGAGCCTACACATCCACCAAACGCAGCTACGTGCGCATCGGGCGCGTGCTAGTCTTCGTCGTCGTGATGTTCTCCGTCGGGCGGATCTGGGGGATCGAGTTCGCGAATCTGGCGGAGGCCGGGGTCGGCGCCCAGTTCGCCGGGCGGTTCATTGAGATCCTCGTTGTAATCGCCATCGGGTATCTGGTCTGGGAGCTCGTCAGCCTCTGGATCAACCGCAAGCTTGCGGCGGAGCAGACGGCGGCGGGGTTCGATCTGAACGAGGACGAACCCGGTGGCGGCGAAGGCGGCGGGGCGGGCGGCTCGCGCCTCTCCACCGTGCTGCCGCTCCTCCTCGGCGTGATGAAGGCCGCCATCGCGGTGATCTTCGGGCTGATCGCCCTCGGCAATGTCGGGATCGACATCACCCCGCTTCTGGCCGGCGCCGGCATCGTCGGCCTCGCGGTCGGGTTCGGCGCGCAGAAGCTGGTGGCGGATGTGGTGAGCGGCATCTTCTTCCTCGTCGACGACGCCTTCCGGACGGGCGAGTACGTGGAGGTGGAGGGCACCGTCGGCACGGTCGAGAAAATCTCCATCCGCTCCATGCAGCTTCGCCACCACAAGGGCCCGGTGCACACGATCCCCTATGGCGAGATCCCCAAGATCACCAATTACAGCCGCGACTGGGTGATCATGAAGCTGAAATTCACCGTCCCCTTCGACACCGACCCGAACAAAGTGAAGAAGCTCTTCAAGGCCATCGGGAAAGAGATGATGGAGGTGCCCGAGTTCGCGCAGGACCTTCTCCAGCCCTTCAAGAGCCAGGGCGTCTTCGACTTCGACGACGTCGGCATGATCATCCGCGGCAAGTTCATGGCCAAACCCGGCAAGCAGTTCACGCTCCGGAAAGAGATCTACAACCGGGTGAAGAAGACCTTCGAAGCGAACGGCATCGACTTCGCCCGCCGCGAGGTCCGCGTCGCCATTCCCGGCCTCGACGGCCCCGAGAAGCTGACCGAAGACGACAAGGCGGCCATCGCCGCCGCCGCCACCCAGGCCGCGCAGGAGCAGGCGGCGGAGGGCGAGGCTGAAAAGCCGAAGTGATCGCCTGGATCGCGCGTCGCGTTCGAGTATTTGGAGAAGAGTGAAGCGGATCATCGCCCCGTCTTCACTCTTCTCCAAATACTCAAACGATCCGGCCGCCTACGGGCGTCGTCCCGACCGTAGGGCGCGGTTCGGCGAGCCGCGCCGCGAAGCGGCGACGAGCCGCCCCCCACCCCATTGGCGCGCGGCGCAGGCCGCGCAATTCAGGTCCAGTCGAGCACGACCTTGCCGCAGGCGCCCGCGCGCATCAGCTCGAAGCCCTTTTCGAACTCCGCCGCCGGGAAGCGGTGGGTGATCAGCGGGGCGAGGTCGAGGCCGCCCTGCACGAGGCCGATCATCTTGTACCAGGTCTCGAAGATCTCGCGCCCGTAGATGCCTTTGATCGTCAGCATCTTGAAGATGACCTCGTTCCAGTCGACCGCGAACTCCACCGGCGCTATGCCGAGGAGCGCGATTTTTCCGCCGTTGTTCATGGCGGCGATCATGTCGCGCATGGCCGGGGCCGCGCCCGACATCTCCAGTCCGACGTCGAACCCCTCCGTCATGCCGATATCGCCCATCGTCTCGCGGAGGGAGCGTTTCGTTGGGTTCACGCAGTGGGGCACGCCCATGCGCCGGGCGATCTCCAATCGCTCGTCGTTGATATCGGTGATGACGACCTTGCGCGCGCCCGCTCGCATCGCGACCAGCGCGCCCATCACGCCGATCGGTCCTGCGCCTGTCACCAGCACATCCTCGCCGACCATGTCGAAGGAGAGCGCGGTGTGGACGGCGTTGCCGAACGGATCGAAGATCGCCGCGATCTCGTCGGGGATGTCGTCCGGGATCGGCACGACATTGGCCTCGGGAATGCAGACGAACTCGGCGAAGGCGCCGGGCCGGTGCACGCCGACGCCAAGCGTGTTGCGGCAGAGATGCCCGCGCCCGGCGCGGCAGTTGCGGCAGGACCCGCAGGTTACGTGCCCTTCGCCGGAAACGCGCTGGCCGATCTCGTATTTCGTGACCGAGGCGCCGATCTGAGCCACCTCGCCGCAGAACTCATGGCCGGTGATCATCGGCACGGGGACGGTCTTCGCGGACCATTCGTCCCAGTTCCAGATGTGCACGTCCGTGCCGCAGATCGCCGATTTCTTCACCCGGATCAGCACCTCGTTCGCCGCCGGCTCCGGCACGGGCTCGTCGCGCGCCGTCAGGCCCGGCGCCGCCTCCGCCTTCACCAGCGCCTTCATCATGTTGCTCATTGGATGACCCCCAGCTCGCGCCCCACCTCCGCGAAAGCGTCTATGGCCCGGTCCAGCGTTTCCAAATCATGCGCCGCCGACATCTGCGTGCGGATGCGGTCCTGCCCGCGCGGGACGACGGGGAAGGAGAAGGCGGTGACGAAGACGCCCCGCTCCGCCAGCCGCGCCGCCATGTCCTGCGCCAGTTTCGGGTCGCGCAACATGACGGGGGAGATCGGATGCTCGCCGGGCAGGATCTCGAACCCAAGATCGCCCATGCGTTGGCGGAAATGCGCCGTGTTGCGCCAGAGCGCGTCGCGCAGCTCGCTCGACCGCTCCGTTAGGTCCAGCACCGCCAGCGACGTCTCCGCGATCACTGGGGCGAGGGCGTTGGAGAAGAGATAGGGCCGCGAGCGCTGGCGCAGCCACTCCACCACCGGCGCCTTCGCGACCGTGTAGCCGCCGGAGGCGCCGCCGAGCGCCTTGCCGAGCGTGCCGGTCATAATGTCGACCCGGCCCATCACCCCGCAGTGCTCATGGCTGCCGCGCCCGCCGGCGCCGAGGAAGCCGGTCGCATGGCAGTCGTCGACCATGACCATGGCGTCATAGCGCTCCGCCAGATCGCAGATCGCGCCCAGCTTCGCGATGTAGCCGTCCATCGAAAAGACGCCGTCGGTGGCGATGAGGCGATAGCGGGCGCCCGAAGCCTCCTTCAGCCGCGCTTCCAGTTCGCCCATGTCGGAGTTGGCGTAGCGATAACGCTTCGCCTTCGACAGACGAATGCCGTCGATGATGGAGGCGTGGTTGAGCGCATCGGAGATGATCGCGTCCTCCTCGCCTAGGATCGTCTCGAACAGCCCGCCATTGGCGTCGAAACAGGACGGATAGAGGATGCAGTCCTCGAACCCCAGCCAGTCCGCCAGTCGCCGCTCCAGCGCCTTGTGCGGCGCCTGCGTGCCGCAGATGAAGCGAACGGAGGACATGCCGAAGCCCCAGCGCTCCAGCGCCTCCCGTCCTTTCGCCACAAGTTCGGGATGGTCGGAGAGGCCGAGATAATTGTTGGCGCAGAGGTTGATCGTCTCCCCTCCACCATCCCGCACGACGCCGCCCTGAGGCGTTTCGATAACCCGCTCGGTCTTGAAGAGACCGTCGTCCTTCAAACCCGCGATGCGATGGGAGAGATCGTCGATAAGGGCGTTCATGGCCTGCCTCCGCGTCAGCTTCGGCTGAGGCAAACCACTGGCGCGGGCACATGTCGACAGCGAAAGGCGACGCGCTCCGCCGCAATCGCGCGAAACGGGCGTTGCGCGTCGCATTTCGCCCTATATGGTCCGCCGCAGCGGGATGCAGGCATGGGGCGCGGGACGGGCATGGGACGCATTGCGGTTTTCGATCTGGACGGCACGCTCGTCGACACGGCGGAGGATCTGATCGCCGCCATGAACGCAATCGCGCCGCGGTTCGATCTGCCTCAGCTCGATCCGGCCGAGGCCCGCAAGGTTGCGGGTCGCGGCGGGCGGGCGCTGATGCGGCACGCCGCCGCCAAAGCGGGGCGGGAGTTCACAGACGATCAGGTCATCGTCGCCTATCCGCCCTTTCTGGATGCTTATGAGCAGCGGATCGCGGACGCCTCTCGCTATTTCCCCGGCGTCGAGGACGCGGTGGAGCGTCTCATCGACGACGGCTGGCGGGTGGCGATTTGCACCAACAAGCCCGAAAGGCTCGCCCGCATCCTTATGGAGACGCTGGGCGGTCTCGACCGGTTCGGCGCGCTGTTGGGGGCCGACAGCCTGCCGGTGCGCAAGCCCGATCCGCAACATGTGCTGGAGACGATCGCCCGCGCAGGCGGTCACGCCGACAAGGCCGTCATGATCGGCGATACGGAGACGGACCGGAACGCCGCCGCGAACGCCAATGTGCCCTGCGCGCTATACGCCCATGGCTTTTCGACGATACCGATTGAAGACCTTAAGCCAGAGGCGATTTTCGATGATTACGCGGTTGTGCCCGAGTTGCTTCCCGAACTGATAGCCCGCGCGCCCTGAGAGAGGACGGCGCGCAGTCTGAGACGGCCCGTCTCGAGCGGGCCGCTGGAGGATCGATGGTCCGATTTACGATGGCCGTTCTCGCGGCGGCGATGCTGTCGTCAGGCGCTCCCGCGGCGGCGCAGCAGGGGGTTTGCGTCGAAGAGGTGGCGGGCGTCTGTCTGAAGTTTGAAACGGTCGAGCCGTCGGCGCGGTCCCAACCGCGGCCGGCTCCGTCGCAGGCTCAGACTGCGGAGCAGGCGCTGCAGCTGTCGCGCGCGGAACGGCGCGACGTGCAGCGCGGTCTCCGGGCGGAGGGGTTCTATCGCAGCTCGATCGACGGGCTTTTCGGGCGGGGCACCCGCGGCGCGATCAGCGCATGGCAGCGGGCGAACGGCCTCAGCGCGACGGGCTTCTTGAGCGCGGATCAGGCCCGGCGCCTCCGTCGGCTCGGACAGTCGCAATCGGCCGGGACCTCATCGACTGAGCCGCGCGTCGCCGCCCCGGCCGCGACGGCGCGGGATCTGGGCGAGCTGATCGGCGGCCTCGGGTGTAATTCCGAGGTGCATGGGGAGACGACCCGGATCGTCTTCCGGCGCGACGGCGGCGCGGCGGCGGCGGCGGTGGACGTGTCGCTCTTCGTGACCTGGACGTTCAAGAACCGGCGCTTCTGCATCTTCAACCGGGGAAATGAGATCAACTGTTTCCCGCTGGAGATCGCGATCACCTCGGCCAATCGCGACCAGGTGAGAGAGCGCGTCTCCGCGAATTGCATGCCACGCTGACGTTGTCGCGCCGCCGAAAGGCGAAGCGTTCACTCGCGCGCGCTCGTTACGACGCAAGATCACTTCTTCAGCCTCGGTGGCGAATGAGGGCTGGTGCGGCTGTGAGATGTTCTCCTCTGTTTCCATCTATCGGACCCCAGCTAGGGCCGGTATCGTCGCCAACTACGAAGAAGAACGCCGACGCGCTTTCAAATGCGGCGGCGCAGGCGGCGAGGAAAGCTCATGCCTTTAGCGCAATTCAACATCGCTCGCGCCCGCTGGCCGCTGGACGATCCGCGCTTGGCCGGGTTCACGGAGAACGTAGGTCTGATCAACGGGCTGGCTGAACGCTCGCCCGGCTTTCTGTGGCGGCTGGTGGATGAAAGCGCGCCGGAAGCGCCGCGCTGGCCTGACGATCCGCTCATGACCTTCACGCTTTCGCTTTGGAGCGACGTTGAGAGCCTTCGCCACTTCACCTGGAACACGCTCCACAAGAAGTTTCGTTTGCGCACGAAGGAGTGGTTCGAGCCGCTCGGCGCCGCTTACCTCGTCTGCTGGCCGATTGGAGAGGGGCGAACGCCTGATGGGTCCGAGGCGTTGGCGCGGCTGGAGGAGCTGCGCCGCGACGGTCCGTCCGAGCGCGCGTTCGGCGTCGAGGCTTTGGCGCCAGCGCGGGCGCCAGTCGGAGCGTGAAATGACCGGCGGCGGCATGGAAGAGGGGCTCAACAGCACCCTCAACGCTCCTGCGCACCGAAGCGCCGCTTTTCAAGGAGTGATGCTCTTCGCAATCATCTGCATGGCGGCTTTCGTTGCGGCGTTGAGTTTTCCTCTCTCAGAAGTCTCGATTGCGTCGATTCTCTTGGGTGGTTCCTTGGTGGGGGCCGCCGCAGGTTATGGGCTCACCTGTTCGCTCGACAAAATGAGCCAAAGGCGGCGCGCGCTTTTCGAGCGAGAGCTTCAGGCCGAACGCGAACGGGAATTCCAGAGAAAACTGGCTGAAGCGAAAGCCAGAGGAGAGGTCAAATGACCGGAGCGTTCTCTTAGGGACGTTCCGATCCGCCCGCGAGACGGACTGATCCAGCGCCATGTCATAGCCGCCCGCGCCGTTGATGAGGTGACGGCGCACCAGGCGGCGCATGGCGTTTACGTCCGCTGGCGCATCGGCGTCCAACGCGAAGCAGAGAGATGGCCGTGAACCACGCGCTTGAGCTGTGGGAGGCGTAGACGCGCGCCCCATTCGCTCGTCCAGCGGGCCCGATTGACCGGCGACTCGGTTCGGATTTCGCGTTTCTCTGATGCTCCACCTCTCGGGGCCGTCAAGAAATTCTGACAGTTACCCGCCCGTTTGGATGGGGAATTCAACCCATTGGCGAGAAGTGCAAAATATCCGATGCGAAAACTGCGACGGATCGATGCGACTTCATTGACATCGCGTGTCGCGACCCGGTTAGGTGGGTCCGCAATAATAAGAACGGGAAGCCGGGGCAGGCTTTCTGAATCATGCTCAACAAGGGAGTGAACGCATGAAATTCACCTTTCTGAAGAAGGCGACCTATGTCGCCGCGGCGGCCGCGGCCGTCTTCAGCTTGTCGGCTGTCGACGCCGACGCCAAAAAAGTGCGTTGGAAAATGCACTCGGCATTCGGCACCAACCTGCCGGTGATCGGCGCGGTCGGTCCGCGCATCACGGATATGATCCGCGCGATGTCCGACGGCGATTTCGACATCAAGGTGTTCGAGCCCGGCGCGCTCGCCGGCGGCTACGCCTACTACGATCCGGTATCGCAGGGCGCTTTTGAAGCGGGCTACGGCACCCCCGGCGCGAACCAGGGCAAAAACTCGCTCTTCGCTTTCGCCTCCACCTGGCCGTTCGGTCCGGGCGCGCTCGAGTTCAACGCGTGGCTGGTCAACGGCGGCGGCGTCGAGCTGATCGAGAAGGCCTACGCCAAGGACAACATCAAGTACTTCTACTGCGGGATGATCCCGCCGGAGACGTCGGGCTGGTTCCGTGAGCCGATCGAGAGCCTCGATCAGCTGAAGGGCCTCAAGATGCGCTTCTTCGGTATGGGCGCCATCGTGATGCAGAAGTTCGGCGTGGCGACGCAGCAGCTCGCTGGCGGCGACATCTACCCGGCGCTTGAGCTCGGCACGATCGACGCGACCGAGTTCTCCATGCCGGCGATCGACCGCGGCCTCGGTTTCTACCAGATCGCGAAGTACAACTACTTCCCCGGCTGGCACCAGCAGTCCACCACGAACGAGATCCTCGTGAACATGGACGCCTGGAACGATCTGCCCGACAACTACAAGGCTATGTTCGAGACCGCGTGCGACGCCAACGTGAAGTACGAGCTGGCGGACGGCGAGTCGCTTCAGGCCGCGGCCATGAAAGCGAACGAAGCCGACGGCGTGACCATGGTGACCTGGCCGGATGAGGTGCTGGACCAGCTTCGCGGCGCTTGGGAAGAGGTTCTGGCCGAGGAAATCGCCAAGAACCCGGACGTCGCTGAGTTCTACGAGAGCTACTCCGCTTTCCATGAAGAGTACAAAATCTGGGGCGAGCGCGCCTACCTCAAGAACTGAGGCGAGCCTCTCACCGGAAGACTGACGTTCGCCTGAACGTCCGAGATAGCGACCGGCGCCCAGCGCCGGTCGCAACTACCTAAAAAACAAAAAAGAATCAGTCACCGTCGCCCGGGTGGGGCGGCATGGGAGGGAGGCGCCCGATGTTGGCCCTACACAAACTGTCCATTGCGTTGGACCGCATCGCGGTCACTATCGGCAAGGCTGCGAGTTGGCTGATCCTGCCGCTTATCATGATTATCATGGTCGATGTCGTCACGAGGAAGATCGAGTTCATCAAGGTCTGGTCCGCCGACATCACCGTCGAATACGGCTTTTCGATTTCGTTCATCGCGCAGGACCTTCAGTGGCACATCCACGGCGTCCTGCTGCTGCTGACCTTCGGATACGCCTATCTCTACAACGCCCACGTGCGCGTCGACATCTTCCGCGAGTTGGGCGGCCGTCGCCGTCAGGCCTGGATTGAAATCGTCGGCCTGACCTTCGCGATGATCTTCCTCTACTTCATGGTGAAGTTCTCATGGGACTTCACCTACGCCTCGTGGCGGCAGGGCGAAGGATCGGAATCGATGGTCGGCATCGGCAACCGCTTCTTCATCAAATCCTTCCTGATCTGGGGCTTCATCGTCCTCTGGATCGCCTGCGCCGCGATGATGCTACGCTCCATCGTCTTCCTCTTCGGCGATGAAGTGCTGAGCCGCGACGCCGAGAACCTGATCCCGTACTTCACGGACAAGACGGTTCTGCCGAAACTGAAAATGAATCCGGACGGGTCCGTAGAGGCCGAGAATCTGGAAAAATTCGATGGGGGGCACTGAGCCATGATGGAGTTTTTCGAGTGGCTCATTGACGACCACCTCTACGAATATATCGGCGCCTACATGTTTCTCTTTCTGGCGCTGTCGCTCTTCACCGGCATCCCGGTGGCCTTCGCGCTCGGCGGCGTCTCCGTCATATCGGCGGGGGTCGCGGCCTGGATCGGGGCGATCAACTTTCAGGAATTCTTCAACTCGGTGAACCGCCTATGGGGCGGGGACGGACAGTCGGGGGCTGTCCAGAACCCGATATTGGTGGCGATCCCATGTTTCGTCTTCATGGGAACGATGTTGGAGAAATCCAACGTCGCCGCGCATCTCCTGCACATCCTCCAGATCATGCTGAAGCGCGTGCCGGGCGGCCTCGCCCTCTCGGTCACCGTGATGGGCACGATCATGGCCGCGACCACCGGCATCATCGGCGCCTCCGTCGTCATGATGACGCTGCTGGCGCTGCCGACGATGCTGCAGCGCGGCTATCACCCGTCGCTCGCCACCGGCACCATCGCAGCCTCGGCGACGTTGGGCATCCTGATCCCGCCCTCGATCATGCTGGTCCTGATGGCCTCGCTGCTGGTCGTCTCGGTCGGGGACCTCTTCATCGGGGCGATCATTCCGGGGCTGGTGCTGTCGGGTCTCTATTTCCTCTACATCCTCGTCATCTCGTCGCTGAAGCCGAACCTCGCGCCGCCGATCGACGAGGACGAGATCGATCTCCAGCCCTCGAATAAGTCGAACATCCTTTTGTTCTGCGGGATCGTCGCCGCCGCCGTCGCGGCCGACTACGTTTTGATCTCAAGTGGAACCTTCGAGCAGGTGAACTGGGCGCTGATCGGCTTCCTGACGGTCTTCGCCGCCGCGATGATCATCGGCAAGAAGGAGGGGAACACTCTCTTCGGCGGGATGCTCCGCGGCTTCTTCCCGCCGATCTTCCTGATCGTCATGGTCCTCGGCTCGATCTTCGCGGGTTGGGCGACGCCGACGGAGGCCGCAGGCGTCGGCGCTTTCGGCTCGCTCCTGCTCGCCTGGTTCAACGGCACGCTGAAATACGACGTGGTGAAGGAGGTCTGCCATCGGACCGGTCTGACGACGGCGATGATCTTCCTGATCTTCACCGGCGCCACGGCGTTCTCGTCGATCTTCCGCGCGACCTACGGCGAAGAGCTGATCATCCACTTCATCGAATGGCTGGAGCTCGGCCCGTGGCCGCTCCTGTTCCTGCTGATGTTCGTGGTGTTCCTCCTCGGTTTCTTCTTCGACTTCCTGGAGATCACGCTGATCATCCTGCCGGTCTTCCATCCGGTGATCGTGTCGCTCGCCCCGGCCTTCGCGCCGCATCTCGGCCTCGACCCCGATCCGCAGAACGCGCAGGAGCTGAAGGCCTTGGGGCAACAGGTGACGTACTGGTTCGCCATATTGGTGGCGGTGAACCTGCAAACCTCGTTCCTGACCCCGCCATTCGGCTTCGCGCTCTTCTACATGAAGGGCGTGGCCCCGGCCTCCGTCAAGATGCAGGAGATCTACTTCGGCATCATCCCCTTCGTGATCCTGCAGCTGATCGGCCTCGCGCTGGTGCTGGAGTTCCCGGGGTTGGCGCTCTGGCTTCCGCAACAGGTGCTTGGATAGCGGGGGCTCAGGTCTCTCAAACTTCGTGAAAGGGCGCGCTCCGGGAGGGACGCGCCCTTTCCACTTGGCGGGACATCTATGGATTTCTCGCCTGACCGGCGGCTCTTGGGCGGAACGATCCCAGATTCCCGGAATTCTAGAATCCCGGGAATCTGGGATCTTTAACCTTCGCCGCGTCGACCAAAGCGTCGCCCTCTCGCAAAGCGCGCTACAACGCGCATATTCAGGGAACCCGACCCGACCCGAACGAGACCGCCGATGCCCATCGCCTTCGACAATAGCTACGCCCGCCTGCCCGACCGCTTCTTCGCGCGCCTCGACCCGACGCCCGTCGCCGAGCCAAAGCTGGTGAAGCTCAATCGCGATCTCGCGCGCGATCTCGGCATCGACCCGGCGGAGCTGGAGACCGAGGCCGCCGTAGCCGCCCTCGCCGGTAACGGAGCCCTGCCGGGGACGGAGCCCTTGGCGATGGCCTATGCCGGCCACCAGTTCGGCGGCTGGTCCGGTCAGCTCGGCGACGGGCGCGCGCTGCTGCTGGGCGAAGTCGTCGACGGCAACGGTCAGCGCCGGGACATCCAGCTGAAGGGCTCCGGCCCGACCCCCTTCTCGCGATCAGGCGACGGGCGCGCTCCGCTCGGCCCGGTGATCCGGGAATACGTCGTCTCCGAAGCCATGCACCGCCTCGGCGTCCCCACCACCCGCGCGCTGGCTGCGGTGGCGACGGGCGAACCCGTCTATCGCGAGGCGATGCTCCCCGGCGGCGTCCTCACCCGCGTCGCGGCGAGCCATATCCGCGTCGGCACCTTCCAGTTCTTCGGCGCACAGCGGGATCGGGAGGCGCTGCGCCTCCTCACGGAGCACGCCCTCGCCCGCCATTACCCGGACCGCGCCGAACAGGGCGCGCGCGGGATTCTCGACGCGGTGGTGGAGGCTCAGGCGGCGCTGGTCGCCAAGTGGATGGGTCTCGGCTTCATCCACGGCGTGATGAACACCGACAACATGACGATCTCGGGAGAGACGATCGACTTCGGCCCCTGCGCCTTCATGGAGGGGTATGAGGCCGACAAGGTCTTCTCCTCCATCGACCAGTTCGGGCGCTACGCCTACAACAACCAGCCGCAGATCGCGCAGTGGAACCTCGCGCAGCTCGCCGTCTCCCTCATCCCCCTCCTCGGGGAGACGGAGGAGGCGGGGGTGGAGCAGGCGAAAGCGGCGCTCGACCGCTACCCCGATCTTTTCTCCGCCGCCCGCCGCGCCGAGATGCGCGCCAAGTTCGCACTCATCGACGAAGCGGACGGCGATGATGATTTGATCGGCGGATACCTGACGATGATGGCGGAAACGCAGGCGGATTATACCCTCTCGTTCCGTCATCTGGCGGAAGCGGCTGAGGGCGACGGTGCGCCGCTCACGGAGGTTCTGCAGCACCGGGATCTGGAGCCTTGGCTGGCCTCATGGCGGGCGCGCCTCGGCGCGGATGCGCCGGATCGTCTTCGCGCGGCTAATCCGCTCTACATCCCGCGCAACCATCTGGTGGAGGAAGCTATCGCCGCCGCCTATCAGGACGACTTCGGACCTTTCGAGACCCTCGTCGCCGTGCTGGATCGTCCCTTCGACGCCCAGTCGGGACAGAGCCGTTTCGCCGCGCCGGCGACCCCGGAAGAGGCTGTGACCCGCACCTTCTGCGGCACGTAACCGCGCTTCTACCCTTCACTCTTCTTCAAATACTCAAACGCCACATGTCCGCATGCGCTTCGGTCCGCAGCGATGTGCTGGCGACGAGCCGCTACCGCGCGCCGAAAGGCGCGCAAAAGCGTCAGTCCGTCAGAACCGCCGCGTTGGGGAAAAACAGCTGCTGGCCGTCCATCCGATAGGCGGCGATCGCCGCTTGGCCGGCCTCTCCCAGAAGCCAGTCGACGAAAATCGCCGCGCCTTCCGCGTTCACGTGGGGGTGGCGCGCCGGGTCCACCGCGACGACTCCGTACTGGTTGAACAGCGCCGGGTCGCCTTCGAACAGAACCGCCATATCCGCCTTGTCCTGATAAGCGATCCAGGTCGCGCGGTCGGTCAAGACGTATCCCTCCGATTGCACGGCGACCCGGATCGTCGCCCCCATGCCGGAACCCGTCTCGCGATACCAGTCCCCGAACCTCGCCGCGTCCAGCGCCGCCGCCGCCCAAAGCGCGCGCTCCTTACGGTGCGTGCCGCTATCGTCCCCGCGCGAGACGACGACCGCGCCGCCGGATGCGAGGCGCGCGAGCGCATCGTCGAGCGACGAAGCGGCGGAGAGGCCAAGATGATCGGCCTCCGGCCCGACGATGACGAAATCATTGTACATCAGGTCGTACCGTCGCAGCCCGTGCCCGGCGGCGACGAATGCCTCTTCGGCCTCGCGTGCATGGACGATCAACACGTCGGCGTCCCCCGCTTCCGCGTTGCGGATCGCCTGGCCCGTGCCGACGGCGACGACGGCGACGTTGACGCCGGTCTCCGCCTCGAAGATCGGCAGGATATGGTCGTAGAGCCCTGAATTCTGCGTCGACGTCGTGGATTGCGCCAGCACCCGTTGATCATCGGCGCGCGCCGCTCCAAGACTGGCGGCGACGACGAGCGACAAAACGAAAACGAGGCGCCGCATGGGCCGATCCTTCAAGTGCGTGACCGATATGTCCGCTTCGACATATCGCCGTCGATCTAGCGGTTTGAACAGATGACGGGCGCATCGAAGACCGACGGGACCGAAGCCAAACGCGACGCGCCGGGCGTGCGTGTGAAGATATACGTGCGCGACGACATGATCGGCGGCGGCAAGGTGGAGCTTTTGCGCCTCGTGCTCGAGCAGGGCTCGATCAGCGGGGCCGCCCGCGCCATGGGGGTGGACTACAAGCGGGCGTGGTTCCTTTTGGACACGCTTCAACGCTGCTTCGACGAGCCCTTGTTCATCGCCCGTCGCGGCGGCGAAACCCAGGGCGCGGAGGTCACGCCGCTCGGGCGCGAGTTGATCCAGCGCTTCGCCGACCACAAGGCCGCCGTCGACGCGCTCTCCGAAGGTTTCGTCGACTGGCTGACCGCGCGCCAGCGCATGGATGGCGATGAGCGATCATAAGGCCTTCCTGAGCGCCCTGCCGGAGGAGACGCGCCGCGCCCTGACCGAACGGTCCGACGGCCACGGCCTTGCGCGTCTCGCGCTCCATCTGGGTTTGATCGCCGCCATCGGCGTCTGGATCGCGGCGGAGGGGCCGTTCTGGGCCGCGCTCCTCCCCCTGCAGGGCGTGCTGATCGTCTTCCTCTTTACGCTGCAGCATGAGTGCACCCACAAGACGCCCTTTCGCAGCGAGTGGGTGAATGAAGCGGTCGGGAGGCTCTCCGGCCTTATGATCCTTCAGCCCTTCGAATGGTTTCGTTACTACCACCTCGCCCATCACCGCCACACCGGCGATCCGGGCCGCGATCCGGAGCTTGCGGGCGGGCCGCGTCGCGGCTGGGCGGCGTTCTGGATCGGCCTGAGCGGCTGGGGATACTGGCGGCACAACATCGGCGTCCTGATCGCCAACGCCGCAGGTCGGCCCGGCCCCCATGCCCCCGCCCGCGCGGCAGGACGCATCGCATGGGAAGCGCGGTTGATGCTCGCCCTCTATCTCCTCGCCGCGCTCTCCTTCGTCTGGACCGACGCGCTTCTCTGGGCGTGGCTGGCGCCCATGGCGATCGGCATGCCCGCTCTTCGCCTCTACCTGCTGGCGGAGCATGGTCGCTGCCCGATGGTCGCTGACATGTTCGCGAACACGCGCACGACGTTCACCAATGCGGTCGTCCGCTTCGTGGCCTGGAACATGCCCTATCACACAGAGCATCACGTCTTCCCGGCCGTCCCGTTTCACAGGCTGCCCGATCTGGCGCGCCTGATGTCCGGCAAGCGGGAGAACGAGGCGCAGGGCTTTCGCAGGTTCGCCGCCCGCTACGTCGCCGGCATCGGTCGGGAGCGCGAGGGAGAGCGGTAGGCCCCGCCGCCACATGGCTTCAGGTTGCGGCGCGCTTTCGCCGGCGGAGCGTCTACGCGAACTTTTCAACCTTCCGGAATGCCGGAAGGTTGGGCTACGAGAGACCGGGTGAAGCCAAGAAGCGGTAGGACCCTATACCGCGCATGGCAGCGCGCCATCCGTTTAGGGTGGGGCGGGGCTAAAGCACCGTGCGATAAGGTTGACGCGAAAATCGCCCGAAGGGTGGGCGTCCTTCGCGGCCTTTTCGTTTGGGCGTTTTCGCACGCTGCTCTAACTCCGCGGCTTCACCCGCGTCGTCGCTGATGCGGCCAGCGGGTCTTCCGGCCAGGGATGCCGGGGATACCGCCCGCGCATGTCTTTCCGCACGTCGGCGTAGGATGATCGCCAGAACCCCGGCAGATCCGCCGTCGTCTGCACCGGACGCCGGGCGGGGGAGAGAAGCTCGATCGTCAGCGGCTCGCCTCCAGCGCTCGGGTGCCGGTCCAGCCCGAACAGCTCTTGCAATCGCACGGCGATGGAGGGGCGCTCGCCGCCGTAATCGATCCGGCAGCTCGTTCCGGTCGGCGCGGTGAAGGCTTCGGGCGCGACCGCGTTCACGGCCTGGAGCGCCGTCCAGCCGAGATGCGCTGTCAGGATGTCGTTCAGGTTCAACCGGGCGAGGTGATCCGCCTCGCTCGCGCCCATCAGATGCGGGGCGAGCCATGTCTCAAGCGTCTCCATGAGCGCGCCTTCGCTGAAATCGGGCGCGTCCGCGCCCCGCGCGCGCGCCCACTCCACCCGCGCCGTCAACCGCCGCGCCGCGTCCGTCCATGGCAGGGCGGCGAGGCCAAGGTCGCGAACGCCCGCCGTCATGGCCACGGCGAGCGTCTCCGGCGGCGCATCGGTCCAACTCTTGTCCTCCAACGCCAGCGCGCCGAGCATGAGGCGGCGGCGCGCCTCCACCCGGCGGTGACGACGGGACCATTCGCAGACTTCGGCCCATGCCAGACGATCCGCGAAGACCTCCTCCACCTCGGCCCGCGAGATGGGGGCGGCGAGGCGGATCGCCGCCTCGCGCGCGGCGCCGTCGAGATCGGCGACGACCAGCATCGCCTCCCCCGCCAGCGCGTCCTCGGCGGAGAGCTTCGCCCCCTTGCCGCCGGATAGGAGGTATCGCGGCTCGTCGCCCTTTCGCCGAAGCGCGATCCTGTCGGGATAGGCCCGCGCCAGCATCGACCCGACAGGCGCCGCGCGCCCGCCCTTCCCGGCGCTAAGACGTTTTGCGAGGCGCGCGGCCTCTTCCCCGATCCGCCGGAGCGCGCCTTCCGCAGCGTCATGGCGCTTCGGGGCGTCGAGCGCTTTCAGGCGGGCCCCGATATCGGCCCCGATCCCGCGCAGCGGATCGCGCGCCTCGAGTAGCGCGGCGAGGCGGCAGGCGACGCCGCGATCGTCCTCCGGCGCGGCGAGGATCATATGCGCGAGGCGCGGATGCGTCGGCGCCTTCGCAAGGGCTCTCCCATGGGCGGTGATCCGCCCTTCCTCGTCCAGCGCGCCGAGTTCAGCCAAAAGCGACCGCGCGGCGGCGAGCGGCCCTTCCGGCGGCGGCGTGAGGAATGCGAGATCGCACGGCGCCGCGCCCCAGGCCGCGAGGTCGAGCGCGATAGGCGCGAGGTCCGCCGTTTCGATCTCCGGCGGGGCGAAGGCGGGGCGGGCGCCGTCGTCTCCCTTGGTCCAGAGGCGATAGCAGACGCCCGGCTCCAATCGTCCGGCGCGGCCCTTGCGCTGCTCCGCCTCCGCGCGGGAGGCGGGTTCGGTGATCAGTCGCGACATGCCCGACCCCGGATCGAAGCGCGCGCGGCGGGCGAGCCCGGCGTCGACGACGATCCGCGCCCCCTCCACTGTCAGCGACGTCTCCGCGATGGAGGTCGCGAGCACGATCTTGCGGCGTCCTTTGGGAGAGGGCGCGAGCGCCGCGCGTTGATCCGCAAACGGCATCGCGCCGTAAAGCGGACGAACGTCCGTCGCCGCGCCGATATCCGCCAACGCCGCCGCCGTCCGGCGGATTTCTCCCTCGCCGGGCAGAAAGGCGAGGATGTCGCCCGTCTCCTCTCCATGCGCGCGCCGGATCAGGGACGCCATCGCCGTCTCCAGCCGCGACCGCGGCCCCGCGCGCCGCGGCGCCTCCGCCCAGCGGAGTTCGACCGGATAGGCGCGCCCTTCGGAGCGGATGATCGGCGCGCCGCCCATCAGCGCCGCGACCGGTTCCGCGTCCAGCGTCGCCGACATGACCAGAACGCCGAGGTCTTCGCGCAGCGCCTCCCGCGCCTCCAGCGTGAGCGCGAGGCCGAGATCGGCGTGGATCGAACGTTCGTGGAATTCGTCGAAGATCACCGCGCCGACGCCCTCCAGCCCCGGGTCGGACTGGATCATGCGCGTCAGGACGCCTTCGGTGACGACCTCGATCACGGTCGCGCCCGAGGTTCGGGCCTCCCCCCGCATCCGGTAGCCGACGGTCGCGCCGACCTCCTCGCCGAGCAGCCTCGCCATGCGTTCCGCCGCCGCTCGCGCCGCAAGGCGGCGCGGCTCCAGCATCAGGATGCGGCCGCCCGCCGCAATGCCCGCCTCGCGCAGCGCGAGCGGGACGAGCGTCGTTTTGCCGGCGCCGGGCGGAGCGGTCAGCACGGCGCGCCCCTTAGCCGACATCGCCGTTGCGAGCGCTGGCAAGACTGCGGAAACGGGAAGCGCGGGCAATCGCATGGCGCCATGACTACCGCGCCTATACGCCCCGCGCATCCCCGATCCGCTCGGATCGAACCCGGCGGATTTGACGAAAAATCCAAACGCTTCGCTCCCCGCCGTTAACCTTTGGTGAAGCAAACGCGACGACCTTCGTCCTCGGGTGGATGGGAGATTGCGAGATGGCCGACGCACGGCGTCGCGGCGATCCCTTTGACGGGCTGAACGGGATGTTCGCGCTCTGGATCGTAGTGGCGACATGGATGGACGCGATGACGGGATCGTCATCGCAAACGGCGAACGGAACGTTCGCTACAGGCGGAGGCGTTCTCACGCCGGTGCTCGCGGTGGACGCGTTTCTGATCCTCAGCGGTCTTATGGCGTGTCGGGCCGCTCGGGGCGCTTTACGGGACTTTGGCGATGTGCCGCGTTTCACCTACTGGCGCATCCTCCGGTTCGCGCCGGCGCTGCTCGTCGGCGGCTTTCTTTTCGTCGCGGCTGAGGCGGCGCTTCGGGCCGCGGGGCTCGCCGGCGACGCCTCCTTCATCGCGGTGAACGGCCTCGCCATCCCGCTGACCGCCGCGCTCATCGGTTCGATCTTCGTCGGCGCCGCAACGGTCGCCGGGGCGTTCAGCGGCGCGATCGGACGCGCCGGGATCGCCGCCTTCGTCGCCGCGTGCATCGCCGCGCGCGTGACGCCGGGATTGGAGTTGTCGCAGACCGCCGACATGTTCGCGCGGATTGCGGCGGCCTTCGCCCTCGGCTGTTTTCTGGATAGCGCCGTCGCGTCGGGTCGGGTCTCCAGATCGGTACGGCGGATCAAGGCGGACCATCCGGCCGCGGTTGAGATCGTCGCGCTCGCCGCGATCTTCGGCTCCATTGCGGTGACGCCGAGCGGGTTGCTGTCGCTCGCTCCTTTCACGATCGCCTTTTACCTTCTCGTCTTCGCGCGCAAGCGCGGCGCAGTCGCCGATTATGTGCTCTGCTCTCCGACGATGCTGGAGTTCGGGCGCGCCGCCGTGCCGATGATCGGTTGCGCTTTCCTGATTACATGGCCCGTCTCCGAGTTTTCGCGCGCCTACGGCGCCGCCGATGTCAGCGCCGCCCTCATCCTGTCCCCGCTCTTCGCGCTGGCCGTCTTCGGCCTCGCCTTCGCCGTACGGCGCCTGGTTGAAGACCCAATTCGCGATTTCGCCGAACAGGTTCGGTGCGGCGTCGCCGAAGTACGGCGGGAGCTCGCTGAGAGCGACGCCTGACCGCCGCGCATTGCCGCGCGCGCTGAAATCCGTCAGAACCGCGCGCGGACCATCGCCAGCGACGAGAGACGGCATGACGACGGACATCCCGGAACTGGCGGATCGCCTGATCGCCGGCGAGCGACGGGCCCTGGCCCGGGCGATTACGCTGGTCGAATCGACCCGCGAGGATCATCGCGAAGCGGCGCAAACGCTGATCGCCGCGCTCTTGCCCCATGCGGGCGGCGCGATGCGCCTCGGCCTCACCGGCACGCCCGGGGTCGGCAAGTCGACTTTCATCGAAAGCTTCGGATCGATGCTCACCGGATCGGGTCGGCGGGTCGCCGTTCTCGCGGTCGATCCCTCCTCCGCCCGAACCGGCGGCTCTATCCTCGGCGACAAGACGCGGATGGAGACGCTGTCGCGCGATCCAAACGCCTTCATCCGCCCATCGCCCAGCCGCGCCGCGTTGGGAGGCGTCGCCCGGCGCACGCGCGAGGCGATCATCCTCTGCGAGGCCGCCGGTTTCGACGTGGTGATGGTGGAGACGGTGGGCGTCGGCCAGTCGGAGACGATGGTCGCCGACATGACCGACATCTTCCTCCTTCTGATGGCGCCGGCCGGGGGCGACGAGTTGCAGGGCGTCAAACGCGGGATCATGGAGATCGCCGACCTGATCGTCGTCAACAAGGCGGATGGCGAGCTGAAGGCGACCGCCACCCGCACCGCGGCTGACTACGCGGGCGCGCTCCGCCTGATGCGCAAACGCCCGCAGGATCCGGGCGGCGTGCCGGACGCGATGATGGTCTCCGCCGCCGAGGGAACGGGCCTCGCCGAAACCTGGGACCGGTTGACGGCCTTGCAGTACTGGCGCCGGGAGAACGGCTGGCTCGACAAGCGCCGCGCCGAACAGGCCGCCCGCTGGATGCGTTTCGAGCTGGACGAAGGCCTGAAGGCCGCCTTCGCCGCCCACCCCGACGTCGCAGCCGCCTTGCCGGACGCCGAAGCCGCTGTGGGCGCGGGCGCGGAGACGCCGGAAGCCGCCGCGGCGCGACTGCTCGCGCTGTTCGCGCCGGACTGACGGTCGAAACCTCGGACCGTCGGGTTATCATCCCAGACGATGCGTCCCGACGATCTCCTTCATCCGCGCCCTGAGGGTCTCTACTGCCCGCCCGGTGATTTCTACATCGACCCGGTGCGCCCCGTGCCGCGCGCGATGATCACCCATGGCCACGCCGATCACGCCCGCGCCGGCCATGGCGCCGTCATGGCCACCCGCCGCACGCTGGAGATCATGGCGATCCGCTACGGCGCCGACTTCGCCGGATCGCGGCAGGAGGGGACGCGGGAGGCGGTGGAGGTGAACGGCGTGAAGGTCTCTTTCCACCCGGCGGGCCACATCCTCGGCTCCGCGCAGGTGCGGGTGGAGCACAAGGGCCTGACCATCGTCGCTGCGGGCGACTACAAGCGCGGCGTCGATCCTACGGCGGAGGTGTTCGAACCCGTTCCCTGCGACGTCTTCATCACGGAGGCGACCTTCGGCCTCCCCGTCTTCCGCCACCCTGATCCGAAGGACGAGATCGCCAAGCTTTTCCGGTCGCTGGCGGAGAACCCGGAGCGCGCGCATCTCGTCGGCGTCTACTCCCTCGGCAAGGCGCAGCGGATCATCCGGCTCCTTCGCGACAACGGCTGGGACCGCCCGATCTACATTCACGGCTCCCTCGCCAGCCTCTGCGCCTTTTATGAAGCGGAGGGCGTCGCCCTCGGCGATCTCCGCCCGGCCACGATCGACCGCAGCCAGAAGGCGCAGTTCGCGGGCGAGGTCGTCCTCGCCCCGCCCTCCACCTTCGCCGCCAAATGGGCGCAGCGTTTCCCGGAGCCGCTGATCGCCTTCGCCTCCGGCTGGATGCAGATCCGCGCCCGCGCCCGCCAGCGCGGGGTGGAGCTGCCGATGGTGATCTCCGATCACTGCGACTGGGCGGAGCTCGGTGAGACGATCAAGGAATTGAGCCCGGAGGAGGTCTGGGTCACTCATGGCCGCGAAGAGGCGCTGGTCCGCTGGTGCGCCCTCAACCAGATCGCCGCCCGCCCGCTGAACTTGGTCGGCTACGAGGACGAGCAGGAATGAGGGCCTTCGCCGATCTCCTCGACCGGCTGACGATTAGCCCCGGCCGCAACGAGAAGCTGCGGCTCATTCAGGACTATCTGAAGGCCGCGCCCGACCCCGATCGCGGCTACGCCCTCGCCGCCATCACCCGCGATCTCGACCTGAAGACGGTGAAACCCGCCATGCTGCGCGAGCTGGTGGCCGAGCGGGTGGACCCGGATCTCTTCGCCCTCTCCTACGACTATGTCGGCGACCTGGCGGAGACGATCTCCCTGATCTGGGAGCCGACGGATGAACCGAAGGAGATCGGCCTCGCCGAAACGGTCGAACGCCTCAACGCCGCCCCGCGCGGCCAGTCCATGACGCTGGTGCGCGAGCTGTTCGACCAGCTCACCGCCTCCGAACGCTACGCGCTTCTCAAGCTGGCGACGGGCGGCCTCCGCGTCGGCGTCTCCGCCCGCATGGCGAAGCAGGCGCTGGCGGGGTTCGGCGGCGTAGACGTCACCGAGATCGAAGAGCTTTGGCATGGGCTGGAGCCGCCCTACGAAGACCTCTTCGCCTGGCTCGAAGGGCGCGCCGAAAAGCCCGCGCAGGCCGCCGCCGCGCCCTTCCGCCCGGTGATGCTCGCAACCCCGCTGGAGGAGAAGGACATCGCCGCCCTCGCCCCCGCCGATTTCGCGGTGGAGTGGAAGTGGGACGGCATCCGCGTGCAGGCGGTGGCGGAGGGGGAGACGCGCCGCCTCTACACCCGCACGGGCGACGACATCTCCAAAGCCTTCCCGGACGTGATCGCCCATATGGGCTTCGAAGGCGCGCTGGACGGCGAGCTTCTGGTGAAGGCGGATGGCGAGGTCGCCCCCTTTTCCGACCTACAGCAGCGTCTGAACCGCAAGACGGTTTCGAAGGCGATGATTGAGCGCCATCCCGCCTTCATCCGCGCCTACGACCTCCTGCAGGACGGAGAGGAGAACATCCGTCCGGAACCCTTCGCCGTTCGCCGGGCCCGCCTTGAAGCCTTCGCTGAAACCCTCAACCCCGACCGCTTCGATATCTCGCCGCTGGTGACGTTCGAGACATGGGACGACCTCGCCGCCCTACGCGCCGCGCCGCCCCATCCGGTGATCGAGGGGTTGATGCTCAAGCGCCGCGATAGCGTCTATGTCCCAGGCCGCCCCAAAGGCCCTTGGTTCAAGTGGAAGAAGGACCCGCATATCGTCGACGCCGTGCTGATGTACGCCCGGCGCGGCCACGGCAAACGCTCCAGCTTCTATTCCGACTACACATTCGGCGTCTGGGCTGGCGATCAGCTCGTGCCGGTAGGCAAGGCCTATTTCGGCTTCACCGATGACGAGCTGAAACAGATCGACCGCTTCGTCCGCAACAATACGGTGGAGCGCTTCGGTCCCGTCCGCGCCGTCCGCGCCGACCGCGATTTCGGCCTCGTTCTGGAAGTCGCCTTCGAAGGCCTCAATCGCTCCAAACGCCACAAATCCGGCGTCGCCATGCGCTTCCCCCGCATCTCGCGCCTCCGCTGGGACAAGCCGACGGCGGAGGCTGACGAACTCGCCACGCTGGAGGCGATGCTCGGCTAAAGCCTTCTTTGCTCCAGAAGTATCCCCGCCGGAGGCGAAATCCGAGGAGACGGGCGAAGCCCGCCGAGGAGACGAAGTCGTCGCGCGAAGCGCGTCCGCTAGATCACCGCAGGTTCACCCGAAGCGCCGCCGCCGCCGCGAAAGGCCCCGCCGCCAGCGCGATCAACGTCACCGCGCCCGATAGGGAGAGCGCCGACCACGGATCGAGTCCCGTCGCCGCCCGCTCAACCGCCCGCGCGCCGAGGATCATCGTCGGCAGATAAAGCGGCAGGACGAGCAACGACAACAGTAGCCCCCCGCGCCGCACCCCGACCGTCAGCGCCGCCCCCACCGCGCCGATGAGCGACAGGGCGGGCGTTCCGATTAGAAGCGAGACGATTAGCGCGACATAGGCCTCGGGCGCCAACGACAGCATCACCCCGAGAAGCGGCGCCGCGATCACCAGAGGCAATCCCGTCGTCAGCCAGTGCGCCGCCGTCTTGGCGAGCACGGAGGCCTCCAGCGGCGCAGGGGAGAGCATGATAAGGTCGAGCGATCCGTCCTCGAAATCCGCCTGAAACAGCCGGTCCAGCGATAGAAGGCAGGCGAGAAGGGCGGAGGTCCAGAGAACGCCCCCCGCCACCCGCGTCAGCGCTTCCTCGGTCCCGCCGATCCCGATCGGCGTCAGCGTCGCCGCGATCAGGAAGAACGATAGCGCCATCAGCCCGCCCCCGCCGATACGGAAGGCGAGCGCGACGTCGCGGCGGAGGAGAGCGAAGGCGTTCACGTCCAGCCCTCGGCCAGAAAGGGATCATGCTCCGCCGTCGCCGTCTCCGTTGGCGGCGAGAGCTGAATCTGCGGGCCGTCCGGCAACCCGATCTCGATATGCGTCGCCGCGATGGCGAGCCCGCCCTTGGCGCAATGGGCCGCAACAAGATCAGCGAATACGCCGACAGAAGCGACGTCGAGTGATACCGTCGGCTCGTCCAGAAGCCAGATCGGCCGGTCCAGCACCATCAGTCGCGCGAGCCCAAGACGCCGCTGCTGCCCGGCGGAGCAGAAAGCGGCGGGACTGTCGGCGATATGCGTCAGCGAAAACCGCTCCAGCGCCTCATCAACGCCCGCGCCGCCGTAGATCGCCGCCCAATGTGCTAGGTTTTCGCGCACTGTGAGCGCTGGTTTCACCGCGTCGCGATGACCAGCGTAGGCGACCTCTTGAGCGAAGGTTTCGCGGTCTTTCGCGAGCGACACGTCCTTGAAAGAAGCGTCCCCAGACCGAAGCGGCAAAAGCCCCGCCAACGCGCGAAGAAGCGTGGATTTCCCAGCGCCGTTCGGCCCGGTCAGCCGCGCTGCCTCGCCCGGCGCGATGGCGAAGGCGGGCGCGGTCAGGGCCAGTCGCCCGCCGCGCGTTACGCTGATCTCGCTCGCCTGAAGACCCATGCCCACTCGTCGCCCGTCTCGCCTTTCGCACCGCTATAGCCCTTCGCGGACGCTTGGCCAAACGATCCGCAAGCGGAGAATTCAGCATCCATTAACCCGATGTCAGAAAACCGGATTTCTGACATCGGGTTAATGATGCGTTAAATCGGGACGAGCGCCTCGATGGTCCACGGACCCGTTCGCTGTCCAGCTAACCGCATTGCGCATTGAGGGCAGTTCAATCACATTGTATACAACTGCACACGCGACCACGAGACGCGGCGCGATTTGTTGCGCGACTCAGGCTCGTCAGCGAAAACACTTGCGGTCACACACGCGGCGCGTGAACGCGCCCATCCGCTATCAGCCAGGGGGGATCCCATGCCAATCACCGTCGGACAGGACACATCCAAAACGCGCCGCGAGCTTTCCGCAGGCGGATCGACTATCGCCTATTACTCGATCCCGGCCGCACAGGAGGCGGGTCTCGGCGACTTCTCGCGCCTCCCCGCCGCGCTGAAGGTCGTTCTGGAGAACATGCTCCGCTTCGAAGACGGCAAGACCGTCTCCGTCGATGACATCAAGGCCTTCGCGGAATGGGGCGCCAAAGGCGGCAAGAACCCGCGCGAAATCGCCTATCGCCCGGCGCGCGTGCTGATGCAGGACTTCACCGGCGTTCCCGCCGTGGTGGACCTCGCGGCGATGCGCGACGGCATCAAATCGCTCGGCGGCGATCCGCAGAAGATCAACCCGCTGAACCCGGTCGATCTCGTCATCGACCACTCCGTCATGATCGACGAGTTCGGCAATCCGCGCGCCTTCCAGATGAACGTGGACCGCGAATATGAGCGGAACATGGAGCGTTACCAGTTCCTGAAATGGGGGCAGGGCGCCTTCAACAACTTCCGCGTCGTGCCGCCGGGCACGGGCATCTGCCATCAGGTGAACCTCGAATATCTCGCGCAGACGGTCTGGACCGACACGGACCAGTCCGGCGCCGAAGTCGCCTATCCGGACACGCTGGTCGGCACCGACAGCCACACGACGATGGTGAACGGCGCCGCCGTTCTCGGCTGGGGCGTCGGCGGGATCGAGGCGGAGGCCGCGATGCTCGGCCAGCCGATCTCCATGCTCATCCCGGAGGTTGTCGGCTTCAAGCTGACCGGCGCGATGATGGAGGGGACGACGGGCACCGACCTCGTTCTCAAGGTCGTCGAGATGCTCCGCGAGATGGGCGTCGTCGGGAAGTTCGTAGAGTTTTACGGCCCCGGTCTCGACAACCTGCCGCTCGCCGACCGCGCGACCATCGCCAACATGGCGCCGGAATACGGCGCGACCTGCGGCTTCTTCCCGATCGACGACGAGACGCTCCGCTATCTCCGCTCCACCGGGCGGGACGAAGCGCGCGTCGCCCTTGTCGAAGCCTACGCCAAGGAGAACGGCTTCTGGCGCGGCGCGGATTACGATCCGATCTACACCGCCACGCTGGAGCTGGACATGGGGACCATCGTCCCCGCGATTTCCGGCCCGAAGCGGCCGCAGGACTACGTCGCGCTGACCGACGCCAAATCCGCCTTCGAGAGGGAAATGAAGGAGACCTTCAAGCGTCCGATGGGCAAGGAAGTCGCCGTCAAGGGCGAGGACTACACGATGGAGAGCGGCAAAGTCGTGATCGCCTCCATCACCTCCTGCACCAACACGTCGAACCCTTACGTGATGATCGGCGCGGGTCTGGTGGCGCGCAAAGCGCGGGCGCTGGGACTGAACCGGAAACCATGGGTGAAGACGTCTCTGGCGCCGGGCTCGCAGGTGGTTTCGGCTTACCTCGAAGCCGCTGAGCTTCAGGAAGACCTCGACGCCATCGGCTTCAACCTGGTCGGCTACGGCTGCACCACCTGCATCGGCAACTCCGGCCCGATCCAGGCGGAACTTTCGGAGGCCATAGCGGAAGGCGACCTCGTCGCCACCTCGGTCCTTTCCGGCAACCGCAACTTCGAGGGCCGGATCAGCCCGGACGTGCGCGCGAATTACCTCGCCTCTCCGCCGCTCGTGGTCGCCTACGCCCTCGCCGGGACGCTCGACGTCGACCTCACGTCGGAGCCGCTGGGCGTCGACAAGGACGGGAACGACGTCTTCCTGAAGGACATCTGGCCGACCACGCAGGAGGTCGCGGAACTGGTCGAACAGACCGTCACCCGCGAAGCCTTCATCACCAAATACGCCGACGTCTTCAAAGGCGACGACAAGTGGCAGGGCGTCGATACGACCGAGAGCGAGGTCTACGACTGGCCCGCGACCTCCACCTACGTTCAGAACCCGCCCTACTTCCAGGGCATGACCATGGACACCAAGAAGATCGAGAATATCGAGGGCGCTAAAGTCCTCGCGATCCTCGGCGATATGGTCACGACCGACCACATCTCGCCCGCCGGGTCCTTCAAGGACACGACGCCCGCCGGCAAGTATCTGGTCGACCGTCAGGTGCCGGTGCGGGAGTTCAACTCCTACGGCTCCCGCCGCGGCAACCACGAGATCATGATGCGCGGCACCTTCGCCAATATCCGCATCAAGAACGAGATGCTGGACGGCGTCGAAGGCGGCTACACGCTCGGCCCGGATGGCGAAGAGATGTCGATCTACGACGCCTCCATGGCGCATCAGGAGAACGGCACCCCGCTCGTAGTCTTCGGCGGGGAGCAGTACGGCGCTGGCTCGTCCCGCGACTGGGCTGCGAAGGGCACCGCGCTTCTAGGCGTGAAGGCCGTGATCGCGGAGAGCTTCGAGCGTATCCACCGCTCCAACCTCGTCGGCATGGGCGTGATCCCGTTCGAGTTCACCGGCGGCGACAACCGCAAATCGCTTGGCCTGAAAGGTGATGAGACGGTCTCCATCCACGGCCTCGACGACGTGAAGCCGCTGATGGAGACGCCCTGTACGATCACCTATGGCGACGGCTCCACTAAGGAGATCACGCTGAAGTGCCGGATCGATACGGCTGTGGAGATCGAGTACATCGAGAACGGCGGCGTGCTGCACTACGTGCTGCGCAACTTGGCGAAGGCGGCGTAGCCCGTTAACCCAAGCGAATTTGAAGGGCCGCCCTGGAGCGGCCCTTCTCGTTTTGCGATCACCTCATCGGAGTTTGATTTCGATATCGTCGCAGGCGCTTTTAACTTTGGTCGCACCGCACATATTCGTCTCAGGAACACGACTTCTCCCCAAGCTGCAGGAGACCTCGCGATGACCAGTCTTAAGCCCAACCGCCGCGCCCTGATCGCCGGCGCCGCCGTCACCTTCGCCGCGCCCGCGCTGATCCGACCCGCACGCGCCGAAGGGTTCGCACCGACGCCCACGATGCGCGGCGGGGCGAACAACTATCGCCCCGGAGCCGCCCTCACCGACCGCATCGGCGGCGGCGGGTTCTTGATGACGGGCTCCGTGCGCCGCGCGGGCGACGGCGCCCCGATCGACGGTGCGCGCATTCAGATGTGGGCGCATACGACCGAAGGGCATGAGCGCGACCCCGAAAGCCACGGCGCGACGCTGACGAACGCGGACGGCTATTTCGAGATGGACATGCCGCAGATCGTGCCCGCCTTCGGCCAGCCGCACGGCCATCTCGCCTATGACGCGGAATTCGACGACAACGGCTTCGAGACGGTCTTCCTTCGGCCTATCATGGGGAGCGCGAGCGACACCACGCTCCACGTCGACTTCGTCCTCGTCCCCGCTTGAGCCCGCCTTGATCCGAGCCGCGCTCACCTGGGCGCTTCTCGCCGCCGCGATCGTCGTTCCGACTGCGCTGGCGGCGACGAGCCCCTATCTCGCCTATCGCGAGCCGATCTACATCGCCTCCGGCTTCGCGGGGATCGTCGCGCTCGCCCTGATGCTGGCCCAGCCACTGCTCGCGGTCGGGAAGCTGCCGGGACTGCCCATGCCCGCCAGCCGTCGCGTCCACCGCTGGGTCGGCGCGGCGCTGATCGCGGGCGTCTTGGTCCATGTCGGCGGGCTCTGGATCACCAGCCCGCCGGATGTGATCGACGCCCTACTCTTCGTCTCGCCGACGCCGTTTTCGCTCTGGGGCGTCATCGCGATGTGGACGCTCTTCGCCGCCGCCGCGCTCGCCGCCCTTCGCAAGCGCCTCCGCATCCCGCCGCGCATCTGGCGCATCGCCCATACCGCATTGGCGGTCGTCACCGTGGCGGAGGGCGTCGCCCATGCGCTGCTGGTGGAGGGGACGATGGAATGGTGGTCGAAGGTCGCGCTCTCAGCCCTGACTGTGATCGCTATGCTGAAGGTTGCGCTCGACCTGCGCGCCTGGGCCGGGCTGACGGCGCGCTCCCGATAGGCCGCCCGCCTTGGCTTCCACACGCTGATCCGCTAACCGGACGCCAAAGCTGAGGAACGCGCGCATGGCGATACATATCTACGATCACGACCTGCCGGATGGGCTCAATCTCGGGCCGGTCGTCGCCATCGACAGCGAGACGATGGGCCTCAGGCCCCACCGCGACCGTCTTTGCCTGGTGCAGATGTCGTCGGGCGACGGGAACGCGCATCTCGTGCGCATCCTCGACAAAACGACGCCGGCGCCGAACCTGACGGCGATGCTGGCCGACCCGAACGTCGAGAAGCTCTTCCACTACGGTCGCTTCGACATCGCCGTCATGGCGCATCGCTTTGGGGTGACGGCGCGGCCCGTCTGGTGCACCAAGATCGCCTCCAAGCTCGTGCGCACCTATACAGACCGTCATGGGCTTAAGGCGCTCTGTCAGGAGATCCTCGGCGTCGATCTCTCCAAACAGCAGCAGTCCTCCGACTGGGGCGCCGCGGAATTGACGAAGGCGCAGGCGGAATACGCGGCATCCGACGTATTGTATCTGCATCAGCTAAAGGCGGCCCTCGCCGACCGGCTCGCCCGCGAAGGGCGGACGGAGATGGCGGCGGCGGCCTATCGCTACCTGCCGGACCGTGCGCTCCTCGATCTGGCGGGCTGGGACGAGATCGATATATTCTCCCACTGACGGGACCCGACATGACGACCGTGACCGAAGACAGGAAGGAACAGGCGCTGGCCGCCGGGCGCCGGGTGCTGGCGACGGAAGGCGCCGCGCTGACGTCTTTCTCGGAAACCCTCGGCCCCAGCTTCGCCGATGCGGTGGAGCTTTTGGCGGGCGTAGAGGGGCGGATCGTCGTCTGCGGCATCGGCAAATCGGGCCATGTCGCCCGGAAGGTCGCGGCCACCTTCGCCTCCACCGGCTCGCCCGCGCAGTTCCTTCACGCCTCCGAAGCGGCTCATGGCGATCTCGGCATGCTCACCAGCGCGGACGCCGTGGTGATCCTCTCGAACTCCGGCGAGACGCGGGAGTTGGCCGCCGTCATCCGCTTCTGCGCCCGCTATCGCATCCCGATGATCGGCGTCGCCTCGCGTGAGACGAGCGCGCTCATCCGCGCCGCCGACGTCGCGCTGCTCCTCCCGAAGGCGCCGGAGGCGTGTCCGGCGGGGCTCGCGCCCACGACATCCACAACGCTGACCATGGCGCTGGGCGACGCGCTCGCCGTCGCGCTGATGGAGCGGCGCGGGTTCACCAGCGCGGATTTCCATGAGTTCCACCCCGGCGGCGCCCTCGGCGCGCAGCTCGTCAAGGTGCGGGAGATCATGCACAAGGGCGAGGAGATGCCCATCGTCGGCACCGCCAAACCTATGGACGAGGTGCTGATCGAGATGACCTCCAAGGGGTTCGGCATCGCCGGGGTCGTCAACGAGCAGGGCGCGCTGATCGGGGTGATCACGGACGGCGATCTTCGCCGCAACATGGACGCGCTTTTCAGCAAGACGGCGGGCGACGTGGCGACGCGCAATCCGCTGACGATCAGCCCGGACATGCTCGCCTCCGCCGCGCTAGGGCGGATGAACGATCCGGACCGTCCAACGACCTGCCTTTTCATCGTCGATCCGGATGATGAGACGGCGGCGCCGCAGGGCGTCCTCCATATGCATGACGCGCTGCGCGCCGGTGTTCGATGACGGCCGTTCGATGACGGATGCGGACGCCCGACGCGCGCGCCTGATCCGGGCGCTGAAATTCGGCCTGCCCGCGCTGGCGCTCGCGGTCTTCGGATCGCTCTTCGTCTTTAACTCCGCGCGGTTCTCCGACCAGATCAGCTTCGAAGGCGTCGATTTTTCAGCGCTCGACGAAGGGCTGAAGCTGGTGGAGCCGCGCTTCGAAGGCGCGACCAACCGGGGGGAGCCCTTTACGGTCTCCGCCGAGTGGGCTCTGCCTGACGGGCCGCGCCCCGAGCGGGTCGAGCTGAACTCCGTCTCCGGCGAGATCAATCTGATCGACGGGCGGGTCGTGACGCTTAGCGCGACGGCGGGCGTGCTGGAGCCGAAGGCGAACGTCCTCACCCTGACGGACGGGGTGCGCTTCGCCTCCTCCGACGGGTACGAGATCACCGCCTCCACCGCCCGCTTCGACGGCGATGCCGAAGAGTTGACCGCCCGCGGCGACGTGGTGGCGGAGGGCGCCTTGGGCCGTATTCAGGCGGATCGGATGCGAGCGGAGCGCAGGGCCTCTGTCGACGGAGATGTAGGCGCCGGTGATACGGCGGAGAAAAGCGCCTACATATGGTTTGAAAACCGGGTTAGGGTTCGGATCGAAGAGCCTGATATGGCCAAGGAATAGGTGGGAGCGCGTCCCGTGAAAGTGAATTCTGGGCGACTGATTTCAGCACTCGTGGCGACCGCGGTCCTGATCGCGACGCCGCTGGCCGCCGACAGTCCGTTCGGCGGCTTCCGCCATGACGAAACCCAACCCATCGAGATCGCAGCCGACAGTCTTGAGGTGCGCGAGGCCGAGGGGATCGCGATCTTCACCGGCAAAGTCGTCGCCGGGCAGGGCACGATGCGCCTGACGGCGGATGAGCTGGAGGTCACCTATGGCCAGGGCGGCGGTGGAACCGGTGAGATCAACCGTCTTCAGGCGAAGGGCGAGGTCTTCATCGCCAACGGGGCCGAAACGGCCGCTGGCGACTGGGCGGATTACGACGTTTCCGCCGGGCGGATCGAGATGGGCGGCGCGGTGACGCTGACCCAGGGCGGCAATGTGGTGAAGGGCGCTTCCCTCACCATCGACCTCAACACCGGGCGCGGCGCAGTGGATGGCGGCGGCGGCCGGGTGAAGAGCGTCTTCGCCCCCGCGCCGAAAACCACGGACTGACCTTGGACGGTCAGAACCTGATGGACGCTGCCGATCAGCCGGGCCCCGATCAGTTGGGCCTCGTCGTTCGGGGCCTGATGAAGTCGTTTCGGCGACGGCAGGTCGTTGCCGGCGTCGATCTGGAGCTTCGCCGGGGGGAGGCCGTGGGCCTGCTCGGCCCGAACGGCGCGGGCAAGACTACGACCTTTTACATGATCACCGGCCTCGTCGCCGCCGATAACGGCCGGATCGAGATCGACGGACGGGACGTCACGCGCCTGCCGATGTATCGCCGCTCCCGTCTCGGTCTCGGCTATCTCCCGCAGGAGGCGTCGATCTTTCGCGGCATGTCGGTCGAGCAGAACATCATGGCGGTCTTGGAGCTGAACGAGCCCGACGCCGCGAAGCGCAAACGGCGGCTGGACGAGCTTCTGGACGAATTCTCCATGGGCCGTTTGCGCAAAAGCCCGGCGACCTCGCTTTCGGGCGGGGAGCGGCGGCGGGTGGAGATCGCGCGCTGCCTCGCCTCCGATCCGTCCTTCGTACTGCTGGACGAACCCTTCGCCGGGGTCGATCCCATAGCCGTCGGCGACATCCGCGATCTGGTTAAACATCTTAAAAATCGCGGCATCGGCGTGTTGATCACCGACCACAACGTGCGCGAAACTCTCGAGATCGTGGACCGCGCCTACATCTTGCATGACGGTCAGGTCCTGATGAGCGGTTCGCCGGCGGATGTCGTGCAGGATGAGAACGTCCGCCGCGTATACCTAGGAGACAGTTTCCGGATCTGATCCGCGCAGCGCGGGTTACGATTCCGGCCCAGCGTGAGAAGCGACGAATTCAATGAGAATCGGCCAACGCCTTGAACTGAAGCAAAGCCAGCGGCTCGTCATGACGCCGCAGCTTCAGCAGGCGTTGCAGGTCCTTCAGATGCCGTCGATCGACGTCGCCGCCTTCATCGCCGAGCAAGTCGAAGCCAATCCGATCCTCCGGCTGGAGGAGCCAGCGCGGGCCGAAGTCGCCTCCACCACCGACCCGCCGCCTGTTTTCGAAGGTCGAAACCAGAGCGCGGAGGCCCGCGAGACCAATGTGGGCCGCGCCGCGGATGGGTTCGACACGGGCCGAGAGAACCTCTCCGGCGGGGACTCGCGCCTCGGCGCCAACGGGGCTCCGACCGCCAGATCGTCCGGCGGGGGACAACAGACGGCTTCGGCGGCGCCCGGGTTCGAGGAATACACGGCGCAGAGCGAAAGCCTGCGGGATGAGCTGCGCGCTCAGATCGCCACGGCGCGCGTCGACCGCGCGACGCGATTGGTCGCGGAATACCTGATCGACGAGTTGGACGAGGACGGCTACCTCCGCGCGCCGATTGAGGAAATCGCCGCGCGTCTCTCATTGCCCATGGATCGCGTCGCGGCCGCGCTCGGGCGCCTGCAGGCCTGCGATCCGCCGGGGGTGGGCGCGCGCGATCTGCGTGAATGCTTCGCGATCCAGCTGCGGCGCCTCGACCGTTTCGATCCGGCGATGGCCGCTCTGGTCGACAATCTCGGCTTTCTCGCCGCCCATCGCCGCGACCGGCTATTGGAGGCCTGCGGCGTCGACGAAGAAGACCTGGATGAGATGATCGCGGAGCTTCGCGCGCTGGACGCCCGTCCGGGCGCCGGGTTCGGGGCCGCGGTCGCGCAGACGGTTGTTCCCGACGTCTTCATCCGCACGAACGGCGCGGGCGGATGGACGGTGGAGCTGAACGCTGAGGTGCTGCCGCGCGTTCTGGTCGATCAGGACTACGTCACCGACCTGAGCGCCGCCGGGAAGGCGGAGGCGAAGTCTTTCCTCGCCGATTGCCGCAAGAACGCGAACTGGCTCACCCGGCTTCTGGACCAGCGCGCCCAGACCATCATGAAAGTGACGACCGAGATCGTCCGCCGCCAGACGGCCTTTTTTCATGAAGGGGTCTCCGGCCTCCGCCCGATGACGTTGAAGGACGTCGCGGAGGCGATCGACATGCACGAATCAACTGTAAGTCGCGTCGCCGCGAACAAGCACATCTATTGCGCGCGCGGCCTCTACTCGCTGAAATTTTTCTTCACGCGCGGCATTCAGGCGACGGAGGGCGGCGATTCGGTTTCCGCCCGCGTCGTGCAGAACCAGATCAAGGCGCTGATTGAGAACGAAAATCCGGCGCGCCCCCTCTCCGACGACCGCATCGTGACGTTGCTGAAAGAAAACGGCGTCAATCTTGCGCGTCGCACAGTCGCTAAATATCGTGACGTCATGAATATCCCGTCGTCATCGAAACGAAAGCGAATGAAGGCCGCAGCGGAAGCTCGCGCCAGCTGAATTACGTTTTTTTTCAGAGTGTTAACGGGCGCTTGCGGATCAGTTGACTTAGAGGAGGGGCGCACCTAGTTTCCGCGCTTCTTCTCTACCGGGGGAGTTGCGACGTTCGGAAGCGTCGGATGGACCATAGGCGAATGGGCCGAGGGTTCGGGGGACGGAAAACGGAGACGCGAATGCGTATTCAGGTCAGCGGCAAACATCTGGACGTAGGCGAGGCGCTCACATCGCACGTGGAGACGGAACTCGCCGCCGCAGTGTCGAAATACGCCGATCAGGTGATTGACGCGGAGGTCGTGTTCTCCCGCGACGCCCACGACTACAAGGCGGACGCCATCGTCAAGCTCGGGCGCGGCCTGACCGCGAAGGCCTCCAACAAGGCGGCTGAGGTTTACGCGGCTTTCGACGGTCTCTCGGAGAAGATCGAGAAGCAGGTGCGCCGCTACAAGCGCCGCCTGAAGCAGCATCGCGGCGACGCCGCGGCGGAGATCCCTGCGGCGGCCTATGTCCTCGCCGGAGCACGCGACGAAGACGAGCATACTGAAGAGCTGAATCCGGTCGTGATCGCCGAGACGAAAACGCAGCTTCGGTCCCTCACGGTGGGCGAAGCCGTGATGCAGATGGAATTGGAGCACGCGCCCTTTCTGATGTTCCGCAACGAAGCCAATGGCCGCTTCAACATCGTCTTCCAGCGGGAAGACGGGAATATCGGCTGGGTCGACCCCGACACTCTCGCCGCCTGAACCAGTACTCGGATTTCGGAGCGTTCATGGAACTCCATGAGATCATCACGCCTTCGTCGGTGAACGCCGCGCTGAACGCGACGTCGAAGAAGCACCTGATGCAGGAAATCGCGCAACGGGCGGCGGAAGCGCATGGCCTCGACGCGCGCCGCGCTTTCGAAGCGCTGCTGGAGCGGGAGCGGCTTGGCCCGACCGGCATGGGTCGCGGCGTCGCCATCCCCCATGCGCGGCTCGACGGGCTGGACCGGATCGTCGGCGCCTTCGCGCGCTGCCGCAACGCCATCGACTTCGACGCGGTGGATGAGGAGCCCGTGGATCTTGTCTTCGCGCTTTTCGCGCCTGAAGACGCCGGCGCGGATCACCTCCGCGCTCTGGCCCGCGTCTCGCGCTCCCTGCGCGAGCCCGCCACCTGCGCCAAGCTGCGGGCCGCCGACGACGCCTCCGCCGTCTACGCAGTGCTGACGGAAACGCTGGAGAGCCGCGCGGCCTGACCCGTTAAGCGAAGAGCCGCCGTTCGCGCCAGTGCTTGCGGCATAGCGAGACGTAGATGTCGTCGCCGATGGCGATCTGGTCGCCCTCTTCCTGCACCTCGCCGCTTGCGCCGAGCCGAACGACCATCGTCGCCTTCGCCCCGCACCAGCAGATGGTGCGCACCTCCCTGAGGTTGTCGGCTATGGCGAGAAGGGCGGCGGAGCCGGGGAAGAGCTGGCCCTGAAAATCGGTGCGAAGGCCGTAGCACATCACCGGAATGTTCAGATCGTCCGCAACGCGGGCGAGTTGCCAGACCTGTTCGGTCTCCAGAAACTGCGCCTCATCGACGAGAGCGCAGTGGATTTCGCCGCCTTTCCGAGCCTCGTCGATCAGGTCGTAGAGGTTCTGTCCCGCCTCGAACGTCTCCGCCGGCGTCTCCAGCCCGATGCGGGAGCCGATGACCCCTTCGCCCGCGCGATGGTCGAGCCGCGCGGTCAGGAGGAAGGTCTTCATGCCCCGTTCGATATAGTTGTGAGACGCCTGAAGGAGCACGGTCGACTTGCCGGCGTTCATCGTCGAGTAGTTGAAGTAGAGCTTCGCCATGCGCCTTTCTTGAAGGCTGCGCCGGGCTGGAGCAAGCGTGACCTGCGCGTTTCCACACTTGTCCGAAAAAGCTCGCGCCGTCGCGCGAACCGGGGCGGCTCGCGAGCGCTGCGCGCTCAGTCTCGCCGCCCCGCGCTCCGCTGGAGGCCTCAGCGTGGGGAAGGCGATGTGCGCCTCCGGCGGGAGTAATTGGAGAAGAGTGAACTGCGGATCCGTGCGAGGCGGAAAGGACGGCGCATCAGCCGTGATGAGAAGAGCGTGCGATGTCACCGGATTGAAACGTCGCGGATGACGCGCGCTGCGAACGTGATCGCTTCATCGGCCTTCTCGGAAGGCGCTTACTCCGGCGGCGCGATCAACGCCCTCGCGCGGAGACAGGCGTCGACCCGGTGGAAGTCGGGCGACCAGCGGTTGCTGCAGAACTCGAACGTGTCGACCACGTGCCGGCCGTCCGGGCCGGGACTGGCCTTCGCCCAGTCGAGATAGCGCACGATGCTTCGCGCGCCGTCGATCTGACGGCCGACGCAGTCAGTCATCCGCGCTTGATCGCTCGCCCACTGCATCGCGCAAAACTGGTGCGCCGCGCTGCGGGTCTCCGCCAGGGCGCCGTGCCCAAGGGCCGCGAAGATCGTCGAAAACGCCGACGCGATGATGGTTAGCTGCGCCATGCGCGCCTCCTACTCTCACACGCGCGGAGACTCTCACGGCGCCGCGGTTTTGTCATCATCTGCAGCCGGATTGCGCGATCTGGCGATTCCACCTATATCCACGGGTGAGAGTTCGGCGCGGGTGAGCCCCTCGCCAACCCGGTCAGGTCCGGAAGGAAGCAGCCGCAACGAGATTCGCTCAGGTCGCTGCCGGGCTCTCACCCTTTCCGTTCAATTCACCGGCGATAGCAGGCTCTCGCCTGCGAGATGCGCCTTCACGTTGTCGACGACGAGCTGTCCCATCGCTTCCCGGGTCACGTGGGTCGCGCTGCCGTTGTGGGGCTGCAAAAGGACGTTCTCCATCGTGAGAAGGTCGGGATGCGGATAGGGTTCGTCCTCGAAAACGTCGAGCGCGGCGCCTCCTACCGTTCCCGCTTTCAGCGCTGTGACGAGCGCCGCCTCATGCACGACCGAGCCGCGGCCGATGTTCAGGACCCGTCCATCGGGCCCCAGCGCGCGCAGAACCTCGGCGTCGATCGCATATCGCGTCTCCGCCCCGCCCGGCGCGATGGAGACGAGCCAGTCGACGCTGGCCGCCATCTCCGCAAGCGAGGCCCAATAGCGATAGGGCTGATCAGGCTGCTCCCGCCGTCCGTGATAGGCGACATCCACTTTCATCGCCGTTAGCCGGGCGGCGACTTCCTTTCCGATGCGGCCGAGCCCGAAGATCCCCGCCTTCGATCCCGCCAGCTGGCGGGTGAGTGGGTACATCCCCTTCTTGCCCCACTTGCCTTTGCGCACATAGGATTCCGCCTGCATCATCTGCCGGTCATGGGCGAGCATCATGGCGACTGTCAGCTCCGCCACCGCATCGGAGAGGACATCCGGCGTGTTCGTGACCGCCGCGCCGCGCGCCCGCGCCAGCGGCGCGTCTATCCCGTCGTAGCCGACGCCATACGACGCGATCAGCTTCAGGTTCGGCAGGCTTCCGTGCAGTGATGCGGGAAAGCCGCCCATGGCGACGGCCACGCCGATCTTGTCGCCGACCTCCGACATCAGCGCGCGCTTGTCACGTGCGCCGGTGTAGTCGTGCACGGCGCCGATCTCGGCGAGCTGCCCCGCGACCAGATCCGGCATTGGCGCGATCATGAGGATGTCGGTCATGCTAGCTCCTTCAGAGCATTCAGGGATTTCTCCACCAGCGCCTTCGGCGATGCGCGGACGTTAAGCGTGGCGCCGTGCTCGTCGCACTCGAGTGGCTCGAGCGCCGCGAACTGGCTTTCGATGAGGGCGGGCGGCATGAAATGGCCTGACCGCTATTTCATGCGGTCGGCGATGAGGGATTTCGCGCCTTTGAGGTGAATGAAAAACACGTCATCCGAGGCCGCGTTCGCCAGGCGCTCGCGATAGACGCGGCGAAGCGCCGAGCAGGCGATGACGACCCGCCCCCGCCGAGGCGCAGCAGCTCCGAGAGCATCGAGCCAGGGTTCGCGATCCTCGTCCGTCAGGGGAATTCCAGAGGTCATTTTGCGGATGTTCGCAGCCGGATGGTGCGCGTCTGCTTCAATAAAGGCGGCGTTCAACCGACCGGCGATCGCCTTGCCGATGGTCGACTTGCCGCATCCTGCGACGCCCATAACGCAAACCAGTCTCATGTGGCGCCTTAGCCCAAAGATGACTTTCAAAACTCCCTACGCGGTTCTAGTGCGCCTGCAGGTTGGAGCGAAAGCGGAAAGTTGCGCTGTGGTTAAAACGCAGCCTTCATGGCGAAGGATCGTCTGTGCAACTGGACGGATCCTCTGTATTCCCGGATTGACATCAGGCCAAGAAAGGCGGTTTTCTTTCCGTCCCGAAGCGATCCACGGGGAGTGGAGAGCAGTGTTGTGGCGCATCGTCTACGTCAGTGCGGCCGTATCCCGTGATTTTGACGGCGACGCGGCGGATATTCTGAACGAAGCAAGGCTTGAGAACTCGTTGCGCGGGGTCACCGGGCTGCTGACTTACTGCGACGGTTCCATCTTTCAGCTGCTTGAAGGCGAGAAAACGGACGTTGAGGCCATCTTCGCCCGTATAGAGCGCGACCCGAGGCACCGTTCCGTCATCCGCCTTCTGTCGGAGGCGATCTCAGTTCGCGATTTCGTTGATTGGTCCATGGCCTGGTTGCGCATCCCGTCGGATCACAAGCTCGCGCCGCATGTAAGCGCGACGTTGCGGGAAGCGCACGCGGACGGCGCGCGGGTTTCAGCTGAAGTCCGCATCCTTCTCGATGCGTTCAGCGGTGAAATAGGAAGCGAAAGGCCTGCATGAGCCGCCCAATTCAATGGGGTGGGTCGACCGGCAACTCGTCTCGAAACGAGAAGCGCCCGGCGCTGTCGCAGGCCCCGGGCGTTTCCGCATTTTTCGTAAGCGGGGCTACTCTCGCTCAGACCTTTCCGGCAGCTGCGCGCGCTTCGACATGGGCTTTCTGCTTGTCGATCGCCCGGGCGGGGGAGCCGCCGCCGGTGACAATGCGCAGCGCGCCCTGCGCCGCCGCAAGGCGGCGACGGTCGGCTTTGGACGCCGGGATCAGGTCGAGATCAGCGCCGACCTGCGCGAAGACGTCCAGCGCCTGCGCGATCTGCTCGCGCGTATGCGCGGCGGAGATCGAGGAGCGCAGGAGCGAGAGCGCGTTCGGCGTCGACGGCGGGATGGCGATGTTGGTGTAGACGCCAGCCTCGATCAGCGCGTTCCAGAACCGCACGGCGATTTCCTTGCCGGGCAGTTTGATCGCGACGACCGGAGAGACCTCCGGCCCGAGATCGAAGCCGAGCGTCTCCAGCCCGTCGTAGAGCGTGCGCGCGTTCGACCAGAGCTGCTCGCGCAGCTGCGGGTTCGCCTCCAGCTGGTCGAAGCTCTGGCGCGCGGCGGCGATGACCGCCGGCGGCAGGGACGCCGTGAACATGTAGGGGCGGGAGATCGAACGCAGGATCTCGACGCCGTCATGGTTGGAGACGCAGAAGCCGCCGACCGTGCCGATGGATTTGGAGAAGGTGCCGACGATGTAGTCGCACTCCGCCTCAACGTCCTCCAGCTCGCACAGGCCACGCCCCTTGGCTCCGAGGGTGCCGAGCGAATGCGCTTCGTCCACCATCAGGTAGGCGCCGTATTCCTTCTTCACCGCAGCGATCTCCGCCAGCGGGGCGGTGTCGCCCAGCATGGAGTAGATGCCCTCGGTCACGACGACCTTGTCGCCCGGCTTGTCCTTCAGACGCTCGAGCTTCTTCGCGAGGTCTTCCGGGTTGTTGTGGCGGAAGCGGATAACCTCGGCGTCGCTGAGCTTGCAGGCGTCGTAGATCGACGCATGGCTGTCGGCGTCGATCAGCAGGTAGTCGCCATGCTGCGCCAGCGCGGAGATCGCGCCCAGGTTCGCCGAATAGCCCGTCGAAAAGACGATCGCGTGCTTCTTGCCGTAGAAGCTCGCGACGCGCGCCTCCAGCGACCGGTGCAGGTCGTAGGTGCCGTTCGCGATGCGCGATCCGGTCGTGCCCGTGCCGTAAGCGTCAATCGCCGCTTTCGCTTCGGCGACGCACTCGCCGTCGAAGGTGAGGCCAAGATAGTTGTTGGTGCCGAGCAGAATGGTCTTGCGACCCTCGAGCACGGCTTCGGTCGGCGAAATCACCTCGTCGAACTCCAGCCGGGTCGGGTCGCGACCCAGCGCTTTAAGTTCGCCGAAGGCCTTCTGCACGGCCGCTGCTTTTTCTTCGATGCTCACAAACTACTCCTGCGTCCCGCGTATTGAGCGCTAGTTAGGCGTCTTCGAGGATAAGGCCATGGATGGCGGTGGCGAGTTCGCGCACCGTCTTCACGTCTGAGATCCGGTCCATCGGAACCATGATCCCAAACTCGTCCTCGAGCTCGAAGACGAAATCCATGACGTCAACTGAAGCCAGGCCCGTATCCGCGACGATCTTCGTCTCCGATGTGAGCGTCAGGTCGCCTTCGACCTTTTCGCCCAGCAACCGGATGATGTCGCCTTCTATGGATTCAAGCGTCGCCATCTAGCGTCTCGTTACTGTCCCTCCGCCGCGATGGCGGTTGTTCCCATTTTTCCCAAGGGCGTCGCGCACGTCTTTCGATGCGCCCCACGCGCCCCTTTTCATTGGAACGCGGAACATGCATCGAACCGTCGGAAAATAAAAGATTATTCCCGGCTCACATCACAAGTCTTACGGTATGTAATGATTTCGCGAGGGACAGGTTTCATCGCTCTTCATCGGGGGCTGTAATGCTTCGATGGCGTATCTCTCAATCACGACAGGAGGGCCGCAACTACCTGATAAACAGTCATAAAACTGTAAAATCCCAGTCCGTTCCACCGTATTGACGATATTGCATTGCAGCATCGCCGCTTTTTGCGCTGGGCGGCCTCAACGGCGCATTTGCGGCAGCGCGACATCGCGCCTCACGCGGATGTGCGCGCATTTCCGCAGCGGAAAGCGGCGCATCAGCCCTCGGAAAGGACGTCCGCGCGCCACGGGGACGTCTCTGGTGAGACGCGGATAGGCAGCGCGTTGGGCATGGGCCAAAGCGGAGGCTCGATCGGCGCGAAGTCCCGCATCGCGTACCAGAGCCCCCCGTGGCAGACGATCAGCGTGTTCGGCCCTAACGCCGCCGCCCGGCGGATCGCGCCCCATGCTCGGTCGGCGAATTCCTGAAACGTCTCCCCGCCGGGCGGGTCGGCCTCCCGCATGAAATATGCCCTGATGTTCTCTCCCCTCGGCTGCCCCTGCCATTCGCCGGCGTGGAACTCCATCAACTCGTCGTCGAAAGCGACGTCGAGCCCGAGCGCCGCGCCCGCCGCCTCCGCCGTCCGGCGGGCGCGCGAAAGCGGGCTGGCGACGATCTGCTCAATCGGATGCGTCTTCAGGATCTCCGCCGCCTCAAGAGCCTGGCGCTCGCCAAGTTCGGACAGGGGCGCGTCCAGCTGTCCCTGCGTGCGCCCAACGGCGTTCCAGGTGGTCTCGCCATGGCGAAGGAAATAGAAGGGATGCTCGATGGGCATGAGCGCGCTTTCGATTGCAGAGACCCGCTCCATAGCCGCGCGCGCGCCACGAGGAAAGCATGACCGACCTGACCGATCCCAACGGACACCTGACCTTTGAGGCCGTGAGCTTACGCTATTCGGACGAAGACAGCATGGGCCACATCAACAACGTCGCCTACGCCGCCTACTTCGAAGCGGGCCGCATGGCGCTCTTCTCGGAGCTACTGGCGGGGCTGGGCGACCAGAAGTTCAACTTCGTGCTCGCCAACGTCTCCATCGATTATCTGCAGGAGATGCGCTTTCCCGGCCAGTTGAAGGTCGGCGGACGCCTCCTCCGCGTCGGGACGAAGTCGATCACAACCGGCTACGGGGCTTTCCTCGATGGCGTCTGCCACGCGACGGCGACCTGCGTGAACGTCTACTTCGACCCGGAAACGCGCCGCTCGCGCCCGTTTCCGGATGCGTTTCGCAGCGAGCTTCTGAAGCGCGCGCCGAACCAATGACGCTGGCTTCGCTCCTCGGCGATATGGCGGAGGCCGCGCGCCGCGGCGATGGCGCGGCTTTCGCGAACGTCTTCTCGGACGACGGCGCTTATCACGACGTCTTCTATGGAACCTTCCGCGGGCGCGCGGACCTGGCGACTTTCATCGAAGACCGCGTACACCGCGACGGCCAGGGCTTTCGTTGGACCTTCCATGACGTCGTCGAGGCAGACGGGCGCGGATACGGCCGATATCTTTTCAGCTACGTTCCAAAATCGATTGAGGCGGGGACGCGAGTGGTTTTCGAAGGGATTGGTTTCGCGACGATGCGAGACGGGCTCCTGCTGGAATATAATGAAGTGGCGAACCCCTATCCGGCCCTGTCGATGATGGGCCTCGGCGATGAACGCATCGCCCGGTTCGCCGGACGCCAGGCGGAGGATCTGCGTGCGCGGCCGGAGGCTGCGCAGCATCTGACGTGAAAGCCGTGCTGGCGTTTATGCGTGTCGCAGGTGGTCCAGCCAGCGTCCGCCCTCGGTGAACCGGCCACGCGAACCCATCCGCGACCTCGCTTCGGCAGATGTGGTGACGTGGAACCTGTCGCGTCGAGCCGAAAATGGATGGAAGTCGACCCGCTGCTGGAACCGACCGCGGCGCTCGCACCGCCCTCCTACATATCCCGATGGCCCGTGGGACGGATGCGGGCGCAGCTGACGCTTGCGCCGGTTCCATCGCGCAGCCATGGTCGCGAACGGAGGGGTCCGCGTGCGCAGAAAGTATCGGGCGTTCATCAGTCATAGCCGCGCCGATGAGGTCTGGGGCGAACGCCTTCACCGGACCCTTGCGCGCTATTCGCCGCCCCGCGCGCTGATCGGAACGGAAGGGTCGGACGGCCCTGTCCCGAAGCGCCTTGCGCCAATTTTCCGCAGCGGCGATGGCGCGTCTTCCCCCTCCGAACCAAACGTGGCCGCTGCGGCCGCGCTGGAGGAGAGCGATTACCTGATCGTCATCTGCTCGCCCCGCGCGGCCGCGTCCGAGCGGGTGGATGAGGACGTTCTGACCTTCAAGCGGCTGAGCCGGGAAAATCGCATCATCTGTCTGATCGTCGATGGGGAGCCGAACGCCAGCGAAATCCAAGGCAAGGAGACGATCGAGTGCCTCCCTTCGGCTGCGCGTTTCGAGATCGACGTCGACGGCGCTGTCACCGACCGTCGGGCGACGCCGATAGTCGTGGACGCGCGGGACGGCGGAGACGCGTGGCGGGCGGCGCGCCTGACGCTGGCCGCCCGGTTGCTCGGCGTCGATGACGAGGACCTCCGCCGCGGCGAACTTGTTCGTCGGCGCTGGCGCGGCGCTGGTTTGGCGGCGGCGACGGCGGGCCTGATCGCTCTCGCAGGCTTCAGCGCGATGAAGGAGCGCGAGGCGCAAATGGCCGAACTGGCGGAGGCGTCGCGCGCCGCCGCATTTCGCGTCCACGCCGCGCTCGACCGGGGTGACGAAGCGGCGGCGATCCTGGCCGTGGAGCGCGCGTTCCGAGCGGTCGGCGCGCTCGACCCCGCAGCGGAGGGGGCGACGCCCGAAGGCCTCGCGGCGCTGACCCGCGTCGCGCTGGAGACGCGCCTTCTCGCCGATTACGCCGCCCCGGCGGGGGGGACCGTGGAGACTATGCGCCTCCTCCCCGAAGGCGCGCTCGCCATCGTCGAGGCGGGCGGTCGCACCCACCTGATGGACCCGGGCACGGGTGAGATCACGACGGTCTACCGGCCCGACCGCCTTACCTACACGCGCATCTCCGAAGACGGCGACACGCTTTGGACGGCGCGGCTGGAGGCGGAACGCGAGGATGAGGACGGATCGCGCTTCACCCCTCTTCTCTTCGAGGAGGCCGAACTGGCGACCGGCGACGTGCGGCTCGCCACCGCCGTGAAATCGGTGCCGAGCTACGGCGGGTCCGCCGCCATTTCCCCCGACGGCTCGCTCTTCGCGATCGATCTCGGGCCGGGGTCCGGCGATGAAACCGTGGTCGCCGCCTTTCGCCGCGAAGCGCAGGAACTGGCGGGGGTCGTCACGATCCCGTCCGACCGGGCGGATATCCGGTTCGTGGACGACGACGTGATCCTCGCCGTCGCGCCGGCGGCGTCGAACGGGTCGGGGCTCGGCGTCTTCCTATGGCGGATCGGAGAGGGCGCGCCGCAGGTTCTGCGCGATCCAGCGGCCCCGCTCGCCTGCGCGCCGGGCGGGGCTCCGAAACTGGACGCGCGGCCGCATCTCTCGATCGCCCCGTTCGGCAGAGAAGCGGCGCTTTACATCGGCGACGGCGAAGGCGGGTGCTTTCAGCGTTGGTCGCTGCCAGGCGGCGAAGCGGCGCCGACCCTTCGCGTCGAGGCGGGCGGCGACTGGGGCGAAGTGCTCGCGGCGAACAAGACTTACGTCTACGGCGCTGGCTCCGACGACGCGGGCGGGCCGCCGCGCCGCATCTCCCCGGCGGCGCCGGAGCGGCCGCGTCTTCTGCGCGGGTGCGGGGCCGGATGGCTCCAGCGGCTCGACGTGATCGGGGGCCGCGCCTCGATCTTCTGCGCAGACGGCGGTGAAGAAGGCGGCGCCGAGGGCGGCGCGGCGGCCCTGCATTTCGGCCCCTCCGGTCAGTTGCGCTGGAGCGGCGCCGCGCATCAGGGAGAGCTTCGCGCCATCGCCTACGACCGGGCGGCGAAGCGCCTTTTTACCGTTGGCGACGACGCGCGGCTTCGGATTTGGGACGCCGCTCCGCGATCCGCTGGCGTCGCCAAAACCGAAACCGCAACGCGCTTGATCCGAGGCGACGCCGGGCGCGTGCTCGCGATCACCGAAGACGGCGTTGCGCGCAAGCTAGGCGTCGATGGCGGCCCGGTCGGTCCGCTCACCGCCCTCTCCAGCGGGGATCTCGCGACTCTCACCGCGCTGGCCGGAGATCTTTTCGCAATCCCGATCGATCGCGCCTCTTCCTCCGGCGCAACCGAAGACCAGAATAGCCTCTCAATCTTCGACGCGGCGAGCGGCGAGGTGGTCGCTTCTGTCGACGGATTGCGGTCGGGGGAGGGCGGACGCCCCGTCGTCTCCCCGGATCGACGGCGGTTCCTCGCGCCGCTGGCTAACGGGACGGTCGCATTGGGCGACGGGTCGACGGGCGCCGTGATTGAAACCATCCGGCTGGAGGATGGTCAGACGATCCTCGCCGCAGCGCTGAGCGAGAAGAGCTACGCCCTGATCGCCGCCGACGCCGGGCGCAGCGGCCCGGATACGCGGACGATGCGTCTCTTCATCGGCGCGGAAGGCGCCGCACCGTCGTTAGTTGGGGAATGGGAGGCTGAAGCGGCGGATCTCGCGCTCTCCGAAGACGGCGCGCGGGCGTTGATCCAGCTTCGCGGGACGCCGACGGCGGGGGCGGAGATCCTCGCGCTGAACCTCGAGGACGATACGCAACGAAGCCTCGCAACCGCGGAACGTCCCTTCGCCTGGTTCGGGCTCGCGCCCGGCGGCGGGCGCGCCCACTTCGCCCCGGCTGGGGAGGCGAGCGGCGCGGACGGCGCGCTCCTGACGGGGCCGATGGTCGTCGATATGGCGACGGGACGCGCGACGGCGAAGCTTCCTTCAATGGAGCGCGCGGGACCCGATCCCGTATGGTCGCCGAACGGCGCCATGGTCGCCCATCCCGGCCCACCGCTGCGCATTTTCGACGCCGCGACCGGCGCAGAGATATGCCCCGGTCTGTCGGAGGAGGCCGCCCGAAAGATCGTTTTCAGCCCTCGCGCGACCCGCATCGCCGTTCAGCGTCCATGGAGCGACGGCGGCGAAGGGGTGGAGATCTACGATCTCGCCGCCTGCGCCCCCCTTCGCCGCATCGGGGCGGAGACCGCCTTCGCCGCGCCGCTTTTCATCGATGAAGACCGCCTCTGGCTGCCCCTGCCCGGCGAGATCGCCGAGGCCCCGCTCTCCGTCGACCCCGCCCGCGCGCTGGCGCTCATCCGCAGTCGCGCGGCGCGCCTTGGAGCGGAGTAGCCGCCATATGGTCAAGCAGGGCGCGAGCGGCTATCACCGCTGCGATCCAGTTTCCGCAGGCGCGCGATGAGCTTCTTCCGCAAACTCAAGGAACGGCTGACCAAGTCGTCCTCCAAGATCGATCAGGGCGTCGAGGCGCTTCTGGATGAAGGCGATGTGGTGGAGGAGGCGCCCGCGCCTCCCCCGCCAGCGCAGTCGCCGCCCCCAGCGCAGTCGCAGCAGCCGACGCCGCCGCAACCGACGCCCGAAGCGCGCCCCGACCCCGCGCCCGACCCCGAAGCGCCCGCTGCGCCTACACCGCAGGCTCCGGTCGAAACGCCGCCGCCCGCGACGCCCGCTCCGAACCCGGAGCCCGTCGCCAAGCCCGCGCCCACGCCAGAGCCGGCGCCGCCAGCCGCGCCTGCGTCTCAACCAACGCCCGCACCGCAAACGGAGCCGGAGCAGGAGCCGGAGAAAATAGGCCTCGCCGCCCGTCTCATGTCCGCCGTCACCGGCCGCGGGGCGGAGGGGCGAACGGCGGAGCCGGTGCGCAAGCGCGTCCTCGACGACCAGATGCTCGAGAGCCTCGAAGAGCTGCTCATCACCGCCGACATGGGCGTCGAGACCGCGATGCGCGTTTCCGCCGCGATGGCCGAGGGTCGGTTCGGCAAGCGCCTCTCAGCCGATGAGATCAAACGGCTGCTGGCGGACGAAGTCGCCAAGGTGATGGAGCCCGTCGCCCGCCCCATGCCGCTCTTCGCCAAGACCCCGCAGGTGGTGCTGGTGGTCGGCGTCAACGGCTCCGGCAAAACGACGACCATCGGCAAACTCGCCAGCCAGTTCCGCGCCGCAGGCAAGAAGGTCGTGATCGCCGCCGGTGACACCTTCCGCGCCGCCGCCGTCGAGCAGCTGCAGGTCTGGGGAGAGCGCGCGGGCGTTCCCGTTCTCACTGCGCCCGAAGGCTCTGACCCCGCCTCGTTGGCTTTCGACGCGATGGGTCGGGCGCAGGATGAGGGCGCCGATATCCTGATGATCGACACCGCTGGCCGTCTCCAGAACCGCTCGGATCTCATGCAAGAGCTGGAGAAGATCGTCCGCGTCATCCGCAAGCGGGATGAAAGCGCGCCGCACAATACGCTTCTCGTAATGGACGCGACGACGGGACAGAACGCGCTCTCCCAGGTGGAGATCTTCCAGAAGATCGCGGACGTGAGCGGCCTCGTCATGACCAAGCTGGACGGGACCGCCAAGGGCGGCGTTCTCGTGGCGCTCGCCGACAAGTTCGGCCTGCCGATCCACGCCATCGGAGTGGGGGAGCAGATCGACGACCTCGCCCCGTTCGACCCCCAGGAATTCGCCGACGCCCTGACCGGCGCCACGGACTAGGGCATTGTCCGACGCGCTCCAGGCCTGGGTCCTCTCCATCGAGGGGACGGAGGCGGGCGGGCGCGTCGCCGTCATCCTCGCCCTGATCTCCGCCTGCGCCCACGCGACCTTCGGCGCCCTGCAAAAGGGCAAGGACGTGAACCCCTGGCTGATCCGGGGCGCGATCGACATCTGGTATTTCCTGATCGCCCTGCCCGTGGCGCTCTTCGTCTTCCCGCTGCCGCCGCTGGCGCTCGTCCCGGTCCTCTTCGGCGTCTTCGCGATCCACACCTGCTACAAGCTCCTCCTCGCGGGGGCCTACCAGCGCGGCGCCTTCACCGTGGTCTATCCGGTGGTGCGGGGGATCAGCCCGCTGGCGACGGTGATCTTCGCGGGTTTCGTTTTTGGAGAGAGCTACCGGCTCGGTCAATGGGGCGGGGTGCTCCTCCTCAGCCTCTCCATCATGGCGCTCGCCGCGATCAACATCCGCCAGACGAAGATCGGCCGCCAGACGCTCATCAACGCTCTCTGGCTCGCCTTCGCCACGGGCATCTTCACCGCGCTCTACACTACCTACGACGCCTGGGGCATTCGCATCTCCCACCACGCCTTCAGCTTCCTCGCCTGGTTCTTCGTGGTGGACGGGTTCTTTTTCCCGATCCTCTCCACCATCCTTTACCGGCGGATGACGGACCCGCCTCCGCTGACCCCGATGCTGAAACGCGGCTTCGTCGGCGCCCTGATCGCGCTCCTGAGCTTCGGCTGCGTGATGATGGCGACCCGGCTAGACAAGGTGGGCGAGGCCGCCGCCTTACGAGAGACCTCCGTCATCTTCGCCGCCCTGATCGGCTGGCTCTTCCTGAAGGAGCAGGTCGGCTGGCTCCGTGGCGGCCTGATGGTCCTGATCGGCCTCGGCGCCGTCCTTGTGGAGTTCGGCTAACCCGCCCTTCATTCTTCCAAAAATACTCCCGCCGGAGGCGCACGTCTCCACCCCGCGCAATGGGCCGCAGTGGAGCGCGGGCGGCGAGACTGAGCGCGCAGCGCTCGCGAGCCGCCGCCGTTCGCGCGTCTGCGCGAACTTTCAGAGCCAGCGGTAAAAGACCTTCGGCGCCATGATACGGAGCGCGTTGTCCCTGAGCTTGAGATGCCGCCAGATGTGAAATCCGCCATGAAAGGCGATGATCCCGCCGAGAATGTAGAACTGGATGATGTGGAACGTCCCCACCCAGTCGTTCATCTCCCGCCATCCCATCGGCGGCGCGATGGGCAGAAAACCGCCTGCCTTCAAAAGCACAGATGACGTCAGGCCCAGCAGAAACCCCGTCAGAGCCACTGTGAAAAGGCCCCAGATGATCGTCTTGTGCATCACCGGATGAACCCAGCGCGCCCAGCTTGGCAGCTTCGGGCCGGGGCGGGACATTAGCCCTTTGCGCATATGCATCGCCGTCCAGATCAGCGAGATAGAGACGAAGACCAGCGCCAGGTTGGAATGAAGCGGGAAGAGGCCGAGCGGCACCACATCCGCCGGGGTCATCAGGATGAACCAGATCGTCAGCGGCAGCATCAGCCAGTGAATGATCTTCACGAATGTCCGCCGCTTCATCGGGGCCCTGATCTGCATGCGCCGCGTCCTCGCCTGTCTCTCTCGAACCTGACAGCCCCGCGCCGCCGGTCAAGTCTCGCGGGGCATACGAAGGAGACGTCCGGCTGGTTTCGCATTCTGGGCCGCATCTTGCGACGCTCGCCGGACGTTCGGGTGGGCGCGTTCAGTCAGCTGGATATGAACGGGGCCGCAGGCCGGATTGAAACCACTCGATGAAGCTCGTCATCGAGAAGACCGGCAGCCCCGTAGCGTGCGCGATGTCGTCGGCATAGGGGCACATATTGGTGCACTCCAGCACGATGGCGCCGATCTCGGGGCGATCCCGGACCAGCCGCTCCGCCGCCTCGACGTTTTCGCGCCGGGCCTGAGCGACGTCCAGCGTCGTCTCATTCCCGAGGATCACTCGGGCGAATTCCCCGGCCGGGTCCACCCCCGCGACCGGCGTATCTTCCGGCGCGCCGGCGAGAGACAGGTGCCGGGGCGTGAGCGTCTCCGCCGAGATCGTCAGAACGCCCACCCGTTTTCCGGGCGGCAGCATCGCCTGCGCGAGGGGAACCTGCATCAGGGATGAGCTCGCTACGGGAACGTCGACGGCTGCGGCGAGCTCCCGCTGGAAGAGCGACAGAAACCCGCAATTCGTCGCGATGCCGTCCACTCCGTCCTCCACCAGCCCGCGCGCGGCGTCGATGAAACTCTCCAGCGCGCCCTCCGCGCCGCGCAGGACGACAAGTTCCGGCGAGGCGCCGCGGACGATCCGGTAGTGCACCGGGAAGGACCAGGTGAGCGCATTGCCGACCTCCCCGACGATGCGTGGAAACTTCGCGTCCAGCATCAGGATGCCGATGGAGGCGCCGTAGAGCGCTTTGCCGCCTGTCGCTTTCACGTCTCGCTCCTCATCCATCGCCCTCCGGTGGCGCTAGCGCGAAGGATGCGAATTCCGCCTCCATCATGTCCAGAAATTCCCGCGCGAGCATGGATATGCGCCGCCCGCGCGCCGTCACGATCGCAAGGTCGAGGGTGATGATCGGACGGAAAGCCCGCACTTCGAACCCGTTATACCGTCGATGCATGATGCTGAACGGGTCGATCATCGTCGCGCCGAGCCCGCGCGCCGTCAGCGCCAGCGCGTTCTCGAAGAGGTGCGTGTGGATCTTCGGGTGAAGCTCGACCCCCGCCGCTGCGAACGCCTCCGCCATCCGCTGATGGGTGACGTGGTCGCGGCCGAGCGCGATGATCGGAAGGGCGCTCAGCGCGGTCGGCGTCAGGGCGTCCTCTACCGGTGCGTCCAGCGTTGCGGGAATGGCGCAAAGCATCTCGAACCGGAAGACCTTGGCGTCGAGCGACGGGTCGAGCGCCGACGCCTCGCAGACGCCGATTTCGAAGAGGCCGGATGCGACCCATTCGCGGATCTTCGCCGAATAATTCGACTGGAACGAGATGGAGAGATCGGGCCGCCCTTCGGCGAAGCGCGCGATGATCTCCGGCATGAAGCTGAAAGACAGATGATGCGGGCAGGCGACGGTAAGCTGTCCGCTCGCCTTGTTCCTGAGGTCGTCCACCGCTTGCGCCGCCTGATCGAAACCCCGGATCGCGGTGTCGGCGGCGTTGTAAAAGACATGGGCTTCGGGCGTCGGGCGGAGGCGCCCCTTGTCGCGAACGAAAAGCTTCAGTCTGGTCTGCGCCTCCAGCTGTGAAATCAGGTTGGAGATGCCGGGCTGCGATATGTCGAGCCGCACGGCGGCGCCGGTGACGGTTCCGATCTCGTAAACGGCGTGGAACGCCTGAAGCTGGCGGAAGCGGAGGTTCATACGCCGCAAATATCATTTTTTCTGATGGTTATGCCATTTCTTAATAATGGAACTTATGCGCTCCGCCCGCCAAGCTTCATCGGGGAAAGGACAGCGCCATCGTGACTGACCTAACGCAAACCATCGTCGCCATGGACCTCTGGCATCTTTCGTTGCCGGTGCGGTCGCGGCGCGACCATGGGATCGGGTCGGTGGAGGGCGCCTGCGAGATCATCGTCCTGCGCCTGACCGCCGAGGGCGGCGCCGTCGGCTGGGGGGAGGCGTCGCCGTGGTCGGTCTTCACCGGCACGCCCGAAGCGTCCTTCGCCGCGCTGGACCGCTACCTTCGTCCCCATGTCGTTGGGCGCGCGGTGGCGGCTCGCGATGCGATCATGGCGGATGCGCGCTACGCCGTCGCCCATTGCACTGAGGCGAAAGCGGCGCTTGAGACCGCGCTCCTCGATCTCGAAGGGCGCATCGCCGGGCGGCCCGTCTGGGCGCTTCTGGGGGAGAAGGCGCAGGCGACGATCCCGCTTTCCGTCTCGCTTGCGAACCCGGACTTCGAAGAGGACTTCGCCCTCCTCACCCGATTGCGGGACGACGGGGTGCGGATCGTGAAAGTGAAAACCGGCTTCGCCGATCACGCCTTCGACGTCATGCGGTTGGAGCGGCTTCGGGCCGACTTCCCGGACTTCGCGGTGCGCGTCGACTTCAATCAGGGGCTGGAGCCGGAGGAGGCGGATCACCGCGTCCGGGAGCTGGACGCCTTCGCCCCCGACTTCATCGAACAACCCGTCCGCGCGCACGAGTTCGACGCGATGGCGCGGCTGCGGGCGGCGACGCGAGCGCCGCTTCTCGCTGACGAAAGCGTCTTCGGGCCGGAGGACATGGCGCGCGCGGCGCGCGAGGGGATCGCCGATGGGGTGTCGGTGAAGATCATGAAATCGGGCGGCCTCGCGCGCGGGCGGGAGGTCGCGCAGATGGCCGCCGCGAACGGTCTCCTCGCTTATGGCGGAGACATGTTCGAAGCGGGGCTCGCGCATCTGGCGGGGGCGCATATGATCGCGGCGACGCCGGAGATATCGCTCGGCTGCGAGTTTTATCAGGCGACCTACTACCTGAAGGAGGACATCCTGGAAGGGCCATTTCCCATCGCGAACGGCGCAGTCACTATCCCCGACGGCCCCGGTCTTGGACTAAGCCCTTTGGTCGAACGCCTCGACCGATATGCAGTCGGGAAATCGCCATGACCGCCCATGTCGCCGTGATCGGCGCCGGGATCGTCGGCGTCTCCACCGCCATTCATCTGCGGCGGGAGGGGATCGAGGTCACCCTGATCGACCGCGAGGGACCGGCTGCGGGCACGTCCTATGGCAACGCGGGCGTACTCGCCTCCTGCTCCATGGTGCCGGTGACCGGGCCGGGGCTGGTGGCGAAGGCGCCGCGGATGCTTTTCGACCCGATGCAGCCCCTGTTCCTGCGCTGGGGTTATCTGCCGAAGCTGATCCCCTGGCTCGCGAAATACCTCTCCCACGCGAACGAAGCCGATACGCGGCGGATCGGGGCGGCGGTGGCGGGCGTGGTCGGCGACAGCCTCGCTGAGCACCAGGCGCTGGCCGCCGGGACGGACGCCGCCGCTTATGTCGTGGAGAGCGACTACACCTTCGCCTATCGCGACCGCGCCGCGTTTGAGGCGGACTGGCTCGCCTGGGACATCCGGCGCGAGGCGGGCGTTGAGTGGCGGGAGTTGGAGGGGGCGGCCTTTCAGGACTACGACCCTATCGTGCCCGCAGATTTCGGCTTCGGCGTCGCCTGCGGCGATCATGGTCGCATCTCCGACCCCGGCGGTTACGTCAAAGCGCTGGCCGCGGCGGCGGAGGGGCTGGGCGCGCGCTTCGTCAAAGGCGCGGTGGAGGACGTGGCGCAGGAGGGCGGCGCGGTCAGCGGCGTCCGGGTTGGGGGCGAGACTATCGCTTGCGATCAGGTCGTGATCGCTACCGGCGTCTGGTCCGGGCCTTTGGCCGCCAAGCTCGGGCTGAAGATCCCGCTGGAGAGCGAGCGCGGCTATCATATCGAGCTTTGGAAGCCGTCCTTCACGCCTAACCAGCCCTTGATGATCGCCTCCGGTAAATTCGTCATGACCCCGATGGAGGGCCGACTGCGCCTCGCCGGCATGGTCGAGTTCGGCGGGCTGGAGCGCGCGCCCGGCAAGGCGCCCTTCGACCTCCTCCGTCGCAACATCAAGACCGCCTTCCCGACGCTGACCTGGAAGGAGGAGACGGAATGGATGGGCCATCGCCCGGCCCCAGCGGATTCGATCCCCGTGATCGGGGAGGCGCCGGGGCTGAAAGGCGCCTGGATGGGCTTCGGCCACCACCATATCGGCCTGACCGGCGGGCCGAAAACCGGGCGCCTGCTCGCCCAGATGATCGCCGGGAGAACGCCCAACATGGACATGAGCGTTTACGCCCCCGCCCGCTATGCAGCATGATCAATCCAATCGCCTTTAAGGCGAAGACAACAGGGAGACTACCCATGAAGACAGTTAAAACCTTGCTCGCCGCGACGGCGATGACGGCCGTCGGCGCCACCGCCGCTCTGGCCGAGAAATGGGATATGCCGCTGGCCTATTCCGCCTCCAACTTCCATTCGGTGACGGCGGCCGAGTTCGGCAAATGCGTCACCACCGGCACGGGCGGGGAGATCGAGATCGTCACGCACCCGTCCGGCTCGCTCTTCCCCGGCGCGCAGATCAAACGCGCGATCCAGACCGGCCAGGTGCCGATCGGGGAGCGTCTGCTCTCCGGTCACCAGAACGAAAGCGCGATCTTCGGCGTGGATTCGATCCCCTTCCTCGCGACCTCCTTCGATGACGCCGACAAGCTCTGGCAGGCCGCGCGCGGGCCGCTGGAGGAGGTGCTGGCGGATCAGAACCTAACGCTCCTCTATTCCGTACCGTGGCCGCCGCAGGGCCTCTATTTCCGGGACGAGGTGCAGTCGGTCGCCGATATGAAGGGGGTCAAGTTCCGGTCCTACAACAACGCGACCAGCCGTTTGGCGGAGCTGACGGGCATGCTGCCGGTGACCATCGAGGCGGCGGAAATCAGCCAAGCCTTCGCCACGGGCGTCGCCGATTCCATGGTCTCCTCCGGGGCCACCGGCTACGACCGGAAGGTGTGGGAGAGCCTGAATTACTTCTACGAAGTCGATGCCTGGCTGCCGCGTAACTACATCATGGTGAACTCCGAGGTCTGGTCCGGCGTCTCCGACGGCAACAAGAACGTCATCAAGGCCTGCGCCGAGCTAGCCGAATACGCGGGGACCTGGCGCTCGAAAGAGTATACCGGTTTCACGCTCACTGGCCTCAAGAACGGCGGGATGACGGTCGAAAAAGCCTCCGACACGCTGAAGGGCGAGCTGGAGGAGATCGGCGCCACCATGACTTCCGAGTGGCTCGAGGCCGCCGGAGAGGACGGCGCCGCCATCGTCGACGCCTTCAAGGCCGCCCAGTAAGGCCAGAATGAAGTCGCCCGGGCCGCGCCACCGCGGCCCGGGCGGCGATTTTCTTCAGACGAGGGGAGCGCGATGGGCGTCTTGGCTCAGGTCCGCAAGGGCCTCGATTTCATCTATCTCGCGGCGGGGGTGATGGCCGCCCTCTGCCTGATAGCGATCCTCTTCCTGATCGTCGTCCAGATGCTCGCGCGCTGGACCGGAGAGGTCTTTCCGGGCGCGCCTGAATACGCCGGTTACGCGATGGCGGCGGCCTCGTTTCTCGCCTTCGCTAATGCGCTGAACCGGGGGGCGCATATCCGCGTCTCCATCGTCCTGAACGCGCTCGGCCCCTTCGCGCGGCGGCTGGCGGAGATCTGGTGCTTCGGGATCGGCGCGGCGATCGCCTGGTACTTCGTCTTCTACGCGCAAAAATTCGTCTACTGGTCGTGGAAGTTCAACGACATCTCTCAGGGCCAGGACAAGACGCTCCTCTGGATGCCGCAGTCGCTGGTGCTGATCGGCGCCGTGATCCTCGCCATCGCGCTGACGGATCATCTCCTCCATCTGATCTTCAAGGGCCATCACCGGATCGAGCGGGAGATCGCGGGCGAGGGGGACGTCTGATGGAAGACTTCTCGATCATCATCCTCTTTCTCTTCGTCCTCTTCCTCCTCCTGGGCAGCGGGGTCTGGGTCGGGCTGGCGCTGATGGGCGTCGCCTGGGTGGGGATGGAGCTTTTCACCACGCGCCCCGTCGGCGACGTGATGCTGACGACGGTCTGGTCCGCGTCTTCGTCATGGACGCTGACGGCGCTGCCGCTCTTCATCTGGATGGGGGAGATCCTTTATCGAACCCGGCTTTCCGAAGACATGTTCCGGGGCCTTTCTCCTTGGATGGCGCGGCTGCCGGGCGGGCTCGTTCATACAAATATCGTCGGCTGCACCGTCTTCGCCGCCGTCTCCGGCTCCTCCGCTGCGACGCTGACCACGGTCGGCAAGATGTCGATCCCGGAGCTGCGTCGGCGCAAATATCCGGAGACCATGGTGATCGGCACGCTTGCGGGGGCGGCGACGCTCGGTCTGATGATCCCGCCCTCGCTGACGCTGATCGTCTATGGCGTCACGATCAATGAATCGATCTCAAAGCTCTTCTTCGCCGGGATCGTTCCGGGGCTGGTGCTCGCGGGCATGTTCATGGGTTACGTGGCGATCATGTCGCAAGTCTCGAAGACGTGGAGCCCGACGCCGGAGCCGCGTCTGACCTTCATGCAAAAGGTCGAAAACTCCCGCTTCCTGATCCCGGTCATGATCCTGATCACGGTGGTGATCGGGTCGATGTATCTCGGCTACGCCACCGCCACGGAAGCGGCGGCCTTCGGGGTGATCGGCGGGCTCGTCCTCGCCGCCTCCCAAAGGTCCTTGAACTGGAAGACGTTCAGCGAGAGCCTGATGGGCGCGACCCGCACCTCCGCCATGATCGCGCTGATCCTCGCGGGGGCGGCGTTCCTGTCGCTCTCGATGGGGTTCACCGGGTTGCCGCGCGGGCTGGCGGACCTGATCGCGGCATGGGACCTGAGCCGGTTCGAGCTGCTGATGGTGCTCCTGATCTTCTACATCATTCTCGGCTGTTTCCTCGACGGCATCTCCTCCGTCGTGCTGACCATGGCGGTGGTGGAGCCGATGATCCGGGATGCGGGCATCGACCTGATCTGGTTCGGCATCTTCATCGTGGTGGTGGTGGAGATGGCGCAGATCACGCCGCCGATCGGCTTCAACCTCTTCGTCCTGCAGGGCATGACGAACCATGAGATGAGCTACATCGCCAAGGCGGCGATCCCGATGTTCCTGATCATGGTCCTTATGGTCTTCGTCCTGATCGCCTTCCCCGAACTCGCCACATGGCTGCCGGAGAACATGCGAAGCGGGCCGGGGTAGGCCCGCCTCCGCTCACCCTTCGGGCTTGTGCGGAGAGCCGTCGGCGAGGCGCGGCGCCTCGATCCCGATGGCGTCGCACGCGGCGTCGAGCATGGCGGAGAAATCGCGCCCGCCGAAACCGCGCGCTCGCGCCTGGCTGAACGCCTCCCGCGCCGCCGCCGCCATCGGCATCGGGGCCTGAGCGGCGTTCGCGGTCTCCATCACCAGCGTCAGGTCCTTGTGGGCGAGGTCGATGGTGAAGCCGGGCTCCGTGTCGCCGGAGAGGACCTTGGCGGGCCAGTTCACCCGCAGCTGTCCGTTCGACGCCGTGGTGCCGTAAAGAACGTCCAGCGTCCGATCTAGGTTAAGGCCGAGCCGCTCGGAGAGCGACAGCGCTTCGGCGTTCATCTGGCAAAGCGAGATGGCGAGGAAGTTGTTCACGATTTTGGAGCGCGTCCCCGCGCCCGGACCGCCGCAATGGTAGATGGTCGTCCCCATCGCCTCCAGCATCGGCTTCACCTTGGCGAAATCCTCGTCTGAGGCGCCGACCATGAAGAGCGACTCGCCCCGGTCCGCATGAGCCGCCAGCCGCCCGACCGGAGCGTCGACGAAGGAGAGGCCGCGCGACGCGGCGATCTCCGCCATCTCGTCGGTGGTTTCGGGATGCACCGTGCTCATGTCCATGATGACCGAGCCCGGCGCGGCGTTGTCGAAGACGCCGCCGGGGCCGGCGAGCACTTCCGCCACGATTTTGGAGTTCGGCAACATGGTGATGACCGCGCTGGAGCCCGTCGCGACTTCCGCCGCCGTGTCCGCCGCGCGCGCCTGATACTGCGTCAGCGCGGCGACGGCGTCCGGATTGACGTCGTTGACGAGAAGCTGAAAGCCCTTTTGCGCCATGTTGGTCGCCATGGGCCGCCCCATGCGCCCCAGTCCGATGAACCCGATAGTCTCCATATCCATCCCTCCCGTTTTCGCTCGCGCCTGACTGGCGCGTTTCGTCTCTTTGTATAATCATCCCTCGCGAATGGGCGAGGGACGATCGCATGAAGACCGATGCGCAGGGGGCGGAGACCGGCTGGCCGGACCGCGTGTTCGATACGCTTCGCGCGGCGGAGGTCACGCAGGCCTCATACGTACCCGATGCCGGGCACGCCCGCCTGATCCAGCGCTTCGTCGAAGACCCCGCGGCCACCGCCAACGTCCTGACGACGGAGGAGGAGGGCGTCGCCATCGCCTGCGGCGCCTGGGCGGGCGGCATGCGCAGCGTTCTCCTGATGCAGTCTTCGGGGGTGGGAAACTGCATCAACATGCTCTCCCTTCCCGTCCTCTCCCGCACGCCGTTCCTGACGTTGGTGACGATGCGGGGGGAGCACGCTGAATTTAACCCGTGGCAAATGCCGATGAGCCAGGCGGTGCAGCCCTCGCTGGAGGCGATTGGCCTGACGGTGCGGCGGGCGGACGATCCGGAGACGCTGATCGAGACGGTCGCGCAAGCGGCGCATATGGCGTTCAGCGCGGATCAGCAGATCGCCGTCCTGATCGGCCAACGGATGATCGGAGCGAAGAAATGGTGAGCGCCATCGACCGCCGCGACGCTGTCGCGAACCTCTTGGAGAAACGGGGCGACGCTCTTGTCGTCACCGGCCTCGGTTCGCCGACCTACGACGTCCACGCCGCCGGGGATCATGAGGGGAACTACTACCTCTGGGGCGCGATGGGCGGCGCTGCGCTGGTCGGTCTCGGGCTGGCGCAGGCGCAGCCGGATCGCCCAGTCTGGGTCGTCACCGGGGACGGCGAGCAGCTGATGGCGATGGGGGCGTTGGCGACGATCGGCGTGGCCGCGCCGCGAAACCTCTCAGTCATCGTGCTCGACAACCAGCATTTCGGCGAAACCGGGATGCAGGGTAGCCATACCGGCGCGGGCGTGTCGCTCGCCGGGGTCGCGGCGGCCTGCGGCTGGTCTGAGACGCGGGAGATCGACGATCAGGCCGAGATCGACGCTCTGGCTTCTGAACTGACCGATCGGGCGAAAGGGCCGCGCCTGTACGTCGTCAAAGTGAAGGCGGAGAACCTGCCGCGATCCATGCCGTCGCGCGACGCGGTCCACATCAAGAACCGCTTTCGCGCGCATCTGGGCTTCGAGCCGAATTAGGTCGCCGGAGTTCCTGATTTTCGTTGTCCGTTTGCGTTTTGACGAAGATTAGCGCCGGACGCGGCGGTCGGCCCTTACCTCGTCCCCGTCCCCCCGCTATCTTCGCCGCAAAGACTGCGCCAAACGGCGCATCATAGGGAGGCTCCACCGTGACCGATATGACCGACGCGCCCGTAACCGTCGCCTATGACGGCGATCTCGCCATCGTCACCGTCGACAACCCGCCGGTGAACGCCCTGCGTCACGCGGTGCGGCAAGGGCTTTGGGGCGCGGCGGACGAGATCGACGCCTCCGACGCCAAGGCCGTCGTGCTGGTTTGCGCCGGGCGCACCTTCATCGCGGGCGCCGACATTCGCGAGTTCGACATGGCCCCGCGCGAACCCGCGCTGACCCGCGCGGTCGACCGGATCGAGCGGTCGCTGAAACCGTGGGTGGCGGCGATCCACGGCACGGCGCTCGGCGGAGGACTGGAGGTCGCGCTCGGCTGCCACTACCGGGTGGCGGCGCCGACGGCGAAGATGGGTCTTCCCGAGGTGCATCTCGGTATCATCCCCGGCGCGGGCGGCACGCAGCGTCTGCCCCGGATCGTCGGCGCCTCCGAAGCCGCGCAGATGGTGACGACGGGCGCGCCGATTCTGGCGAACCGCGCCAAGGAGAACGGCCTCATCTCCGAAATCGTGGAAGGCGACCTGACGGAGGGGGCGAAGGCGTTCGCTCGAACGATCATCGACGCCCCTGCGCCGCGCCCCGAACAAGGCCCGGCGAAAAACGGTCCCTCCGCCACCGAATGGGCCGTGATGGAAGCGGCGGTGAAGAAGAAGGCCAAGGGCCAGATGTCGCCGGTCGCGGGGCTGGAGGCCGTGCAGCGGGCTTTCAAGATGGACCTCGCCAAAGGGCTGGAGTGGGAGGTGCGGAAATGCGTTGAGCTGAAGGACACGGATCAGTCCGCCGCGCTCCGCCACGCCTTTTTCTCGGAGCGCGCAGTGGCGAAGCCCGCGATCATCAAGGGCGCGAAGCCGCGCGAGATCAAACGGGTCGCGGTGGTCGGCGGCGGACTGATGGGATCCGGGATCGCCACATCGCTCCTCCAGGCCGGCTGCGCCGTCGTCATGGTCGAGATGAGCGAGGAAGCCGCCGAGGCCGGGCGCGCGCGGGTCGAAGGCAACCTCGCCTCCGCCGTGAAGCGCGGCCTCGCGAGCGAAGAGAAGAAGGCCGCGATGATGGCGGCGCTCACGCCCGCTTCCGACTACGCCGCGACGGCGGGCTGCGATCTCGCCATTGAAGCGGTCTTCGAGGACATGGGCGTGAAGCAGGACGTGTTCGCCAAGCTGAACGCCGCGATGGGGGAGGAGGCGATCCTCGCCTCCAACACCTCCTACCTGAACCCGATCGAGATCGGGAAGGACATCCCCAACAAGTCGCGCCTTCTCGGCATGCACTTCTTCTCCCCCGCCCATGTGATGAAGCTGGTGGAGGTCGTGCAGGCCGAAGAGACCTCCCCCGAGGTTCTGGCGACCGCCTTCGCGCTCACGAAGCGGATGCGCAAGGTCGGCGCGCTTTCGGGCGTGTGCGACGGGTTCATCGGCAACCGGATGCTCTCCGCCTATCGCCGCTGCTGCGATTACATGATGGAGGACATGCGCGCGATCGAGCCGATCGACGAGGCGATCCGCGCCTTCGGAATGCCGATGGGACCCTTTGAGCTGATGGACCTCGCTGGGCTTCAGATCGGCTTCGCCAACCGCAAGCGGCTGGCGCCGACGCGCGATCCGAAGGTGCGCTACATCACCGTCGCCGACACGCTCTGCGAGAATGAGCGGTTTGGGCAGCGGTCGGGCAAGGGCTACTACCTTTACAAGGAAGGCGACCGGAAACCCCATTCCGACCCGTTCGTGCAGGAAGTGATCAACGCCGCCGCAGACGCCGCTGGGCGCGAAAAGCGCAGCTTCACCGCCGAAGAAATACAGCGCCGGGCGATGGCGGCGATGATCAACGAAGGCGCCAAGATCCTCGACGAGGGGATCGCGGAGCGGCCGCTCGATATCGATATGGTGAAGCTCTTCGGCTATGGCTATCCGCGCTGGCGGGGCGGGCCGATGAAATACGCGGACGCCGTGGGCGTCGATCAGGTTCTCAGGGACATGGAGGCGGTCGCGGCGAACGATCCGACCTCATGGGTCATATCCCCGCTTCTTCGGAAAGTGGCGGAGAGCGGCGAAGGTTTCGCCAAGCTGAACGGATAGGCGGACCGCCTTCGGATTGGAAAAGCGGCGGCGGCGCCGTAGCGTCGCGGTCGCGCATCTGGGGAGGCGGATATGTCGTTCGAGTTCTGGCTGCTTTATCTTGCGGCGGCGGTCGGCCTCTCGCTGACGCCGGGACCGAATGGTTTGCTGTCGCTGACGCACGGGGTTTGCGTCGGCTTTCGGCGCACGATTTGGACGATTCTCGGCGGGGCGTGCGGGTTTCTTCTGCTGATCGCGATCTCAATCGCCGGCATGGGCGCGCTGCTCGCCGCCTCGGAGCTGGCGTTCACCATCGCGAAGTGGCTCGGCGCGGCCTATCTGATCTTCCTCGGGATCCGCGTCTGGCGTTCCGATCCGCCGATGGTGGCGGCGATGGGCGACGATCCGGGCGGGCGCGAAGGATCTGCGCTGCGAATGTTCAATCAGGGATTTCTGGTGGCGGTTTCGAACCCGAAGGGCCTCTTGTTCTTCGCGGCGTTCCTGCCGCAATTCATGACGCCCGGCGCGACGTTCATGGAGCAGTTGCTCATCCTCGGCGGCACGTTCGTGCTTGTCGAGATCGTCTATGAACTGACGCTCGCCGGTCTCGCCCAGCGCATCGCGCCCTGGCTCGCTCGGTATGGACGGGCGTTCAACCGGCTGACCGGCGGCGCCTTCGTGGGCATGGGCGCGGCGCTGAGCGCAACGTCGCGCTAACGCGGATTACATCGGACAGGAGACGCCCCATGACCATCGCCCTGATGCACGGAGTTCCCGAAACCGCCGATATCTGGACGGCGATGCGAAAGGAGATGGGGGTGGAGACGGCTTGCCTCTCCATGCCCGGTTTCGGCGCGCCGCTCCCCGACGGGTTCGACTGCACGTTCGACGGGTACCTCGCGTGGCTGGTGGAAGAGCTCTCCGCCTTGCCCGGCCCGGTCGATCTGGTCGGGCACGACTGGGGCGGCATCCTGACGATCCGGCTGGCGATGGAGCGGCCTGATTTGATCCGCTCGTGGACGAGCGACGTCACCGGCGTCTACGATCCAAGCTACAAGTGGCATGATCTGGCGACCGCTTGGCAGACGACGAAACTGGGCGAGCAGACGGTCGGCATGATGGCGGCGGCGCCGGCGGCGATGAAGGCGGCGCAGCTCGTCGGCGCCTCTATGCCCGAGGATGTGGCGGCGAAGGTCGCAGCGGCGATGACTGAGGAGATGGGGCGGGCGATCCTCCCCCTTTATCGTTCCGCTGCGCAGCCCGTGATGTCGGAGCTGGCGAAGGACCTTGGCAAGGCGACCGCGAAGCCCGGCCTCGCCATCATCGCGACGGAGGACGCCTATACCGGCGGCCAGGCGCCGTCGCGTGCGGCGGCGGAGCGCGCCGGGGCCGACGTCGCGCTGATGCCCGGTCAGGGGCACTGGTGGATGGCCAACGAACCTGGGCGCGCCGCGGGCATCATCGGCGCGTTCCTCTCAGCCCTCGACTGAGCGCGGCGGCGAGCGATGTCTCCCGCCCTTTGCGATCTTCGATCGCTCCGGTTGGGCCCGGCGTTTTCCCCTTGCGGGGAAAACGGAGCCGCGCTTGGGCGCGGCGGGCTGCGCCCGTTTTCGCGTACTAGGGGGAAGCAGTCTGATCCGGCGCCGCGTTAGGGCGACGCCGCTTCGCACTGCCGGGGTCCCGATGGGCCGCTTTAGGCGGCGCGCTGGCGGACCTACGCCTCGAACCGGACCGCTTTGCGGTATAGCCGCCATGTGGCGTGGCCGAGGATCGGCAGGACGAGGAAGAGGCCGAGGAAATACGGGGCCATCCCCACAACCATGGCCGCGCCGGCCAGCGCGCCGAAGGCCAGCATCGGGCCCGCGTTCTCCAGCACCGACCTGACGCTGGCGACCATGGCGCTGACCACGTCGATCTCCCGATCCAGAAGAAGCGGGAGGCCGATGACGGTGATCGAAAAGAGGACGAATGAGAGGACCGCGCCCACCGCCGTTCCCACCGCCAGCATGATCGCGCCGTCGACTGAGTAGAGCACCTGCCAGGACGTGGTGATGTTGGTCATCGCCTTCAGCCCGAAGAAGAGCGCGAAGACCAGGTGCGCGGCGTAGATCCAGAAGAGAAAGATCATGATCACCACCATGGCGAGCGACGGGATCTGCCGCCCGGTCTGTTTGAAGACCACGCCGATGATCGCCGGCCAGTCGAGCGGCTCGCCCGCCTCCAGCCGGCGGCTGACCTCATAGAGGCCGACGGCGACGAAGGGACCGAGGAGGGGGAAGCCGAGGGCGAGGGGAATCACCCAGTAGCTTTGCGACAGGACCTGCAACTGGAAGAAGATCACCAGCCCGCCGACGACGTAGAAGGCGGTGAAGAACAGACCGAAGGCGGGCGCGCGCCGGAAATCCGCCGCGCCCTCTCGGAGGGCGGCGGCGATGTCGGAGAAGGCGATCCGGTTCAGGATCGGAGGCGGCGATGGCGGCGGCGCGTTCTCGGCGTTTACGTCTTTCATGGCGCGTCCTCCCGTTTGCGCGATCGGGAGAGACTAGCGAGTGGACGCGCGCCGCGACTTTGATCTGCGTCAAGCAGGCGGCGCTACGCGCCGAGAGAGCGGGTTACTTGGTCAACAGCAGCTTACCGGCGCGCGTGATCCGCAGAGTGTAAATCTGCTCGCCGAGCGCGATCTCCGCCAGATTGCCGCTTTTGACGAGATCCAGCGCGTCATAGCGCGGCGCGCGCTGCGGGGCGCTTTCATCGATCTCGTCGAAACGGAGAATGGGCATGTTCATCGCTCATCCTCCTTGTCGAAGAAGGTTTCGATCATGCGATCGAGGGAGACGCCGCCGGAGAAAAAGGCGTCGCGGGCGATGTCCCGCATGGCGGCTCCGGTCGTCTCGTCGGTTGTCGTTTCGTCTGGTTCGCCAGTCATGAGAAGCCTCGTCTCATCGATTTCCGGCTGCCCCTGCGTCGGCTTTGGGGTGGCTTGCGGTCGACTCTGAGCATTCCAGCGATAAAATCAAGTAAAATACTCAGGTATTCCATTTCAACGGTTCACACGGACCGATTGGACCCGTGTTCATCCCTCTGGAACGTGCGCCTCCAGCTCGTCGATCCAAGCCTTCGCCGTCCCGTCCGACGGCGCCCGCCAATCGCCGCGGGGCGACAGAGAGCCGCCGGAAGCGACCTTCGGCCCGTTCGGCAGGGCGGAGCGTTTGAACTGGCTTGTCTGGAAGAACCTCCAGAGGAACGCGCGTAGCCATTTGCGGATCGTCGCGAGGTCGTATTCGTTCTTCCGGTCATGGCTCATATGCGGCGGCCACTGCCCCGCCGCTCGATCCCGCCAGGCGTGCCACGCGAGGAAAGCGACCTTTGACGGCCTCAGTCCGAAGCGGGAGATGTGGAAGAGATTGAAGTCCTGGAGCTCATAGGGGCCGACGAAGTCCTCCGTTTTCTGGCCCGGCGTCTCCCCGTCTCCCGGCACAAGCTCGGGGCTGATTTCGGTGGCGAGGATGCGAAGGCAGACCGCCGACGCCTCCTCCCCGAACCGATGGGAGGCCGCGACCCAGCGGATCAGGTGCTGGATCAGCGTCTTCGAGACAGACCCATTGACGTTGTAGTGGCTCATGTGGTCGCCGACGCCGTAGGTGCACCAGCCAAGCGCCAGCTCGGAGAGGTCCCCGGTGCCTAGAACTAGCGCGCCGTTATGGTTGGCGAGGCGGAAGAGCGTCGCGGTCCGGGCGCCCGCCTGCACGTTCTCGAACGTCACGTCGTAGTCGTTCACCCCCTCAGCATAAGGATGACCGATATCGGCGAGGGTCTGGCGGGAGACGGCGTCGATGGAGATCTCCTCCGCTGTCACGCCGAGGGCGCGCATCAGGTCCCACGCGGCGGTCTTTGTGGAGGAGGAGGTCGCGAAACCCGGCATCGTGTAGGCGAGGATGTTCGTGCGGGGATGGCCGAGCCGGTCCATCGCTTGAACTGCGACGAGCAGCGCCTGCGTGCTGTCGAGACCGCCGGAGACGCCGATGACGAGCTTTTCGATCCCTGAGGCTTCCAGTCGTTTCACGAGGCCCGCGACCTGAATGTTATAGGCTTCGAAGCAGAGCTCATCGAGCTTGGCGTTGTCGTTCGGGACGTACGGAAAGCGGTCGACGGCGCGCTTCAGGCCGAGATCGCCGCTGGGCGGGTTCAGCGTGAAGGGGATTGGCCGGAACTCCGTCCCTTCGATGGCGGCGCAGTCGTTGAAGGAGCCGTGGCGCATCTTCTCCTGCCGCAGCACTTCGAGATCCACATCGGCGACGAGAAGTTGCGGCTCATCCGCGAACCGCTCCGTCTCCCCCAGAAGCGCGCCGTTTTCGTAGATCATCGCATGGCCGTCCCAGGCGAGATCAGTCGTGCTCTCGCCATGCCCTGCTGCGGAGTAGACGTAGGCGCAGAACCCGCGCGCCGACTGCACCCGGCATAGCGCATGGCGGTAGTCGGACTTGCCGACGGTGACGTTGGAGGCGGAGAGGTTGGCGATGACGCTCGCCCCGGCCATCGCGGCGGCGGAGGAGGGCGGGGTCGGAACCCAGACGTCTTCGCAAATCTCGACCGCCAGTTTCAGGTCGGGCAGATCGTCCGCCTCGAAAATCAGATCCGTCCCGAACGGCGCGTCCAGACCGGCGACCCGCGCCCATGTCGCGTCCGCGTCGGCGCCGGAAGTGAAATGGCGTCGCTCATAAAACTCGCGGTAGTTGGGGAGGTGCGTCTTCGGAACGATGCCCAGCAATTCGCCGCGATGGATTACGACGGCGCAGTTGTAGAGACGCCCGTCGACCCGCAGCGGCAGACCGACCGTGACGACGGGCGTCCAGTCGACGGATTGCTCGACCAGCGCGCCGACGGCCCGCTCCGCCGCCTCCAGAACCACATCCTGCTGCAGAAGATCGTCGATGGCGTAGCCCGTCAGCCCCAGCTCCGGGCATACGAGAACCGCCGCTCCGGCCTCGCTCGCCGCCTGCGCCATCTCCGCCGTCGCTTCGGCGTTGGCGGCTGGATCGCCCGGATGGACGCGCGGCGTCGCGGTGGCGACGCGCGCCAAGCCGTGACGATAGATGTTCAGAAACGCCTCATTATCCGGCATTTACGCGCCTTTCTTCAGACGCGCGAAACGTAGCGCCCTGTCAGCGCTCCGTCCATCCGCGCTCTGTTACATAGAACATGTGACATTTCGCACGATTGTGACTCGCACTTTTTGCGCGAAGGCCCCATCTTCCCCACACGCGGAGGGGACCGTTTTCCGACGACGGCTCTGCGGAAGTGAGTAGCGTGGGGCGCGCGTATGCTTGATGGCGTCCGGCATCCAACCTGAGGCATATCCGGGTCAGGACGTGAGTGGAGGCGTCCTGACCCTTCTCAGCCTCAGCCCTCCATCACCTCCAATTCGTCGATCATGCCTGAGATAACGCCAAGACCCTTCTGCCAGAAGGCGGGGTCGGACGCGTCGAGGCCGAAGGGCGCCAGAAGCTCCTTGTGGTGCTTCGAGCCGCCCGCCGCGAGCATGTCGAAATACTTCTGCTGGAAGCCTTCGGGCGCGTCTTCGTAAACGGCGTATAGCGCGTTCACGAGCCCGTCGCCGAACGCGTAGGCGTAGACGTAGAAGGGCGAGTGGATGAAGTGGGGGATGTAGGTCCAGTAAGCGCGATACCCCTCGTCGAACTCGAAGACGGGGCCGAGGCTTTCGGTCTGCACGCCCATCCAGATCTCGCAAAGCTGGTCCTGCGTCAGCTCGCCTTCGCGGCGGGCGGCGTGGACGCGGCTTTCGAACTCGTAGAAGGCGATCTGGCGGACGACGGTGTTGATCATGTCCTCCACCTTGCCGGCGAGGAGGGCTTTCTTCTTCTCCGGCGCCGCCGCGCCGAGGATCTTCTTGAAGGTCAGCATCTCGCCGAAGACGGACGCCGTCTCCGCAAGCGTCAGCGGCGTGCGGGAGAGAAGCTCCCCCTGCCCCGCCGCCAGCACCTGATGGACGCCGTGGCCCAGCTCATGCGCCAGCGTCATCACGTCCCGCGTTTTGCCGAGATAGTTCAGCATCACGTAAGGATGCGCGTCCGTCACTGTCGGATGGGCGAAAGCGCCTGGCGCCTTGCCGGGCTTCGACGGCGCATCGATCCAGCCTTTGTCGAAGAAAGGCTCGGCCAGTTCGGCCATGCGCGGATGGAACCCGGCGTAAGCGTCCAGCACGGTCGAGCGCGCCTCGTCCCAGCCGATCTTGCGATCGTCGGCGGAGGGGAGCGGCGCGTTGCGGTCCCAATGCTGGAGCGTCTCCAACCCCAGCCATTTCGCCTTCAGCTTGTAGTAACGATGGGAGATCGAGGGATAGGCCGCGACCACGGCGTCGCGAAGCGCGTCGACCACCTCAGGCTCCACATGGTTCGCGAGGTGGCGGGAGGCCTGCGCGGTCGGCAGCTTCCGCCAGCGATCCTCGATCTCTTTCTCTTTCGCGAGCGTGTTGGTGATGCGGGAGAAGAGGCCGAGATTGGCGTTGAAGATCTTAGAGAGCGCGTCGGCAGCCGCCGCGCGCTTCGTCCGGTCGGCGTCTGAGAGGAAGTTGAGCGTCCGCTCCGCGTTGAGTGGCTCGTCTTCGCCCTCCATGTCGAAGGTCAGCCCCGCCATCGTCTCATCGAAGAGACGGTTCCAGGCGGAGGCGCCGACGACGCTCATGTCGTGCTGGTAGGTCTCCAGCTCATCTGACAGCTGGTGCGGGCGGAAAGAGCGCAACCGCTCGAACCACGGGCGGTAGCGGGCGAGTGCTGGGCTTTCGCCCAGCTTCGCCTCCAGCGCCTCGTCGTCCACCCGGTTCAGCTCCAGCGTGAAGAAGACAAGCGGGGTAGAGAAGTCGGTGAGCTTCGCCTCCATATCCGCGAGGAACTTGCCGCGCTCGGGGGCGGAGGTGTCCTGCTGATAAAGCAGCCCGGCGTAGGACCCGATGCGACCCGACTTTCGGTTGATCGCCTCATAACGGCTCAGCACCGTGGCCATCTCGTCGCCCGCCAGCTCCGCCAGATTGCCCTGATAATCAGCGGCGAAAGCGGCGCATTCCTTCTCCAGCCAGTCGAGGTCGGCCTTCAGCGCATCGCTCTCCATCCCCGGATAGAGGTCCTCCAGCTTCCAGACCGGCAGATCGCCAAGCTCGTCTCCGCCGACGGCTTCGGCGGCGTCTTTCAGGAAGTCTTCGGCGGATGGGAAACGGGCGGACGCGCGCATGGCGGCTCCTTCATCGGGGATTGTCGTTGCAGTGGAGATAGACCCCCGCAGGCGCGGGGGAAAGAGTGGCGGGGGGAAAGAGGCGCGCCGATCAACCAGTCTTCAGAGCGCGATGCCTTCTTCTTCCGTCTCCGGAACCTCGGCGGGGTCGGCGTCTGGTTTCCGCCGGATGATGATGTCCCCGTTCGGCATGATCTCCGGCGCCTCATAGGCGTCGAGATCCTCCATGAGACCGCGCAACCGCTCCGCCATCGGCTCGGCTTCTTCGGCGAAGCGGCGGAACATCTCTCCAGCGAGCTCTCCTAGACGCTGCAGTTCTTCTTCGTTCGGCAGGATGGTCTCCCTCTCCGCCTCTTCCGCCTGAGCGGAGGCGTGGAGGGATGCGGTGGCGAGAAAGGCCGCCGCCATCAATGTGATCAGATGTTTCATGCAACCCAGATAGGCGCCCAAAGCGCCGATTTCATGACCCGGCGCGAAAACCTCTCTCCGCGCAGCCGCACGTCGCTTTCGCGAAATACTCGCCCCCAGCTCGGCATTTTCCGCATCGCGGAAATCGCCTTTGGCCGCGCAAAGCGCGGAAAGGCGGCTGACGAGGCGGCTGCGGAGCAGCTTCGAGGAAGGCGCGGCCCCCTCTCCGTCAGAGGAACTAGCGCCTAAAAGAAAACCGCCCCGCTTTTCAGCGAGGCGGCTCATTACTCCCGGTGAGGGGAGATTAGTTGCCGATCGCGATCTCCACGCGACGGTTGCGCGGCTCGCGGACGCCGTCGCCGGTGGCGACTGCGGGCTGAGCTTCGCCGCGGGCGGCGCGGGTGACGCCGGCCATGTTCACGCCAGCGGCCTGCAGAGCGGACGCGACGCGGTTAACGCGACGCTGCGAGAGGCCGACGTTGTACTGGGCGGAGCCCGACGTGTCGGCGTGGCCGACCAGCGAGATGACCGGGGACGCGACGCCCTGGACCGCGGCGACGACATCGGAGATGACGCCCTGCGCAGCCGACGTCAGGTCGGAGCGATCGAAGCCGAAGTAGACGATGAAGTCGCCCGCCGGGGACCCGACGCACGCGGCGTAGGCCGCATCGAACTTCGCTTTGATCTCGTCAGCGTCGAGACAGCCGCCCGGCGCCTGGTACTGAGCTTCGAGCCAGTGATCCCACATGGCCTGCGCTTCGGCGCAAGCGGCGGGGTTGGTCGCGGCGTTGGCCGCAATGCCCTGACCGACCTCGTTGTAAAGCGAAGCGGCGTCGCCGCCCACGCCCAGCTCGGCCGGATCCCACGGCGTCACGCCGCCGGCGGCGGCCGCGTTGGAGCGGTCCATATAGCCCGCAGCGTCCATCCAGTTCACTTCCTTGGAAGCGTTGACGGCTGCGAGGCCCTGATACTGCTTAGCCAGCTCGGCGTTGAAACCGCCGCCCGGCAGGTCCATGGCGAGGAAGTCAGCCGCACCGAAGGTGCCGCCGAGGTTCGCGCCAGGAATATTCGTGCACCCAGCGGCGAGCAGCGCAGCGCCAGCCAGGATAGTGCGGGAAATGTTCTTCATCCCTCTCTCCGTCTCTCTCGGGCGACCCTTCGGTCGCTCGTTTCATGACCCTCATACAAGCCTTCTCGGCCCATGCGCCTTTTTGCACGACGCACACGCAAAAACAACAACGTAAACGTGAGGCCGACGTCAACGCCGTTGTCGCCAGTTCGTCGTCGCTATTTAGCAACATACTTCGGGAAATCAGGCTAAATTCAGGCGTATCAAGCGAAAAAGCGCCTCTTTTCAGCCGCGTTGAGCGAGCTCGCGGAGCGCCAAACGGAAGGAATCGGGCAGAGGCACCGGTTTGCGCGTTGCGGTATCCACATACACATGGACGAAACGGCAGAGCGCGGAGGCCTCCTCTTCGCCAGCGCGGAAAAGGCCTAGTCCGTAGATCACGGAAGAGCCGCCGACCCGCAGAGTGGAGAGGCCGACCTCCAACTCGTCCGGAAAGCCGACGGATGCGATATATTTACATCCAGTCTCCGCCACCAGCCCGACCACGGGGCCGTGCGGCACCTCCAGCGCGCCCGATTGCACCAGCCATCGGTTCACAGCCGTATCGAAATACTCGTAATAGACGACGTTGTTCATGTGCCCGTAGACGTCATCGTCCCGCCACCGGGTCGCGAGGCGATGGAACAGCGGATAGGCGGCGCGTTCGCGGGGCGGATAATCAGTCATGATGCGCTCTCACTCGGGAGCGCGGACAATCGCGCGCCGCTGCGCCGCTTTCAAGCGTTGCGCCGCCGCGCCGCGCGGCCTATCGCTGAGAGCGCCCATTGTAGGGGCGCGGAATGGAGACCCAGATGCCGACGAGGATCAAGGCCGCGCTCTTCGACAAGGACGGCACGCTGATCGACTTCACCGCCTCCTGGCGCGGGCTCGTGGACCACATGATCGCGGTTTATGCGAAGGACGACCGCGACCTCGCCGACGCGCTCGGCGCCGCCATCGGCTACGATCGCGCGACCGGGGTCTTTCTGCCAGGCTCCCCCATCGTCGCCGACACTACTGACGTCGTCGCCCATCTGATGGCGGAGCTGCTGCCCGGCCGCAGCCCGGCGGAGATCGAAGACGACGCCAATCGCCGCGCCGCCGCGGCGGGCGCAGGCGACGGGAGCGGCGTCGCCCCTGTCGCGGGACTTCGGGAGGCGATGGAGGCGCTCGACGCCATGGGCGTCGCCCTCGGCGTCGGCACCCATGATTCCGAAGCGGCGGCGCGCATTCAGGCGAAGGGGATGGGCGTCGATCATCTGATCCGCTTCTATGCGGGTTACGACAGCGGCCACGGGTTGAAACCGGGCCCCGGCATGCCGATCGCCTTCGCACGAGCCAGCGGCGTCGATCCGGCGGAGATCGTCATGGTCGGCGACAGCGTCCACGACCTTTGCGCCGGGCGAGCGGCGGGTTGCGCCGCCTCCATCGGCGTCCTGACCGGCCCCGCCACGGAGCGGGAGCTTGAGGCGGAAGCGGACGCGATCCTCCCCTCCGTCGCGGACCTGCCCGATTATCTGAGACGGGTCTTCCCCGCGTAAGGCTCCAGAGGTCCGATTGGGGGAGCGCAGATCCGCCAGGCGCCTTAAACGTGCCAAGCGCCCGTATATAAGGGCTACTGTGAACGCATGCCCCAATGCGTTCGCGTCCATGCTCCGGTTTTCGTCGCCAAGGCGACGACCGAAAAAGGTAGCCGCAAATTTCGCCCTAGGAGCGGGGCTCTTTTGAGATGCTCTGGTTTAATAATTTCGCACGCCGCTTAAGGGAGCGGGTCTCCCGCCACTCCAGGCTCTTCGAGCCCGCCAATTGGGCAAAGCACCTTCTGACGCCGCTTCGCGTGTCGCTGACCTCGATGCGCCCGCGCAAAAGCCCGCCGCGGTTCAAGCCCCTTGAAGTCGAAGACGACATGCGAGCCCCCTGCGCGAAACGCCCGAACCGGTCACGACTTGCGCGCCGCCGCTCACGCAACGGGACGCGCCTCCACCTTCACGCTTCCGAAAATACTCCCGCCGGAGGCGCACGCGGCCGACCCCGCGCTGGCCCCGCCGGTAAAGCGCTGGCGGCGAGACTGAGCGCGTAGCGCTCGCGAGCCGCCCCCGTTCGCGCCATAGCGCGGACAACTCTGGCCATTCCCGCACGTCATCGCCGACATTTCGTCTTCGCATCGAAGCGCCGCTTCATTGATCACGTCGTGAAGGCTTTTAGTCCGGGGTCCGCACCTCCCGCGCTAACGCGACACGCGCCGTCGCAAACTGCCAAGGTGAGCGTCGCGCTTCGTCCAATGGTTTTCGCGACGATGACAGGCGAGGATGCCGACCATGGCGGATGAAGCGATTTTGGAAGACCCGGTGGACACCGCTGCGGCGCGCCCTGCACGAAAACGCGGCGGCGGGCGTTCGGGCAATGCGCGCCGTTCCTCAACCGTCGCGATCAACCAGAGCCCCTGGCGGACCATCGTCAACACCGACCATCCGACGACGCCGCTCCGCCCCGACGGCGTGGAGAAGATCCACGACGCCGCCATGCGCGTTCTGGAGGAGATCGGGATCGACTTCCTGAACGAGGAAGCGAAGCAATACCTCCGCGACGCCGGCTGCGACGTCGATCCGTCCTCAGACCGCGTCCGCATGGGCCGCGATTTCGTGATGGAGATGGTGGCGAAGGCCCCGTCCGAGTTCACGATCACCCCCCGCAACGACGCGCGCAAAGTCGTCATCGGCGGCGATCACATGGCCTTCGTCAACGTCTCCTCTCCGCCGAACGCCATGTGCCTCGACAAGGGGCGGCGCATCGGCAACGTCGAGGATTACCGGAATTTTCTGCGCCTGACGCAGTACTTCAACTGCATCCACGTCGCCGGCGGATATCCGGTGGAGCCGGTGGACATCCACGCCTCCGTCCGCCATCTCGACTGCCTTTACGACAAGCTGACGCTGACGGACAAAGTCTGCCACGCCTATTCGCTCGGCGCGGAGCGGGTCGAGGACGTGATGGAGATGGTGCGCATCGGCTCCGGCCTGACGCAGGACGAGTTCGACGCCAGTCCGCGGATGTACACCAACATCAACTCCTCCTCCCCCCTGAAGCACGACTATCCGATGCTGGACGGCGCCATGCGGCTGGCGCGGCGCGGTCAGCCCGTCGTGGTGACGCCCTTCACGCTGGCCGGGGCGATGGCGCCGGTGACGCTTGCGGGCGCGACGGTTCAGTCGGTGGCCGAAGGGCTCGCCTGCATCGCGCTCCTCCAGTGGATCAGGCCGGGGCTGCCGGTCGTGATGGGCACGTTCACCTCCAACGTGGACATGAAGTCCGGCGCCCCCGCCTTCGGGACGCCCGACTACGTGCGCGCGACGCAGATGGCGGGGCAGATGGCGCGCTTTTACGGCCTACCCTTGCGGGCCTCCAACGCCTGCGCGGCGAATGCGCCGGACGGGCAGGCGATGTGGGAGAGCGCGAATTCCATGTGGGCGGCGGTGACGTCGGGCGTGAACCTCGTTTATCACGCGGCTGGCTGGCTGGAGGGCGGCCTGATCGCCTCCTACGAGAAATTCGTGATGGATTGCGAGCTGCTGCAGCAGGTCCAGGAATACGTGAAAGAGGTCAGCGTCGAAGAAGCCGACCTCGCCGTCGAGGCGATCCGCGATGTCGGGCCGGAGGGGCATTTTTTCGGCTGCCAGCATACGCAGGACCGCTACGAGACGGCGTTCTATTCCCCTTTCCTCAGCGATTGGCGCAATTACGAGGCCTGGTCGGAGGCCGGCGCCGTCTGGACGGCGGATCGGGCCAACAAGGTCTGGAAAGACATTCTCGCCGAGTTTCAGCCGCCTCCGATCGACGATGCGATCCGGGGGGAGCTGGAGGCGTTCGTGGAGAAGCGCAAGGCCGAGGGCGGCGCGCCGACGGACTTCTGAGGCGGGTCGCCTAGCGGCGTCTCACCGTGTTGTTCCATCGTTTCGTCTTCGGCGCGGGCGGCCCGTCTGCGTCGTCTCCGCCGTCCCCCGACTGGTCCCCCATCGACGGCTTCATGTAGGCGCCGAGCGCGAGCAGAAGCGCCCCCACCGCTGCAAAGACGGTTCCAAAGAGCCAGAGCGACAGGAACCCGTCGACCCGGACGGTGGTGGGATCATCCTGATCGTAGAGCACCGCGATCTCGGCGCCGACGGGATAGTCGTAACCGCTGGAGCTCATGAGGGTGCGCGCCGTGCGGGTCGCGCCGAAGGCGTCGCGGTAGGTCACGGTCGGGCGGTAAGTGACGGAGGTCTCCCCTTCGCGGTCGCTGCTTATCTTGCGCTCGACCGACTGCACCACCGCCTGCGCTGGGAGCGCGACTCTGGTGAACTGATGGGCGCCGTAAAGCTGACTGACGCCAATCGCGAGGAACACGAGGCCGGTGGCGGCCAGAACCCATCGCGCCGCCCGGATGCGCGACGGCTTCACCTTCTTGAGGCTGTAATAATTCATTCCGGCGCGAACCCGTCTTCATAGAAGCGCAGCCAGTTCTCCCCCATGATCCCGTCGACTTCGTCGGTGGAGAAGCCGACCTTCGCCAACCCTTCGGCGAGGTTCGGGAAGTCGAGATTGCCCTTGTAGAAATCCGGCATCGGCGGGAACCCGGCGTTGGCGGCGGAGCCTTCGCCGTAGTCGATCTCCTTTGTCCAGCGTCCGACGCGCATCCACTCGACGGTGCTGTCGGGCTGGTCCTGACAGAGGTCGGAGCCGATGCCGATCTTGTCGGCGCCCATCAGGTCGGCGGTTTTCGCCGCCATCTCGCAAAAGCTCTCCAGCGTGCAATTGGAGCCGTCTTTCAGGTGATGCGGATATAGCGAGAAACCCAGCATGCCCTGACGCTCCGCCAGCGCCTTCAGCACCTCGTCCGACTTGTTGCGCAGCGCAGGTTTCCAGAAGGACGGGTTTGCGTGGGTGATGGCGATGGGGCGGGCGGAGAGATCGATCGTCTCCAGCGTCGAGCGCTCCGCCGAATGGGACATGTCGATGACCATGCCGACGCGGTTCATTTCTTTGATTACCTGTTTCCCCATGCGGGTGACGCCGGGGTCTTCGTCCTCATAACAGCCGGTCGCGAGGAGCGACTGATTATTATAGGTCAGCTGCATGAAGACGAGACCGAGGTCGCGCATCACCTCCACCAACCCGATATCGTCTTCGATGGGCGACGGGTTCTGCGCGCCGAAGAAGATCGCCGTGCGGCCCTCGCGCTTGGCCCGGCGCACGTCTTCGGCGGACTTGCCCTTGAAGATCAGGTCCGGGTGGCGCTCGAACCGGCGGTTCCATTCTTCGATGCGCGCAACGGTTTCGCGAAACGTCTCGTGATAGGCGATGGTGACGTGAACCGCGTCGAGCCCGCCCGCGCGCATCTCCCGAAAGATTTTCTCGGACCAGTTGGCGTATTGCAGATTGTCGATGCGGTGGCCGGACATGCGCGCTTCCCCTTTTCGTTCAGGAAGGGGGAGGACGGCGCCGGGGTCAATACGCTCTCTGCGTCCGCCTTAGCGGCGGATCGGCTACTGCGCCTTCTCCCCGAGGATCGCGGCCTCCAGCTCCCGCTTCTCCTCGCATGATCCGCAAAGGGTCTCGAGGCGGGAGAGGTTGATCAGGGCGCTTTCCCTGTCTCCCTGCTGCAGAAACAGCTCTCCCTGATATTCTAGCGCGTCGAGATGGTTGGGATCGAGCGCGAGGGCGCGTTCGTAATTGGCGGCGCTGACGTCGAGATCGTCCATCTTGCGATGGACGTAGCCGAGCATGCTGAAGACGTCGGCGTTCTCCGGCTGATCCACGGCCAGTTTCTCAAGATAGGGCAGCGCTTCGCAATACCGGTCCTCTTCGATGAGGCTGACACTGGCGGAGAACGCGGCGGCGGAGGCGGGGCTCATGCTTGGCGATGGGTCCTCCGTCGGCGGGGCGGCGGCGGCCGCGAGCGGGAGGGAGGCTGCGAGGATCAAAGCGATCAGACGGGTCATCGGGTCGTCTCCTTCACGGGGCGAGCGTTTCGGCGTCGGGCGCTACGCGAAGAATATAGCGCTGCCGAGGCGCGGGTCGCTTCCCAGCCCAGTAGTTGTGTTACAGTATAACATCGCTTTCTCGCGGACGCATGCCGTGATTGAGACAGCGCCCTCGACGATCGTCGAGCGCGGACAGGGTCGATGGAAAGGATATCGAAATGTGCCATCCCGTCATTCTCGAATACGTCAAAGGCCGCGCCATCAATCGGCGCGATTTCTTTCGCGGAACCGCCGCCGCCGCCGCCGCGCTCACCGCTGCGGCGGCCGCGCCGCGCCCGCTGATTGCGCAAACGCCGCAAAAGGTCGTCGACCTGACCCACACGCTGACCAAGGACTTCCCGACTTACTTCGGGGAGCAGCAGTTCTTCGACGAGGACCTCTTCACCTATGCGGAGAACGCCTTCAATCTGAAGATGATCCGCATGAACGAGCATACCGGCACGCATATCGACGCCCCGCTTCACTTCACCGACGGTGGCACGACCATCGACGAGGTGCCGGTCGAAAGCCTCGTCTGTCCGCTGGCCATCGTCGATATCCGGGAGAAGGCCGACGCCAACCCGGACGCGCAGGTGACCCCGGACGATCTGAAGGCCTGGATCGCCGCCAACGGCCCGATCCCTCAGGGCGCCTGCGTCGCGCAGAACGCTGGGTGGCAGTCCCGCCTCGGCACGCCGGGTTTCCGCAACGCCGATGCGGACGGGAAGATGCACTTCCCCGCCTTTCATGTGGAGGCGGTCCAGATGCTGCTGGACGAGGCGGAGGTCGTGGGCGTCGCCGTCGATACGCTTTCCATCGACTACGGGCTCTCGCCGGATTTCATAACTCATTACACATGGCTCCCGGCGAACCGGTGGGCGGTGGAGAACATGGCCAATCTCGATCAGCTTCCCGCCGTCGGCGCGACCCTCGTCGTCGGCGCGCCCAAGCATGAAGGCGGCACCGGCGGCCCTTGCCGCCTGATCGCGCTCGTCTGACCGAACGCGGGTCGGCGCCGGGCGATTGGATCGCCCGGCGCCGGTCGCATTATCAGGAGGGCAGCTCCTGCATGATCATCGGCGCGGGGTGGTAGCGGAAGCCGTCGCCGACCTTCTCCACATGTCCGATGCCGGGCCACGGGAAGTGATAGGCGATCATCGGCAGGCGCTGCGCCGCGATCATGTCCAGCATCCGCACCCGCGTCTGGGCGGATAGCGCCGGATCGGTGTCGAAAGCGAATTGGGTCAGCGGCGTCTCCAGCAGGATCACATGGTGATGGGTCAGATCGCCGATCACCGCGAGGCTGTCATTGCCCGACGTGACCATGAAGGCGGTGTGGCCTACAGTATGGCCCGGCGCGAACATCGCCTGCAGGCCCGGCAGGAACTCCTCTCCATCCTTGAAGAACTTCATCCGATCCTGGTTGGGCATCAGGTTGCGGCGCGCGCCTTCGATGAAGGCGGGCATCCACGCGGGATCAGTTGCGCCGAGCTTCCCTTCATCTGTCCAGAAGTCGAAATCCGCCTCCGAAATCCAGATCTGGGCGTTGGGGAAGATGCGCTCGCCCGCGTCCGACATGATCCCCCAGACATGGTCGCAATGCCCGTGGGTGCAGACGATGTCGGTGATTGAGGCGGCGTCGATGCCCGCGGCGTCGAGGCTCGGCATCAGCTTGCCGGGCGTCGGGCCGAACATCTGCGACGTGCCCATGCCGGTGTCGAACAGGATGCGCCGGTCGCCCGCGTCGACGACGAGGATGTTCTGCTCCAGAACCGCGTTATCCGTCGGAAGGAAATTGCGGGTGAGCATCGCCTTCATTTCTTCCTGAGACGGGCCCGTGAAGGCGCCGCTCGGATCGCCGAGCGGAAGGATGCCGTCGGAGACGACGGTCCCCGTCAGATCGCCGATGCGGAAGCGATAGAAATAGGGCGCCTGGTTCAGCGGTGAAGCGGCCATGGCTGGCGTCGGCGCGACGGCGGCCCCGCCAACTGCCGCGGCGAGGCCGATGCCTGCGGCGCCCATCAGCAAACCGCGACGATTGAGATCGGGGCCTTCGGGGACGATGAGAGACGGTTGAGACATGCCGCGGACTCCCTTTGATTTTTTCGTTGGGATGACTGCGAGCTCGGCGGTGAGCGAGCTAGCGGCCATGCCTCAAGGTAGATTATGCGCGCCCCACGATCAATCTCAGGTTGATTGACAGATCAACGCGTCCGGGTTGTCGCGGAGATGCGGTTCACAAACCTGCGCGCAGGGCGCAGGCTTCGGGTCGAGAAGCCGCCGAACGCGAAGACGGGTCAGATGAGCGCCGATACCCGAAACATGAGCCAAGGGATTGCGCTGATCGTGGCGACGGCGTTGACGATCTCGGCGCAGGACGTGGTCTTCAAACTTTTCTCCAGCGAGATGACGCTCTGGCAGATCTTCGCGCTGAGGGGGCTGATCGCCGTCCCGGCCCTCTTCATCCTCGGTTGGGCGCGGAACGGATCGATTGCGATTGCGCGCGAGGCGTTTCGGCTCTGGCCGTTGGCGCGAGGCCTGTGTCTGACCATGACCTTTCTCGCCTTCTATGGAGCGCTTCCCTTTCTCAGCCTGTCGACCGTCGGGGCGGCGAATTACGTCGCGCCGATCTTCGTGGCGCTGCTCTCCGCTCACGTGATTGGGGAGGCCGTGGGCCGGATCGGGTGGATCGGCGTTTTTCTCGGTTTTGCGGGCGTCATCGTCCTGTTGCGGCCGGGATCGGACGCATTCTCGCCCTTCGCGCTCCTCCCCGTGGCGGGGGCGTTCTTCTACGCCTGCGGACATATCATCACGCGGACCCGCTGCCGAACCGCGCCCGTCGCCGCGCTGGCGCTGTCACTGAACGGGGTGATGTGCGCCGTCGGTCTGGCGGCGAGCCTGCTGATCGTCGCAGCGGCGCCTTCTGAGGGCGTGGCGGAGGCGCATCCCTACATCCTCGGCCTCTGGTCGGAGGTCGATGCGGCGGACTGGCTCGTCCTCGCGCTTTTGGCCGGGTTCACTGTGATCATCGGCATGATGCTCGCCGGCGCCTATCAGCTCGCCCCGCCCGCTATCGCGGCGACTTTCGAATACAGCTACCTCATCTTCGCCGCGCTCTGGGATATTCTGGTCTTCGACATTCCTCCGACCGCGCAATCCCTGACCGGCATGGCGATGATCGTCGTTGCGGGTCTCCTCGTCATGCGGAGCCGCCCACGCGGGGCGTGACGCCTGGTCTGAGGTAAGGCGCGCGGCGTCAATCCGACTGAATGGTTGTCTGGTTTGCTGGAAAACTAGTAACATACTGATCTATATGCTGTAATCTCGATCGGCGGTTCAGACTGCGCCGATCATGGGTCGATGCGGGGATTAAGCGCTGCGCGCTAATCAGGGAATGGAGTTCACCCATGCTCACGCTCTATTACGCGCCGGATAACGCATCGATGGTCCTGCGCCTCGCGTTGGAGGAGGCTGCGCTTCCCTATGAGACGATCCTCGTAGACCGTGCGGCGGGGGCGCAGCGATCGGCGGCGTATCTGTCGCTCAACCCCACGGGCAAGATCCCGACGTTGATCACGCCGGAGGGTCCGTTGGCGGAGACGGCGGCCTGTCTCTTGTGGATATCGGACGCGCATCCCGCGACCCGCCTCGGGCCGGGACCGCGCGATACTAAGCGAGGCGCTTTCCTCAGATGGCTTTTCTTCCTTTCGAACTCCGTGCACGCGGACCTGATCCGCGTTTTCTATCCGCATCGCATTGTCCCAAAGGACGCCATCGCCGCGCATCATGAGATGATGGCGGCGCAGCTCGACGGGCATCTGCGCGTGCTCGACGATGCGATTTCGACTGAGCCTGAGCTTTTCGCCCCGCCGTCGGCGCTGGCCCTCTATCTCGGCCCGATGCTCCGCTGGGCGGCGCTCTATCCGCGTGATGCGGAGCGTTGGCTCGACCTAGCTCGGTATCCGGCGATCCGCGCGCTGATCCTCGCGTTGGAGGCGCGGCCGTCGGTGAAGGCTGCGATCGCCGCGGAGGGTCTGGGCGAGACGCCGTTCTCGAACCCGAGCCCGCCGACGCCGCCCGAAGGCTCGGCGATCTGAACGTCTGGGGTCAGTTTCGTCCGAACCTGTGAACCTCCACCGCACCGATTGGATCGAAGAAGGCGCGCATCGCGAAATCGTCCCGCAGCCAGAGCGCGGTGGGGATTAGGAGGCGGTGATCCGGTGGAGAGAGAAGCCGTTCCTCCGCCGGGCCGACGGTCGTCGGCGGCGCCTCCCGCCAGAGCTTGAAAAGGATGAAGTCGCGCGCGGCCTCCAACCGCAACGGGCCGTGATCGGAGAGCGTCAGGCTCAGCAAGGTCGCCGCATCGTAGTCGTGGTTGACGAGATACAACTCGACCAAGGTCTCCCCATCTGGCGCCGCCGACTGGTCCGCATGGGCCCAGATGACGGCGACGACGCCTGTCGCATGAGACGGGTGGGTTCGCCCCTGATCGAGCCCGCCAAAGATAAAAAGCGCGAAGGCCGCCGCGAAGAGCGTTCTCGCAAGCCGCCGCATCAGGCGGTCGGCGCGCTGTCGGGCACGGCCGCCATATGCTTAACATCGCATGGCGCCAGATGGGCCGTCTGCGGGCGGCTATGGCCCATCGTTAGCTCTTTCCTCGCCTCGAATGCGGCCGTCGCGAGCGGTCTCTCCCCTTGAACGCAGGGATGGGGTTCTCGATCCTAACGAAGCGACGTCCCAACGCCTGCATCAAAGCGCCCGCACTTTCGCCACCCTGTCGACGACCGCGCCCGACTTCAGCGGCTGGGCTTCGTCCACCCGGATCGTCCTGAAACCGATGCTCTGGTAATAGGCGAGGCCGCCCGTGTTGTCCGCGCGGATATATGCGAAAAGCCGCGTCCAGCCGCGCCGCTTCGCCTCCGCGAAAGTGGCCGCCGCCATCGCTTTGCCAACGCCCCGTCCGGCCGCGTCGATGGCCGCGAAGGAGGCGATGTCGCCCGTATCTTCGTCCAGATCGGGATGCGCTTCGACATATTGGAAACCAAGAACGCCGTCCGCGTCCTCCGCGACGTGCATGAAGTCGCGGGGGCCGAACCCGGCGAGCATGTCGCGGACCTGGCTTTCGGTCCACGGCGTTTCATTCGCGGTCGTCCCGCCACGTTCGATCAACGGGTTGATGACGGCGCAGATTGCGGCGGCGTCCTCGACGACGGCGGGGCGGATATTCATGCGAGCGACGCCAGCGCTTCGTCCACCGTCATGATCCGGGCGAGCGGGGTCATGGCGCGGAGGGCGGCTTCGTGCTGTTCGTCGGTCGCCGTGGCGCAGGCGTCGGCGACGACGGTGCATTCATAGCCGATGTCGGTGGCGTGGCGCACCGAGCCCTCCACCACATAGGCGGTGGAGACGCCGGAGATGAAGAGGTGATCGGCCCCCAGCGCCCTGAGCGCGTCGGGGACGGAGCAGCCGTGGAAGACGGAATTGCGGGTGTGGGTGACGACCAGCTCGCCCTCCGCCGGCTCGCAACCTTCAAGAAACTCGACGCCCCAGGTCCCTTCTTTCCACGCGCCCGCCTCCACCCAGCCGCGGATGAGGTCGGTGTTGACCGTCACGTCGCGGTAATCTGGATCGACGGCGAGGCGGACATGGATGATCGGCGCGCCCGCCGCCCGCATCCCCGCGATCAGGCGGCGGGCGTTGCCCATCCGCTCCTCCCGCCAGGGCGCATCGGCGGCGATGCCGACGCGGATGCGGCCGTCGGGGTGGCAGTTCTCGTTTTGATAGTGGAGAGCGAGATAAACAGGGCGGTTCATGGGGCGTCCACGGCTTCGGGCAAAGTCACCTGCAACAACTCCAGATCATCAGAGCAATCGGCGTAGCGCGTTGCGAGCCCCGGTGGGATCGTAAAGGCGTCGCCAGCCGCTACGCGTTGGGGCTCGCGGCCCTCCGCTTCCAGCGTCATCTCGCCTGCGCGCACGAAGGTGAAATGAATGTCGCTGTCCGGCGCGAAGGTCGCGCTCTCTCCGCCGTTCCCCTTCGCCACATGGACGGAGGCGACGCCCTTCGTCGCCGCTTCGATTCCCGTCTCCCGAAACGCGAAACCCGGCCGTTCCCAGGGCCGCCACTCCGCCTCTGCCTCGCGATGCAGAACGAAAGTCTGGCCGTCGAATTCGCGGTCGGGGCGGTGGTCAGCGGTCGGCAACTCCATTTCGTGATCGATAATCGTGACGTGGTCGGCGGGAACGCCGATTTCGACCACCTCCAGCATGTCGGACGCGTGGAGGACGCGGTGGCGGATGCGGGGCGGCTGGATCACGCAGTCTCCGGAATGGAGGCGGAAGGGCGGACCCTGATCCTCATACACAAGGTCGACCCAACCGGAATGGCAGAAGATCAGCTGAAAGCCGACTTCGTGGAAATGCACCATATCGGGCACCGGCCCGCCCTCGGGGATGCGGATATGGGAGGCGATGAAGGCCCCGCCGAGCCGCCCAGGCGCGAGGTCGCGGTAGTTCATACCCGCCCGGCCCACGACCCAGGGCGCGCCGTCCTCCAGCCGCCGGACGATGAAGGCGGGTTCGGCTTTGGGCGCGGGGAGGTCTTCGCCAGGCGGGGCGATCTCCACCCGCACGCCCGAAGGCGCGGTCAGGGCGCGGACACCGCCCGCGAGGGTCTTGTCGTCCGTCAGGATGCGGATCGTGCCCGGCGCTTCGTCGGCGCCGCGCGCCAGCCGCAGGCGCAGGCCGTGACCGGAGATGACGGCGACGGCGGGGTCGTCCGCCGGATAGATCATGTCGAGGCGAAAGCCGAGGTTTTCGTAGAACGGCAGATCCTGATGGAGGTCCTGCGTGGGCAGGCGAACCTCGGCGACTGAGGTCACGCGAAATCCTCGACGACGCGGAAACGTTCGCAGACGAGGATCATGTCGGGGGAGAAGCCGCAGGTCTTCTCGAACCACCATTTGTGGCCGGCCCGCCAGCCCTCGAGCGTCTCATCCTCGCCCTCGGCCAGCGCGAAGTCCTCCGGCACGTCCATGAAGGACCATTCTTCGAGACTGGTGGTTTCGATGACCAGCGCGGGGGTCCCGTCCCAGTTGAGAGCGATGTCGCGGCGTCCGACCTTCGGCCACGGCTCCTCCCCGGCGTCATAGACGGATTTCGCCTGACATGTCGCGCGCTTTGCGCCGGACCGGACCAGTTGCAGCAGGCGCTCGCCCAGATCGCGGTCGCCGTCGGCGAAACGGAAAGTCTCCGTCCCCGGATAGCGGGCGCGAACCTCCTCTAGCGAGGCGGCCATCAGCCGCCAGTTGTGGACATGTGACGTCCTACCTGACCATCGACCTTCTGACGCGAATAGTCGAAGTCGTGGCCCTTGGGCTTGCGCGCGATGGCTTCGGTGATCGCGGCGCGGAGGGGGGCGTCGTCTTCGGGATGCTCCCGCATCGGGGTGCGCAGATCGGCGTCGTCGTCCTGCCCGAGGCACATGAAGAGCTCGCCGGTGCAGGTCAGGCGCACGCGGTTGCAACCTTCGCAGAAGTTGTGGGTCAGCGGCGTGATGAAGCCGATCCGCCCGCCGGTCGTTTCCGACCGCATATAGCGGGCCGGGCCGCCAGTGTTGAGCGGGAGCGGGGTCAGCTGGTGTTGCCGGCCGATATCCTGACGGACCTGATTGAGCGAGTAATACTGATCGAGGCGGTTCTCATTCCCGATATCGCCCATCGGCATCACCTCGATGAAGGTGATGTCCATGCCGCGCTCATGGGACCAGTCGACCATCTTCACGATCTCATCGTCGTTCACGCCCTTCAGCGCGACGGCGTTGATCTTCACCGCCAGCCCTGCTTCCTGCGCGGCGTCGATCCCGTCGAGAACCTGCGCGAAGCGGCCCCAGCGGGTGATCTCGGCGAACTTCTTCTCATCCAGCGTATCGAGCGAGATGTTGACCCGCTTCACCCCGCAATCGGCCAGCGGCCGGGCGAAGCGGCGGAGCTGAGAGCCGTTGGTGGTGAGCGTCAGCTCGTCTAGCCCCTTACCGATGCGCCGCCCCATGCTTTCGAAGAACTTCATGATGTCGCGGCGCACCAGCGGCTCGCCGCCCGTGATGCGAAGCTTTTTGACGCCCATGTCGACGAAGGTTCCGCAGACGCGCTCCAGCTCCTCCAGCGTCAGCAATTCGCGCTTCGGCAGGAAGGTCATGTTCTCCGACATGCAGTAAACGCAGCGGAAATCGCAGCGGTCGGTCACCGACACCCGCAGGTAGGTGATGGGTCGGTTGAACGGGTCGATCAGGGGCGCGGTCATGGCGGGACTCCGTGGCTCTGCGGGCAACCTATTTATGGCGTCCGCAGGTTGCAATCCGCGAGGCGGGCGCCAGCGCATTTGCAATTGATCCGCCAAGGACCGCCAACTATGACTGGCGAGAGAGACAAAGCTGAAATACCGCGCTCGGCGGCGCCTCGCGCCGCGTCAAGGGGATCAACGCGGAGATGGGACGGGCAGCGGCATGAAAACCATCAGCTCTTTCGCAGTGGGGGCTGCGATCTTCGCGCTGGCGGCGTGCGAACAGCCGGGGGGCGTCGCGCCCACGGCTCAGAGCGAGGCGCCGGCTGCGAGAACCGCCTCCGTCGCGCCGGCCGCTGCGCCGATCGCCCAGGACCCGACAGCGATTTACAAAGTGAAGCGCGTGACGCCGACGCTGCGCGCGGACGCCGATGTGGGCTGGTTCGCCGGCTCCGAAGGCTCTCCGCGTCAGGTCGGCGCCTTCGTCGGCGCTTCGGTGATCGAAGGCGTCGAGACGGTCTTCACCGGCGAGCGCCCCGTGGCGCTCGAGGTCGACATTCGCCAGTTCCGCCCAGCCGTTTCGCAGGAGCGCGGGGTCACCGACGCCGTGCATCGCGTCAAACTCGACTTTATTTTCCGCGATGAGGCGACGGGGGAGGTGATCGGTCGGGCCGACGGCCTCTTCATGGATCTCGTAGCGCTCGTCGGCGCCGCTAGCGCCATTGCGCGGAACGCCGGTCGCACGCCCGAGGTGCGCCTCGCCGAACGCATCAAGCAGATGACCGGCGCGTGGTCCCGCGACGCCTCCTGCGAGGTGTTCGCCTGTCCGCGCCCGACGGCGGTCGCGGCGGCTCCCGCCCCAACACCCGCCCCGGCTCCGGCCCCAGCTGCGGCGCCGGCGGTCGCGCCCGAACCCGCCGCAGAACCGGCGCCGCGCGCAGTTGAAGTCGCGCCGGCCCCTGCGCCCGAAGCGCCGGTCCCTGTCGAAGTGGTCGAAGTCGCGCCTCAGGAGAGAGAGGCGCCGAAGGGCTTCTTCGAGGAACTCGCCGCTTCGCTGAAAGGCGAAGACGAAGATGCGGCGGAAGAGCAGGTCGTCGAAGCCGTCGACGCGCCGGCGCCGGTCGAAGCGCCGGTTGAGGAGCCTCAACCCACGACCGTGGTCGAAGCGCCCGCCGTCGAGGCGGAGGAGGCGCCGAAGAGCTTCCTTGAGGAACTCGCAGCGTCCCTCCGCGGCGATGAAAACGCGTCGGAGCCCGCCGTCGAAGACGCGGAGCCCGCCGACGTCGCCGCCGCGCCGGAGGCGCCGGCCGAAACGCCCGTTGAAACCCCGGTCGAAGCTCCGTCCGGCGCGGTTGCGGAAGCTGAACCTCAAGAGGAGGAGCGGGCGGATAGTCTTTTCGCCGTCCTCTTCGGCGACAGAGCTGACGAGGCGCGCGAAGAGACCGCAGCCGCGGAGCCTGAGGTCGCGCCAGAGACCGCTGCGACCGAGCCTCCAGCCCCTGAAGCGCCGGAGCCGGAGGAGACGGTGATCGCCGCCGCGCCGCAGGCCGAAGCTGAGCCCGCACCCGCACCCGCGCCGATCCCCGTTCCCGCCGCGCCGACGCAGGCGACGACGCCGACCACGCCGCAGGAGCAGACCCCGGAAGCGGGATCGCCTTTCTTCCGCAGCCCCGTCTCCCGCGTGCCGGAACTGCCGCAGCAAGCGCTGCTCGGCCGGTCCCAGCGCCAGAACGACCCGCTCCGCCGTCGTCAGGGCGACGTGGTGCTCGAGGTCGCGAACCTCCCCGCCTATTGGGACGGCGACGAGACGACCGGCGGCGTATGGGTGGCGCTTCCCTACGTGCCCGCCTATCGGCGCGCCGTCGTCACCAACCCGGTCAACGGGCGCACGGTGGAGGCGAACCTCTTCTGGCGCGACCCGCAATCGGGCGGCGGCTCGACGCTCCTGTCGTCGCAGGCGGCGCAGCAGCTGGGCGTCGCTCCCGGTCAGGTCGCCAATCTCGGCGTGAAGATCATCGCGGCTGACTAAGGCGGCGCGCGCTGACCGGATGAGGGAGGCGCGATCATGATCGACAACCCGGTTCTCGTCTTCGCCGTGATCGGCGCGCTCGGCGTCGGCTCGCAATGGATCGCATGGCGTCTGCGTCTGCCCGCCATCGTCCTGATGCTGGTCGCGGGCCTCGCCGCCGGGCCGGGCTTCGGGCTGATCGACCCGGCGGCGCAGCTGGGCGACCTCTTCCGCCCCGTCGTCGCGGTCGCCGTGGCGGTGATCCTGTTCGAGGGCGGCATCACGCTGAATTTTCGGGAGCTTGGGGGCGACCGGCCCGTGGTGCGCCGCCTCGTATATGTCGGGGCGCCGCTGACCTTAGCGCTCTCCGCCCTCTCGGCGCATTACATCGCCGGGCTCGACTGGGCGAGCGCGACCGTCTTCGGCGGCATTCTGGTGATCACGGGGCCGACCGTGGTCATCCCGCTCCTCAGGCAGGCCCGCCTCGCCCCGCGCCCCGCCGCCATGCTGCGGTGGGAGGCGATCATCAACGACCCTGTGGGCGCGCTCTTCGCCGTCTTCGCTTTCGAGGTCGCCTATGCTCTCTCCGGCGCGGTGACGGCGGGGGAGGCGGCGACGCATCTCGCGCTCGGCGTCTCCGTCGCCTCCGTGGTCGGTTACGCTTCCGGCCGGGCGATGGTTTACGCCTTCCGGAACGGGCTCGCGCCGGAATACATGAAAGCGCCGATCCTTCTGGCGTCGGTTCTGGCGGTTTACGCCTCCACCGACGCGGTTCTGCATGAGAGCGGACTGCTCGCCGTGACCGTGATGGGCGTCGTGATCGGCAACGCCAAACTGCCTTCCCTGACCGAGCTGATCCGGTTCAAGGAGCATATGACGATCCTTCTCGTCTCCGGCGTTTTCATCCTGCTCGCGGCCTCGCTCGACATCGGGCTGATGCTGTCGCTCGACTGGCGGGCGGCGGCCTTCGTGCTCGCCATCATCGTCGTCGCGCGACCCGTCGCGGTGGGTCTCGCGCTGACGGGGACGGAGCTTTCGACGAAAGAACGGGCCATCGTCTCCTGGGTGGGCCCGCGCGGCGTGGTCGCAGTTGCGGTCGCCGGGTTCTTCGGTGGGGAGCTCGCGGCGCTCGGCTATCCGGGCGGGGAGCAGCTCGCGCCGCTCGCCTTCGCGCTCGTGACGGCGACGGTGGTCTTGCACGGCTTCACAATCTCGCCCATCGCGCGGTTTCTGGGCCTCACTTCGACCCAGCCGCCAGGCGCGCTGATCATCGGCGGGTCGCCCTTCGCCGCCGCGCTGGCGAAGGCGGTGGAGGAAACGGGGGCGCCCGCCCTCATCGTCGACGCCACTTGGTGGGCGCTGCGCGGCGCGCGCCGCGCGGGCGCGCCGACATGGCGGGGGGAGATCCTGTCGGAGGCGTTTGAGCATCATATCGACGTCAACCGCTATGGCGTCCTGATCGCCGCCACGCCCAACGATGCTTACAACGCGCTGATCTGCACCGATTTCGGCCCGGAGTTCGGGCGAGAGAACGTCCGCCAGATCGCCCGGCATGAGGGGAAGGAGAGCGCGGACGACCTGCCCGTCACCCTCGGCGGGCGCGGCTTCGCCGGCGGCGAGACCTTCGAGGCGTTGAATGAGCGGGTCGACGCCGGCTGGTCCATCGCGCGCACGAAGCTGACTGATGAATATGGGTTCGACGCCTACCTCGACGCCCGCCCCGATGCGGTGCTGATCGGCGCGCTGAGGGATGGCGAACGGCTTGTCTTCTTGGCGCCTGACGACGACGTGACCGCGGAGGCGGGCGATGTGATGATAGCGCTCGTTCCACCCGACCCCGTAGAAAAGCCCGACCCCGTAGAAAAGGATGCGCCCGATGACGACTGAAACCGACCGCGCCCGCGGCGCGATGATGGGCGCATTGGTCGCCGACGCCGCGACGATGGGCTTTCACTGGCTCTACAATCAGGAGCGCATCGCGAAGCTTGGCGGCGAGACGCCGGAGTTCCGCGCGCCGAACGCGGCGGATTATCAGGGGCCGGAGGGGGGCCTCGGCTATTTCGCCCATGGCGGCAAGCGATGCGGCGAGCCCTCGCATTACGGCGCGCAGATGCTCGCGATGGCGAGCGCTATGGCGGCGGCCGGCGCTTATGAGGCTGAGGCTTACGGCGCCGCTTTCCGCGATTGGTTCGGCTATGGCGGGCGCTGGGTCGGCTATATCGACCGCCCGACCCGCGCGACGCTGGACGCGATGGCGCGGGCGGAAGCGGCGGAGGAGCCGATCACATCTTGCGGCGCGGACGACGCGCAGCTTCCCGCCGTCTCCAAGCTTCCCGCGCTCGTCGCGCGGCACCGGGCGGACGCTGACCTGATGGAGAAGGTCGAAAGCGCCGTGCGCCTCACCAACAATCGCGACGACAGCGTCCTCTGGGGCCGCGCCGTCGCCGCGATGATCCGCGCCGCGATCACAGGCGCGACCCCCGGCGAAGCGGTGGAGGCGGCGCGCGGGATCGGCGAGCGGACGGACGCGCAGATCGACGCCGCGATGGCGATGAAGGGGGAGACGACCGCGGCGGTCGCGACCGCCCATGCGCTCCATTGTCAGCTGGAGGTCGCTTTTCCCGTTCTGACCCATGCCATTGCAACTGCAACAGATTTCGCCGCCGCCACGCGGGCGAACATCCTCGCGGGCGGCGACAACTGCGGGCGCGCGATCCCAATCGGCGCGGTTCTGGGCGCCTGTTTCGCGGGCGATGCGGCGCGGGATATCCCCACCGAATGGATCGCTCGCGTCGACGTTCCGGGCGATCTGGCGGCGCTTTTCTGAAACAAAGCGGCGTCTCGTTCACGGGAACGGCGCCGCAGCAGCACGGGCGCGTGAGCGCTGTTTCAGACCGCTTGCGGTGAGAGATCGGGTTCCGATGTGCGATTCATCGAAACGCAAGGAACTCGATCATGACCATGACCGCCACGAACCCCGCCGCTAACTCCAATGGCGCCGCTTTCCCCAAAGTGAACGCGACGACGCTCTTCGCCGTTCTCTTCGCCGGGGCGCTCGCCACCGTCGCTTTCGACCTCTTCGGTCAGGCGCTTTCCCCCGCCGCCGGGTTCGCGAAACTGGCGCCGGTCGGGCTCGCCAAATCCACGCTGAAGACCGTCTTTGGCGTCGCGCCGAAGGGCTTCGGCGAGATGCTGCACTACGCCACCGGCATGATCGCCTATCCGCTCGGCTGGCTATTGGTCGCGCGCCCGATCTGGAAAGCGGTGGCGCCGAAGCTGCATTGGATCGTCCCCGCGGCCGCCTACGGCGTCGTCCTCTGGGTCTTCGCCCTCTACGTGATGGCGCATCTGGTGACCGGCGCGCCCGCTTTCCTCGGCTTCTCCGGCATCACCTGGGTCGCGCTCTGGGGTCACGTGCTCTTCGCGCTGGTCTTCGCCGCCGCCTATGAGACCCGCAAGTTCGCCTGAGGATCCGCGCGGGGTGCGGGCCCTCCACCTCCGCTTCGCGTTCCGGTCATGTGAGGCCGGAGGACGCCCGCCGCGCAGTCGGCGGGCGTTCGGTTTTGAGGCGGGAGGGGCGCCAAAGGCGGGGCCTCGATCTAGACGCCCGGCTGCGAGGCTTAACGCGGTTTGATGCGATAGAGCCGGAACCGCCCGTACTTCTTCGCGGTGTCCTTCTCGCCGACATACTCCGCCTCAGCAGGGCTTTCGGGGTCGAGCGCGAGTTCGGCCGCGAACTCCTCGGAGACGAAAATGCGTCCGGCTTCGGTCACCGGCTCGATCCGCGCCGCACGCGCGATCGCTTCGCCGAAATAGTTCTGAGCGCCAGTCACAGGCTCCCGCAAACGATAAACCACGCCGTGGTGCAGACCGAGACGGATCGCGAGCTCGGGCGGCAGGCTCGGTTCGCCCTCCTCCTTTCCGGTCTGAAGCCCGGCCATCCGGCCCTGCAGGTCGAGCGCGAAAAACGCGGCGGGGGCCGCAGCCTCGAATACGGCGAAGACGCCGTCGCCCCATGTGTTGCGAAAAAGGATGGCGCCGTCGCCATACCGCGCTTCCGCCGCGCCGAGCGACGCCTCCACCGCGCCCATCACCCGCTCGACGAAGACCGGTAGTTGCGGCTCCTTCAGTTTGGAGAAATTTTTGACGTCGCCGAAGACGATCGACCGGGCATGGCGGTTCGTCTCCACTGCGGGCGCAGACGTTGCGACGCGCGCGTTCGATCCGAGATCGGCGACGTCGATCTCCACCATGGGGTTGCCGGTGGCCAGCCACATCGCGCGATCCGCTGAGGCTCCGGCCACGCCGCCGGTCTCTTCTCCATCCCACGCCAGCAGCTGCACCGCATCCGCGCCGATATGCGCGGCCCGCAGCATCGCGCCGCCCATCGCGACGCGGGAGACCGCGCGATACGCCTCGTCGTCGCCGGTGATCGGCGCGTCGTCGGTTAGGGTCGCCACCTTGGCTTTCGGGTCGCGCAGGCAGCGCCGCGCGCGCATGGTCCACTCATGTCCGGCGGGGGCGATGGAGGTTTCGATGAAATGCTCCCGCCCGAACGGCAGGAAAACCCGCGCGTCCAGCTCCCGCTTCAACGCCCATTCGACCGCGATCAGATCGACGCCGGAGGCGAGCGAGCCGTAGATGGCGGAGGGGTTGAGCCGGTCCAGCTCGGCTTCGATGCGGCGCGTGAGTTCGCCTTCGTTCCTGGCGAGTATGCGCCCCGTCTCCGCCCCGACCGGCGCGATCATGTGGCCGGAGTAATGCACGACCGGCCCCGGTTTCAGGATCGCGAGCGCCGGGTGTCGCGGATCTATCCGCGCGATCTGTCGATATGTCGTCGCCCGTCCGCCGATATTGTCGGGGTCGATGCCGATGGCCGTCTCGAGCGCGTCGATGATTTCGGCGTCCCCGGCGCCGGAGGCGAGAAGCAGCTCCGCCCGCGTCGCCCAGCTCCAGTAACTCCGTGAGGGCGTCGTCGCCGAAAGCGTCTCCGCTATCGCGCGCACCGGGGTCATGTCGCCGATGATCGACGACAGCGTGAGCGCATTGATCCCGTTGTATTCGAACTGCGTTCGATCCGGCTCCTCGCCGTCGGCATCGTGACGCCGCGCGATGTCCAGATAGATGTCCCGGCTTTCGCAAAGCAGGCTGACGCGCTCCTCTCCTTCCGCCTCGAAACCAAGGTCCTTGGTGAAACGCGCGGTGAGCGAGCGAGCGCGGCTGTCGAGCGCCTCCGCCAGCCCGTACTCGCGAAACTTCTCCTGCGCTTCCTCCAGCGAGGCCATACGGGCGAGGGCGACGACCTCCTCGATCTGTATGGCGTGACGGTCGGCGAGCGTCGTCGCTTGCGGGGCCTCGTCGCGCGCCAGGTCGACGGCGGCGAGCAGCTCCCCGTCGGAGGTGAGCTTCCTGACTTCGGCGGCGACGTCGCGATCGAGCATGGGCGGTCCTCTTCGCGTCGACCCTCAGCGGTGGGATGGCGATGGTCAAGCGGACGGGGTTGCGAACGGCGTTCGCGAAGGTCATTCTGTCAACAAGAGGTGACAGTAATGACTGAACAAGCTGACGATCGCGATTTACACCTGCAGATCCTCGATGCGATCGACGAAGGCGAGTTTCCGCCGGGCGCGCGCCTCCTGGAAACCGACCTCGCCGCCCGCTTCGGCGTAAGCCGCACGCCAGTGCGCGAGGCGCTGCGCCGATTGGAGACGCAGGGCGTCGTCACCCATGAGCCGCGCAAGGGCGCGGTGGTCGCGACGCTAGACTACGACCAGCTGGGGGAGCTTTACGCCGTCCGCGAAGTGATGGAGGGGCTCGCCGCCCGCCTCGCCGCCCGTCACGCCTCCCCCGCCGAAATCCAGCTGTTGCGGGAGATGATCGCGGATGACCGCAAGATCAACGACCCGAAGGCCCAGAGCCAGGCGAACAAGCGCTTTCATCGGCAGCTGCACCTGACGAGCCACAACCGCTATCTGATCCAGACGCTGGACCCGGTGCGCCGTTCGCTGGCGCTTCTCGGCAACACGACCTTCTCCGCCCCCGGCCGCATAGACAGCTCCAATGAGGAGCATGAGATCATCGTCGACGCCATCGAAGCGCGCGACGAAAACGCCGCCGAAGACGCCGCCCGCAGGCACATCATCGCAGCTTACGCGGTGCGCTTGCGGCTGGATGCGGCGGAGTAGTCTAAGCGAAAGCTGATCGCCGACTTCACGGAATTTGCGGATTTCGAGGGTGGGAACCCGCGCGTCCGGCGCTAAGCTGTCCGGAGAGGAGGACCATCAGCCATGCCCGTCCAACCGCTCGGCCGCCTGCGCCTCGGCGTGAACATCGACCACGTCGCCACCATCCGGAACGCCCGCGGCGGCGACACGCCGGACCCGGCGCGCGCCGCGAAACTGGCGGAGGCGGCGGGGGCGGACGGTATCACCGCTCACTTGCGCGAAGACCGCCGCCACATCATGGACGGCGATATCGAGCGGATCATGGACGCGATCTCCGTCCCCTTGAACTTCGAAATGGCCGCGACGGAGGAGATGCAGGCCATCGCCCTCCGCCACAAACCCCACGCCGTCTGCATCGTGCCCGAGCGGCGGGAGGAGCGGACGACGGAAGGCGGGCTGGAAGTCGCGCGCGAGGAGAACCGCCTCGCCCATTTCATCGCGCCGCTGGCGGACGCGGGTTGTCGCGTCTCCATCTTCATCGCCGCCGACAAGCGCCAGATCGAAGCCGCCGCGCGCATCGGCGCTCCGGTGATCGAACTGCACACCGGGGCCTATTGCGACGCTCACGCCGAAGGGCGCTTCGATGAGCGCGACGCTGAACTGGAGAAGCTGCGCGAGATGGCCGCCTTCGGCCATTCGCTCGGGCTGGAGGTTCACGCCGGCCACGGGCTCACCTTCGACACCACCCCACCGGTCGCCGCCTTCCCGGAAGTGATGGAGCTGAACATCGGCCATTTCCTCGTCGGCGAAGCGATCTTCTCCGGCCTCGACAGCGCGATCCGCAGGATGCGCGAGATCATGGACCGCGCCCGCCGCGAGGCGTTCGGCGAGGGCGCCGCGTGACCGGCTGGGAGCTCGCGCTCCTCTACGTCGCGTGGCTCATTGGCGGCGGCAGTCCCGGCCCCGCCACGCTCGCGCTCGCCTCCACCGGCATGGCGCGGGGACGGAAGACCGCGCTGGCGCTGGCGCTCGGCATCCTCGTCGCCTCCGCCGCATGGGCGGTCGCGGCGGCGGCCGGGTTCGGCGCGGCGATGCTGGCGAACGCATGGCTCGCGGACCTTCTGCGCTATGTCGGCGCCGCCTACATCCTGTGGCTCGCGGTCAAGTCGATCCACTCCGCCATGAAGCCCGGGGCGCCGAAACTGGCGCAGGCCATGCCGCAAGAGCCCCGAAAGGCTTTCTGGGGCGGGGTGATGCTGCACGCGACCAACCCCAAGGCGATCCTGTCCTGGGGCGCGGTCTACGCCATCGCCGTGCCGCCCGGCTCGGGGATCGAGGCGCTGGTCGCCGTCGGCGCATTCCTCTTCACCGGGTCGATCCTGATCTTCGTCGGTTACGCGCTCCTCTTCTCCACCGAGACCGCCATGCGCCGCTACGCCGCCGCCCGCCGCTGGTTCGAGGCGATCTTCGGCGTGCTCTTCGGCGGGGCCGCCATTGGCGTTCTGTCGGCGCGGACGTAAGGTCCGGCGCATGAGCCTAGAGACATCATCCGGCGGCGTCGGCGCCGCCGCGCCCGAATTCGAGTTGCCCGCAACGGATGGCGAGACCTATCGCCTCGCCGACGTGGCGGGAGAGAACGGAACCGTCGTCGCCTTCATCTGCAACCACTGCCCCTATGTGGTCGCCGTCATCGACCGCATGGTCGCCGACGCCGCGACGCTGGCGGGTGAGGGGATCGGCTTCGTCGCTATCTCCGCCAACGATCCGGCCTCCTACCCGGCGGACAGCTTTCCGAACATGAAGCGCTTCGCCGAAGCGCACGAGTTCGGGTTCCCCTATCTCTTTGATGAGACCCAGGAGGTCGCCCGCGCCTGGGACGCCGTCTGCACGCCCGACATCTATGGCCTCTCAAAAGACGGCGTGATCCGTTATCGCGGACGTCTCGATGTCGGCAAAACCGCTCCGCCGCCGTCTGATGCGCCGCGCGAACTGGTCGAAGCGATGCGCCTGATCGCGGCTACGGGCGAGGGGCCGGAGGTACAGCACGCCTCCATGGGCTGTTCGATCAAATGGCGGTGACGGCATGACTGGTTTCGAGTTTCTCGCCCCCGCGCTGGCCTTTCTGATCGCCGCCGCGACGCCGGGCCCCGCCAACCTCGCGTTGATGGGCCTATCCATGCGCGCCGGACGGCGCGCGGGGCTCGCCATGTCCGTCGGCCTGACGATCGGCCTCGCCTTCTGGGGTCTCTTGGTCGCCATGGGCCTCGGCGCCTTCGTTCTCGGCTCCGTGACGGCGCTGACGATCCTGCGCTTCGTCGGCGGCGCCGTCCTGATCTGGCTCGCCTGGAAATCCGCCCGCGCCGCCATGCGCCCGGCGGAGGACGCAGCGCCGCCCCCGCCGCAGGGGCGGGCCTTCGGCGCCGGTCTACTCCTGAACCTCTCCAACCCGAAAGCCGCCATCGCCTGGGCCGCCGCCATCGCGGTCGGCCTGCCGACGGACGCCGCCGCCGCGGACCTCTGGCTCCTGACCTCGATCTGCGCCGCCATCGGAGCGGGGAACTACCTCGCCTACGCGCTCGTCTTCTCAACCGCCCGCGCGCAACGCGCCTACGCCGCGCTCCGCCGCTGGATCGAGGGCGCGGCGGCGGCGATCCTCGGCGGCGCGGGGATCGCGCTGATCTCCGGGAGGGCGACCGCATGATCGTCGGCGTCGGCACCGACCTCGCGGATATCCGCCGCATCGAGAAGACGCTGAACCGCTTCGGCGAGCGCTTCGAAAACCGCGTCTTCACCGAACTGGAGCAGGCCAAGGCCAACCGCCGCAAGGAAAAGGCCGCGACCTACGCCAAGCGCTGGGCCGCGAAGGAGGCGTGCTCCAAGGCCCTCGGCACCGGCCTCCGTATGGGCGTCGCGTGGAAAGAGATGGGCGTCGTCAACCTCAAGTCGGGCAAACCGACTATGGAGCTGACGGGCGGGGCGGCGGAGCGGATGGCGAAGCTGATCCCGCCTGGACGCGTCGCGCGCATCCACGTCACGATCACCGACGATCACCCATATGCGCAGGCCTTCGTCGTGATCGAAGCGCTGACGGAGGAAGAGGCGGCCCTGTCCGCCTGAGGCGGCCTCGCCTTGACACCCACCCTGACGCGGGACACAAGCGCAGCCGCTTGGATGGAGAGCGTTTTGGCCAAGACCAAACCCGGACAAAAGAAGGACAGCTTCGGCGAAACCGTGAAAACGGTGATCTACGCGATCCTGATCGCCGTGGTGTTCCGAACCTTCCTGTTCCAGCCATTCTGGATCCCGTCGGGCTCCATGAAGGAGACGTTGCTGATCGGCGACTACCTCTTCATCTCGAAATACAGCTACGGCTACTCGAAACACTCCTTCCCCTGGTCGATGGGGCCTTTCGACGGACGCTTTTTCGGCTCCGCGCCGGAGCGGGGCGACATCGCCGTCTTTAAGCACCCGCGCACGGGCGAGGATTACATTAAGCGCATCGTCGGCATGCCCGGCGACCGGATCCAGATGCGTTCCGGCATCCTCCACATCAACGATCGTCCGGCGGCGCAGCTCGCCATTGGCCCCTTCGTGGAGGAAATCGACCCCGCGCGCACCCGCTGCCTCGACAAGCGGCAGATCGACGGCGAGCTGATGTGCGTCAAGGAGGCGTTCGAGGAGACGCTGCCGAACGGGCGCAGCTACACCGTCCTGAACGCCGACGCGAACCTCACCCGCGCCTCCGACAACACTCGCGTTTTCGAGGTGCCGGACGGGCATTTCTTCCTGATGGGCGATAACCGCGACAATTCCACCGACAGCCGGATGGACGTGGGCTTCGTGCCCTTCGAGAACCTCGTTGGGCGCGCCGAAGTCATCGCGGTCTCTTCCGCCGGGGCGTTCTATGAGATCTGGAACTGGCGCTTCGACCGCTTCCTGACCTCGCTGCGGTAGGATCTTGGCTGGTCCCGATCCCACGCTGACCGCCGCCGCCGAACGCCTCGGCCACTCCTTCAGCGACCTCGGGCTGCTGGACGAGGCGCTAACGCACCCCTCCGCCACGTCGCCGGCGCGCCCGCATAACCAGCGGCTGGAGTTTCTCGGCGATCGGGTTCTTGGCCTTTGCATCGCCGAAGCGCTGGTGGCGCGCTTCCCGGAGGAGGCGGAGGGCGACCTCGCCCCGCGCCTCAACGAGCTCGTCCGCAAGGAGACCTGCGCCGAGGTCGCCCGCGCCGTCGGCGTCGATCAGGCGCTGCGCCTCGGCAAGTCGGAGGTGAAGACCGGCGGCAAGCGCAAGACCGCCATCCTCGGCGATGCGATGGAGGCGGTGATCGCCGCCATCTACCTCGATGGCGGAGAGACCGCCGCCCGCGCCTTCGTCATGCGCCAGTGGGGCGGGCGGATCGACGCTCAGGGCGCGGAGGCGCCGCGCGACGCCAAGACCCACCTGCAGGAATGGGCGCAGGGCCAGTCGCTGAAGCCGCCGCGCTACGAGACCGTCGGGCGCAGCGGCCCCGACCACGCCCCCGTCTTCCGCATCGCGGTCAGCCTGCAAAGCGGCGAGCGGGCGGAAGGGGAGGCGCGCTCCAAACGCGCGGCGGAACAGGAAGCGGCGGCGAAGCTCGTCGCCGAGCTGGGGATCTGAGATGACCGAAAACACCCGCGCCGGGTTTGTCGCCCTGATCGGAGAGCCGAACGCCGGCAAATCCACGCTCCTCAACGCGATGGTCGGCGCCAAGATCGCCATCGTCACCCATAAGGTGCAGACGACGCGCGCCCGGCTGCGCGGCGTCGCGATGGCCGATCTGGAAGGCGGAGACCGCGCCCAGATCGTCTTCGTCGACACGCCGGGCCTCTTCCAGCCGCGCCGCCGCCTCGACCGCGCGATGGTCGCCGCCGCCTGGGCGGGGGCGGAGGACGCGGACGTCATCTGCCTCCTCATCGAAGCGCATCGCGGGATCACCGAAGGCGTCGAGCGAATTCTTGAGACGCTGGCGGAGCGCCCGAACGCCAAGGTCGCCCTCATCATCAACAAGATCGACCGGGTGAAGGCGGAGGCTCTGCTGGCGCTGACCGCCGCAATGAACGAGCGCCGCGATTTCGCCTCCACCTTCATGATCTCCGCCGAGCGCGGGCATGGGGTGGGGGATCTTCGCGCATGGCTAGGCGGGGAGATGCCGGAGGGGCCGTTCCTCTATCCCGAGGACGAGATTTCCGACCTCCCTCTCCGCATGATCGCCGCGGAGATCACGCGGGAGAAACTGACCCTCCGCCTCCATCAGGAGCTGCCCTATCAGCTGACGGTGGAGACGGAGAACTGGACGGACCAGAAGGACGGCGCCGCCCGGATCGAACAGATCATCTACGTCCAGCGCGACGGCCATAAGGGCATCGTCCTTGGGCGACGCGGCGAGACGATCAAGGCGGTGGGCGCCGAGGCGCGCAAGGACATCGCGGAGCTTCTGGGCCGGAAATGCCACCTCTTCCTCGAGGTCAAATCCCGCCCCGGCTGGCTGGACGAGAAAGAGCGCTACGAGGCGATGGGCCTCGATTTCAGCGACGGCCAGTGATGGCGCGGCTTGCGACCCATATCTGGGTCTCCGCCTATATCGCCCGGCTGGAGCAGGCCGCCATTCCCGCCTTCGTCACAGCCAAAGGCGAAGCGACTGCTGGGGCCGTCATCGTCAAGCTCGCCACTATGGATGGCCGCGGTTCAGCCTATCACCGCGTGATGGGCCCGGATTTCGAGCGGGTCTGGGGGCCGCTGTCGGAGGACGCGCCGGAGCATGAGGTCGACGAAGCCGTCGCCCGCCAGCGCGGTTACGATCCCGACGTCTGGGTGATCGAGATCGAGGACCGCCATGGCCGGACCCTGCTGGAGGAAGAGGGTCTCGCGTAGCTAGGGTCGCATCTTCGCTGAAGCAGGTGCGAAGACGACGCCTGTAGCGGGCTTGGCTGAGTTGACGCTTCGCCTAAACGGAGAGTCCGTCCGAAAAGGGTAAGGCGAAAGCCGCTCATAGTTTGGGCGCTTCTGTCGGGTCGGCGATTTCGCAGGTTGCTCCGGGGACACCTGTCTCCATGCGGACCTACCATTTGGTAAGTTGCTTTGTGGAACGTCCCCGATGCGCAGACGACGCGAGTTTTTTATCTCACGCACGTCCGCCAACGCACCAGTCGCGTGGATTGAAGCGAGACAGCTTCCTTAGGATTCAAGGGCTCTGGAAGGAGCTGCGCCTTGTCGGGAACGCGCAACCCGGCCGCGCGCAATCGCCGTCAGCCCGCCGCCCACATCCCGGCGGCGCCAGCCGCGATCCCGGCGGCCAGCCAGAGCGCCCAGCCGAAGCCGCGTTCGGCCTTGGCGACCTCTTGTTCTTCCCGCTCGGCGATGCGCACCAGTTTCTCCGCCAGTTCCGGCAGGCGGGGGCCGATGCGGCTGAGCGTCATCACCGCATCGCGGGTGTCGCGCAAGACGCCCTTGGGACCGAGGTTGTCGCGGATCCATTGCTCCACGATGGGCGAGGCGGCCGACCAGATGTTGGCGTTCGGGTCAAGGGAGCGGGAAACGCCCTCCACCACGACCATCGAGCGCTGCAGGAGGATCAGCTGCGTCTGGGTCGTCATCCCGAACCGCTCCGTCACTTCGAAGAGATGCGCGAGCAGGCGGGCCATGGAGATGCGGGAGGCGTCCTGCCCGAAGATCGGCTCTCCGATGGAGCGGAGCGCCTGTGCGAACTGGTCGACGTCCTGATCCGCCGGAACGTAACCGGCTTCGAAATGCACCTCCGCGATGCGCTTGTAATCGCGGCGGAGGAAGCCGAGCAGGATTTCGGCGTAGTAGCGGCGGGTCAGCTTGTCGATCCGCCCCATGATCCCGAAATCATAGGCGAGGATGTCGCCGTTCGCGGCCACCTTCAGGTTCCCCTGATGCATGTCCGCGTGCCAATAGCCGTCGCGGAGCGCTTGGAGAAGGTAGACCTGGATCACCCGTTCCGCGAGACGCTCCAGATCGTGCCCGGCGGCGATCAGGGCGTCGTTGTCGCCCATCGGCGTCCCCTCGACCCAGCTCGCCGTCATCACGCGACGGGCGGAGAGGGGCCAGACGATCTCCGGCACCTTGAAGCCTTCGTCGTCCTTCACGTTGTCCGCGAATTCGGAGGCCGCGGAAGCCTCCAGCCGCAGGTCCATCTCCGCCGTCACGACGCCGTTGAAATGGTCCACGACCGCGCGGGGGCGTAGGCGTTTCGCCTGCGGCGCCAACAGTTCCATGAACCCGGCGATCATGTAGAAGGCGGAGATGTCCTTGCGGAACTGCCGCTCGATGCCGGGGCGGAGGATCTTCACCGCCACCTTTTGACCCGTCACCTTGTCCCATGCGGGGTGGACCTGCGCGATGGAGGCGGCGGCGATGGGCGGCTGGAAGTCGTCGTAAAGCTCCTCGACCTCGCTCTCCAACGACTGGCGGATCGCTTTCTTCGCTTCGTCCATGGAGAAGGGCGGCAGCTTGTCCTGCAGCGTTCTCATGTCTTTGGCGAGGTCCGGGCCGATCACGTCGGGCCGCGTCGAGAGGATCTGGCCGAACTTGATATAGGCGGGACCGAGCGCGTTTATCGCGCGGGCTACGGGAGGAAGCGACGGGTCGCCCTTCTTGCCGACCAGAAGCCCGGGCGCGGTGAGGATCATCAGAGGGAGGCGGAGGCGTTTGGGCGCCTCGAACGCGTCGAGCACCTTCTCCATCGCGCCGGTCTTGCGAAAGGTCGCGAGGACGCGGGCGAGGCGCCAGGTGTTCGGGATGACCCGCAGTAGCATCAGATGCGCCAGCCCGAGTGGATGGCGGCGATGCCGAGGGTCTGGTTGCGATAGGCGACGCGGGAGAACCCGGCGTCGCGGATCATGCCCGCGAAGGTCTCCTGATCCGGGAACTGGCGGATCGATTCGACCAGATACTGATAGCTGTCCCGATCCTTCGCGATGATCTGACCCATGCGGGGGATGACGTTGAAGGAATAGAGGTCATAAGCCTTCCGCATCAGCGGCGGGTCGACATGGGAGAACTCAAGGCAGAGGAATCGCCCGCCCGGCTTAAGCACGCGATAGGCCTCTGCCAGCGCATCCTGAATGCGCGTCACGTTCCGTATGCCGAAGGCGATGGTGTAGACGTCGAACGTCCAATCCGGAAACGGCAGCTTCATCGCGTCGCCGCAGACCCAGTCGAGCGCGTGGGAGAGATGCTCCGCCTCCGCCCGCTTGCGGCCTTCGACCAGCATCGGGGCCGTCATGTCGCAGATCGTGGCGGTGCCGTCGCCATCGAGGCGGGAGAGCGTCCGGAAGGAGATATCGCCGGTGCCCCCCGCCACATCCAGCATCGACTGCCCGCGCCGCGGCGCCATCCAGTCGATCATCGCCTCTTTCCAGAGGCGGTGGATGCGGAGCGACATGACGTCGTTCATCACGTCGTAGTTCGAGGCCACGGATGAGAAGACGCCGTGGACGAGGCCCGCTTTCTCCGCCTCCGCCACGTCGCGGAAGCCGAAATGGGTTGTCTTGGAAGGGTCGTTCTGGTCGGTCATATCGCGCTACATAGCCCCGAAGGTCGCGCGCCGCCATGGCGGCGGCGCCGCAGGAGAAGAGATGCCCGAACTGCCCGAGGTTGAGACCGTCCGCATGGGCCTCGCCCCCGCCATGGAAGGGCGGGTGATCGAACGCGCGATCCAGCGCCGCCTCGACCTGCGCTGGCCCCTGCCAGAGCGGTTCGCGGAGCGGCTGACGGGCCGGCGGATCACGCGGCTGGGGCGGCGGTCGAAATACATCCTCGGCGATCTGGATAACGGAGAGACCCTGCTGATCCATCTCGGCATGTCGGGGCGGATGACGGTGGGCGAGGCGCCGATCGGCGACTTCCACCACGACGCGGGCGGGCACGAGAAGCACGATCACGTGGAGTTCTGGATGGAGGGGGGCGCCCGCATCGTCTTCAACGACGCGCGTCGGTTCGGAGCGATGGACCTTTTCCCGACGGGGGAGATGGGGACGCAGAAGCTTCTCGCGTCATTGGGGCCGGAGCCGCGGACCAACGCCTTTCACGCCGGCTATCTGGCGGAGCGGCTCGCCGGAAAGATGACGCCGATAAAGGCGGCGCTGCTCGATCAGAAGATCATCGCGGGGCTCGGCAATATCTACGTCTGCGAAGCGCTCTGGCGCGCCGGGATATCGCCGAAGCGCATGGCCGGGTCGATCAGCCGTGAGCGAATCGACCGGCTGGCGGTGGAGATCGACGCCACCATCGCCGACGCCATCGCAGCGGGCGGATCGTCTCTGAGGGACTACCGACAGGCGGATGGCGAGCTGGGTTATTTCCAGCACTCATTCGCCGTCTACGATCAGGAAGGCGAAGCCTGCCGGACGCCGGGCTGCAAGGGCTTCGTGCGCCGGATCGTCCAGTCCGGGAGGTCGAGCTTCTATTGCGCGAGGTGTCAGCGGTGACGGTTGAGAACAGCAGGCTGACGGTCCTCATGTTCGCCGATCTCGTCGGCTTTTCCGGCATGATGGAAAAGGATGCGGACGCGGCGCTCTCCGCCGTCCGCCTGCTGAAATCCGAGCTTTTCGAGCCGATCGTCGAAGCGCAGGGCGGGGTCGTTCTGAAACGTCTCGGAGACGGCTGGATCATCGAGTTTCCGTCAGTCGCCTCAGCGCACGCGAGCGGCGTGGACGTGCAAACAGGGCTCGCCGGGCATCCCGGAATACGTCTCCGGGTCGGGTGCCATATCGGCGAGATCATCGAGGATGACGATGATTTCTACGGCAGCGGCGTGAACATCGCGCAACGCGTGCAATCCGAAGCCCCGCCGGGCGGCCTTATGGTTTCTGAGGATTTCTTTCGACAGTTGCCCACGGCGAAGACGGAGGGGCTGGCGGATGCGGGCACCTTCAATCTGAAGAACATCTCGCAGCCCGTCCGGCTCTACCAATGGCGCCCTTCGCCGGGCCCGGCGCGACGGGCGGGCGATGTGGCGTCGATCGCCGTGGGGCCCATCGCCTCCATTCCGGTGGACGCGGATACGCGCGCCGTCGCCGAAGACATCCGCGAGCAGCTCCTGATCCGCATGTCGCGCCGGCAGGGCATTCGCGTCCTCGACGCGACCGAGGAGAACGCGGACGCGGACTACGACCTTCGAAGCCGGCTGCGCCTCGCGGCGGGCAAGGGGCGGCTCAGTCTCACGCTGATCCTCCGCGAAGAGGGGCGTCCGGTCTGGTCGGAGAACTACGACGGCGACGCCGAGGACGTCTTCGCGTTCAGCGATGAAGCGCTTGAACAGGCGGAGGGCGATCTTCGCGTCTACACGAATGCATTTGAAGGCGACCGGCTCGCCCATCTTCCCGATGCGGAGTTGTCGGTGTCCGAGCTGCGCGCGCGGGCGGCGAACTACTTCTACAAGATGACCCTCGAAGGGTGGGCTTACGGGTGCGATCTGATGGAGCGCGCGACCGCCCTCAATCCCGAAGACGCCATCTCCCAGACGATGCGCGTCGAAGCGCAGATCATGGTGACGATGGCGCGTCACGAACGGTTCGCTGCCGACAAAGCCGACGACATGGTCCGCGCGCTGGATTTCGCCGTCGAGGCTGCGCCGCGGAGCGACTACGTGTTCTGGACGCGCGGCTTTCTCCGCTCGAACGTTCTCGGCGACGTCGCGGGCGCGCGCTCGGACCTGAGACGGTCGCGGGAGATCAATCCCGCATATCTGGAATGTCACGAACTGGAGGGCATGATCCTCATGCTCGAAGAGCGGTTCGAGGACGCCGTCGCGGCGTTTGGCCGTCTCACCTCGCGCGGGGCCTCCAACATCATGTTGCCGTATCGGCTCTACCTCAAAGCCGTAGCGCGGCTGGGCGCTGAGGATTATCGCGGGGCGGCCCAGGACATCGCCGACGCCGCCGACCTCTACCCCAATGTGCGCAGTCTGAAGCATCTGCAGGCGAGCGCGCTCGAAAAGGCGGGGGACGTTAAAGAGGCCGAACGCCTTCGCCGGGCAGCCGCTGAATTGCGGTCCGATCCGGCGATCGTCACCCGGCGGCTCAACCTCCCGGCCGCCTATGACTGGATCAATCAGGCGCTCGCTCCGACGGACTGAAAGCCGACCCTGGCGAAAGCGGCGCAGGCGCGCGTTGACAGAAGGCGGGACGCGGCGTATCAGCGCCGCTCGTTCTTCTAGAGACAACGGAATCAGACATGGCCAATTCGCCGCAAGCCAAAAAGCGCGTCCGCCAGATCGAGCGCCGCACGGCGGTCAACACCGCGCGCCGCAGCCGGATCAAGACTTTCCTCCGCAAGGTCGAGGAAGCCATCGCCTCTGGCGACGCCGCCTCAGCCAAAGCGGCGCTGCAGGCCGCGCAGCCCGAGATCATGCGGGGCGCAACCAAGGGCGTGATGCACAAGAACACCGCGAGCCGGAAAATCTCCCGCCTCGCCGCTCGGGTGAAAGCGGTTTCCGCTTAACTTCCTTAGAGCGAGTTCATGCAAAGGCGCGCCCGGCTTTAGCCGGGGGCGCCTTTAACATTTCGTCACTCAGGCGTCATGTTCTGCGTTTGGTCCAGTTGAGGGAATCGCGCCGCGGCGCCATGCTTCCCGCCGGTCGCACACGATGCAGGCGCGACCTTTCTGTAGTAAAATGATAGTAAAGCTGAAGTGGCGGATGTCGCTCAGCTCATATATTATTTGAGCGCTTGCGTTTCCTCCGAATCTGGCAGCGTCTCAATTATTCGAGTCTACGTAATACAAGTTCTTTTTTTGCCGAACCCAAGTCGAGTTCCTGTTGAACGCATGTCGACCCGACGCCTACCTTCCTCTCGAAGAAACCGCAGATTCGCTGGCATTCAATGATCGAGACGCACGTCGAACACGCTGAGCCCAAAGATGTTTGGGCGGCGATTTCGGCGGAGCGGCAAGTCCTCGTCATTGATGTCCGGACCCGCGAGGAATGGACCTTCGTCGGTCTTCCCTCGCTTCCGGAGCGCCGCCTCGCGCTGATCGAATGGCAGACCTACCCCTCGATGGCGGTCGCCGACGATTTCGCGGAGCGCGCGCTCGGCGCCATCGACGCAGTCGGAGCGGAAGCGGTGTTCTTCCTGTGTCGTTCGGGCGTTCGATCGCTCCATGCGGCGCTGGCGGTGAGAGCCGCGGCTGAGGAAGCGGGGCGCGATCTGCGCTGCGTGAATGTGACGGGTGGTTTCGAAGGCGATCCAACTCCGCAGGGACAGCGGGGCCAGGTCAATGGGTGGAAGGCGCAGGGGCTCCCCTGGCGTCAAAGCTGAAGAAAAAAACAAGAGCGAACGGACGCGCCCGTCTAACGGGGCGGGCGCGGGGGGATTAGATGACGAAAACGACCGGCCAAGACGCGATCTGGACCAAGACGAGAGAATTGGTGCGCGCGGAAATCGGCCGCGCGGCATGGGCGCGGTGGATCGAGCCGCTGACGTGCGGCGGCGTCGTGGGCGACACGGCGCACCTCACCGCGCCCTCCGACTTCGCCGCCGACTGGGTGAGCCGCCATTACGGCGATGAGATCGTCTCTTCCCTCAACGAAGCAGGGGCGCGCTGCGCCAAGATCGCCGTGAGCGCCGGGGCGAGCGTCAACGGCCGCTCCCTCTCCGCCAGCGAACAGTCGGATGGCCAGCCGGCGGCGAGCGACAGCGCCGGCGCCCCGATGTCGCTAGGCGAGCCTCGCGAGCGGGACGCATTCCTCCGCTCCGCCTCCCTCGACAGTCGCTTCACGTTCGATGGGTTCGTGATCGGCCGCCCGAACGAGCTCGCCTACGCCGCTGCGCGCCGCGTCGCCGAGGACGACAGCGTCGTCTACAACCCGGTGTTCCTGCATGGCGGCGTCGGCCTCGGCAAAACCCACCTTATGCACGCCATCGCCTGGCGCATTGCGGAGCGGGCACCGGCGCGCAAGGTGCTCTACCTCTCGGCCGAGCAGTTCATGTATCGCTTCATCCAGGCGATCCGCCGCGACAGCACCTTCGACTTCAAGGAGCAGTTCCGGTCGGTCGACGTCCTGATGATCGACGACGTGCAGTTCATCGCCGGCAAGAACTCCACGCAGGAGGAGTTCTTCCACACGTTCAACGCCCTGATCGACGCCGGAAAGCAGATCGTCATCTCAGGCGACCGCGCGCCAGGCGACATCGAACATCTGGAGGAGCGCATCCGCTCTCGCCTCCAGTGGGGGCTTGTGGTGGACATCCACCCGACGGACTATGAGCTTCGTCTCGGCATTCTGCAGTCGAAGGCCGAGGCGGCTCTGCTCAAGGATCCGTCGATCAAGTTCGATCCGAAAGTGCTGGAGTTTCTCGCCCATCGCATCTCCTCTAACGTAAGGGTGCTGGAGGGAGCGCTGACCCGCCTTTTCGCCTTCGCCACGCTGGTCGGGCGGGAGATCACGCTGGACATGGCGCAGGAATGCCTCGCCGATCTCTTGCGCGCCTCAGACCGTAAAGTGACCATCGACGAGATCATGCGCAAAGTGTCGGAGCACTATAACCTCCGGCTCTCCGACATGAAGTCTGCCCGCCGCGCGCGGGTGGTGGCGCGGCCGCGCCAGATCGCGATGTATCTCTCGAAAATGCTCACCTCGAAGAGCCTGCCGGAGATCGGGCGGCAGTTCGGCGGGCGCGACCATACGACGGTGATGCACGCGGTGAAGCGGGTGGAGAGCCTTTCCGACACCGACAGCCAGATCGCCGAGGATGTGGAGCTTCTCCGCCGGATGCTCGAGGCCTAGCGCCGCTCGCAACATCGCTGAACCGAGATGTCGGTAGCGAAGCAAACTCTTCGGTCGGCTACTGCGTCATCCTGCATTTCAAAGCCAGCGGCCACGGCGTCCTTCGCCCTTGGGCTTGTCGTAGCGACGCTGCCGCCAAGCGCGCTTTTTCGTGTTTCGCGCGAATTTTCGATGCCCAATCAGTATATTGCCAGTTTTCCAGCAAACTAGAAAAGCCCGCGAAAGCTACGCGAAATTGCGATGCGTAAGCGTTCGCGCCGGAGCGATGGTTGGGCTAGGCGACTGAAAGATCGAGAAAAGGCGCTTCGCGCGGACGACGATTGGCGCTTCGACCCAGATGGCGAGGCGTTTGGAAACTCGTCGCGATCCTAGGGGGCCTCATGCCGTCCGCGCTTGGAGATGGCGCGAAGAGGTCCGCTACGCTTGCTCTCGTCTGGCTTTCCGCGCTTTCTTCGCCGCCCTGAGCGCAGCGTCGGCGCGGTCGAACACGTCTTCGGCGCGCGCGTCGGCCTCTCCCGCCTCCGCGATGCCGACGCATGCCGTAAGGCCGAAATGCGAGGGCATCTCCTGCGCGATCCTCCTGCGCAGCCGGTCGGACGCCGCCGCCGCCTGCGCTTCGGTCGTATCGGACATGACGACGACGAACTCGTCGCCGCCATAGCGCGCCACCAGATCGGCCGCGCGCACCTCATCCGAGAGCAGCGAAGCGAAGCGGCGAAGCGCCTCGTCTCCCCCGGCGAGCCCCAAACGATCGTTGATCGACTTGAAGTCGTCGATGTCGAAGATCAGCACCGACAAAGGCGCGCTGATCTCTCGCGAGCGGCTCAGGCGGCGCTGGAAGTGCGCGTCGAGATAGCGGCGGTTGTGCAAATGGGTCAGGGAATCGCGGATGGCCTGGCGCAGACCTTCGTCGACGACGCGCCGCAGCCTGTCCGCGTCGCGTTTGCGCGCGAGATGGCCGCGCAGGCGCAGCGACAGCTCCTCTCCCGCCGGGTCGAGATAGGCGCAGTCGAGCGCACCGGCGTCCAGCGCCGCCGCCGCCTCGCGTGAGCCCGTCACGGAAGGCGCGCGCTTCAGAAGATACAGGATCGGCGCATGACGCGCGGCGTCCACCGCCGCGATCGCGCGGATAAGGTCGACCGCCCGCGCCTCTTCGCGAAAGCCGGTCTCCTCCGCCGCGCTGGCGCTCGCTTCAGCGACGATCACCGCGTCCGGCGGGTTTTTTTCAAGTCGTCTGAGGGCGTCGAAATCGCCATGCGCGACGACGCAGTCGGCGCTCACCACCGGTTCGATCAACGCCGCGAGATGGCGGCCGTCCATCCCGTCTCTGAGACCGTTCGGTTCGATGATCAGCACCTGGGGGCGCCCTCCGTCCCCGTCCTCGCATTCGATCCCGAGATCGAGCGCGGAGGCGCGGCGCAATTCGAGCTCCTCCGACACCGTTTGACTGCGCTGGATGCTGCGAAGCCGCGCCAGCATCGCCTCGTCGTCGCGGGGCAGGACGAGGATGTCGTCGGCGCCTGCGTCGAGCGCGCCGCTTCGGGCGATTTCCGCGCCCTCGAAGGAGACGAGAAGAACCGGAGGCGCGCCGACTGCGTCGACCGCCTCCGTCTTGATTATCCGGCAGAGCTCGATGCCGAGCGGGGCCGGCTGATCCGCCGCGATCAGAACCATCGCCGGGCGCTGATCCCGGATCGCGGCGAGGGCGTTGGCGCTCTCGCCGAACTCGACGGTCTTGTGGTAGCGGCGGCGAAGGCGCTCCGCGAAAGCGCCGCGCCGGGCGGCGTCGCTATCGATTATGAAGAGAGCGCCCGCCATCGCCTCAGTTCAGATAGCGGCTGACGCTCTGAAGAAAGCCGGGGATCGACACCGGCTTGCGGATGTACTCCGCGCAGCCTCCGTCCATGGCTTTGGCTGCATGGCGTTCGCCGGAAAGCGCCGTGACCGCGATCACGGGGACGCCCGCCAGACGTTGGTCTTGTTTCATCATCTCGTTCACCTTCAGCCCGTCGATATCGGGCATGCACATATCGAGGAGGATGAGATCAGGCATCTCCTTCAGGGCGAGGTCAACCGCATCGGTTCCGCCTTCTGTCGTAACCGTATCATATCCTTCCGATGTGAGAACGACGTTGAAGAGCCGCCGGTTCATTGCGTCGTCGTCGATGACCATCACTTTCTTCTTCATTCAAACGTCCCGCCTAGTCTTTCCTGTTGCCCCGTTCCACAGGTTCGGGGTCTACCTTCCGAACGGTTAATGAAACCTTGTGCAATTGAGGAAAAATGACGCCGAAAGCAGGTCAGGCGGCTGAAGTGCTGGCGATTCAAGCGCTTGGCTGGATCGCGGCGGATGACGAACTGTCCGGGGCGTTTCTGGGAGCCAGCGGCGCGACCGCGGACGAGTTGCGGACGCGCGCCGCCGATCCGGAGTTTCTGGGCTTCGTGTTGGATTTCCTCCTGGCCGACGAGCAGGCGCTTTTGGGGTTTTGCGAGGCGACCGATACGCCGCCGGAAGCGCCGCTGCGCGCCCGCGCCGCGCTGCCCGGCGGCGATCTTCCGAACTGGACCTGAGCGATGAGGCCCGATCAGTGAGTAAAGCCCAAGCCTGGACGACCGACGACGCCGATGCTCTGCCGGATCGGGTTCTCGCGGAGCTGGAGGCGACCGAAGTCGAGCGGGGCCGACCGCTTATCGCAGTCGACGCCGATGAGGTGCTGGTGCATTTCGCGGAGCATTTCCGCGACTGGTGCGTGGGTCGCGGCCTGCGCTTCGAGTTGGTGGAGTACCGCCTCGACAACGCGCTTCGCCATGCCGACGGAACCGCGCTGACGCGCGAGGAGATCACGCCGCTGATCTGGGAGTTCATCGAAACGCAGACGCGCTGGCAGCGCCCGATCGACGGAGCGGCGGCGGCGCTGCACCGCCTCAGCGAGGCGGCGCAGATCGTCGTGCTGACCAATGCGCCCGCCAAGGTTCGGGAGGACCGGGTCGCGAACCTCGCCGATCTCGCCATGCCCTGGCCCGTCGTGATGAACGAGGGCGGCAAGGGACGGGCGCTGAAATGGCTGGTCGAACGGGCGGACGCGCCTGTCGCCTTCATCGACGACAGCGTGGCGCAGCACGCCAGCGCAGCGAAACACGCGCCGGAGGTGTTGCGGTTCCATATGGTCCTTCCCGAACTTCTGAAACCGGTGATCGGCGAGGCGGAGGGCGCGCACGCCCGGCTGCATGGATGGGGCGAAGCGACGTCGGCGATCGCAAAGGCGTTGGCGAATGACGGCTGAGTGGGCGCCGCGCATGATGTCGCCGACGGAGGTGGGGGCGACTGCGCAGGTCTGGCTCGACGCCTGGCGGGACGGGCATCTGGGGAATGTGCCGGAGGCGCTGATCAAGCACCGGACGCTGGAGAGCTTCGCGGATCGGCTGGCGAAGATGGGCGACGCTGTTCGGGTCGCGGGGCCGGAGGGCGCGCCGCTCGGTTTTTGCGCGATCAAAGGAGACGAGTTGCATCAGCTCTTCGTCTCCGCCGCCGCGCGGGGCGCCGGCGTCGCGCAGATCCTGCTGGCGGACGGCGAGAGGCGGATCGCCGCGGGCGGCGCGACGGTGGCGTTCCTCGACTGCTCCCCGGGGAATGACCGGGCGGCGGCGTTCTACCGCAAATGCGGCTGGACCTTTCGCGTGGAGACGATGTGGGACGTCGAGACGGAAGACGGGCCGTTCTCCATGCCGGCCTGGATCTTCGAAAAGCGCGTAGGGTAGGCCTCCCGCCCGTCAGTGTCGCCTGACGGCGCCCCTTCCCGTTGGGCCGGGCGCTTCGCGACCCCGCCCCATCTTCCGATGGAGCGTGTCGCTCGGCGGGGCCGGGCTGGCGCCCGGCATATGCCTCCGGCGGAAATATTTCCGGAGCGAAGAAGTACGGGTCGCGCTCCTTAGCGATGTTGCGGCGCGGCGGTTGGTGCGGGATAGTCCGGCATGTCGCTGCCCCCCGGATTCCTCGATGAGATTCGCGCCCGCACCTCGATCGCGAAGGTGATCGAGCGCAAGCTGTCGTGGGATCAGCGAAAGTCCCAGCCCGCCAAGGGCGACTACTGGGCCTGCTGTCCCTTCCATCAGGAAAAGACGTCTTCCTTTCACGTCGAGGACAAGAAAGGGTTCTATTACTGCTTCGGCTGTCACGCGAAGGGCGACGCCATCACCTTCCTGCGGGAGGCGGAGGGCATGGGCTTCATGGAGGCCGTCGAGGTTCTCGCCCGCGACGCCGGAATGGAGATGCCTCAGCAGGATCCGAAAGCCGCTCAGCAGCAGGACCGTCGCGCGAAGCTCGCCGAGGTGATGGAGCAGGCGGTGCAGTTCTTCCGCCTTTCGTTCCGCGCCTCCAAGGGCCTCGGCGCGCGCGATTACATTCAGCGCCGCGGCCTCAGCGAGGCGACGGTGGATCGGTTCGAGATCGGCTTCGCGCCCGACAGCCGCACCGCGCTCCGCGATCACATGACGGGCAAGGGCGTCGAGATGAAGATGCTCGACGAGGCGGGCCTCGTGATCGTGCCCGACGACGGCGGGCAGCCCTATGACCGCTTCCGCGGCCGCGTCATATTCCCGATCCGGGATGCGCGCGGGCGGTGCATCGCCTTCGGCGGGCGGGCGCTCAGCCCGGAGGCGCGGGCGAAATACCTGAACTCGCCGGAGACGCTGCTCTTCGACAAGGGACGGAGCCTTTTCAATCACGGGCCCGCGCGGGAGGCGGCGGCGAAGACCGGCGCGCTGATCGTCGCAGAGGGATATATGGACGTGATCGCGCTGGCGCAGGCCGGGTTCGATCACGCGGTCGCGCCGCTCGGCACGGCGGTGACCGAGGATCAGCTGCGCCTGATGTGGCGGATCGCGGATGAGCCGGTGATCGCGCTCGACGGCGACAAGGCGGGCCTGCGCGCCGCGATGCGGGTGATCGACATCGCGCTGCCGATGCTTGAGGCGGGCAAGTCGCTGCGGTTCGCGATCATGCCGGAGGGGCAGGATCCGGACGACCTGATCAAGGCGGCGGGGCCGTCGGCGATGACCAAGGAGCTGGATCAGGCGCTGCCGATGGTGGAGCTGCTCTGGCGGCGGGAGATCGAGGGACAGGAATTCGACAGCCCCGAGCGGCGCGCAGCGCTGGACGCGCGGCTTCGGACTGCGCTCTCCAAGATCGGCGATCCGGGGCTCCGGGCGCATTACGGGCAGGCGATCAAGGAGCGGCGCGCGAAGCTTTTCGCGCCGCCGCCCTCCGCTGCGGGCGCGCGGTCCTTCGGCGGCGCTCAGCGCGGCGGGGGATATGGCGTACGGCGAGCGGGCGCATGGGCGCCGCAGGGCTTGCCGAGCGCCTCGCTCAAGTCGTCGCAACTCGCCCGCGCCGCCGGACTGGAAGCGGAAGCGCGGGGGCGCGAAGCGGTGCTTTTGCTCACGCTGATCAACCATCCGACGCTCGCTGATCGGAAGCTTGACCTGATCGATGAGCTGGAATTCGTTTGCCGCGATCTTGAAACGCTGAAGCGCGCCCTCATATCGTGTGTCGACAGTCGGGCTGCGACCGCCGACCGCTCCGTCATGCTCGAAGACATCGAGCGCGCGTACGGAGAACCCCCTCTGACGGTCCTTCTCGGCTCGCCGCAGGCGCGCCAGGCGCGTTTCGCCGATGCGGATGCAGGGGACGATATCGCCGAGCACGGCTTTGAAGAGACGCTGGCGCGCCATCGCGCGCTGCTCTCTCAGGCGCGTGAAGTGGCGGAGGCCGAGATCGAACTGGCGGAAGGCGCCGGGGAGGATCTAGACCGCCGCCTTGAGGCCGTCTCCAGCCGCCGTTTCCGCGAAGCCGCGCCTTCGCCGCCTGATGAGGACGAGGATGAGAGCCAGCTTTCCGCCAAGCTTAAAAGCCTTGTGGACGCGGAAATCTGGGTGAAGAGGAATCGGGGCCGGAGTTGACGAATCAGTGATTCGCTGGTGTTTCGGACCCTTAAGACGCGCAAAGCCGCGTCAGGACGCCGTGGAGCAGTAGATGGCCGCCAAAGACGTCGACGAGACTCAGACGGAAGAACAGCGCGAAAATCCGGGGCCGATGCTCGATATGAGCCAGGCCGCGGTCAAGAAGATGATCGCGCAGGCGAAGACCAAAGGCTACATCACCTATGATGAGCTGAACGCGGCGTTGCCGCAGGATCAGGTCTCCTCCGAGCAGATCGAAGACGTGATGAGCCTCCTCTCCGAGATGGGCGTCAACGTCATCGAAGCCGAAGAAAGCGCCGATGACGCCGAAGAAAGCGACGGCGGCGAGGCGGCGAAGAAATCCGACAGCAAAGAAGTCGCGACCACCGCGCAGGAATCGACGACCTCCAATCTCGACCGCACGGACGATCCCGTCCGCATGTACTTGCGCGAGATGGGGACGGTGGAGCTTCTGTCCCGCGAGGGCGAGATCGCCATCGCCAAGCGCATCGAGGCCGGGCGCGGCACGATGATCTCCGGGCTTTGCGAAAGCCCGCTGACCTTCAAAGCGATCACCATCTGGCTCGAGGAGCTGGAGGAAGAGCGCATCATGCTGCGCGACGTGATCGACCTCGAGACGACTTTCGGGCGGACGCTCGCCGAAGAGGCGGATGACGAGGAAGAAGTGGCAGTCGACGGGGAAGAGGCCGACGGCGACGCGAGCGGAAGCGACGAGAAACCCGCCGCCGAAGCCAAGGACGACGACGAAGAGACGTCAGAAGGCGGCGCCGCGGAAGGTGCCGATGGCGACGGTGAGGAAGACGACGAAGACGAGCAGGCGAACCTGTCGCTCTCCGCCATGGAAGCGGCGCTGAAGCCGCAGGTGCTCGACACGCTCCGCAAGATCTCCAAGGATTACGCCAAGCTGCACAAGATGCAGGAGACGCGCATCACCGCCGCGCGGTCCCATGACGAGAGCTATTCCGCGACGCAGGAGCGGTCCTATCAGAAGCTCCGCTCGCTGATCGTGGAGGAAGTGAATTCGCTTCACCTCCACAACAACCGCATCGAGACGCTGATCGACCAGCTCTACGGCATCAACCGCCGCCTCCTGACGCTGGAGAGCGATCTGGTGAAGCTCGCCGACAAGCACCGGGTCAACCGCCGCGAGTTCATCGAAGAGTATCGCGGCGCCGAGCTCGACCCGGGCTGGGTCGACCGCATCTCCGTCCTCAAGGGCAAAGGCTGGGCGGCGATGGTCGAGAAGGAGCGGGACGGCATCGTCGATCTGCGCGCCGGGATCGGCGAGATCGGCCAGATGGTCGGCGTCGACATCGGCGAGTTCCGCCGCATCGTGCAGACCGTCCAGAAGGGCGAGCGCGAGGCGCGGATCGCGAAGAAGGAGATGGTTGAGGCCAATCTGCGCCTCGTAATCTCCATCGCGAAGAAATACACCAACCGCGGGCTGCAGTTCCTCGACCTCATTCAGGAAGGCAATATCGGCCTGATGAAAGCGGTCGATAAGTTCGAATATCGCCGCGGCTATAAATTCTCGACCTACGCGACCTGGTGGATCCGCCAGGCGATCACGCGCTCCATCGCCGATCAGGCGCGGACGATCCGCATCCCGGTCCATATGATCGAGACGATCAACAAGCTGGTGCGGACCGGGCGCCAGATGCTCCATGAGATCGGCCGCGAGCCGACGCCGGAGGAGCTGGCGGCGAAGCTGCAGATGCCGCTGGAGAAGGTTCGCAAGGTGATGAAGATCGCCAAGGAGCCGATCTCGCTGGAGACGCCGATCGGCGACGAAGAGGACAGCCAGCTCGGCGATTTCATCGAGGATCAGAACGCCGTTCTGCCCCTCGACGCCGCCATTCAGGGCAACCTGAAGGATACGACGACCCGCGTTCTCGCCTCGCTGACCCCGCGCGAGGAGCGTGTGCTGCGCATGCGCTTCGGAATCGGGATGAACACCGACCACACGCTCGAAGAGGTCGGCCAGCAATTCTCCGTTACGCGCGAGCGCATCCGGCAGATCGAGGCGAAGGCGCTCCGCAAGCTGAAGCATCCGTCGCGGAGCCGGAAGCTTCGGAGCTTCCTCGAAAGCTGAAGCGACGAACGCGCCAAAGAAAAAGGGCCGGCGGAGACGCCGGCCCTTTTCAATTCTCGGCCCTGATCAGCCTTCGTATTTCGGCCGCTCGCGCAGGGCCGCTTCGGGCGCGGCGACCTGAACGATCGTGTGGCCGTCGGCGGGGTCGCGCATGACCTGCACCTCCTCCATTCGGACCGCTACCGATTTGGCGCCGAAGCCGAGGAAGCCGCCGACGCTGACGACGACGCCTTCGACTGCGCCGTCGGCGGAGGTGACGACCTCGCGCACCTCGCCTAGAGATTCTGCTTCGACATCGACGACCTCCGCCTGATCCAGCGCTTCGGGCGTGATCTCCTCCGGCGCCAGGGCGACCATGGCTTGCGGCTGCTCTGGCGCTTCGGTCGCCGTCTCCTCCGTCGTCGCCGTCTCGGCGACCGTCGCGTTTTCGCCGGCGGCGTCCGTGTCGAGCTGGACTTGGCTCAGACGCACCAGGCCGTCGTCGATCGCGGCGCCGTCGTCAAAGGGCGCTGCGGCCAGAATATCGTCGATCTGCGCGCCCTGGATCACGATCGCCTCTTCGTTAGCGACCTCAGCCACGGCGAGCGCCGCCGGGTCGATCGCGACGAGTTTGGAGGGCGCGCCGACCATGGCGTCGGTCTCCACCAGCACGGCGATCGTCTCGCTGTTCACGTTGATCAGCACGTCGGAGACCCAGCCGGCGGGCGCGAGGCCCTGCGGCGTCTGAACCATGGCGCGCTGGCCGATATGCGCGGCCGCACGGTTAGGTTCGAAGGCCGCCAGAGCGGCGGGGTCGGTTTCAGTCGCAGTCTGCGCCAGACCGGGGATCGGTCCGGCGACGAGGGAGGCCGCCAGCGCGGCCGCGTAGAACGTCTTCATCGGTCACTTCCTTGCCGTTGCGCTCCACCACCCTGAACGTGGGACGATCAAGAGAGCATGGCAAGACTATAAGTTATTGAAATATTTGAAATAATTTCGCGACCAACTCGTTGACGGAGCATCGGTGGGCAGGGCGTTCCACACCTTCTGCAACTGCGCAATCGCTTCTCTGGAACCTCCGGATGAGAAGCGCGCGGCGGCGCTGACCGCGTCGTTTGACGGAAAAAGAGACGTTTTCAGTGGGCGTCCGAAGGCCCGCCGGCGCCCCTTCGGTCTCGGGAGGCTCAGCCGCCTGTCGTCGGAAGTCCCGCGGCGCTCCATGCGCCGATGCCGCCCTCGATGACTTTCGCATCGAAGCCGAGATCGACCAAAGCCGCCCCCGCGAGCGCAGCCCGGCCGCCGACGGCGCAGAGCACGTAGATCGCTTTCGAGCCCTTGGCGGCGGCGAGCGTCGGATCGGCTTCCGCTTCGGCGCCGACCTGCGCGAGCGGGATGTGGACGAATTCGCCGTCGATCCGCGCGTCGGCGAGCTCCTTCGCCTCCCGCACGTCGAGGATCACGGCGTCGGCGTCAGCCGCGGCGGCTTCGGCGCTGATCCCGCCGACCTTCTGGCGGGCGGCGGCGACCATTTCGGGGAATGTCATGCTCATGGGCGATCTCCTTGTCGGCGGCCTTTGTCGGCGGCGGGCGCGCTTCGGTCCAGTCCCGATTGCGCGGGCCGCGCGTTCTCCTCCATAACGCGGCGATGCTTCGCGACCTTTCCTTCTCCGCCGTCTTCATGGGCGCGCTCGCCGCCTTCGTCGGCTTCGCCTCCTCGTTCGCGGTCGTGCTCGAGGGGCTGCGCGCGATGGGCGCGACGGAGGCGCAAGCCGCCTCCGGCCTCGCCGCCATCGCCTTCGCCAAGGGCGTGACGGCGATCTTTCTGTCGGCGAAGACGCGCATTCCCATCTCTCTCGCCTGGTCGACGCCGGGCGCGGCCCTGCTCGTCACGACCGGGGCGCTGCCGGGCGGGTTCGCCGAAGCTGTCGGCGCCTTCATCATCTGCGGCGCGCTTCTGGCCGCGACCGGCGCCTTCCGGCCTCTCGCCGAACTGGTGGAGAAGATACCGACCCCGTTGGCGAACGCGTTGCTGGCGGGCGTCCTCCTCGGCCTCTGCCTCGCGCCGTTTCAGGCGATCGCCTTCAACCCGCTCTGGGGCGTCGCGATCCTCGGCGGATGGCTGATCGGGGGGCGGATCGGCAAGGTCTGGTCGGCGCCGGGCGCTTTCCTCGCCTTCGTCGCGGTCGTGGTCTTCGGCGTGCGGCCGCCGAATGAGGCCTTCGCCGCGCTGGGCGCGGCTGCGATCACCGAACCCGTTTTCACGGCGCCGATTTTCACCATCGCGGGGCTGATCGGCGTTGCGGCGCCGCTCTACGTGGTGACGATGGCGGGACAGAACCTGCCGGGCGCTGGGGTGTTGAAGGCGCATGGCTATCCGCCGAAGACCAGCCTATCCATCGGGTTATCAGGCCTCGCGTCAGCGCTCGCCGCGCCGTTCGGCGGCCACGCCTGCAACTACGCCGCCATCACAGCCGCCATGTGCATGGGCGAGGACGCGCATTCCGACCCCAAGCGCCGCTACTGGGCGGCGATCACCGCCGGGTTCGGCTACGTCCTCCTCGGCGTCTTCGCAGGCCTCGCCACCGCCTTCGTGGCGCTGGCGCCGTCCATCCTGATCCAGGCCGTTGCGGGGCTCGCGCTGCTCGGCGCCTTCGCGGGCGCCGCCTTCGGCGCGTTTCAGGACTCGGAGTATCGAGAGGCGTCGGCGGTGACGCTTCTCCTGACCGCCTCCGGGCTGAGCTTCTTCGGCGTCTCCGGGGCGTTCTGGGGGCTCCTCGCGGGCGGCGCGGTTTACGCGATCAGACGGCGAAGCAGCTGAACCGTGCCAAAATGGCGCAGATCGATAGCGCCAGATGACTTCGAAAGTCTCAAAATTATGCGACAGGTGGACGTATCCCCGCCCCCGCGCCGGACGTTAGGTTAACCGTAATGGATTCTGGGCCGCCTTCGGGCGGGGATGGAGGAACGTGATGAACATCCACGCAGGTAACGACTACACCGCCGTCGTCGAGGCCGATAAGGCCCATGTCTGGCATCACCTGACGCAGCATAAGAAGTTCGACGACGTCGATCCGCTCGTCATCATCGAAGGCAAAGGCATGCGCGTCTGGAACGCGGTCGGGCGGGAGCATCTCGACTGCACCTCCGGCGGCGTCTGGACCGTCAATGTCGGCTACGGCCGCGAAGCGATCGCCAACGCCGTGCGCGACCAGTTGGTGAAGCTGCCCTATTTCGCGGGCGCCATGGGCACCGTGCCCGGCGCGCTCTTCGCGGAGAAGCTGATCGCCAAGATGCCGGGGATGAGCCGGGTCTATTATTCGAACTCCGGCTCGGAGGCGAACGAGAAGGCCTACAAGATCGTCCGCCAGATCTCCCACCAGAAATACGGCGGCAAGAAATCCAAGATCCTCTTCCGTGAGCGCGACTACCACGGCACGACGATCACCGCCCTCGCCTCCGGCGGGCAGGATGAGCGCAAGGCGATGTACGGGCCGTTCACGCCAGGCTTCATCTCCGTCCCCCATTGCCTCGAGTACCGCGCGCAGTGGGAGGGCGAGGATTACGGCGTGAAAGCGGCGGACGCGATCGAGGAAGTGATCCTGCGCGAAGGCGCCGATGAGATCGGCGGCCTGATCCTGGAGCCGATCACGGCGGGCGGCGGCGTCATCACCCCGCCGCAGGGATACTGGGACCGGGTGCAGGAGATCTGCGCCAAGCACAACGTCCTCCTCATCATCGACGAGGTCGTCTGCGGCTGCGGGCGCACCGGGGAATGGTTCGGTTACCAGCATTACGGCGTGAAGCCCGACATCGTGACCATGGCGAAGGGCGTCGCCTCCGGCTACGCCGCGATCTCCTGCACGGTGACGACGGAGCGCGTCTTCGACATGTTCAAGGACGACGCGGCGGACCCGATGTCCCACTTCCGCGACATCTCCACCTTCGGCGGCTGCACGGCCGGTCCGGCGGCGGCGCTCGCGAACTTCGAGACGATTGAGAACGAGAACCTGTTGGAGAACGTCTCGACCATGGGCGACTACCTGCTCGGGAAGCTCGAAGAGCTGAAGGGCAAGCACGAGGTCATCGGCGACGTGCGCGGCAAGGGCCTCTTCTGCGGCGCTGAGCTCGTGGCGGACCGCGAGACGCGCGAGGCGCTGCCGGAGGCGCTGGTTCAGGGCGTCGTCGGGGACTGCATGAAGAATAATGCGGTGATCATCGGGGCGACGAACCGGTCGCTGCCGGGGCTGAACAATACGCTCTGCTTCTCGCCGGGCTTTGTGGCGACGAAGGCCGACCTCGATGAGATGATCGACGCTGTCGACGGCGCGCTGACGCGGGTGATGGCGGCGGCCTGAAGCCCCAAAGATCCGAAGTGAAGGGCGCCCCAACCGGGCGCCCTTTTTCGTGCGCGGATCAAACCCTTCCCTGCGCAGGCCGACGACCGCGCGTCGCTGGAGAGCGCACCCTATCGGCGCATTTCAAGGGGCGGCGTTAACAATCCCAGAATCCCGGAATTCTAGAATCCTAGTATTCCGGGATTCTAGTATTCCGGAATCCTCGAAGGTTTAACGAAAGGCTGCGACCCGGCGGGCGCGGCCGTCTCCCAAGGGAAGGCGCCCAGCGTCCAAACCGCGCTCCACCTTGAATATTGCGCCGAACGGGTCCTCATATTGCGCTCCCGTCGCCGCGCAAAAGGACCATCCCCATGACCAATCCCCTCCTCGATCCGTGGTCCACGCCGTTCGAAATGCCGCCCTTCGATCAGATTGAAACCGCCCATTTCAAACCGGCCTTCGAAGCGGCGCTGGCCGAGGACCGCGCCGATATCGACGTCATCGCCGACAACGCCGAGCTGCCGACCTTCGCCAACACCATCGAAGCCCTTGAGCGATCGGGGGAGACGCTAACCCGCGTCGCCTCCGTCTTCTTCAATCTCGCCGGGGTGAACAGCGACGACGAGATGCGGGAGGTCGAGCGCTGGATCGCCCCCGTCCTCTCCCGCCATTCCGCCGAGACGACGATGAACGCCAAGCTCTTCGCCCGGATCGACGATCTCTGGGAGCGGCGGGACGCGCTCGGCCTAACCGACGAACAGGCCCGCGTCCTGAAGCTGACGCATGAAGGCTTCGTCCGCGCCGGCGCCAAGCTGACCGGCGGCGACCGCGACCGGATGAAGGAGGTGATGTCCCGCCTCGCCACGCTCGGCGCCGCCTTCTCCCAGAACGTGCTGAAGGACGAGGCCGACTGGTTCATGAAGCTGGAGGGGCCGGACGCGCTCGCCGGTCTCCCCGACTTCGCCGTCGAGGCGGCGGCGGAGGCGGCGAAGGAGCGGGGGGAGGACGGCCATGTCGTCACCCTCTCCCGCTCGTTGATTACGCCCTTCCTCCAGTTCTCCACCAACCGCGATCTGCGAGAAAAGGCGTGGCGCGCCTGGACCGCGCGCGGCGAAATGCGGGAGGAGACGGCCAACGCCCCGATCATCGCGGAGACCGTCGCGCTCCGCGCGGAGCGGGCGCGGCTCCTCAGCTTCCCCAACTTCGCCTCCTTCAAACTGGCGAACCAGATGGCGAAAACGCCGGATCGGGTGCGCGACCTCCTCATGGCGGTCTGGACCCCGGCCCGCGCCCGCGCGCTAGAGGAGCGCGACGCGATGCAGGCGCTGGCGGCGGAAGAGGGCGCGAACATTGAAATCGAAGCCTGGGACTGGCGGCACTACGCTGAAAAGCAGCGCAAGGCGGAGCATGATCTCGATGAGGCGGAGCTGAAGCCGTATCTCGAACTCGACGCGATGATCGAAGCCGCCTTTGACTGCGCGTCTCGCCTCTTCGACCTCAACTTCACTCAACTCCCCGACGCGCCGAAACCCCACCCGCTCGCCCGCGTCTGGGAAGTGACTCGCAACGGCGAGCATATCGCTGTCTTTGTCGGCGACTACTTCGCGCGGGCCTCCAAACGCTCCGGCGCCTGGATGTCCGCCTATCGCGGGCAGAAAAACCTGGGCGGCCGCCAGCGCCCAATCATCTGCAACACGATGAACTTCGCGAAGGGCTCGCCGAAGACGCTGCTGACCTTCGACGACGCCCGCACGCTTTTCCACGAGTTCGGTCACGCCCTCCACGGGATGCTGTCGGACGTCACCTACGGCTCCATCGCCGGCACCTCAGTCGCTCGCGACTTCGTGGAGCTGCCGAGCCAGCTTTATGAGCACTGGCTGGAGGAGAAGGCGGTGCTCGCCAAGCACGCCCGCCACTATGAGACCGGCGAACCTATGCCGGAGGCGCTGATCGACCGCCTGCTCGCGGCGGGGACGTTCGGACAGGGCTTCGCCTCCGTCGAATACACCGCCTCCGCGCTGGTGGATCTGGAGCTGCACTTGCTGGAGGACGCCGATGGATTCGACCCCGCCGCCTTCGAAAAGGCGACGCTCGCGAAGCTGGAGATGCCGGACGAGATCGTCATGCGCCATCGCACGCCCCACTTCGCCCATGTCTTCTCCGGCGACGGCTATTCGGCCGGCTACTACAGCTACATGTGGTCCGAGGTGATGGACGCCGACGCTTACGAGGCGTTCAAGGAGGCGGGCGATCCCTTCGACGCCGCCACCGCCGAGCGCCTCGCAGCCGCGATCTATTCGGCGGGCGGAAAGCAGGATCCGGAGGACGCCTATACGGCTTTCCGCGGGCGCCTGCCCGCCGTCGATGCGCTCCTGAAACAGCGCGGGCTCGACAAGGCGGCCTGAACGAAGCGGGGCCGCCCGGTTTCCCGCGCGGCCCCACCGTCTACTGTCCATTTGATCGTTAGCGCAGGTTCAGCGCCGTATCGCCGCCGATCCCGCGGAAGAACCGCTCCCGCGCAGCGAGCTGATCTTCGCGGTTCAGGGGCCGCTCGACCCGGCGCTCAAGCCGGCGTTCTTCCGCCAGACGTTCTGCGCGCCGCTCAGCCCGGCGCTCAAGCCGCCGCTCTTCCGCCCGCCGTTCAGCGCGCCGATCGATCCGCCTCTCAATCCGGCGCTCTTCTGCGCGGCGCAGGTCGCGCCGATCGACGAAAAACGGCCGGCCGAAACGGTCGTAGCGCTTCACATACCCATGTTTCTTGTAGTGGCGATGCCCATAGCCGTAGCGCGGCTTGAACCGCTTCTCGACCCGGTAATCCTTCCGGTCGTTGTCCAGCGCGCCCGCCAGCACCCCGCCGACGATGGCCCCGAAGATGATCCCGGCGGCGATGTCGCCGTCGTCGGCCTTGGCGCGCTCCGGCGCTGACCCGATGGCGATGACCAGCGCCGCGGCGCCGGCGATGAGCGATCTGAACATGTCTGGCTCCTCCGTCTTGGCTCCCCCATCTTACGTGGTGATGCGCCCCTTCCGTTTCAGGGCCCTGAACACCAATGCGTGATGGACCGACAGGCGCGACGCTGGTAAGGGATCGCGAATGGTCCAAACGCTCGGCATATGCGCTTCTAGACTGGGGCGAATTACGGGCCCGGCCGCCCTTTGAGGGGCGCGCCGGGAACATGGCGCCGCGCCTCGCGCGCCCCCTCATCCTGCCGACCTAACCTCGCTCACGAGAGACATCATGTGCGCTGACACGCCCGCGTCGACGACCGACGCCCCCGATTACAAAGACACCCTCGCCCTCCCCCAGACCGACTTTCCAATGCGCGCCGGTCTGCCGAAGCGCGAGCCCGACTGGCTCGCGCGGTGGGAGGCGATGGACGTCTATGGAAAGCTCCGGGCGAAGAAGGACCGCCCGCAATTCACCCTCCATGACGGCCCGCCCTACGCCAACGGGCACCTTCATATCGGCCACGGGCTGAACAAGATCCTGAAGGACATGGTCGTCCGCTCTCACCAGATGATGGGGCATGACAGCCGTTATGTTCCCGGCTGGGACTGCCACGGCCTCCCTATCGAATGGAAGGTTGAGGAAGCCTACCGCGCCAAGGGCCAGAACAAGGACGACGTCCCGATCAATGAGCTGCGCGGCGAGTGTCGCAAGTTCGCCGAAGGTTGGGTGAACATCCAGCGCGAGGAGTTCAAGCGCCTCGGCGTCACCGGCAACTGGGACGATCCGTATCTCACGATGAACTACGAGGCGGAGGCGACCATCGCCTCCGAATTCATGACCTTCGTGATGAACGGGACGCTCTATCAGGGCTCCAAACCCGTGATGTGGTCGGTGGTGGAGAAAACCGCGCTCGCCGAAGCGGAGGTCGAGTATCACGAGCACCAGAGCCATACGATCTGGGTGAAGTTTCCGGTCCACTTTAAAGCGGGCGTCGGATCAGGGGGCGGGTTCCGCGCCGTTGGCGGTAGTGTTCCACGTGCACATCCTACCTGGCAGCGTCTTCATGATGCCTCGGTGGTGATCTGGACGACCACGCCGTGGACAATCCCGCAGAACCGCGCTGTCTGCTACAACCCCGACCTTCGCTACAGTGTTTACGAAGTTCAAGAAGCCCCGGAGGGCAACTGGGCCAAGGTGGGCGACAGATACATTCTTGCTGACCGCCTAGCGGCAGAGGTTATGAAAGCCGCGAAGGTCGAGAAGTACACACAGCTTTCACCGGTGTATGCGGAGGACTTCGAGAACATCTTCATGAGTCATCCGCTAAATGGCGATGCGCTGGCCGATGCCGAGCTTGAGATGACAGATGAATGGGACTTCGACGTCCCCATGCTCCCCGGCGATCACGTCACCGACGACGCCGGTACGGGCTTCGTCCACACCGCTCCCTCCCACGGCGCGGACGATTACATCATCGGTGTGAAGCACGGGCTTCCGATGACCCATAACGTCCTCGAAGACGGCTCTTACCGCGAAGACCTGCCGTTCTTCGGCGGCGCGATCATCTTCGACCGAAAGGGCAAAGAGAAGGACGCGAACAAGCGCGTCATCGACAAGCTGGTGGAAGTCGGCGCGATGCTGGCGCGCGGGCGGATGAAGCATTCCTACCCGCATTCCTGGCGATCCAAAGCCCCACTGATTTTCCGCAACACCCCGCAATGGTTCGCCGCCATCGACCACAGGCTGGACGACGGCATGGGCTACTATGGCGACACGATCCGCGAGCGCGCCCTCGCCTCCATCGACCAGCTGGTGACGTGGACGCCGCAGACGGGCCGCAACCGCCTCTATTCGATGATCGAGCAGCGACCGGACTGGGTGCTGTCGCGCCAGCGCGCCTGGGGCGTGCCGCTCACTTGTTTCCGCAAGGAAACCGCGCCCGGCGTCGTCGAAATCCTCCGCAATGAGGAGGTCAACGCCCGCATCGTCGCCGCCTTCCGCGAAGAGGGCGCCGACGCCTGGTTCGAAGACGGCGCGAAGGAACGGTTCCTGAGCGGCGTCGACGGCGTGAACCCGGACGAGTGGGAGAAGGTCGACGACATTCTCGACGTCTGGTTCGATTCAGGCTCTACCCACGCCTTCACCCTGCGGGACCGCGAAGACGGCACGCCGGACGGGATCGCGGACGTGTATCTGGAGGGGACCGACCAGCATCGCGGCTGGTTCCATTCCTCCATGCTGCAGGCCTGCGCCACCAAGGGCCGCGCGCCCTATCGCGCCGTGGTCACCCACGCCTTCACGCTGGACGAGAAGGGCATGAAGATGTCCAAGTCGCTCGGCAACACCATCGTGCCTGAAGAGGTGGTGAAGCAGTACGGCGCCGACATCCTCCGCCTCTGGGTCGCGCAGACGGACTATGTCCACGACCACCGGATCGGGCCGGAGATCCTGAAGGGGGTCGCGGATTCGTATCGTCGCCTCCGCAACACCATGCGCTTCCTCCTCGGCAACCTCTCCGGGTTCTCGGAGGACGAACGGGTGGACCCGGCGGAGATGCCGGAGCTGGAGCGCTGGGTGCTCCATCGCCTCTCCGAGCTGGATAAGGTCGTGAGGGAGGGCTACCAGACCTTCGCCTATCAGAAGGTGTTCTCGGAGCTCTTCCAGTTCTGCACGGTGGACCTTTCGTCGGTCTATTTCGACATCCGCAAGGACGCGCTCTATTGCGACGGGGCGGACAGCCTGCGCCGCCGGTCGGCGCGCACGGTCCTCGACATCCTCTTCCACCGCCTGACCACATGGCTCGCGCCGATGCTGGTCTTCACGATGGAGGAGGTGTGGCTGGAGCGCTTCCCCGGCGATGAAAGCTCCGTCCATTTGCAGGACTTCCCGGAGACGCCGGACTGGAAGGACGCCGCCCTCGCCGACAAATGGGCCGCGATCCGCAAGGTCCGCCGCGTCGTCACCGGCGCGCTGGAGATCGAACGCCGCGAAAAGCGCATCGGCGCCTCGCTGGAGGCGGCCCCGGTCGTGCATGTGGAGGACGAAGCGACCCGCGCCATGCTGGCGACGGTCGATTTCGAAGACCTCTGCATCACCTCCGCCGTCACCGTGACGGGAGACGCCGCTCCGGCGGGCGCCTTCCGCCTCGACGACGTTGCGGGCGTCGCGGTGGTTCCAGCGATGGCGGAGGGCGCCAAATGCGCCCGCTGCTGGAAGGTGTCGCCGGATGTGGGCCGCCACCGGAAGCCGGGCCTGTGCCTCCGCTGCGACGAGGCGCTGGCCTAAGCCCCAAGAACTAACCGCCCCGGCCCTGAGCCGAGGCCTCTCAACATCCGGTAGGGTGGGTGATAACCCACCGTGGCGATGATGGCGGGTTATCACCCACCCTGCCGATCGAGGCGACGTCATCACCGGGCTTGTCCCGGTGATCCAGTACTGCGGACGTATCTGAATGCCCGGATCAAGCCCGGGCATGAACGCGTTGGGAATCATGGTTTCCAAATTCATAACGAACTCTGATCTTTCGCGAAACCAATGACTTAACCCTGCGTCCCCATGGGGACGCCCCCTCAAAGCGTTGAGACCAGCTTCGGTATCTGTTTCTTCAAATTGAAAAACCCTTTGTGAGCATGGGGCCAAGCGGCCCGATCGTAAGGCCGCAAAACCCGCCGAAGCGTCACCCCATTCTCCCGCAAAACCTGCTCCGCCTGATTGAGCCGATCCGCCGTCCACCCCACCGGCGTCCAGAGCGTCGCGACCTCCTTCACGCCAGCCGCCTCAGCCGCCGAGAGGATCGCAGGCCCCCACTCTCCCTCTCCAGCCGCAGCGCCAGTCCGCTCCGCCGCATCAGCGACCGCTTCACCGACGAACCCCGCCGCCGTCTCCCCAACCCCAAGCGGAGACCGCGTCGCCGGATCGGACAGGATCAGAGACCCGGCGGCGGGCCGTGGCCAGTCCGCCGTCTCCGGCGCCAGATCGTCGTCGGTTATCAGGAGAAGGTAATTCCCCATCGGCGGCCCGTCGCCCTGCGGCGCGGGTAGGGCGGCGGGATGCTCCGCTTCGTCCAGCGCCGGAGCAGAGGGCGCTAGGCCAGTCGGCCGGAACCGTCCATTGGTGAAGGTCTCGATATTGTCGGCTCGCGCGAGATAGGTCTTGCCCCGCGTATGCAGCCCGCCGACCCAGCGCCATGAAAGCGTGTTGGAGGCCGCATCCCCATCCATCAGATGCCGCAAAAAGAAATCCGCCCCCAACGCCCAGGGCAGCCGCAGGGTGAAGATCCAGATGGAGGCGAACCACATCCGCGCGTGATTATGGAGCCACCCGGTCTCCACCAGTTCGCGAGCCCAATCGTCGAACCCCTCGGTCCCCGTCTCCGCCGCAACCGCAGCGTGGTAGTCGGCCCGAAGCGCCCCGTCCTTCTCGATCTGGTTCAAGCCATCGGCGAGCGCCGTCTTGTAGCGCAGCCAGACCTCCGGCCGCCGCTCCAGCCAGCCCTTGAAATAGGCCCGCCAATAAACCTCCTGCACGAACTTCTCCGACGCCGCGAAGGCGTGGCGGGAGAGGGCGGTGCGCACGACCTCCTCCTCCAAGACCAGCCGGTGGCGCACCCATGGCGACAGCGCGGAGACGGCGCCCTCCGCCTCCGGTCCCGGATCGGTGTTCCGCCCGGCGGCGTAGGCGCGGCCCGCTTTCGGCGCGAACGCCTCCAGCTGCGCGAGGCCGGCTTCGCGCGTCGGCTGATAGTCACGCATTCTTCTTTCCTTCCCGGCGGCAGCGTTCGGAGCAGTAGACGACCTGCTCCCAATCCCGCGCCCATTTCTTGCGCCAGGTGAAGGGGCGTTCGCAGACCGGGCAGGTCTTGCTCGGCAACTCGGATTTCTTGCGCATCTTCATAGGTCGAAGGAGAACTGGTCCTCGGACGCAGTTTTTCGACCCCGCTGCCCGCGGTTCTTTATCCCGCTCTTCCGGCTGCCGTGCTTGGCCTGAATTGCGCCTGCCTTCCGACGGTAGGCATCGCCCTTGCGAACGCCCCAGATCGCCTCGCGCGCCTCCTTCGCCGCCGTTAGATGATCGACGATCGGCTCGGGATAGCTGCGCCCCAGAACGCCGCCCGCGCCTTCCCAGAGCCATGGGGCCTGAAGATGCGCGTCCGGCACCGAAGCTAGCTCCGGCACCCAGCGGCGGGTGAAAACCCCGGTCGGGTCCTGATCCAGCCCCTGCTTCACCGGGTTGTAGATGCGCGCCGTATTCACCCCCGTCGTCCCGGACTGCATCTGCACCTGCGGCCAGTGAATGCCCGGCTCGTAATCGGTGAAGAGGCTCGCCAGATGCTCCCCCGGCCGCCGCCAGTCGAGCCAGAGGTGATAGGCCGCGAAGGACATCAGCATGGAGCGCATGCGGAAGTTCATCCAGCCCGTGGCCGTAAGATACCGCATGCAGGCGTCGACGAAGGGAAAGCCGGTCTCCCCCGCCTCCCACGCAGCCAGCTTGGCGGCCTCCGGCTCGGCGGGGCGGACGCCTTCGTAAGCTGGATGAAGCGCGCGCCATTCCAGCCTCGGCTCGTCTTCCAGCTTCTGCATGAAATGACAGCGCCAGTGCAGTCGCCCGTTGAAGGAGGAGAGCGAGCCGCGCCAGCCGTCCCGCGCGCCCGCCGCCTTCGCCTCCACCTGACGGCGCCAGAGCCGCTGCGCCACTTCCCGGCTGGAGATCGTCCCCCAGGCGAGATGGGGGGACAGCCGTGAACAGGCGCTCTCCCCCGTCACCGGGCTGGACATGTCCTTGCGATAGGTGCGCCCGCGATGGGTGAGAAAGCTCTCCAGCCGCTCCTCCGCCGCCGCCCGCCCGCCGGTCTGGCGCTCGGGGCAGGGATCGAGCGCGAGGCCCAGATGGGGGGCGGTCGGGATCGGGCCGGGGTCGATCCCGTGGAGGGGGGTCAGCTTCGGCGGCTTCGCAACCGCCTCCGCCGCGTAAGCGTCCCACCGCTTCGCCCATCCGTTCCGCGTCTTTAGTCGCCGGATCACGCCAGCCTGCTGAACTTCCCGCCACGGAACGCCCGTCTCTCGCGCCCAGGCGCCGACCGCCCGGTCGCGCTGAAAGGTCCAGTCGTCGCCCGTCTCCTCATGGCTCCAGAGCCCGGCGATCCCATGGGCGGCCCTCAGCTGCTCCAAAACCTCGACCGCGCCGCCGACCCGGACGATCAGCGGCTGACCGAGCGCGGCGAGATCTTCCCGCAGCTCCGCCAAACTCTCGGCGACGAAGTCCCATTGCCGTGCGGACATGGTCGGCTGCGCCCATTGCTCTGGTTCCGCGATGAAGAGCGGGAGAACAGGCCCAGCCTCCGCCGCCGCGACGAGCGGGCGGTGATCGGCGACGCGCAGATCGCGCTTGAACCAGACGACGTGGAGAGGAGCCATGACCCGCCAGCTATGTCGCAGAGAGGCGGAGGCAACGGAGGTGCGGCGCCTACTCCGCCTTCGCCATGCCCATGATCTGTTGGACCAGCCCGGCGAAGGCCAGATAAGCTGAGCAGAGCGTCAGCCCGATGGTGCAGATGCGCGGCTGTTCGAAATGCGTCCACGCAGCCCAGCCGGCGAAAGCGATCCAGCCGAGGCAGATGGGGAGCGTGATGTTCCGCCAGAGCTTCGTGCGGACCGGATGCACGAAGCGCAGCGGCAGGAAATGCGCCACCCCGACGCCGAGGATGATCAGGAACCCGGCCCAGTTGGTGAAGTCCGTCGCGAAGAGGAACAGGACCACCATATTCCAGCACCCCGGAAACCCGGCGAAACTGTCGTCCTTCGTCTTCATCCGGGTGTCCGCGAAATAGATCGCGCCGGTCATGATGATGATCGCCGCCGCCGGGATGGCGAGCGGGTAGAACATCTCCCCGGACGTCACGAGCGCGACCGCAGGGATGAAGACGTAGGTCAGATAATCGACGATCAGATCGAGCAGCTCCCCCGACCAGCGCCCCGCATGGGTCTTCACGTCGATCTTGCGTGCGATCGGTCCGTCGACGCCGTCCACGATCAGCGCGACACCGAGCCAGGCGAACATCTCCGCCCACGCCCCGCGCATGGCGGCGAGCATCGCCATGAAGGCGAGGAAGGCGCCGGACGCGGTGAAGAGATGCACCGAAAACGCGGCGACGCCCTGCGGCGTGAGACGGATCGTCATTTCGCTGTCCTAAAGCCCGCCGCGCCTGAGCGCCACCCGTTGATCGAAACTGCGCGGGCGGCGCGCTTAACGGTGCGTAAAGGCGCTGCGATTACTCTGCGACTGCGCTGCTGATCGAACCTTCCGCGACATCCACGCGACTTTCGATCCCCGTAACGGGCGTCGCGACACCCGTTACGACGACTTTTCGCGTAGAGAGGAAATGATTGATGAACCTCATAGCGGCCAAAGCCGTTCTCCCTATCGAAGAGCGTCTGAACCGCTCGCCGCGGCTCTCTTACTTGCCAAAACCGCTCGCCATTCGCTGGAGGCGACCGCGTGCGAGCTTTCGGACACTCTTCCCGTTTCGCCGCGCGGCCAGCGCGCGCTGACCCCTAGTCGCCCAGCTGCGGAAATGGGATAACCCCGCTCGCAACGAAGCGAGGGGCGCATGAACCAGCCGAAAACCGTCCGCGACTATATCCGCACGATCCCGGATTTCCCGCATGAGGGGATCATGTTCCGGGATGTCGACACGCTCTTCAACGATCCGCGTGGGCTCCGTCTGGCGGTGGATCAGATGCTCCACCCTTATGTCGGCCAGCGGATCGATCGGATCGCGGGACTGGACGCGCGGGGCTTCATCCTCGGCGGGGCGATGGCGCATCAGCTTTCGGTCGGCTTCGCGATGATCCGCAAGAAGGGGAAGCTGCCGGGCAAGACGATTTCTCAGGATTACGCGCTCGAATACGGCCAGGCGACGGTGGAGATCCATGACGACGCCATTCAGCCGGGCGAGCAGATCCTGCTGGTCGACGACCTCCTCGCCACCGGCGGCACGGCTGAAGCGGGGGTCAAGCTGATCGAACGGCTCGGCGGAGAGGTGATCGGCTGCGCCTTCGTCATCGACCTGCCCGATCTCGGCGGACGCAAGCGGCTGGAGGCGATGGGCCTCGACGTTTACGCGCTCTGCGAGTTCGAGGGCGAATGACGCGCATTACGGTCGTCGGCGCCGGGATCGTCGGCGCCGCAATCGCCTATCGTCTGGCGGAAGCGGGGGCGGAGGTCACTCTGATCGACAAGGGCGGGCCGGGCGTAGGCGCCTCCGGCAAGTCCTTCGCCTGGATCAACGCGAACGACCCGGAACCCGCCTTCTACAATCACTTTCGGCAGGAGGCGCTGGCGGCCTGGCGCCGTCTCGATGACGCGCTGGACCTGCCGATCCGCTGGAAAGGCTGTCTCGCCTGGGATCAGGGCGACAACGCCCTGCGCGCGCAGGCGGACGCGCTGGCGGCGCTCGGCCGCGACGCGTGTATGATCGGGCGGGAGGAGATCGCCGCGCTCGCCCCCGCCCTCGCCGATCCGCCCGATAGCGCGCTCTGGTCCCCCGACGAGGGCGCGGCGGACGCCGCCGGCGTCGCCCGCGCCCTCGGCGCCGCGGCGGCGGCTTCGGGCGCTGTGCGCCTGATGGGGGCGGAGGTGCATGGCTTTCTGCGCGACGGCGACCGTCTGACCGGGCTGGAGACGAGCTTCGGCGCTGTGGAGGCCGATCGCATCGTCCTCGCCGCCGGCCTCGGGACCGTCCCGCTGGCGGCGATGGCGGGGGTGGAGGTTCCGGTCGAGCCGGTCACGGGCCTCCTGATCCGCACCCGCCCGGTCCAGCGCATGATCGAACCGATCATCCTCTCCCGCACTGTCCATTTCCATCAGGAACCCGACGGCCGCATCGTCGCGGCCGAGGAATTCAGCGGCGCGGCTGCAAGTCCTGATGAGATGCGGCGCGATCCCCGCGCCGTCGCAGAAGCCGTGCTGGACGGCCTTCGCGCGCTTCTGCCGGGCATCGCGCTGGAGCTGGACGAAGTCGTCCTCGGAACCCGTCCGGCGCCCGCCGACGGCCTGCCGATCATCGGCCCGGCTGCGGAGGGACTCTACCTCGCCGTCATGCATAGCGGGGTGACGCTGGCGGCGTTGGTCGGAGAGTTGGCGGCGAAAGAGGTTATCGGAGAGAAGCAGGATCAGCTGGCGGCGTTTCGCTTGGAGCGGTTCGTCAAGCAGAGCTAAGGGCCGCGCCTAACCTTGGGTATGTGTGGGCGCATCCCGTGCTGGTCGCACGGGCCGGAAGCGCGTGAGGGCGCCGCTAGCCAAAGAGCATTTAAGCGGCGCAGAAAATCAAACCACCGACAACGCCACCTCCGCCAACCCGCCCACGTCATATCGCACCCGATCCCCAACCACCGGCGCCCGCGTCTTGATGACGGAGCCGGTGATCACCACCTCCCCAGCCTTCAGCGACTGCCCGACCTCGGTCAGCACGTTCGCCACCCAGGCGAGCGATCCGAACGGGTCCGCGTCCCCCACATGCGCCGTCGCAGGCGGCTCGTCGTTCCAATGGAGGGCGACCGGCAGCCCCTCCACATCCATCTCCCGCCACCCGGCTATGGCGGGCCCGAGCACGACGCCTCCGCTCCACGCGTTGTCCGCGGCCATCGTCAAGGCGTTGAGGTTGGAATAGTCGGCGTTCCGGTCGATGATCATCTCGTACGCGGGATGGATGGAGGCCGTCTTCGCCCGAACCCCCGCCGCATCGAACGGACCGTCGCCCGGCGTCAGATCCTCCGCCAGGCGAACCGCAAGTTCGAACTCCAGCCCCAGCCCGTGATAATCGGCGAGGCGCAAAGCCGTCCCGCTCTCGAATATCTCCGCTGCGAAAATGCCGCCCGCGATCGGCTGATCGACCCCGCACAGCTCCTGCAGAACCGCGCTCGCCAGCGCGATCTTGCGCCCGCCTAGCGCCCCGCGCCCGCCAGCGGCGTGCAGCTCGTGCAGGCGGAACTGCGCGGCGTAAGCCTCCCCGATATCCCGCGGCGCGAGATCGCCGGAGAGGTTGGCGAACCGCTCCCCCGCCTGATGCTGGCGCATGATCTCCCGCGCGATGGCCTCGGTGCGTGACATGGCGATCTCCCTTTTGTTTGCGGGGAGCATGGACGACGGCGCGGTCCTTCGTCCATCTGTCCTTGCCGCTTCCCGCCCCTTCCGTTATCCCGCGCCCGACCGATCAGAGCGCCGGGAACCGCCCCAATGGCCAAGGACAAGAAACAGAAAATCCGTCGTCCCAAGGCGGCGACGCCGCGGGGGTTCCGCGACTATTTCGGCGCGGAGGTGACGGAGCGCGACCAGATGCTCGCCGCCATCACCGAGGTTTATCACCGCTACGGCTTCGACGCGCTGGAGACGAGCGCGGTGGAGACGGTGGAGGCGCTCGGCAAGTTCCTCCCCGACGTGGACCGCCCGAACGAAGGCGTCTTCGCCTGGCAGGACGAGGATGAAAGCTGGATGGCGCTCCGCTACGACCTCACCGCGCCGCTCGCCCGCGTTTACGCCGAGAACCATCTGAACCTGCCGACGCCTTATCGCCGCTACGCGGTCGGGCCGGTCTGGCGGAACGAAAAGCCGGGGCCGGGCCGCTATCGCCAGTTCTATCAGTGCGACGCCGACACGGTCGGTTCGGCCTCCCCTGCGGCGGACGCGGAGATCTGCGCCATGCTCGCGGATGCGCTGGAGGCGGCGGGGATCGCGCGCGGCGACTACGTGATCCGCATCAATAACCGCAAGGTGCTGAACGGGGTGATGGAGGTCGTCGGCCTGCTCGACCCCGCGAACCCGGAGGCGGGGGAGGCCGAACGCGGCATCGTCCTCCGCGCCATCGACAAGCTGGACCGCCTCGGCCCGGACGGCGTGCGCGCGCTGCTCGGCGAGGGGCGCAAGGACGAGAGCGGCGACTTCACCAAGGGCGCCGGGCTTACCGCCGATGAGGCGGATGTCGTCATGGGCTTCGTCGAGGCGGAGCGCGACACCGGCGCCGCCACCTGCGCGCGCCTTCGCGAACTGGTCGAAGGCTCCGATGCGGGCCTCGAAGGCGTGGCGGAGCTGGAGACCATCGCCGAACTGCTCGCCGCGCAGGGCTATGAGGACCGGGCGAAGATCGACCCCTCCGTCGTGCGCGGTCTCGGCTATTACACCGGCCCGGTCTACGAGGCGGAGCTTACCTTCGAGATCACCGACGAGAAGGGCCAGAAGCGCCAGTTCGGCTCCGTCGCCGGGGGCGGGCGCTACGACGATCTCGTCATGCGCTTCACCGGCCAGCGGGTGCCGGGCACCGGCGTCTCCATCGGCGTTGACCGGCTGCTCGCGGCGCTGCGTGAGCGGCGCGGCAAGGCCGAGCACACCTATACCGACGGCCCCGTTCTGGTGACGGTGATGGATAAGGACCGCCTCGCCGACTATCAGACGATGGTGAAGGAGCTCCGCGCGGCGGGCGTCCGGGCGGAGATGTTCCTCGGCGGCGGCAACATGGCCAAGCAGTTGAAATACGCCGACAAACGCGGCTGCCCGGTCGCCGTCATCGAAGGCGGAAACGAGAAGGACGCCGGGATCGTCCAGCTGAAGGACCTCGCCCTCGGCGCCCGTCTCGCGGCGGAGATCGAGACCAACGAGGAATGGAAAGCCCAGCCCGCTCAGGTTGAAGCGCCGCGCGCCGATCTGGTCGCCGAAGTGAAAAAGATGATCGCGAGGGCGCAGGCGTAACATGTCCGCCGCGCGCGCCTACCTTTCCGGCGGCCGGATCGGCGACGACCTCGGGCGCCTGTCCGCCTTCCGCGCCCGTGTGGCTGCTCTCTTCGATCAGGCGGGCGCCGCGCGGGTCGAGCCGGAGACGCTCCAGCCCGCCGACACGCTTCTCGACCTCTATGGCGAAGACCTTCGCGCCCGCGCCTATGTAGTGAACGACCCGGTGGAGGGGGAGCTGTTCCTCCGCACCGACTTCACCGTCCCGGTCGCGCGTCTGCATATGGAAGAGGGCGCTGACCCCGCCCGCTACGCCTATGACGGGCTCGTTTGGCGACGGCAGGCGCCGGGCTCGGCCCGTCCCTCCGAATACCTTCAGGCGGGGATCGAGCTGATCGGCGGCGACCGCGCCGAAGACGAGGCGGAGGTGTTCGCCCTGATCCGCGACGCCCTTGCAGGCGTGGAGACAATCCCGATCACCGGCGATATCGGGATCATCCTCGCGGCCATCGCGTCGCTGGAGACCTCCGACCCCCGCCGCGCCGCGCTCCGCCGCCATATCTGGCGCCCGGCGCGGTTTCAGGCCCTCCTCGACCGCTACGCCGACCCGCCGAAACCCTCACCCGTCCGCGCCGCGCTTCTGGCGAAGGACCAGTCGGGGCGCCGGGCCGCGATAGAAGACGCGGGCAAGTTCGTCGGCGCGCGTGGGCGCGACGAGATTCTGGCCCGTCTGAACGTTCTGGCGATGGAGGCGGCGGCCCCGGCTCTCAGCCCCGAACAGAAGGCGTTCGTCGAAGCGGTGATCGCCGTCAAAGGTCCTTCGGGCGAAGCGCTGTCCCGTCTCCGCGCCCTCGCCGCCGCCCCGATGACCACCGCCCTCGACGCGATGGAACAGCGCATGGAGGCGCTGACGAAGCGCGGCGTGGCGGCGGAGGCGTTGCCCTTCGACGCCGCTTTCGGCCGTACGCTCGAATACTACGACGGCTTCACCTTCGAGTTCCGCGCCGCCGACCCCGCCCTGCCGCCCCTCGGCGGAGGCGGGCGTTACGATGCGCTCACGACAATTCTCGGACGCGGGACAGGCTCCACCGCCGTCGGCGCCATCGTGCGCCCCGAAGCCGTCGTTGCGGCGGGGCGGCGGCCATGATCAAGCTCGGCCTCCCCTCCAAAGGCCGGCTTCAGGGCCAGTGCGTAGACTGGCTGGCGAAGCGCGGCGTCACGGTGGAGCGCGCCGACGAGGACCGCGAATACGCTGGACGTGTAACGGGGATCGACGGGGTGGAGCTCGTCCTCCTCTCCGCCTCCGAAATCCCGCGGGAACTGGCGGCGGGTCGCATTCATTTCGGCGTCACCGGCGAGGACCTGATCCGCGAGACAATTCCGGGGTGGGAGGCGAAGGTCGCCCTCACCGCCGCGCTCGGCTTCGGCCACGCGGATCTCGTCATCGCCGTTCCGAGCGTTTGGGTGGACGTCGAGACGCTCCATGATCTCGACGCCGCCGCCGCCCGCTTTCGCGCAACCCATGGTAGGCGTCTGCGCATCGCCACGAAGTATCACAACCTCGCCCGCGCGTTCCTCACCGCGAAGGGCGTCGCCGATTACCAGCTCATCGACAGTCAGGGCGCGACCGAGGCCGCGCCGCTCAACCTGACGGCGGAGGCGATCATCGACATCACCTCGTCCGGCGAGACGCTCCGCGCCAATCACCTGAAGGTGCTGGAGGACGGGTTGATCCTCGCCTCCGAAGCGCAGCTTTGCCGGTCGCTCGTCACCCCGACGGCGCCAGAGGATGAGGCGGCGGCTGAAACGCTCGCATCGCTCGCCTGATCTCACCCAGAAAATTACATTGCACATCAACGTGTAAGGTTGCACGCCCTCGCGCCGTTGCAGCCAAATCTGTGCACCCTTGCACCTGAACTCGACGCCGCCGGCGCTCATATTCGGATCAGACGAAACGACCGAAAGACCGATTCCATGACGACGATCCGCGCCTCCCACGCCGCCGCCCCGCCCGCGGGCTTCGCCGCCCGCGCTCTCTACAAAGCGCTCGCAGCGGAGGTCGTCATCTTCGCGTTGGCCGTGTCGCTGATCGCGTTCATGAGTTGACGCCCCTGACCTGACGGGGGATTCACGCTCTTTTCACTTTCTTCGTTTTGTATTCACGCGACGGGGGCCGGTCAGCCGGTAATCTACCGTTCAGACGCAACCGGGAGGCGATCCAATGACGGACTTCACCGCCTGTAAAAGAGGGTTCCAGATCGCGACTGGGGTGTTCGCCCAGGCCGTTCTCGCCCAAAGCGTTATCTTGTGCACCGTGTTCATCGTCGGCGCTGTCATTCTCTGACGCACTCAACCGACGCACCTCATCCGCAGACCCCGCCGAAGCCCCGTTTCGGCGGGGTCTCTGGTTTGGGGGAAGGACGACGAGGTTAGAGCGGCGCGTGAACTGATTGAATTGAAAAGACGTAAAAGAGACGCCCACCCATTGGGCGATGTTCGCGTCTACATTTTCGCTCGCTGCTTTGTTGCGAAATCGAGAGAAACGGCCTCGGCGCTCAGCGCATCCGGGACCGGCTGCGGTTCACTCAGCCGCGATCGCCCGCGACCGCGCGGCGTCGGTCGCTTTCACCAGTTCCGACGCGATGCCGGGCTCGGACAGCGCATGTCCGGCATCGCCCACGACCTTCAGCTCCGATGCGGGCCACGCCCGATGCAGCTCGAACGCCGAGAGGGGCGGGCAGATCATGTCGTAACGGCCCTGCACGATGACGCCTGGGATGTCCCTGATGCGCCCGACATCCCTCAGGATCTGCCCGTCCTCCGCCAGAAATCCGCGGTTCTTGAAGTAGTGGCATTCGATCCGCGCAAACGCCCGCGCGTAGGACGCCGCCGCATATCCGGGCACTGCGCTCTCATCGGTGCGGAGCGTCGCCGTCGCCCCCTCCCAGCGCGCCCAGATGCGGGCGCATTCCGTTTGCAGAGCGAGGTCTCCGCCCATGAGCCTTTTGTGGTACGCCTCGATCAGATCGCCGCGTTCCTCCTCCGGGATCGGGCGCATGAACTGCTCCCAAAGGTCGGGCCAGAAAACGCCCGCGCCACCGCGATAGAACCAGTCGAGCTCGCGCTCCATCATCAGGAAGACGCCGCGCAGGATCATCTCCGTTACGCGCTTCGGGTGGGTTTCTGCGTAGATCAGCGCCAGCGTCGCGCCCCAGGAGCCGCCGAAAACCGACCATTGCTCGATGCCGAGACGCCGGCGGATGGCTTCGATATCCTCCACCAGGTCCCAGGTCGTGTTCCGCTCAACGCTCGCATGGGGGCGGGACCGCCCGCAGCCGCGCTGATCAAAGAGGATGATGTGCCAGGCTTCGGGATCGAAAAAGCGCCGCATTCCCGGGCTGCATCCGCCGCCGGGACCGCCATGGAGAACGACGACGGGCCGCGCGCCGCGCGTTCCGCATTCCTCCACATAGAGCTCATGGCCGCCCGTCACCGACATGCGGAACCGATTGAACGGTTCGATCGGCGGATAGAGCGACCTGCGGGTCGGCGGCATTCAGTCCCCTCGCGTGGCATTGGCTTCGGCGTGCATCATGTTCTAGAGCGACCACGCTAACAATCCCACTACGGGAGATTCCTTTGACCGCAACCGCGACAGTTGATCCCGCCGAGATCGCAAAGTTCGAGGCGATGGCCGCCGATTGGTGGGCGCCAGAGGGGAAGTTCAAACCCCTCCACGCAATGAACCCTTGCCGGATCGGCTACATCGCGGGTCAGGCCGCGATGGAGTTCGGGCGCGATCGCAAGGCGCGCCGACCGTTCGAGGGACTGACTCTCGCCGATATCGGCTGCGGCGGCGGGCTGGCGGCGGAGCCTCTTGCGCGCATTGGTTTCGACGTGACCGGCTTCGACGCGGCGGAGGAGAGCCTCGGCGTCGCCCGCGCCCACGCCGCTTCGATGGGCCTCGCCATCGACTACCGAAACGAGACCGCCGAGGCCGGAGCCGCGCGCGGCGCCCAGTTCGACGTCGTCACAGCGTTAGAGATCGTCGAACATGTCGCCGACGTCCCGGCCTTCTGCGCCGCCCTGTCATCGCTGGTGAAACCCGGCGGCGCGCTTTTCATGTCGACCCTGAACCGCACCGCCAAAAGCTGGGCCAGCGCCATCGTCGGCGCAGAATACATTCTCGGCTGGCTCCCGCGCGGCACCCATGACTGGAAGAAGTTCCCTACGCCGGAAGAGCTGGAGGCGGCCCTCACCGAAGCCGGCCTCACCGTCGTCGACGCCATGGGCATGAAACCCGACCTGAAGCGCGGCGGCTGGCTGACGGACGCCGAAGACCTCTCCGTCAACTACCTCATGATGGCGATGAAGCCAGAGACCTGATCCCCTTCACGCTTCCAAAAATACTCGAAAAGCTCCGCAGGAACGCGGGTGACGAGGCGGCCCCAAAGGGGCTCCGAGGAGACCGCCCCTCCCTCAGACGTCCAGGTTTTCGACGCTCAGCGCATTGTCCTGAATGAACTTCCGTCGCGGCTCCACTTCGTCCCCCATCAGCGTGGAGAAGAGGTCGTTCGCCTCGTCCAGATGGTCGATCCGCACCTGCAGAAGCGTGCGCGCGTTCGGGTCCAGCGTCGTCTCCCAAAGCTGATCCGGGTTCATCTCGCCGAGGCCCTTATAACGCTGGAGCGAAAGCCCCTTCTCTCCTTCGGCGAGGATCAGATCGAGCAATTCGGACGGCGCCCGCACCGGAATGGACCGATCCTTCCGCTCCAGCATCGCGGTCTTATCGTAGACCTCTTTCAGGCTCTCGGCGAAGCCGGCGAGCCGCCGCGCCTCCGCCGACTGGCAGGCGGGCGCGTCGATCACCCGCGTCTCGGTCACGCCGCGCACTGTGCGCTCGAAGACCATGCCGCCGTCCTGCGCCGGGCGGCCGGACCAGCCGCGCTCCGTCTCCGGCGAGATCGCGTCGAGCCGCGCCGCAACCAGGTCAGCCGCTTCGCCCGCCGGAAGCCGCAGAAGCTGGCCCGCCAGCCCATGCTCCCCGTCCTCATTGGGCTTGCGCCGGAAGACGCCCGCAATCGCCGCCTGCTCCAGCACGAAGCGGGGAAGATGGGTCGGGAAGGCGGCGAGGGTGGAGCGCACCGACCGCGCTTCCTCAACCACCCGCCGCAGGTCCTCGCCGCCGAGCTGCGAGCCGTTGGCCAGCCGCAGGGTCACGCCCTCCAGCCCCTGCGCGATCAGGTAATCTTCAAGCGCCTTCTGGTCCTTCAGATAAACCTCCGACCGCCCCCGCGCGACTTTGTAAAGCGGCGGCTGCGCGATGTAGAGGTAACCGCCCTCGATCAACTCCGGCATCTGCCGATAGAAGAACGTCAACAAGAGCGTCCGGATATGCGCCCCGTCCACGTCGGCGTCCGTCATCAGGACGATCTTGTGATAGCGCAGCTTGGAGATATCGAACTCGTCCCGCCCGATCCCGGTGCCGAGCGCCATGACGAGATTGCCGATCTCCTGCGAAGACAGCATCCGGTCGAACCGCGCCCGCTCCACGTTCAGGATCTTGCCGCGTAGCGGCAGCACCGCCTGCACCCCCCGATCGCGCCCTTGTGTCGCCGATCCGCCCGCTGAGTCGCCCTCCACCAGGAAGAGCTCGGTTTTGGAGGCGTCTTTCTCCGAGCAATCCTTCAGCTTGCCGGAGAGGAAAGTGATGTCCGTCGCCGACTTGCGCCGCGTCAGCTCTCGCGCCTTGCGCGCGGCTTCGCGGGCCAGCGCCGCCTCGACGATCTTGCCGACGACCTGCCGCGCCTCCGTCGGGTTCTCCTCGAACCACTCGGCGAGCTTTTCGTTCATCAGGCTCTCGACCGCCGGGCGCACTTCGGACGACACCAGCTTGTCCTTCGTCTGAGAGGAGAATTTCGGGTCAGGCACTTTGACGGAGAGCACGCAGGTAAGCCCTTCCCGCGCGTCGTCGCCCGCAAGGTTCACCTTCTCCTTCTTCGCGATGCCGGAGGAGGCGGCGAAGTTGTTGATCGTCCGCGTCAGCGCGCCCCGAAAGCCCGCGAGGTGCGTGCCGCCGTCCCGCTGGGGGATGTTGTTGGTGAAGGGCAGGACGTTCTCGTGATAGCTGTCGTTCCACCACATCGCGAC
>JBCAXH010000008.1:0-148207 GCA_038534155.1 Pseudomonadota bacterium
AACCGATACACCTTAGCAAGCCGCCAAGCTGTCCGAAAAACTGGGACCACTTCAAACAACACTGTTAACGCGAGAGACGCCGGATGGAGGAGCGCCGTCTGCGGGCTCACCGCTTAGCCGACTTTGCTCGTCACCCTGACGACCGGTCACCCTAACAAAAGGTTTAGAAACACCAGGATTCTAGCATGCCGGAATCCTGATGTTCCTTAACCATTCATTCATAGCGGCGGACGGGTGAGGAAGACGATCGCCCTCGCCCAGACTGTAAACCGCCGCCTCGAACGGGATGAGATCAGCGGCCTTTGAATTCCGGCTTCTGCTTCATCAGGAACGACTTCAGCCCGTGCGGCCCGTCATGGGTCGTCATCATCGCGGCGATGCTCTCCGTCTCCTTGTCGAGCTGCTCCTGCATCGACGCCTGATAGGCCGTCGCCAAGAGGCGCTTCGCCCCGCCATAGGCCCGCGTCGGCCCCTTGGCGAAGCTCGCGGCCATCGCCTGCGCCTCCGCCGCGACGTCGTCCGGCGCGACGACCTTGGAGACGATGCCCCAATCCCGCGCCTCCTCCGCCGTCAGGACGCGATTGGTCAGCACCAGCTCCTTCGCGCGCAAGTGCCCCACATGCTTCGCAATGTGATAGGTGGAGGAGCCGTCGGGCGTCAGCCCCGAAGCCGTATAGGCGGAGACGAACTTCGCCCTGTCGGACGCGATCACGTAATCGCCGCCGAGGACGAGAGAGAACCCGCCGCCCCCGGCCGTGCCGTTTACGCCGATCACCAGGGGCGCGTCCATCAGAGAGAAGCGGATCACCGCCTGATGGAGGAGCGTCGCCATGCGCAGAAGATGCGCCTCCCGCCCGTCGCCCGCCTCGTCCATCTCATTCAGATCGCCGCCGCCGCAGAAGAGCTTGCCGGTGGCCGTCAGGACAACGGCGCGGATCGCGTCGTCGGCGGCGCAGCGGACGGAGACGTCGAACAGTTCCTCCGCCATCCGGTAGTTCAGCGCGTTCGCCGCATCCGGGCGATTGAGCGTGATCGTCGCGATCTCGTCGGCGACGGCGAAAGTGATCGTCTCGTAGTCCATCGGAACGGCTCCCCATTATCGTTGGCGGAGACTGTTCCCGGAAAACGGGCGCAGTTCAAACGGTCAGTAAAGCTGCGAGAGGCTCCGCTTTTCCTGCTCGTCCCGCGTCTCCGGGACGGCGTCCAGTTCCGCGTGATCCTTGATGATCTCCCCAAGCGACGGAACGGCGGTGCGCTCGGGCCACGCCTCCGGCTCCCACAGCTTGGAGCGCATAAAGGCCTTGGGGCAGTGGAGGAACACCTCTTCCACCGCCACTCGCGTCACGGTGATCGGCAGCTTGCCGCGCGTCTCGAACGGGCGACGGAGCGCCTCGTCGTCGTGGATGGAGGCGCGGCCGTTGATCCGCATCGTCTCCCGCACGTTGGGGATAATGGCGATCAGGGCCACCTGAGGGTCGCGGACGATGTTGCGCAGCCCGTCGATCCGGTTGTTGCCGGGCCAGTCGGGGATCAGGAGGTGTTTGTCGTCCTCCACATGGCAGAACCCCGGCGCGTCGCCCTTCGGCGAGACGTCGAGGCGGGATCCGTCCGTCGTCGCCAGCAGGATGAAAGGCGTCAGATCCAACCAGCGGCGGCAATGGGCGTCGAGATGATCGATCTCCTTCTTCGCCGCGAGCGGGTGGACGGGCCCGTAGAGGGCGGCGAGGTCGTCTTCGGTTTCGATGCGCATCCTCAGATCCTTTAATGAATCGTCGCGCCCGCCGGCGGGGCGTCGCCAAGGGTCCAGAGGTCGATGGTCGTGTCCAGTCCGCGGATCGTCTGCCCAGGACGCTTCGAAAGGCATTCCGTAGCCGCCGCGCCGCTCGCGCTCTCCCGTTCCACCTGCTCCTTAAGCGCCGCTGTCGCGGCGAGTTCGACATGGAGCGCGCGGGTCAGCGCCTCCACCCGACTGGCGACGTTGACCGTGTTGCCGATAACCGCGAACTCGAGCCGGTTCGCGCCGATATCGCCGAGCACGGCGGGGCCGTAGTGCAATCCGAAGCTGGCGCGGATCGGAGGCTCGCCCGCCGCCTCCCGCTCCCGGTTCCAGATCGCCATGGCGTCCTTCATCGCCCTTGCGCAGTCGAAGGCGTTGGTCGCATCCCGCTCCCCCGCGAAGGGGGTTCCGAAAGTCGCCATCAGGCCGTCGCCGAGATATTTGTCGAGCGTGCCGCCATGGGCGAAGACCTCGCTCTCCATCCGCGCGTGGAAGTCGCGGAGGGTCTGGATCACCTCCTCCGACGGGCGGTCGGCAGCGTAGCGGGTGAAGCCGACGATGTCGACGAAGAGTACGGCGACGTTCTGCGTCTTCACTGTTTTCAGCGGCTCGTCGGATTGCGAGAGCTGGTCGACGACGTTGGGGGAGAAGTAACGGCTGAGATTGGCCCGCTCCCGCTCCAGTGCGGCGTAGCCCATCATGAGATGGCTGAACCGGCGCACGGTCGTCGCCAAGACGCCCGCCACGATCAGGAGGACGATCGCCTCCTGTATCCGGATATAGCCCTGCGCGCTGTTGGGATCGAGGATATCGCCCAGATCCTCCAGCGGCGCGACGGCTCCCTTTACCGCCTCGCTGAGGTGCGCCTGCTCCGGCCCGAACCACTCGATCAGCCCGTATGTCGCCATCCAGAGCGTCGCGGTGATCACGCCGAAGCCCCAGACCGTTCGCCATGAGTAGGCGAGCGTCGCGAAGGCGAAGATGACGAACATGTAGATGAACCCGCCGCCGCGATACTGCGCCGTCCAAGGCCACGTCTCGTCATTGAACGGGTTCGGCACGGCGACCGTGACGATCATCAGGATCACATCGGCGAAGATCAGCGCGATCTCGGGCCGGGAGGCGCCGACGCGAGCGTATTTTCGCTGCAGGAGGCCGATGCCGATGAAGCCGAGGACGAGCGCGAGATACCAGAGCATCTCCCATTCGAAATTCAGGATCGGCAGCAGGCAGGCGATGATCGCCATCGCGATGATCCGCGCGCGGATGGCGAGCTCCATCCCCTCCCGCTTGTGCCGCTCCAATGCGGCCTGCGCGTAAGGACTGTGGGTGGAGGGCTCTTCCTGACGCAGCGCGGCGAAGAGCGGGCCGACCACCGGGAGCCGCGTCAGCGCCTCCGGCGGTCCGCCGCGTCGGGCTTCAGGCGGATTTGGCGACGCCGACAAGCGCTGGTCTCAGAAGACGACCGGAGATGCTGAACCCGGCCTGCATCACTTCAATCACCGTGCCCGGCTCGGCGTCGGGGATCGGGGCCTCGAACATCGCCTGGTGTAGATTGGGGTCGAACTTGTCGCCTTTCTCGGGCGCGACCTTCTCGATCTTGTGCTTGGCGAAAGCGTTCAGAAGGTCCTTCTGCGTCAGCTCGATCCCCTCGATCAGGCTCGCCGCCACCTCTTTCATCGCATCGTCAGCGGAACCGAGCGCGCGTTCCATATTGTCGTGAACCGACAGCATGTCGCGCGCCAGCTTGGTGCCGCCATAGGCCTCCGCGTCCTTGCGGTCGCGCTCCGCGCGGCGACGGGTGTTCTCCGCCTCCGCCAGCGCGCGCATCAGCTTGTCCTTCAGCTCGTCCCGCTCCGCCGTCAGAGAGATGATCTCGGCGTCCTTGGGGTCGAGACCGGGCGCTTCGCCGTCTTCGGCGACATCGGCGGCGTCCAGCGCCTCTTCGATCGCATCGGCGGCGGCTTCGTCAAAATCATCCGCGTCCGGCGGCGGCGGAAGGTCGTCGTCGCTGAACTGGAACTCGACCTCCGTCTCCAGCGCCTTCTCCAGCTCTTCCTCAGCGATTTCCGCGTCGGTTTTCTTTTTGTCGTTCATAGCCGTTTCAGCCGCCTTTCCGGGCGGCGCCCTTTCCGCGCCCCGCGATCACCTCGCCCATCATCCGGGCGGTGTAGTCGACGATCGGCACGATGCGTCCGTAGTTGAGCCGGGTGGGTCCGATCACGCCGATCGCGCCCACCAGCTTTCGGTCGGCGTTCATATAGGGAGAGATCACCAAAGTGGACCCCGAGAGCGAAAAGAGTTTGTTCTCAGAGCCGATAAAAATGCGCACGCCGTCGCCTTCGCGGGCGAGATCGAGCAGTTGAGCCAGATCGCGCTTGCGCTCCAGATCGTCTAGAAGGTGGCGCATGCGGTCGAGGTCCGCCTCGGCGTCCGCGAGCAGGTTCGCGCGCCCGCGCACGAGAAGCCGGTCGGGTTCGATCTCCCCCTCCCCGTCCCAGACGGCGACGCCCGCCTCGATGAGAGTTTGCGCGGTCTCGTCCAGCTCCCGGCGCCGGCGGGCGATCTCCAAGCCGATGACCTCTTTCGCGTCGCTCAGCGTTCGCCCGACGAGCATCGCATTGAGGAAGTTCGCAGCTTCGCGCATCGCGGACGGCGTCAGACCGGGCGGCGGGGCGATCATGCGATTCTCCACCGCGCCGTCCTCGGTCACCAGCACGACGAGTGCGGCGCCGGGGTTCAGCGAGACGAACTCGATATGCCTGACCGGCGCCTCTGTCTTCGGCGCGAAGACGATGGAGGCGCATTGGCTGAGGCCGGAGAGCATCGAGCCCGCATTGTCCAAAGCCCGCCCGATCCCCTGATCGTTGGCGTCGCCGAGCCGTTCGATCTGCGTCCGCTCCTCGGCGGAGACGTCGCCAATCTCAAGAATGCCGTCGACGAACATCCGAAGCCCGGCGTGGGTCGGGATGCGCCCGGCGGAGGTGTGCGGGCTCTCGAGAAGGCCAAGCTGCTCCAGATCCTGCATCGTGTTGCGGACGGTGGCGGCGGAGAGCGCGTTCTCCATCTCCTTGGAGATCGTGCGCGAGCCGACGGGCTCGCCGGTGTCGATGTAAGTCTCCACCAGCCGCCGGAAAATCTCCCGGCTGCGTTCGTTCAGATCGGCGAGGGGCGAGAAGGCGTCCATCTTCGAGAGGTAGAAAGCGGCGGGCGCCCGGTCAATGGCGGAGAGGCGCACGATGCGTCTCAGCCCGCCGGGAATTGCGCGGCGGAAACGGCCTCATTCGCGGGAAGACGCATCCGCACCGACGCGCCCCCGTCCGGCGCGGCGTCGATCTGGAGGGCTCCGCCGGAGCGCGCGACGAACCCGAACACCATTGAAAGCCCCAGCCCGGTGCCGGAGACGCCCGAAAGCTCTGCGCCATCCTTGGTGGTGAAAAACGGATCCGTGGCGCGCCGTCGCACTTCCTCGTCCATGCCGGGGCCGTCGTCCTTGACGACAATCTCCACGAAATCGCCCTCAGCGGCGTCATCGAGCGCGGGCGCCGAACGGGCTTCGACGACGATCTCGCCGTCCGCGCCCGAACGCAGGATCGCGTCTCGCGCATTGACGACGAGGTTCAGGACCGCGTTCTCCAGCTGGGAATGATCGCAGAAAACCGTCAGGTCCGAAGGCTCGACCGAAAAGCGCAGATCAATCGTCGCCTCCACCATAGGCCGCAACAACTTTTGCATCCCGCCGAGCGTCTCCGCCACGGGCCGGGAAGCGGACATTCCCGGCTCCCGGCGCGCGAAGGCCAGAAGCCGCCCCGTCAAATCCACACCACGAGAAGCGGCCGTATCGGCCAGATCGAGATAGGTCGCCCGCTTTTCATCATCCTTTGCGTCCGACGCGAGCTTGATCGCGTAGATCACAGAGGTCAGCAGGTTGTTGAAGTCATGGGCTATACCGGCGGTGAGGCTGCCGAGCGCATCCAGCCGCGACGCGCGCTCAACCTGCTGGCGATTGCGCTCGACCTCCGAGATGTCCTCGAGCATCAGTATCGCCGCCAGGGCCGGGGTGGGTTTGTCCAGCCGATGACCCGTTACGTTGAGGTAGATCCGCTCACCAGTCCCTCGCCGCGCGACGACGACCTTCTCGCGCTGAAACTCCTCTCCCGAAACGCACCGCTGAACGGGGTCGCGCTCTGGCCGGAGAGGTTGAAGCGTCTCGACATGCAAAAATGTCGTCTCGGGCAACCGGGAGATAGTTGTCTCCGGATCATCGAACCCGAGCAGCGACCGCGCCGCCGGGTTCAGTTCCGCAACGGCGCCGTCGGCGCCGAAGCCGATAATGCCGTTCGGGCTGGCGTCGATCAGCGTGCGGAACAGATGGAAACTGGCCTCCACCGCCTCAACGCTTTGGCGCACGCGCATCCGCGCCGTGTTCACCGCGTCCGTCAGCGCGACGATCTCCTCTGCGGCGCGCCCATCGCCTTGCAGGACGAGCGGGGTCTCTTCGGTCAGCCAGTTCTTGCGCCGAACAAAGGCGGCCAGACGATGGAGATGCCGCGTTGCGACCCGATCGATCACGAACAGGATGAAGATGGAGGCGGCGATCGTCTTCGCCAGGTTTGAGAGAAGAACGACGCCGACCTGCTCATAGAGACTGCGCCAGATCTCCTTGCGGCTGAGGCTGATCTGAAGCACCCCGACGACGTCGAGGCTGCGACCCTCGACCGGAGCCATGAGCGATATCTCATGGGCGGAGAAGTCCAAGTCTTCGGGCGACTGGCCTCGCAGCCAGGCCCGCTCGCCGCTGATCAGACGCAGCGCCGCGATTTCCTGATGGGCGGCTATGCCGGTCAGCAGGAGCTCCACCTGCTCGAAATCGAAGGCCCAGACGGCGGCGGAGAGCCCCGCCTCGTATCCCCGCCGGGTTTCGTCGACGAAGGCTTTCAGCGCCGCGTCCTGGCGATAGTAGCTGGCGTAGAGCTGCACTCCCGTCGCCAGCACCGACAGGAGCGCGTTGAACGCCAGAACCAGAGCCAGAACCCGGTTCCCCAATCGAGCGAAAGGCGCCCTCATCGCTCCGCTCTATTCAATCCCATGCGACCGGAGGATCGCGGCCAGCGAGCCGTCCTCGCGCATCTCGGCCATCGCCGCGTTGAAATCAGCGACGATCTTCTGGTGATCCGGTCGTTGACGCGACACCGCCATGTGGATGAACCGCTGCACGAGAGGCGGATCGAGATACTCCAACTGATCTTCGAGCGCGGGATCCTCGACCCTCACGCCGTAGTTGACCACGTGTTCGCTGTCCAAGGTGAGGTCCACCCGACCGGAGGCGACCATCCTCAGGCCCTGGAGCGTCGTGGTGACCTCGACCTTGCGAAGGGTCTCGGCACGGTCGAACTCTTCTTCGTATAGAAACCCCGCTCCCACTGCGATGTCATAGGCGGCCAGCTCTTCAAGCGAGGCGACCCTCGCCGTCCCGCCGCGCCGTTGCACGAAGCGGATGGACGTCGCCATGAAGGGTTCGCCATAGTTCAGGAACTTCGCGAGATCCGGGTCCGCGAAAAGGCTGGTCGTCACGTCGAAAAGACCCTTTCGCGCGCCATCCATGATCCTGGCCCAGGGCAGGATACGCGTCTCCACCTGGTAACCCGACCGTTCGAGAGCCGCGCGCGCAACCTCGATCGAAACGCCCTTTCTCGGGAGCCGTTCGCCGGAGAACGGCGGCCATTCATCAGCCACAACAGTCAGCGTCTCGTGCGAAGCCGCGAAGGCTGCTCCCCACGGAAGCGACAGTGAAAGCGCCAGAGCCACGGCGCAAAAACGTATGAAATGCATCGCGTTTATCTCCTTTTCGGCGCGAACCGCGCCTCAGCGGGCGAAGGCGCGGCTCCCTATCTCGAGCGTTTGCGGCTTTTCAAAAAGGTCTCAGCCTTCGTCCGTGGAACGCGCCGCATCGGCGGCATCTATCCGTTTCTCCTATACGTATCATTTAGACAACCTATAGTTGCGGCTGGAGATCGACCTGACAACTGGTTTCTGGACCGCGCCGGTTACTCGCGGTATGGCGGCGCGAGTTTCAAATGAAAGGACCGCCCATGCGCCCCTCCGGCCGCGCGCGCGATGAAATGCGCGCCATCTCCATCGAAACCGGCGTCACGAAACACGCGGAAGGCTCCTGCATGATCCGCTGCGGCGATACGCATGTTCTCTGCACCGCTTCGCTGGAGGAGCGCGTGCCGCCTTTCCTGCGCAATTCCGGTCTGGGATGGGTGACGGCGGAATACGGCATGCTCCCCCGCTCCACCGGCTCGCGCATGCGGCGCGAGGCGTCGGCGGGCAAGCAGGGCGGGCGCACGGTGGAGATCCAGCGGCTGATCGGGCGCAGCCTGCGCGCAGGCGCCGACCGGGTGCTGCTCGGCGAACGCCAGATCACGGTCGACTGCGACGTGATCCAGGCCGACGGCGGCACGCGCTGCGCCTCCATCACCGGAGGCTGGGTGGCGCTCGCGCTGGCCGCGAAGAAGCTGATGGAGGCCGGGGAGTTGAAGGAGAACCCGATCTCCGAGCACATCGCCGCCGTCTCTTGCGGGATTTACGAGGGCCAGCCGGTGCTCGACCTCGACTACGCGGAGGACAGCGAAGCGGGCACCGACGCCAATTTCGTGATGACCGGTTCGGGCGGCATGGTGGAGCTGCAGGGCTCCGCCGAGGGCGCGCCCTTCACCGAGCATGAGTTCGCGACCATGATGACGCTGGCGAAGAAGGGCGTGGCGGAGCTGATCGCCGCCCAGAAGGCCGCCATCGCGTGACGCGGAAACTGGAGCCCGGCAAGCTGATCGTCGCCTCCCACAACAAGGGCAAGGTGCGGGAGATTGGGGACCTTCTGCGCCCCTTTGGGATCGAAACGGTCTCAGCGGGCGAACTGGGCCTCGCCGAACCAGACGAGACGGAGGACAGTTTCGCCGGCAACGCGCGGATCAAGGCTCATGCGGCGGCTTCCGCCGCGAACCTGCCCGCGCTCTCCGACGACAGCGGCATTGAGGTAACGGCGCTCGACGGCGCGCCCGGCGTTTACACCGCCGACTGGGCGGAGACGCCGAACGGACGGGATTTCCCGATGGCGATGGAGAAGGTCCACCGGCTGCTGGAGGAAAAGGGCGCGCCCCATCCCCGGACGGCCCGCTTCGTCTGCACCCTCTGCCTCGCCTGGCCGGACCGCCATGACGAAGTGTTCGAAGGCGAGGTGAAGGGCGCGGTCACTTGGCCGATGCGGGGCGATCAGGGGTTCGGCTTCGACCCGATCTTCGTCCCAGACGGCTTCGATATCACCTTCGGCGAGATGAACCCGGCGAAGAAACACGAGATGAGCCACCGCGCCGACGCCTTCGCCAAACTGGTCGCCGCCTGCTTCTGAGGGCGCGGCGCCCAGCAGCGCGCGATGGCGGCTCATGACCGCTAAGCAGTCCGGTTCACCGCCGACGCCGCAATGCGAGCGGGTGCGCGCACGATGCGCGCTGCAATTTGAGTATTTGTTGAAAGCGACGGCGTTAAGGCTGCGCGCTTTCGGGCATCGCTTTCCTGAAATACTCCCGCCGGAGGCGAAAGGCGGCTTCGCAGAAGCCGCCCACCTGAGGAGGAGGCGAGCGCTCCGCGCTCGCGGACGACGAGGTAAGAGAAGCCGCGCGTCAGCGCGTCCGTTTAGTGGACGCTGACGGGGTTCAGCTCATGCTGACGGGCGGCGACGAAGGCGAGGTCGCGGTCGGGCGCGATGCCGATGCGGTTCCCCGCGAGATCATGGATCGCATAGACGGTGGCGGCCTGCGCCTCTTCCGGCAGCTCTTCAGGGCGCACCGGGCGCACGTAGACGATGCGTTGGCTAGCACCGATCTCGTCGAAATTTCTGGCGATGGCGTCGTTCATCTCGTGTCCTCCTCTGCGAAGCGACGGTGCGGCGGGCGGGCGTTTCAGCCCCGCGCGCCGATCTGGATCTTGCGGATCACCGTCTCCGGCTCCGCCCGGACGAGATCCACATGGAGAAGCCCGTTCTCCATGTCCGCGCCAGCGACCTCCACGCCCTCGGCGAGCACGAAGCTGCGCTGGAACTGACGCGCGGCGATGCCGCGATGGAGGAAGACGCGGCTGTCGTCGTCCGGCTGCTGCTTGCCGCGAATGACCAGCTGACTGTCCTCGACCGTGATCGCGAGATCGTCTTCGCCGAACCCCGCCACGGCGAGCGTGATGCGGTACGTGTTCTCGTCCCGCTGCTCGATATTGTACGGGGGGTAGCCCTCGTTTCCGGTCTTCACCGTGCGTTCGACCAGCCGGTCCAGCTGTTCGAAGCCCAAAAGAAACGGGTGCGATGCGAAGGAGACTCGCGTCATCAGGTCAGTCCTCGGTCAAGCGACTTTGCAGCGCGCGGACCCGCAATCGGCATCCGCGCTTCCTCAATATGGAAACGAGACACCGTCGGCGCAAGATCGCGCTGGCGCCGCGCGGCGTCGGCGATATGGTCCCGCCATGGCGACGATCAGATCATATCAGCCCGCGGACGCGGACGGCCTCTGGGCGATCCTGGAGCCCGTCTTCCGCGCGGGCGACACCTACGCCGTCGATCCGGACATCTCCCGCGAAGACGCCATCGCCTTCTGGACCGGCGGCGTTCACGAGGCCTTTGTGGCGGAGGCGGAGGGCGCGCTGATCGGAACCTATTATATCCAGCCGAACCAGATGGGCGGCGGTCGCCATGTCTGCAACTGCGGCTACGTCACCGCCGCCGCCGCGCGCGGTCAGGGCGTCGCCCGGATGATGCTGGAGCATTCGCTGATCTACGCCAGGGAGGCCGGTTTCAAAGCCATGCAATACAACTTCGTCGTCTCCACCAACACCCGCGCCATCGCGACATGGGAAGCCTATGGCTTCGACGTCGTCGGGCGCCTGCCGAACGCCTTCCGCCATCCAACGGCGGGCGATGTGGACGCGCTCATCATGTTCATGACGCTATGAGCGGAGGCATGGACCTGGCGGCGCTGCTCGCGTCGATGGACCCGGTGCTCGCGCCGGAGAGCTACGTCTTCGTTACGACGAAGACGCCGCCCGACATCCCGGCACGGATGCGATTCGAGGAAGCGGAGGGGACGACGCTGATTCTTACGCGCCAAGCGGCGGAGGCGGCGGGGCTCCCGCATGAATTCCCCTGTCGGATGATTACGCTGAACGTCCATTCCGCGCTGGAGGCGGTCGGCTTCATCGCCCATATCGCAACGCGTCTGGCGGCGGAGGGGATGGGGGTGAACCCGGTCGCCGGGTTCTATCACGACCACCTGTTCATCCCGGAAGACCGGGCGGAGGACGCGATGGTCGTTCTGCGGGAGATCAAAGCGGAGACTTCGGCCGCCTGACGCGACCGCCCCGGCCTTGAGCCGGGGCCGCTCTTTGAGGCGCGGAGGCCCCGGCTCAAGGCCGGGGCGGTCGCGTCGAGGATTACTCCTCGGCTTTTTTCTTCGCCGCCGCCTTCTTGGCGGGCGCTTTCTTCTTCGCCGGAGCCTTCTTCTTGGCGGGCGCCTTCTTCTTACCGCCCTTAGCCGCCTTCTCCGCGATCAGCGCGACGGCGGCGTCCATCTCCAGGTCCTCGGGCTTCACGTCCTTCGGCAGGGTCGCGTTGATCTTGCCCCATTTGACGTAAGGCCCGTAGCGCCCTTCCATCACCGCGACCATGCCACCCTCGGCGGGATGCTCGCCCAGCTCCTTGAGCGCCTTCGCCGCCGTGCGCCCGCGCCCCGGATTGGCCCGCTTCTCCTCGATCAGCTCCACCGCCCGGTTCATGCCGAGGGTGAAGACCTCCTCCGGGTCCTTCAGGTTGGCGTAGATCTTGCCGTGCCGCACGTAAGGCCCGTAGCGCCCGATGGCGGTCTCGATCGGCTCGCCGTCATCCGGGTGCTTGCCGACGAGGCGCGGCAGCGAGAGAAGCTCCAGCGCCTTCGGCAGGCCCACGGCTTCCGGCGCCATGCCCTTGGGGATGGAGGCCCGCTTGGGCTTCTCCTTGCTCTCCGGGTCCTGCTCGCCGAGCTGCACATAGGGGCCGAACCGACCCGATTTCAGCCAGACGTCGACGCCGTATTCGTCCTGCCCCAGCACCTTGTCCTCGCCGCCCGTCTCCTCGCCGCCGAGGGCGCGGGTGTAGCGGCAATCGGGATAGTTCGAGCAGCCGATGAAGGCCCCGCCCGACCGCGCCGTGCGCATCGACAGGCGCCCGATCCCGCAGGATTTGCAGAGGCGCGGGTCGGACCCGTCGCCGGGATCGGGGAAGAGATGCGGCGCGAGGACGTCGTTGATCTTCTCCAGAACCTCGCCGATGCGCAGGTCCTTCGTCTCCGCCAGGTCGCCGGAGAAATCGCGCCACCAGTTCGCCAGCAGGTTCTTCCAGTTCTCCCGCCCCCCGGAGACGTCGTCCAGACGCTCCTCCAGCCCGGCGGTGAAATCATAGTCGACGATCCGCTGGAAATAGTTGGAGAGGAACGCCGTCACCAGCCGCCCCTTGTCCTCCGGGATCAGCCGACCCTTGTCCTTGCGAACGTATTCGCGGTCCTGGATCGTCCCGATGATGGAGGCGTAGGTGGACGGGCGCCCGATCCCCAGCTCCTCCATCCGCTTCACCAGCGTCGCTTCGGTGTAGCGCGGCGGCGGTTGGGTGAAGTGCTGGTTCGGGGTGACGGATGACTTGGCGGCGGCCTCGCCCGGATTGATCTCCGGCAGGAGCCCGTCTTCATCCTCGTCGATGACGTCGTCGCGGCCCTCTTCGTAGACTTTTAGGAAGCCGTCGAACTTCACCACCTGACCCGTGGCGCGAAGGCCGATCTGTTTGTCGGCGGAGGCGACTTCGACGGTCGTCCGCTCCAGCCGCGCGGCCTCCATCTGGCTGGCGAGCGCGCGCTTCCAGATAAGGTCGTAGAGCTTCGCCTGATCCGGCTCCAGCCCGGGGATCATGTCGGGCGAGGTCGCCATCACCGTCGGGCGGATGCACTCATGCGCTTCCTGCGCGTTCTTCGCCTTGTTCTTGTAGATGCGCGGCTGGCTAGGCACGTAGCTTTCGCCATAGCGATCCTTGATCGCGTCCCGCGCCGCCGTCACGGCTTCGGGCGCCATGTCGATGCCGTCGGTCCGCATGTAGGTGATATGCCCGGCCTCATAGAGACGCTGCGCCGCCCGCATCGTCGCCTGCGCGCCGAAGCCCAGCTTGCGGGAGGCTTCCTGCTGCAAGGTCGACGTCATGAAGGGCGCCGCCGGATTGCGCGTCCCCGGCTTCGCCTCGACGGAGGCGACGGTCAGGTCGCGCGCCTCGATCGCGGCGACGGCGGCCTTGGCGGCGGCTTCGTCGCCTAGGTCGTATTTGTCGAGCTTCTTGGCGTCGAGCACGGTCAGCCGCGCCTCGAACGTCTCCCCGCGCGCTGTCTTCAGGATCGCCTTGACTGACCAGTATTCCCGCGCCTTGAACGCCTCGATCTCCATCTCCCGCTCGACCACGAGGCGAAGCGAGACGGACTGCACCCGGCCCGCCGACTTCGCGCCCGGCAGCTTGCGCCAGAGAACGGGGGAGAGATTGAAGCCCACCAGATAGTCGAGCGCCCGGCGCGCGAGATAGGCGTCCACCAGCTCCTGATCGATGGCGCGGGGCTGGCGCATCGCCTCCGTCACCGCGTTCTTGGTGATCGCGTTGAAGACGACGCGCTGCACCGGCGCGTCCTTCTTCACCGCCCGGCGCTTCCGAAGCGCCTCCAGCAAATGCCAGGAAATCGCCTCTCCCTCGCGATCGGGGTCGGTGGCGAGGATCAGGTTCGGATCGTCTTTCACCGCTTCGGCGATGGCGCGGACGTGCTTGGCGGATTTCGAATCCACCTCCCACGTCATCTCGAAATCGTTCTCAGGATCGACCGATCCGTCCTTCGGCGGCAGATCGCGCACATGCCCGAAACTGGCGAGAACGGTGTAATCGGAGCCGAGATACTTGTTGATCGTCTTGGCTTTGGCCGGGGACTCGACGACGACGACTGGCATGGATGCTTCGGCTCCGCTAACGGTTTCAATGCCCCTCAAGGCGGCGGAAGATGGTCGCGGGGTATGGTGAAGTCAACGGTGGGCCGCCCGGCGCCTCTGTGCGAAATCCGCACGGGTCCTGCGCGAACGCGTCGAAACAGCGCCCGAAGCGGATGGGAATTCGCCTCTCCAACGACAAGGGGCGAGCGATGCTGACGCGACGAGATTTCCTGAGGCTATTCGGCGGCGCGGCCGCCATGGCGACCTCCCTCGCGAGTTACGCTTTCGCCGTCGAGCCGGGCTTTCGCCTGCGCGTCGCGCATTATCGGCTGACGCCGCGCGGCTGGCCGCAAGGGTTCCGCGCGCGCGTCGCGGCGCTTTCCGACGTTCACGCCAGCCTGCCTTGGATGAGCGCCGACAGAATTCGCCGGATCGTCGAGCGGACCAACGGCCTCGAGCCGGATGTGACGCTGCTGCTCGGCGACTATTCCCACGGGTCGAGCTGGCGCTCGGGCGACGTGCATTCGTGGGAATGGGCGCCGGCGCTCGGCGGGCTCAGGGCGCGCGCGGGCGTCTTCGGCGTTCTCGGCAATCACGACTGGTGGAGCGACCGGAGCGCGCTTCGTCGGCTCGACGGGCCGACCTATGGGCAGCTCGCGCTGGAGACCGCGGGCGTGACGATGCTGGAGAACGATGCGCAGCGGGTGGAGATCGACGGGCGCGGCCTCTGGCTCGCAGGCCTCGGCGATCAGCTCGCCTACCTGACCTCCGCCCATACTCCGCTCAGCGGCCGCGACGATCTCGACGCCACGATTGCCGCGATCGGCGACGCGGAGGAGCCGGTGATCCTCATGGCCCATGAGCCCGACATCTTCCCACAGGTTCCGGATCGGGTCGCGCTGACGCTTTCGGGCCATACCCATGGCGGGCAGGTCCGCCTCTTCGGCTGGGCGCCCGCCACCGCCTCCCGCTACGGGCAGCGCTATGTTTACGGCCATGTGCGGGAGGACGGACGCGACCTGATCGTCACCGGCGGGCTCGGCTACTCTGTCGCGCCGATCCGCTTCGGTTCTCCGCCGGAGATCCTGCTCGTTGATCTTGGGTGAGGACTACGCTTCCCGTCGCCAGCGCAGAACGCCGACCTTGAGCCGTCCGCCCGGATCGCGGTCGGTGAGGATCATGTCTTCGCCGTCGAAGCTCACGTCCCGCGCCTTCGCCGTCCCCACCCAATCGGGGGAAATCGACATGTCCACGTCATGAAGAACCCGGTCGCCCTCCAGCCGCCAGCGCCCCGCATAGGAGAAATGGGTCCGCATGGCGCCGAGCGCCCTCTCCGCGCCGGAGGCGCCCATGTCGCTTAAAGCTGGGCGATCGCCAGCGCCGAGATGGGCTGACATGATCCCTTCGGCGAGGTAGATCAGCCGCCCGCTCGAAGCCGTGCCAAACGGCTCCGACGTCGCGCCCGCCTCGTCCTCCGCCATAAAGGAGACGAGTCGCCAGACGCCGATCAGGTCTTCGCGCCGCGCCACGCGATCAGCGAATGAACCGCTCGACGTAATCGGCGCCGAGGCCGACGGCCTCGTAGTGCTTCTTGCACATCTCGATCTTGGTGAAGACGTCCTCGTAGCCCTGCACGTTTCCGTAGGGATCGACGTAGACCATGCAGCCGTTCACCTGGAAGTAGGTGATCATCTCATCGACGTCGTCCGGCACCACAAGCGTGTGGGTTTCGCCCGGCGGCTCATAGACATAGCCGCCCGCCTGCGCTTCCCAGTCATGCTCCAGATAATGCCAGCGGCCCTTGATGACGAAACCGTGGACCCCCTGCGGGTGCCGGTGGCGCGACAGGACGCCGGACTGGCGCACGCGCAGCATGTTCATCCAGTAGCCCTGGCTCCGGTTCAGGCAGAGCGGGCGGAAGGACACCGTCTCCGTCTGCGGCACCCAGAACCGTTCGTCGTCGTCGCCAGCCGCGTTCGGCTCGACGATCTCCTCCAGCGCGTGCTCCGGGAACGGCAGCTGATACGGCGTGCGGGCGTCGTCTGCGTCTTTCATCGTTTCCTCCTCTTGTCCGATCACATGGCCGCGTAGCCGCCATCGACCGGATAAACCGATCCGGTGATGAAACTCGCCTCGTCGGACAAAAGCCATGCGGCGAGTGCGCCGACCTCCGACGCCTCGCCCCAACGCTTCATCGGCGTGCGGCCCAGAATGGGCTCATTCCGCGCCGCGTCTTCTCGCAGCGCCGTCGTCATCTCCGTCGCGATCCAGCCCGGCGCCACCGCGTTCACCCGGACGCCGTCCTCCGCCCAGGCCCCGGCCAGCGCCTTGGTCAGCTGCGCCACCCCGCCTTTGGAGGCGGAATAGGCGGGGACCAGCGGTCCGCCGAAATAGGAGAGCATGGACGCGGTGTTCACGATCGCCCCGCCGCCGTCGGCCAACAGCGGCCGCGCGGCGACGCAGGCGCGCATCGTGCCGGTCAAGTTGATGTCGATGACCTTCTGGAAGACGTCGATCTCGTATTCCCGGCCTCGAAGCAGGATCCCCGCGCAGTTCACCAGCCCGTCGAGCGCCTCCATCCCGCCGAAAAACGCCGTCACCGCCTCGTTGTCGGTGACGTCCAGAACCGCCGTATCGGCGGCGCCGTCATAGGCCGCGACTTCCTCTGCGCTCACGCCCGTCGCCGTAACGCGCCAGCCTTTCGCGATGAGGCTTTCGACCACGCCCGCGCCGATACCGCGCGTCCCGCCGATCACCGCCGCGTGTTTCGCAGTCTCATTCATCGCCGCATCCCCCTTTTAACTTCGCTGCGAGACGATAGGTTCCCCCTCGACAAGTCAACCAAATGACCGGGGATGAAAGCCATGGCTTACGAAGACATCAAACTCCTGATCGACGGCGAATGGCGCGCGGGCGACGGCGGTGGAGAGGACATCATCAACCCCGCGACGGGCGAGGTGATCGGCCACTGCCCCCACGCCTCCGCCGCTGAACTCGACATGGCGCTGGCCGCTGCGGACAAAGGGTTCAAGGTCTGGTCGAAGAAGACCCCGCTCGAGCGCCAAAAGGTGATGGAGGGCGCGGCGCGCATCCTCGAAGACCGGATCGACGACGTCGCGAAGATTCTGACGTTGGAGCAGGGGAAGCCGGTGGGCGAATCCAAGCTGGAGGTCGGCTTCGTCATCGACATGTTCCGCTGGTACGGCGAGGAGGGTAAGCGCGCCTACGGCCGCATCGTGCCTCCGCGGGTTCCCGGCCTCCGCCAGATGGTGACGAGGGAGCCCGTGGGCCCCGTCGCCGCCTTCGTCGCCTGGAACTTCCCCGGCACCAACGTGATCCGCAAGGTGGCGGGCGCGGTCGGCGCGGGCTGCTCGATCATCATCAAGCCGTCGGAGGAGACGCCCGGCACCGCCATCGCCATCGCGCGCGCGCTGCAGGAGGCTGGTCTGCCGGAAGGCGTGCTGAACATGGTCTTCGGCGTGCCGGACACTGTGAGCCGCCATGTCCTCGCCTCCCCGGTCTGCAAGAAGATGTCCTTCACCGGCTCCGTGCCGGTCGGCAAGCACCTCCAGAAGCTCGCCGCAGACAACATGATGCGCACGACGATGGAGCTCGGCGGCCATTCCCCGGTGGTCGTCTTCGACGACGCCGACGTGGACAAGGCCATCGCCACGATGGGCGGATTCAAGTTCCGCAACGCCGGGCAGGTCTGCATCTCGCCGACGCGCTATTACGTGCAGGAGAACGTCTACGGGAAGTTCGTCGAAGGCATCACCGAGGTGGCGAAGACCGTGAAGGTCGGCAACGGCATGGACGACGGCGTGCAGATGGGCCCGCTGATCGCCGACCGCCGGATCGACGTGATGGAGAGCTTCGTCGCCGACGCCCGCGACAAGGGCGCGAAGATCGCCGCAGGCGGGGAGCGGATGGGCAATGTCGGCTCCTTCTACGCGCCCACCGTGATGGCGGACGTGCCGGACGAGGCGATGATCATGTCCGAGGAGCCCTTTGGCCCCCTCGCCCCGATCACGCCGTTCAAGGGCGTCGACGACGTGCTGGAGCGGGCGAACTCGCTCGCCTTCGGCCTCGCCTCCTACGTCTGGACCAACGACGGCAAGAAGGCGAAGATCATGCAGCATGAGCTGAACGCGGGCATGGTCGGCGTGAACCACCCCGGCGTCTCCATGCCGGAGACGCCGTTCGGCGGCGTGAACGAATCGGGTTACGGCTCCGAAGGCGGGATCGAGGGGCTGGAGGCATACCAGCGCACCAAGTTCATGACCGAAACCAACGTCTGATACGCGACGTCAAGCGCCGCGCGGCCCCAGAGGCCGCGCGGCAACCGGGCGAGCGCGCCGTTTCTCGGACACTTAGCGGTTGCTTCGTCTCAAAAACTGCCTTTATCTTCTCGCGACCTGCGTTTCGGGGGTAGTGTGAAGTGACCAAAGAGTATTTGGGCAGGCGAGCTTTGCTTAAAGGCGCGATCGTCGGAGCCGCGGGCGCGAGCCTTTCGACGCCCGCCATCGCGCAATCGACCATTACTCTCACCGCCGTCAGCATATGGCCGACCGCGGACGCGGGTCCGGGCGCTCTCGCAGGGCGTTTCGCCGACCGTATGGCGACGCTGACCGACGGGCGCATCCGCATCGAGATGGCCGAGTGGAACGGCGATGCGCTCTCCCTCTACCGCGCGACCGGCGACGGTCAGGTGGATATCTGCTTCGCCGCAGAGGACCTCTGGGCGCCGCTCAACCCCTCATACGGGCTCTTCGCCTCGCCTCCGGGCGGGCTCACGGCGGGCGAGTTCGAAGGCTGGATCGCCTGGGGCGGCGGCGGCGACGCGTGGAATGCGCTGGCCGAACAGTCGGGCGTCGCGCCCTTCCTGATCGGCGACCGCGGCCTTTCCCCCGCGCTTACCTCGCGAGCCTTCGACGCTGAAGACCTGCCGACCGTCACGGTGGCGGCCTCGGGCCTTGCGGCTCAGGTCTGGGAGAAGGCGGGCGCGGGCCGGGTCGTGGGCGAGGATCAGGCGGCCTCCGCCGCGATCTGCAACGCCGCGGACTGCATCGACGTCTACAGCCGCACCCCCGGCGTCTACGGCGCGCGCTACGACGTCGCCGTAAACCATGTGAACAACGCGCTCTCCATGAACGTGAACCGCAGCGCGCTCTCGCGGCTGTCGGACAGCGACCGGAAGCTGATGAAGATCGCCGCCAACGCGGAGCACATCCAGCAGCGCGGCGACGCGATGATGCGCTCGCTTCGCGCCAGCGCCGCCGATGGCGCGCTCGGCGCCTTGCCCGCCGTGGCGACGCCGCCGGGCCTCGCCACTGCGCTCCTTTTCGCCTCCAGCGCAGTGCTGGAGGAGGTGGGCGCCCATGATCGCTACGCCTCGGACGCAGTCTGGTCGCTGCAGCTTCACGCCGAAGACGCGGCCGCCTGGAGCGCAATCGGCGAAGGCGCTTTCCTCGAAGCCCGCGCGCGCAACGGCGGAGGCGCGAAATGAGCGCTGGATTTGGAACCCCGGTCTCTCGCCGCGCCGCCCTTGTCGCAGGCGCGGCGGCCGCCGCCGGCGCGCTCGCAGCGCCCGCGATCGCGCAGAGCCCGCGCGTCTTGCGCATGGCGACCTCGTGGCCGGGCGGCCTCTCCGGCCTCGCGGACAGCGTGAAGCGGGTCGCGGACGGAATCACCGAAGGATCGGGCGGCTCGCTTCGCGTCGACGTCTATCCGGCGGGGACGCTCGTGCCGCCCCTCGGCGTCCACGACGCGGCTGGGGCGGGCGAGGTCGAACTCTATCACTCAGTCGAATACTACTATCAGAAGAAGCATCGCGGCCTGAACTTCTTCGCCACCGTTCCCATGGGCCTGACGGCGATGGAGCAAATCGCCTGGGTCAACCATGGCGGCGGGCAAGCGCTCTGGGACGAGGTGAACGCCCAGTTCGGCGTCAAGGCGATGGCCGTCGGCGGCACCGGCACCCAGATGGGCGGCTGGTTCGTCGATCCGATCGCCTCGGTCGAGGATCTGAAGAAGACGATCATGCGCATACCCGGCCTCGGCGGGCAGGTGCTGAACGCGCTGGGAGTGGAGACGGTCGTCCTGCCCGGCGGCGGGATCGTCGCGGCGCTGACCAACGGCGATATCGGCGCGACGGAATGGGTCGGCCCGTGGAACGACCTCCAGTTCGGCTTTCAGAAACTGCTCGGCACCTACATGTATCCGGGCTTCCATGAGCCGGGCACGACGGCGTCGCTCGGCGTGAACCTCGCGCTCTGGAACGACCTCAGCCCGCGGGAGCGAACGCTGATCGAGACGGTGGCGCAGAGCGAGGCGATGCTGCACACCTCGCATTACCTGACGAACAACGCGCTCTCGCTCCGCAGTCTAGAGCAGGAGTACGCGATACGGCCGCAGCGCATCCCGGACGAGGTGATCGACGTGATCGCCCGAGAGTCCGAGGAGGTCGTGGCGGGCGTCGCGAATGACGACGATCTCGCGCGGCGCATTTACGAAAGCTACGCGGCCTTCCGGGCCGCAATCATCAACGACAGCGCGACGCAGAGCGAAGTCGCATTTCAGATCGCGCGGGCGCGCGTTCTCTAAGAGGCAACGGCGCGACGCGGCGGAGGGAGCCGCGCGCGCGAAAAAGGACGGCGGCGATCCGCGCGTCAGAGGGCGAAGACGATGATGAGTAAGCGTTTTTGGAAAGGTTTCGCCGCGGCGTTCGCCATCTCGGCGACGACGGCGATCGGCGCGGCGCCTGCTGGGGCGCAGGACGTCAACATCCGCACCATGGCGGGCGGCATGGCGATCACCGGGCAACTGGTCGAATTCGACAGCGAGTTCCTGACCATCCGTTCGCAGATGGGCCTGATCCGCATCAGGCGCGAACTGGCGATCTGCGAAGGTCCGGGCTGTCCGCAGGATCAGTCCGTGGCGGGCGGCGCCGGCGAAGGCGGGGAGGTTATCATCTCCGGCTCGAGCTCCATCGGCGCCAAGCTCTTGCCGCGTCTTCTGGAGGGGTTCGCGGCGGAAACCCAATCGGAGCTGGCGCTGCAGATCGACCCGGTCGCGCGGGAGCTCGTCACCACGCTCACCGGCGTGACGGGAGAGCTGACGGGCGTCTTCCGCTCGCGCCTCAGGACCACGTCCGAAGCGGTGCAGGATCTCCTGGCGGGACGGGTGAACATGATCGTCACCTCCCGGCGCATCACCGATGCGGAAGCGGCGCAGTTCAACGCCGCCGGCATCGGCGACATCCGCGATCCGCGGCGGGAGGTCGTCGTCGCGCTCGATGGGCTCGCGCTCGTCGTCGCGCCAAACAACCCGGTCACTACGATGACCATCGAACAGGTCGCCGACGTCGTGGCGGGCCGCATCGTCAACTGGAGCGATCTCGGCGGTCCTGATGCGCCGATCGGCCTCTACCTGCCGCCGAGCGAAGACGATGCGCTTCAGGTCTTCAACGGCGAGATCCTGCGTCCCCTGCGCCTTCGCCCGTCGCGCGACGCGGACCAGTCGCTGAGCGGCGAGGCCATTGCGACGCGCGTCGCGGATAGCGGCGGCGCCATCGGCCTCGCCACTCTGTCGCAAAGCGGCCCAGCGCGGCCCGTGGTGCTGGAGCAGTCCTGCGGCCTGCTGGTGCAGCCCGACGCGTTCTCCATCAAGGCGGAGGAATATCCGCTCGCGCGCCGCATCTACATCTACACGAGCGCGCCGATCCTGCGCGGGGCGGCGGGCGCGTTCCATTCCTACGTCCAGTCGCAAAGCGGCCAGTCCGGGGTGCGGGAGGTCGGCTTCGTCGATCAAAACCTCGTCTCGCGCACGGTCAACGAGCAGGGCCTGCGCTTCGTCTCCGCCATCGTCTCCGACCAGTCGGAGGCGAACATCGCGCAGCTTCAGGAGATGGCGCAGCAGATCCAGACGGCGGAGCGCCTGTCGGTCACTTTGCGCTTCAACCCGGGCTCAACGACGCTGCAGCCGAAATCGCTCGTCGATATCGATCGTCTGATCGACATGCTGACCGCGCCGGAGAACGCCGATCGCGACGTGTTGCTGCTCGGCTTCACCGACAATGTCGGGCGCCCGGACATCAACCAGATCCTCTCGGGCCGCCGCGCCTCCGAAGTGCGCGACGCGATCCTCGCCGCCGCGCAGGGCCGTATCGCGGAGAGCCGCCTGACCGCGCTTGGCTACGGTCCGATCGCGCCGATCGGCTGCAACGACAACCCGCGCGGCCGCGAGACCAACCGTCGGGTTGAGGTCTGGCTGCAGGGCTGACCTAAGCGGGAACCGCCGCGCCCCTCCGGGGGCGCGAGCGGACCATCAGCGTCAGGATCACCGCGAAGTTCAGCGCGTTCCATGCGATGCCGTTCAAGAACGCCATCGCGTAGGAGCCGGTCAGGTCGTAGATCCAGCCGGACATCCAGCCGCCCAGCGCCATCCCCATGATCGTCGACATGATGACGACGCCGACGCGGGCGCCGGCCTCTTTCGGCGGCATGTATTCGCGCACGATGATGGCGTAGGCGGGCACGATCCCACCCTGGCTCAGTCCAAATACGGTCGAAACGATGTAGAGCGGCATCAGCCCGTCCCAAGGGAGATAGAGGAACAGCGCGACGCCTTGGAGGAAGGAGCCGATCAGCAGCGTCTTTACGCCCCCCAGCCAGTCCGCCAGCACGCCGGAGAGCACCCGGCTCACGACGCCGCCGAGCAGCATCAGCGAGAGCATCTCCGCCCCCACGGCGGGCCCGTAACCGAGGTCCACGCAATAGGCGACGATATGCACCTGCGGCATCGCCATCGCCGTGCAGCAGGCGAGGCCCGCGAGCATCAGAAGCCATTGGAGCGCGCGCGGGCTCAGCCCCGCCGTCATCACAGCCGCCGCCGCTTTCTCCGCCGCGATGTTCATCGCCTCTTCGGGCGCCTGACGACGGAGGAGGAGCGCCAGCGGGATTGCGACGAAGGCCGCCAGCGCGGCGAGAATCAGATAGACCGCGCGCCAGCCGTCCTCCGCCAGCACGTCGGAGAGCAGCCAGGGCCAAAGCGCGCCCGCGAGATAGTTGCCGGAGGCGACGACCGTCACCGCCACCCCGCGCCGCTTCATGAACCAGTGGGAGATGTCCGCCATAAGCGGCCCGAAGCTGACCGACGAGCCGAACCCGATGACGAAATGGATCGCCGTCAGAACGGCCATGTTCGGCGCATAGGTCGCCGCGACGAAACCCGCCGCGAGGAGCGCCGCCGCCGCCATCTGCGCGGTCGCGGCGCCGAACCTGTCCACCGCCCGCCCCATGATGAAGTTGCCGAAGGCGAAGCCGAACATGGTGACCGCGTAGGGGACGGAGACCGCCCCCCGCTCCACCCCGAATTCCGCCTGCACGGCGGGCATGATCGCGATGAAGGCCCAGATGCCGACGCTGCCGATGGTCGCCACGGTCAGCGTGACGAGAAGACGGAACCAGGAATAGGGGCTGTCGAGCGCGGAGGAGGTCATGCGTTCCGGCCTAACCCATCGCGCAGGACGGGGTAAGGTCCGGTCGCATCACCAAATCTGATCGAAGGATTTCGGCGCCGGGTCGTCGCTCACCCCGTAGATCGCTCGCGTTTGCGCTTCATAGGCGGCGGCGAGCGCCTCCGCCACGTCCAGCGCCTCCCGCAACCCGGCGGCGGTTTCGCGGGTGAGGAAGCGGGCCGCCAGTTCGGCCTCTCCCTTATCCAGCAAGGCGGCGGCGATGCGCTGGGCGTCTTCGGCGCGGGGCGCGCGGACCGCCTCCATCCCCTCGAAGGTCTCGACCGTCTGGCGGAAGAACCGGTCCGGATGCTGTATGATCAGATACATCAGCCGCTTGAAGACGGCGACGGCGGAGCGCGTGCTCTCGATCCCCTGCGGAACCGTCGACAACGCCTCCGGCGCGCCCATGTCCGAATGGCGGGTATCGACGAAACGCGCGCTTTCGCCGGCCGTCAGGTAGCGATGGGCGCGGAACTCCTCCAGCACGGAAGTCGCGCCCATGAAGACCGGCGAGAACGGCGCGGCCACGGCGCCGACCGGCGCGTGCCAGACAACGCGGCAGGCGTCATGCGTCGGGTGGGTCAGCGGAACGACCTGCCCGTAGCCCGCCGTATCGCCGGTCAGAACCTCCGTCCCCACCGCCCAGAACATGTCATGCAGCCCGATCTTCTCGGGTCGGGCGGCGCGGGCGCGCATCTCGCCTTCGATCCACTTCACCCCGTCCCAGCGCCCCTTGCCGTCGCCATAGACGGCGTTGAAGTCGAAGGGCGCGCCTTCGCTCCACCAGCCCTCTTTCAGCGCCAGATCGCAGATGTGATCGGGATAGCGGAACCGGTCGCTCCCAAAATCCACCTCCCCGATCCAGCCGGGGCGGGAGGCGCGGATGTCGTCCGGCCCCAGCCGCTCCGCCATCCAGAGCCCGGCGCCGCCGGCGCATTCGATCACCACCCAGGCCTCCTCCGGGTCCGCGATCAGGTGGGAGTTGCCGCCATAAGTCGAATAGCCGTGCTCGGCGATCAGCGCGCCGATGATCTCCACCCCCTCCCGCGCCGTCTTCGCCCGCTGGATGACGATGCGGGCGAGGTCGGAGTAGTTCGGTCCGATCTGGTCGCGCGGGGTCATCGCAATCAGCTCGTCGCGCGACGACGACCAGACGTCCCGCACCGCGACGCCGTGTTCGTTCAGCCCACCATTAGTGAGCGGCGCCGGCACGCCAAGGTAATGGGAGTAGCTGACCCGGATATGACGCGCCGTTTCCGAAATTTCGGGAATTTCCGAAATAACACCCGGCAATCCCGCTTCGGGCGTCACGCCCACCGTGACAGCGGCGCCTTCGGGATGACGGCGGCGCGGTTCGATCTCCAGCCAGTGGGACGACGGCTCGTCCCCATACCCGCCGAGCCAGGCGTGACCGGTCGCGGAGTGATTGGCGCCGATATAGAGCGCGTAACTCATCGCCGCGCCCTCAACTCGACCCGCCGGATCTTGCCGGAGACGGTCTTGGGCAGCGCCTCCATGTATTCGATGATGCGCGGATATTTGTAGGGCGCGGTCTCCGCCTTGCAGAAATCCTGTATCTCGCCGGTCAGCGCGTCCGACGCCGCGAAGCCTTCGGCCAGAACGACGAACGCCTTCACCAGTTGCCCGCGCTCCTCATCCGCGACGCCGACCACGGCGCTCTCCACCACGGCTGGGTGCTCCAGGAGCGCGCTCTCCACCTCGAACGGGCTGATCCGATAGCCGGCGGAGGAGATCACGTCGTCCGACCGTCCGACGAACCAGAGATAGCCGTCCTCGTCCCGCCAGATCGTATCGCCCGAGTAATACCAGCCGTTGCGAAAGGCGCTACGGTCCAACCCGTCGTCCTTCCGATAGCCGGGGAAGAGGCCGGGCGGCGCCGCCCCCTCCGTCCGGATCGCGAGATGGCCGATCTCGCCCACGGGGCAACGGTTTCCCTCGTCATCCACCGCGTCCACGTCGAAGCCCGGCGTCGGTTTGCCCATCGAGCCGGGCCGGGTCGGCAGGCCGGGAAAGTTCCCCGCCACCGCGATCGTCTCCGTCTGCCCGTAGCCCTCCGCGATCGTCGTCCCGGTATGGTCCCGCCAATAGCGCATCGCTTCGGGGTTCAGCGGCTCGCCCGCGCTGATGCAGCGGCGGAGGGAGGAGAGGTCATGCCCCCCCATCTCCACTTGCCCGAAGAGGCGATAGATGGTGGGCGGGGCGCAGAAAGTCGTGACCTTCGCTTCCCCGATCATGCGCAGAAAGAGCGGCCCGTCGAACCCGCCCGGACTGTCGTGGAGCACCACGGCGGCCCCCAGCATGAATTGCGGGAACAAGAGCCCCCATGCCGCCTTCGCCCAGCCGGTGTCGGTGATCGCCCAATGGCGGTCGTCCTCCCGCAGATCCATCCAGTAGAGGCCGGAGAGCGCATGGGCCCAGGCGTAGCCATGATCGCGCGGCACCATCTTCGGCTTGGCGGTCGTGCCGGAGGTGAAATAGGTCATCATCTCATCGGTCGCCGCCGTCGCCGGGAAAGCGCCGCGGGAAGACGTCCCATCCTCCGCATCGCGCAAGGCCGCGTAGGAGAGCCAGCCCTCCCCCGCCTCCCCGATGACGATGCAGACCTCTAGCGTCGGACATTCGGCGCGGATCGCGTCGATCTTCTCCACATGCGCGGCGGAGACGATGGCCGCCTTCGCCCCCGCCCGCTGGATGCGCTGCGCGATGTCCTTCGCCGTCAGGAGATTGGTGCCCGGCATCGCGACGACGCCCGCCTTGAGGCAGCCGAAAAACGCCTCGTGCCATTCGGGAACCCGCCCCGCGATCAGCACGGCGTAGTCGCCCTTCGCCAGCCCCAGCCGCATCAGCGCCTCCCCGAACCGTGTGGAGGCGCGGGAGAGCACGCTGAACGACACCTCCCGCAGGTTCCCGCCGTCGGCGTCGAAAGCCACCAGCGCCGTTTTGTCAGCGTAGGCCGCGCGGTCGTCGATGATGTCGAAGGCGAAGTTAAAATCGGCGGGCGGCGCGGGGAAGGGCGCGGGGTTTCGCCAGTCGCGCGGAAAGGTCGCGAGGTCGTGTTTCAGACCCATTCAGCTGATCCCGAGCGGCTTCAGCGCAGCGCGGACCGCCGCCTTCTGCGCCTCCGTCGCCGGTGAGGTCGGACGCCGCGCGACGCCTGCGGGCACGCCCTGCAACGACTGCGCGTATTTCACCAGCGACGGCATGTTGTCGACGCCGACCGCGTCCCAGACCGGCATCAGCTTCTCATGCAGATCACGCGCGGTCTCATGATCCCCCGCCTGCGCGGCATCCCAAAGCTGGCGGGAGGCGCGCGGCGCGGTCGACAGGATCGCCGCGATCGAACCCACTGCGCCCAGCTGATAGGACGGGTAAAGCAGCGCATCGACCGCCGAATAAATCCGGTTCCCCGGCTTCGCGCGGCGTTGAAGATCGGCGAAGAGGCGCATGTCTCCCGCGCTCTGCTTTACCCCGGCGACGCCCGGAACCTCCTCCATGATCCGGAGTAGGAGATCGGGCGATAGGTAGCAGTGCTGCACCACGTTGTAGATCAGGATCGGCATGCCGGAGGCCGCGTGGATGTCCGCGAAATGCCGGACCATAGCGTCATCGTCGGGGCGGAAGAGATAGGCGGGCGGCGTCACCTGCAGGGCGACCACGCCGAGGTTCTTAACCAGATCGCCCCGCGCCGCGACCTCCTGCGTCGAGTTCGCGATGATCCCGGCGACGACCGGGACCCGGTCCGCCGCCGCCTCCACCGTCGCCTGCATCAGCTCCTGATACTCCGCGCGGTCGAGGGTGTGACCCTCCCCGGTGGAGCCGCCCGCCGCGACGCCGTGGGCGCCTTCTTCGATCAGCCAGTCGATCTGCGGCTTCACCGCGCTGAAGTCGATGGAGCCGTCTTCGCGAAACGGCGTGGTGAACGGCGCGATGACGCCGACGAGATCGTCGAGCATGGCGAACTCCCCTTGTTGTTTTCGGCAGGATGGAGCCGCCGCCGCCGCGCTGTCCAGCCCAACGCGCTCCTTACCGGCGGCGGCCGGACGCGCTATGCTTCGTCAGGTGGAGAAGCGGAGGTGAGACGATGAAGATCATGCGCGGCGGCGAACGCCCGACGAAACTGGCGCGATCCGACTGGTTCACCGGTCGGGTCTGGCAGGACCCGATTATCGAAGCGCCGGAGCCCGCGCGCATCCGCGCCCTCCGCGTCGCGTTCGAACCAGGGGCGCGAACCAACTGGCACACCCACCCGCTCGGCCAAACGCTCTACGTCACCGACGGCGCGGGATATGTCGCCCTGCGCGGGGAGGCGCCCCGTCCGATCCGCGCGGGCGATACAGTCTGGATCCCGGAGGGCGTGGAGCACTGGCACGGCGCTGGGCCGAAGACGTCTATGGTCCACATCGCCATGCAGGAGGCGTTGGACGGGTCGGTCGCCGAATGGCTGGAGGCGGTGAGCGAAGCGGATTATCCGCAGGCGTAGGGACGCGACCCATGCAGGTGCTCCGCATCGACCACGTCCATGTCGAGGTCGCCGACCGCGACGCCGCCGCCGACTGGTTCGAGGGCGTTCTCGGGCTCAGGCGGCATCCCGATTTCGCCGTCTGGGCGGAGGACCCGATGGGTCCGTTGATCCTAGTCGGCGGCGACGGCTATCCGGCCCTTTCACTCTTTGCCCGCGACGCTGCGCCTCCGTCGCGAGACGCAACCGTCGCGTTTCGCGTGGACGGCGCGGCGTTCATCGCCTTCATTAAGACGTTGGCGACGATGAAGCTGACCGACCGGGACGGATCCCCCGTGACGCAGGACAGCGTCGTCGATCATGATCTTTCATGGTCGCTGTATTTCACTGACCCAGACATAAACCGGCTGGAGCTGACGACTTACGACTACGCGGAGGTCGCGGCGGCGCTCTAATGCGCCTCCGCCCAATTCGCGCCCGTCCCCGCGTCAACCACCAGCGGCGTGCGGAGTTCGACGGCGGGCATATTCGCCTTCTCCATGACGGAGCGGACGGCGGCGACAGTGTCCTCCACCTCCGCTTCCGGCGTCTCGAAGATCAACTCGTCATGCACCTGGAGGAGCATTTTGGAGGATAGCTTCGCTCGTCGCAGCGCATCCGGAATGCGGATCATCGCGCGGCGAATGACGTCAGCCGCCGAGCCCTGGATCGGCGCGTTGATCGCCGCCCGCTGCTGGAACCCGGCCTTCGGGCCCTTCGTGTTGATGTCGGGAAAGTGGATCTTCCGCCCGAAGACCGTCTCGACGTAGCCCTGCGATTTCGCCGTCGCGATGGTCGCGTCCATGTAGGCGCGGATGCCGGGGAACTTCTCGAAGTAGCTGTCGATGAAGCGCTTCGCCTCATCCCGCGGGATGCGCAGGTTGTTGGCGAGGCCGAAGGCGCTGATCCCGTAAATCACGCCGAAATTGATCGCCTTGGCCTGACGGCGGATCATCGGGTCCATGCCTTCAATGGGAACGCCGAACATCTCCGACGCCGTGGCTGCGTGGATGTCCTGCCCGTCGGCGAAAGCCTGCTTAAGCGCGTCGATATCGGCGATATGCGCGAGGAGGCGCAGCTCGATCTGGCTATAGTCGAGCGAAAGCAGCACGTTCCCCGGCGCGGCGATGAACGCTTCGCGAATGCGCCGCCCTTCCTCCGAGCGCACGGGGATGTTCTGGAGGTTCGGATCGGTGGAGGCGAGTCGTCCGGTCGACGCCCCCGCGATGGAGTAGGAGGTGTGAACCCGCCCCGTCTCCGCGTTGATATGGCCCTGAAGCGCGTCGGTGTAAGTGCCCTTCAGTTTGGAGAGCTGGCGCCAGTCCAGAACGCGGGCGGGGAGGTCATGCCCCTCCGCCGCCAGGGTCTCAAGAATATCGGCGCCGGTCGCATAGGCGCCCGTCTTGCCTTTCTTGCCGCCTTCGAGGCCCATCTTGTCGAAGAGAACTTCACCGAGCTGCTTAGGTGATCCAACGTTAAACTTTTCTCCCGCCAACTCGTGAACCTCGTCCTCAAGTTGCGCCATCTTCTGGCTGAACGTGTTGGAGAGGCGGGAAAGATGGTCCCGGTCCACGAGGATCCCATGCCGCTCCATCTGCGCGAGCACCGGCACCAGCGGGCGCTCCATCGTCTCGTAGACGGTCGTCACTTTTGAGCGGACGACGCCCGGCTTCAGGATCTTCCAGAGCCGTAGGGTCACGTCCGCGTCTTCGGCGGCGTAGGGCGCGGCCTTGCCGATCTCCACCTTGTTGAAGGTGATCTGCGACTTGCCGGAGCCGAGCAGCGTCTTGATGCTGATCGGCTCGTGGTTCAGATGGCGCGACGACAGCGCGTCCATTCCATGCCCGCCCAAGCCGGCGGCCTGCGCATAGGAGAGCAGCAGCGTATCGTCGAAGGGCTCGACCTCGATGCCGTAGCGGGCGAAGATCTTCAGGTCATATTTCATGTTCTGCGCGATCTTCAGGATCGACGAATCCTCAAGCATCGGCTTGAGAATGCCGAGCGCCTCCTCGAAATCCATCTGACCTTCGGCGGGCGCCGCCGCGCCGAGGAGATCGCCGTCCCCAGTGACATGGGCGAGCGGGATGTAGCAGGCTTTCCCCGGCTCCGTCGCCAGGGATACGCCGACCAATTCCGCAACCATCTCGTTGAGCGAGGTCGTCTCCGTGTCCACCGCGATCTCGCCCCGCTCATAGGCCGCGGCGACCCAGGCGCGCAGAGCTTCCGCGTCCCGCACCACCTCGTAGGCGGAGTGGTCGATGGCGGTCGGCACCGCCTCCTCCGGCGCTGCGCTCGGCCCATCGGCGACCTTAGCGGCGGGTTTCGGAGCAGGCGCCTCCGTGCCCGTCGCTTCGGCGATCCGGCGGGTGAGCGTGGTGAACTCCATCTCCCGGAGGAAGTCGACCAGCGGCTCTCCGTCCAGCTTATTTAGCGTTAAACCATCATAATCGGGCAATTCGGGCACTTGGTCGTCCAGCAGCACCAAGCGCTTGGAAATGCGGATCAGATCGGCGTTCTCTTGCAGGGACTGGCGCCGCTTCGGCTGCTTGATCTCCTCCGCCCGCTCCAAAAGCGTCTCCAGGTCTCCATATTCGTTAATCAGCAGCGCGGCGGTCTTGATTCCGATCCCCGGCGCGCCCGGCACGTTATCCACGCTGTCGCCAGCGAGGGCTTGAACGTCCACCACCCGCTCCGGTCCGACGCCGAATTTCTCATGCACCTCGGCGATCCCGATCTCTTTCGCCTTCATCAGGTCCGCCATGCCGATCCGGCCCGGCGCGGCCTCGTCGACGAGCTGCATCAGATCCTTGTCGGAGGAGACGATCGTGACCTCCGCGCCCTCGGCTTTCGCCCGCCGCGCATAGGTCGCGATGATGTCGTCGGCCTCATATCCCTCGATCTCGATGCATGGCAGGCCGAAGGCCCGCGTAGCGTCTCGGATCAGGCCGAATTGCGGACGAAGATCCTCCGGCGGCTCAGGGCGATGCGCCTTGTACTGGTCGTAGATTTCGTTCCGGAACGTCTTGGAGGAGGCGTCGAAGATGATCGCCACATGGGTCGGGCGGTCGTCATCGGTGAAATCGCTCAGGATCTTCCAGAGCATGTTGCAAAAGCCGGAGACCGCGCCCACCGGCATCCCGTCCGACTTCCGCGTCAGCGCGGGCAGCGCATGATAAGCGCGGAAAATGAAGCCGGAGCCATCGACGAGATAGAGGTGATCATCCGGGGTGGCGGGCATGGGAGGCTCCTTCTGACGGGTCGCTGCGGACTTTCGCCGGTTTCCCGGCGCGGCGCCAGCCCGATGCGGAGAGGCGGTCCGGCGCTTTTGGCGCAGGCGTCGGGCGATGCTCCGCCCGTCAAACGCATCGTTCTTCCGGCATTCCGACATTCCGGTGTTTCGGAGGGTTAGAAGGTTACGGCGGAGAAAGTGACGCCGGACGACGCCCCACCGACCACTCGCAGGGCCATGAAGTCAAACGACTTCCACTTGGCGAATGGTCGTTTCAGCGCGGACGAGCGCTCCGCCTACTTGGCTTTCGTCACGACCCGCGCGACGCTCGCCTCCACCCGCCTTCCGTCCAGCAGCGAAGCGACCAGCGGCTCGATCCGCCGCGCCGGCAGGTTCCGGCGAAGCGCGTTTCGCAGCTCGCTCGGCGCCTCATCGGTGGCGAGAGCGATTACATGCTCGACGCCGACCCCGTCAGGCGTGATCTCGAATGCGAAATCGACGGCAACCCCTGCATCCTGTTCTCCCGCCTCCTTCGCGCCGAAGGGATAGGCGAGCGACGCCCGACCGATATTGGAGAGCGTGAAGACAGTCAGAAACGGCTTCTCCCGCGCGCCGACGCTCAGCTCCACCTGCTCCCCGACCTCAAGAATGCGCGCTCCGCCCGCCAGCGTCGTCGCGAAGGGCGCGGCGGCGGAAGCGGCTTTCACCTGCTCCAGCAGGCGAAACTTGTCGACGACGCGGCGGACTTGAATCTTGCCGAGGACGTTATGAGCGACGTCGTCGCCCTCCGCATTCGCAACCGTCGCCGTCGCTTCGTTCCAGTTCAGCGTAGCCGCGCCGTAGTCGCGCACGACGTCCGCGCCGTAACCGCCCACCAGCGCGCCTGAGGCGGAGGCGAGGGTGATCCTCGGCGCCGCTTTCACCGCTTGGGGCTGGCTGACCGGGCCGCCGAAGACCGGCTCCGCGCCGCGCGCGAGCGGCAAGACGCTCGGCTGCGCCTGGTCGGAGAAGTTGGCGACGACCCCGGCGACGTAGGACGACAGCTCGTCCCGCGTCACCACCCCGTCGCCGTCGCGATCCGCGGCCCCCTCCAGAGCGCGGGCGAAAGCGTAGGAGGTCGCGCCGCGCATCTGCCCGGCGATGGAGACCTCCGGCACCGCCTGATCCTGCTGCGCGCCCGCGATGAAGACGACGTTCTCCAGGTCCACCGGACCCGCAGCCGCAGCCGCCGCGTCCGCCGGCGGCTCCACTGCGCCCGCGAAACGGGTCGAGTTCGACTGCCGGGTCATAGTCCCGGAATGGCAGCTGTCGGCGACGAAAACGACGCGCACGCCCTTGGCGGCGGCGGCGGCGAACCACTGGTTCAACTCATCGTCCACGATCCGCTCGGCGAAGCCCCGCGCGTTGCGGTCGGTGAAGTTGGCGAGGAGGAACGCCTCGTCCTTGTCGTCGTCGGGATAGGTCGCCGTGCGCTCGTCGCCGTTGAGATCAGGCTCCGCCGCGCCGTGCCCGGCGTAGGTGAAGATGATCGTATCGCCCGCCCCCGCATCCGCCAGCAATCCATTCCATGCGGCGGTCACCGCCTCCTTCGTCGCGGCCTGGTTCAGGAGAACCTCGACCCGCGCCATGTCGCGCCCCTGCATCGCCAGCGCGATGTCGCGGGCGTCGTTGGCGGCGCCTTTCAGCGGGGTCTGGTAGACGTAGTCGTCCACCCCGACGACCAGCCCGAATTCCGCCGCCTGAACCGGCGCGGCCAGCGCCGACGCCGCGAGCAGTAGGGGCGCGAAGCGGATCAATTCCAGTTCGCCGACAGGTTCTTCAGGTAGACGCCCGCGTCCTTCTCACCGGCGCGATCCGCCGACGTCAGGTGCTTCTCCGCCTTGGCGGGGTCGAGACGGACGCCGAGCCCGATGCCGTACATCACGCCGAGATAGGCGCGGGCTTTGGCGTTCCGCTCCGCCCCTTGCTTCATCAGGGCGACGACCTCCGGCGGGGTCAGATCGCCCCGAACCTCGATCCCCAAATCGGAGCGCCAGCGGTCCACCGCCCGCGACATGCCCGGCCCGAAGGCGCCGTCGATCGCGCCCTGATAGTAGCCGAGCGCGCGGAGCGCGACCTGCCGCCATTCCGTCTTCACCGCCGCCGATTTGGCGAGGGATGCGTCGTCCGCATCCTCGATGAAGACAGCGGTCGGGTCTTCGGGCTCAGGCGCGGGTTCCGGCTCCGGCGCGGGCGCCGGGGCGGCGATCGCGACCTGCGCCGGCGCGCCCTGCGCCAGCGCCATGACCTGCGGCGGGCAGATCGTGCGATAGCGCAGCATCTCGGCGCAGGCGTCGGAGACGATGGCCCGGCGGATCGCGCTCCTGATCTCGGCCCGGCGCGGATGCCGCTCCTCCGTTTCCTGATAGAGCACGTCCAGCGCTTCGAAGTTCAACGACGCCACCGCGTCGTCGGCCCGGCGATGGATGTCCAGCGCCGTTTCGATCTCAGCGAAGCGCGGATGATCCGCGGCCTTGCCGCGGAGCGACCTGAGCGCCGTCTCGTCCTGAGACTTCAGCGCGGTTTCCACGAGGCGATCGATATTGGCGTTGTCCGCCTCCTGAATGATGGCGAGCGCCTGCTGCACGCGCGGATGGCTAGGGAAGTCGCGCACCAACTGACGGAGGCCCCGCACGTCGCGCGACGCGAGCGCCTGCTCGAACGCCGCGTCCTCGGGCGAGGATTTGGGCAACCCGATCGGCAGCCGACCGTCCGGCATGATGGATGCGAATTCGGCGTAGGGCCGCTGCTGTACGCCGGCGTATTCCGCCGTCTTCGCGCCGAGGGAGGTGAAGAGGAACCGCACGTCCATGTCCGGCCGCTCGTTCAGCTTCTCCGTCAGCGCGCGCGTGTAGGGGGAGAGCCCGCCGGGCTCCCCATCCTGCGCCACTGATCCCGGCGAGGTGCTGTAGGCGATCACTTCGCCCGCCGCCGCGACGACGCGCTTCATGCCGCGCGTGCCGCCCCGCGTGGTCGGCAGGAACGTGTTGTCGCGGCAGGCGTCGAGGATGACGACCTTCAGCTTGGACGCCCCTTCGATGGCGGCGCGCACGTTGGCGAGGTCGATAGCCTCGAACCGGGCGTCGCGCTCGCGCTTCAGCTCGGCGTCGATCGGGATCAGGTAGTTGGTTTCGGAAATCTCCATCCCGTGGCCGGAGTAATAGACCAGCGCGACCTCGGCCTGATCGGCCTTTTCGGAGAAGGTGTAGAGCGCCTCCTCCATCCCGTCCTCGTCGAGGTCCATGTAGGAGGTGACTTCGTAGCCGATGGCCTCCAGCGTCTCGACCATCGCGGTTGTGTCGTTAACCGGGTTCGCGAGCGGAGACTGATGCACGTACGCGCCATTGCCGATCACAAGCGCGACCCGCTTCGCCGCCAATGCGGCGGGCGAGGTCGCTGCGAAGAACGCTAGCACGGCGAACAGCGCCAGAATCAGTCTCATCAGCCCCTCCTGAGTAAGCAGCCTGCCGAGTATATAGCGGTTACAGAGGAATTCAGCCTGTGATGCAGGTCAACCCGCCGACATGGCGCAAAGGGTGCTGAAGCGTTACATCTATTGGTAGTTCGGATGGAGACGCCAATGCTTCGCACGATTTTGACGACTGTTTTCCTCTTCGGCGCCGGATCGGCGCTTTCCGATGAAAAAGCAGCGCTTGTGGTCGATATCGTCGGCGACGCGACCCCCGCCATCGAGCCCTTTTCGGAGCTGGACGCGGGGGAGACCGTGGAGCTCGGTCCGGACGCCGAACTGATCGTCATGCACTACGCGACATGTGAGGAAATCCACATCGCCGCCGGCGGGCTCACCATCGGGCGGGATGCGGTCAGGGTGGATCCCGCGGCTGAAGTGATCGCCCGCGACAAGGTCGCCTGCCCCGCCACCGTCGCGTTTCAGGAGGATGCGAACGCCGCCGGCGCCGTCGTCCTCCGCAGCGCGGGCGACGCGATGATCGCACCGCGCCCGATCTTCGTCGCGCGCGGCGCGACCCAGGTGGAGGTCCGCCTCGGCGATCGCCTGATCGCGACCGCGCCGGTGAGCGGCGGCCGCGCCCTGTGGCCCGCCGACGCGCCCGATCTGATGGTGGGAGAGACCTACGCCCTTCGCATGACCGGCCCCGGCGGCGACAAGGCCGCCGCGGCGACCGTGCGCGGAAACGCTGGCGTGGCGATCCTGCGCTACGAATAGAGCGCGTTCATGCAAGCTAATCCTAAAGCGCGGTTCAGGATCGCCAGGGATCAGGCGCGCCGGATAAAGAACGTCGCCGCGCCCATCGCCATCAGCGCCGTTCCCCCACCCCGGTTCAGCCAGCGCATGACGGAGGGGCGTTTGATCCGTTCTCTCAACCCACCGGCGGCGAGGGCGTAGATCAGCGCGTTCACCGCGGCGAGGATGCAGAAGGTGGCGACCATGATCGTCAGCTGCGGCCCGGCGGGCGCGGCCGGGTTCACGAACTGGGGCAGGAAGGCGACGAAGAAGACGATGCTCTTGGGGTTGGTCGCCGTGACGGCGAATGCGTGCAGCAGCATCGCACGCCCCGATTTGTCGGCGCCCCTTGCGGCCACCGTCTCGCCGGAGACGGGCGCGGTGAAGAGCTTCCATCCGAGCCAGATGAGGTAAGCCCCGCCGATCCATTTCAGGATGGTGAAGAGCGTCGCCGAAGTGGCGAGAAGCACGCCGAGCCCCAGAACGGAGAGCGTGATGGCGAGGAGATCGCCGAGGAACACCCCGGCGACGGTCCAGAGCGCCGTCCGCCGCCCCGCGCCGAGCGCGTAAGCGACGACAAGCAGGATGGTCGGGCCGGGAATGGCGAGCAGGATGGCGGAGGCGGCGGCGAAGGCGAGCCAGGCTTCATAAGTCATCGGCGGACTAAGCGCCCGCCGCACCGGCCCGTCAACCGCTTTGCGCGAGGGCTCGGGGCAGGGCGTAGCCAAGCCATGTTTTCGGGATGAAATGGCCGCCCGGATGGGTGCAAAGCTCCACCGGCGGTCCACCGCAACTGGTCCAGCGACGACACTGAAAGCGGTCCACCGCCTCCACCTGGTCGGGTTTCGCTTTGCACTGGTTCTCGCGAAGCCAGAGGGAGACGGCGCCCTCCTCCTCCCCGTTCGGACCGAAGGGATAGTCCATCACCGTGTCCTTCAGTCCGTGAACATGGGAGAGCGCGACGGGCTCCAGACAGTTTTCGCGGTCTCCCGACCAGAGCGACCCGGCGATCGGCAGGAAGCGCGTCGCCACCCGCCCCTTGTCGCAGGCCAGCCGCCAAGCCATCGCGCCGCCGTAAGAGAAACCGGAGACGAAGATGCGGCTTCGGTCGATGTTCCAGCGGCTCGCCGCGTCTTCGATCACCTCAATCGCGAAGTCGCTGTCGCGGCTGTCCTCCGACCAGAAGGACCAACTGCGCCCCAGTCCCTGCGGCGCGAGGAGAAGCACGCCGTTGGCGGCCGCCGGGCCAGCCACCCGCTGGTTCTTGATCACGCCGCTGCTGCGTCGGCCCCACCCGTGGAAATGTAGGAGAACCGGCAGCGCGCTGGCGTCGTCCCAGTCGGGCGGAGGCGCAGCGTGATATTCGCGATCGCCTATCGCGCAGGCTTCCGCGCCGCCGCAGGCGATCGCGGCGATTGGTGAAAGAAGGAAGATAAGGGAGAGAAGGAGCGCGCGGAACATAGGCGATAAATAGACGGCGACGCCCGTCGCGGTGAAATCAACGCTCCGCGAGGGACCGCGCTCTCCGCTCGTCGTCATCTCTCTGCGCGTGACCTTTCAAGCTTCCGGAATGCCGGAAGGTTGAAAGCTTGCGCAAGGAAACGAAGCGCTGATTCTCGCGCCGGGCGACGCGCGAGCGGCCGCGCTCGCCCAAGCCACTTGCGCGGAACCCGACTCAGGCGTATATGCAGCGCTGCATAGCGGCTCCCTCGCGATCAAGGGCGGGAGACGATCCAATCGGAGCGGGCCGCAGGGCCCGCTTTTTTCGTTTCTGGAGACCCCTCACTTGGCCGACATGCTCGCCAAAGCGCCGATGGACCGGCGCATCGCAGACATCATTCAGCCCACCGTCGAAGGCATGGGCTATGAGCTGGTGCGCGTGCGGCTGATGTCCGGCAAGACGGCGACGCTCCAGATCATGGCGGAGAAACCCGACGGGTCGATGGAGGTCGACGACTGCGCGAACCTCTCGCACGCCGTCTCCGCCATTCTGGACGTCGAGGATCCGATCATCGACGCCTACGCGCTGGAGGTCTCCTCCCCCGGCATTGACCGGCCGCTGACCCGGCTCGCGGATTTCGACCGCTGGGCGGGCTGGATCGCGCGGCTGGAGACGGATGAGCTGATCGACGGGCGCAAGCGCTTCAAGGGGCAGCTGCGCGGGGTCGAGGACGGCGAAGTGCTGATCGACATCACCGAAGGCACGGTCGGCCTGAAATTCGAATGGCTGTCGGACGCCAAGCTGGTGATGACCGACGAGCTGATCGCGGAATCGCTCCGCGCCCGGAAAGCCGCCGGCGTGGACGTGACGAAATTCGACGAGATTGAAACGGAAGACCCCGACAGCGGGTCGCCAAGAGAGGACGCCTGACCATGAGCAACAGCGCCGTCTCAGCCAACCGGCTGGAGCTTCTGCAGATCGCCGACGCGGTCGCCCGTGAGAAGCTGATCGATCCCGAGCTGGTGATCGAAGCGATGGAGGACAGCCTCGGCAAAGCGGCGCGCTCGCGCTACGGGGCCGAGCTCGACATCCGCGCCCATATCGACCGCAAGTCGGGCGAGATGACCATGTTCCGCGCCCGCGAGGTCGTCGAGGAGGTGGAGAACCACTTCACCGAAATGACCCTCGCCGACGCGCAGGCGGTGAACCCGGAGGCGGAGGTCGGCTCCATCATCACCGACCCGCTGCCGCCGATGGATTTCGGCCGCGTCGCGGCGCAGACGGCGAAGCAGGTCATCGTCCAGAAGGTCCGCGACGCGGAGCGCGAGCGGACTTACGAGGAATTCAAGGATCGCGCGGGCGAAATCATCAACGGCGTCGTGCGCCGGGTCGAATACGGCAACGTCATCGTCGATCTCGGCCGGGGCGAGGGCATCATCCGCCGCGATCAGCTGATCAACCGCGAGGCGTTCCGGGTGGGCGACCGCGTCCGCTCCTTCATCCGCGAGGTGAAGGAAGAGGCGCGCGGCCCGCAGATCATCCTCTCCCGCACCGCGCCGGAGTTCATGGCCGAGCTCTTCAAGATGGAAGTGCCGGAGATTTACGACGGCGTCATCGAGATCAAGGCGGTCGCCCGCGATCCTGGTTCGCGCGCGAAGATCGGCGTCATCTCCTATGACGGGTCGATTGATCCGGTCGGCGCCTGCGTCGGTATGCGCGGCAGCCGCGTTCAGGCGGTCGTCTCCGAGCTGAACGGCGAGAAGATCGACATCATCCCCTGGACGGAAGACGGCGCGACGTTCCTCGTGAACGCGCTTCAGCCCGCTGAGGTCGCGAAGGTCGTGATGGATGAAGAGGCGGGCCGGGTCGAGGTCGTAGTGCCGGACGAGCAGCTTTCGCTCGCCATCGGTCGCCGTGGCCAGAACGTGCGCCTCGCCTCCCAGCTGACCGGCTGGGACATCGACATCATGACCGAGCAGGAGGAGAGCGAGCGCCGTCAGGCCGAGTTCGCCCAGCGCACGGCGATGTTCATGGCCGCGCTGGACACCGACGAGATGGTCGCGCAGCTGTTGGTCTCCGAAGGCTTCACCAACCTCGAAGAGGTCGCCTTCGTGGAGCTGGAGGAGCTGACCGTCATCGACGGCTTCGACGAAGACACGGCGGAAGAGATCCAGGCCCGCGCCCGCGACAGCCTGGAAGAGCTGAACTCCCGCGCGCTGGCGGCGGCGAAAGAGCTTGGCGTCGAAGACAGCCTGGTTGAATTCGAGGGGCTCGCCCCCCAGATGATTTTGGCCTTGGCCGAAGATGGCATCCTCACCCTCGACGAATTCGCGAAATGCGCCGATTGGGAGTTGGCCGGCGGCTGGTCCACCATCGACGGCAAGCGCGTGAAGGACGACGGGCTTCTGGAGAAGTTCGACGTCTCCCTCGAGGAAGCGCAGTATCTGGTGATGACGGCGCGCGTCGCGCTGGGAATCATCAGCGCCGACGACGTGGTCTTCGAGGAAGTGGCTGAAGGCGAAGAAGGCGCGGACGGCGCAGCAGAAGCGCCGATGAGCGAAGCTGACGCGCTGTTCAGCCAGCCGCAGAGCTGACGACGGACGGCGCTTTGACCCGGGGCGGGGCCGCAAAAGACCGCGACGGGCCGGAGCGGCGCTGCATCGCGACCGGCGTCAGCGGGCCGACGGACCCGCTGATCCGCTTCGTTCTCGATCCGGATGGGCGGCTGACGCCCGATCTGGCGGAGCGCTTGCCGGGCCGCGGCGTCTGGCTGACCGCCGATCGCAAGGCGGTGGAGACGGCGGTGAAAAAGCGGCTTTTCTCGCGCGGGTTCAAACAACCCGTGGAGGCGCCGGAGGATCTGGCCGATACGCTGGAGCGGCTCGCCGCGCAGCGGGCGGTCGAAGCGGTCAGTCTCGCCCGCAAGGCGGGGTTGGCGCTTAACGGGTTCGAGAAGGTCCGCGCACGGCTGCGCCAGGGCCCCTGCGGCGCGCTCTTGGCGGCGCGCGACGGGGCTGAAGACGGGCGCGGCAAGGTCGCGGGCTTGCGCGGGGACGCCCCGCTGATTGAAGCGCTTTCGAGCGCTGAGTTGGGTTTGGCCTTCGGGCGCGATTCGGTGATACACGCCGTGCTGGAGCGGGGCGGGGCGACGGATCGCGTTCTACGAGAAGCAGGCCGACTGGACGGGTTACGCCAGTCGGGGTAAGGAGCACGCCTTGAGGCGAACGGGGAGTCTTTTCCGTTCGGCGCAAGGCCGATGAAACGGGCGGGGAAGGCCTCGTCCAGCGCAATGGATGGCGAATGAGCGATACTGACGGCGACAACAAGGGCGGCAAGACGATCAGCCTGCGCGGAAGCGGCACGGAGACGAGCCGCGTAAAGCAGAGCTTCAGCCACGGCCGCTCCAAATCGGTTGTCGTGGAGAAAAAGCGCAAGCGCGTCGTGCTGCCCGGTCAGGGCGGCGCGGTGAAGACGGCTGCGCCCAAGCCGACCGCTCCCGTGGAAGAGGCGAAGCCCGCAGCGGCGGCGCCGCCGAAGCCCGCGCCCCGCGCCCGCGGCGGCGAGAAGCCCCAGATGCTCAAGTCCCTCTCCAAGGAGGAATACGAGCGTCGGATGAAGGCGCTTCAGGCCGCCAAGGCGAACGAAGGCGCCCGTAAGGCCGAGGAGCAGGAGGAGACGCGCCGCCGCGAGGCCGAGCGCGAAGCCCGTCGGGCCGAGATCGAAGAACAGAAGCGCCAGGAGGAAGAGGACCGCATCCGCAAGGAGCGGGAGGAAGCCGAGCGCATTGAGAAGGAAAAAGCGGAAGCCGCCGCCAAGGCGAAGGCCGAGGCCGAACAGGCCCGCGCCGCATCCGCGCCCGCAGCGGCGGCGGCGCCCGCAGCCGCTGGCGAAGCCACCGACGACCGCGGCCCGAAACGGCGCGGCCCAGCGGCTGCGCCCGGCGCGGACAAGCGCCCGCAGCAACAGCCGCGCCCGAGCCGCGGCGGCGGCGACCGTCGCCGCTCAGGCAAGCTGACGATCACCCAGGCGACCGGCGACAGCGAGAGCGGCCGCCAACGCTCCCTCGCCTCCATGCGGCGGCGCCAGGAGCGCGCCAAGCGCGGCGGCGGCGCGTCGAACGCAGATCGCGAGAAGGTCTTCCGCGACGTCACGATCCCCGACGCGATCACTGTTCAGGAACTCGCCAACCGGATGACGGAGCGGGTGGCGGACGTGATCAAGTCGCTCATGACGAACGGCATCATGGCCACGCAGAACCAGTCGATCGACGCCGATACGGCGGAGCTGATCGTGGAGGAGTTCGGCCACAAGGTGATCCGCGTCTCCGAGGCCGACGTCGAAGACGCCATCGTGGCGGTCGAGGACGACGACGGCGACAAGAAACCCCGCGCGCCGGTCGTCACGGTCATGGGCCATGTCGATCACGGCAAGACGTCGGTGCTCGACGCGCTCCGCAAGACCAGCGTCGTCTCCGGCGAGGCTGGCGGGATCACGCAGCATATCGGCGCCTACCAGATCACCACCGACGGCGGGGCGAAGATCACTTTCCTCGACACGCCGGGCCACGCCGCCTTCACCTCCATGCGCGCCCGCGGCGCGCAGGTGACGGATATCGTCGTGCTGGTAGTGGCGGCGGACGACGCCGTCATGCCGCAGACGATCGAGGCGATTAACCACGCCCAGGCGGCTGAAGTGCCGATGATCGTGGCGATCAACAAATGTGATCTGCCGGCGGCCGATCCGCAGAAGGTCCGCACCGACCTTCTCCAGCACAACGTCATCGTCGAGGCGATGTCGGGCGACGTGCTGGACGTGGAGGTCTCCGCGATGACGGGACAGGGTCTCGACACGCTGGTCGAGAACATCGTTCTCCAGTCCGAGTTGCAGGACCTCAAGGCCAACCCCGACCGCGCCGCCGAAGGCGCCGTGATCGAGGCGCAGCTCGACGTGGGCCGCGGCCCGGTGGCGACGGTCCTCGTCCAGAAGGGCACGCTCCGCACCGGCGACATCTTCGTCGTGGGCGAGGTTTGGGGCCGCGTCCGCGCGCTGATCAACGATCAGGGCGACCGGGTGAAGGAAGCCGGTCCGTCCGTGCCGGTCGAGGTTCTCGGCCTTCAGGGCACCCCGCAGGCCGGCGACGTTCTGAACGTGGTGAAGGACGAAAACGAGGCGCGCGAGATCGCCGAGTATCGCCAGCGCAAAGCCAAGGAAGCCCAGGGCAATATCGGCGCGGGCACGACGCTCGACCAGCTTCTGGCGCAGGCCAAGCAGGACGCCGACGTCTCCGAGCTGCCGATCGTCATGAAGGCGGACGTGCAGGGCTCCGCCGAGGCCATCGTTCAGGCGATGGAGAAGGTCGGCAACGACGAGGTGAAAGTCCGCGTCCTCCACCATGGCGTAGGCGCCATCACGGAAAGCGACGTGACGCTCGCCGAAGCCTCCGGCGCGCCGATCATCGGCTTCAACGTCCGCGCCAACGCGCCTGCCCGGAACACCGCGCAGCAGAAGGGCGTGGAGATCCGGTATTACTCGATCATCTACGATCTGGTTGACGACATCAAAGCCGCCGCATCCGGCCTCCTCTCCGCGGAGATCAAAGAGACCTTCATTGGCTACGCCACGATCAAGGAGGTCTTCAAGATCACCGGCGTCGGCAAAGTGGCGGGCTGCGAAGTCACCGAGGGCGTCGCGCGCCGTTCGGCGGGCGTCCGTCTTCTGCGCGACAACGTCGTGATCCACGAAGGCACGCTGAAGACCCTCAAGCGCTTCAAGGACGAGGTGAAAGAGGTTCAGGTGAGCCAGGAATGCGGCATGGCCTTCGAGAACTACGAAGACATCCGCGAAGGCGACGTCATCGAGATCTTCGAGACGGAGGAGATCGAGCGCACGCTCTGATCCCGCGCCTGACATTGCTTATGGGGCGGGCCGCGGCTCGCCCCTTTGCGTTAGAGGAGGCCCTTGGATGGCCAAACGCACTTATGAATCCGACGCGGGCCCGACCCAACGCCAGTTGCGCGTGGGCGAGGTCGTGCGCCGCGCGCTTTCCGACGCGCTGATGCGCGGGGAGACGCATGAGCCTGAGCTGGACGGCGTCTCCATCACGGTGACGGAGGTGCGCTGCTCCCCCGACCTGAAGATCGCCACCGCCTATGTGATGCCACTCGGCGGGGCCAATGGCGACGCAATGGTCAAGGCGCTGGCGCGGGCGAAGGGCGAATTGCGCCGCTTCATCGGCAAGGCGACGGGGCTGAAATTCACGCCCGATCTGCGGTTCCGGCTGGATGAGACCTTCGACCAGTTCGACGATACGCGCCGCCTCTTGAGCGACGACAAAGTCCGCCGGGACATCGAAGCCCCCGAAGGCGGCGCGAATGGCGAGGAAGCGTAAGGGCGACCGGGTCGACGGCTGGCTGATCGTCGACAAGCCCGAAGGCGTCACATCCACCCAGGTCGTCGGTCGCGCCCGGTGGGCGTTCAATGCTCAGAAAGCCGGACATGCCGGAACGCTGGACCCGCTCGCCACCGGCCTCGTGGCCGTGGCCTTCGGCGAAGCGACGAAGACCGTTCCTTACGCGCAGGACGGCCTGAAAACCTATCGCTTCACCGCCCGCTGGGGCGAGTTGAGCGCGACGGACGACCGCGAAGGGGAAATCGTGGAGACCTCCAACCACCGCCCTTCAGCGGCGGCGATCGAGGCGGCGCTCCCCGATTTCACCGGCGAGATCATGCAGACGCCGCCGGTCTATTCGGCGATCAAGGTGGACGGAGCGCGCGCCTATGACCTCGCGCGGAAGGGTGAGGACGTCGCGCTGGCCGCGCGTCCGATCTGGATCGAAGCGCTGCGGCTCCTGTCGCTGGACGACGAGGATCACGCGACCTTCGAAATGGTCTGCGGCAAGGGCGGTTATGTTCGCTCCATGGCGCGCGATCTCGGCGCGGCGCTTGGGACGGTCGCACGGGTCCAGCGCCTGCGGCGCCTGTCCAGCGGCGGGTTCGATCTCTCCTCCGCCATCGCTTACGACGACATCGAGGCGCTGCGCGGGGATGAGGCGAGGTTCGCCCATCTGGCCCCTATCGAGCGCGGCCTCCATGGTTTGCCGAGGCTGGAAGTGAGCTCACGAGACGCGAGCCGCGTCGCCGCTGGCGATCTCTCGGCCGTCCCCGCTTTCGACGATGGGGACTTCTGGGTCAGCGACCAGGATCGTCCGGTCGCGATCCTCGCTCGGGAAAACGGCGCACCGCGCATCCGGCGCGTGTTCAACTTCGCGGAAGACTGAAGCCGCCCGCGAATAACCGTCCGTGAAAGCGCCCGAAGAACGGGGCCTTTTCTCGAGGCCCTTCCCGGTCAACGGTTTCGCATGTCGTTCGCGTTAGGCGAGCCGGCCTCCGGCGGCCGCGCGGACTGCGTGGCGAGATCGCGCAGCTCCTCCCGATACCTTCGGACCGCTGCGCGCTCCGGCGAAGCGTCGAGCAGGGCGCTACGCTCCAGATTATGCAAAACGTCGGTGGTGGCGCGAAGCTCTCCCGTAAGTTCGCCATCGCCCAGCGAACGGATGCGCGGCGCCGCCGCAGTTTCTTTCGCCCGTTGTTTCACGTCTCAGATCTCCTGTGGCAGTAAATCGCGGGGATTTCTCTAAAGAATGAAAGTTAACGCCGGTTGAGCCGACCGCGCGCTGTTAGGCTTCGTTAACACTCGCGAAGTCCGCTGCCGGCGCGCCAAAAAGCGCTGGCAATTCCATCGCCTTTGGCGCATAGAGCAGCCGCTGCGCAAGCAGACCGCTCGCATCATGACCCTACTGGACGACATCCCGGTAAAGGCCGTGGCGCTTGGCGGTGCATGAGGGCCGAGGCCCGCCTCTGAACCAAGGAGACAGCCGATGTCGATTACGCCCGCTCGCAAAGCCGAGCTGATCAAGGAATACGCCACCAAAGACGGCGACACCGGATCCCCCGAAGTGCAGGTCGCGATCCTGACGGAGCGCATCACCAACCTGACCGAGCACTTCAAGACCAACAAGAAAGACAACCACTCCCGTCGCGGTCTGCTGAAAATGGTCAGCCAGCGCCGGAAGCTGCTCGACTATGCGCGCGCCAAGGACGAGGACCGTTACAAGGACCTCATCAAGCGCCTCGGCATCCGTCGCTAAGGCGAGCCAATTGGAAAGCGCGCCCCATGGCGCGCTTTTCTGATTCTGAGATCGGGGCCTCGCCGCCCCCTACGCCCCGGATTGGGGCGCGGAAACGGCGGGATACGTCCGCAGCGCGCCGCCCTCAGGCTCCGGGTTCGCGCGTCAGGGTTTGAACAGGAGCCGCGGCCCGATGACGGGCCAAGCGGGACGCGCCCGGGGGGCGCCGACCGTCCGAAAGGGAACTTAATGTTCGATATCACCACCAAATCCATCGAGTGGGGCGGCGAGACGCTGACCCTTGAGACCGGCAAGATCGCCCGTCAGGCCGACGGCGCCGTCGTCGCCACCTATGGCGAGACGTCCGTGATGGCCGCCGTCGTCTTCGAGAAGCAGCCCAAAGTCGGCTTCGACTTCTTTCCGCTGACGGTTCACTACCAGGAAAAATACTACGCCGCCGGCAAGATCCCGGGCGGCTTCTTCAAGCGCGAGGCGCGCCCGACGGAGAAAGAGACGCTGACCTCGCGTCTGATCGACCGTCCGATCCGCCCGCTCTTCGTCCCCGGCTTCAAGCATGAGACGCAGGTGATCTGCACCGTGCTCTCCCACGATCTGGAGAACGATCCGGACGTGGTGGCGATGATCGCCGCCTCCGCCGCGCTGACGATCTCCGGCGTCCCGTTCCGCGGCCCGATCGGCTGCGTGCGCGTCGGCTACACGGATGAAGGCGAGTACGTCCTGAACCCGAAGGTCGAGGACGTGAAGGAAAGCCGCCTGAACATGGTTCTGGCCGGCACCAAGAACGCCGTGATGATGGTCGAATCGGAAGCTTACGAGCTGACCGAGGACGAGATGCTCGGCGCCGTCACCTTCGGCCATGAGCAGATGCAGCCTGTGATCGACATGATCATCGACATGGCCGAAGACGCCGCGAAGGAGCCGTTCCCGTTCGAGCCGGCTGACAATTCCGAGCTCTACGGCAAGGTCAAAAGCCTCGGTGAAGACGCAATGCGGGCCGCTTTCGCGATCACCGACAAGCAGGAGCGTCAGGCCGCCATCTCCGCCGCGCGCGAGACCATCAAGGAAGGTCTTTCCGAGGAAGAGGCCGAGGTTGCTTCCAAGGGCCTCTTCAAGGAGCTGGAGGCGGAGGTTGTCCGCGGCGACATCGTCAAGTCGGGCAAGCGCATCGACGGCCGCGACCTCTCCACCGTTCGTCCCATCGTCTCCGAGGTCGGGCTCCTGCCGCGCACCCACGGCTCCGCGCTCTTCACGCGCGGTGAGACGCAGGGCCTTGTGGTCACAACGCTCGGCACTGGCGACGATGAGCAGATGATCGACGCGCTCGAGGGCACGTACCGGTCCAACTTCATGCTGCACTACAACTTCCCGCCTTACTCGGTCGGCGAAGCGGGCCGCGTGATGGGGCCGGGCCGCCGCGAGATCGGCCACGGCAAGCTCGCCTGGCGCGCGCTTCAGGCGGTTCTGCCGGCGGCGACGGACTTCCCGTATACGATCCGTCTGGTCTCCGAGATCACCGAGTCGAACGGCTCCTCCTCCATGGCGACCGTCTGCGGCGCGTCGCTCTCCATGATGGACGCGGGCGTGCCGCTGAAGGCGCCGGTCGCGGGCGTCGCGATGGGTCTCATTCTTCAGGATGACGGCTCCTACGCGGTGCTGACGGACATTCTCGGCGACGAGGATCACCTCGGCGACATGGACTTCAAGGTCGCGGGCACCGCTGCGGGCGTCACCTCGCTCCAGATGGACATCAAGGTCGCCGGCATCACTGAAGAGATCATGAAAACCGCTCTCGCCCAGGCGAAAGAGGGTCGCGATCATATCCTCGACGAGATGAACAAGGCCCTCAGCGCCGGTCGTCAGGAATTCTCAGCTCACGCGCCGCGGATCGAGACGATGCAGATCAACCCGGACAAGATCCGCGAAGTGATCGGCTCGGGCGGCAAGGTGATCCGCTCCATCGTCGAAGAGTCGGGCGCCAAGGTCGACATCAACGACGAGGGCATCATCAAGCTCGCCTCCCCCGATGCGTCCTGCATCGAAAAAGCGCGTGAGCTGATCAACTCGATCGTCGCCGAGCCTGAGGAAGGCAAGATCTACAAGGGCAAGGTCGTCAAGATCATGGACTTCGGCGCCTTCGTGAACTTCTTCGGCAAGCGCGACGGCCTCGTGCACATCTCCCAGATGACCTGGGAGCGCGGGTCGAACCCGAAGGACCTCGTGAAAGAGGGCCAGGAGGTTTGGGTCAAGCTGATGGGCTTCGACGATCGCGGCAAGGTTCGCCTGTCGATGAAAGTCGTCGATCAGGAGACCGGCGAAGAGATCAAGAAAGAGGACGCCTGACCGTAGGCGTCGGCTCTATTCTGAGAATCGAAGGCTCCCGCGCTTCTGGCGCGGGGGCCTTTTCATTTGCGATGGACTGCCCGACAGGCTGAACGTCGGCGGCGGCGGGGCCGGTTGCGGCGACCTCAGGCGCCTCGACCCGCTGCAGGGCGCCCCTTTCGCGCGCGCGGCGGAGAACGGCGCGGAAGCTGTCATAGTCGAGGCGGGAGGCGAACCTCACGCCGACGCGGCCCGATCCCGTCCACATCACAAGCGCCTCCATGCGCGCGTCCGCGACGGAGAGATGTAGGCGATCGCCCTCCCGCAGCGCGTATCCCTTGGTTTTCAGCTGCGCGCCCGTTTCGCTGATGTTCACCATCCTCGCCCGGAAATTCTCACCGGCGAAGGCGACATGGCAGGGAAGGCGGCAGGCGTAGCGCTTGGCGCCCCGGCGCTCTTTGGCGACCTGCGCCGCGAAAACCAGCAGTCCGGTTAGCGCGGCGACGCCGAGAACGATCGCGATGCTCTCCGGCGTGGTGGAGCCCGCCACGTCGGAGGCGGGTTCAGGGGCGGCGAAGGTCTCGCCTCCCTCACCGGCGCGGCGCGCGACCGCGAGAAGGGTGACGGCGAACGACGTAATGATGACGATGACGCCGAGCGCCACCAGTTCGTTCGAATACCGCCATGGATCGTTTTTCGCGCGCATCGCCGACCGCTTTCATCTCGACCGTTCCGTCGCCGCGATGATGCCCATTGATCAGTTAATGAAAGCTGACCAAAAGCGGGATGCGCTTGACCAGGCCGCGCTTTCACCGCAGGTCGGAGCCATGACGGATATCGTGACGATCCTGGCGCTAGAATCGAGTTGCGACGACACCTGCGCCGCCGTCGTCCGCGCGCGGGTCGCCGGCGGCGCGGCGGAGGGGCCGGGAGAGATCCTGTCCAATGTCGTGCTCGGGCAGGAGGACCTCCATCGCGCCTATGGCGGCGTCGTGCCGGAGATCGCCGCCCGCGCCCATGCGGAGATGCTGGACATCGCCGTCGAGCGCGCGCTTGAGGACGCGGCGGTGACGCTGGCGGAGATCGACTTCGTCGCCGCGACGGCCGGGCCGGGCCTGATCGGCGGCGTCCTCTCCGGCGTCATGTGCGCCAAGGGGATCGCCTTTGGCGCAGGCAAGCCGTTGATCGGGGTGAACCATCTGGAGGGACATGCGCTCACGCCGCGTCTGACGGACGGGATGGCGAATCCCTATCTCCTCCTCCTCGTCTCGGGGGGCCATTGCCAGCTGCTTCATGTGGAGGCGCCGGGCCGGTATCGGCGACTTGGCGGCTCCATCGACGACGCGCCGGGGGAGGCGTTCGACAAGGTCGCGAAGCTCCTCGGCCTCGGGTATCCCGGCGGACCGGAGGTCGAGCGCGAGGCGCGCGCGGGCGATCCGGAGCGGTTCGCGTTTCCGCGTCCGCTGATGGATCGCGAAGGGTGCGACATGTCCTTCTCCGGGCTCAAGACGGCGGTGCTCAGGGCGCGCAACGAGATCGTTTCGGAAAAGGGCGGCATCAGCGCGCGGGATCGCGCGGACCTTTGCGCATCCTTCCAGGCGGCGGCGCGTGACGTTCTGGCGGAGAAGACGAGACGGGCGATGGAGATGGTCGGCGATGACGCGCGCGATGGCGGCGGGCGGTTCGCCGTGGCGGGCGGCGTCGCGGCCAACAAGGCGATCCGGAGCGCCCTTCAAGCGGTCTGCGAAGAGGGCGGCTTCGCCTATTCCGCGCCGCCGCTGAAACTCTGCACCGATAACGCGGCGATGATCGCCTGGGCCGCCGCCGAAGCATGGGCGCGGGGCGAGCGCGGCGGATCGGAGATCGCGGCGCGCCCGCGCTGGCCGCTGGACGAAGCAGCCGCGCCGATGCTTGGCGGGGGCAGAAAAGGCGCGCGGGCGTGACTGCGCCCGGCGCCCCGCCCGTGGCGATCATCGGCGCCGGGGCTTTTGGGCGCGCGCTGGCCAAAGTCGCTTCCCATGGCGGACCCGTTCGGCTGATCGGACGCCGCCGCGCAGAGGGCGTCGAGACGGATGCGGCGGTTGGACTGGAGGGCGCCGCCTTCGTCATCCTCGCCGTCTCCGCGCAAGCGACCAGAGCGGTTCTGACCGATAACGCCCGGCACCTGCCGGAGGAGGCGCCGCTGATCCTGGCGGCGAAAGGCGTCGAGCGCGGCACGGGCGCGCTCCAATCGGAGATTGCGGCGGAGACGGCGCCGCGTCATTCGCGCCTCGCGCTCACCGGCCCGTCTTTCGCCGAAGACCTCATGGCGGGCCTGCCGACGGCGATCACGCTGGCCGCCGACGACGCCGGCGTGGGAGAGGCGGCGCAGGCGCGGCTCGCCGGACCGACGTTTCGCCCCTACGCCTCGGACGACATGATCGGGGCTGAGCTCGGCGGCGCGCTGAAGAACGTGGTCGCGATCGCGGTCGGCGCGGCGGCTGGCATGGGCCTCGGCGATAGCGCGCGGGCCGCGCTGATGACGCGCGGCTTCGCGGAGATGACGCGGATCGCCGCGGCGCGCGGCGCGCGCCCTGAGACGCTGGCGGGGCTTTCGGGGCTCGGCGATCTTTCGCTGACCTGTTCAGGGCCTAAATCACGTAACTTCGCCTACGGTTTCGCGCTCGGCGCCGGCGAGACGCCGCGCGAGGGCGTCACCTACGAAGGCGCCGCGACGGCGACCGGGGCTGCGGACATGGCCGCGCGCCTCGGCGTCGAGGCGCCGATCATGGACGCGGTGGCTTCGCTCGCCCGGGGAGAAACCGACGCCGCAGGCGCGATGGACGCGCTCCTGTCGCGCCCCTTGCGCCGGGAGGCTTGAGCGAGCGGCGCGTCCGCCGTATCGCATTCCCCTACCGTTCCACCCGCGCCGCGCAGCCGCCGTCGCGCCCTGGGAAGAGCCGCTGAGGAGATCGCGCCATGGCATATTGGTTGTTCAAATCGGAGCCGAACGCATGGAGTTGGGACGAACAGGTCGCGAAAGGCGATGCTGGCGAGCCCTGGGACGGGATCCGCAACTATCAGGCGCGCAACAACATGCGGGCGATGGAGATCGGCGATCTCGGGTTCTTCTACCATTCGATCGACGAGAAACGCGTGGTCGGCGTGGTCGAGGTCATCTCCGGCGTCTATCCCGACCCGACGACCGACGATCCGCGCTGGGAATGCGTGGATATCAAGGCGATTGCGCCCTTCCCGACGCCCGTGACGCTTGAGATGTGCAAGGCGGATGAGCGGCTGAGAGACATGGTTCTGGTGAACAACACCCGCCTTTCGGTTCAACCGGTGACGCCTGAGGAATGGCGCGTCGTTTGCGAGATGGGCGGCTACGCCGACTGATTCCCTTTTGAGTATTTTGGGAAAGCGATAGGGTCAGGTCGTCTCCGCTCCGACCGTTTTCGCTCGTCTGATGACGTAGAGGGTCGCGAGGACCGAACAGCAGGCCGAGGCGAGCATCAGGGCGAGAAGCGGCCACGCGCCGCTTTCTTTCGTGAGCACCGCCCCGGCGAGCGCTGAGAGGCCCGCCCCGCCGCCGATCATCATCGCGGCGCCGAGGCCCGAAGCGCTGCCCGCGAGCTGCGGGCGAACGGAAAGGAGGCCGGTGGTCGCCGATGGCAGGGTCAGGCCGTTGCCGAAGCCGATGAAAACGCAGAAGGCGAAGACGGCGAGCGGGTGCTGAACGACGAAGAGGTTCACCAAAAGCCCCGTCCCGATGCCGAGCGAGGCGACGACGCAGCCGAAGAGCATCACCTTGTTGATGCCCATGCGCCCGGCGACGCGGCCCGTCACGAGATTGCCGAGCATGTAGCCGAAGGCGATCATGCCGAGATAGAGGCCGGTGGCGGAGGGGGAGAGGCCGAAAATCTCCCGCCCAACGAAAGGGCCGCCGCCCAGAAGCGCGAAGAAGGAGCCCGAAGCGAAAGCGGCCGTCATCGTGTAGCCCCAGAAGCGGCGCGCCTTCAGAAGGTCGGGATAGGCGCGGGCCTGTTCGGCGAAGCTGGCTGAGCGGGTCTTGTTCGTCTCCCCAAGGTCGGTCCAGACCAGCCAGAAGACGCCGCAGCCGAAGATGACGAAAGACCAGAAGGTGGCGCGCCAGCCCAGCGCCTCCTCCATCGCGCCGCCATACATCGGGCCGAACATCGGGACGAGCGCCATCGCCGCCGTCATGTAGCCGATCATCGAGGCGGCCTCGTTCGGCGGCAGGAGATCGCGCACGATGGTTCGCGAGAGGACCATCCCCGAGGCGACGGCGGCCTGGCACATGCGGAAGAACATGAAGGTCTCCGCATCCTCCGCTTGCGTGCAGGCGAAGGAGGCGAGGATGAATATCGCGAGGCTGATCAGGATCACCGGGCGCCGCCCGTAGCGATCCGAGAGCGGACCGATGATCAGCTGCATCGCCGCCGTCATCGCCAGATAGCCGGAGACGGCGATCTGCATGAAGGCGTAGGAGGCGTTCAGGTCTTCGGAGAGCGCGGGAAGCGAGGGGATGAAGGCGTTCATCGTCAGCACGCTGATGCTTGTCAGAAGCACCAGCGTGATCAGGACCGGGGGCGTGTCCCGATCGCCGAAAGTCGCTCCGGTATCGTGCACTTAGCCCAACACCTAACCCAACACCGAGAAGGAACTGTCGGCGTTGATCGCCCGATTGCGGGAGAAGAAGCCGATGGAGAGCTCCATGCCCACATTCTCCAGCGTGTAATGAACCGGGTCCGCGTCATGATCCCGGCCCGCTTCGCATTCGGTGATCAGCTTCGCCATCATCCGCCCGACGACAGGCGCGTTCTTGAACTGGTTCCCGGAGGTGCCGATGGCCACGTAGAAACCAGGCAAGGACGTCTTGTCGTAGATCGGCGCCCAGTCGTCCGAAACGTCGTAAAGCTCCACCACCCCGCGCGGATTGTTCGGCACCGGCAGGGTCGACCACCGCTGTGCGAGGCGCATCGCCTGGATGCGGCCCTGTTCGGAGAGGTCATGCTCCCAGGTGTCCGGGTCGTCGACCCATTCTTTCGGATCGCATTCCGGATCTTCCGACCCCGCGAGCACGAACCCGCCGCGCTCGGGGCGAGAATAGGTGGCGATGTCGCTGTCGGAGGTGACGCAGCCCTCGTTCTCGATATCGAAACCTTCAGGCGCGGGCACGTGAACGACCTCATGCCGGAGTGGGTTGGTCTTGATCGCCATGTCGTCGAGAACGCCCGCCATCTCGTTGATCTTGCGCGAATGCGGGCCGGCGATGTTGACGACGACCGGGGCGTGGAACTCGCGACCGTCGGCGAGCTTCACGCCCGCGGTGCGGCCGTCAGCCTGGAGGATCTCGACGACCTCGGAATTGTAGAGGAACTCAGCGCCGTGCTGCTTCGCGGCGTGTTCGGCGTTCTGCGCCGAGAGGGCGGGGTCGGAGACGTAACCGGAAGCCGGGAAGAAGATCGCGCCCTCCACCTCGCCGCCCGTCGGCTCCGCGAAACCATCGTGCTCCGGCCGCTTCGGCGGGGAATAGAGGTTCAGGTCGAGAAAGGGGAACTTCGCCTTCATCTCCGCTGGACCCCAATGCTCATAGGGAGCGCCGATCGCCTCCATGAACTCGGCGGCCTTGTCGAGATAGTTGTTGGCGGCGCATTTCGTGACCATCGCGCCGACGTCGCGGTATTCGATCATGCCGCGCGGGTCCTTGTGACCCAGATGGCCCTCCCAATCCTTCCAGTAGAACCAGTTTTCATAGGCGAGCGCGCAGCTTTCGACCGTGGAATAATATAGCCGAATGATCGCGCAGGACCCAGCGGTGGAGCCGAGGCCGGCGGCGCCGGACTTGTCGATGGAGAGGGTTCTCATCCCGGATCGCGCCATTTCCAGCGCCGTGCAGGCCCCGATCACACCCGCCCCGATGATGATCGCGTCGTAGTTTTCGCCCATGATCGTCCTCCCTTAGACCGCATTAGAGAACGCCCGATTAAACCGGTCAAATCATGGCTGCTATGCGGAAAGCGACTGCTCCGGGCGGGTTTGTGGCGGAGGGGTTTGCGGTGGATCGGTTTTGGGTGGGAGGTTTCAGATCGGCTCGCCTTTCTTCAGAAGCTCTTCGATCAGCGCGCGTTGCAGATCGCCGCTATCGCCCCCGCCGAAAGCCAGCCCGCCGCCGCTGTAGAGAGAGCCGTAGGTGAGCGCCAGGTTCACAACCTGTCCGACGGCGGAGATGAACTGCTCGCGCTCCAGCGGCGCGAGCGGGTGGATGAAGGCGGACCAGAGGCGTCCGTTTGCGATGGCGTAACGCGCATCCAGCGCAGTGTCGAAATTCGCCTGCATCATGCGCGCGAGCTCCTCCGGCGCGAGCGCGTCGGCGGACCGGATCGGGGTCATCGCCCGCATCCGGTCCGCCCGCTCGTCAGTGACGATCAGAACCGGGACGTCTTCGATCGAGAACTGGATCGCCGGGCCCTGCCGCTGCGCCTCGGGGTCGAGCCGAAGCACGATCTCCTCCAACCGGTCGAGCGTCATGGGCGGATCGCCCTCCGCCTCCTGGGCGATTGCGGTCGAAGTGAAGAGCAGAATGGCGGCGAAGGCGAGGCGGATCATCGGCGTCTCCCGTGCGAGACGGCGGCGTCGGCGGAAAGCGTCAGGCGAATGACCTGACGCCGACCCGGACGCGCTCGCCGCCTGAGTTGGTTGGCGATTCCATGGGCGTTCACTCTGGCGGCTTTCCACAGCGCGCGCACTGCGCAAGGATTTCAAGCCTTCGTGAGCTTTGCGGAGAGGAGTGACGCGCTGACAGGGCGAAGCGAGCCGCGCCTCCACCATCGACGCCGGCGCGCCGCCGAGGCCGCCATTTCAATGTGATCTCGATGGTTCAGTCCGCTGGCGAGCCAGCCTCAGCTCCGGTCCCTTCGGCTTACGCCGCCAACGCGGCCTCGCGTTTCGCATAGTCGAAGAGCAAAAAGTCGGCTGCGTAGATGTCCTCAATCGCCGCCTGGGCCTTGGGGGTCATCGCCGTCTCCCACTCGCTCACCTCAGCTGAGGCGTTCTCCCTCACCTCCGCTTTGAAGGAGGTCGGCCGCCGCGCGATCATGGACAGGATGAACGCGAAATCTTCGTCGAACCGCTCCACGCGACCGACGAAATCGATCCCGTCCATCAACCTCCCCTCGGCGTCGGTGAGCCATGACGTCTGCGGCTTGGCGATATCGATCGCGCCGCTCCGCACCTCGTCCGAGGCGATGAAGTCTTCGAAACCAAGCTCCGCCGCGAGCGCGTGATGCGGCCCGTCCTTCCAACGTCGCAGAAACTTCCAGAGCGAGTATGCCCGCGCATAGGGCGAGCGCACGAAGGCGAACACGAAATAGCCGCGCCAGACCTCCGGCCCCGCCTTCGCGCGAATCTTCGCGGCGGGAGAGTGTTTTCTGAGATCGAAGCGCGCGGCGTACATGTCCTGAACCTTTTCGCCGTATCGCGTGCCGCCGACTTCTATGTCGCGAAAGGTCGTGAACCGCGACAACTCCCGCGTGACGGAGGTTCCGGCGGCCTTTGGAACGTGGATGAAGAGAAAGCGATGGGAATTGTTGACGATCACGACGCGGCCCTTTCAAGCGATGCCGGCGGATGCTCGCTCTTTCAACTTAAGGCCCGTTTAACGCGGCTTATAAATCCAATTTTAACGGCATCCGGCCAGTTTGCTCCCGCAGTGACGCACCAGCCATCGCAGGGGTAGAGGATGTTCGGTTTCGAAAGGGCGAAGAAGAAGGTCAGAGCCTGGGCGCGCAAGGAGATCGCGCGCGAGGCGCGGACGACGATGATGTCCCACCAGGCCGCGCGCCAGATGGTCGACGTGTTCGAAATGCGACTGGAGGCGATCGAGACGCGCCTCTGCAAACGGGTCCTCACACTTGAGGGACGGGTGGCGGAGCTGGAGGCCGCTCTGTCGCTGATCGCCGATCAGGAAGAGCCGGTTCAGCGGAAGGCGGGCTGACCATGGGCGCGATCTGGACGCCGATGCCGCCCTCCCCCTCCGGCATCGCGGACTACGCCGCGACGCTCTTCGGCGCGGGGGAGGAGTTCGCCGACGACGTCTTCGTCTCCGCTCGACCGGAGGAGCGGGATCACCCCCGCGCCCGCGCCCCGGAGGAAGCGATGGGGGAGCGGGCGCTGCTCCAGATCGGCAACAACGCGCATCACGCCTATGTTTACGAGCGGGCTCTGAAGGGCGGCGCAGTGGTGGAGCTGCACGATCTATCCCTGCATCACCTGCACACCGAATTGACCCTCGCCCAGGGCGATTTCGACGGATACCGCAGCGGGCTGGAGGCGTCCCATGGCGAATGGGGCCGCCGCGTCGCCTATCAGCGCAAGAAGGGCTACTATTCGCAAAACCTCGAGTTTCACGCGCGGGTCAATCGGGTGGTCACGGACCGTGCGGCGGCTGTGATCGTCCATTCGAAGTGGGCGCGCATGCAGCTTGAGATGCAGGATTGCGCCGCACCGGTCTACGTCGTGCCCCACTACGCGCTTTCGGTGGACGCGTCGCCCGCGAGGGCCGCCGACAAGCGAGAAGCGCGGCGGCTGACCGATCTTCCGGAAGACGCCTTCGTGATCCTTTCGGCGGGCTACGTCACCCGGGCGAAGAAGGTCGAATGGACGATCGCCGCCTTCGAGCGCATCGCGGAGGATGCGCCCGAAGCGATGCTGGTGATCGCCGGGGCATGCGGTTTCGAGCCGGTCAGGCGGATGATCGCCAACTCGCCCTTCGGGCATCGCATCAGGGTGACGGGCTACATTTCCGACGCCGCCTTCTGCGACTACACGCTCGCCGCCGACGTCATCCCGGTCATGCGCTTCCCCTCGGCTGGCGAGAGCTCCGGCGTCGCGGCCCGGGCGATGGGGTTCGGTCGCCTCGTGGTCGCCCCGGAGCTGATGGCGTTCTCGGACCTCCCCGACGAGCATTGCGAAAAGATCAGCCTCGAGGACGATCCGATCGACCAGCTCGAGACCATCCTTCGAAAATGGCGCGGCGATCCGGACGGGCTCGCGGCGAAGGAGACGGCGATCCGCACATACGCCGCCGACAACCTGGCGCCGGAGATCCTCCGCAAGGAGCTCGCGGCGATCGTGAAATGGCACTGGAACTGAAAAAGGAGCGTTACATGAACGATTTCATCTGGCTCACCAATGTCGAAACGGCGGAACCGATCGGCTTTCCGATCTCGAAACTGCTTCTGGTCGAGCAAAAACGCCCGCAGGACGGCGGCGCCGTAGCGTTATATCTCGACCACGGGAAAGAGGTTCAGGTCTCCGAAAGCCTCGCGCGCATCAAGGAGCGCATCGCGGCGGCGGGCGCGGATGCGCTTTCAGACAGACCGACCGTGACGCTCGCCACGGGATAAGCGGCGCGGCTCCGGCGAGCCTTCGCGCGGAGCCCGGTCGGCTCAACGGGCGCGCGTTCGGACGGCCGCCGCCGCTTGCGGCGCATCCCGGTTCGGCTTAGGTCCGGGCCAAGTCTGGGGAGCCGCCAAATGACCACCGCCGTCTACACCGCGCCGCGAGGCGTCGTCGCGCCGATCTTCACGCCCTTCGCGGACAGCGGCGAGATCGATACGTCGCTATTCATCGACCACGCCCTAGACATGCTGAACGCGGGCTGCGTAGCGCTAGCGCCCTTCGGGACGACCGGCGAGGGCACCTCGCTCAGCTCCAATGAGCGGATCGACGCGCTGGCCGCGCTGATCGCCGCCGGCGTCGATCCGGCGATGCTGGTCCCGGCGACCGGACTGCCGAGCCTTACGGAGACGGCGGCCCTCTCCAAAGCCTGCGTCGACCTTGGCTGCGCGGGTGTGATGACCCTGCCGCCCTACTACTACAAGACCGCGCCGGATGACGGGCTCTACGCCTATTTCGAGCAGCTGATCGACCGCGTCGGCGCGCCCGATCTTCGGATTTACCTCTACCACATCCCTCAGATCGCCGGCGTCGGCCTCTCCGTCGACCTCGTGAGGCGCCTCTTCGCCGATTTCGACGAAGTCGTCGCGATCAAGGACAGCTCAGGCGATCTCGCGAACACCGAAGCCTTGCTCGGGATCGACGGCCTCGCCGTCTACCCAAGCGCCGAAAGCGCGCTCGGCCGCGTCTTGCCGCTTGGCGCGCCGGGGTGCATCACCGCCTCCGCCAATCTCGTCGCGGGACCGATTGCGCGCCTGATCGAAGCGTGGGACCGCGATCCTGAGGAGGCGGCGACGCTTCAACCCGCCGTCACCGCGTCGCGCCTCGCAATCCAAGGCCACCCGCTGATCGAGGGGCAAAAGCGGGCGAAAGCGCTGATCTCGGGCGACGATCGCTGGGCGAATGTCCGCCCGCCGCTTACGCCCTACGGCGCCGACGCGGCGGCGGCGCTGGCGCGGGACCTTGGCCTCCTGACGTGAGCCGGACGGTCGACGTCCTGATCATCGGGGCCGGCGCCGCGGGGATGTTCTGCGCGGCGGAGGCGGCCCAACGCGGGCGACGGGTTCTCCTCGTCGATCATGCGAAGAAGCCGGGGGAGAAGATTCGCATCTCCGGCGGCGGCCGGTGCAACTTCACCAACCTTCACTGCGCGCCTGATCGCTTCATTTCGGAGAATTCGCGCTTCGCGATCTCAGCGCTCTCCCGCTACGACCAGCACGACTTCCTCGCCCTCGTCGAGGCCCATGAGATCGAGTGGTATGAGAAGACGCTGGGGCAACTCTTCTGCGCCGGCCGCTCCACCGAGATTGTCGAGATGCTGAGAAGCGAATTGGGCGACGCCGGCGCCGACTTGCGTCTTTCGGTCGAAGCGTCGATCCCAAAGCCCATCGAGGGCGGCTTCAGCGCCATGGTCGCGGGCGAAGCGATGGAGGCGGAGAGCGTGGTCGTCGCCACCGGCGGCAAATCGATCCCGAAGATGGGCGCGACCGATTTCGGCTATCGCGTCGCAGCGGCCTTCGACCTCGACGTCACGGAGACCCGCGCGGCCCTCGCCCCCTTCACGTTGGACCCTTCGCAAAAGGCTCGTTTCGCGGCGCTGCCCGGCGTCGCCGTCGACGTCGAGGCGGAGGCGAACGGCGCCCGGTTCGAGGAGGCGATGCTCTTCACCCATCGCGGCCTCTCCGGCCCTGCGATGCTCCAGACGTCGTCCTACTGGCGGGAGGGCGACGAGGTGCGAATCGCCTTCGGCGACGTCGATGCGCTCCACGATCAGCTCAAGACGCAAAAGGCGACGCATGGGCGCCGAAGCCTCGCCGTCGCGATGGCGGATATCCTCCCCAAAGCGCTGGCGCAGGTCATCGCGGCGGAATGCGATGCGCCCGGCAATATGGCGGATCAGTCGGACAAACGGCTCCGCCGGATCGCGGAGCACATGGCCCACTGGCGCCTCAAACCCGTCGGCACCGAAGGCTACCGCACGGCGGAGGTCACGCTCGGCGGCGTCTCCACTGCCGAACTCGACAGCCGCACGATGGAGGCGAAGCGCCATCCCGGCCTCTACTTCATCGGAGAGGTCGTGGACGTCACCGGCTGGCTCGGCGGCTATAACTTCCAGTGGGCCTGGTCCTCCGCCTGGGCCGCCGGGCAAGTCGCCTGACCAACCTGCTTCCATAAAATACGCAAATCAGCGACGGCGGCGTCGAAGCGCGCCGGCCAAACGGAGGACGCGAGCCGCCGCGCGCGGGTGGCGCGCGGCGGCATGGGTTCAGGCCGCCTTCGGCAGCGTCGCGCCAAGCGCGACAGTCGCCAGCGCGGCGCGGGCCGCTTCCGCGCCTTTCTGGACGAAGTGCTCCAGAAAGAACGCCTCATGCGCCTCCGTCTCCTGAAACTGGTGGGGCGTCAGCACCACCGAGAAGACGGGCACGTCCGTCGCCAGCTGCGCCTGCATCAGCCCGCCGACGACGGTCTCCGCCACGAACTCGTGGCGATAGATGCCGCCATCCACGACGAAGGCCGCGCCGATAATCCCGTCATAGAGGCCCGAGCGCGCGAGGCGCTGGGCGGTCAGCGGAATCTCGAACGCGCCCGGAACGTCGAAGACGTCGGTGACGGCCTCGCCATTAGTGCGCCGGGCGATCTCCTCCATGAAGCCGTGGCGGGCCTGATCGACGATGCGGTCATGCCAGCGGGCTTCGATGAAGGCGAAGCGAAGGGGTTTCGGTTTTGCGTCTTGGCTCTGATTCATCAGTCAGCTCCCAAATGAGAAGCGTTGAATCAGGGCGACGAGCAGACGCGCCTCAGGCGTGAGCCCGCTGCGCGCGCAACCCGTTCTCTCTCATCCGGACTATGACCGTCGGCTCCGGAATCGCACCGGATCTGCTTGACCCTTGAGCCGAGGCCCAAGGCGCTCGCGGGCTTAGGTCGAGACCCTTACCGCCGGTGGGGAATTTCACCCCGCCCCGAGAACGCGCCGCCCGACCATCGGGCGACGCGCTGAAGATGGGGCGAATCTCCGCCTTTGGCAATTGGCGGTGGCGATCGGCGGGGGCGATCACCAGCGTCAGGCGGCGCTGAACTGGTAGGTCGCGGGGACGTAGTGGAACCCCTCGCCCCGCGCTTCGAGGAACCCGAGCGCCGGGAAAGGCATGTGATAGCCGGTGAAGGCGATCCCGTCGGCCGCGATCATGCCGAGGATCTTCTTGCGCGTGGCGGAGGCCGCGTGCTTGTCCACATCGAAGCGGACATGCCAGTCGGGCCGCTGCAGCGCGATCGCGAAGTGGTTCGCGGTGTCGGAGATCAACATGACCCGGCTCCCCTCGCTCTCGATATGCCAGCACATATGCCCCGGCGTGTGGCCGAAAGCGCCGACCGCCTCGATCCCCGGCGCGACGCTGTCGCCCGGCTGGACGAAGCGGATGCGGTCGGCGATCGGAACGAGCGACGCCTGCACCATCTTGGCCACCCGCTCCGTCGGTCCGCTGAGGCGCGCTTCCGGCGACCAGAAATCGTATTCGGCCGCTCCGGTGACGATCTCGGCGTTCGGGAACGTATAAGCGTCGCCCTCTTTCAGCCCGCCGATATGGTCGGGGTGCATATGGGTGATGACGACCGTGTCGACGTCTTCGGGCTTGTAACCGGCGGCCTCGAGATTCTCGAGCAGCCAGCCGCGGCCCGGGCGGGCGCCGGCGCCGTTGCCGGTATCGAAGAGCACGAGCTTCGAGCCGGTGTTCACGATGGTCGGCGTAAAGCTGATCTCCATTTTCGACGTCGGCAACCCGTTTTCAGCGGCGAGCGCCTGCACTTCCGCCTCCGAAGCGTTGCCGCCGAAGATCGGATAGGGGCCGTCGAAGACGACTGCGCCATCGAGGATCGTGGTCACCTCAAAGGCGCCGAGCTTCACGCGATTGGCGACCGGCCGCAGCGGCCCGAGCATGGGCGCGGCGGCGAAAGCGGGTGCGGACGCACCCGAAGCGGCAAGAGCGGCGACGCCTCCCACAAGGGCGGCGCGACGGGTGATGATCGTAGATTGGGTCATGCGTAGGGGCTCCTTTATCGTGGCGAAGATAGCGCGAAACGGAAAAAGGCCTGCTCACAACTCCGTTTCCGCTGCGGGACCGCAGCGTCAGTCGAAGGCCCCGCTGATGCGAGCGACCAGCATGAAAGCGCGACCGGAACGCGTATCGCCCATCTCGACGATCATCGGATCGTCGCCCAGTTCCTGCGCCATTCGGCGGATGAGCGCATCGAAGCGGCGCAAAAAATGGAGCGCCGTGTCCCGGAAGACCGCATCGCGCTTTAACCGCCCGCGAGAGACGGCGACGGCGACCTCGTCCGTAATCCCGCCAATCGCTGCGACGCTTACCCCCCGAGCGCCATCGGCGTAGCGCAGCCAGGTCTCAACCGGAGCCGGGCGCGGCTTCAGGTCCTCCATGTAGAGGCCCTCTTCCGCCAGGAAGTTCAGCGTGTCCTCGGCGGCCTGAAGCAGGTCCGCGATCTCCTTGTCCGCGACGACCTGACGGATCGCCGCGAAACCGTCGACATCCCGCTCGTCCTTGGGGAAGTCCAGCGCCCGCACCACGTTCTGCCAGGGGATTGGGCGAGCATCTTCGTCGATATCGGCGGCGGAGCCGAAGGGCAGCACCGGCTGGTCTCCGTCCGACAGGCGCTTCTGGCCGGAGACGGTTTTCGCGGCGCGGCGCGCCTGGCTCTCGCGGCCCTCGATCTTGTCGACCATCGACTGCGTTTCCGCCAAAGCGGCGTCGAGCCGGTCCATCGCTTCCGCCATCGCCGCCTTCTCCTCGGCGAGGGAGGAGCGCGTGGCGGTCGTCAACGCGGCGGCGAGCTCATTCGCGCCAGGGCCGGCGCGGGGAGAGACGGCCACGCGGAGCGCATCGATGGCGGAAGAAAGCCGCGCCGTCTCGCTCCGGATCTCCTCCGCCTTGCGGGCCAGAAGCGCGCCATAGAAGAAGAGCGTGATCGGCGCGAGGGCGGCGAGAATGAAGAGAGCGATCTCCAGCGAAGACGCAGTGCGCGGGGTCAGCAGCGCCGCTTCGAAGAGGCCGAAGAAGCCCGCTGCGTAGGCGATCACCCCGCCCAGCCACACCAGCGAGAGGACAGCGGCGACGAGGAAGCTGCGGTTAGACGCGGCGAGACGGCCCGTGCCCTTCCCCAACTCGATCAGGAGGGGTTTGATTGCGGGCCGCTGCTTTTCATCGCTCATACCTGACGCCTCCCTGAGACGCGGAGCGCTACTTGAACTCGACTGAAACAACCTCGTAGCTCTTTCCACCGCCGGGGGTCATGACTTCGACGCTGTCGCCTTCCTCCTTGCCGATCAGGGCGCGGGCGAGAGGCGATTTGATGTTGAGTTTGCCCTGTTCGATGTCGGCTTCGGTCTCCCCGACGATCTGGTAGGTCTTCTCTTCATCCGTGTCTTCGTCGGCGACCGTCACGGTCGCGCCGAATTTCACGTTGTCGCCCGAGAGCTTGGAAGGATCGATCACATCGGCGCGGGAGATCAGCCCCTCCAGCTCCTTGATGCGGCCTTCGATGAAGGACTGACGCTCGCGGGCGGAGTGGTATTCGGCGTTCTCGGAGAGGTCGCCATGCTCGCGCGCTTCGGCGATCGCCCGAATGATCTCCGGGCGCTGCACGGATTTGAGGTCCTTCAGCTCATCGTTCAGAGCGGTGTAGCCTTCCGAAGTGACTGGCACTTTCTCAACCATCTAACTCCCCCTCACAGGCGCCCTCGGTCAGGCGCCCCCTTTCATTCCACGGCGCATTAACCGCGCCGCTTTTCCATCAAAGCGCAGGGCGCGCCGACGGCGGATCGTCTCCGCTTTCGGCGCGCCCCGTGCGTTGGGATGAGCATATGAAGGCGAATCACGGGTTTCAAGCGCCCGCGTCGCGTGCGCCTCCCGTTCCGTTTCGCAGCATTTCAGCCGCGATGAGGCCGATCAGCGCCAGCGCGGCGCCGATCCAGTACGCGCCGCCGCCGTAGATCGGATAAGCCCAGGCGGCCGCGAAGGATCCGCCCGCCATCACCAGGCCGCCCGCCATGGCGCCGACCATGCCCTGAGCCGTGGCGGCGAGGCTTTCTGGCGCAAGGCGGCGCACCATCTCCAGCGCGCCGAGGAAGGCGGCGGTGAAGGTGATGGCGTGCAGCGCCTGCAGCGGCCATAGCCAGGTGAGCGCGGGATCGAGCGTCATCAGGCCCCAACGCGCGGCGCCGACCGCGCCCGACAGCGCCATCGCCCCCGCCGGGCCGAGCCGCGCGATCAGCGCTTTGCCCGCGAACAGCATCAAAGCGACCTCGAGCGCCACGCCGAGCGCCCAGAGAGCGCCGATGGTCCCGTCGTCGATCCCCTGCGACCGCCAGTGGATCGAGCCATAGGCGTAAAGGACGGAATGGGAGCCCTGAAGCGCCGCCCCAGCGATCATCGTCAGGACGAAGGCGCGAGAGCCAAGGAGCGCGCCCGCCTCCCCCAGCCTCGGCGTCGGCAAAGGCGCGCCCGCGCCGCCCGGATGGCGAAGGCCGAGCCATACCAGCGGCGCGGTGCTGACGACGATCCACCAAAGCGCGGCGTCGGAGCCCCAACGGGCGACGGCGAGGCCGCAGAAGACATTGGCGGCGAGGAACGCCGCGCTGCCCATCGCCCGCGCGGTGGCGAAGGCGAACCCGCCCCGGTCGGCGGCGCGCAGCGAAAGAGCGTCGGCGATCGGCGTGCCCCCCGCCATGACGGAGGCGGCGGCGAACGTCGCCATCAGAAGAAACGGCCGCGTCTCGATCCAGACATGGGCGAGGAAGATCGCCGCGCCCGCAAAGCCGAGCATCGCCAGCGCCCTGCGCGGCGCTCCGGCGCGATCCGCCGCCCAGGGGATGGCGACGCCCGCGACGACGCGCACGGCGATGGCCGCTCCGGTGTAAAGTCCGATCTCCGTCTCCGTCAGGCCCCAGTCGGTGAGCCAGAGCGGCCAAAACGGCAAGTGCGCGCCAAGGGCGAGGAACGTGAAGGCGTAGAAGGCGGAGGTATGGAGCCAGCCCGGCGGGGACGCCTTCATAACCCGAACGCGGAGAAGGGGAGGTAGGCGACCGGGTCGCCCTCCGCCACATCCGGCCCGCCATCGGGAAGATCGACGAGGCCGTCGGCCCAGACCAGCCCGCGGATGAGGCCGGAGCCTTCGTTGGCGAAGGTCTCCACCCGGCCCTCCGCCGTCAGGCGCGCGCGGAGGTATTCGCGCCGCCCCGCCTTGCGGCGCTTGGCGAAGGCGGCGGGGCGCATCTCAGGCATTGGTTCGGACCAGCCCGCGCCCGACATGGCGAGGAGCGCAGGGCGCGCGAAGATCAGCGCGCAGACGAAGGCCGCCACGGGGTTGCCGGGCAGGCCGAAGACGGGAACGCCTCTCCAGCGGCCAAGCGCGAGCGGACGCCCCGGTTTCATCGCGATGCGCCAGACGGCGCGGGTTCCTTCCTCGCCGAGAAGCCGGGCGAGCCAGTCCTCGTCCCCCGCCGATGCGCCGCCGGAGGCGAGGATGGCGTCCGCCTCCGCCGCGCCCCGATCCAGCGCGGCGCGGACTGCGGCGGGATCGTCGGCGGCGACGCCAAGATCGATGAAGTCGAAGCCCCATGCGCGGGTCAGCCCGCCCAAGAGCGGGCGATTGGCGTCATGGATCTGTCCTGACGCGAGATCGTCGCCCGGCTCGCGCAGCTCATCGCCAGTGGAGAGAACCGCAACGCGGAGAGGTTTGAAGACCGTCGCTCGGGCGACCCCGGCGGCGGCGGCGTGGGACAGCGCCTGAGGGGTGAGCCGCGTTCCAGCGACAAGCGCGGCCTGTCCCGCAAGAGCGTTCTCCCCCGCTTTACGGCGGTTGACGCCGGGTTTCAGTCCTTTCGGACAATTCAGAAACTCGCCTTCGATGCGCGCATCCTCGTCCAGCATCACCGTATCGGCCCCCTCGGGCAGGACGCCTCCGGTCAGAATGCGCACCGCCTCTCCCACGCCGACGACGCCTTCGAACGGCGCCCCTGCGGCGGCGCGGCCTTCGACGATGCGGAGCGGCCCGGCGAGGTAGCTCTCATGCGCGAAGGCGAAACCGTCGACGGCGGCGTTCGCCTCCGCCGGGTGGGAGGATCGAGCGATCATGTCTTCCGCCAGCACCCGGCCGAGCGCGCCGGCCAGCGCGATCTCCTCCGTCCCGACAACCGGCGCGACGGAGGCTTTCAGCGCGGCCAGCGCATGCTCCACCGGCGTCCAGTCGACGCCAGGCGGTAGCGCGAAGCAGTCGTTGACGGGGCGACGATCGTCCATCAGGCGCGCGCCTTCATGCCGAGATCGGCGAGGATGAAATCGGCGATGGCGGGCGCGTCGTCGAGCGGGATGACGGGGATGGAGACCTCAACTGGGTCATTAGTCGCCACCGCGCGCACGCTCGGCTCCTCCAGCGCGATCAGCGGGGCGCCGGTGTCGGCGCGATGGGCTTCGATCTTCGGATGCGCCTCCCGCTTGTAACCCTCCACCAGCACCAGATCGACGGGCGCGAGCTTGGCGAGGAGGTCGGCGAGCGGCGGCTCCTCCGCCTCGCGCAACTCATGCATCAGCGCCCAGCGCGCGCCTGAGGCGATCAGCACCTCCGTCGCGCCGGCCGCTCGGTGGCGATAGCTGTCCTTGCCGGGCTGATCGACGTCGAAGGCGTGATGGGCGTGCTTGAGGGTGGAAACGGAATAGCCGCGCGATGTGATCTCGGCGACCAGCCGTTCCATCAAGGTCGTCTTACCCGCGTTCTTCCAGCCGGTGACGCCGTAAACCTTCACAACCCGTACTCCCGCGCGATCCGTTCGGCGGAGGCGATATCATCGGGCGCGTTGACGTTGAAGAAGGGATCGAAGGGCTCCGCCGCGAAGGGAACCATCGCGGCGCCATGCCGGTCGGCCCAGAGGACGACCTTGCGCACCCCCTCCTCCACCAGCGCGCGGCGTAGGTCGTCCCTCAACGCGACAGGCCAAAGGCCGAATGTCGGGTGCCGCGCCAGCTTCCCCTCCCGCCCCGGACGATCGTCCGGCGTCGCAGCGAGGGCGATGGGGGTCTCCGGCCCGATGGCGGCGGAGAGCTCTTCAGCGAGGTTCGCCGGAAAGAACGGCGTGTCCGCCGCGACGGTGACGATATGGGAGGCGCCTACGGCAGCGGCCCATTCCATCCCGGCCAGAACGCCCGCGAGTGGTCCGAGAAAGCCGGCGACGTCGTCGGGGATGATCGGCAGGCCGAGCTCGGCGAGCCGCCCCGCGTCGCCGTTGGCGTTGATCGCCATGTCGGCCACCTGCGGGCGCAGCCGTTCGATCACCCGGTCGAACAGACGCTTCCCTCCGACCGCCCGCATCGCCTTATCACCGCCGCCCATGCGGGTCGCGAGCCCGCCCGCGAGGATGACGCCTAAGACGGGGCCGGTATCCCTCACCCGCGCGACCCTTTGCGCCGGTGCTTGGCGTCCTCCTCCGCCACCGTCTCCAGGTCCGCGTCCCAGATCAGCCGTTCTTCGCCGGAAAGGCAGATGAAGCGTTTGCCCCGCATCCGTCCGATCAGCGTCAGGCCGACCTGTCGCGCGATCTCCACCCCCCAGGCGGTGAAACCGGAGCGGGAGGCGAGGGCGGGGACGCCCATCAGGGCGGTCTTGATGACCATTTCGGAGGTCAGCCGCCCGGTGGTGTAGAGGATCTTGTCGGCGGCCCCCGCCCCCTCCATCCGCATCCACCCGGCGATCTTGTCGACGGCGTTATGGCGGCCGACGTCCTCCATATAGACCAGCGGGCGATCCCGTTCGCAAAGCACCGTGCCGTGGATCGCGCCCGCCTCCAGATAAAGGCTGGGCGCGGTGTTGATCTGACGGGCGAGGGCGTAGAGCCAGCTGGTCCGCAGCTCCGCCGGGGGGAGCGATACGCCCTCCAGCTGCTCCATCATGTCGCCGAAAACGGTGCCGACCGCGCAGCCGGAGGTGCGGGTCTTCTTCTTCAGCTTCTCTTCGTAGTCGGTGGCGCGCGTCGTGCGGACGACGACCGTCTCCAGCTCCTCGTCGAAATCGACGCCGGTGATCTCGTCATCGGGCAGAAGCATGCCCTGATTTTGCAGGTAACCGACCGCGAGATAGCCGGGGTGGTCCCCGATGGTCATCGCGGTGACGATCTCCTGACTGTTGAGGAAGATCGTCAGCGGCCGTTCCTCCACCACGCGAATGTCCTGCGCGCGCCCCTCGTGATCCACGCCGCTCACGCCGCGCGTCAGGCGCGGATCGTTGGGCGTCGGGCCGATGATGAAGGCGGGGTCGTCCATGGCGGCGGAGCCTATCGCGGGCGGCGGCGAAGTCGAGATGCGCCTGGGGCGTCACATGAACACTTTGTGATCTGAGGCTGAAACGGAGGGAGGGGTTGCCTTCGTATCACACCTAGTCGCTGACATGATGCGGCGCGCGCCCGGCGGATTTTGTCCCCCTCTCGGTCCGTCGGGCGCAACTAAAATCATTGTATCGCAACCTCCCGCCCCGTTCTCCCAACCCGACCACCAAGCGTCGCACCGCCGGTAGGCTTGGTGGTCGGGTTGGGAGGACGGGGCGGGAGGCCGCCCGACAGGCAGCCGCGATCGCAAGACTTATCTTCCGTTAAGTTTATGATGTCGCAGCGAAACTGCGCGCCATTCGGACGCATGCGACAGGCTGTGACTCCCTGCCCTAAACGATCGCCCTATTTCTGCGTCATAACCTATAGAAACCGCCCGAAAGGCAGGCGAAGGCAATGGACGCCCTAATCCTCTCGCGCATTCAGTTTGGCGCGAACATCTCGTTCCACATCCTGTTCCCGACGATCACCATCGCGCTTGGGTGGTTCCTCCTGTTCTTCAAGCTTCGGTTCAACTGGACCGGGGACGAGCGGTGGATGGACGCCTACAAATTCTGGGTGAAGGTCTTCGCGCTTTCTTTCGCGCTCGGCGTCGTCTCAGGCATCACGATGTCTTTCCAGTTCGGCACCAACTGGCCGGGCTTCATGGAGACGGTCGGCAATATCGCCGGCCCGCTGCTCGCATATGAGGTGATGACCGCCTTCTTCCTCGAGGCCGTCTTCCTCGGGATCATGCTCTTCGGGTTCAAAAAGGTGCCGGGTTGGCTGCATACGCTCGCGACCTTCCTCGTCGCCTTCGGCACGACGATGAGCGCGTTCTGGATTCTCGTCCTGAACTCCTGGATGCACACGCCGGCCGGGTTCGAAATGCGCGACGGCGTCGCCTTCGCCACCGACTGGCTGGCGATCATCTTCAACCCGTCGATGCCTTACCGGCTGGTCCACATGCTCCTGGCGAGCGGTTTGACCTGCGCCTTCCTGATCGCGGGCCTCTCCGCCTTCCGGATGCTGATCGGCGACCGGAAGCCCGAAGCGCGGCTGACCTTCAAGACCGCCGCGATTTTCGGCGCGCTCCTGATCCCGGTGCAGATCCTCGCGGGCGACTTCCACGGGCTCAACACTTTGGAGCATCAACCCGCCAAGGTCGCCGCTATGGAAGGCAACTGGGAGACGCAGGGCAATGTCCCGCTCGTTCTCTTCGGCATGCCGAATGAAGAGACGCGGACAAACGATTTCGCGGTGGAGATCCCGAACCTCGCCTCGATCATCCTCAAGCACGATCCTGCCGGCGTCGTACCGGGCCTCAATGACTTCGTGACGGAGGAGGGCGTTGTTCAGCACCCGCCGGTGGCGCCCGTCTTCTGGTCGTTCCGCATAATGGTGGGCACCGGTTTCGCGATGCTCGCGCTCTCCTGGCTCACCGTTTTCCTGATCTGGCGGCGACCCGAGACGGCGATGACCAATCCGTGGCTGCATCGCGGCTTCGTGGCGATGGCCTTTTCCGGCTGGGTGGCGACGCTCGCCGGGTGGTACACGACGGAGATCGGCCGACAACCATGGCTGGTGCAGGGCGTCATGACGACGGAGCAAGCGGTGGCGGACGTGCCGGCGCCCTTGGTCCTCTCGACGCTGATCCTCTATCTTTCGGTCTATGCGGTGCTCTTGTTCGCCTATGTGACGATGTTGTTCGTCCTGGCGCGCCGCGCCGCGCGCGATGAGTTGATGCCGGAGCGCAAGCACTCCGCCGCTGCGCCCGTCAGTCTCGTGCCCGGAGAATAGCGATGGAGCTTTTCGGCGACCCGAACGTCTGGCTGCCCCTCGTTTTCGCCGGGCTGATGGGCGTATCGATACTGGTCTACGTCGTTCTCGACGGCTTCGACCTCGGCGTCGGCGTTCTGACCGCCTTCGCCGAACCTGATGAGAAAGACCGGATGGTCGCCTCCATCGGTCCGTTCTGGGACGCGAACGAAACCTGGCTGGTGATGGCGGTGGGCCTACTGCTCGTCGCCTTCCCGGCTGCGCACGGGCAGATCCTGACGGCGCTCTATCTGCCGTGCGCGATCCTGCTGGTCGCGCTGATCCTGCGGGGCGTGGCGTTCGAGTTTCGCGCTAAAACGACGGGGAGGCTGCACAAACGGTGGAACGCCGCGTTTTACGTCGGTTCGCTCCTCGCTTCGCTTTCGCAGGGTTACATGCTCGGCCTCTACATCATGGGGCTGGAGCGAACGCTGGAGACCATCGCCTTCGCCTTCGTCGCGGCCTTCGCCCTCACCGCGTCCTATGCGTTCATCGGCGCGTGCTGGCTCATTCTGAAGACGGAGGGAGAATTGCAGGTGAAGGCGGTGCGCTGGGCGCGCATGGGCCTCGCGGCGCTGGTCGCCGGGTTCGGCCTGATCTCGCTGGTGACGCCGCTCGTCAGCCCGCGCATCTTCGAGAAATGGTTCGCCTTCCCGGAGATCATCCTGCTCGCGCCTCTGCCGCTTGCGGCGATGGGGCTGACGCTGGCGCTGGTATGGCTCCTGAAGACGCTGCCCTTGGCTGGCGACAGGCTGGCCTGGGCCCCGTTCGTCTGCGCCTCAGGCATCTTCATCCTCGCCTTTCTCGGCCTCGCCTATTCCTTTTACCCTTACGTGGTGCCTGAAAAGCTGACGATCTACGACGCCGCGAGCGCGCCGGAGAGCCTTATGATCATCCTCGTCGGCGCTGTCTTCGTCATGCCGGCGATCGCGGGATACACGGTGATCTCCTACTACGTGTTCCGCGGGAAGGCGGAGAAGCTCAGCTACTACTGAGCTCGGTCAGAGCAGTAGCCAGGCCGCGAGACCGAGGAAGGCGAAAAAGCCGACGACGTCGGTGACCGTCGTCACGAATGCGCCAGAGGCGAGCGCCGGGTCGGCGCCCGCCTTCTCAAGCCCGATCGGGATGAGAATGCCGGCGAGACCCGCCACGACCAGATTGACGACCATTGCGACGGCCAGAACGAAGCCGAGCATCGGGTCGCCGAACCAGACGAAGCCCACGACCGCGATGATCAGCGCGAAGACGAGGCCGTTGCCGAGCCCGACCAGCAATTCGCGCAGGATCACCCTCCACATGTTGGATGCCGTCAGGTCGCGCGTCGCCAAGGCGCGCACCGCGACCGTCAGCGTCTGCGTCCCGGCGTTGCCGCCCATGGAGGCGACGATGGGTAGGAGAACGGCCAGCGCCACGTATTGCGCGATGACGCTGTCGAACTGGTCGATCACGAGGGAGGCGAGGATCGCAGTCACCAGATTGACCGCCAGCCAGGGAAAGCGCGATTTCGTCGTCGCCCAGACCTTGTCGGCGAGGCTCTCGTCGCCGACGCCGGCGAGGCGGAGGATATCCTCCTCCGCTTCCTCGCTCATCGTCTCCACCGCATCGTCGATGGTGATGACGCCGACGAGGCGCCCGTCCCCGTCGATCACCGGGGCGGAGACGAGGTGATACTGGCTGAAGGCGTAGGCGACGTCTTCTTCGTCCTGCGTCACCGGGATGGCGCGGAAATCATCGTCCATGATCTCGCCGAGCACGACCTGACGCGGATGCCCCATGATGCGGCTGAGCGGGATCGCGCCGATCGGCTTCATCGCCGGGTCGATGATGAAGACGTCGTAGAACGGGTCGGGCAGATCGTCGGCGGCGCGCATGTAGTCGATGATCTGGCCGACGGTCCAGAAGGGCGGGGCCTTCACCAGCTCCCGCTGCATCATGCGCCCGGCGCTTTCCTCCGGATAAGTGAGGGACTGTTCGACGATGACGCGGTCTTCGTCATCCAGCGCGTCGAGGATCTTGGCCTTCGCCTCCTCCTCCAGATCCTCGACGAGATAGACGACTTCGTCGCTGTCAAGCTCTTTGACCGCGCCCGCGAGAACGATGGGATCGACGAGCTCCAGCACCTCGTCGCGAACGCTTTCGTCGAGTTCGGAGAGCGCCGCGGGGTCCAACTCCTCCCCCAGCGCTTCGATCAGGCGCTGGCGGGCGCCCGAGCCGAATTGTTCGAGAAGATCGGCGAAGTCGGCCTTGTGGAGCGGCTCGACGAGCGCCCGGACGCCCCGATCGTCGCCTTCGTCCAGAGCGGCGCGGATGCCGTCGACGATGGCCCTGTCGAGCGCGTAGGCGTCTTCGCCCCGGTCCTCAGACGGCGTAGTTGGTTCTTCGCTCATCGCGGGGCCCTTTTTACGGTCCCGACCAGTCTAGACCGATTGCGCGCTGAGCTAAATCTCCAACCAGCGATAAGCGCCGACGGTTAGCGGCTACTGAGCGGCGACCACGCGGTTGCGGCCCTGTCCCTTGGCTTCATAGAGGGCGAGGTCGGCGGCGTGGCTCAAATCCTCCAGCTTCGTACCGTGATGCGGGAACGACGCCGCGCCGATGGAGACGCTGACATTGAGTTTTTCGCCGTTGTAGCTCAGCTCCATCGCTTCGATCGCCTCGCGCAGACCTTCAGCCCGCTTCACGGCGTCTTCAAGTTCCGCATCGTAAAGCAGAACTGCGAATTCCTCGCCGCCGATCCTGCAGGGCGCGTCGATCCTGCGGAAGTAGGTCATGACGACTTCGGCGAGCGATTTCAGCACGCGATCGCCGGCGTCATGGCCGTGGGTGTCGTTGAACCGCTTGAAGTGGTCGATATCGAAAATGAGGAGGGAGACGTTCCGCCCCTGAACCGTCGCGCGGTGCAGTTCTTTTTGGGCGTGTTCAAGGAAGTAACGCCTGTTGTGCATGCCGGTCAAAGAGTCCTTCAGGGACTGCTCGCGCAGCTGCTCGCGCAGACGGACATTGGCGAGGGACAGCGAAATATGCTCAGCGCAGTAGATCGCCAGCTTTCGCGTCTCTTTCATGGAGCCGATGCGGACGGTGACGCTCAGGAGGCCGACAGTCTCGCCATGGGCGACAATCGGGACGCAGATATTCCGAAAGTCGCGATACTGTAGAAATTCCTCGTTCAGATGGCGGCATGGTATGTCCACGACGCTCTCGCCATAGAGAAACGGTCGCCCCCGTCGCAGCGCCCAGCAGTCTGACGGCGCGAAGTCCTCCACCAGATCCGAGTCGCCCCACTGGCAGGCTTTCTCCAGAAGGTCGCGCTTGTCGGAGAACGTGTAGACGGCGCCCGTGCTGCCGGGGAGCAGTCGCGAGAGGAACGAGGAGACGACGGTGAACACCTCCTCCAGCGAGTCCGAGGACTGGAGCCATTCGTTGAACTCGGAGAGGATCCGCCACTCCGATTGCTTCTCCACTTCGAAGCGGGTCGCCTCCTCCGCCCGGTTCTCCGCATCCTTGCGCTCGGAGATATCGCGTCCGACGACGATGTAATTCGTATGGGCCCCGCTTTCGTCGAAGACGGGGATGATCTCCTGCTCCATCCAATAGGGTTCGCCATGGCGGCGGTAGCAGTAGAGATTGACCATGACCGTCTGACGATCGCGCACGGCCTCGTCGACGATGGCCAGCTGTTCCGGGTCGGTTTGGGAGCCGACGAGGATATCCCGGTTCGAACGCCCGACGAGGTCGAGTTCGAGGTCGAGGCCGTTGTGCCGACGATAGGCGTCATTCGCCCACACGATGCGGTAGCTCTGGTCGGTGATGACGATCAGATCCTTGGCGTGCGCCGCGACGAGCGAGAGGCGCTTCAGCTCGGCCTGGCGCGCTTCGACCCGCGCCTTTTCGGCCATCAGGCGCTCAAGCTCCGCTCGCATCTCCCGTTCGATCTCGTCCGCGCGTTGCCGCGCGGCCGCCAGAGCGCCCTTCGCCTCCTGAAACTCGGTGATGTTGGTGAGGGTGGAGGTCCACCCCCCCTCCGCCCGGCGCCGAACGCTGACGAGGATGACCGCGCCGGAATGCGTGACCTGAGTGTAGGTGAAGCTGTCTTCGTTGGCGAAGTTGTCGATTACCCCGTCGCGCGTCAGCTGATCGAGACCGCCGAGCGCGACGCATCGGTCCATGAAGGCGGACAGCTCTTCGCCCGGCGTAAGCGGCTGGTACCCCAGCTCGAGCAGATCGGAGGCGCGCATGGTGACGAATTCGCATTCGTAGTCAGCGCCCCAAAAGATGACTCCCTGTTCGAGCGATTCGAGCGCCTCGATGGCGTCGGCGGAATACCCCGCCGCGCCGTACCCGGCTTCGCCGCTGTCCAGCGGCATATCTTCGATCTGCATCTCAAGCGGATCCAAAGCACCCGGTCTCCGTCGCAACGGTTCGAATCTCCCCGCGACGAAAGTAGATTGAAGCGGTTAACGCTCTGTCAGTGACCGAAATTTAGTTGACGACGCCTTTTATCGCGTTCTTGACGAGGCTTGAGACGCTCGGGCGCTCCCGCGCGACAAACGGCAAAGGACGGCAGACCGTCATCGCGGCAACGCCGATCCGCGCCGTCAATGCGCCGTTCACAAGGCCCTCGCCGAACCGTCGGGACAGTTTCGACACCGCCCCGCCGCCCAGCGCCGGCCCGATCAGGTCATCTCCAACGGCCATCGCGCCCGCCGCGATCAAGTGGGTCGCCACCGCCCGGAGCAGCCGCCAGGACCCGAGCCAGCCCGCGCGCCCGCCATAGATCTCGGCGATACGCCGGATCATGGAGAGATTGACGAAGAGCGCCGCGAGCACGTCGACGAGGGCGAGGGGAATGAACGCCGTCGCCGCCGCGACATTGCGCGCCGCATTGCGGACCTCGCGTTCCGCAGCCGCGTCGAGCGACGTCATGAGAGACCGCTCCACGGCGTCTATCAGCGCGTCCGCGTCCAGTATCTCGTCCGTTCGTCCGGCCAGTTCGGCGCGCGGCGCGGCGAGCTCCGCCCGGCTGCGGTAAAGACGGTCGAGGGCGGCGGCGACGTCGCCCGCCGCCGTACGGTCGCGCGCCGCGCGCGCATGTTCGGCCGCGGCGCGGAGATCGTCGGTCTTCCGGATGCGCGACAGGCTCGCAAGTTCGCGGAGGATCAGCGCCGCCAGCGTGATCGCGACGATAATGACGAGCCCAAGCGCGATCCGCCCGAGCCAGACGTTGCGGGCGATCAGGCTCTCCACCGTCTCCCAGAACCACAGCCCAAGCGCCATGAGGAGGAGCGAAATCAGCGCGCCCCAAAAGAGCTTCACGAGCGTTCCGCTCCCCCGGCTCTCCCCCGCCGCGATGCGCGCCGCGACGGCGGTCGCCGGCGCCTCCGCTTCGTCGACGGGCGGCGCCTCCGCCGGGCTTTCGTGCGCGGGGGGGAGGTCGGAGAGCCCGTCTTCGATGAGCGTCGGCCCGCGTCGTTTAGGCGTCTCATTCATGTCAGGCGGTCTCCGATCAGGAACTCCAGCGCCCTGTCCAGACGGATATGCGGCAGCCCCTCGCCTTTGGTCAGGCGCGGCGGCGCGAACTGCATCACGTTGAAATCGCCGTCCAGCCAGCCCTGCGCGCGCGCATCGCCCCGCGACGCCCGCGCGGCGGCGATCACCGGCGCAGGATCCTGGGGCAACTCTCCGGGATCGAGCGCTACCTCCCGCCCGTCGGCGGCGAGGCGTCCGCGCACCGCCCGCGCGCCCTTCACCTCTTGCTCCACGGTCGCGCGGAGCGCGGCGAGGGCGAGAGCGTTCGTCTCCGCCCCGCGAAAGGCCGCTCGCTCCACGCTCTCGGCCAGAAGGGCGGCGAGGATTGCGGTGAGGCGATCATGCTCCGCATGGTGCAGGTGATCCGCCTTGGTCGCGGCGAAGAGAATGCGGTCGATCCGCCGCCCGAGGATCGAAGAGAGCCAGGTGTTCCGCCCCGGCCGGAACGCCGTCAGGATCGACGTTATCGCCCCGCCGAGATCGGCGACGGCGGCGGGCCCGTCATTGAGCGCGCTCATCAGATCGACCAGCACGATCTGCCGGTCCAGCCGGGCGAAATGGTCGCGAAAGAACGGCTTTACCACTGATCGCTTGTAGGCCTCATAGCGTTTCTCGAATTCCTCGCGCAGAGGATCGCGCCCATCGGCGGGCGGGAGCGGGCAGAAGGCCAGCGCGGGGGATCCTTCCAGATCGCCGGGCATCAGGAACCGCCCGGGCGCAAGGCCCGACTGCCCCGCCCTGCGACAGGCGCCGAGATAGTCGGTGAAGGCGTCCGCCAGCGGCTTCGCCGCGCTCTCGTCGAAGCGCGCCGCCCCATCGCGCCCCGCCAGCCGCTCCAGCCAGATGATCGCATAGGGAGCTCGCGCCGGGGTCTCCGCGGCCGCCAGCGCCTCCGCCGACCATTCGGCGTAGCTCTGATCCAGCAGGGGCAGGTCCAGAAGCCATTCGCCGGGATAGTCGACGATGTCGAGATGAAGCGACGACGGCCCCGCGATCCCCGAAAGAAATCCGGTCGACTGATAGCGCAGCGACAGGCGGATCTGACTGATCCGCCGCGTGCTCTCGGGCCAGACCGGCTCCGCCCCCGACAGCGCCGCGAGATGCGTCTCATAATCGAAGCGCGGCGTCTCCCGGTCGGGATGGGGGCGCACGGCGGCGGCGAGGATCCGCCCGTCGGCCTCAGCGGTCAGCTGCGCCATGCGGCCACGCGCCGTCAGGTTGGCGATCAGCGAGGTGATGAAGACGGTCTTCCCCGCGCGACTGAGCCCGGTGACGCCGAGGCGGACCGTCGGCTCGAACAGCATTTCCGAAGCGGCGTCCCGGGTCTCCTCCGCGAAGCGCAGGATGTCGTCTGCGATGTCGGCAACGCCCAAATGCGCTCTCCCCTCGACGTCCGTTCCGGGCGTTGCGCCTATATGGGCCGGATGGCCGAAATGCGGAAGGGGCGGGGTTTTCTCCGCTCCGCATCCGCGCTACCCGGCTGACCATGCCGCGCTACAAGCTGACATTGGAATACGACGGCCAGCCGTTCGCGGGATGGCAGCGCCAGGCCGATCAGCCCTCCGTCCAACAGACGCTGGAGGACGCCGTCGTCGCTCTGACGGGGGAGGCGTCGCCGGTGCAGGGGGCCGGGCGCACCGACGCGGGCGTTCACGCGATCGGACAGGTCGCCCATGTCGACCTGACGCGGGACTGGGAGCCGTTTCGCCTAATGGAGGCGCTGAACCACCACCTACGGCCGGCGCCCGTCGCCGTTACGGGGACGGAGCGCGTCGCGGACGACTGGCACGCCCGGTTCAGCGCGATCGAACGTCTTTATGTCTATCGCATCGTAAACCGCCGCGCGCCGCTCACCTTCGACACGGGGAAGGCGTGGCGCGTGCGCCAACCGTTGGACGCGAAGGCGATGGGCGAAGCCGCGAAACATCTCGAAGGGCTCCATGACTTCACGACGTTCCGGGCGTCGCTCTGTCAGGCGAAATCGCCCGTGAAAACGGTCGACATGGTGGCGGTGGACCAGGATGGTCCCGCGATCGCCGTCTATGTCCGCGCCCGCAGCTTCCTCCACAACCAGGTGCGTAGTTTCGTCGGCACCCTGGCTGAGGTGGGCTCTGGCAAATGGGCGCCGGACGACGTCCGGCGGGCGCTGGAGGCGAAGGACCGCGCCGCCTGCGGCCCGGTCGCGCCGCCTGACGGGCTCTATCTCGCGTCGGTGAAATACCCGGACTGACCGCCAGCGCCGCCTTTCTTCCGACACTCAGGACAGCTAGTTTCTCTGAAATGCGCCCGAAAGAGGCGTCAGACAGAGGCGGATCAGACCTATGCAGAGCACCATCCTCACCCGCGCGGCCCCCTTGGCCATCGCCGCCGCGCTCGCAGCGGCGGGCTGCGCCGCCCCCTCCTCCGCTGAGGCGCCGGCCGCCGAAACGGCTACATCGGAGCCCGAGACGGTTCAGGTGGCGCAACTGACCTATTCCAGCTTCGCCGACTGGCGCGCGGACTTCCGCCGCCGGGCCGGGGCGCAGGGCGTCTCCGGCGCCACGTTCGACCGCGCTTTCGCCGGGGTTGGGGTGAACGAACGCGTGTTGGAGCTGGACGGGCGCCAGCCCGAGTTCACCCGCCCGATCTGGGAATATCTCGACAGCGCCGTCTCTGAGACGCGCATCGCCAACGGGCGGGAGAAAGCCGCCGAACAGGCGACGACGCTCGCCGGCGTGGAGAGCGCCTACGGCGTCGAGAAGGAGATCGTCACCGCGATCTGGGGACTGGAGAGCGCCTACGGCTTCAACATGGGCTCGATCCCGGTGGTCGAAAGCCTCGCCACCCTCGCCTATGACGGCCGCCGCCGCGCCTTCGCCGAAGAGCAGCTGATCGAGGCGTTGAAGATCATTCAGGCGGGCGACGTCGCGCCAGGCGCGATGATCGGCTCCTGGGCGGGGGCGATGGGCCACACACAGTTCATTCCGACCTCCTTCCAGGCCTACGCGCAGGATTTCACCGGCGACGGTCGGCGTGACGTCTGGGCCGCCGACCCGGCGGACGCCCTCGCCTCCACCGCCAATTATCTCGCCCGTTTCGGCTGGACCTTCGGCCAACCCTGGGGCGTGGAGGCGCGCCTGCCCGACGGGTTCGACTACGCGCTCGCCGACCAGTCGATCCGCAGGCCCGTGAGTTTCTGGCGGAACCTGAACGTCACCACAATCGACGGGCTGCCCCTGCCGGATCACGGGGAGGGCGCGATCCTGTTGCCCGCCGGAGCGCAGGGCCCGGCCTTCGTCGTCTTCGGCAATTTCCGCGTCATCAAACGCTACAACAACGCCACATCCTATGCGCTCGCAGTCGGGCACCTGGCCGACCGCATCCGCGGCGACCGCGCCTTCGTCGCCGCATGGCCGCGCGGCGACAGACCGCTCAGCCGGACAGAGAAGCGGGAGATGCAGGCCCTGCTCACCCGGCTCGGGTTCGACACCAAGGGCGTGGACGGGATCATCGGTCCCAACTCCACAAACGCCATCCGCGGCTTCCAACGTTCGCGCGGCATGATCCCGGACGGCTACGCCTCCGCCCGTTTCCTCGAAGCGCTGAGGTCGGCCTCGGGGGGCTGACCCTCCCCATCGCTTTCATCCACTACTCAAGGGCGGGCGCAGCCCGTCGCGGGTGAGGAGGCGGCCCCGAAGGGGCTCCGACGAGGCCGCCGCCACCGCTTGAGGCGAAGCCGAGAGCCTTGCCGGGAAGCGGCGCTCCCGCCCCTTCGCGCGCCTTTCTGCGCGCTCCGCGTTGGGCCGAGCGCCGCGGGTCGCTTCGCGACGTCGCGGCGTCGGCGCTTACTGCGACCCGACTCGAATACCCAAGGGCCCAGTGCGTTTTCGATCGGTTTCGTTTGGATAATTGAAGAGGGGTGAAAAAGGCGGCGACGCCCCCTCAGGCGAATTCCACCGCTACGGCGGCGTAGAGGACGGCCGTGGCGGCGAGCACGAAGACATGCCAGATCGCATTCTGGAACTTCAGGCTCTCCCAGACATGAAACACCACGCCTAGCGTGTAGAGCCCGCCCGCGGTGAAGAGAAGGATCAGCGTCTCCCGATCGACGCTGGCGGCGACCTCGGGCCCGATGGCGATCGCCGCCCAGCCCATGCCGAGATAGAGAAAGAGCGAGAACCGATCGAACCGGCGCGGAAAGAAGACTTTCAGCGCGATGCCCAGCGCCGCCGCCGCCCAGACGCAGCCGAGCAGCATCCAGCCGACGAACCCGCCGATGGAGATCGCCGCGAAGGGCGTGTAGGCCCCGGCGATCTTCAGGTAGATCGTCGAGTGATCCAGCCGACGCAGCCAGTCCTTCGCGCCGGGAAACGGCGTCAGATTGTAACCAGCCGACAGCGAGAACATCGCGATCAGCGTCGCCACGTAGATCGATATCGCCGCGATCGTCGCGGCCTCGCCCTGAAACGCCACGAAGCCGATCAGAATCGGCCCTCCGATCAGCGCGAAAAGAACGCTAAGTCCGTGCACCACGGCGTCCGCCGCGATTTCATCTTTGCTGTAGCGGTCGAGATCCATGTGCGAAACGTAGCGCGAAATTATGAAGATTAGGTCGAAAACGCAGCGTCAGCGCGCGAAAACGTCAGAACCGCTCGGCGCGCAGAACCTGGCAGTCGGTGATCGTCACCACGCCGATATGCCGCTCGACGATCGCGAACGCGGCGTCGAGCAACTCGTCGAGCCGGTCCGGCCGGATGATGCAAACCACCGCCACCATGCCGGAGCGTCCGACCTGACCCTCCCGGTTCCAGCGCCCCGAGCGCCCCGATCCGCCATGGACCGGCAGGACGGTGAACCCCGTCACCTCAGCCGCGATCAGCGCATCGGTCAGACGCCGCTCCATCGGGGCTTCGATGATGATCTCGACGCGCTTCGCTTCATGCGTCCGCATAATTTCACCCTCCCATCGCGCTGGCCGCCGCCAGATAAAGCGGAATGCCGATCGTGAGATTAAACGGGAAGGTCACCCCAAGCGAGAGGGTGAGGTAGATCGCCGGGTCCGCTTCCGGCGCCGCGACGCGCATAGCGGCCGGGACGGCGATGTAGGACGCGGAGGCGGAGAGCACCATCAGCAGCGTCACTCCGCCGAGCGAGAGCCCGAGCGCCAGCCCCGTCCCAAGCCCGAGCGCCGCGCCGATGACCGGCATCAGCACGCCGAACAGGATCAGACCGGGCCGCATCACGCCCCGCGCCTGACGCAGCCCGCGCCCGGCCACGAGACCCATATCCAGAAGGAAAAGGCAGAGCACGCCTTTGAACGGCGCGACGATGAAGCTGTCGATCTCCGCCAGGCCGTCCTTTCCGGTCGTCATGCCAATGAAGAACGACCCGACGAGAAGCACAATCGAGCCGTTGAGCAGGATCTCGCGCATAAGGCCCGCATCCATGGTCCCGCCCGATCCGTTTCCGCCGCCGCGCGACATCAGCCAGAGGGCGGAGAGGATCGCCGGCGCCTCCATCGCCGCGGCGACCGCCACCATATAGCCCTCATAGGGCACGCCCTGCCCGTCCAGCACCGAAGAGGCCGCGACGAAGGTGACGATGGAGATCGATCCGTAATGGCCAGCGACGGCGGCGGCGTCGATGACCGAAAGGCGGCTCATGACGCGCAACAGCGCATAGGCGATCAACGGAATGACGAAAGAGAGGACGACCCCGCCGAGCAGCGTGAGGATCAGCGCCCCTTCCAGCCCGTGGTCCGCGACGGAGACCCCGCCTTTGAACCCGATGGCGAAGAGAAGATAGATCGACAGCGCCTTCGCGGCCGCCTCCGGCACGGAAAGATCGGAACGGAACAGCGCCGCGAAGAGGCCGAGCGCGAAGCTCAGAATGATCGGCGAGCCGAGGTTTTCAGCAGCGAGCGCGAATAATCCGTCCATGTGCCTCTCTCCAGCTTGGGGGCCGGTTAACCGCGCGGCCGGGCGATGGCAACCGGGCTTTGCGCCCGCCGTCTTTGACGAGGCGCATATCGAAGCCCATCTTGCGGATGACGATGAAGGGACTTGCAACCATCCGCGCGCTCCTCGCGCCATTGGCCGTTATGTTCGGGCTCCTTTTCGCGCCCGCGCTCCACGCCCAGATCGCGGAAGGCGATCGGTCGATCGCGCTCGACGACGCCTTCGCGCGCCTTAAGGCGGCGTCGACGCCCGAAGCGGCGGAGCGGGCGGAGCAGGAGGTATGGGCGCTCTGGAACATCGGCCCGAACCGCGAGGCGACGTCGGCGCTCGCCGAAGCGTCGACCATCTTGCGTCGCGGTCGATACGATGACGCGCACGCTCTTCTGGACGCGCTCTTGGAACAAGAGCCGGACTATGTCGAAGCTTGGAACCAGCGCGCCTTCGCCAAGTTCCTGAAAGGCGATGTTTACGCATCGCTCGCGGATATCGATCAGGTCCTGAAACGGGAGCCTCGTCACTTCGGCGCCCTTGCGGGGCGGGCGCGCATCGAAGTTCAGATCGGTCGCGCTGAGAGGGCGATGAAGACGATGGGAGAGGTCGGCGCCGTTCATCCCTGGATGGCCCGGCGCAGCGCCATACCGCCATCTCCGCCGCCCCCGGAGCCGGGCGAAGAGCTCTGATCCAGCGAAGCGCCCCCTGTTGCGGTAAGCGCGCGCCGCGCCCTGCTCGCACCGCTTCCACGACGACGCCCTCCGTTTGCGCGCCGATCACACCAGCGAAAGCGCAACGGAGACGTCTAGCTGTGAGCAATCAGTTTTTCTGAGGGGAGGGCCGGTGACCTGCGTCTGGCGGTTGGAGCGGGTGAAGGGAATCGAACCCTCGTCTTAAGCTTGGGAAGCTCCTGCTCTACCATTGAGCTACACCCGCCTCGCGATGCTTCGTCTATTTTGCGCCTCGACTGGCGTCAAGCGCCGCGCCGATGACTGTTCTGGAACATGGGCCCAATGGTCGAGGTGGCGGCTCTCGCCGATCGCAAGCGGCTTCCACTGCCTTAGGGCGCGTGATCCGCAGATGGCTTCATCGCATTTGGAGGATTGGCGGACCCGTTCGCCTTGTCGGCGTCGCCGCACTCAACGCGGCCCTTCGCTCGCTAACGCCGCCTCCCACTCCCTGAGAATCGTCACAACCTTCCCAAAAGGTGCGATATTTCGCCCTCCCACCCTGCGGCGCGCTGTCTCAATAAAGGCTAACCCTATGGGAAAAGGGAAAATATTAGCGAACGCCCCATGCGCGGACCCCGTTGTCTTTTCGAAAGCGCCCGTGATAGGTGACGCGCGGTCGAGGGGGGCTACGTCCCCAGCCGTAAACGAATGCGCCGCCGGGTCTTCTCCAGACCGCACAGGGCGGACGGACCAAGGGAACGTGATGAGCGGGAATTCAGCTTCTACGGCGGGGATCGCAGGGCGCTACGCCACCGCGATTTTCGAACTCGCGGAAGAAGGCGGTTCGCTTGATCAGGTTGAAGGCTGGCTCGCCCAGCTGAAAGAGGCTCTGGGCGCGAGCGACGATCTCGCCGCCCTGATCCGCAGCCCGATCGTGAGCCGCGAAGAGCAGGGGGCGGCGATGGCCGCGATCTGCGACAAGATGGGGATCGGCGCGCCGGTCTCCGGCATGATCGGCCTGATGGCGGCGAAGCGTCGCCTCTTTACGCTGCCGGACGTGATTAACGTCTTCGCCCAGCTCCTGGCGGACAAGCGCGGCGTCGTCGCCGCCGAGGTCACCGCCGCCGCGCCGCTTTCCGCCGCGCAGAAGAAGGCGCTGGAGGACACCATCAAGAAATTCGCGGGCGCCGACATCGCGCTCGACGTCACCGTGGACGAGAGCCTGATCGGCGGCCTCGTCGTGAAGGTGGGCTCGAAAATGATCGACACCTCGATCAAATCGAAACTCGCCAACCTGCAAACTGCAATGAAAGAGGCCGGCTGATGAGCATCCAGGCTGCTGAGATCTCTGCGATCCTCAAAGAACAGATCAAAAATTTCGGCCAAGAAGCCGAAGTGGCCGAGGTCGGCCGCGTGCTGTCCGTCGGCGACGGCATCGCGCGCGTTTACGGCCTCGACAACTGCCAGGCCGGTGAAATGCTGGAATTCCCCGGCGGTCTGCGCGGCATGGCGCTGAACCTCGAAGCCGACAATGTCGGCGTCGTGATCTTCGGCGACGACCGCGGGATCAAAGAGGGCGACACCGTCAAGCGGACCGGCGACATCGTCGACGTCCCGACGGGCGACGAGCTGCTCGGCCGCGTGGTCGACGGTCTCGGCAACCCGATCGACGGCAAGGGCCCGATCAACGCCAAGACGCGTTCGCGCGCCGAGGTGAAAGCGCCCGGCATCATGCCGCGCAAATCGGTGCACGAGCCGATGGCGACCGGCCTGAAAGCCGTCGACGCGCTGATCCCGATCGGCCGCGGCCAGCGCGAGCTGATCATCGGCGATCGTCAGACCGGCAAGACCGCCGTGGCGCTCGACGCAATCCTCAACCAGAAGTCGGTTAACGACGCCGCGGGCGACGACGAGTCGAAGAAGCTCTACTGCGTCTACGTCGCGGTCGGGCAGAAGCGCTCCACCGTCGCGCAGCTGGTGAAGAAGCTCGAAGAGACCGGCGCGATGGCCTACTCCATCGTCGTCGCAGCCACCGCGTCGGACCCGGCGCCGCTGCAGTTCCTCGCGCCTTATTCCGCTTGCGCGATGGCCGAGCATTTCCGCGACAACGGCCGCCATGCGCTGATCATCTATGATGACCTCTCCAAGCAGGCCGTCGCCTATCGCCAGATGTCCCTTCTCCTCCGTCGTCCCCCGGGGCGCGAAGCTTACCCAGGCGACGTTTTCTACCTTCACTCCCGGCTCCTTGAGCGGGCGGCGAAGCTGAACGAAGACAACGGCGCGGGTTCGATGACGGCGCTGCCGATCATCGAGACGCAGGGCGGCGACGTTTCGGCCTTTATTCCGACCAACGTGATTTCGATCACCGACGGTCAGATCTTCCTTGAGACCGAGCTCTTCTATCAGGGCATCCGCCCGGCGGTGAACGTCGGTCTGTCGGTCTCCCGCGTGGGATCGTCCGCCCAGACCAACGCGATGAAGTCGGTTGCGGGTTCGATCAAGCTGGAGCTGGCGCAGTACCGCGAGATGGCGGCCTTCGCGCAGTTCGGCTCCGACCTCGACGCCTCCACCCAGGCGCTGCTGAACCGCGGCGCCCGTCTGGTGGAGCTTCTGAAGCAGCCGCAGTATTCTCCGCTGACCAACGCCGAGCAGGTCTGCGTGATCTATGCGGGCTCCAACGGCTATCTCGACCAGATCGCGGTCGGCGATGTCGGGCGGTTCGAGCAGGGTCTGCTGAACCACCTCCGGTCCTCGCATTCCGCGCTTCTCGATGAGATCCGCGACAACGATCAGAAGATCAAAGGCGAGATCGAGGACAAGATCAAAGCCGCCATCGAAGAGTTTTCGAGCTCTTTCGCCTGAGACCAGTCAGAGGGGGGTAACGCCCGATGGCGAACCTCAAGGACCTGAAAAACCGGATCGCGTCGGTCACTTCGACCCGCAAGATCACCAAGGCGATGCAGATGGTCGCCGCCGCGAAACTGCGCCGCGCACAGGAAGCGGCGGAGGCCGCTCGGCCCTTCGCGGAGAAGATGGACGCCGTTCTCGGCAACCTCGCCTCCTCCGTCGGATCGAGCGAGGGCGCGCCGCGGCTGATCGCGGGCACGGGGTCGGACCAGACGCACCTGCTGATCGTGATGACCGCCGAGCGCGGGCTGTGCGGCGGCTTCAACTCCTCCATCGCCAAGCTGGCCCGCGCCCATGCGGACAAGCTGACGGCGGAGGGCAAGACGGTGAAGATGCTCACGGTCGGCAAGAAAGGCCGCGAGCAGCTGAAGCGCACGCATGAAGACGCGTTCGTCGGCCATGTGGACCTGAGCGAAGTGAAGCGCGTGGGCTACGCCAATGCGCAGGAGATCGCGACTGACGTTCTGGCCCGTTTCGACGCGGGCGAGTTCGACGTGGCGACGATCTTCTTCAACCGCTTCCAGTCGGTGATCGCCCAGATCCCGACGGCGCAGCAGATCATCCCCGCCGTCTTCGAAGAAGGCGACGCGGCGGACGCCACCATGTACGACTACGAGCCGGAGGAAGAGGCGATCCTCGCCGATCTTCTGCCGCGCAACGTGGGCGTGCAGATCTTCAAGGGCCTCCTTGAGAACGGCGCTTCCGAGCAGGGCGCGCGGATGTCCGCGATGGACAACGCCACACGCAACGCCGGCGACATGATCGACAGGCTGACGATCGAGTTCAACCGCTCGCGTCAGGCCGCCATCACCAACGAACTTATCGAAATCATCTCGGGCGCTGAGGCGCTCTGACCGGGCTGGAGAGAGACATCATCATGGCCAAAACCGGCAAAATCACCCAGGTTATCGGCGCGGTCGTCGACGTTCAGTTCGACGATCACCTTCCCGCCATTCTCAACGCGCTTGAGACCGACAACAACGGTCAGCGGCTGGTTCTCGAGGTCGCGCAGCACCTCGGCGAGAACACCGTCCGCTGCATCGCGATGGACAGCACCGAGGGCCTCGTGCGCGGCGGCGTCTGCACCGACAGCGACGGGCCGATCTCGGTCCCGGTTGGCGACGCCACGCTCGGCCGCATCCTCAACGTCGTCGGCGAGCCGGTGGACGAAGGCGCGGAGGTGAAGGCGGACGAATATCGCCCGATCCACCAGGACGCGCCGGAATATGTCGACCAGTCGACGGAATCCGAAGTGCTCGTCACCGGCATCAAGGTCGTCGACCTGCTCGCTCCCTACTCCAAGGGCGGTAAGATCGGCCTCTTTGGCGGCGCGGGCGTCGGCAAGACGGTTCTGATCATGGAGCTGATCAACAACATCGCGAAGGTCCACTCCGGCTTCTCCGTGTTCGCCGGCGTCGGCGAGCGGACCCGCGAGGGCAACGACCTTTACCACGAGATGGTGGAATCGGGCGTCATCGTCCCCGACAACCTGACCGAATCCAAAGTGGCCCTGGTCTACGGCCAGATGAACGAGCCGCCGGGCGCCCGCGCCCGCGTCGCGCTGACCGGCCTGACGCTGGCGGAGCAGTTCCGCGACCAGTCCGGGACTGACGTGCTTTTCTTCGTCGACAACATCTTCCGCTTCACGCAGGCGGGTTCCGAGGTGTCGGCGCTCCTGGGCCGCATCCCCTCCGCCGTGGGCTACCAGCCGACGCTGGCGACCGACATGGGCGCGCTGCAGGAGCGGATCACCTCCACCACCAAGGGCTCGATCACCTCGGTGCAGGCGATTTACGTTCCCGCGGATGACCTCACCGACCCCGCGCCGGCCACGTCTTTCGCCCACCTCGACGCCACGACGGTTCTGAGCCGCGCCATCTCCGAGCTGGGCATCTACCCTGCCGTCGATCCGCTCGATTCGACCTCGCGTCTGCTCGACCCCGCCGTCATCGGCGACGAGCATTACCAGGTGGCCCGCGACGTGCAGGGCATCCTGCAGCGCTACAAGGCGCTTCAGGACATCATCGCCATTCTCGGCATGGATGAGCTTTCCGAGGAAGACAAACTGACGGTCGCCCGCGCCCGTAAGATCCAGCGCTTCCTCTCCCAGCCGTTCGACGTGGCGGAGGTCTTCACCGGCTCCCCCGGCGTGCAGGTGCCGCTGGAGAAGACGATCGCGTCCTTCAAGGCCGTCGTCGCCGGCGAGTACGATCACCTTCCCGAAGCCGCCTTCTACATGGTCGGCGACATCGACGAAGTGATCGCCAAGGCCGAGAAGCTGGCCGCAGCCGCCGCGTAAGCTCCCCCGTAACCTCACGCTTGAGGAGGCTGACATGGCCGACAAACTGAGCTTTTCGCTGGTCTCGCCGGAGCGCAAGCTGGCCGAGGTCGAGGCGGACATGGTCGTGATCCCCGGCGCCGAGGGCGACTTCGGCGCCCTGCCAGGCCACGCGCCGTTCCTGACGACGCTGCGCCCCGGCGTAGTGACCGTGACGAACGGCTCCGAGAAAACCGAATACGTCGTCACTGGCGGCTTCGCCGAGGTTTCGGGCGAGGGCGCTGCCGTGCTGGCCGAAGAAGCGGTAGAGCGGGCGGAAGCCGCTGGCGATTGGATGGCCGAAAAGGTCTCCGCCGCCGAGGCCGCGCTGTCTTCCGCGGCTGATGACGGGAAGCAAGCCGCCGGTCAGCGTCTCGACGACTACAAGGCGCTGGCGCAGCAGATCGGCTGATCTGCAAACGCCGTGAATTGAAAAGGCCGCGCTCCGGACGGGAGCGCGGCCTTTTTCATATGTCGCCGCGCACCAAGAGGACGACGAACGCCACCAGCGTCAGCGCCATGACGATGTTGAAGACGCGCAGCCGCCGGTCGCTTTGCAGGAACTGCGCGATGCCGACGCCGAAGGACGCCCAGACGAAAGAGGAGAAGATGCCAGTGGCGGCGAAGGCGAAGCCGCAGATCGCGCTCTCCAGCCAGATGTTCTCCCCGCTGACGAACTGAGCCGACATCGCCAGCATCATCGCCCAGGCCTTGGGGTTCACCCACTGAAACCCCGCCGCCTCCAGAAAACTCAGGGGACGGGAGCGCGCATCGGCACTCGCCCGTCCTGCATTGGCGAAACGCCAGGCGAACCAGAGAAGGAGCCCGGCCCCGAGCCAGCGCATCGCTTCCTTCGCCACAGGAGAGGCCGCGATGATCGCGCCGAGGCCGGAGGCAACGGCGAACATCATCGCGAAACAGCCAATCGCCACCCCAAGCGCATGGGGCACAGTCCGCCGCAGTCCGAAATTTGCGCCCGAGGCGGCGAGCATCAGGTTGTTCGGCCCCGGCGTCCAAGCGGCGGTGGCGGCGAGTGCGAAAAGGGCAATCAGGGTCTCAGTTGGCATGGCATCTAGAGCTGGCTGGTCGACCTTATATGTATTGACAAGTCTGCGTGAGTCTGAACTGGCGACTTACCTCCAAACAAGCCTTCGATCATATTAGATATATGGATTAGACTTTGCATGTCTCGCAGCTTTGTTGATACCTTATCAAAACTCCAGACATTAGGTAGCTGTGCTATGAGCGATCATCAGTGCGATGTTTTCATCTCGTACAAGCGTGAAGAGCGGCAACTAGCTGATATCTTGGAAGACGCATTAGTTTCAAAAGGTTATCGCGTAGTCTCGGATAGTCATATTGGCCCTAGCCAGGACTTTGGAGATGCGATCGATGGGATGATCCGGTCCGCAAAGTGTGTTCTGGTCGTTTGGACGAGTGCGTCAATGGCCTCTCAGTGGGTGAAGAGCGAGGCTTTGCTAGCATCGCAGCTCGGTACATATCTTGGTATCTTGGCAGAGCCGGTGTCACTGCGCGTGGACTTTAATTCTGTTCAATCTATCGATGCTATCACTGGCGGTATAGAAAGTAATATTGAAAAGATTATTGCGAGTGTAAAAATATTCATTGGTGATCCAGTGTATTCTCCATCAAGCGCTAGTTCAATTGGCATTTCGCTGCGTGACGAATTAATCTATTTTCAGTCTGTCGAAGCAATCGGATCAGCTGACGCATATCGTTCATATTTACAGAGTTTCCCAGATGGAAAATTCTCGGACGTTGCGGTGAAGAAAGCAAAAGATATCGAAGGTAGCTTTCAATCTGAATTGTACGATGAATTTCGAGAGATAGCGAGATTGACTATACGAGAAGAGTTGCAGGGACCGATTGGCCAGCAGATTAGCAGAAAAGTTAAGAAGGTCATCCGAGACGAAATTGAAAAGGCTGGGAAAGGTGGGTGAACGGGAACACCGATGGTCGATGCGACTATCTAGTTAGGCAATCGGCTTCTACGTGTGGAAGCCGCAAACCGTCCTTTCCCGGTCGCCCTCGCGCTGTCACCCCCTTCACAGCAATCGCATCTTCCGCAGAGAATTCAGCCTCGCCCTGACCGGAGGAACCGCCCCATGAGAACCCATGCACGCGCCGTTGTCGTCGGCGGCGGCGCCGTCGGCGCCTCGATCGCCTATCATCTCGCCAAGGCGGGGTGGTCCGACGTGGTTCTGCTGGAGCGGGACGAGCTGACGTCGGGGTCGACCTGGCACGCCGCCGGTCTCCTCCCACTCTTCAACATGTCCTATGCGACCAGCCACATCCACGACTATTCCGTAAAGTTCTACAAGACGCTGGAGGAGGAGACGGGGCTGAACGCGGGTTTCTCCGTCGTCGGCAACCTGCGCATGGCGCAGACCGATGCGCGGATGGACGAATACATGCTCTATGCCTCCACCGCCGAGAGCGTGGGCATCCCGTTCGAGTGGATGACCCCGAAGGAGATCGGCGAGCGCTGGCCGCTGGTGCGCACCGAAGACCTGAAGGGCGCGATCTACCACCCGACGGACGGCTACATTAACCCCGCCGACGTGACGATGGCGATGGCCAAGGGCGCCCGCCAGCGGGGGGTGGAGATCATCCGCAAGGTTCAGGTCGACGGGTTCGAGCGGCGGGGCGGCGAGTGGATCGTCAAGGGCTCCAAGATGGTGGAGAAGGGCGGCAACCTCGTCCCCTCCGACGAGACGTTCGAGATCGCCTGCGAACACGTTGTGACCGCCACCGGCAACCACGCCCAGCGCACCGCCGCGATGATCGGCTGCTACATCCCCGCCATGCCGGTGGAGCATCAGTATATCGTGACGGAGCCGGACCCCGCCCTCGTCGAATACCGCAAAACCAATGGCGAGCACCCGGTCCTCCGCGACGCCGACGCAAAGTGGTACGTGCGCGAGGAGCGCGGCGGCTGGATCCTCGGCCCGTATGAGCGCAACGCCCCGGCCTGGGCGAAATTCGGCGTGCCGGAGAGCTTCCGCGCCGACCTCCTCCCCCTCGACCTGGAGCGGATCGAGGAAGAATACATGTCCATGATCCACCGTATTCCGTCCTCGGAGACGGCGGGGCTGAAGGACGATTTCAACGGCCCGATCTGCTACACGCCAGACGGCAACCCGCTGGTCGGCCCGGCGCCGGGTGTGGAGAACTTCTGGTTCGCGGAGGGCTTCTCCTTCGGCATCACCGCCGCCGGCGGCACCGGCTACTACATGGCGCAGATGATGGTCGAGGGCGAAGCCGAGATCGACATGTGGTCGCTCGACCCGCGCCGCTACGGTAAATGGGTGAACCGCGAATACGCCGCCACGAAGAATGAGGAATGCTACGAGCACGTCTTCATTCTCCACCACCCCGATGAGGAACGCGAAGCCGCCCGCCCCCTCCGCACCGCGCCCTGCTACGACCGCATGAAAGCCGCCGGAGCCCAGTTCGGGCAGGTGAACGGCTGGGAGCGGCCGAACTATTTCGCGCCCGCAGGCTTCGACGACCACGCGTCCCGCTCCTTCCGCCGAGGCGGCTGGTGGGAGTATGCGGTTGAGGAAGCGAAAGCGGTGCGGGAGGGCGCGGGCCTTTTCGACGCCACCGCCTTCACCAAGCACAGGGTGGCGGGGCCGGGGGCGACGGCGTTCCTCGACTGGCTGACCTGCAACAAGTTGCCCCGCGTCGGCCGGATCAACCTGACCTACGGGCTGACGGACGCGGGCACGATCCGCACCGAGTTCACCATCGTGCGGGAAGCTGAGGACGAATACTACGTCGTCACCGCCGGCGCGGCGCAGGCTTACGACCACGACTACATGGTTAAGGAAGCCGCTAAGAAGCGCGACGAGTTCGGCTGGATCGAAGTGCAGGACGTCTCCACCCAATGGGGCGTCTTCGCCATCGCCGGACCGAAGAGCCGCGATATCCTGAAAGAGATCATCGTCGACGCCGATCCGGCGAACGCCCTGACCAACAAGGCCTTTCCCTGGCTATCGGCGAAGAACATCGACCTCGGCATGTGTCCCGTTAAGGCGATCCGCGTCGCCTACACGGGCGAGCTCGGCTGGGAGTTGCATCACCCGATCGAGATGCAGAATTACCTATTCGACCTCTTGATGCAGGCGGGGGAGACGCACGGCCTGAAGCTCTGCGGCGCCCGCGCCCAGAACTGGCTGCGGCAAGAGAAAAGCTACCGCGCCTTCGGCTCCGACCTTGGCCGCGATGCAACCCCGCTGGAAGCCGGGCTCGATCGCTTTATCGACATGGAGAAGGACTATCGCGGCAAACAGGCGATGATCGACACCGGGGTGCGCGCCAAATGCGTTACCGTCCTGATCGACGGCCCCGAAGACGCGGATCCCTGGGGCCGCGAAGCGCTGCTCGTCGATGGGGAGAAGGTCGGCCGCCTGACTTCCGGCGGCTACTCCGTCGCCTTCGGCAAGCAGATCGGCATCGGCTACGTTCGCCCGGACCTCACGGAAGTGGGAACGAAGATGCAGTTGCGGATGTTCCGCGAGCTTTACGATTGCGAAGTAGTCGAGGAGAGCCCTTACGACCCGAGCAACGCAGCCATCCGCGCGAACGGATAGCAGTTCGCGCGCCGTGAGTGCGCCCGAGGCTTCAGCGCCGTCGTTTTCACTTTTCAGTCGTCAGCTCACGCGGGATCCATCAGCTTGATCTCACCAGCGTCGCGCGCCTCGGTAATCGCGGTGACGAGCGCCGTGCGCGCAGCATCGCTATCGGACTGCGATGGCGGATCGAGATCGGCGAGATCGCCGCGAAGCCTGTCGGCGAGGCGGCTTGAAATGTTGCCGAGGATAAACTCCGCAACCGCCTTCCCAGATGGATCCTCCAGCTTGAGCGCGCGCAAGAGCGAGGCTTCGCTGACCGCTCGGGTGACGATCGCGACGTCGCGCGGCTGAAGGCGTTCCGGGATATTCTCGAAGGTGAACATGATCCTGCGAACCGAAGCCCCTAGCGCCGGTTTCGCCTCAGTAAGCGTCTCGAGAATCTCCTCGCGCAGCTCTGGCTCCACATGATTGAGGACATTGGCCACCTGATCCGCGGGATCGCTGCCCTCAGCGCGCATCCGCGCTTTGGGAAGAAAATCGTCTTCAAGGGCTTGCGCTATCCGGCCGACGAGTTGCGGCGGGGCGAAAGCGTTCTGACCCATTCGAAGCATCAAGTCCCGCGCGGCGTCCTGGGGCATCGCCTCAATCAACCGGGCCGATTTGTCCGATGGCATTTGGGTCAGCGCAACCGATGCGACATGCGGATGCTCTCCTTCAATCCACTCGAGAACCTCTTGGTCCGGCAACTGCGCGAGGCTCCGCCAGACAGACGGCGCCTCGCCGTTTATATCCGCCATAGCGATGTCCAGTTCAGACGGCGACATCACTTCGGCCAGAAAAGACCGCGCCAGATCCGAGCCGCCCGCGACGCCGCTTTCATCCTCCAGCCGCTCGAGGAATTCGGTCAAAACGGCGTCCACAGTCGTCGCTGGAGCCTGCGGCAAGTCGCCGAGAATACGTGCGAAACGCTTCGTGCGGATGTCGCCCGCAGTCTTCAGAATCGGCGCCGCCGCACCGGGCCCGATCGCGGCGAGCACGATGGCGGCCTTGTCCGACTGGCGCATGCCAAGGAGCTGGCCGCGGCCGTCCGCCTGAGGCGGCGGCGCCAAAGCGGTTTGCGGTGCGAGGGCGGGCAGGTTCGGCGTAACGGTCATGGGGCGTATCCTCTGACAAGAGCTCCCGCGAGCAGCGTCCAGCCGTCTGCGAGCACGAAAAAAGCGAGCTTGAAGGGAAGCGAAACGATCGCGGGCGGAACCATCATCATGCCCATCGACATGAGGATCGACGCAACCACGAGATCGATGATCAAAAATGGCAGGAAGATCAGAAATCCGACCTCGAAGCCGCGTTTAATCTCGCTCAACATGAAAGCGGGGGCCAACAGGGACAGGGGCGGAGGCTCCCCTTCGACCATCGGCGCCGGCTCTGCGCCGAGCGGCGCCTGAGCCTCGCGAAGCGTCTCAATCGTGGCGGGATCGGCGCGCGTGGTCATGAACGCCTCAAAAGGCGCCAACGTTCTCTCGAACGCTTCGTCAATCGTGATGTCGCCAGCTGAAAGCGGCGTCACGCCATCGCGCCAGGCTTCGTTAAACACCGGGGCCATCACGAAGTAAGTGAGGAAAAGCGCAAGGCTCACGATCATCATGTTGGGCGGAGCCTGCTGGACGCCGATCGCCTGGCGAAGGATCGACAGGACGGTGATCATGAAGGGAAAACAGGTCGCCATGATCAGAATGCCCGGAGCCAGCGAAAGAACCGTAACGAGGATGAACAGCTGCGCGATTTGCAGCGTCAGCGCGCCCTCGCCGCCGAGATCGATCTCCACGGACTGAGCGCTCGCGGGCGTCGCAAGGACGGCGAACGCGATCGCTGCGAAAAGAAGGGCCGCCCGCATCGGCCTTCAGAACCCGACCTTCGGATCGGCGACTTCCGTCAGCCTGACGCCAAGCCGGCCGGTTTGCGGGTCGATCTCCTGCAACTCGCCGCGAGCGATGACCTTGTCTCCGACGATCAGCTCCACCGGATCGTCGATGCGACTTTCGAGCGGCAGGACGCTGTCTCGCGAAAGCGCGACCAGTTCGGTCAGCGTCGGCCGCGCCCGGCCGACGCTGACGACGATGTCGATCGGCAGCTCCATAACCGCGCCGCGTCGCGGGCGCTCGCCTTCCTCCGCGGACCGGACCGAGCCTGACGACGCCGACGGCGGCGCGGTTTCCGCCTCAAGCGGAGGCTCCGGCGCGCTTTCATCGTCCGTCGGCAGATCGATGGCGAAGTCGCCGAGGCCGCCTTCCTGCTCGGAGGTGTCGAATTTAGGCGGCTCCATCGGGCTGCCGAGCCCGCCGAACCCCTTGTCGTCGTCGATATCAGCCATTGTCGGTATCCTCGCTGAAAAGGGTTGATGGGCGCTTGGGGGACGCCGATTTCGCAGAACCGGCCCGCGGAGCGGGCGCGCTGCGGTCTAACGTCGTCAGGGCGGCCTTAACCGCCGCGCGCACGTCGATCTCATCGAAGCCGCCGCCGCCAGTGATGCGCGCAACGCCAAGGGGAATGTCGGGATCGCCGCTGAGCTCGCAGCGCACGCCCGCAGCGTGAAGCCGGGCGCGGGTCGCGGTGAGCGCAACCGATGCGACGCGCACGGAGACCTCAGGCGACTGGGCTCCGGCGATTACCTTTGAGAGCGCCTCGGCCGCCGCTTCGGCCGCGCCTGAGGCCAGAAGACGCGGGGCGATGCCGCCGATGAACTCCCGGATCGCCGCGAACGTCGCGGCGGCCGCCTCCTGGCGCATTTCGTCCCGCGCGGATGCGAGCGCGGCGAGACTGTCGGCGATCGCGCGCAAGGTCTCCTCCTGAACGGCGTCGCGCTGCGCTTCCGCATGCGCGACGCCTTCCTCGAAGCCGTCGGCGCGGGCGCGGCCACGGGCCTTCGCAATCAGCGCTTCAAGTTGCGCGGGCTCCGGCTCCCGAGGTTCCGACGCTTCGGCGAAGCGTCGGTAAGAGACTGACTGAAACCGGCTCACGCGCCGATCCTCTCGCGTTTAGGCGCAGGCGCCGCCGAATCGAGCCACTCGCCGATAATCTGCGCGGCGCGTTCGGGCTTGGCCTCAATCGCCGCTTCAACACGGGCGCGCAGCGTCTGCGGGCCGTCGTCGCCATCGCTCGCGAATCCGCCGCCGAACCCTCCCATCGGCTCGAAACCCATTCCGCCGTCAGACGAGATCTCCATATCGTCCACGCCGAAAGAGGCGTCCGCCGACGAGGGCTCGGATGAGAACTCCGAAGTCGAACCCGCTCCCCCCGCCAAAGCGGGTTCGTCGGAAGCGATATCCGCCGACGGGAGCGCAAGCGCGGCCGGCGTCTCCCGAACCGAGGTAAGAAGCGGCCTGATCACGAAGAGAGCGACGATGGCGGCCGCGATCGCGAGCGCCGCGATCTGAGCGATTGCGCCCGCGCGCGCGGAAAGCGCCGCGCCGATCGCAGAGCTCGCGGCCTCGCCCTCGGCCTGCGGCGGCGCGAGCTCCAAGGAACGGATCTCCACCGAGTCGCCCCTTTCCTCGGAGTAGCCTATCGCCGTCTCGATGAGCGTCTTCAGATCCGCGAGCTCTTCGGGAGATCGCGGTCGCCAGGCCCCGTCGCCCGCATCGCGGACGCCGTCGATCATCGCGGCGACGGTGATCCGCTGCACGCGGCCGGGAGGACTGACGCGCTCGCGGACGGTTTCGGAGATTTCGTAGTTCGTTCGTTGCCGCGTTCGCGAGGTTTGACGGGACGAATCGGAGCCTTCGCCCTCGACGTCGCCAGCGGGCAGATTGGAGGCGACGGTCGCGGCGTCCGCCGAACCGCTCGAGGCGTCTTCGCTTTCCTCCGTTTCGGTGCTGACGGCGATTCGTCCGTTCGGATCGAGAATTCGCTCGCGAACCGTCTCGCTGTCGCGGGCCGTATCGACCGCGACTTCCACAATCGCGGCGCCCGGTCCGACGCGCGCTTCGAGAAGACGGATGACGCGCAGACGCAGCGCCTCCGCCTGGGTGGCGGCGTCGTCGGCGAGCGACGTATCGCCCTCCTGATCGCCCGCTTTAAGGATCACGCCCCTCTCTTGGTCGATAATCGCGACGTCCTGCAACGAAAGACCCGAGATGGCGGAGCCAACGAGATGGCGAATCGCCTCCGCCTGCTGCCGTGAGAGCGCCCCGGTCGACGTTGTCACCGTGACCGACGCCGTGACCGGCGCCGGCGGCTCAAACGGGCGGCGGCGCGACTGCGCGATGTGGACGCGCGCGCGCACGACCTGCTGCGAGGCGAGAATCGTCCGCGCGAGCTCCCCTTCCTTCGCGCGCCAGTAGGCGGCGTCGAACATCTCCGTCGTCGTGCCGAAGCCGTTCAGGCTGTCGAGCAGCTCATACCCCGCCGCGCCGGCCGCCGGCAGGCCTTCGCCAGCGAGCCGGATTCGCGCGCGGTCCCGCTCGGAGGCGGGCACGTAGATGGCATCGCCGCGCACTTCATAGGGAAGTCCCTGCCGCTCCAGGCCTTCGATAACGCCGTTCGCCGCCGATGATTCGAGGCCCGAATAGAGCAGGGACATCGTCGGAGAGATCGCCGTCCTCACGAGGAGCGCGAGTATGATCGCAATCGCCGCGCCGCCAGCGATCATCATGACCCGCTTGCCGGAATCAGCCCCCCGCCAGAGAGCGCCTAGTCTATCGAAGAACTGGTCCACGCCGTCGTCCGTCCCTTTGTCCGAAACCTCCGGCACACTCGCCCCTCAAATTTAATTTAAGGTTAGCTACTCCGGCGTATCGCTTGGTCGACCGAAGAAAACGACGGTGACCGATATGGCGGACGAACAAGCGGAAAACGGCGGAGACGTCGGCGAAGAAATCGAAGAGGACGCCAAGCCCAAAGGCGGCCTGAAACGTCTCGCGCCGCTGATCCTCGCGCCGCTGATCCTCGCAGGGGGCGGGTTCTACGTCACCTATGCGGGCATGCTCGGCGGCGATGAAACGGCCGAAGCGAAGTCCGAGGAAGAGGCCAAGCCGAAGGTCTCGCTGGACGAGATGGCGTATATGGAGCTGGACGAGATGGTCGTGCCGCTCGCGCCCTCAGCCCGCTCTCGGGTGCTGATCTTCCAGGCGTCTCTGGAGGTCGGCCCCGACGAATTGTCCGAGATCGAGAAACTGCGCCCGCGCCTTCTGGACGTGCTGAACACGTATCTCCGTGTCGTCGATCATGAGGCGCTGGAGGAGCCGAGCGCGATGCCGCTTCTGCGCGCGAGGCTATTGCGTCGGCTCTCCGTGGTGGCCGCCCCAATCGAGCCGCGGGACATTCTCATCACCACGTTCGTATTCAAGTAGGAGACCTTCCATGGCCATGCTCGCCGACGGACTTCTTCTCATCGCCGCGCTGACGGCGGCGACGTACTGCGTCGTTCTCTCCCGCCGCCTCTCCCGCCTCAGCGGCCTCGACGAAGGCCTGGGCAAGGCGATTGTCGACTTGTCCGAGCGCTCGGAGGCCATGAAGAACGCTCTGGCCGAGGCGAGAGGCGCCAATGAAGCCGCCGCGCGCGATCTGCGCGGCGCCTTGCGCGAAGCGGAGGCTGTCGAAGCGCGACTGAATGCGTTGACCGCTGCGGCCTCAACTGCGGCTGATGAACGAGAGGCGTTCGGCGAAAGCGCGCCGAGCGACGAGCCGGAAACGCATGAACCCGGCTTTGAGAATGCGCCGCCCGCCTATGACGAAGCCGTTAGAGGCGGAACCGACCCTCTGCGCGAAGCCATGAACGTGATCGATCGCGCGCCGCCGGGCGAAGAGGACGAAGCCTTCGCCAATCGCCTTGTCGACGCGCTTTCGACGCTGCAGACGAACGGCGCTCGGCGATGATGACGATCCCGCGCATAGGCGCATTGGCGCTGCTGTCAGGCTGCTTTGCATTTTCAGCGGCGTTTCGCATCGTCGAACCGAGCGCGGCGGCGCTGGCCGCTGATGGGGATGCGGCCGCGGCGACGGCGCCCGAGGGGGTGTCCGGCGACGCCAAGCTCCTCGCGGAGTTGATGCAGCGCCGCGATTCGCTCAGCGCGCGCGAAGCGTCGCTCGATCGCAAAGAGACCGCAGTTCGCGAGGCTGAAGCGGCGGTGCGCGCGCAACTGGCTGAACTTGAGGCTCTCGAGACGCGCCTCACCGCAATCGTCGAGGTCGCTTCAACCGCAGCGGAGGCCGACGTGGCGCGGCTGGTCGCCGCCTATCAGGCGATGGACGGCAAACGCGCCGCGGCGATTTTCGAGACGATGGACGTGAATTTCGCGGCCGGATTGATCGCGCGGATGCGAGACGAACCGGCCGCCGCGATCCTGTCTTCGCTCCCGCCGGAGCGGGCCTACGCCATCACAGTTCATATCGCGGGCAGAAACGCGGCAGTCGAAGAAAATTGAATACGTTCGGGAACGCGGCGGCGTTTGGCGTTTGGCGTTTCTTAAACTTCGAAGCCCATTTTCACAGATACGGCCATGAAGGCCGGGCATCTACAAGGATGTGGAAGGTCTATGAACGGAATTCTAGGCATCGGTATCGTGTTCGTAATGGTTTTCGGCGGTTACACGATCGCCGGAGGCAAATTTAACATCATCATCGCCGCCCTCCCATTCGAGATGATGATGATCGGCGGCGCCGCGGTCGGCGCATTCGTCATCGCGAACTCGACGCCGGACCTCAAGCACACCGTCAAAGACGTGGGCAAGGTCTTCAAAGGCGCGAAGTGGAAGGAGCAGGACTATCAGGATCTCCTGTGTCTCCTCTATTCCCTCATCCGCGTCGGCCGCGCCAACCCGATGGATGTCGAAGCCCACATCGAAGATCCTGAAAACAGCTCGATTTTCGCCACCTATCCGCGGGTGCTGACGGACAAGGCCGCGGTCGATCTGATTTGCGACACGATCCGCGCCGGGACGATGAATTACGACGATCCTCACCAGGTCGAGGAAGTCCTCGAAAAGAGGATCGAAGCGCTGAAGACCCATGCCCAGCATTCGAGCCATGCGCTTCAGACCATGGCGGACGGGCTACCGGCGCTCGGCATCGTCGCGGCCGTTCTCGGCGTGATCAAGACCATGAGCTCTATCGATCAACCCCCGGAAGTCCTCGGCAAGCTGATCGGCGGCGCGCTCGTCGGAACGTTCCTAGGCGTCTTCCTCGCCTATGGCATCGTCGGGCCGTTCGCCGGGCGGGTGAAGGCCGTGGTTGATGAAGATCATAACTTCTACCTCCTGATCCGCGAAGTTCTCGTCGCCAATCTTCACAACCATGCTCCCGACATCTGCGTCGAGGTCGGGCGGCAGAACACGCCCGGTTCGCTTCGCCCCAGTTACTCGGACCTCAGCGAAGCCCTTCAGGCCGTCAAGGCGGCGGCATGATCAGGCTTCCGTTTCTCTCGATCGGAGCCGCTTTCGCCTTCGCCCCGTCACTTGGCATGGCGCAGTCGCTCAGCGTCGCCATAAGCGAAGGAGAGGCCGCCAGCGTCGTGGAGGTCACCGTCGGCGGGTCGCCATTTTCAATCGTGAAGGAGGGGTCGCGCGACATTGATATCGTCGTCGCGGACTCGCGTCTGAGTTTCGACCTTGAAAGCGTAAACGCTGGACGACCCGCCCGCCTCGTCGAGTCCATCGAGGTCGTCGAAAAAGAGGATTGGGTTGCGCTGCGGGTCAAGCTCACCTGCGATTGCGCAACCAGGACGGAAGTGGCGGACGGCGTAGCCGCGCTGCACGTCAAAGCGCCCAAAGACGCGAGCGCGATTGAGATCGCCCGAGCTCGAACGGGACGCGCTGCCGGTGGAACGAGACATGCGCCGCGCTGGACGCCAACGCCGCCATCCCGTCCCGATGCGCCGACCCGGCGGGGCGAACCCATCGCGCGAACCGATGCAGATCAAGCGCCGGAGGTCGAAGCCGCGCGGGCCAGCCTTCTCAAACAGCTGACCCGCGCCGCCGATCAAGGTCTGCTAACCTTCGAAGAGACATTTGAAGTCGATGCCTCTCAGCTTCCGAAAGAAACTGATGTTGAAGGGGTCGCCGATGAACTTGCCGCCGAAGTCGCCGATCGTCCAGCGGAAGCTGTAGAGACGGAAGCGAGCGGACTTGCGCGGGTTATCGTCGACGAAGACGTCGTCCTCAAAGTGCGAACTCCTGAGAGCGTGACGTTTTCGCAGCCATCCCGTGAGCGTTCGCCGAAGATGCGCTGCCCGCGTCGCGATCTCCTCAACTTGCCTACGAAACTAGAAGGCGATCGCTTTCTCAAAGCGCAGCGCGCCCTCCGCCGCACCCTCGCCGACGATCGCGGCGAGCTGAGTTTCGCAACGCTCGAGCGCCTCGCCAGACAGTACATCGTGAACGGCTTCGGCGCGGAGGCAGAAGCGCTCCTAACGCTCGCACAGACCTCCGACCTCGCCCCGAGCGGTAAGCTGGCGCCGCTTCTCGAAATGGCGCGCTATGTCGACCAGGCGCCGACGCCAGAGACCGGTTTCATAGAGGAACGACGTCATTGCGGTGACGATTTTCTCTTGTGGGCCGAAGCCTTGTCCGCTCAGCGCAACGTCGCTGAAGGCGGCCCCAACACAGCTCTCGAAATCATTGAAGCGACGGACCGCGCCAGTCCCGGCCTTCGCGCCCTTCTCGGCGCCGACCTGATCGCCGCCCGACTGCTGGTCGACGACGTCTCCGGTGCGAGAGCTATCGATGAGATACTCAGACGCACGCCGGTCCCCTCTTCCGGCGCGCTCAACGTTCAGCGGGCGGCGCTTGAAATCAGTGACGGAGACCGCGCAGCGGGTCGGGTTATGCTGGCTCGGATCGCAGGTGGTGAAGGGCCGGAAGCGCGCGACGCGCTGCTGCGCCTCGCCAACGACTACGCCACCGGAGAAACGCCGCCGAGATCCCTCGTCAGCAGACTGGAAGATGCCGCGATGTTGGCGAGAACCGGTCCGCTACGGAGAAACATTACGGCGGCGCATCTTCGCATGGTGGCGCTCGCTGAAGGCGCGCCTTCAGCTTTGGACGCCGCCGAGCGGGCGTTGGCGGAGCGGCGGCTCGAAGACGCTGAAGCGCCGCTCCTCATCGCCGACGTCTTTCGCACCGCGCGCGAACCGAGCGCATCCAACGCAGATGAGGTCGTGGCTTTCGCCCGCTCCGCCCTTCGTTACGGCGAAAGGCTGCCGACGGACCCGGACGGCGACGAAGCGCGGGCGAGGGTCGTTTCCATTCTCGCCAGGAACGGCTTCGGCGTACTTGCGCGCGACGTGTTGGAGCCGGTTGAAGGAAGAACTTCTCCCTCGCTTGAGCGCGCCCGGAGCGAACTGGAGCGCGAAACTGACGAGCTCTCGCGCTTGTCCTCTGGCGAGGCGGCGCCGAACGCGGGCTCTGCGCCTCCCGACGGCTCAAGTCTCGCCGATGCGGCGCTGGATCGTAGAGGCAATGAGGCGACTTCAGCGGCTTCTAGCTCCGAGCAGTCGACAGACGACGCCGTCGGCGGCGGCGCCGCCGCGCTCCTCGACGAGGCCGAAGCGAAGCTTTCGAGTTCCACCAGAATCCGAGAAGCGATTATCGAGGCTCTGAACGAAGATGGATAACGCAGTTTACGCAACGCTCTCCCGCCAGGAAGGGCTGAACCAAGCGATGCGTTTGATCGCGTCAAACCTCGCTAACGTATCGACCGACGGCTACCGAGGAGAGGGGACGGTATTCGCCGAATGGGTGGAGCGCATACCGGTTGACGGGGGAGTGCTGTCGCAAGCCACGGCTACGGTCAGGACAACCGACTTCACGCAAGGCGGTCTCAAATCTACGGGCGCGCCGCTGGATTTGGCGATTGAGGGGCCCGGCTTCTTCTCCGTTCAGGCGGAAGGCGGCGTCCTTTTGACCCGCGCGGGATCGTTCACGCTGTCGCCGGCGGGCGAGATCGTCGCCTCGGACGGAGCGCGGCTCCTGGACGAAGGCGGCGCTCCTCTCGCTGTGCCGGCTGCGGCGGAGCGCATCGACATCGCCCGCGACGGAACGATCTCCGCCGATGGCGCGCCGATCGGGCGCGTAGGCGTCTCCGTCGTCGCGGATCTTTCCACGCTAACCCGCGTCGCCGACACCCGCTTCGAGCCGAACGGCGACGTCCTTCCCGCCGGCGAAGCCGCCGCCGTTAGCCAGGGCTTCATCGAACGGAGCAATGTCAACGCCGTTCTGGAAATGACGCGAATGATCGACGTGCAGCGCAGCTATGAGGCCGGGCAATCCTTCCTGCGCAGCGAAGACGAGAGAATGCGGGAGGCCATTCGGGTCTTCGGTTCAAGCTGACGCCAGGCCGACTTGGACCGGCTGGTTTCGAATACGAGAACAATCAAAGGAGGCGCAGCATGCGCGCACTGGATATAGCCGCGACGGGAATGGACGCGCAGCAGACCCGGGTGGAGACGATCTCGAACAACCTGGCGAACATGAGCACGACCGCCTACAGCCCGCGCCGCGCCGAGTTCGTGGACCTGCACTATCAGACAACGCGCGGTCCTGGGTCGGTGAACGCGGCGACCGGCGAGGTGCTGCCTACGGGTCTGCAGCTGGGTCTCGGCGTTCGAACGGCGGCCGTGAGCGTAGAGCGATCGGAAGGCGCCCTGCGGCAAACCGGCGGCGAGTTGGACGTGGCGATCGAAGGCGGAGGTTTCATCGAAGTGCTGCTGCCGTCCGGCGCCAGCGCCTACACGCGAGACGGCGCGCTTAAACGATCGTCCGACGGGCAGTTGGTCACATCGGAAGGGTATGCGGTCGAGCCTTCGATCACCATTCCGGATGACGCCACGGCCGTGACCGTAACCCCGGACGGAGAGGTCTTCGCCCGCTTCGCGGATCAGGTCGCGGAGCAGTCGCTGGGCAATCTGACGCTGGCGACATTCGTCAACCACAAGGGTCTTGAAGCGCTTGGCGGCAATCTCTTCGCAGAAACCGCCGCTTCCGGACCGCCGAGTATCGGCGATCCGGGAGAAGACGGTCGCGGAACGCTAAGGCAGGGCTTTCTCGAGCAAAGCTCAGTCGACGCCGTGCGTGAGATAACGGAACTGATCGAAGCGCAGCGCGCCTATGAAATGAACGCGAAGGTCATAACCGCTGCGGACCAGATGCTCGGCGCGACGGTGCAGATCAGATGATGGCCGGCGCCAGTTACAACCGACGGCTGCGAGCGGCGTGCGCGTCGATCGCCCTTTTCGCCGCCTCAACTGCTTCAGGCGCGGAGACGGCGCTCGATGTCGGCGCGCTTTTCGCAGCGCGCACGATCCCCGCGGGGGCGCTGATATCTCCAGCAGACGTCAAGCAGTCCGCCAAGCCGATCGCCGGCGCCCTCACTAAACCCGAGGAGGTCGTGGGTCGGGAGGCCCGCGTCGCGCTCTACGCGGGTCGCGCGATCCTCAGGGGCGATGTTCGCGATCCGGCCCTGGTTGATCGCAACCAGATGGTCGTGATGCGATTCTCACGCGGTCCGCTCGCGATCAGGGCCGAGGGCCGCGCGCTCGACAGGGGCGCCGCCGGCGAGCGCGTTCGCGTGATGAACCTGTCATCGCGAAACGTCGTTTCCGGGGTCGTTCTGGAAGACGGCGACATCGCCGTGGGAGCCGCTAGATGAGGTTTTTCTCGCTTCGCTTCAGCCTACTCATCTCACTCGTCGCGGCCGTGGCGATGACGGGATGCGCGCGCCTCGCCGCGGTCGGCTCGGAACCCGATTTCTCTCCACCCGGCTCCGCAATCGCAGGACCGGTCGTGGCCCCTGAGCGCATTGCGATCACCGCGCCGCCAACGCCTCCGGCCATCGAAGCCGCGCGCGGCGCTCCGGCGCTGACAGAGGCTTCGATCAGCCGGTCGCCCTCGCTTTGGTCGGCGCGGCGCGCGTCGCTTCTCGGCGATCGCCGAGCCCAGCGCAGGGGCGACATTCTCACCGTCGTTATCGAAGTGGATGAAGAAGCGTCGATCTCGAACGCGACGAGCCGCGCTCGCAGCGCGAACGAAGATCTGTCCATCAACGCGCTGCTCGGTCTCCCGAAAGTCGTGCAAGATGCGCTCGGCATTGATCTGAGCCAGGCCGCTCAATTGTCCTCCGGCTCGGGAACGACCGGCGACGGATCGGTTCAAAGATCCGAACAGCTGACCCTACGCCTCGCCGCCACCGTGGTGGATGTGCTGCCGAACGGGCACTTCGCGATCTTCGGCAGTCAGGAAATCCGCGTGAACTACGAGCTGCGCGACCTGACGGTGCGGGGGGTCATCCGACCAGAGGACATCTCTCGCGGCAACGAGATCACTTACGACAAAATAGCCGATGCGCGCGTCGGTTACGGCGGTCGAGGCGTGATTTCAGACGTCCAGCAGCCGCGCTACGGCCAACAGGTCGCCGACATCATCCTGCCGTTCTGAGGGAAGCCATGAAACGTGTGTTGGTTCTAGTCGTTCTATCTTTGCTCGGCGCCGGGGCCGGCGCGGGAGCCGGAACGTTTCTGCGGCCGGCCCCGGTCGAACCATCCGCCGAGGGCGGCGGAGACGCCGCGGCGGCGGAGGGAGCGACCAAAACGGACGAAGCGGGAGCGTCCGGCGAAGCCGGCGCCTCTCGAGAAGATGAAGTCGCCGCCGCGCTTGAGATGGCGGACGCCGCTGCGAAAACCGATGAAGAATACACCGGATCGCGCGACTTCGTACGCCTGGAGAAACAGTTCGTCGTTCCCGTTCTGGGTGAGGAACGCGTCGCATCGCTCGTCGTTCTTTCGATCGCCCTCGAAGTCGAGCACGGCGGCGCCGATTTCGTATTCGCAGCGGAGCCGAAGCTCAGGGACAGGTTTCTGGGCGTCTTGTTCACGCACGCTCAGTCTCAAGGTTTCGATGGCGGCTTCACCAGAAAGGACCGCCTTTCCGACCTGCGGCGCGCCTTAACCCTCGCCGCGCAGGATGTTCTCGGCGAACTGGCGTACGGCGTTCTCCTCACCAATGTACTACGGCAGGACATTTAAGGGCGTGATCTCAAGCGCGCTTGCCTTGCCTTCAAAGCTGCATGACGAAGCAGATGCGACAGCGTTGCGGATCAGCGGCGCGCATCGTTGAGGCGAGGTGAAAACGGAGCGCCGCTAGACGAATTCGCAGCAGGAACTGCGGCGATACGGCGCCGCTTGTTGTAGCGTTTGCAGCTAACGGCGATTCCGCACCGCCGGGATTAGTCTCATGTGCGGACGAACTGGAACGCGCATTTGGTCCAAAGACAGCGCGGTCAGCTGTCGGGAGCACTTTCCGCGTGAGCCAGAAATGAAATCACATTCTGGCGGGCGGCAAAGATAAGCTTTCGCGACTTCACCGCACCCTCTCAGAAGACGTATTGATGGGACTGTCGGCGATGTCTGCTGGCGTTGACTAAAGCGCTGCAGATCGCGGTTCCCAAGAGGAGTTTCGAGCGACTCTGGCGTTTTCTCCGCCAAAGCGGGAAGAATGCGACATGGCGGAGTCACTCTACTATGACATGTTGCGCGGCGGCGCGCGCGCGCGATGGGTGCGGCTCAAGACGCTCACCACCCTGCGGTGGTTCGCGGTGTCGGGGCAGGCGATCGCCGTTGCGATCGCCGTCCTGCTGTTTGACGTCTACGTCCCGCTGGCGCCGTGCATTCTCGCGATCGCGATCGCAATCGTCTTCAATATCGTCTCGATGCAGGTGTTCCCCGCGAACCAGCGGCTGAGCGAGCGCGCGGCGACGATCTCGATGCTGTTCGATCTCGGCCAGCTTTCGGCGCTGCTGATCCTGGTGGGCGGACTGACGAACCCGTTTGCGATGCTCATTCTGGCGCCCGTCACGATCTCCGCATCGACGCTGACTTTGCGATCCGCGTTCCTGGTCGCATTGAGCGCGCTCTGCCTCGTCTCGATCATGGCCGTGGCGAGCGCGCCGCTTCGGTTCGAGGATGGCGAGCTTCTGTTGCCCCCGCCGATCTACATCTTCGGCATCTGGGCCGCGCTGACGATCTCGATCTGTTTCATGACGCTTTACGCGCGCCGCGTGACGGTCGAGACCTATCGCATGACGCGCGCGCTGCGCGCGGCGGAGTCCGCTCTGGCGCGCGAGCAGCGTTTGACGGCCATCGGCGGCTTGGCGGCCGCAGCCGCGCATGAGCTTGGCACGCCGCTTGCGACGATAAAACTCGTCTCCAGCGAGCTCGCGGAGGAATTGGCCGATGACGCCGAACTTCGCGAGGATGCCGAGCTGATCCGCTCCCAGGCCGATCGTTGCCGCGATATTCTCAACGATCTTCGCCAGGGCGGCCGGTCGGATGAGCATGTCAGACGCTTGCCGATCTCCGCTCTGGTGCTGGAGGCGGCGGAGCCGCATCGCGACCGCGGCGCGCATATCATCATGCGCTACTCTGGCGGGCCTCTCACCTCCGTCGTCGAGCAGCCGTTGGTGTATCGTCGGCCCGAGATCATTCACGGCCTACGCAATCTGATCCAGAACGCCGTCGATTTCGCCGAGACGACCATCTGGATCGACGTGTCGGAGACTGAAAACGTGCTTCGCATCTCGGTCGGCGACGATGGGCCCGGATATCCTGAAGATCTGCTCCAGCGCTTGGGCGACCCTTATGTCAGTTCGCGGCCGCGCGCCGCGCGCACCCATGGCGATCATGCCGACGGCGAGTACAAGGGGATGGGGCTCGGTCTTTTCATTGCGAAGACGCTCCTGGAGAGGTCGGGCGCACGGGTCAGTTTCGCGACGGCGGAAAGGGGCGTCAGACGCCGCAATCGGGGCGCTCCGCTGGAAGCGCGAAGCCCATCCGGCGCGGTCGCTGCGGCGGTCTGGCCGGTTGAGAGCATCGTCGTGCCGGAGCGCGACGAGCGGCCCGCCCTCGGAGACAACCCAAAGTTCTCCATCCAGAACATATAGAGTCGTTGACACAACCTATTGTTGTATGAACAATTGTCTCAGGGGCAATTTCAGGTTCGAGCGAATGCTGAAAAGAATTTTCGCATCATTGGGATGACGCAAGAATTTTACTTTGCGCTGTCGGTCGCGGCGCTCGCTTCGCTGGCGATCTTAGGACTGCTCGGCGGGGGCCGCGCCAGAAGAAGCGATACCGCTACTCAGGAGTTAGGCGCGGTCGTCCGTCTGCGCGCGGATGGATCGGTGACGTCAACGACCGCGGCGCGACATCTTCTTTCACTTAACGCCGAACGTGAGCGCGAAGACGCCATCGTCTCCTCGCTAGGTGAGGAACTGCGAAGTCGGGTGGAAGAGCTGCGCGGCGGCGGCGAACCCTTCGACGCGACATTTCAGGTGGCGTCCGGCCGATCCGTATGGGCGCAGGCGCGCTCGGTCGGTTTGACGACGGAGTTGCGCCTTGTCGAAGACGGCGGGGCGCTTGAGCGTCTGAGAAAAGCTGAACGCGCCCTCGAACGCGAGCGACGTGAACTCGAGGCGCTGCGGCGTGGTCTCAGGCTCGCCGACGTTGCGGTTTGGACGCGCGCGGGACACGAAGGCGAGGCCTGGATCGAGCAAAGCGAATCGGCGCTGCCGCCGCTTCTGCAAAAGAGCCTGATCGAAGCGTCGGCGACCGACGGTCCGCGCCGGATCGAATCGAATGACGGGTTGAGCGGCGTTTTCGAGGTGATCCGCACATCGGACGAAGAGGACATCATCGCAGCGCGGCGGATCGAAGACCTCGCGCGGGTCGAGCGGATGATGAACCGGCTGCTCAAGACCATGTCGGACACGTTCGCGCATCTCAGCGTCGGACTGATGATTTTCGACGACCGGCGACGCCTCAGTCTATTCAATCCCCGTATTCTGGAGATCTTCGGCGAAGACGCGAAACGCCTCGCCGCCCGTCCCCGTCTCGAAGATATGCTGGACCGTTGGCGCGCCGAAGGCTTCCTGCCGGAGCGTCTGGATTATCCGGAGTGGAAGGCGGCGCTCTGCGATCTGGAGAGCATCGACGACGCCTCTATCGCAGAAGAGACATGGCACATCGCCGACGGTCGTTCGCTTCGGGTTCTGAGACGACGACATCCTTCGAGCGGTCTGGCGATCGTGGTGGAGGACGTGACGGAGTCGGTCTCGCTCCGCAGAAGCAGCGCGTCGGAGCGCGCGGTGCGCTCGCTCACCACGGACATGCTGAACGAAGGCCTCGCCGTCACTGGCCCTGATGGGCGTTTCCGGATGACCAATCGGGCCTTCCGGCGGCTATGGGCGACGTCCGACGGCGAAGACTTCGAACCGGAGCATATCAAGGACTTCCTTCCGCGCCGCGATCTCGGCGCGGAGGCGGAGGGGTTCTGGAAAGGGCTCCTCCTCGTCGTCACCGGCGGCGCCGATCCTGAAGCGCTGGAGCAGCGGATGCCGCTCGCGGATCGTCGCGTGATTCAGCCCCGGATATCGCCCATGCCGGATGGGTCGACCCTGACCGTCTTCTCCGACATCACGGCGGCGGAGGCGATGTCGGTCGCGCTTCGCCAGCGCAACGAAGCGCTTGAGCATGCGGACGACATGCGGGCGGCGCTGGTCGATCAGATCTCCCACCAGATGCGCACGCCGCTGAACTCGATCTACGGGTTCAGCCAGATCCTAGTGGAGGAAAGGTTCGGCCCGCTGAACGACGAGCAGCGCGAATACGCCCTGGCGATCATCGCCGGCGCATCCGATCTCACCGATGTGGTGGACGAGATGGCCGACCTCATTTCGATCGGCGGCGTTTCGGATGAGCCTGAACGCCTCAACCCGATGGTGGTCATCAGGGACGTGGCGGATGCGGTCTCCGCCCGGTTCGCGTCGCGAGGCGCGTCAATCGACCTCGCGGAGGTGTCCGTATCGGGCGATATGGTCGTCGAGCGTCTGCGGTTCAGACAGATCGTCTTCAACGTGTTCGTGGACGCGCTCACCCGGACCCGTGAAGGCGACGTAGTCGAAGTCAGCCCCAGTTTTGAGGAAGGTCGCCTCGTTCTGCGCATTTCGCATCCCGATGCGGAGAACGCGTTCGATCGAGGGCTGGCCTTCGCCCTGGCCCAGCGGGCGGCGCTGCTTTGCGATGGAGAGCTTCAGACGTCCAGCCAGCCTAACGGACGGCGGCTGCTGATGGTGGGCGTACCGCTCGAGCCGGCGGAGCCGCCGACGGTCGTGCATCTGGCGCAGGCCGCCGCGCCGATTTAGGCGGCTCGGACGGGCGATTCGATCTGGACGCGAACGCCGAGCCGGGCGAACCTCGGACCATGACGATTACGGGGCCGCTTGCGCGAAGCGGGACGATCCTTTTGACGACGGACGCGACGACGCGGCGCCTCGGCGAGACGCTCGCGGCCGTGCTGTCGGCGGGCGACGCGCTGTTGCTCTATGGCGATCTCGGATCCGGAAAGACGACGTTGGCGCGCGCGCTGATCCTCAAGGCCGCCCCAGACGTGCGGGAGGTGCCCTCCCCGACCTTTACGCTCGTTCAGACCTATGAGGGAGCGACGCCGATCTGGCACGCCGATCTCTACCGGCTTTCGGACGTTTCCGAACTCGCCGAGTTAGGTCTCGAGGACGCATTCGATCACGCTCTTTGCATTGTCGAATGGCCCGATCGCCTTGGCGCGGACGCTCCAACCCGGCGCCTCTCGATCGAGCTCCGGCTTGCCGCGGGAGACGCGCGCGAAGCCGTCTGGCGCTGCGTTGGCGACGGGTGGGAGCGCGTCGCTACGGCGCTCGAAGGGTTTTCCGAATGAGAGAGACGGCGAAGCAAGATTTCCTCCGCCGCGCCGGTTGGGAAAATGCGGCGATCGCGCCGCTCGCGGGCGATGCGTCGAACCGGCGGTACGATCGCCTGCGTCGTTCGAACGGCGAGTGGGCGGTGTTGATGGATGCGCCGCCGGAGCGCGGAGAGGCGCTTGCGCCGTTCCTCGCCATCGGCGCGCGTCTCAACGATCTCGGCTTCTCCGCCCCCCGAACCATCGCCGCTGACCTGACGGAGGGGTTCGCGGTGATCGAGGATCTCGGCGACGACCTCTACGCGCGGGCGTGCGCCGCCGATCCGCAGCGAGAAACGCCGCTTTACGCCGCAGCCGTCGATCTGCTGGCGGCGCTTGCGAGCACGCCGCCGAGGCCGTCTTTCCACTGGGACGGGGTCGAGTTTCTGACCTCGCCCTATGACGCGAAGGTTCTGCTGCGCGAGGCTGCGCTGGCTGTCGACTGGTGGGCGCCTCTCGCAGCGGATGCGTGGTCGGACGACGCTTCGGCGGAATTCGGCGACCTCGTGGCGACCGCAGTGGAGCCGGTTTCGGAGGCGCGCGGGGCGCTCGTCCTGCGCGACTACCACGCCGAGAACCTTCTCTGGTTGCCGGAACGGGAAGGGCATGCGCGGGTTGGGTTGCTCGACTACCAGGACGCGCTGATCGGCCACCCAGCCTATGATCTCGTCTCGCTGCTGGAGGACGCGCGCCGCGACACGGGCGATGCGCTGCGCGCGGCGATGATCGACCGGTTCGTCTCCGCAGCGGCGATTGCGGATCCTGAGGCGTTTCTGCGCGACTATGCGATCCTCGGGGCCCAGCGGAACCTGAAGATCATCGGCATTTTCGCGCGGCTGCGGGCGCGCGACGGAAAGGACGCTTATCTCGACCTTTTGCCGCGCGTCTGGGCGCATCTGCGCCGTGACCTCGCCCATCCGCATCTCAGCGACCTCCGTCGGTTCGTCGAACGATGGCTGCCGGAGCCGACGCCAGAGGCGATCGCCCGCGTCAGGGCCCGGAACTGATGGGCGGCGAACTGATGGACGACGCGCCGAATACCGCGATGGTGCTGGCGGCGGGTTTCGGCACGCGCATGGGCGCGCTGACGGCTGACCGCCCGAAGCCGTTGCTCACCGTCGGGGGAAAAACGCTTCTCGACCGGGCGCTGGACGAATGCGCCGCCGCGGGCGTGAGCCGGGCGGTGGTCAATCTCCACTACCTTGGCGACATGATCCGCAAGGCGCTGCACGAGAGAGTCATGCCAGCTATCGTCTTTTCAGAAGAAACTGAAATTCTCGAAACAGGCGGCGGCGTCGCGAACGCCTCGCCATTGCTGGGCGAAGCGCCCTTCTTCACGATGAACGCCGACGCCGTCTGGACAGGCATGCGCCCGTTGCCGCAGCTTTCCTCCGACTGGCGGGACGGGATTGATGCGCTACTCCTGCTGGCGCCGGTCGAGCGGGCGATCGGCTACACGCGGGCGGGCGATTTCTTTGCGGGTGACGATGGCGGGCTTACGCGCAGGGGGGACAAGGCGCGCGCGCCCTATGTTTACACCGGCGCTCAGATCATTCGGCCCGAAGCCTTCGCCGATGCGCCGGACGGCGCCTTTTCGCTCAACGTCATATGGGATCGCCTGATCGCCGAAGGACGCATCGGCGCGGTGGTTCACGACGGCGAATGGGTCGACGTCGGAACGCCGGACGGGCTGTGCCTCGCCGAACGAGCGGTCAGCGCATGAGGCTTTTCTCGTCAGACGACGCGCCTCGCGTTTTCGCACTGCCCCCCGGCGTCGATTTCGCGGGGTGTTTCGCCAAGGGACTGATCGACCGCTTGCCGACGCAAGCGCCGGAGGCGCTGGCGCGCGTGACGGTCGCGGTGAACACCCGGCGCACGATCCGATCGCTAACGGATGCGTTCGAAGCGCGGGGCGATGCGGTCTTCCTGCCCCGCATCCAGAACATCGACGAACTTGGCGCGAACGGCGCGGCCTCGCCGCCCGCTCTCGGCCGGATGCCGCGCCTTCTGGCGCTGGCGCGGATGATCGGCGCGTTTCTCGCCGCGCGCCCAGGCGTCGGAGCGCCGTCGGACGCCAACGCGACTGCGCTGGCGCAGTCGCTGGCGGCGCTCCTTGACGAATGCCAGAGGGAGCGGATTCCGGAGGCGCGCCTCGCCACGGCGGCGGCGGATGAGCGCCACGCGGCGCACTGGGCGGAATTCGGCGCTTTCTTCGCTCATATCGCCGCGACTTGGCCTGAGATCCTGCGAACGGATTTCGGCGCGGTTGAGCCGGAGACGCGCCGCGCGGCGGAGACCGACGCGCTTCTCGCCTCTTGGGCGGAGCGTCCGCCCGAAGCGCCTCTGATCGCGGCGGGGTCGACGGGATCGCGGCGGCTGACCGCCGACCTTCTGGTCGCCATCGCGCGCGCGCCGGGCGGGGCGGTCGTTCTACCGGGGTTCGACTTCGCGCTTGACCGCGATGCGTGGGCGGAGACGCGTCCGGACCATCCGCAGCACCGGTTTCGCGTCCTTCTGGACAGATTGCAGATGACGCCGACGGACGTTCGCCCCTGGCTGGAGGACGCCGCGACACCGTCCCGCGCTCGCGCGGCGCTCTTTTCGCAGGCGCTGCGCCCCGCGCCCGTCACCCATCACTGGCGGGCGTCCCGGCGCGACCTTCAGCCGATGATCGCGGAGGCCGTGAGCGGCCTTTCCGTGCTGGAGGCGCCGTCGCCCCGGTGGGAGGCCGACGCGATCGCCCACGCGATCCGGGCGGAGCTGGGGCGGGCGGACGCGACGGTCGCGCTGATCTCTCCGGATCGAACGCTTGCGCGCCGGGTCGCCGCCGCCCTACGCCGCTGGGGCGTGGAGCCGGACGATTCGAGCGGCCAGCCGCTGGCGCTTAGCCCGCCAGGCGTCTTTTTGGCGCTGACGGCGGAGGCGCTGTCGCGCGGCTTCGATCCGGTCGCGCTGATGGCGGCGCTGAAGCATCCGCTCTGCGCGGAGGATGCGCGGCGCGAACATCGCCGCGCGCTCGACCGGTTGGAGAAGGAGGGGCTGCGTAATCGCGACGTCGCGCTCCGCCTTGGCGATATGGACGCGCTTCTGGGTGCGACTGATGAGGACGGCGATCCGGTCGCAGCCGGTGATCTGCGCGCGCGCCTCGACGCCTTGCGGCCCTGGGCGGCGCCAGCCCCGCTCCCGGATTTGATCGCTCGCCATAGGGCCGCGGCGACCTCGCTGGCGGGAGATGCGCTTTGGGACAAGCGGGCGGGGGCGGCGGCGGAGCGGGCGATGGACGCCTTCGCCGAGGCCGCCGCCATCGGGGGCGAGGTCGCGCCCGCGGACTATCCGGCCTTCCTCCGTCTCGCGCTGGAGGAAGCGGGAGACGTGCGCGAAGACGCTTTCGTTCCAGATCAGCGGGTTAAGATCCTCGGCCCGCTGGAGGCGCGGGCGCAATCGGCTGATCTGATGATCCTCGCCGGGCTGAACGAGGGCGTCTGGCCCGCCGCGCCGCCCATCGACCCCTGGCTCAGCCGCCCGATGCGGGAGGCGCTGGGCCTGCCCGCGCCCGAGCAGCGCGTCGGCCTCGCCGCACATGACTTCCAGCAGGCGGCCTCCGCGCCGCGCGCGATCCTGTCGCGTTCGCTCCGGGACGGCGACGCGCCGACCGTCGAATCGCGCTGGCTAACCCGGCTGAGAACGCTGCTCGCAGGGGCCGCCGCCGACGGGGCTGCGACCTGGTCCGCGATGACCGCGCGGGGCGCGGCGCATCTGATCGCCGCCCGCGCCCTCGATGAGCCGGGAGCGAAGCCGCAGGGCGCGTCTCGTCCCGAACCGCGCCCGCCCGTCGCCGCGCGTCCCCGCCGGATCTCCGTCACCGAAGTCGAGAAACTGATCCGCGATCCATATGAGATTTACGCCCGGCGCGTTCTCCGCCTCCGCCCGTTGGAGCCGCTCGCGGCGGGGCCGGACGCACGGCTCCGGGGCGAAGTTCTCCACAAGGTGATGGAGGATTTCACGCGCGCCGTCATCGCCGACCCGAACGCGCCCTTCGACGAAGCCTTCGACGAAGCCGCCGCCTCAGCCATCGCCGCCTCCGGCGCGCCGCCCGCCGAAGCGACGATCTGGCGGGCGCGGCTCCAGCGGGTGAGGCATTGGTTTCTCGCCGAGGAGGTGAAGCGGCAGGACGCAGGCGCCCCGCTCGATGTCGAGGTGGCCGGGGAGACGACGCTCCAAACCGTCGTCGGCGACGTCGTCCTGAGAGGCCGGGCCGACCGGATCGACCGGCTGACGGACGGATCCCTCGCGATATTCGACTACAAGGCCGGCTCGTCCCCATCCCAAAAACAGGTCGAAGTCTTCGCCAAGCAGCTGCCGATCATGGGCGCGATGGCGGCGGCGGGCGCATTCAGGGGCGTCGCCCCGGCGGAGGCGTCGCGCCTCGCCTATCTCACGCTTTCCGGCGCCGGAGAGGGCGGCGCGACGCGCGAGATCGAGCCTGACGCGGACGCGCTCAAGGGGCTGACGATCCTGCTCAATCACTTCTTCGCGCCCCAGACGCCCTATCTGCCCCGCGCCTATGTGGAGAAAACGCAGGGCTATGCGGGCGATTATCAGCATCTCTCCCGCTTCGGCGAATGGGCGGACCGGGCGCCCGAAGACGCCCCCGGAGGCGGCGCATGAGCCACGAGGCGGTCATAGCCCAGCGCGATGCGGCGGCGCCTGCGCGCTCCGTCTGGGTGTCCGCCAATGCGGGCTCCGGCAAGACGCGGGTGCTGACGGAGCGGGTGGCGCGGCTCCTGCTCGCGGATGCGGCGCCGGACAAGATCCTCTGCCTCACCTACACCAAGGCGGCGGCGGCGGAGATGCAGACGCGGCTCTTCTCCATGCTCGGCGGCTGGGCCATGGCGGAAGATGAGGCGCTCGCCGCCGATCTCGCTGAGCTCACCGGGCGGGTCGGGTTCGTGGCGGAGGAGTTAGACAAGGCCCGGCGCCTCTTCGCGCAGGCGCTTGAGACGCCCGGCGGGCTGAAGATCCAGACGATCCACGCCTTCTGCGACGGCATTCTGCGCCGTTTCCCGCTGGAGGCGGACACGCCGCCCCAGTTCCGCGTCATGGACGATCGGGAGAAGGAGGCGCTGATCGCCTCCCTCCTCAACGACATGGCGGCGGATGGCGCGCGGGGCGGCGCGGAGGTTTTCGCGGCCGTTGTGGAGGACAGGAACGAAGGCGGCCTTGAGGAGCTGGCGGCGGCCGTAATCGGCGCCCGCGACCTCTTCCGCGAAGCGGCGACGCCCAGCGATTACGCCGCCGCTTTCGGCATCCCCGATCCGCCGGATCGCGACACCGCCCGGTTCGCGGCGATCAAGGGCATGGACCTCAAGGCCCTCTGGCGGATGATCGCCGCTTGGCGATCCGGCACCGCAACCGAGTCGGCGATGGCGGAGGGCATCGCGGCGGCGGTGACGGCGGGCGGCTCCGCCTTCGTCGCGCCGATGACCAAATCGGTCCTCACCGCGAAGTTCGAACCGCGCAAGCGCATGGCCACCAAGGCGGCGCAAGCGGCGGAGCCGGACCATGAGGCGCTTTGCGCGCATTTGGTGGAGATCGCGTTGGCCGCGCGGGAGGCCGAAGCGGCCGCGGAAGCGGCGATGGCGTCTCTCCGCCTCTATGCGTTCGGATGCAGGCTGACGGCGGATTACGACGCGGCGAAACGGCGATCCGGTCTCCTCGACTTCGACGATCTGGTGGGCAAGACCCGCGCGCTTCTCACCCGGTCGGACGCGGCGGCGTGGGTGCTCTACCGGCTTGACGGCGGGGTCGACCATATCCTCGTAGACGAAGCGCAGGATACGAGCCGCGCGCAATGGGACGTGATCAACGAAATCGCGAGAGAGTTCAGGGCCGGTGAAGGCGCCCGCGACGTCGCGCGCACGAGCTTCGTGGTGGGCGACGAAAAACAGTCGATCTATCGCTTCCAGGGCGCGGCGCCGGAGATGTTCGATGAGATGCGCGCCCGGTTCCGCGCCGACCTCGAAGGCGCCGGCGGGCAGCTGGAGAGGGAGCTCGCCTATTCCTTCCGCTCCGCACCCGCGATCCTTGGGGCGGTCGACTGCGCGTTCAGGGAGGATCGTGCGACGGGCCTGACCGCCGCCGGCGTCCCGCCCGACCACCGCGCCTTCTTCGACGACCGCGCGGGGCGGGTAGAGTTGTGGCCGGTGACGGAGGACGACCCCGACCCGCCGCCCCCCGAGCCATGGGCGCCGGTGGACGCGCCCTCCCCCCGCTCGGCGCGCCTCAAACTGGTGGCTGAGGTCGTCAAACGGATCGCCGCTATGGTCGGACGCGAGCCCCTGCCGGGCGGCGGGCGCATGGTGGAGGCGGGGGACGTCATCGTCCTCCTCCGCGCGCGGGCCCCGATGATGGGTCCGCTGGTGCGGGGTCTGAAAGCGGCGGGCGTGCCCGTCGCCGGGGCCGACCGCTTGCGTCTGACGGATGAGCTGGCGGTGAAGGACCTGATCGCGCTCCTCCGCTTCGCCGCTACGGCCGCCGACGATCTGTCGCTCGCCGCCGTGCTGCGCTCGCCGCTCTTCGGCGTCACCGAAGATGAGCTTTTCGATCTGGCCCATCCCCGAAAGGGAACGCTTTGGGACGAAGTCCGCCGCGGCGATCAGCCGGAGATCGCCGGGCGGCTCTCCAAACTCCGCGACGCCGTTGGATACCAGCGCCCGTTTGAACTTTTGCAGATGGCGCTGGTGGACTGGGACGGCCGGCGGCGCTTCCTCGCGCGGCTCGGCGAGGAAGCGGAGGACGCGATAGACGAGCTGTTGGCGCAGGCGCTCGCCTTCGAGGAGCGGGAGACCCCCTCCGTCGAAGCGTTCCTCGCCATGCTCGACGGCGCCGATCTGGAGGTGAAGCGCCAGCAGGCCGGGCGATCCGGCCAGGTGCGCGTGATGACCGCCCATGGCGCAAAGGGGCTGGAGGCGCCTGTAGTGATCCTGCCCGATACGATGCGCAAACCCGAAGGCGCCCGCGGCTGGCGGATCGCGGAGGTCGACGGCCCCTCCAGCGCGCTCCCCGCGATGGTCGGGCCGAAGCCGTTCGACCCGAAGGTCATCGCTGAAAGGCGCGCGCTAGAGGAGCAGGCGGCGGCGGACGAGTTCAAACGCCTCCTCTACGTCGCGATGACGCGGGCGGAGGACTGGCTGATCATCGCCGGGGCGGGCGATCCGGAAAAGACGGAGGATACCTGGTACGACCTCGCCCGCAGCGGCCTGATCGAAGCGGGGGCGGAGGAACGAGACGGCGCATTGATCCTGGAGAGCGGGACCGATCCGAAAACCGCCGCAGCGCCGGACCGTCTGGCGCCGCCGGGCGCGGCGCGGCCGCTACCCACGCTCGCGCCGTCCGTCAAAGGCCCGCGCCGCAAGGCCGCGAGCGGGCTTCTGACCGCAGATTACGAGGCGCGCGGCGGCGATCTGGCGCCCGAAATCGCCGCGCGGCGAGGAGAGGCGATCCACGCAATTCTGGAGGCCGGAATTGAGGAGGTAACGGAAGCCAGCAGAATCGCTCGAGGTTTCGACCTGCCCGAAGACCTGATCGCGCCCCTCGCGGCGGAGGCGCTGCGGGCGCGGGCGCTTCCAGAAGCCGCCCGGTTCTTCGGAGAGGCCTCGATCGCCGAAGCGCCCGTTTCCGTCCTGATCGGCGACGACCGCATCGCGGGCCGCATCGACCGCCTCATCGTGACGGAAGAAGAAGTCGCGTTCGTCGACTTCAAGTCCGACGCCGCGCCGCCGCCCCCCGGCGAAACCCCGGCCGAGTACGCCGCCCAGTTCGCCGCCTATCGCGCTGCGCTGGCTGGGATTTACCCGGGCCGGAGCATTACGGCGCACATGCTTTGGACCGCCGCGCCCCGGCTCGACGCCATCGAGGAGGCGTCGATGGACGCCGCTCTCGCCCAAGCGACTGCGTCTTGACCGGCTTTGGCGGGCTACCTACGTTCCGCCTCCGGGCCGCTGACATGCGCGCCCATAGGAGAGGAAAGAGAGGTCCGATATGGCCACCGTCGCCGTTACTGACGACAGCTTCGAAGCTGACGTTCTGAAGTCCGACAAACCCGTCGTCGTCGATTTCTGGGCCGAATGGTGCGGGCCCTGCAAGCAGATCGGCCCGTCGCTGGAGGAGATCTCCAACGAAATGGGCGAGGACGTGGTCATCGCCAAGGTGAACATCGACGAGAACCCGAACGCGCCCAGCAAATACGGCGTGCGCGGCATCCCGACGATGATCCTTTTCAAAGGCGGAGAGGCCGCTTCGACCAAGGTCGGCGCCGCGCCGAAAACCGCGATCGAAAGCTGGATCAAGGAATCGATCTGATCTGATCGACGCCTGCTAAACGAAGGCCCGGCGCGCGCGCCGGGCCTTTTGCTTTTAAGCCTGAGAGAATCGCCTTGCCCCGCGCGGCGGCGTCCTCTAAACGGCGCGTCTCGAATGATGCGAGGCGTGGGTCGGAAATCCGCGCCGGAAGTCAGGACCAAAAGACATGAAAAACGACATCCACCCGGATTATCACTTCATCGACGTGAAGATGCTCGATGGCTCGATCGTCAAGATGCGCTCCACCTACGGCGCCGAAGGCGACACGCTTACGCTGGACATCGACCCCAGCGCGCACCCGGCCTGGACCGGCGGCGGCACCAAGCTGATGGACACCGGCGGCCGCGTCTCCAAGTTCAAGAAGAAGTTCGAAGGCTTCGGCTTCTGATCTTGCGCTCTCGCGCTATCGCAGTTTGATTGTCCCGCGCGCCGTCGTCTCGGCGCGCATTGAGTTCGTTCGTTTCAGGATACCCCTATGCCCCGCGCCCATGTGATCGTGCTCGGCAATGAAAAAGGGGGCTCCGGTAAATCCACGACGGCGATGCATCTCTTCACTGCGCTCTCCCGGCAGGGAAAGCGCGTGGGGGTGATGGATCTCGACCTCCGGCAGCAATCCTTCTTCCGATATCTCGATAATCGCGCGGCGTATTCCGAAGCCAATGGCCTCACTCTCGGTCAGCCGGAGCGGCGGCAGATCGCCTCCTCCCGCAACGTGAACCGGGACGACGCCCGGCTGGAGGATGACGAGCGCTTCGGCCTGGCGCTCGAATCGCTTCAGTCCTGCTCCGATTTCGTTCTGATCGATTGCCCCGGCTCGCACAGCTATTTCAGCCAGCTCGCCCACGCCTCCGCCGACACGCTGATCACCCCGATGAACGACAGCCTGATCGACTTCGACCTTCTGGCGCGGGTCGATCCGAACACGGAAAAGGTCCTCGGCCCTTCCGTCTATTCCGAGATGGTCTGGCGCGCGCGGCAGCTCAGGGCCAAGGCGGGGCTGAAGCCGATCGACTGGATCGTCACCCGTAACCGCATGTCGAACCTGCAAGCGAAGAACAAGCGCCGGGTCGGCGGGCTTCTGGCCGATCTCTCCAAACGGATCGGCTTTCGCCTCGCGCCCGGGTTCTCGGAGCGCGTGATCTTCCGCGAACTATTCCTCAACGGCCTCACGCTACTGGATCTCGAGGGCGGCGCCATGACGCTCAGCCATGTGGCGGCGCGCCAGGAGGTGCGGGAGCTTCTGAAGACGCTCGATCTGCCCGATGTGACGCCGGCGATCTAACGGCGCGATTTGACGGATGCGCTATGCGCGCATACTCCGCCTGACAAAATTGAAGGAGACCGCCCATGCGCGTCGCGATGATCGGAACCGGATATGTCGGCCTCGTCTCCGGCGTGTGTTTCTCGGACTTCGGACATGACGTCGTCTGCGTCGACAAAGACGCGGGCAAGATCGAGACGCTGAAACGCGGCGAGACCCCGATTTACGAGCCGGGCCTCGACGTCCTCATGGCGAAGAACGTCGCCGCCGGCCGCCTCAGCTTCACCACCGAACTGGACGCGGCGGTGAAGGGCGCGGACGCAGTCTTCATCGCGGTGGGCACGCCGACCCGGCGCGGAGAGGGGCACGCCGACCTCACCTATGTCTACGCCGCGGCGGAGGAAGTCGCCCGCGCCATCGACGGCTACACGGTCATCGTCACCAAATCGACCGTGCCGGTGGGCACCAACCGGGAGGTGAAGAACCGGGTCGCGGCGATCTGCGCAGAATGCGACTTCACCGTCGCCTCCAACCCCGAGTTCCTGCGCGAAGGCGCCGCCATCGACGATTTCATGCGGCCCGACCGCGTAGTCGTCGGCGTGGAGGACGAGCGCGCCCGTCAGGTGATGGAGGACCTCTACCGACCGCTGAACATCCGCGAGACGCCGATGGTCTTCACCTCGCTGGAGAGCGCGGAGATCATCAAGTACGCGGCCAACGCCTTCCTCGCGACCAAGATCACCTTCATCAACGAGATCGCCGACCTTTGCGAGAAAGTCGGCGGCGATGTCCATGCGGTGGCGAAGGGCATGGGGCTGGACGCCCGGATCGGGCCGAAATTCCTCCATGCCGGGCCGGGCTACGGCGGGTCCTGCTTTCCGAAGGACACGCTCGCCCTGACCCGCACCGCGCAGGAGGCGAACAGCCCCATCCGCATCGTCGAGACGGTGGTGGAGGTGAACGACGCGCGCAAACGCAAGATGGTCGACAAGGTCATGGACGCGATGGGCGGCGCGGTCGCGGGCAAGAAGATCGCCGTGCTTGGCGTGACCTTCAAGCCGGAGACCGACGACATGCGCGAAGCGCCCTCGCTCACCATCGTGCCCGCCCTGATCGGCGCGGGCGCCGAGGTCGCAGCCACCGATCCGCAGGGCCGGAAGGAGGGCGAGGCGCTCCTGCCCGGCGTCACGTGGGCGGCGAACGCATATGAGGCGGCCGCCGGGGCCGACGCCGTCGTGGTGATCACGGAATGGAACGAGTTCCGCGCGCTCGATCTCACGCGCCTGCGGGAGAGCATGAACGGCGCGGTGATGGTCGATCTCAGGAACATCTATCGCCCGGCGGAGGCGCGCGCGGCCGGCTTCTCTTACACGTCGGTAGGCCGGTCCGAGGCATAGGCCGCGCCGCGAGGTCGCTAAGCGCGCGCGGGAAGCGCCGCGAACTCTTTCGGCGGCGCTCGGCGCTCTTTCGTCAGAGCGCCCCCATGAGGAAACTGCTCTAAAGCGCTTATATTGAAGGAAGTTCGTAAGCTTTAAGACTTCGTTAACCTCGCCATCCCGTCCTTCTCAACCCAAGGCGCGCCAGAGCGACGCCCCCCCTCCGCGCAAATGGCTAATCGAGCCATCCATTTAGGCGATGCGCCGCGCACGCTCACCTCAGGCCAGACGACGCGCTTCACGTGCGAGCAGCGAGCGATCTACGGTCGGCGCGCGCTTCAACTACGGCTCTACAGTTCACTCTTCTCCAAATACTCCCGCCGGAGGCGAAGGCCGCCGCCATAGCGCATCGGCCCGGATCGAAGCGCGAGCCGCCTCCGTTCGCGCGATAGCGCGGACCCTTTGGGCGGCCCGTCCGCCCGCCCCGTCAGACGCGGAAGTCCAGCGTCTCCAGAAACGCCAGGAGCGCGGCGATGGTCTCCATGGGGGCCTCCTGCTGCACCCAGTGACCGGCGCCTTCGATGAGAGTCGTGCCCCGATAGGCCGCGCAGGCCGTGGTCTCCATCGCCTCGATCGCGCCGGGAACCTGAAAGACGCCCCAGTCGCGCGCGCCGCCGATGAAACAGGCCGGCGGCTGCAGACGCTGGCCCGCGAACTGGCGAAGCTCGGCTTTACCCGCTTCGCTGGTCATGCGCCGATACCAGTTGAGACCGCCCTGGAAACTCGTGCGCCCGTATTCCTCCGCATAGACGGCGAGTTCGGGATCGGTGAGCCACAGGCAGGACGCCGCCTCGCCCGACGTGGGGGCCATCGCCGCGACCGTTTCCGGCATCGATGCGCCGTTCTCCATCACATAGTAGAGCGGCAGCTTGGCGAGGTCGTCCCCGGTCCAGCCGCCGAGGCGATGGGGCGCGTTGGACCGCCAATCGCCCGATTTGCAGTGGAAATAGGCGCGGAGGAACGCGGCGAGGCCATCCTCCGATTGCATCATCTCCGCATTCGCGCGCCGCTCGCCGTAATACCACTGGTAGTGGCGGCGCGGTGGATCGAGCGCCGCGAGTTCCGCGTGGATATCCGGCTCGTCCGCGGCGGGCCAAGGCGGCGGCCCGGCGAAGGGCGCGCTCATGCAAACGACGGAGCGGAAGACGTCCGGACGCATCATGCCGCACCACGCGGCGACCGGAGAGCCGAAATCATGACCGATCACGGCCTCGACGCCGGGAACGCCCATCGCATCGAGCAGGGCGAGCGCGTCGCGCACCAGCGCCGGCATGCCGAACTCCGCGAGGTCCACGTCATAGCCGAGCGACCAGCCGGTCGTCCGGCCGTAACCGCGCTGATCCGGCGCGATCACATGGAACCCGGCCGCCGCCAGCGCGGGCATGATGCGCCGCCAGCTGTAGGCGATTTCGGGAAAGCCATGGAGCAGGAGCAGCGCCGGACGGCCCGGCGTCCCCGCCTCAAGCACATGCACGTCGAGGTCAGTCGCCGTCCGCACGATTCTGTCGCGGATATGCGGCGCGCCGCGCGCGAACGCCCGCTCGTCATCTGGCATGCCGCCACCCACATTTTCGCTCCGACCGCCCACCCGGCGGTCGCCTTTAACGTGTCTCGACAAGGCCGCGCCGTCAACGGCGGTGAATAGGAGCCAGTTGAACAGCCTAGCCGCCGGAAATCGCTCCGATTTGTCGCATCTGGACCTATGGTATTGAAAGGACGGCTGCGTAGAAGCTGACCTGCGCCGAAAGGGTCCTCATGCAGATTTACCTGCCTATCGCCGAGATGTCGGTCAACGCGTTCCTGCTGCTCGGCCTCGGCGGCGCGGTGGGCGTGCTTTCCGGCATGTTCGGGGTCGGCGGCGGTTTTTTGATGACCCCGCTTCTCATTTTCATCGGCATTCCGCCCGCGGTCGCCGTCGCGACGGAGGCGAACCAGATCGTCGCTTCCTCCTTCTCCGGGGTTCTGGCGCATCTGAGGCGCAAGACCGTCGACATTAAGATGGGCCTCGTGCTGACGGCGGGAGGCGCGACCGGGTCGGTGATCGGCGTGCAGATATTCAAGGCCCTGCGCGAGCTTGGGCAGGTCGAGCTTCTGGTTTCGCTCTGCTACGTCGTCTTCCTCGGCGTCGTCGGCGGGCTGATGTTCATCGAGAGCCTGAACGCGATCCGTAAGGTGAAGGCGGGCGTGACTGTTCCGAAACGACGGCACCACAGCTGGGTTCATGGGCTGCCGTTCAAGATGCGGTTCCGGCAGTCGAAGCTCTATATCTCCGCCATTCCACCCTATCTGATCGGCGTCGCGGTGGGCATCCTCGCCGCGATCATGGGCGTCGGCGGCGGCTTCATCATGGTCCCCGCGATGATCTATCTTCTGGGGATGCCGACGGCGGTGGTCGTCGGGACGTCGCTCTTCCAGATCATTTTCGTCACCGGCCTCACGACGGTCCTGCATGCGACGCAGAACCAGACGGTCGACGCGATGCTGGCGCTCCTCCTCCTTCTCGGCGGGGTGATCGGAGCGCAGATCGGCGCCCGGATCGGCGTGCGGATCAGGGGCGAGCAGCTTCGTATTCTCCTGGCGATCATGGTGCTCGCGGTCTGCTTCAAGCTCGGCTACGACCTCGTCGCGACGCCGAGCGAGCTCTTCTCCATCGGCGACGGAGCAGGACATTGATCCGCATCCTCGCCTTCCTCGGCGCGGCGCTGACGATGGCGACGGGGGGCGCGCAGGCGTCGACGCCGGAGCGGATCATCGCCTCCCTCAGTCAGAAGTCGGTCGGCATCACCACGGATTTCGACGGCAGCCAGATCTTCGTCTTCGGCGCCATCGAGCGGGATCGCCTCGCCGATGAACGCGATGAGGAGCTGGACGTCATCATCGCGATCACAGGGCCCGACCAACGGGTGATCCTGCGCAAGAAGGATCGCAGGTTCGGCATCTGGGTGAACGCCGAAAGCGTCGAGATCGACGCGGCGCCGAGCTTCTACGCGGTCGCCTCCTCAGGCCCGCTGCAGGGCATCCTGAGCGAGACGTCGGACCTTAGACACCGGATCACCATCGACAAGGCGATCCGCCTTGTGGGCGAGGCTGGAAAGGTCGCCAACCCGGGCGAGTTCTCCGAAGCGATCGTGCGCATCCGCCGCGACAAGGGCATCTATTTCGAGGACATCGGCGGGGTTGAGATCATCTCGGGCACCCTCTTCCAGACGACGGTCGATCTGCCGGCTAACCTGGTTGAGGGCGACTATCAGGCGAAGGTGTTCCTCTTGCGCGGCGGGCGCGTGGTCGACGACTTCGCGACCAAGATCGAGGTGAGGAAGGTCGGATTGGAGCGCTGGCTCTACAATCTGGCGCATGAGCATTCTCTGCTCTACGGTCTTTTTTCGATTTTCGTCGCGCTGCTGGCGGGCTGGGGCGCCTCCGAGGTCTTCCGGCAGTTGCGTCGCTAGACGCCGCATTCGACCATCGCATCGCGTCAGATTTCAGTTAGCTTTCGCGCCTGATCGCAGGTGTCGCGATCCGGGGGACCGCAATGATCGAAAGACTACGGGCCGAGGGCCCGACATGGGCCGCGCTCGTCGCCTGCTATGCGTCTTACGCCGCGCTTACGCTCGCGGCTCCTGCGCACTGGTCGGCTTATGTCGCTCTCGCCGTCGTCCTCGCATTCCACTCGTCGCTTCAGCATGAGATCATCCACGGCCACCCGACGCGGTGGAAACGGGTGAACGAAGCCCTGGTGTTTCCGCCCCTCGGTTTCGCCTTCCCATTTGAGCGCTACCGCGACACCCATCTCGCCCATCACAACGACAACCGCCTGACCGATCCCTATGACGATCCCGAAAGCTGGTATGTCGACCCGCGGCGATGGGCGCATCTTTCTAACCCCGCGCGCGCCGTTTTGCGCATCAACAACACGGTCGCCGGGCGCATGGCGATCGGACCGGGCCTCAGCCTCGTCAGTTTCACGATCGCCGACGCGCGGCGCCTCTTCGCAGGCGACCGCGCCGTCGCGCGGGCCTGGGCGCTTCACGGCGTCGGCGCGGCGCTGGTTCTCGTCTGGCTCTGGCGCTGCGGGGTCGACCCGCTGGGCTATGCGCTAGCCTGCTATGGCGGTCTTTCGCTAATCAACCTCCGCAGCTTTCTGGAGCATCGGGCGGAGGAGCGGGTGCGCGGCCGCTCCGCCATTGTGGAGGATCGGGGTCCGCTGGCGCTCCTCTATCTCAACAACAACCTCCATGCGGTCCACCACGCCCATCCGGAGATGCCCTGGGCGGCGATCCCCGCGCACTATCGGGCGCATAAGGATCGCTTCCTGAAAATGAACGGCGGCTACGCCTTCCCGTCCTACTGGTCGGTGCTCAGGTCGTTCCTTTTCCGCCCAAAGGAGCCGGTGGCCCACCCCCTGATGCCCGGTCCCGAGACATGAGCCTCGCCGCGCTGGCGATGTACGACTGGCCCGAGGTGCGGGAGGAGACCGACCGCCTCTGGGCGGCGATCCGCGACAGCCTGCGCAATATCGGCGTCGCCGCGCCGGACGCGCTTAGCCGCGATGCGGACATGTGGTCGGTCTGGCGGGACCCGTCGCTTTGTCTCGGCCAGACTTGCGGGCTGCCCTTTGCGGCAAAGCTGGCGGGGGACGTCGCCCTCCTCGGCGCGCCGGTCTACGATCTGGCGGACTGCCCGCGCGGGACCTATCGGAGCGAGGTGATCGTTCGGGCCGACGATCCCGCGCCGGACCTCGCCGCCCTCCGCGGCGCGCGCTTCGCCTTCAACATGCGGGAAAGCCAGTCGGGATGGGCCTGTTTCGCGGCCCAGATCGAGGATCCGGCGGCTTATTTCGGCGAACTTATCCAAACCGGCGCCCATCGCGCCTCCGTCCGCGCGGTGGCGGGAGGGGCGGCGGACGCCGCCTGCATCGACGCGGTGGCGTGGCGGCTGGCGGAACGACATGACGCGGACCTGACCGCAGGGCTGCGGGTGATCCACCGCACGGCCCCGACGCCCGGTCTGCCCTTCATAACCGCGCCCCGGCCGGAGGAGACGCTCGCGCGGATGCGACTGGTGATCGAGACGGCGATCGAAACCCAGCCCCCTTTGGTTCGGGACGCGCTGTTCCTGAACGGTTTCGCCAAGAAGCGACCGGAGGACTACGCGCCGCTAGCGAAGGGCTGGCCAGCCGAGACCGCATAAGCTTCCGGCAGCGCCCTACAGAGAAACCGCTTCCTCGTTCAATCGGTCCGGCGCACTCTCGCCGCGTGCGAAAACGGCGTCGGACGCCGACGGTCCACGCGGGCGAAAAAGGGGGGGCGTTAGATGTTCAAGGGACGGCGGATCATCATCACCGGCGCGTCGGGCGGCATCGCGGCGCCGACGATCAAGCGCCTGCATGGCGTCGGCTGCCGCCTTCATCTGATCGATATCGAGGAGACGAGGCTGGCGGCGACGGCGGCGGCCTGTGAAGGCGCGACATACGCCGTCAGCGCGCTGGACGCGCCAGAGGCCTGCCGGGCCGCGCTGCCGGGGGGCGACGAAACAGTGCACGGCGTCGTCCATCTCGCGGGCGTCTTCACCGCGCACGGCCTCAGCGACCGGGCGATCTACGATGCGACGCTCGCCGCGAACGCGACGAATGCGTTCGACCTGATGGGCGTACTTGAGCCGAGGCTGGCGGAGGGGGCGTCCGTGGTTCTGGTCAGCTCGCTCGCCTTCATGTCCGGCGCCGCCGATCATCCCGCCTACAGCATGTCGAAGGGGGCCATCGTTGGTCTGACGCGGTCGCTCTCCAAGAAATGGGGGCCGAAGGGCGTTCGCGTCAACGCGCTGGCGCCCGGGATCATCGACACCGCCATGCCCGCCGACATCATCGCCGAGCGGGGGGACGCGCTGCGCGCTCGAACCCCGCTCGGCCGGTTCGGAACGGCTGACGAAGTGGCGGGGCCGATCGAGTTTCTGCTCTCGGAGGCGTCGAGCTTCATCACTGGCCAGACCATCGCCGTCGACGGCGGAATCGTGACCAGATAGGCGCGGCGTCACTGGCGGCGTTTCGCCAATCTCCAGTCAGACAGTGTAGGGCGGACGCCTCCCACCCCGGCGCGGCAAAACGCATTGGCCCTTGCCTAAACGGCATGAGTCCCCTCACGATACTCGCCAATAAGTTGAAAAAGCTGGGAGGAAAACATGCTAGACGCGACGGTTACAGATCAGACTCAAGCCTTTCTCGACAGTTTCGGCGACGCTCTCGCTTCAAGCGATATCGCGGCGGCGACCGAGATGTTCGAGGACGACTGCTACTGGCGCGACCTCGTCGCCTTCACCTGGAACATCAAGACCGTCGAGGGCGAGGATCAGGTCGCGGACATGCTGAAACATCAGCTCGCCGCGACGAAGCCGAGCGGGTGGAGGGTCGCCGAAGGCGAGATCGCCACTGAAGAGGGCGGGGTTACGACGGCGTGGATCGAGTTCGAAACCGCAGTTGCGCGCGGCTACGGCCTGATCCGGCTCAAGGGCGAGAAGATCTGGACCCTGCTTACCACGATGGTGGAGCTGAAGGGGCATGAGGAGCCTTCGGGCGTTAACGGCGCCCCCGGCGCCAAACACGGCGCCGGCAAAAACCGCGAAAGCTGGGCCGAAGAGCGCGCCCGTGAAGAGGCCGAGCTTGGGTATGAGACGCAGCCCTATTGCCTGATCATCGGCGGGGGTCAGGGCGGCATCGCCATGGGTGCGCGCCTCCGGCAGCTCGGCGTGCCGACGATCATCGTCGAGCGCAACGACCGCCCCGGCGACAGCTGGCGCAATCGCTACAAGTCGCTCTGTCTGCATGACCCGGTCTGGTACGACCATCTGCCCTACATCAAGTTCCCCGAGAACTGGCCCGTCTTTTCTCCCAAGGACAAGATCGGCGACTGGCTTGAGATGTATACGAAGGTGATGGAGCTCAACTACTGGACCCGCTCCACCGCCAAGTCCGCGACCTTCGACGAAGCCTCCGGCACATGGACCGTGGTCGTGGATCGCGATGGCGAGGAAGTCGTGCTGAAGCCCACGCAGCTCGTCATGGCGACCGGCATGTCGGGCAAGAAGCGCATGCCCGACTTCCCCGGCATGGATCGCTTCAAGGGCGTGCAGCAGCATTCCTCAGAGCATGAGGGGCCCGACGCTTGGAAGGGCAAGAAGGCGGTCGTCGTCGGCTCCAACAACTCGGCGCATGACATCTGCGCCGCGCTTTGGGAAGCCGACGCCGACGTGACCATGGTGCAGCGGTCCTCGACCCACATCGTGCGCTCGGAGACGCTTATGGAAGTGGCGTTGGGCGATCTTTACTCCGAGCGCGCCGTCGCCGCGGGGGTGACCACGGAGAAAGCGGATCTGATCTTCGCCTCGCTCCCTTACCGCATCCTCCACGAGTTTCAGATCCCCGCTTATGAGGCGATGAAGGAGCAGGACAAGGAGTTCTACGACGGGCTGGAGAAGGCCGGGTTCTGGCTCGACTGGGGCGATGACGAGAGCGGACTCTTCATGAAATATCTGCGCCGCGGCTCGGGGTATTATATCGACGTCGGCGCGAGCCAGCTGATCATCGATGGAGAGATCAAGTTGAAGCGGAGCCAAGTGACGGCGCTGGACGAGACGGGCGTTGTCCTGGACGACGGCGCCCATCTCGACGCCGATCTGGTGGTCTACGCCACCGGATATAACTCCATGAACGGCTGGGTCGCGGACCTGATGGGACAGGAAACGGCGGACCGTCTCGGCAAATGCTGGGGGCTTGGGTCGGACACGACCAAGGATCCGGGCCCTTGGGAGGGCGAGCAGCGCAATATGTGGAAGCCCACGCAGGTCCCGAACCTGTGGATGCATGGCGGCAACCTGCACCAGTCGCGCCACTATTCGCAGTTCCTGTCTTTGCAGATCAAAGCCCGGATGGAGGGCGTCCCGACGCCGGTCTACGGCCTCCAGGACGTTCACCATCTGAGCTGAACGCCGCTCGGGGCGGGGTTTCCATCCCACCCACCTTCGCCGCGTACGGCGCGCGATCGGGAAGCGCGCGAAACTGCCTTCAGACCGCCAGGTTCGGGATGATCTGCTTCTTGCGGGACATGATCCCCGGCAGGACGACCGCATCGCCGGAGACGGCGGCGCCGAAGCTCTTCTCCGCCACCCCTTTGACGAGGTCGTTGGGGACGAGCAGCGTCGCCTCCTCGTTCAGAATGTCGACGACGAAGAGGAGGACCTGATCCACCCCGTCCTCCGCCGCGACGTCGGTCATGGAGGCGATCAGGCTCGCTTTCCGGTCCAGCACGATCTGCGGCGCGGTCGTCTCCAGAACGGAGACGCGGAAGGACGTGCCGTCCACCTCATATTCCTTCGAATCCATCCGGATCAGTTCGGCGTCAGAGAAGGCGGAGACGTCCGACTTCGCCGCGAACATCTCGGCGGCGTAGTCCGGGATCGACAGGCCGAGGTCGGCGGCCAGCTTCTCGGCCAGCACCTTGTCATGGTCGGTGGTCGTCGGGGAGCGGAACTCCAGCGTGTCGGAGAGGATGCAGGAGAGCATCGCGCCCTTGATCTGATCCGTCATCTTCGCAGCGTCGTCGCCCATCAGGTCGCACATGATGGTCGCGGTGCAGGCGAGCGGACGGACGGTGATGTCGATCGGCCCTTTCGTCTCAAGCCCGCCGACCAGCTTGTGATGGTCGATGATCGCCTGGATGTCGGCCTCGTTGATCGCGTCCGGCAGCTCGGCCGGGTTGTTGGTGTCGACGATGATCACCGGATCGCCCGCCGCGACGCCGTCGATGATCTCCGGCTTCTCAAAGCCCCAGCGCTCCAGGACGAAAGCCGCTTCGGTGTTCGGCTCGCCGAGGAGCTTCGCCTCCGCCGGGGTTCCCTTCACCTCCGAAAGGTACCACGCCCAGATCAGGGGCGATCCAGTGCTGTCGGTGTCGGGGCTTTTATGGCCGAAGACTTTGATGGTCGCGGGGATGGTCACAGGATGCATCCTTCGTCAGGGAATGTTGAATCGCGCGCCTTATAGGTGCGGCGCCGACGGCTGTCACCGGTCCCGCGCCGGGCGCGATGTCGCGCCGCCGGCGACCTCTCGCAAGGCGCGCCCTCCTCAGAGCCCCTGACGGGGCCGCCTCGTCAGCCGCATAGGCCATCTGCGAGCAGATGGCCCTGGGCTGCGCCCGGCTTTGAGTATTTAGAGAAAGCGATGAGGAAAGGAGCGTTCATTCCCCATCGCTTTCCTAAAATACTCATTTGCGCCGCGGGCGCGCCGCCCGAACGGGCGGCGTCGCGGCGAGCGGGCCGCCAAGCGGCTGGGCGAGCCGCGCCTTCGTTCGTTTTCGGCTGCGCCTGATGTGAACCCACTCAACTGCATCCGCCATCGACGGCGGAGGGCGGGAGCGCGCGGTTAGAGAAAACCCTGCGGATCGATGTCGATGGCGACCCGAACGCTGGAGGGGATCTTCACCGCCTCGCGCCACCGCTTCAGCGCGGCTTGCAGCGGCGCGCCTTTCGGCGCTTTCACCAAGAGCCGCGCGCGGGCGCGGCCGCGGATGCGCGCGATGGGAGCGGGCGCGGGACCGTAGAGCTCCCCGCCTATCTCGGCGATCGGGCGGTCTTCCGCGCCGAGCGCCAGCGCAGCCTTCCAGACCGCCTCGTCGTTCAGACCGGAGACGATGATCCCCGCCATCCGGCCGTAGGGCGGCGCGCCGGCGCGGCGGCGCTCCTCCGCCAGCTGCTCCATGAACCGCTCCTCATCGCCGGAGATCAGCGCCCGCATCACCGGATGATCCGGCGCCGCGGTCTGGATCAGGGCGCGCCCCGGCTTCTCCGCCCGGCCCGCGCGTCCGGCGACCTGGCGGATCAGCTGGAACGTCCGCTCCGCCGCCCTGAGATCGCCGCCCTGCAAGCCGAGATCGGCGTCGATCACGCCGACCAGCGTCAGGAGCGGAAAGTTATGCCCCTTGGCGACGATCTGAGTGCCGATCACCAGATCCGCCTCTCCCCGCGCGATCGCGTCCACCTGTTCTCGGATGATCCCGGTGGAGAGGTCGGAGGAGAGGATCGCCAGCCGCGCATCCGGGAAGGTCGCCGCCGCCTCCTCCGCCAGCCGCTCCACGCCAGGGCCGGAGGCGGTGAGATGATCCTCGCTCCCGCAGGACGGGCAGGCCTTCGGGATCGGCGCGACATGGCCGCACTGATGGCACATCAGCCGTTTCTTGAACCGGTGCTCCACCAGCCGGGCGTCGCAATGGGGGCATTCGAAGAAGAACCCGCAGGCCCGGCAGACCGTCAGCGGGGCGTAGCCGCGTCGGTTGAGGAAAAGAAGCGCCTGCTCCCCCGCCCTCAGCCGCGCGTTCACCGCTTCGATCAGCGGCGGAGCGATCCACTTGCCGCGCGACGGCCCGTCCGTCCGCATGTCCAGAAGCCCGAGCGTCGGCAGCTCCGCCGCGCCGAAGCGCTCCGGCAGCTCCAGCCGCTCGTATTTGCCCGCCTCGGCGTTCGCCCAGGTCTCCAGCGACGGCGTGGCGGAGGCGAGGGCGACTGTCGATCCGGCGAGCGACGCGCGCAGGACGGCCATGTCGCGGGCCGAGTAAAGCGCGCCCTCCTCCTGCTTGTAGGAGGCGTCATGCTCCTCATCCACAACGATCAGCCCGAGATCGCGGAAAGGGAGAAAGAGCGCCGAGCGCGCGCCGACGACAACCTGAGCGTCGCCTTTGGCCGCTCCGATCCAGGCGCGTTTCCTCTGCCCGCCGGTGACGGCGGAGTGCCATTCGGCGGGGCGGGCGCCGAAGCGCGCCTCCACCCGGTCCACGAAGGCCGCGGTCAGGACGATCTCCGGCAGAAGGATCAGCGCCTGACGCCCCTGGCGGAGGCATTCCGCGACCGCCTCCAGATACGCCTCCGTCTTGCCGGAGCCGGTGACGCCCTTGAGGAGATGCGTCGCGAACCGCCGCGCGGCCACATCCGCCGAGAGCGCCGCCGCCGCCGCCGCCTGCGCGTCGGAGAGCGCCGTAGGGGCCGCCGCCGGGTCGAGTTTCGGATAGGGGGCGAGGCCGGAACGCTCCTCCGCCATAAGCGCGCCCGCTTCCGCCAAACCCTTGACGACGCCCGCGCTGACGCCCGCCGCTTCGGCGATTTCCGCCGCCGTCATGGCCCCGCCGCCGCGTTCGCGAACCGCGTCCAGCGCGCGCTCCCGCGCTGGCGTCATCCTGTCGGGTGAAGCGGCGCCGAGGCGATAGACCCGCCGCATCGGCGGCGGTTTGGCGAGGTCGGGGGCCCGCGTGCCGAGGCGGAGCATCTGGCCGAGCGGCGTCATCGTGTACTCCGCCGCCTTAGTCAGAAACCGCCGCGTCGCCTCCGGCATCGGCGGAAGATCGAGCCGGGCGGCGACGGGTTTCAGCTTCGCGGGATCGCTGTCGCCGATCCCCGCCCCCCAGACCACGCCGACCACCTCGTTCGGCCCTACCTCCACCAGAACGAAGTCGCCCGAATCGAGCGGCGTCGCCGCGACATAGTCGTAGGGACGATCAATCGGCAGCGGAGTGAGGACGGAGACGAGATCGCCACAAGCGAATTTCGCGTTTGTCACGACGCTCTCCCGTCGCGGAGCGCGGTATTTCGGCATGGCGGCGTCGGGCGCATTCCGTTATCTTTCGGTGCGAGAACCGGTGATGCGCGTCCGCGCGCGGCGACGCCGGGAGAGGGAGCAGCGCCTATGAAGTTCTTCGTCGACACGGCGGAAATCGATGAAATCCGCGAGTTGAACGACACCGGCATGGTGGATGGGGTCACGACCAACCCCTCCCTCATCATGAAATCGGGCCGCGACATCGCCGAGGTCACGAAAGAAATCTGCGATCTGGTCGAAGGCCCTGTCTCCGCCGAGACTGTCGCGGAGGACGCCGACGGGATGATCGCCGAAGGCCGGCATCTGGCCGAGATCGCGCCGAACATCGCGGTGAAAGTGCCGCTGACCTGGGCCGGATTGCGAGCGTGCAAGACGCTCACGTCCGAAGGCAAGATGGTCAACGTCACGCTTTGCTTCTCCGCCAATCAGGCTTTGCTGGCGGCCAAGGCGGGCGCCACGTTCATATCCCCGTTCATCGGGCGTCTGGACGACATCACGCTCGACGGCATGGAGCTGATCGCCGAGATTCGCCAGATCTACGACAACTATCATTTCTCCACCGAGATCCTCGCCGCGTCCATCCGCAACGCGAACCACGTGAAGGCCGCCGCGATGATCGGCGCCGACGTGATGACGGCGCCGCCCTCCGTGATCAAGAGACTCGCCGACCACCCCCTCACCGACAAGGGGCTGGAGGCCTTCATGTCGGATTGGGCGAAGACCGGGCAGACGATCCTCTGACATGGCTGACGATCGCACCCCCAAGGGCCCAAGCCCCGACCTGAAGGCGCGGATCCTCGCGGACCCGGACGTGGTGCTGGAGGATCGCGACGTGATGGCGGCGCTGCTCGGCGCCGACGAGCAGCCGACGGGGCGCAAGATCGTCGACCTGAGGGGCGCGCTGGTGAACCGGCTCGAACAGCGGCTGGACCGGCTGGAGAGCACGCATCGCTCGGTGATCGCCGCCGCTTACGAAAACCTCGCGGGAACGACGCAGATCCACAAGGCGACCCTGATGCTGCTGGAGCAGGGGCGCTTCGTCGACTTCCTGCGCGTCCTCACTCTGGAAGTGCCCGACATGGTGGCGGTCGACTGCGCGCGCCTCTGCATCGAGACGGATGAAGCGGAGCCGGGGCCGATGCCGGGGCTGGAGGACGATCTGACGGAGAACGTCGTGATCATCCCGCCCGGCGGCGGTGACGCATATTTCGCGCTCTCCTCCTCCTCCGCCCGCAAGGTCTCATTGCGCCAGGCGGCGCCGGAGGCGGACGCCGTCTTCGGGGAGGCCGCCCGCTGGGTTCGGTCGGAGGCGCTGGTGCGGCTCGACTTCGGACATGGACGCAAAGGGTTGCTGGTGTTCGGCGCCGAGGACCCGCACCGCTTCGGACCGGAGCATGGCGTCGACCTCCTGAACTTCTTCGGCGGCGTGGTGGAGCGCGCGCTCCGCCGCTGGCTCTGACCCGCGCGGCTGACGACACGGGGCCGGCGCTGTCCGGCGGCGCGATCGACCTTCTCGACCGCTGGCTGATCGCGATGCGCGGGGCGCGGGGCGCTGCGGATCACACGATCGCCGCTTACCGGCGCGACGTCGCCGGTTATCTTGGGTTTCTCACGCTCCATTTCGGCGAACCCGTCGGCAAGGCGACGCTTCGTTCGCTCACGCCCCGCGATGTGCGGAGCTGGCAGGCGCGCCTCCGGACGGACGGGCTCACCGCCCGCTCCGCCGCGCGCGCCCTCTCCGCCGTAAAGGGATTTCACCGCTGGCTGGCGGAGGCTGAGGGCGTCGAATGCGCCGCCATCCTCGCCGCCCGCGCGCCGAAATCGCCGCCCCGCCTGCCCCGCCCGGTGGAGGCGAAGGCGGCGCGGGCGATGCTCGACCACACCGCAATCGACCACCCGGAGCCGTGGATCGCCGCGCGGGACGTCGCCGTGCTGACGCTCCTCTGGGGGTCGGGGCTGCGCATTTCGGAGGCGCTGGCGCTCAACCGTTGCGACGCGCCCCTACCCGAGGCGCTGCGCATCGCCGGCAAGGGCGGGAAGGAGCGGATCGCGCCCGTACTGCCCGCCGCTCGGGCGGCGGTGGACGATTATCTGGCTGCGCTTCCCTACCGGACAGAAGGCCATGAGCCGCTTTTCCTCGGCGCGCGGGGCAAGCGGCTGAACCCGCGCATGGTGCAAAAGGCGATGGAGCGGGCGCGGGCCGCGCTCGGCCTGCCCGCGACGGCGACGCCCCATGCGCTCCGCCATTCCTTCGCGACGCATCTTCTGGAGGCGGGAGGCGATTTGCGCGCCATTCAGGAGCTGCTCGGCCACGCCTCCCTCTCCACAACGCAGGTCTACACCGCCGTTGATCAGGCGCGCCTGATGGAGGTGTACGAGGCGGCGCATCCGAGGGCGGGATCGTGAACCTCGACGAGACCGACCGCCGCCTGATCGCCGCGCTTCGCGACGACGGGCGCGCCTCGATCTCCACCCTGGCGGCGACGTTGGACCTTGCGCGGGGCACGGTGCGCACCCGGCTGGACCGGCTGGTGGAGACCGGCGTCATTCGCCGCTTCACCATCGACCTCGCCATCGCGCATGAACCGAAGGCCGTGCGCGCGGTCATGACGATCTCGCTGCAGGGCCGCATGTCCCGCAGCGTCGTATCCGCTCTCACCAAGATGCCGGAGATGACCGCACTCCACACCACGAACGGCGCATGGGACCTCGTGGCGGAGATTCGCGTCGCGGCCCTCCCCGATCTCGACCGGGTGCTGCGCGAAGTGCGCTCCGTGCAGGGCGTTGCGAATAGCGAGACCAGCATTCTCCTCGATACCATTCGCGGCTGAAAGCGCGGCTCGCCCGAGGCGGAAGACGCCATAACCTCAGCGCAGTGCTGCGTTGCGTCATGAAATGTTGCACCGCAACATGAGATGGGCTAAATAGTCTCCATCAAGCGCGGCGATGAAGCTGGCGCACCGATTAGGAGACGCATCATGGCCGCGAAGAAAGCCGCCCAGAAAGTCGATACCCTCGTCGAGGAAGCGCAGAAAAACGCCGCGGCCTCTTTCGAGAAACTGAACAGCTCCCTCGAAGACGTCGCCGAGCTGGCGCAGGGCAACTATGAAGCCATGGTGAAAGCGTCCGAGATCGCCGCCAAGGCGGCCGAGGACATGAACGCCGAGATCGTCGCCTACGCCAAGAAGTCGATGGAAGAAGGCGTCGCCGCGGCCAAAGAGCTGAGCGAGATCAAAACCGTTCCCGAGTTCATGGAGCGTCAGACCGCCATCGCGAAAGATGTTTTCGAAGGCTTCGTCGCCGAGGCGACCAAAATCTCCGAGATGTCCAGCGCCGCGATGCAGGACGTCTACGCGCCGATCACGAAGCGCACCGAAGCCGCCATGGACTTCGCGAAAACCCTCAGCGCCTGACCTCCTCCCTCAGGCGCGGGGCTTTAGACCGATCGAACGCTTCTCCTCCCTGCGTTCGGTCGGTCTTTTCTTTTACATGACGACGATGTCGGAGGCTGCGACCGCCCGACGCTTGACCCTCCCCTAACTGGAACGCCTATGTCCTGCGTCGTGAACTGATCTCGGGGGCGATGTGCCGAAAGACCATCAATCGACGAAAACGACGGTCCTGTATCGCATGGAGATGCGGGAGAGCGTTTGTCCGTCAGGGCTGAAGGCGCTCGATCTCCTGAAGCGCCGCGGTTTCGACGTCGATGACCGCCCGCTCAGATCGCGCGCTGAGGTCGACGCCTTCAAGGCGGAGCATGGCGTCGCGACGACGCCGCAGGTCTTCATCGACGGGGAGCGCATCGGCGGCTTCGACGCTCTGAGCGCCTGGATCGGCGAACCAGTAGCCGCCAAGACCGAAACCACTTACCGCCCCGTGATCGCGCTCTTCGCGGTCGCCGCGATGATGGCGGTCGCCGTGACATGGCTGGTCGACGGCGCCGTTTTCGGCGCGCAGACGATTCCCTGGTTCATCGCGATCTCCATGGTGCTGCTGGGCTTGCAGAAGCTCAGGGACGTCGACGGATTCGCGGCGATGTTCCGCACCTATGATCTCCTCGCGCGGCGCTCGCCGCTATACGGCTACGTTTATCCCTTTGTGGAGACTGGCGCGGGCCTTCTGATGCTGGCCGGGGTCATGACATGGCTCTCCGCCACCGCCGCGCTTTTCATCGCGGGGATCGGCGCTGTCAGCGTCTTCAAGGCGGTCTATTTGGACCGGCGAGACCTGAAATGCGCCTGCATAGGCGGCGACAGCCGGGCGCCGCTCGGCTTCGTGTCCCTGCTCGAAAACCTGATGATGGTCGGGATGGCAGTCTGGATGTTGGCGACCATGTAGACTGCGGGCTACGCCCGGACGACGTTCGAAACGGCGCAACTTAACTTGCGTGAACGTCGGTTCATGGCGCTAACCTTTGGACTCTAAAGCCGTCAGCGAATTGTCGGCCATAGCGCTTCTCCATCCATGCTACTGTCGCCGACCTCATCAAAGCAGCGCTCCCGCACTCTAGGCGCGTCGAGCGCTGCGAATGGGCCGAGCGACTCACATCCTCGCCACATGTTTCAGCGGCGCGTTTCGCTTCGCATAGGCTGCGCCGCTGGCGACCCGGCGCGCGAAAAGACTTCCGAAAAGGAAAAAGCCCCGCCGAAGCGGGGCTTTCTGGTGGAGCCAAGGGGAGTCGAACCCCTGACCTCTTGAATGCCATTCAAGCGCTCTCCCAACTGAGCTATGGCCCCATGGGACGCGCCGGATTCAGATCGCCCGGCGCGCGAGTTGATTAGGTCCGCCTCAGGCCCGTTGCAAGCCCTAATTCAGCGCACCGGACCTCAGCGGTCCTTGTCTTCGCCGCCATCGTCAACGGTGAACTCGCCAAGATCGTCGTCGTCTTCGTCCTCATCGTCGTCGAGAAGCACTTCGTCGGCGAGATCTTCTTCAACCTCGTCTTCATCGTCGTCGCTATCGTCGTCGTCCGATGCGTCATCCGTAGCGGCGTCGTCGAGCGATACGGTCTCGGCCTCGTCGTCCTCGACGAGACTCTCGTCCTCGTCGTCGTCGAGATCCTCGTCCGCAGGCTTCTTGCTCGCGGTCTGCTTGACCACTTTGCCCTTGGCCGCAGCGGCCGCGACCAGTTCTACGACCTCGCCCGTGTACGGGCTGACAATCGGATCTTTGTTGAGATCGTAGAAGCGTTTACCGGTCTCCGGGCAAATCCGCTTCACGCCCCATTCTGGTTTCGGCATTACAGTTCCCATAGATGTCGCCAGCGGTGGATGCGGGCCTGTGCCACAAGTCCTTGCGCCAGTCAAATGCGATGACAGGCGAATTCATTAAGACCAATGACGTAAGATTAGCTTTACGCACCTGCGAAATCGCCTTGTGGCGCCGCAAGCGGCTCGATACGGTGATGACCAATCAACAAACGTCGAGGGGGGACAGGTTCGGCGTTACCTACGTAACCGGGGACTCTGTCTTGCTGTATCACGCCTACGAGATGACGCATGCGGCGATCTCGCCCATGCGAGCCGCCGCCAAAATGACGATCCGGGCGCTCCGCGATCCGTTCAACCCGTTCTCCGAAACGCTCCAGGCGCGCACGCTCGCCGCCTCCTTCGACATGTTCGTGAGCGCGACGAAGCGCTATGGGAAGCCGGAATTCGGCATCACCGAAACCGAGGTGGACGGCGAGAAAGTCTCCGTCATCGAAGAGGTGGTCGTCTCCAAACCCTTCGGCGACCTTCTCCATTTCCGCCGCCGCGGCGCGATCGACCGAAACGATCCGCCGGTGCTGATCGTCGCGCCGATGTCAGGGCATTTCGCGACGCTTCTGCGCGGCACGGTCCAGGCGATGCTGCCGAACCATGAGGTTTACATCACCGACTGGCACGACGTGCGCGACGTGCCGCTGGCCGACGGCCGCTTCGGGCTCGACGACTATATCGACTATGTGAGCGCGTTCTGCGCCGTCCTCCACACGATCCGGGGCGAGCGCCCTGCGGTGATGGCGGTCTGCCAGCCCGGCGTGCCGGTCCTCGCCGCCGCCTCGCTGATGGCCGAGGACGAGGAGCCGCATCGCCCCGCCTCCATCACGCTCATGGGCAGCCCGATCGACACCACCCGCAGCCCGACTGAGCCCAACGTGCTGGCGACGACCCGCCCGCTCAGCTGGTTCGAGAAGAACGTGATCGTCACGGTCCCCTTCCCGAACGCCGGTTTCATGCGGCGCGTCTATCCCGGCTTCCTGCAGCTGTCGGGCTTCATGTCGATGAACCTCGATCGCCATGTCGGCGCGCACATGGATCATTTCCAGCATCTCGTCGAAGGCGACGGCGACAGCGTCGATGCGCACCGCGCCTTCTACGATGAGTATCTCGCGGTCATGGACATGACGGCGGAATTTTATCTGGAGACGATCGAAACCGTCTTCCAGAAACACTCCCTTCCCCGCGGCGAGATGATGTACCGGAAAGATCGCCCGGTGCGGCCCGAGACCATCACCGATATCGGCCTGATGACGGTCGAAGGGGAGAAGGACGACATCACCGGTCGCGGCCAGACGGCGGCGGCGCACGGGCTTTGCGTCAATCTGCCGGGCGAGAAGAAATTCCATTGGGAGCAGGAGAAAGTCGGCCATTACGGCGTCTTCAACGGCTCCCGTTTCCGCCAGTCGATCCAGCCGAAAATCCAGGGCTTCATCGCGGAGAATCGGACGAACGCCTATCGCAGCGCGCCGCAACGCGCTGAGTTGAAGCTGGTCGAGCCCGCCGTTGAGGTGATCGAGCCTGAAGAGGCGCCGAAGCCCAAGGCGCGCCGCCGCCAGACGTCGAAGGCGAAAGCCTCCTGACGGGAGGTTGAAGGTCGCCGGAGGGTTGTCTCCCGATGACGGAACGCATCGCGCTCGACGACCCTGAGACGGAGGTCGTCCTGCGCCGCTCGGCGCGCGCGCGGCGCATCACGCTCACTGTGCCGCGCAACGGAGACGCGCCTCGCGTGACGGCGCCGCCGCGGGTGAGCGCCGCCGAGATCCGGATGTTCCTCCTCCGCCAGGCCGACTGGCTGCGCGAGGCGCTGGCGCGAGCGCCCGAGATCGAGATCGTGACCGCTGGCGTCCGCCTGCCAGTGGCGGGACGGGAACTCCTGGTGATCCGCGAGGACGGCCCGCGTCGCCCGCCGCGCATCGCCGGGGACCGGCTGATCCTCTCGGGGACCGCGCCCGCCGCTCCGCGCATCGCAGCCTGGCTGAAAGAGCGGGCGCGGGCCGCGCTCCTCCCGATTGTCGAGGATTCGGCGGAGGCGATCGGCGCGCGCTTCGGGCGGGTCTCCCTCCGCGATCCCAAGGGGCGCTGGGGGTCATGCTCTTCGAAGGGCGATCTGAACTTTTCCTGGCGCCTCGCCATGGCGCCGCCGGCGGTGCTTGACTACGTGGCCGTGCATGAGGCCGCGCATCTTCGCGAAATGAACCACGGGCCCCGTTTCTGGGCGCTGGTGGAGCGGCTCCGCCCCGACTGGCGCGACCAGCGGAACTGGCTGCGCGACGACGGAGCGGCGCTGCATCGCTTCCGGTTCGACGGCTGACATGAGGAGGAAAGACATGGAGCATCTCAACGGACTGGCCGCCCTCGTCACCGGCGCGAGCCGCGGCATCGGCGCCGAAACGGCGCGTCTTTTCGCGGCGAACGGCGCCTCCGTCATTCTCGCCGCGCGCTCAACCGATCAGACGGAGGCGATCGCTGCTGAGATTCGCGATGCGGGCGGGGCTGCGCGCGCCGTGGCCTGCGATGTCGCGGACCCGGCGGCGGTGGAGGCGGCGGTCGCGGCCTGCGAGACGGCGTTCGGCCGCTTCGACATCCTCGTGAACAACGCCGGGATCATCGAGCCCATCAGCCGGATCGAAGATCTGAGCCCGGCTGATTACGGGCGGGTGATCGACGTGAACCTCAAGGGCGTCTTCAACGGCCTCCACGCCGCCCTGCCGCGCATGACGCGCCAGGGGAGCGGCGTGATCGTGAACATCTCCTCCGGCGCGGCGACGTCGGCGCTGGAGGGGTGGTCGCATTACTGCTCATCCAAAGCCGGCGCGCTGTCGCTCACGCGCTGCGCGGAGCGGGAGAATCAGGATGGCGCGGTCCGCGTCGTCGGGCTGTCGCCCGGCACCGTGGCGACGGAGATGCAGGTGCAGATCAAGGCCTCCGGGATCAACCCGGTCAGCCAGCTCGACCCGAATGTCCATATTCCAGGCGAATGGGTCGCGCAGGCCATCGCATGGCTCAGCGGACCGGACGCGGCGGAGTATCGCGGCGTAGACGTTTCCCTCCGGGATGAAGAGATCAGGCGTCGCGCGGGCCTGCCGGCGTAGCGCGTCCGACCAAACGGACGCGCTCGCGCGCGACGCCTTTCGCCTCGTCAGCCGCAAGCGGCCTCCTCAGGCAGTGCGGTTCTGCGAACCGCTTACGCCTCCGGCGGGAGTATTTTTCGAAGCGTGAACGGGATCGCGACCTCTTGTTCACTCTTCTTCAAATACTCAACCACTACCGGCTGGCGCCGGTAGGATGCTGGATGTGCTCAGCCAGGTTCTGAAGTACGATGTCCTCCGTGATGACGCCGTTGGTCGTAGAGAAATACCCGCGGCCCCAAGATCGCCGGCCCCAGTAACGCTTCTTCAGGTGCGGGAACTCGCGCTGCGCCTTGTGGGACGAGCGCCCCTTCATCAGCCGCACCAGATCGCTGATCGCGAGCCTCGGCGGGACCGAGACGAACATGTGGACATGATCGGACGAGAGGACGCCTCGGACGATCGTCACGCCCCGCTCGCCGCAGACCTGCCGGATGATCTCGCGAACGCGCAGGCGCACGTCGCCCTTCAGAACCTGGTGGCGATACTTCGTCGACCAGACGAGGTCCCTCTCGCGCATGCGAGCATGCGCTTCCGGGCAGCGGATAGCGGTGGTGGTAAACGCAGTGTTTGCCGGTGTCGTACTGCATGCTCTCATCCTCCCGGAATATGAGCCTCTTCGCCCTTCGGGCCGGCTCATATTCCGGGAGGATGAGAGCATAACCCGTTTCTTCGCGCTGAAGCGCTCCCGTCTGAAGACGGGTGTTGGACCACAAAGGTGGAAACTCAAGAAACGAGCCGCGCTAAAGCACCATACGAAAAGGATGACGCGAAAGTTGCTCGTTGGATGAGCATCTTTTGCAGCCTTTTTGATTGGAGGTTCCGCATGCTCTGACGCGGTTTCCGTTTTTCGGCGCAAGCCGGAAAACGCCGGGCCCAAGCGGAGCGACCGTAAGGGAGCGGAGGTGCGGGAGACCTCGCTTAAAGCTAACTCATCCCCGTTTAAGCAGATCGCGCCGTGAGTTCAGCCCGCGGGCGAAACCACGGGCAAGCAAGGTTGACCGCGAGACTTCAGCGCATTGCAGGCGGCGCGCGCTTCGTCCCGGCCGAAACCGGTGAGGCGGGCGCGGTAGACGCTCTCGCCCGACAGCGTCGTCTTCGTCACCTCGCGGCCCGCCTGACCGAGGCCGCTCACGTCGCTGAGGGCGGCGGAGGTGAGCTCGGCGATGGCGGTCTCTTCGCTGGCGAAGACGCCCAGCTGCACCGCCCATTCCGCTTCCTCTGCGGTGGCGCGGGCGGCCTGATCGGCTCGCGTGAAGACCGGGCGCGGCTTCGGCGTCTTGGTCGATACGGCGGCGGTCGACGCCGTTGTCTGGGCGGTCGACGCGACGGGCTGTTTGGTCAGTTCCGGGCTGGCGTCGGTCGCGGCGGCGAGCGCCTTCGATCCCGCCGCAGATCCTGGCCGGGCCAGCGGCGCTGGGCTGGTGCGCGGAGAGTGCGCTGAGTAGACGATAGGGTTCTCGCTCGCTTGCGCTGCGGAGACGAGCGCTTCGCCCGCCGCTTCGGTCGCAGCCTGCGTGGCCTGAGCGAAGAGCGACGGCGTCGACCCCGGGCGAGGCAAGGGCGCGGGACTGCGCTTCACGAGAAGCGTCTGCGGGCGCCGCACAGTCGCCCGAGCCGGCGCGCGCTTGAAGCCCATGTCCAGCAGCTCCGCCACCCTCGCGTTGCGCCAGCGCGACGTCTTACCGCCGAAGACGACCGCGATGATGCGCCTGTCGCCGCGCTGGGCGGAGGAGACGAGGTTGAACCCCGCCGCCCGCGTGTAGCCCGTCTTGATCCCGTCGGCGCCGCGATAAGCGGCGAGCAAACGACGGTTGGTGTTGTAGATGGTCTTGCCCATCGCATTCGTCGTCTTGCGGCCGAAGAGATTGTAATACTGCGGAAAATCGTAAAACAGCGCGCGGCCGAGCTTCGCCATGTCGCGCGCAGTCGAATACTGGCCCGTCGCCGTGAGGCCCGATGCGTTCCTGAACTGGGTGTTCGCCATGCCGAGCTGGCGGGCGCGGCGGGTCATTTGCTGAGCGAAGGCTTTCTCGCTCCCGCCGACGGCCTCCGCCAGCGCCACGGCGGCGTCGTTCGCCGACTTCACCGCCGTCGCGCGGATCAGATGGCGAATGGTCACGCGCTGACCCTTCTTCAGGTACATTTTCGACGGCACCTGACGGGAGGCGTGGCGCGAGACGCGGACGCGCTGATCGAGGCTCACGCGCCCGTCGCGCACAGCTTCGAATGTCATGTAGAGCGTCATCATCTTGGTGAGAGACGCCGGATGCAGTTTCCGGTCGGCGCTGCGGGCGTGGAGAACCTCTCCGTTCCGCGCATCCATCACCAGGGCGGCGTAGGGCGCCGCCTGGGCGCCGAAGCTCGCCAATGCCATGAAGACGGCCGTCAAAAACGCCGCCAAGCGAACCGCACTCATGTCGGACCTCGCGCCTGTAGTTCCCATATGGCCGTCCGGTCTTAAGACCTGTTTACGGCGCTCTGCTCGTCTACAACGCTAACATCAGCAAACAATGAATGGAAACAAAAAGTCTTTTTCGAAATGCGGATGCCTCTCAAGCCAGCTGGCGGCGGCTCGCAATGCCTATTGTGCACTGCACAAAATCCACTTGACGCAACGCGAAGGCGATTATTATATGCAGTGCAACATAACCGAGGGTCGTCACGGCAGGCGATCCACACAACTCTGAGGAGAAACGCCATGGCCGCCGCCAAAGACGCCGCAAAGAAAGTCGAAACCCTCGCCGCCGACGCGCAGAAAGCCGCGACGGACCAGTTCGAGAAAATCACGAAGTCCTTCGAAGATGTCGCCGCCTTCAACCAGGACACGTTCGACGCGATCGTGAAATCCTCCAACATTGCGGTGAAAGCGGTGGAGGAGATGAACGCCGAAATCGTCAGCTTCTCCAAGAAGACGATGGAGGAAGGCGTCGCCGCCGCCAAAGAGATGTCCTCCATCAAGACGCTTCCCGAGTTCGTCGAGAAGCAGGCCGAAATGGCGAAGACGTCGATGGACGACATGATGAAGCAGGCCACCAAGTTCAACGAGCTGTACATGGCCGCCGCCAAGGACGTGATGGAGCCGATGAACGCGCGCGCCACGGCCGCTGCGGACCTCGTGAAGGCCTACCGCGTCTGAGGCGCGACGCCTCTCACAACGGCAAGTTTCGGAAAGGGGGCTTCGGCCCCCTTTTCTCATGTCGCGGCGCGCTTATATTGTCGCGCTGGAAAGAGGGCGCAGTTCGGATTCGCGATGAACGACCCGTGGATTGACACCATTGAGCAGAGCGACGTCGAGGCGAGCATGATCGCCGCGAACACGATCGTTATGTCTTCGGACGATGACGATGACGACGACGCCGATGGGCGCGACGGCGACACGGCGCTGATCACCAAGGCGAAACCTAAGACGCAGCGCCCCTCGCTCTACAAAGTTCTCCTGTTGAACGACGACTACACGCCGATGGAATTCGTCGTGCACGTGCTTGAGCGGATCTTCGGCATGACCAACGCTCAGGCGTTGGAGCTGATGCTGACGGTGCATCGCCGCGGCGTGGCGGTCGTCGGCGTCTTCAGCTACGAGGTGGCGGAGACGAAGGTGACGCAGGTCATGGATTATGCGCGCCGGAATCAGCATCCGCTGCAGTGCACCATGGAGAAAGAGTGACGGTCTGATCCGTCCGCTATCTTCGCGCAACATATCGCATTTTAACGACTTTCATGCGGCGTTACGGTGCGTACGTCCCTCCGCTTGGTTGCGAAAATTCAACTTTGTGACCCCATCTTCCTTGAACAGGGAGTGACAAGGTCGAAATTACAAAGTGTAATCTTTGAAACGCCGTGAGCATTCCCTGGCGGCGCTTAGTCCGGAGAGCCCATGCCCTCGTTTACGAAATCCCTCGAAGAAGCCATCCACCGCGCCCTCGCGCTCGCTAATGCGCGGCGTCATGAGCTGGCGACGCTGGAGCATCTTCTTCTCTCGCTGGTGGACGAACCGGAAGCATCCGGCGTGATGAAGGCGTGCGGCGTGGATCTGGAAGTGCTGCGCACCGCGCTGACCCATTTCGTGGACGAGGAACTCGAAAGCCTCGTCTCCGAAATCGAAGGGTCCGAGGCCGCGCCGACCACCGGCTTCCAGCGGGTGATCCAGCGCGCCGCGATCCATGTGCAGTCTTCGGGCCGCTCGGAGGTGACGGGCGCCAACGTCCTCGTCGCGATCTTCGCAGAGCGGGAGAGCCATGCGGCCTTCTTCCTGCAGGAACAGGACATGACCCGCTACGACGCGGTCAATTACATCTCTCATGGCGTCGCCAAGGACCCGGCCTATGGCGAAAACCGGCCTGTACGCGGCGCTGAGGAGACGGAGGAGGCGGAGACCGCCCAGTCCGACGGCGGTCAGAAGCAGGAAGGCGAGAGCGCGCTTGCGAAATATTGCGTCGACCTCAACACCAAGTCCCGTCAGGGCAAAGTCGATCCGCTGATCGGCCGCGCTGACGAGGTGGAGCGCTGCATCCAGGTGCTCTGCCGCCGCCGCAAGAACAACCCGCTGCTGGTCGGCGATCCGGGCGTCGGCAAGACGGCCATCGCCGAAGGCCTCGCCAAGAAAATCGTCGAGGGCGAGACGCCCGAGGTTCTGGCGAACGCCACCATCTTTTCGCTCGACATGGGCGCGCTTCTGGCGGGCACCCGTTATCGCGGCGATTTCGAAGAGCGGTTGAAGGCAGTGGTGAAGGAGCTGGAGGATCACCCGGACGCGATCCTCTTCATCGACGAGATCCACACCGTCATCGGCGCCGGGGCGACTTCCGGCGGCGCGATGGACGCCTCCAACCTCCTGAAGCCGGCGCTTCAGGGCGGCTCGCTCCGCTGCATGGGCTCCACGACTTACAAGGAGTTCCGCCAGCACTTCGAGAAGGACCGCGCGCTGTCCCGCCGCTTCCAGAAGATCGACGTGAAGGAACCGACGGTCGACGACGCGATTAAGATCCTGCGCGGCCTGAAGCCCTATTTCGAGGAGCATCATGAGATCCGCTACACGGCCGAGGCGGTGAAGACGGCCGTGGACCTCGCCGCGCGTTACATCAACGACCGCAAGCTGCCCGACTCAGCGATCGACGTGATCGACGAGGCGGGCGCGGCGCAGCACCTGCTGACGTCGGCGAAGCGCAAAAAGACCATCGGCGCGAAGGAGATCGAGGCGGTCGTCGCCAAGATCGCCCGCATCCCGCCGAAGAACGTCTCCAAGGACGACGCGGAGCTTCTGAAGGATCTCGAAGGCAAGCTGAAGCGCGTGGTCTTCGGTCAGGACGACGCCATCGACGCACTCGCCTCGGCCATCAAACTCTCGCGCGCGGGTCTGCGCGAGCCGGAGAAGCCGATCGGCTCCTACCTCTTCGCCGGGCCCACGGGCGTCGGCAAGACGGAGGTGGCGAAACAGCTCGCCGACATCCTCGGCGTGGAGCTCCTGCGCTTCGACATGTCGGAGTATATGGAGAAGCACTCGGTCAGCCGCCTGATCGGCGCGCCTCCAGGCTATGTCGGGTTCGATCAGGGCGGTCTGCTGACCGACGGCGTCGACCAGCATCCGCATGTGGTCCTGCTGCTCGACGAAATCGAGAAGGCCCATCCGGACGTCTTCAACATCCTCCTGCAGGTGATGGACCACGGCAAGCTGACCGACCACAACGGCAAGCAGGTCGATTTCCGCAACGTGGTCCTGATCATGACCTCGAACGCGGGCGCCGCGGAGCAGGCGAAGGCCGCCATCGGCTTCGGCCGCGACCGGCGGGAAGGCGAGGATATCGCCGCCATCGAAAAGGCGTTCACGCCGGAATTCCGGAACCGTCTGGACGCGGTGGTCAGCTTCGGCGCCCTGCCGAAAGAGGTCATCCTGCAGGTGGTCGAGAAGTTCGTCCTCCAGCTGGAGGCGCAGCTGATCGACCGTGGCGTCTCCATCGAGCTGACGCGCCCCGCCGCCGAATGGCTGGCAGACAAGGGCTACGACGACCGGATGGGCGCCCGCCCGCTCGGCCGCGTCATCCAGGAGCACATCAAGAAGCCGCTGGCGGAGGAGCTCTTGTTCGGCTCCCTCGCCAAGGGCGGCCTCGTCGTCGTCAAAGTAAAGGATGGCGAGCTGTTCCTCGACATGACGCCGCCGGACAAAAAACGGATCTCCGGCGACAAGACGCCGTTGCTAACGGCTGAATAACATCGCCCAAAAAATCGCCTCGGCGCTCGCCGCGATCCTGATCGCGACCAGCGCCGGGGCGATTGAGCTTTCCGCGCCCATCGTCTGCCCTTCGGACGCGACCTGCTACATCCAGTCCTTCGTTGACCGAGACCCGACAGATGGCGCGCGCGACTTCACCTGCGGGTCGCTCACCTATGACGGCCATCAGGGCACCGATTTTCGCACCGCGACGATGGCGGAGATGCGGCGCGGCGTCCGCATTCTCGCCGCCGCGCCCGGGCGCGTGCGCGCCGTCCGCGATGGGGAACCAGATACGGGGTTAGAGGGGTTCGAAACCGGCAAGGACTGCGGCAATGGGATAGTCGTGGATCACGCCGACGGCTGGAGCACCCAATACTGCCACCTCGCGCGCGGCAGCATCGCCGTGCGCCCCGGCCAGACGGTGGCGCGCGGCGCGCCCATCGGCCGGATGGGTCTTTCGGGACGAACGGAGTTTCCGCATCTTCACTTCACGCTCCGCCGGGACGGCGATGTGGTCGATCCTTTCGACGGCGGTGAAGTGTCGGCCGCCTGCGGCGGCGCGGGGGAGGATCTTTGGGCCGAACCCGTCGCGGTGCGCTTCGGCGGCCTTGTGGACCATGGTTTCATTGGGAAGCGCCCGACCCTCGACGTGGTTCGGGAGGGATTGCCGACCATCGCCTTCGACCCCGCCGACGATGTTCTGATCTTCTGGGCGCGGGCCTTCGGCCTTCGCAGCGGCGACGTTATCCGCCTGCGCCTCATGGCCCCGGACGGTCGGGTGATGGCGTCGAACGACCGGGCGATGGACCGGGCGCGGGCCGAGGAGTTCGCTTTCATCGGCGCGCGTCGGCCCAGCGGGGGATGGGCGCCAGGGCGCTATGAAGCGGAGGTCGTCTTCATCCGCGACGAACGGCCGGCTGAAACGCGCGCCGAGACGCTGCTCATCGACTAGACCAAGGGCTCAACAGCATGACCGCGAGGGCGACTTACCAATAGGTAAGTCCGCATGGGGACGGGAGCCTATACAGTCGTCACCAGAGGGTGAAAACCTCCCGGTTCGCGCGGTTCTTCACCTGCGGCATCGCCTCCGTCTCCGTCGCCACAAGGCGCGGGAGACGGCCGGAGAGGAGGATCAGGTTCCACTTGTTTCGCCGCATGTAGCAGGCGATCTCCTCCTCAATCGCGACGACGCAATCGTCTTTCAGCGTCGAGCCGCCATCGCGCAGCGTCAGCGTCACGCGCGCGCGCGCCTCGTCGACGCGTTCGACGGCGACGGCGATATCGGTGCCAAAGACGGTCTGGTGGCCGTCTTCATAAACCCGGCCCGCTACGGGATGGGCCGCATCAGTTTCGGCGGCGGGTTGAGGCTCCGCAACCGCCGTCTCCGGCTCAGGCGCGGGAGACGGCGCAGCGGGCTCCTCGGCAGCGGAGACGAGCGCGGCTGCCTCCGCCAGCGCGGCGAGTTGCCCGGCGGTCAGAAAACCCGTCGCCGCCTCCCCCCGCGCGCGCTGCCAGTCGCGGAGCGCGCGGCGGGATTGCGGCCCAAAGGCGCCGTCGACGCCGCCCGTGTAGACCCCCGCCTCCTTGAGGCCGGTTTGCGCGGTGCGCCGATCGGCGGACGAGAGGTTGAGCGCGCGCTCGGACCGTTCCGCCGGGGAGACCTGCGGCGCGGGGGCGGGCTCCGGCGCGGGGGCCGCATCCTTATACTTCAGGCAGACGCCGCTCACCTCCTCGATGCAGACGCGCGTCTCCTGCGCGTGGGCGGTCGCCGAGACAGCGGCGGAGATAAGGAAAGCGAGGGCGGCGCGAAGCATCGAGACCTCCATGTCCAGCGCGACGACGGGTTCATGACCAATCTACGCCGCGAAATCCGCCGAAGTTGCGGCGAAAGCTCACGTGACGGCCTACCGCGCGGGACGCTCCGCGAATTTCAGCTCGATCCGTCGATTGCGCGCGCGCGCCTCCGGCGTCGGCGCGGCGTCCACCGGCTGATACTCGCCGTAACCGAGCGCGGCGAGGCGGTCGGGCGGAATGCCCTCCGCCTCCGCCAGGTAGGTGACGACGGAAAGAGCGCGGCCCTGGCTGAGCTCCCAATTGTTCCGATATCGCCCGGCGCCGCCGAGCGGAATGTTATCGGTGTGCCCTTCGACGACGAGAAGCCAGTCGATGTTGTCGGGGATGCGCGCAACCACATCGCGAAGCGCGCCGCCCAGCGCGGCGAGTTCGGCGCGGCCCGCCCCGTCGAGCTCAGCCGAGCCGGAGGAGAAGAGCACCTCCGACTGGAAGATAAAGCGGTCGCCGACGATGCGGATGTCGCTGCGGTCGCCGAGCGCCTTGCGCATCTCGCCGA
>JBCAXH010000009.1:0-144371 GCA_038534155.1 Pseudomonadota bacterium
GGGGCGACCCGAGCATTCTCTTCCAGGAAGAAGAGTCTGAACAGCAGGGCTCCCTCGCGCCCGCGCCGTCGCAGACGCAGCCGGCGAATGTCGGATCCGGTCAGACGCTCGGCGTGCTGACGACGCCGATCAGCGGTCAGACGGATTTCGATCAGGGCGTCGCGGCGGCCAAGGCCGGGGACGCGACGACGGCGCAATCGCTCCTCCAGCGCTTCATCACCGCCAATCCTGGCAGCCCCCTGATCGGCGACGCGAATTTCTGGCTCGGCGAGAGCTACTACGCGACCGGCGACTTCCGTCAGGCGGCGCGCCGCTATGTGGACGTCGCCGATCTCTATCCGGGGGCGTCGACGGCCCCGCAGAGCCTGATGAAGCTCGGCGTCACGCTCAACCTCCTCGGTCAGGCCGACGCCGCCTGTCAGGCGTTGGCGGAGGTCGGGGCGCGCTATCCTAACGCCGCCGCTGCGCAAGAGGCGCGCGCCGAAGCGCAGCGCGCCGGTTGCGGCTGAGGCGCATGACCGCTTCCCCAACGGACGAAGTTTTCGCCGCGCTCGACGCGGCGGCGCCTGAGGGCGCGCTTGGCGTCGCCGTCTCTGGCGGCGGCGACAGCATGGCGCTCATGCTCATGGCCGACGACTGGGCGCGGGCGCGAGGGCGCCAGCTCAGCGTCGCGACGGTCGATCATGGATTGCGCCCGGAAAGCGCTGACGAGGCGGCGTTGGTCGTTGAAACGGCGACGGCCCTTGGGCGGCCCGTTGAGACGCTTCACTGGTCCGATTGGGACGGGCGCGGCAACGTGCAGGCGGCGGCGCGGGCGGCGCGGCGCGGGCTGCTTTCCGACTGGGCGGCGCGATGCGGCCTGTCCGCCGTCGCCTTCGGCCATACGATGGACGATCAGGCGGAGACGGTGCTGATGCGCCTCGGCCGGGGCGCGGGCGTCGACGGGCTCTCCGGCATGGCGATGCGCAGCGAAGCGGCCGGAACGGTGTGGCTGCGCCCCCTGCTCGGCGTCCGGCGGGAGGCGTTGCGCCTCTTCCTCCGCGATCGGGGCGTCCGCTGGGTGGACGATCCCACCAATGACGATCCGAAATACGACCGGGTGCGCGCCCGCGCGGCGCTGGAGACGCTCGCCGATCTTGGGGTGACGATTGAGGGTCTTGCGGAGACGGCCTCCCGCCTGTCCGAGGCGCGCGATGCGCTGGACGAGGCGGCGGCGGACCTTTTCCGCAGCGCCGCCGCTTGGGGCCATTGCGGGGAGCTGCGCCTGCAACTCGCGCCGCTCCGCGCGGCGCCGGACGAGTTGACGCGTCGCCTTTTCCGCGCGGTCCTCACGCAGGCGGCCGGGGCCGAGTATGGGCCGCGCGCCGGCGCCGAAGCCGAGGCGCTGACCGCGATGCTGGGCCTGCGCCTCGGCGGCGGTCGGAGCCTCCATGGCTGCGTGATCCGCCCTGACGGCCCGGCGGGCGCGATCATAGCGCGCGAGGCTTCCGCCGTTCGGCCCGAATTCGTCGAAGGTCGTCTTTGGGACGGGCGTTTCGCGGTCTCAGTTCAAAGCGGGGAGAACGCGACGGTCGGGCCGCTCGGCATGGCGGGCGACCGCATTGTCGGCGATCTGATCGACGCGGGCGACCTCTCAGCGCCGAAGGGCTGGCGCGCGGCGCCGAAGGGCGCGCGGATCGCCTCGCCGGCGCTTTGGCGGGGCGACGAGCTCGCCGCCGCGCCGCTCGCCGGGTTCGGCGCGGGTATGACGGCGCGCTTCGCCGTGGCGGATGCGACCTTCCGCGCCGCGACGGGCCGGGGCTGACAGATTGATCCGGGCGCAATACACCATATCTTAAGTGCGAGAGGCGACGGAGGAGGCACCTCCGGCGCGAACGCGCAAGCAAACTGAGGTCCTATTCCGTGGGCAACGCCAAAAACATCGCCTTTTGGGCGGTCGCGATCCTTCTTCTCGTGGCGCTCTTCAACGTCTTCAGCGAGGGCGCGTCGCGCTCGAACAGCGGCGAAATCGCCTTCAGCGACTTCCTGAACCGCGTAGAGAACGGCCAGGTCCGCGAGGTCGTGATCGATGGGGAGAAAGTGACGGGCCGTCTCGGCGACAACACCCGCTTCACCACCTATCAGCCGATGGGCGCCGACATCATGGGCGACCTGCGCGCCCACGACGTGGCCGTGAACGTCGAGCCGCAGCAGCAGGGCGGGCTCCTCTCCACCCTCGGCTTCTGGCTTCCGATGCTGATCATTTTCGGCATCTGGATCTTCTTCCTGAACCGGATGCAGGGCGGCGGTCGCGGCGCGATGGGCTTCGGCAAATCCAAGGCCAAGCTGCTGACGGAGAAGACCGGCAAGGTCACCTTCGACGACGTCGCCGGCATTGACGAGGCGAAGGAGGAGCTCGAGGAGATCGTCGAGTTCCTGAAGGACCCGCAGAAATACTCCCGCCTCGGCGGCAAGATTCCGAAAGGCGCGCTGCTCGTCGGCCCGCCGGGCACCGGTAAGACGCTTCTCGCCCGCGCCATCGCGGGGGAGGCGGGCGTGCCCTTCTTCACCATTTCGGGCTCCGACTTCGTCGAGATGTTCGTCGGCGTCGGCGCCTCCCGTGTGCGCGACATGTTCGAGCAGGCGAAGAAGAACGCGCCCTGCATCGTCTTCATCGATGAGATCGACGCCGTCGGCCGCCATCGCGGCGCCGGGTATGGCGGCGGCAATGATGAGCGCGAGCAGACGCTGAACCAGCTTCTGGTCGAGATGGACGGGTTCGAGGCGAACGAGGGCGTGATCCTGATCGCCGCCACCAACCGTCCGGACGTGCTCGACCCCGCGCTGCTCCGCCCAGGCCGTTTCGACCGTCAGGTGACCGTGAACAACCCCGACGTCATGGGCCGCGAGAAGATCCTACAGGTCCACGCCCGCAACGTGCCGCTGGCGCCGAATGTCGATCTCAAGATCATCGCGCGCGGCACGCCGGGCTTCTCCGGCGCCGACCTCGCCAACCTCGTGAACGAAGCGGCGCTCCATGCGGCGCGGGCCGGCAAGCGGCTCGTCACCATGGAGGATTTCGAGAAGGCGAAGGACAAGATCATGATGGGCGCCGAGCGCCGCTCCATGGTGATGACGGAGGAGGAGAAGACCCTCACCGCCTATCACGAAGCCGGTCACGCTATCGTCGGCCTGCACGTGCCCGAGCATGACCCGATCCACAAGGCGACGATCATTCCGCGCGGTCGCGCCCTTGGGCTTGTGATGAGCCTGCCGGAGCGGGACCAGTATTCCGTCACCTTCAAGAAATACACGTCCAAGATCGCCATGGCGATGGGCGGCAAGGTGGCCGAGGAGCTGAAGTTCGGGGAGGAGAACGTCACCTCCGGCGCGACCTCGGACATCCAGCAGGTCTCCAAGATCGCGCGGGCGATGGTCACGCAGTTCGGCTTCTCCGACAAGCTCGGCAATATCGACTACGCCGACCAGACTGACACCTATCTCGGCGCGATGGGCGGCAATGTCCGCATCTCCGGCCAGACCCAGCGGGTGATCGAAGAGGAAGTCCGCCGGATCATCGACGAAGGCTATGAGACGGCGCGGCGCATCCTCACCGAGCATAACGAGGAATGGGAGCGTCTCGCCCAGGGCCTTCTGGAGTACGAGACGCTGACCGGCGAAGAGATCCAGCAGGTCATCAACGGCGAAGAGCTTGATCGCTCCGATGACGGCGGCGCGCCGCCGCCGAGCCAGACCGGCAAGCCGCGCCTCGCCTCCATTCCGAAAACGGGACGGAAGAAGGGCGACGAGGATGGAGGCATGGAGCCGCAACCCTCTTGAGCGACCATCAGTGGAACGTCGCCGCTTACGAGGCGTTCCGCGACCTGAGATTGCGACCCGCGCTGGACCTTCTGGCGCGGGTTCCGCTTTTGGGGGAAGGCGACATCGTCGACCTCGGCTGCGGCGCGGGCGCTGTCGGCCCTGCGCTCCGGCGCCGGTTTCCGGATCGGCGACTGGTTGGCGTGGACGCCTCGTCTGGCATGCTCGCGAAAGCGTCCGCTGCGGGTTGCTATGACGAGATCATCGAGGCGGATATCGCCGAATGGTCCGCCAACGGGCCTGCAGCGCTGATCTTCTCCAACGCCGCGCTGCATTGGTTGCCTGATCATGAAACGCTCATTCCGCGCCTCTTCGGCATGCTTGCGTCCGGCGGCGCGCTGGCCGTTCAGATGCCGGGGCAGCTCGCGCGTCCCTCCCATGAGACGATGATCGCCGCCGCAGCCGCCATCCGCCCGGACCTTTTCGAAGCGTGGACGCCGTTCCCTGGACCGTTGCCTGAGGCGCGCTACGCCGATCTCCTCCCCGATGCGACGGTCGACATCTGGACGAGCGAATACCATCAGCGCCTCGATCCCGCGAAGGACGGGGGCCACCCCGTCCGCGCGTTCGTCTCCTCTACGGGAGCGCGTCCGATCCTCGCGAAACTCGACGCGGAAGAGACGGCGCGCTTTCACGCCATGTGGGATGAGGCGCTGGACGACGCCTATCCGCGCCGACCGGACGGCGGCGCGTGGTTCCCTTTTCGAAGGGTCTTTTTCGCGGCTCAGCGCGGGGGCTGAAGGCCGGTTCGCCGCCCCACGCTGACCTCGGTGCGGGAGCGGTAAAGAAGTTAAGATTGTCCTGAAGATTGTCAGAAAACCGGATTTCTGACGAAGTGCTTGCGATCGGGCGCATCGCCGTCCGCGTAAACAGACTAGCGAACAGGATAGCTGCGATGACCTTCGACCTACGACTGGCGGGCAAGACCGCGATCATCACCGGCGCCAGCGACGGCCTTGGCCTCGCAACGGCGAAGCGCTTCGTCGCGGAGGGCGCGAATGTGGTGATGAGCGCGCGCCGCGCCGCGCATCTTGAGGCGGCCGTCGAGACAGCGGCCGCATCCGGCGAAGGCGACGCCATCGCCTGCGCGGGAGACGTCACGCGCGCAGAGGATTGCGAGGCGCTCGTCGCGGCGGCGGAGGCCCGGTTCGGCGGCGTCGACATTCTCGTCAACAACGCCGGCGCCTCCGCCGCCCAGGCGCTGGAGACGCTGGAAGATGCGGCGTGGGAGGCCGATTTTCAGCTCAAGGTCATGGCCGCCGTACGTATGTGCCGCCTGACGGTTCCGCTGATGCGCCGAGCGGGCGGCGGGGCGATCGTCAACGCCTCCATCGGCGGCGGCAAGGCGCCGGCGCCACAGGCGCTGCCGACCTCCGTCATGCGATCGGCCGGACTGAACCTCACCAAATCGCTGGCGGGCGAGTTCGCAGCCGACAACATCCGGGTCAACGCGATCTGCATTGGTCTTTTGAAGTCGGCCCAATGGGAGCGCCGCGCGGCCGGCGGCGACCTCTCCGCCTTTTACGACCAGCTCGCCGCCAAGGTTCCGATGGGCAGGGTGGGAGAGGCGGAGGATTACGCCGACCTCGCCGCTTTCCTCTGCTCGGCGCGGGCGGCCTATATCACGGGAACGGCGGTGAACCTCGACGGAGGCATGTGTCCGACGCTCTGAGCCTTACGCCGCGCCGCGAATGATCTTCCCGTCGGCGACGTGAATGCCGCATTCGGTCTTCGCCTCGCCCCGCCAGCGCCCCGCGCGCGGGTCTTCGCCGGGCGCGACAGGGCTGGTGCAGGGCGCGCACCCGATGGAGGGATAGTCCTGCGCCGTCAACGGATGCGGCGGCAGATCGTGGCGGCGGATGTAGGCGCGCACGTCTGCCGGTCCCCAGTCGGCGAGCGGGTTCAGCTTCAGCCGGCCCGCTTCGTCGGTCTCGAACTTCGACAAGGCAATGCGCTGGCCGCCCTGATACCGCTTGCGACCGGTGATCCAGCCGTCGAAGCCCGTCAGCGCCCGCTCCAAGGGAGCGACCTTGCGAAGATGGCAACAGGCGCCGGTATCGCGTTGATGGAGCGTTCCATCCGCGTCGCCCGCGAGGTCATCGGGCGAAGGCCGGACGATCCGCATATCCGTCAGCCCAAGCGCCTGCGCGATCCGGGCCTGATAGTCCAGCGTCTCTGGGAAGAGCATCTCGGTGTCGAGGAAGACCACCGGCGTCCCTCGATCAACCGACGCCACGAGATGCAGGAGCGCGACGCTCTCCGCTCCGAAGGAAGAGACGAGCGCCACGCGCCCCTTGAGGTCCCCGAGGAGCGCTTCTCGCAGCATGTCCTCCGCCCCCAGCCTCGCATATTGCGCGCCGAGGATCGCCGCCTGTCCCGCAGGGTCGAGCGCGGCGAGGGGCGCGAGGGTCATCCCCGGGCCTCTCGCCGGGCGTCTAGTATGTTGCGCGCGCCGGGATAGCCGCGCTGATAGCGAAGGCGCTCCACGGCGGAGATCTCCGCCCATTGGGCCTCCGGCTGGCGATTGGAGACCGCCTCGGGCGTCTCCACCTCGTCGAACCCGCAGGCGCGGAGATAGGCGTATTGATCCGCGATCACCGGGCCACGCGCCCGGAGGCGCCCGGTGTAGCCCCGCTGGCGCAGCGCCCGCGCGATGGAGAAGCCGCGTCCGTCGGCGAAGGACGGGAAGTCGATCGAGATAAGGGAGATCTTGTCGAACCAGGGGACCAGCGCGTCTGGCTGCACGTCGTTCGCGACGTGAAGACCGAGGCGAGCGGGGTCGATCCCCGCGAGGCTCGGCCCTCGCTCATCGGCGTCCGTGAAACCAAGAAGCGAGCGCTCAGCTAAGTCTTCGCCCGGCTCCACCCGCGTCCAGCGGTCGTCGAGCGGGCCCGCGTCGTCACGCAGCGGCATAGAGCGTCTCCTTGAACTCGGCCATGCCGATCCGGCGATAGCATTGAAGGAAGGTCTCGCCGGCCAAGCGTCGGTCGAGATAGGTCGCGACCAGTGTCTCGATCGCGTCCGTAACGTCCTCGAACGAAAAGCCCGGCCCGGTCCGCTCGCCGATCGCAGCCGTCTCCGTCGCGTCGCCGCCGAGGGTGATCTGGTAGCTCTCCACCCCCGCCTTATCGAGGCCGAGAATGCCGATATGGCCCACATGGTGGTGCCCGCAGGCGTTGATGCAGCCGGAGATCTTGATCGAAAGCGGTCCGATCTTCTGTTGCAGCGCGGGGTCCTTGAACCGCTCCGCGATCATCTGCGCGACCGGGATGGAGCGCGCGGTGGCGAGGTTGCAGTAGTCGAGGCCGGGGCAGGCGATGATGTCCGTCACCAGCCCCTTGTTCGCCGCATCCAGCCCCTGCGCCGCCAGCTTGCGCCAGACGGCGTAGAGCTCGTCCTTGCGAATGTTCGGCAGGACGACGTTCTGCTCATGCGTCACGCGCAGCTCATCCATCGAATGCCGCTCCGCAATCTCCGCCATCGCCCGCATCTGCTCCGCCGTGGCGTCGCCGGGGGCGCCGCCGACAGGTTTCAGCGAAATGGTGGCGACGGCGTAGCCGGGGGTGCGGTGCGCATGCACGTTCCGCTCCACCCATGCGGCGAAGGCCGCGTCTTCGCGCTTCATCCGCTCGAAGAGGACGCTCTCATCGGCCAGCGCCTCATAGGCGGGCGGCGCGAAATAGCTTTCGATCCGTGCAACCTCGGCGGCGTCGGGCGCGATGGTTTCACCGTCGAGGCGGGCGAACGCCTCCTCCACCTGACGCTTGTATTCGTCGATCCCCAGCTCATGGACGAGGATCTTGATGCGGGCCTTGTACTTGTTGTCCCGCCGTCCGTTCAGGTTGTAGACCCGCAGGCACGCCTCCAGATACGGCAGCAAGTCCGCTTTCGGCAGCCAGTTGCGGATCACCTTGCCGATCATCGGCGTCCGGCCGAGCCCGCCGCCGACGAGCACACGGTAGCCGGTCTGGCCCGCTTCGTTCTTCAGCACCTGAATGCCGATATCGTGGACCTTGATCGCGGCGCGGTCTTCTTCTGCGCCGGTGACGGCGATCTTGAACTTGCGCCCGAGGAATGTGAATTCCGGGTGGAGCGACGACCACTGGCGGATCAGCTCGGCCGTCATCCGCGGGTCCTCCACCTCATCCGGCGCGACGCCCGCGAAGGGGTCGGAGGTCGTGTTGCGGATGCAATTGCCGGAGGTCTGGATCGCGTGCATCTCCACGCTCGCCAGATCGTCGAGGATGTCGGGCACATCCTTCAGCTTCGGCCAGTTGAACTGGATGTTCTGGCGCGTGGTGAAGTGGCCGTAGCCGCGATCGTACTTCTCCGCGATGTGGGCGAGCATCCGCATCTGCGCGCCGCTCAAGGTGCCGTAAGGGATCGCGACCCGCAGCATGTAGGCGTGGAGCTGCAGATAGACGCCGTTCATCAGACGCAGGGGACGAAACTCCTCCTCCGTCAGCGACCCTGACAGACGGCGGGCGACCTGGCCGCGGAACTCCGCGGCGCGGTCGGCGACGAAGGCGGCGTCGAATTCGTCATAGCGATACATCAGGCGGCCTTCTCAAGCGGTTCGGGCGCGTAGGCGAAGGTCGGCTCGCGGTCCGCGCGGATCGCTTCGCGGCGCACGGTGGGGAAAGGGGCGCCGGAGGCGAGCGTCACGTCCACGAGGTATGGGCCGACCACCTGCGCCTCCAGCGCGGCGGAGGAGGCGAAGGCGCTCAGCGCCTCTACGGCGTCGGGTGTCTCGGCGACCTGAGCGGCGGCGAGGTCGCGGGACCAGGCCGCCCCGGTCCACCAGACGGCGTCGCCTTCGAGGAGGTCGTTGGCGGTCATCACGGCGGGGGAGAACGTCTTGGGCATATCTCGGTTCCTTTGCGATCAGGCGGCGCCCAGACGGGCGCGCAGCATGGGGGAGGATGCGGTGTGGGGCAGGGCGCGCGGCGCGTCGGGCGCGACGCGATCCTGCATGGCTTCGGCTGCGCGGACGGCTTCGGCGAAACCGGCGGCGACGACGGGCGGGCGGCCTTCGCCCTCCACCGCGTCGCCGGTGATGAAGACGCCCGGCGTGGCGGTCTCGCCGGTGCGCGGGTCGCGGATCGGCTCCAGCCCGGTCAGGCCGCCCTGGATCAGCTCCAGCCCGGCCTGCACGAGGAGGTAATCCAGATCGTAGCGCAGGGTCTCGCCGCCCGAGGCGACGTCGGTGACGACGTCGATGGCGGTCAAGCGCCCGTCCGCGCTTTCGATCCGCGTCACCTCGCCTTCGATCAGGGTCAGCCGGTTCAGCCGCGCCTCCGCGTGGAGGGCGTCGATCCGGGCGGGCGCGGCGCTGAGCGGCGCGTCGTGGATCAGCGCCGTGGTCTCCGAGGCGCTGGCGAAGGCGAGCGCGGTCTCCACCGCCGTCGGCCCGGCGCCGACGATGGCGATGCGTCCGGCCTCCGGCGCCGCTTCGGGCGCGTAGCCGAGCGCCTTGGGGCCGAGGCCTTCCGCGCCCTTCGCCGCCAGGCGCCGTGGTCTCAGAGCGCCAGCGCCGCCGGCGAAGATGACGCCCGCTCCGGTGATCGTCTCGCCGGTGTCGGTCTCGACGCTGAAACCGCTCTCCACGCTCCCCCAGACCGACATCGCGCGCCGGCTCGTCAGGTAGAGCGGATCGAAGGGCGAGAGCTGCTCTGTGAGCCGCGCGATCAGCTCCGCCGCCTTGATGGCGGGAAAGCCGGGCGCGTCGAGGATCTCGCCCTCAGGGTAAAGCGCCGCGCATTGCCCGCCGACCTCCGGCAGGGCGTCGACGATCACAGGGCGCATGCCCCGGAGGCCGACCTGAAAGGCGGCGTAGAGCCCAATCGGGCCCGCGCCGATCACGATGATCGGATCGCGCGGCGCGCGGTTAGCGGTTGCGGTGCGGACGTCGTCCGGGGCGAATGCGGAGTGTGAGGCGATATGGGTCATGATTTCCCGTTGCTTCTCTGCGCGTGAGGGAAAGCTATGTCTCAGTAATGTGGATTACAAATTAATACGTTGTCAGGTGACCATAAAAAATAATTAGCTTAATCATAGTGTGATTAAAGGATCGTGATGTGATTTGCCGCGCTACAAAATATGCGCTAGCCGTTGAGTTGATTGGTAAAAAGCGGAGCCGATGCCGATGCGCGACTTTCTCCTGCGCCCGATTTGCGAAACCTCGCCGGGTAGCGACGGTGCGCCGCTGGCGGGCGGGCCGATCCTCTTCAAGCGCATGGAGACGCTCAGTTTCGACCGCGCGGCGCGGCGTTTGCCGCTGAAATCGGTCTCGCCGGACGCGCTGACGCCCTATTCGGAGGCGCGCGCGCCTCTCCTCGGCGTCTCCATGGACTATCCGCGGCTCATGGGCGTCCTGAACGCCACGCCGGACAGTTTTTCCGATGGCGGCGCCCATGACGCGGCGGAGGCGGCGATCGCGCGCGGTCTGGAGATGGCGGAGGAGGGCGCGAGTTTCATCGACATCGGTGGGGAGAGCACGCGCCCCGGCGCCGACGCCGTTTCTCCGGCGGAAGAGCAGGATCGCGTCCTCCCCGTGATCGAAGGACTGATGAAAGCCGGTCTCATCGCGCCGATCTCGATCGACACCCGCAACGCGGCCACGGCCCGCGCCGCAATCGCGGCGGGCGCGCGGCTTTTCAACGATGTAAGCGCGCTCACCCTTGATGAAGAGAGCCTCGCCGTCGCCGCCGATCTTGCTGCTTCGGGCGGCGCGGTCTGTCTGATGCATGCGCAAGGCGATCCGAAGACGATGCAGGACGATCCGAGTTATCGGAACGTCCTGATCGAGGTTTACGCCTGGCTCGAAGACCGCATCCGCGCTTGCGTCGCCGCCGGGATCCCGCGGACGAGCATCATAGTCGACCCCGGCATCGGTTTCGGCAAGACGATGACGCACAATCTCGAACTGATCTCCGGGCTGGCCGCCTTTCAGGGGCTCGGCTGTCCGGTGATGCTCGGCGCGTCGCGCAAGGGGTTCATCGGAAAGCTCTCCGGCGTTAAGGAAGCGGCGAAGCGCGGTCCGGGCTCAATCGGCGCCGCGTTGGCCGGCGCGGCGCAGGGTGCGCAAATCCTGCGCGTTCACGACGTTCGGGCGACGCGCGAGGCGATTGATGTATGGTCGGCGGCGAGCGGACTATGGGAGCCCTGAGCGATGGCGGGTCTTTTCGGAACGGACGGCGTGCGCGGGCGCGCGAATTCGGGCGCGATGACGCCCGAACTCGTCATGCGGCTGGCGCAGGCGGCGGGGCGCTATTTCACCAAGGGCTCGCACCTCCACCGGGTCGTCGTCGGTAAAGATCCGCGGCTCTCCGGCTACATGATCGAAGGCGCGATGGAGGCGGGCTTCACCTCCGTCGGCATGGAAGTGCTTCAGACCGGCCCGATCCCCACCCCCGCCGTCGGGATGCTGACGCGGTCCATGCGGGCCGATCTCGGGGTGATGATCTCCGCCTCCCACAACGCCTATCAGGATAACGGCATCAAGTTCTTCGGGCCTGACGGCTACAAGCTCTCCGATGAGCAGGAGGCGAAGATCGAAGCCCTCATGGGGTCGGTCGAACTCGCCCCGGCGGAGAAGATCGCCCGCGCCAAGCAAATCGACGATGCGGTGGGACGCTATATCGAGGTCGCCAAGTCGACCTTTCCAAAGGACCTGACGCTGGACGGCCTCAAGATCGTCGTCGATTGCGCGAACGGCGCCGCCTACAAGACCGCCCCGACGATCTTGTGGGAGCTTGGGGCCGAGGTCGTGCCGCTCGGCGTCGACCCGAACGGGACGAACATCAACAGGGGCTGCGGCTCCACCTCTCCCAAAGCCTGCGTCGACCGCGTCTTGCTGGAGGGCGCCGATCTCGGCGTCGCGCTCGACGGCGATGCGGATCGGGTGATTCTGATCGACGAGACGGGGCGGATCGTCGACGGCGACCAGATCATCGCGCTGATCGCCACCGTCCTGAACGGGGAGGGGCGCCTGAGAGGCGGCGGCGTCGTCACCACGGTGATGTCGAATATGGGTCTGGAGAAGCGGCTGAAATCCGACGGGCTCGACCTGATCCGCACCGGCGTCGGCGACCGCAACGTGGTGATGGAGATGCGCCGCTCCGGCTACAATGTCGGGGGCGAGCAGTCCGGCCATGTGGTGCTGTCCGATCACGCGACCACGGGCGACGGGCTGATCGCCGCGCTTCAGGTCCTGATCGCGCTTCAGCGCGGCGGGCGCCCGGCGTCGGAGACGCTCGCCATGTTCGCCCCCTATCCGCAGGTGCTCGAGAACGTCCGTTACGACGCGGCGAAGGGCGACCCGCTCGCCTCCGACGCGGTCGGCGCGGCGATCCGGGATGGGGAGGAGAAGCTGAACGGCTCCGGCCGCGTCCTCATCCGCAAGTCCGGGACGGAGCCGCTGATCCGCGTGATGGCGGAGGGCGAGAACGAAGCGCTCGTGCGCGAGGTCGTCGGCGCGATCGCGACCGAAGTCGCGGCCGCGTGAGCCGGACCACGTTGAAGATCATCGAAACCCAGGCGGATGTGAACGAAGGCGCGGCGGCGCTGGCCGGCATGTGTCCGCGCCTCGCCGAAGCGCTCGACGCCATTGGGGAGGCGCCGCTCAGGCGGCGGGCGGACGGATTTCCCGCGCTCATGCAGGCGATCGTCAGCCAGCAGGTTTCCGTCGCCGCCGCGCGGGGCATCTGGGGACGTGTGGAGGCGGCGGGATTGAACGTCGAAGACGCGGTGCGCGCGGCGGATGAGGATGCGCTGCGCGCCGTCGGCCTCTCGCGCCCGAAGGCCCGCTACGCCAAGGCCATCGCCGACGCCCGGCTGGATTACGCGGCCCTCCGCGAGCTGCCGGAGGAGGAGGCGGTCGAGCTTCTGACCGCGATCAAGGGCGTCGGCGTCTGGACGGCGGAGATCTATCTGATGTTCGCCGTCGGGCGCGCCGACATTTTCGCGCCGGGCGACCTCGCGCTCCGCGAATCCGCGCGCGTCCTCTACGGGATGGAGGAGCGCCCGAGCGAAGCGGCGCTTCGCGAACAGGCGGAGGCCTGGCGGCCCTGGCGCAGCGTTGCCGCGCGCATCCTCTTCGCCTACTACCACCACGTCAAAGGCAGGGAGGGCGCGACATGAGCATTCTTGAAGGGCCGCGCGCTGAGGCGGCGTCGGGGAAAAAGGACAGCCTCGTCATCCTCCTCCACGGGTACGGCGCGGACGGGAACGACCTCTTCGGCCTCGCCCAGGCGCTCGCGCCCCATTTGCCGAACACGGCTTTCCGCAGCCCCAACGCGCCGGAGCGCTGCGCGGTGAACCCGATGGGATATCAGTGGTTCCCGATCTCCTGGCTAGACGGCTCGCCTGAGAGCGCGATGAAGGAGGGCGCGCGCAGGGCGGTGACGACGCTGCATCAGTATTTCGACGAATGTCTGGAGGAGGAGGGGCTTACGGCGGATCGCGTCGCGGTCGTCGGCTTCAGTCAGGGCACGATGATGAGCCTGACGGTCTGCCTCCGCCGCCCCGACCCGTTCGCCTGCGTCGTCGGCTTCTCCGGGCGCCTGATCACGGTAGAGGAGGATGGCCCGATCACCGCCAAGCCGCCGATCCTGCTGGTGCATGGCGATCAGGACGAGATGGTGCCGGTGGAGAGCATTCACGAGGCGCGCTCGGCGCTCGCCGCCGAGGGCCTCAACGTGGAATGGCACATCAGCCAGGGCGTCGGTCATGGGATCGCACCCGACGGGCTCGGGCTCGCGCTGGAGTTCATCAAGCGCAATTTCGCCGGTTAGGGTCGCGTCCGTTCGTCACAGAAGTTTCGCGCTCCACCCGATCTTGAGTCTTGATCGCCTTTCGCCGCCAGATATAGTCGCGGCCAAATAGAGGCGATGAACGCCCGGGGACAGTCGAGCAGGAGCGGGACTATGAAGCCGGTGGAGCCAAGAGGCGTCTTCAGAGAGCGACATCCGTTATGAGCGCGGGGGCGATCGATACTTTCGTCCGCAGCCCCGCCCGGCTCAAGGACCATCCGGCATTGGTCCTTAACGCCGATTATCGTCCCTTATCCTATTTCCCGCTGTCGCTCTGGCCGTGGCAGGAGGCCGTTAAGGCGTCCTTCCTCGACCGCGTTAGCATCGTCGCCGAATACGATACGGTCGCGCGCAGCCCATCGATGGAGATGCGGCTGCCTTCCGTGGTCGTTCTGCGCGAATACGTGAAGCCCGCGCCTTATCCGGCGTTCACCCGCTTCAACCTCTTCCTGCGCGACGAGTTCGCCTGCCAGTATTGCGGGGCGACGGGGGAGATGACCTTCGACCATGTCATTCCGCGCTCCAAAGGCGGGCGGACGACATGGGAGAACGTCGTCGCCTCCTGCGGGCGCTGCAATCTCTCGAAGGGGAACAAATCGCTGAAAGAGGCGCGGATGAACCTGCGCAAGCCGCCGATGCGGCCGGCGGCGGAGCAGCTCCGGAATGTCGGGCGGAAGTTTCCGCCGAACTACCTGCACGAGAGCTGGACCGACTTCCTTTACTGGGACGCCGAGCTCGAAGCCTGAGTTCGGGGCCTGAGCGGGGAGGGGCGGCCTCCTCGGCGCCCCTTTCATGGGCCACCTCGTCAACCGCGCCGGCGCTCTGCGCCTCATGCGTATTTTGAGGAAGCAGGGGCGCAAGGGGTCAGGCGGCGGTGAGCCATTCTTCTATCGTTCTTTGGACTTCATAGGCGCGCTCGCCCCGGAGGCTGGCGCGCGTGATCGGATGCTTTGCGCCGCCTACCATCAGGTGCGGGACGAGGGAGCGGCCCTTGCGTCCCACGTTGAGGACGCGGACGCCGTCGATATCCGCGATGCGAAAGGCCCGCGTCGCTCGCCGCCCGATCCGTTGCTCCGAGATGACCGCGACGCCCTCGCTCCGGTCCATGACCAGCGTCGTGCGGGGGAACGCCCACCAGGCGAGGGCGATCAGGCCGAGGAAGATCGCGCCGACGACATAACGCTCCACGTCGGTTTCGAAATCACCGGGATGCATCGCTGCGCGCCAGAGGCCGAAACCGCCGCCGAGCGCGAGGAACACGCCGAAGAAAGGGAAGCCGCTGCGCAGGACGAGACGGTCGGGCGTCGCCTCGACCGTCTCCATCGGATCAGGCCGCCGAGCGCCGCCGCCGCCGTCCGCCGCGCCCGCCGCCTTCGCCCGTCGCGCCGCCGCCGGCGGGCTTGTTGAAGGAGATCCAGTTCCCGCCCGACGGGTCGTTGTTCAAGAGGAAATCGGCGGCCTTGATCGCCTCGATCTCTTTCGACGGGGCGCCCTTCATCGAGCCGAGGCCGAGAAGGGGCGCGAGCGCGTCCCAGTCGGCGCCATCCGGGATAACGATCCCCTGCGCCGCCAGCGCCTCGATCTTTTCCGCGACCTTCTTCTGGGATGCGCCGAGCTGCACCGGGTTCATGATCGCGGAGGTCATCCCCGCCGCCGCCGCCATTGGCAGGAAGGCGTTGTTGATCCCGTGCCGGTTCGGCAGCCCGAAGGAGATGTTGGACGCGCCGCAGGTCGTGTTTACGCCCAGTTCTTCGCGCAGGCGCCGCACCAGGGTGAAGACCTGATGACCGGCCGTCGCCATTGCGCCGATGGGCATGACTAGGGGGTCGACCACGATGTCATGCGCCGGGATGCCGAAATCGGCGGCGCGCTCTACGATCTTCTTCGCCACCGCGAAGCGCACGTCCGGGTCTTCGGAGATGCCGGTATCGTCATTGGAGATCGCGACGACCGGCACGTTGTACTTTTTGACGAGCGGCAGGACCATCTCCAGCCGTTCTTCTTCACCGGTGACGGAGTTGAGGAGGGGGCGGCCCTCCGCCTCCTCCAGACCATTCTCCAGCGCGCCGGGCACGGAGCTGTCGATGCAGAGCGGGACGTCCACGAGCGCTTGCACCCGCTCCACCAGCGCTTTCATCAACGCCGGCTCGACGAAGTTGTTGTCGGCGTAGCGGGGGTCTTCGGCCATCTTGTTGGAGAAAACCGCGCCCGAGTTGATGTCGAGGATATGGGCGCCGCAGGCGACCTGCTCCAGCGCGTCTTTCTCCACCGTCGTGAAGTCGTCCATCTCCAGCTCGGCCGCGAGTTTCTTGCGCCCGGTGGGATTGATCCGCTCGCCGATCACGCAGAACGGCTGATCAAAGCCGATGACGACGGTTTTGGTTTTCGATTCGACGACGGTGCGGGTCATGTGCCTCGGACTTTCGGGTCTGGATTAAGCGGTGGCGGCGAGCGGGCGGGTCGCGCCGAACTCATCGGTGAACTCGGCCGTCTTCTTGATGCCGCCGAGCGGGAAGAAGTGGACCGTCTCGATGTTGAAATCCGGGTTCGCCGCCTTGTGGCGCGCGAGCTCGGCGATGAAGTCCTCCGGGGTGAAGGGCAGCATCAGCTTTGTGACGTCCGCGGCGCGGCGCTGGAGGACGCGGAGGCTCGGCCCGACGCCGCAGGCGAGGGCGAACTTGATCAGCGTCTGCAGCTTCGCGGGGCCGGCGACGCCGATATGGACGGGCAGGGTGATTCCGTCCGCCTTCAGCTTGTCGGCCCATTCGATGACGGGGCCGGCCTCGAAGCAGAACTGCGTGGCGATCGCCATCTCGGCGTCGGTGCGCGACTGGAAGTCGTTCTTCCAGCGGAGCGCGGCGGAGACGTTGGCGTCGCCGCCGTCAGGATCGATGTCCTTGTTGCCCTCGGGGTGGCCGCCGAAATGGAGGCGCTTGAAGCCCGCCTCGTCGAAGGCGCCGCTTTCAGCGAGCTGCATCGAGTCGGAGAAGTCGCCATGCGGCTTGTCCACGCCGCCCGCGAGGAGGAGCGCCTGATCCACATTCGCCTCGCCCTGATAGCGGGCGATCCAGTCGGCGAGGGTCGCGCGATCCTTGATGATGCGCGCCGGGAAGTGCGGCATGACCGGAAAACCTTCGCCCGCTATGCGCTTGGCGGTCGCGACCATGTCCTCGATCGGCGTGCCTTCGATATGGGCGATGTAGACGCGCGTGCCCTCGGGCAGGATCTCGCTGAAGCTCTCGATCTTCTCAGCGGTGCGCGGCATCACCTCGATGGAGAAGCCGTCGAGAAAGCCGGAAATGTCCGAAGCCGGAGCTGCGGGAGCGGGCTTCTTGCCGCCGAAAAGGTTCAGGATCTTCGCCATAAGGGACACTCCCAGAGCTTAACGGGACCAGATCACTTTGTCTGGGCCCAACCGTCATTCGCTATGAGGACCTTGATCCGGTCCTGATCGTATTCCGCTTCCAGTCGCGCCGCTTCGGCGTCCGCGACCGACGCATCGTCCGCGCCCGCGACTTCAACCGGGCCGACCTTGCGCCATTCAGCCAGATAAGCGTCGTCGTCCTTCGCGCCAACCTTCATCGCGCAGCGGTCGATGGCCTGCTCGAACCGCTCGGCGAGCGGACGTTTGGCCGCGCGGCGTCCCTTGCCGACGATGACCTGCGCGGGGATGTCCCGCCAATAGACTGTGACGACGTTCGGCATATGCTTCCTCCTCAGCGCGCTGGGCGCCGACGCGCTCTGATGCGCGCATGTCGGCCGTTCTTCGCGCATGATTTCGACTTCGCGCGCGCGCTTTGCGACACTTTGCGCGCTACCTAACCCAAAACTAGCAGTGGACATAAGTCGTCTGTCGCATATATCTCCCAACCAGTCGCTTTTTCGCCAATCCGGCGGCGACGAGAGATTGGCAACCCTCGAAAAACGTTGCCCCTGAACGGGAAAATATCATGGCAGATGACTCGCGGACCAAGGTTTCGTTCGAGTTCTTCCCGCCGCACGGCGCGCAAGGCGCCATGCGGCTCTGGTCGTCGGTTGAGCGGCTGGCGCCGCTCGCGCCCGACTTCGTCTCCGTCACCTACGGCGCCGGCGGCACCACGCGGGAGCGCACGGTCGCCGCGATCCACACGATCAGGGAGCGCGCACGGCTTGAGGTCGCGGGTCACCTGACCTGCGTCGGGGCGAGCAAGCTGGAGACGCTCGCCATTGCGCGCACTTACGCCAAAATGGGCTGCCGCCGCATCGTCGCCCTACGGGGCGACGCACCGGAAGGCGAGGATTTCGCGCCGCATCCCAACGGGTTCGACGGCTCCGTCGAGCTGATCGAGGCGCTGAGCGATACGGGCGGCTTCAAGATCTCCGTTGGCGCCTATCCGGAGCGCCATCCCGAAGCGGCCTCCTGGGACGCGGATGTTGAGCATCTGAAGCGCAAGGAGGATGCGGGCGCGGCGGAGGCGATCACCCAGTTCTTCTTCGACCATGAGACGTTTCTGCGGTTCCGCGACCGCTGCGTGGCGGGCGGCGTGACGATCCCGATCATCCCGGGCGTGCTGCCGATCGAGAACTTCCAGAAGATGAAGCGCTTCGCCGCGCGCTGCGCCGCGACCGTGCCGCTCTGGATGGACACGGCCTTCGAGCGGGCGGAGGAGGCGGATGCGTCCGAGCTGCTCTCCCTCTCCATCGCGTCGGAAATTTGCGACGCGCTGCTGAAAGAGGGGGCGGAGCGGCTGCATCTCTACACGCTCAACAACCCCGACCTGACCTATCAGCTCTGTCAGGCGCTCGGGGTGGAGGCGCAGCCGATGCGCCTCGCCGCCGTCGGCGGCTGCGGCTGATGGGCTCTCCGCTCCGCGCCGTCTGAATTTGGGGCGTGGAGCGGCGTTTTCCGCCCCGACTTCTTGCCGTGGTTCCCCGCCTTGATTAACCTCCGCTTAAGGAGGCCCTACAGGCATGGACGGCGGCGCAGCAGCATCTGAATTCGGCGCCCCGGTCGCAGGCCTGGACCTCGGCACGAACAACTGCCGGCTCCTGATCGCCCGGACGGCGGGCGCATCCCTCGAAGTGATCGACAGCTTCTCGCGCGCGGTGCGCCTCGGCGAAGGGATCGAGAAATCCGGCGCGCTCGACCCCGCCGCAATGGATCGGACCGTCGCCGCGCTCAACGTGTGCGCGGACAAGGTCGCGCGGGCGCGCCCCGCGCGGTTTCGCGCCGTCGCCACCGCCGCCTGCCGTCAGGCGCTGAACGGCGCGGATTTCGCCACGCGGGTCAGAGCGGAGACCGGCGTGGAGCTGGAGATCATCTCGCCGGAGGAGGAAAGCCGCCTCGCGGTCGCGGGGTGCGGTCCGCTGGTGGATGAGCGGGCCGAGCTCGTCCTGATCTTCGATATCGGCGGCGGCTCGACCGAGCTCGTTCTCCTCGACGTCGCGCATGTGCCGCCGGAGCGGCGCGCGTCGAGCGTGCGGGCCATCGATGCGGGCGGAGACGGCGGTGGGGCGGAAGATCGGGCGCGAATCATCGACTGGGTGTCGATCCCGGTGGGCGTCGCGACGCTGGAGGACAAGTTCGCGGAGATCCTCGACCCCTCCCGCCGGTTCGGCCTGATGACCTGGTATTTCGAGGAGCTGATCGAGGGGTTCGCCCGCGCCATGACGAAAGAGGGGGAGGAGAAGCGCTTGCAGCTGATCGGCGCTTCCGGCTCCGTCACCACGATCGGCGCGGCCCATCTGGGGCTGAAGCGCTACGACCGCTCCAAGGTGGATGGGCTCTGGCTGCCCATGCGCGCGGCGCGGCGGATCGCGCGGGAGCTCGCCTCCCTCTCGGACGAGGCGCGGGCGCATCACCCCTCCATCGGCGCGGACCGGGCGCGGCTCATCGTTGCGAGCTGCGCGATCCTCTCCGCCATTTTGAACGTCTGGCCGGGGCAGGACCTGCGGGTCGCGGACCGTGGCCTACGCGAAGGGCTGATCTACACGCAGACGGCGCGCGCGGAATGAGCGGCGCTGGCGAGAAGTCGGGCGGGAAAACGGGCGGGGGCAAATCCGGTCGCGGTCAGCGCGAGCTGCGCACGCGGGTGAAGTCCGCGAAGGGGCGAAAGCTCTCTTCGAAGCTCTGGCTGGAGCGGCAGCTGAACGACCCCTATGTCGCGCGGGCGCAAGCCGAAGGATATCGCGGCCGCGCCGCCTTCAAGATCATGGAGATCGACGACAAGCACCGGTTTCTGGTCCCCGGCGCGCGCGTCGTGGACCTCGGCTGCGCGCCTGGCGGGTGGCTGCAGGTGGCGGTTCCCCGGATCAACGCGCTTGGGGAGAAGAAGGGCAAGAAGGTCGGTCGGATCATCGGGCTGGATCTGCAGGAAGTGGAGCCGGTGCCGGGGGCGGACCTGATCCAGATGGATTTTCTGGAGGACGGCGCGGATGAGCGCGTGAAGGAGTGGCTCGGCGGTCCCGCAGACGTCGTCATGTCGGACATGGCGGCGTCGTCTTCGGGGCATCGCCAGACCGATCACCTCCGCATCATGGCGCTTTGCGAAGCCGCAGCCTGGCTCGCCTTCGACGTGCTGGAGGAGGGGGGCACCTTCGTCGCCAAGGTGCTGGCGGGCGGGGCTGAGGGCGACTTGCAAAGGGAACTGAAGCGCCGCTTCGCCAAGGTGTCCCACATGAAGCCGCCGTCGAGCCGCAAGGACAGTTCCGAGAAATTCGTGGTCGCGAGCGGTTTCCGCGGGACTTAGGGGCGGCCTTCTCGGAGCCCCTTTCAGGGGCCGCCTCGTCAGCCGCGGCGGGCTGCGCCCGGCCATGAGTATTTCTGGAAAGCGATGGGGGAGGGCCGCGCGCGAGATCTCCCGGCCGAAGAATTGGCGTTTTGCGCGGGGCTTCAGAGGCGGCGCGCTGCGAGCGCCGTCAACGCGGCGAGGCCGAGGGAGAGGATCGCGTTCCATCCAGCCATGGAGACGCCCGCGAAGCTCCATGCGATCTCATCGCAGCGCACGAGCGGCGCGCCCTGGATCTGGGCGATGAGCGCTTCGGTGGAGAGAGTCGAGATATCGCCGCCGACGCAGGTCGAGGGGCCTTCCCAGTAGCCGAGCTCGACGCCCGCGTGAAAGACGCCGATGCCGGCGCCGACCAAGAGGGCGAGCGCGCCGGCGCCGAGCGCCGCCTTCGCGACGAGACGTGAGGCGGGGCGGGGGACGAGTAGAAGCGCGAGGGCGGCGAGCGCGATGGCGATGGCGTGGGGCCAGCGCTGCCAGATGCACATCGGGCAGGGCGCGAGGCCGCCTACATATTGGCTGAAAAGCGCAGCGCCGAGAACGGCGGCGGGGCCCAATAGGGAGGCGAGGAGAAGCGCGCGGGAAAGCGTCATAAGAGGAACTTCGCCGCCGCGAACCCGCCGAACAAGAGGGTGAAGAAGAGCGCGGCCATCAGTCCCAGCCGCTTTTCGATGAAGGCGCGGATCGGCGGGCCGATCTTCCAGAGGAGGACCGCCATCAGGAAGAAAATCCCGAACCGCGCCGCGATGGAGGCGAGCAGGAACGGGACGAAGGCCATCCCCGTCGCGCCCGCCAGAATGGTTATGACCTTGAAGGGAAAGGGCGTCGCCCCGGCGAAGAGCACCGCCCAGACGCCGCGTTCGTTAAACTCCGCGGCGAAGCGTTCGAACTCTTCGAGGAACCCATACTGGTCGAGCACCCAGCTCGCCATGGTTTCGAAAGCGAAGGCCCCGATCAGATAACCGAACGCGCCCCCCGCGACCGAAGCCGCGCCGCAGACAAAGGCGATCAGCGCCCATCGGTCGGGTCGCGCGATGACCATCGGGATCAGCATCACATGCGGCGGGATCGGGAAAAAACTGCTCTCCACGAAGCTCACCACCGCGAGCGCCCAGAGCGCATGGGGCGTCTCGGCGAGCGCAAGGGTCCAATCGTAGAGGCGTCTCAGCATGGCCGCGCGCATAGCAGCGCGTCGATACCCTGTCCATTCACCGGTGGTCGAATATCGAACGCGCCGCTCGCGAAAAGCGCGAATTGCGGTATTGGTCGAATTGGCAAATCAATTATAGTTTCCCGCGCGGCTCGTCCGCGCGAGAGGGGAAGTGAAGTGGCTGACGGCTCCAGAACTAGGCCGGCGTTCTGGCTGCGCGCCTTCGGCGTGACGGGCCTCGGGCGCGTCGGCGAGGACAGCTCGCTCCCCCTCGGCATGAAATCGCTGGCGATGCTGGTCTATCTCGCCGAAGCGTCGCCGCGACCGGTCTCCCGCGATGCGCTGGTGGAGCTCTTGTGGGAGCGGGTGGAGCCGACGCAGGGCAAGGGCAGCCTGCGTCAGGAGATCCGGCGCCTGAAGAAGATCCTTGGCGACGAGGGGTTCGACGCGCTTCTGGACGTCACCGACAACCATGTCGCCATGCGCGTCGAAGCCGCCGAATACGACGGCGCCGCCATGGTGCGCGCGGCGGAATCGGACGATCCCGACCGGATCGCCGCGCTGATGCAGATCGCCGACGGCGATTTCCTCGCCTCCAATTCCGCACGGGCCGAGAGCTTTCAGCAATGGGCGATGGAGCGGCGCGAGTTTCTGAAGGACATGACGGTCGCGTCACTGGCGCGTCTCGGCTTTCTCGATGTCGATGCGGGCAGGTTCGAGCGCGCGCAGGTCGTCGCCGACCGGATCGCGCAGATCGACCCGCTGCACGAGAAAGGCTGCGAGATCATGATCCGCACTCTCCTGGGCTCAGGGCGGCGGGGGCAGGCGCGGGCGCATTTCGAACGCTTCCGCGCGCTCCTCCTGCGCGAGCTGACGACGGAGCCGGACAAGTCGCTCGCCGATCTCGTGGCGCCGGGGCCGCAAACGGCGCCGAAAGAGCCGCCGAAACCGGAGGAGCCGAAAGCCGAGGCGAAGACGGAGCGCGTCTCCGACCGCCCGGTGATCGCGGTGATGAACGTGACTCGGCGGGGGAACGACGATCAGGCCTACCTCGCCGACGGGGTGGCGGAGCAGCTGGTCGCGAACCTTTCGCGCTCCGCCTGGATCCGGGTGGCGGCGCTGAACATGTCGCCCTATCCGATCGCCGACGGCGATATCGACCGGTCGCAGCGCGACATCCGCGATTACGCCGACTACGTGCTTCGCGTCGATGTGCGGGCGTCGCGCAGCCAGGTCGCGATCACCGCGACGCTGAACAGGGTTGCGGACAACGCCACCGTCTTCTCGGATCGGATGGAGGATCAGATCTCCGACCTCCTGGCGCTTCAGCGGAAGGTCGCGCTGCGCATCGCCTCCATCTTCGAGCCGCTGGTTCTGGAGGAGGAGGCGAAGCGCGAAGGCGGCATCGTCTGGGATGATGAGCCCGAGAGCATCGATCACTGGCGCTACCTCATGCGCGCCCGCTGGCTTTTCTGGACGACGACGCCGCGCAACAACGCCGAAGCGCAGCGGCTTCTGACCGCCGCCTCGAAGATCAAGCCGAACGACGCGCCGACGCTCTGCCTGATGGCCTTCACCCATATGCTGAGCGCCTGGAGCGACTGGACGGATGATGTCGACGGCGCCGTGGCGGAGGCGCGGCGCTGGGCGCAACGCGCAGTGCAGGCGGCGCCGAATGACGGCTGGGCGCAGTTCACGCTCGGCGTCATGTGCTCCACCCCTGACGGGCTCGACCAGGCGAAGAGCCGGGTGAGCCACGGGCTTCGGCTCTCCCCCTCTCTCGTGGTGGCGATTGGGGAGCTGGCGCGGCTCAACGTCTTCGACGGCGACCTCGATGAGGCGCGGCGGCTGGCGGACGAAGCGCTGTCGCTCTCGCCCTATGACCAGCAGTCGGGGCTCTGGATCAGGGCCAAGGCGCTTGCGTCATGGGTGGAGGGCGACCTCGAAAACGCGCTGGAGTTGATAGACTACGCGCTTATCATCCGGCCCGGCTGGTTCCAGAATCATTACCTGCGCGCGGCGATCCTGATCGGCCTCGACGAGCCGGAGGCGGCGCGGGCGGCGATGGAGACCGCCAAGGAGAAAGTCGGAGCGTTCTCCGACGCTTCGCTGCGGATCGGTCATCCGTTCCGCGACGAGGCGACTTTGAAAAGGTTCGCCGCCGCCCTGAACAAGGCCGGAGGCGCGTTCTCAATCTGATTTGACGGGAGGTTTTTCACATGGCCACGCAAGCGAAAAAGGAAAAGATCGCCGTATTGGGCGGCGGTCCATCGGCTCTGGTGGCGGCGTTCCGCCTGACGGAGGAGCCTGACTACGCTGAGAAATACGACATCACCGTTTATCAGCAGGGTTGGCGCGTCGGCGGCAAATGCGCCACGGGCCGCGATCTCGACGCGCATATGCGGGTCTATGAGCACGGCATCCACGGCTTTCTCGGCTGCTATTTCAACGCGATGACCGTGATGAAGGACGTGTTCGACGCGCTCGGCCGCTCGGACGATCATCCGCTGAAGGACTACCCCACCGCTTTCCACGGCATGTCCGGCGTCATCCGCTACGAGATGGACGACGGCAAGCTGAAGAAATGGCCGATCGCGGTGCCGACGAACGACATGCACCGCGAAGACCTGACCATCGATCAGGTGAAGAAACTCGCCCGGATCGACACCTGGATGGGCAATCTGGTGAAGCTGGGCCTCGGCTTCCTGTTGCAGGCCTACGCCAAAACCTACCGGTCGCCGGCGACGATGATGTACATCGCGGAGCACTTCGCCTCGCCCTACGCGGGGCAGGTGCATCCCTTCGTGGTCGATCCGGCGGAGGGCAAATTCGACACCCGCATCGAAGACGGCAAGGCGAAGATCAACGGCATCCTCGGCGAAGCCATCGAGACGGTGAAGGCGTCGGCGAAGACCGGCGATTTCCCCGGCGTCGCGGCGGAGTTCCGCAGGCTGCACGCCATCTTCATGGGCATCGTCGAAGCCAAGGGCGGCGACAGCGAGAGCGAGCGGGACCGCATCCGCCGCGCTGGCCTCGTGATGGACTTCCTCGCCACCATCCTGATCGGCGTCGTCGCAGACAAGGTCATGTTCAAGGGCTTCGCCGCCATCGACAAATACGATCACGTCGAATGGCTCAGGAAGCACGGCGCGTCGGAGGCGACCATCGCCTCCCCGCTGACCTCCTCCACCCCGAACATCACTTACCAGTATGTCGAGGGCGACAGCATTCGGCCCGCCGTGATGGCTGCGGGAGCGTACCTTCACTGGACGATGATGACCTTCACTTACATGGGGGAGTTCATTCAGCTGTTCGAGGCGGGATCGGGCGAGACGCTGATCGCGCCGCTGCATGAAATCCTCGAGAAGCGCGGGGTGAAGTTCGCCTTCTTCCACGAGGTTAAGGAGATCAACTCCACCCGGATCGCGGTGAAGGGCAAGGAGGTGAAGACCGTCTCCGAGATCGTCATCGACGTGCAGGCGACGGTTAAGGGCGACGATCCCTACGCCTACAAGCCCTACAAGCCGGTGAAGGTTAAGGGCTTCAAGGAGCCGCTGCAGTGCTGGCCGGACAGGCCGCTTTTCGACCAGCTCGTCGAGGGCGAGGCGCTGAAGACCTGCGAAGCGGACCTGGAGAGCTTCTGGCCGTCATGGGCGCCTGTAGGGCAGAAGCGTCTGGAGCAGGGGAAGGACTTCGACAAGGTCATCATCGGCATCTCCGTCGGCGCGTTGCCCTTCCTGACGAAGAGCCTCGCCAAGCATGAGCGCAAATGGGCGAACATGCTGAAGAACGCCCGCACCGTCGCGACGCAGGCGATGCAGATCTGGCTGAACAAGACGCCCTGGGACCTCGGCTGGAACGGCTACACCAACCAGTATGACGACTACATGCTGTCGGCGAACTTCATGACCCAGCCGAACGGGCAGGGCGATTTCACCAAGTACATCAAGTACGAAAACTGGCCGAAGGACCACACGCCGGAGAGCCTTCTGCTCCTCTGCGGGACGATCCCGTTCTACCATGAGATCACGGGGAAGGAGGGGCCGGAATTTCCCAAGAAGTGGAAGGAGCAGGTCAAGCACCAGTCGATCCAGTTCCTGCAGGCCACAGGAGGCTTCATGCTGCCTGGGGCGACCGTGGCTGCGCAGAAAGGGTACGGCGATCCGTTTTCCTTCGACTTCGACCTCCTCCATCCGATCAATCCCGAAGAGCCGGGGAAGGAAAAGAAAGGGGCGGAGCGGTTCAAAGATCAATACTGGCGAGTGAACATCAACCCGTCCGACAACTACGTCTCCACCCCGCCGGACAGCACCAAGCACCGGCTGGCGGCACATGACACCGGGTTCTGGAACCTCTCCATCGCCGGGGACTGGACGGAGAACGGGCTGAACGTCGGCTCGATGGAGGGATCGGTGCGCTCCGGCCTTCTGGCGGCGGAGGCCATTCTGGGCGTGCCGCGGACGAAGTCGGGCGTGATCGGGCTCGATCCGACCATTCCGGTTCCGAAGCCGAAGAAGAAAGCGCCTGCGAAGAAGGCCCCGGCGAAGATGGCGGCGAAGGCGAAGTGACCTGACGGCGCCGCGCAAGCGCGGCATTTCATGCCTCCGCCGCGTTCTTTCTGACGAAAGAACGCGGCTTCAGGTCGCCTCCGGCGGGAGTATTTCTGGAAGAGTGAAGGTGCTGGCCGAGCGCTATTCGGCCAGTCGTTCGCGCCGTTTGGCGAGCTTCGCAGCGAGGTTCAGGCCGACGCCCGGGCGCGACCAGGGGCAGACGGCGATACAGATCGAACAGCCCTGATGTTCGTTGAAGAACGGCAGGCATTTGTCGAAGTCGACATACCATTTCTCGACCCCGCGCACGGTCTGCTTTTCGGGCGCGAGCGCTTCGGGCGGGCAGGCGTCTTCGCAGATCCGGCAGTTCCGGCAGAACCCGTCGATCCCGTGATCGCGCCTCGGCGTCGCCGGGATCGGCGCGTCGGTCAGCACGGCGGCGAGGCGGAAGGAGGCGCCGTGTTCGGCGGAGATGATCGAGCCGTGCTTGCCGAGCTCCCCGAAGCCCGCGTCGATGGCGGGCGGGATCATCGTGATCTCGCTTGAGAACGGGCCGGTGACCGGATCAGCGGGCCAGCCTTGCAGGCGCAGCCATCCGGCGAGCGCCTTCGCCGCCGCTCCGGCGCGCCCGTATTGCTTTAGAACCTCGGCCCCGGCGCGCGTCTCCGGCGCCGTCGCAATCTCCGCGTAGTCATGCGCGACGCCGATCATGATCACGCGGGTGAACTCCGTCTCGCGCCCGGCCATCAGGTAGTCGTCGCGCATCTCCGTCACGCCGATCATTTCGAAATCGCCGGTTTCGGCGTAGGCGGCGAGGGCTTTCGCCCATTCTTCCTCAGAACGCTGAACCGGTTCGCCTTCGATCTCCGGGACTTCGGCGGAGAGGATTTCGATGCGCTCCGCCCGCGCCCTGGTGATATGCGGGTCGTCAGGGTCCCGCGTGTAGAACCACTCCTGCATCCGGCCATGCGGGATCGCGGACGTATCCGGCGACCAGTATACGACTTCGGGCGGGCGTTTCGCCGTTTCTCCCAACCCGTTGATTTCGTTTCCCGAAACCTCCGGCGCGCGGGCCATCAGGTCCGGGTGGGGCGTGAAGGGGCGGTATGGGTTCTCGCGTGGCATAGGGGCAGCCTAGCGTGCTCAGGCCAGAACCCAAAGCCAGCCTGCGGCGGTGAAGACGGAGGCCGCGGTGGCGATGATGACGGTGGAGGCGACTTCGGCGTTCGCCCGGTCGTAGATCGAGGAGAAGACGTAGGCGTTCACCCCCGGCGCCATCGCCGCCAGGACGGTGGCGGAGCGGACGAGGGAGATGTCCAGCGTGAACACATGCGCCGTCAACCCGTAGGCGATGGCGGGATGGACTATGCAGGAGATCACCGTCAGCACGGCGGCGGGCGCGATGGATGAGCGGATCGCGTAGCGCGTCAGCACGCCCCCGAGGCCGAAGAGCGCGGCGGGCAGGCCGGCCTTGGCCAGCATGTCGCCCGCGTCCGTCACGGCGGCGGGGATGGGGAGGGCGATCAGGTTCGCGCCGATCCCGAGCAGGCAGGACATGGTGATCGGGTTGGAGAAGATCGACTTGCCCGCCGTCCGCATCGTCGCGGCCGCCCCCCGACCGTCGGCGCGGGCGAACTCCATCGCGGTGATGCCGACGAAATAGAGGATCGGCGCGTGGATCGCGACGATGGCGTAGTTCGGGCCGAGCGCGTCGATCCCATAGGCGCGCCCGGCGATGGAGAGGCCGAGGAGGACGCTGTTCGAGTAAAAGGCGGCGAAGGCGAGGGCGACGCTTTCGCCGGGCGTCATGGCGAAGAGCGTCCGCCCGGAGAGAAAGCCGAGCGTGAAGCAGATGATCGCCCCCGCGTAGAAGCTGACCATCAGCTCCACGTTGAAATTCGCGCTGAAATCGAGGCGATAGAGCGCGAGGAACAGCATCGCGGGAATGGCGAAGTTCTGAGTGAAGTTCATCAGCGGCCCGACCGCCGCGTCAGGAAAAAGGCCCCACTTCACGGCGCCGTAGCCCGCGCCGACCAGAAGGAAGACGGGCAGAACGACGTTCAGGATGGTCAGTAGCAAGCGATGGTCCCCTCTCGCCTGCGAAGATCGCCCGCCTCAGACGGTGAATTCAAGGACCATCCCGTCATAGGCGGGCTGAACATGGTCCGGCGTCTCCGCCTTCACCGTCTCGTAGTCCATGTCGATATGCATGTTGGTCAGGACCGCGCTCGGCACGCCGGAGCGATCGATCCAGCCCATGGTCTGTTCGAAATGGGTGTGCGTCGGGTGGGGATCGCGGCGGAGGGCGTCGCAGACGAAGCACTCCGCGCCTTCGAGCGCCGTCCAGGCGCCGTCTTTCATCTCTTTGACGTCCGGCAGGTAGACGAGCGGGCCGATGCGGAAGCCGAGGCTGTCGATGGAGCCGTGGTTCACCTCGAAAGGCTCCGCCACCACGTCGCCGCCGTCGCCCCAGATCGTCACCGGACCGTCGAGCGGCTTCAGGTTCAGGATCGGCGGGTAGGGGGAGCCTTCGGGCTGGATGAAGGCGTAGCCGAAGCGGTCGAGGAGCGACTTGGAGGTCGGGGCGTTGGCCCAGACCGGCAGGCGCTTGCGCTGGTTGAAGACGATCATGCGAAGATCGTCGAGGCCGTGAACGTGATCGGCGTGCTCATGGGTGTAGAGGACGCCGTTCAGATTGCCGACGCCGGCGTCCAGCATCTGCTGGCGGAGGTCGGGCGAGGTGTCGATCAGCACGCGGGTGATCCCGCCTTCGTCCACTCGCTCGACCAGCAGGGAGCAGCGGCGGCGGATGTTCTTCGGGTTGGTAGGGTCGCAGTCGCCCCAGTGGCCGCCAAGGCGCGGCACGCCGCCGGAGGAGCCGCAGCCGAGGATGGTGAAGCGCAGCGTCGCCATCAGGCCGCCCGCTCTTTCGTCCAGGCGGCCGCCTTGGAGAACAGGCGGTCGAAATTTGCGGTGGTCGCGGCGGCGAAGTCTTCGACGCTGACGTCCTTCACCTCCGCCCCGACGGCGGCGGTCAGCGCGGTGTAGGCGGGCTCGCATCGTTTGCCGCGATGGGGCGGGGGGGCGAGATAGGGGCTGTCGGTTTCCACCAGAATGCGGTCGAGCGGGGCGGCGGCGAAGACGTCGCGCACGGACTGCGCGTTCTTGAAGGTCGCGACGCCGGACATGGAGAGATAAAAGTCGCAGCCCAAGGCCGCCTCCGCCAGCGCGGCGCTGGAGGAGAAGCAGTGCATGACGCAGGAATAGGGGGCCGCCGCGTATTCCTCCGTCAGAATGCGCGCCATGTCTTCGTCCGCGTCGCGGGCGTGGATGATGAGCGGCAGGCCGGTGCGGCGCGCCGCTTCGATATGCACGCGGAGCGACGCCTGCTGCGCCGCCGCGCTTTCGGAGGTGTAGTGATAGTCGAGGCCGGTCTCTCCGATCCCCACCATCTTCGGATGGGCGGCGATGGCGACCAATTGCTCCACCGTCGCCGCTTCCTGATCCGCCACGTTCATCGGGTGGACTCCGGCGGCGTAGAACACGCTGTCGAACCGCTCCGCCAGCGCGCGGATATCGGGCTCCGTCGGGAGTTTCGTGCAGATCGTAACCATGCGTTTGACGCCCGCCGCATGGGCGCGGGTCACGACGTCGTCGATCTCCTCCATCAGGTTGGGGAAGTCGAGATGACAGTGGCTGTCCACGATTTCGGGCGGCATTCGCGCCTCCGGCAGGTCAGATCAGGCGCGCGCGCGGACCTGTCGGGCGGCGGCGTCAATGGAGATGAGGGTATCTAGAACGACCTGCGCCGGGTCAAGATTGACCGCGCGGGCGCGCGTCGTCTTCGCCTGGATCTCGGCGCTTAGATCGGCCCAGAGCCGCGCCGCGGACCCGTCGGGCGCGAGGCGGGCGATCGCCGCCCCCTCCGTCTCCGCCGCTAGCGACTGCGGGGCGCCGGAGGCGGCGGCGCGGGCGAGGCGGGCGAGGAGGAAATCCGTCAGGCGGAGCGTGAGATCGTAGAGCGGCTCCGCATCCCGCCCGACGCAGGCGTCCGCCATAGCGATCATCTCCCGCCGATCCGCGCCGGGGGAGGCGGCGAAGAGACGGCAGAGCCGGGCGTAGAGCGCGGCGCCGCCCAATGCGGCGAGCCGCGCGGCCTCCCCGGCCGATCCGCCGGAGAGAAGCACGAGCGCTTCCGTAGACACTTCCGTCTCCACCCCGGCGGAGCGGAGGGCGGGGGCGAGGTCCTCGGGCGCCAGCGGGGCCAGCTTCAGCACCCGGCAACGCGAGCGGATCGTGGGCAGGAGCCGTCCGGGCGAGTGGCTGATCAGGAGGATCAGCGACTTCTCCGGCGGCTCCTCCAAGAGTTTCAGGAGGGCGTTTGCGGCGGAGGGGTTCATCTCGTCCACCGGGTCGACGATGGCGACGCGCCATCCGCCATCCGCCGCCGACATCTGGAAGAAATCCTTCAGCGCCCGCGTCTCATCCACCCGGATCTGGGTGTTCAGCTTGCCCGTCTTCTCGTTCACCGCGCGGCGCACGACATGAAGGCGCGGCTCCGCCCCCGCCATGACGCGACGCGCGACCGGGTGTTCGGGGTCGAGGTCGAGCGAGGTCGGCGGTTCCGGCGCGCCGAACAAGCCGTCGCCGTCCTCCTCCGACAGGCGTTTGCGGGCGATGCGGTAGGCGAGGGTGGCCTTGCCGACGCCGAGCGGCCCGGTCAGCAGCCAGCCGTGATGCAGCCGGCCCGAGGCCCATGCGGCGAGGAAATCGTTCTCCGCCGCAGCCTGCCCGAAGATCGTCGCCGCCTCGCGCGGGTGGGGCAGGTCGCCGACGCGGTCGGCTTCGGGCGCGGCGTCGTCAGCCACCTTTCGCCTCCAGCGCCGCGCGGACGACCGGCGCGACGCGGGCGGCGACCGTCTCCACATCGCCGGTGGCGTCGATCAGGCGGCAGCGCGCGGGCTCCGCCGCCGCGATGTCGTGGAAGGTTGCGCGCAGATGCGCCTGAAACCCGTCGCCGAGCGCTTCGAAGCGCGCCTCGTCCGTGTCGCGGGCGAGACCGCGGGCCAGCGCGTCCTCTGGGCTCATGTCGAAGATCAGCGTGAGGTCGGGGTCGAGGCCGATCACCTCCCGGTGCAGATTGTCGATTAGCATGCGCGCCGCCCCCGCCGCCTCAGGCCGCGCGGCGGCCTGGTAGGCGCGGGTGCTGTCCGTGAAGCGGTCGCAGATCACCACGGCGCCCCGGTCCAATGCAGGTTGGATCGTCCGCTCCAGATGATCGCGGCGGGATGCGAAGAAAAGGAGCGTCTCCGTCACCGGCGACCAGCGATCCGGGTCGCCCGTCAGCAAGAGGCGGCGGATTTCCTCCGCCCCCGGCGCCCCGCCGGGCTCGCGCGTCAGGACGACCTCGCGTCCCTCCGCCGCTAGCGCTTCCGCCAGAATCCGGGCCTGCGTGCTTTTGCCAGCGCCGTCGACGCCTTCGACGGTCAGGAAGAAGCCGGTCATTCGGTCGGCGCGGCCTCTTCCGAAGCGGGCGCGTCGCCGAATACATCTTTCATGAAGAGCGTCGCCGCCGCGCTCACGCGCGTCAGAACCCCGCCCTTGTCCACGGACGACGCGGCGACCAGCGGCACCGTGACCGCGGGCAGGCCGGGCGCCTCGATCACCATCTCGGCGATCTCGTCGCCGAGCGCAATAGGCGCCGCGATCGGGCCGTTATAACGGATGGTGGTGGTCAACGCGTCGGTCTCGCCGAAGGGCGCGGTGGCGATCACGTCGGATTTCGGCGCGAGGGGCACGCGGTCCTGCGACCCGATCCAGACATCTGCTTCGCCCACGATCTGACCCGCCTCGGCGATCTTGTCGGTCTTGAACTCGCGAAAGGCCCAGGTCATCAGCCGCTCGCTTTCGACCGAGCGGTCCTTCGCGCTCTCAAGCCCGGTGATCATGAAGGCGACCCGCCGTCCGTCCCGAATGGCGGAGCCGGTGAGGCCGAAGCCCGCCTCCTCCGTATGCCCGGTCTTGAGCCCGTCGGCGCCGATGTCGAGGTAGAGGAGCGGGTTGCGGTTCTTCTGGGTGACCCCGTCCCAGGTGAACTCGGTCTCCTTCCAGTAGGGGTAGTATTCCGGAAACTGCTCGACCATCCGCCGCACGAGGAAAATCAGATCGCGGGCGGTCATGTAATGGTCGGGATGCGGCCACCCGGTCGAGTTGACGAAGTTGGAGCCGGTCATACCGAGCTCTTTCGCCCGCTCGTTCATCCGGCGCGCGAAAGCGTCCTCCGACCCCGCCAGCCCTTCGGCCAGTACGATGCAGGCGTCGTTGCCGGACTGGATGATGACGCCGCGGATCAGATCCTCGACTCGGATGCGGTCGCCTTCGCGCACGAACATCCGGCTGCCGCCCTTCTTCCACGCTTTTTCGGAGACGCGGAAGGTCTCGTCGAGCGACAGGCGCCCCTCCTGCAGCGCTTCGAACACCATGTTGAGCGTCATCAGCTTGGACATGGAGGCGGGGGGCAGGGGAACGTCCGCGTTCTTTTCCAGGAGGACCGCGCCCGACGTCATGTCGATGACGATGGCGGCGCGGGATTTGGTGTCGAACGCCGCCTGCGCGGGCAGGGCGAAAAGCGCGGCGATCAGGAGGAGGGCGCGGATCATAGGGTGATCTCCAGCGGGTTGGGCTGGCCTTCGGCGGCGGAGGCGGCCTTGGCCGCGTCCTTCTCGCCAGCGCTGCGCAAGGGGCCGATGACGACGACGCTGAACGGAGAGCCGTTGATGTCCCGGTTCACGTAGCGCGCGGGCTGGCCCTTGGCGCGAAGACGGTCGACGAGCGCCTGGGCGTTCGGCTCTACCCCGAAGGAGCCGACCTGGATATAATCGCCGGGCGGCATCGGCCCGCTGAAGGCGCCGGCCTGGCCCGCTGCGGCCGGCGCGGCGGCGGCGGTTTGGACAGGGCGCGGTTGCGGCGCCGGGGCGGCGGCCGTTTCCGGCGTGGCGGCGGCTTCCGGCGTCGGCGTCGCCGCTTCTGGTGCGGGAACCGGGGCTGGCGCCGGCTCGACCGGCTCGGCCTCCACTTTCACTTCGGCGAGTTCGATCTCGCCCGCCGCTTCGGGGGCCGCAGTCTCGACCTCAGCCTCGACTTCAGCCTCGACTTCCGCGGCGGCGGTCGGCGCATCGAGGCTTTGCGTCTGAACGGCTCCGGGGGAGGGCGATGCGGCGGGCGGCTCGGCCTCCGCCGGTTCGGCCGCGGCCACCGTTTCGGCGACCGGCCCTTCGCGAAGGGCGACGATCTTCAACTCAGTGGGGGAGCCCGGCGTAATCCCGAGACCGCGCGCGGCGTCGGAGGAGACGAGGATCGACGGGCCGGAGATCGCCGGATCGCGCCGGAAGAGCGCGCCCTCCACCACCAGACTGTTCTCAAGATTGGTCACCCGCACGCGCTGGGCGCGCTGGGCGAGCGGATGGGCGAACCAGACGCCCTGCAGCGTCGCCGCGCCGTCCCATATGGTCAGGCCGGTGGCGTCGAACGCCTCCGGCGCCAGCGTCTGATCGGCGACGGCGGGCTGCGCTGCTTGCCCGTCGTTCGTCCCGACGCGCGCGACGCTCTTGGCGACCTGGGCGCCGAGCTGCGTCTCCGCGCAGGCGCCGAGCGCGACGCTCGCCGCGAGAGCCGCGCACAGACGGCGCCACCCCGCGCCGCGCCCCGGTGAGAGGTGCTGGGTCATGATCCGTTCTCCGCCTCAAAATCGCGCGCCGTCTTTCCCGCGGCGCTGCGATGGAAACTAATACAATGCGGGTCGATTGGGAACAGCAACCGGTTCCGCCGTCGCGGGCCGATCGTCGTGAGAAAAATCACGTGATGGTTGCGCAGCTCCCGTCGCGCACCCGCTAATCGTGATTTTTCGCACCTACGCTGGGGCGCGTCCCGCCTATGTCGGGGCCATCGAAACGCAGACGAATGGAGACGACGCATGTTGATCGCGACCCTTGAAACCGATGAGCCGCTGAAGGCCGAAACCGTCGTGAAGGCGCTCGACGATTGGCGCATCGAGATGCGCGAGGCGCTTGAAGAAGCCGCGAACGCCGCGAAGGCCGGTCATGTCGAAGCCGAAGCGATGGTCGCCGACGTACTCGCGAAGATGCTGCCCGAAATCGCCGCCATCGCCGCCGCCGACCCGGCCGAACTGGCGGAGCGTCTCGGCGGCGTCGATTATGGCGATGCGCTCGGCTGGGGCATGGGCATGTTCGCCGACATGGCGGAGATCGCGTCCGGCAACAGGGCGGTTCTCGACGGTCTGGGTTCGAGCGGCGTCGATATCGGACAGCGCCTGCATGACGCGATCAATGACGGCTCGCGGATGGAGGGGGGCGGCGGCTCCACCATCGTCGACATGATCTGGTTCGAGCTCGACACCCACAAGGACCCGAAATCGGGTTACACCTACTACATTCAGACCGATGAGAACGGCCCCTCCAAGACGGTGACCGATCCCATTTCCGGCTACGAGTATCGGGTTCATCCCGATCCGCAGGCGGAGATCGATCGCCTGAACTCGATGGGCGAAGAAGACCCCGCCGCCGAGGAGACCGACGCGACCGACGACGAAGGCGAGCCGGAAGAGTACGATCCGGACAACCCGCCGCCCGATGAGATGGTCGCCGTTGAGGTGACCGAGGTCGATGAGTTCGGCGACGAAGTCACCTACACCGTCATGGTCCCGAAGGAAGAGGTCGAAGGGGCGGATGACGACGACGATCAGCTCCCGCCCGATCCCAATATGGAGAACGGCGCGCCGATGACGCCGCCGGACGAGAAGGACGACCCGACCTACGGTCTGATCCTCACCGATCCCGACCGCATCCATGGCCCTGCGCCGGAGCTCGAGGATCAGCTCGGGCCCCTGATCCTCACCGATCCGGACGCCCATGCGGACGCGATCGTCTTCACGGCGGAGGTGCTCGACCCGACCTACGGGCTGACGCAGCCGCCGCTGGTCGACGAGGGCGGCGGAGCGCCGGTTGGCGGCGTCGGCGGTGGGGAGCCGATCCCGGACGGCGGCGATGTGATGATCGAGGAGCCGGTCTTCTTCGACCACGGCGACGCGCTCCTCTAGCGGAGCGAGCCCACTGGACGCCGCCGCGCGCGCCCGTTAGATCGTGCGCGCGCGGCTTCGCATCGAGAAGCGGCGCTGCTGCGGAGAGGTGGCAGAGTGGTCGATTGCGGCGGTCTTGAAAACCGTTGGGCCGAGAGGTCCCCAGGGTTCGAATCCCTGTCTCTCCGCCACCCGCGCCGGGCGCGATAAGCGACGATTTTGGCTTTGAGCGGCGCTCGCCTCACAGGCCGCGCCCAAACGAAAAACGCGCCGCTGATCGAGCGGCGCGTCGTATGTCTGCGGAGGCGGCCGCGTTAGCCGGTGTAGCCCTGACGCGCGGCGTTCGCTTCGGCGTCGGACTTCTTATTGTAGCCCTCCGAAGACGCGCCGATGATGTTGCCGTTCACGGCCTTGCGGCGCCAGCGGTATTCGCCGCGCTTGTCCTGATAGAACTCCCACTTGTCCTTGGGGTTCGGGCCGCGGTTCATGTTCGCTTCGCAGTCGGAGCGCTTGTTATACCCCTCGGAGGCCGCGCCGACGATCCGGCCGTTGGAGGCCTTGCGGCGCCAGCGCCATTCGCCGCGCTTATCCTGATATACTTCGAACTTATCGTTTTCACCGGACATATCTTGTTCCCTGTCGTTCAGGAGGCGGTCCTGTCCGCCCTCGCTTCGTTTTCGACCCTCGGCGGATCGCGTGACCAAACTTTGCGCGCAAGCGTTAGCCCGCGCAACCCGCTACTGACCGATAGATTGGGCGAAAACGCGGCGTGGGACGCCCGATCACGGCGAAAAACCGGTGGTTGCGCGGTCTTTTCGGGGATTGGCGCGCATGTGATTGGCCCCCGGCGGCGCAGCGGCTAAGTTCCGGCCATGAAAAACAGGAAACTGCCGACGCTCGTCGTCGCCGTCGTCGCGGCCGCCGCCGCCCTGAAGACGCCGGCCTTCGCCAATGACGGCTCGCTCGCCGTTTGCGCGGACCTCGGCGCCTCGGCCGGGGACGTGGCGCTCCATTGCCGACGCGCCATCGCGTCGGGCGGGCTCAGCGACGGGCAGGCTTTCGGGGCCAACGTCAATCTCGGCGAGGCGCTCATCTCGCTCGGCCAGCCGAGCCTCGCCGTCGACGCTTTCAACGCCGCGCTCGCGCTCCGTCCGAACCGGATCGAGCCGGTGATCGGCCGCGCCGACGCGCTGGAGGAGATGGGCCGTATGGACGACGCGGCGCGCGACTGGTTCGCCGCCGTACGCATCGATCCCGGCAGCATGGACGCGCGGATGGGGAAGGGCGCTTTTCACCTTCGCGCAGGCGCGCCCGCCGCGGCGCTGGTCGAGTTCGACAACGCCGTCCGGATCGACCGGGAGGACCCGGACGCCTATTTCAACCGCGGCCTCGCCCATCTCGCCCTAGGGCGGCAATCGGAGGCGGAGCGGGACTTCACCGAAGTTCTCCGCGAATATCCGACCGACGCGGGGGCCTTCTTCCAGCGCGCCCGCGCGCGCTCCGGCGCGAACGATCAGGGCGCGCTGGCGGACTACGCCCGCGCGGCCGAGCTCGCGCCGGAATGGTCTGATCCATGGTATCTAGCGGGGCGCATTCTGGACGGGCAAGGCCGGACGAACGAAGCCAACCAGCGCTTTCGCCGCGCCTTCGAACTCGGCCACAAGGACCCATGGCTCCTGAACCGGATCACCGCGCTCGGCGGATGATCGTCAGACCTTCAGTTTGACGATCTCCGCGCTCTGAAACGCATCGAGATCGCAGCAGCGGGCGAAGAGTTCGACCGGCTGCGGCACGCCCTCCAACGCATGTTCGCCGACGCTGATCCAGTGGTCCGCGTCGACGGCGGCGACCTCCTGCGTCGCGAGGATCGCCCGGCCGAGAGTCTTGCTTGCGTCGTCCATCCGCGCCACCTCGTTCACCACTGATCCGATGACGGAGAAGGAGAGCCGCTCAGGCACGCCGATATTGCCGAACATCACCTCTCCGACCGCCATGGAGATGCAGAAGCGGATCGGCGCGTCCGGCTTCTCCGCCAGAAGCGCCTCCCGTCGCCGCAGCGCCGCCTCCATCGCGCGGGTTGCGGCGCGCACGGCCTCGGGCCCGCCGGTCTCCCCCCGGATCGGGAAGATCGCCAGCACAGCGTCGCCGATATAGTCGAGGATCTCCCCGCCTTCCTCGATCACCGGCTGCGCCGCGCAGTCGAAATAGTCGCGCAGCAGGGCGAGGTAATCCTCCGCCTCCATGGCTTCGGACAGCTTGGTGCTGTTCCGCAGATCGGCGTAGTAGACGACGGCGCGGATGTTCTCTCCGTCGCCGCGCTTGATCTCCCCCGACAGGGCCTTCCAGCCCGCCGTCGGCCCGAGATAGGCGTTGACCAGATTGGCGGTCACCCGCCGCTGGATCGCCACCCGGCAGGCGACGGCGAAGATGCGCTGGATATGGCTCAGCGCCTCCAGATCGTCGCTGGTGAACCCGCCCCGCCGCTTCGTCGCGAAGGAGGCGAGAATGCCGGTGCCCCGGTTCGCGAATTCCGAAACCTCCCCGATCCGGAACTCCGAACAGGTCATCAGATAGTCGGTGAAGCCCTTGTCCTTAAGCTCATGCAGCACTTCGAAATCGAGAAGCGCGTTCTCGCCGGTCAGGCGGCGGCGCAGGCGGTCCAGCCCATGCTGAAGCACGTGATAGAACGGGCTGTTCAGCCAGCCCTGCGTCGCCTGGTTGGCGTGGGAATACTGGTGGAAGATCGCGCCGTCCGCCGGGTTCCAGAAAATCTGCTCCGCCTGAAACAGCGGATGCAGCGTCGGCCATGTCAGGGCCGCGCGCTGCAGCGGCACGCCGATGCCGGCCAGCCGCTCGCAAAGCTGTTCGAAAAGCTCGGTGATGTCGGGATCGCCAAGGGCGCTGTCGATCAGCCAGCTTTCGATCTCGACGATGAGCGCGCGATGTTCCATGCCGGAGAGATAAGGCCTGCCGCCCGCCAGCGCCAGATGTCAGGCGGTGGCGACCACTGCGGTCAGGTCCGGCTCCGGCTCCGCGTCGCGCAGCATACGTTCGGGATGGGCGCGTTCGATCTGGATGCTGTTCGCGACCTTGGCGGCCATGTCGCGGCTCAAGAGCGCTTCGAATGCGATCTTCAGATCCTCCGAATTCGCCAGGGCGCGCCGCAGCTTCCCGCGCTCCCACTGCACGTAATGGCCGCCCGCCTCCAGCGTCACCGTGGCCGTGGCGGTTGAGCCGAGAATGAAGGAGATCTCGCCGATGAAATGCCGGATCGGGATGCCGAATTCGCGACCGCCCTTCGTGGCGCGCGGCGCGCCTTCAGTGACGAAATAGAGGTGTTCGGGATGTCGTCCCTCCACCGTCAGCGTCATCGCCTCATCCGCCCGCTTGACCTCGCCAAGGCGCATCAACGCGCGGAACTGGCCCGGCCGCAGCCCGGACATCGCGTCGAAGATCATCAGCTGCTCCTCCGGCATGGCGAACTTCACCCGCCCATGCAGGATGCGCGTCAGGCCGATGACGTTCGCCGCGAGGATGAGGAGCGAGCCGTAAATCGCGCCCCAAAGCGGCTCCGCCGGATGGAAGTAGTAGTAGCCGATGTAGGAGAAGGTCGCGATCAGCACGAGGATGCGCAGGCCGATCTGGTTCTTCAGAATGAAGCCGAGCACGTATCCGAGCGTCGCCACGTGCACCAGCGCAGCCGCGTCCCAGAACCCCCGTTCCGGGTCAAGAGCGAGATATTCGTACATCGCCGTTCCCTCATCGCTGACGACGGCGTAACCCCTCGTCGCCGTTCGTAGGAGAGCAGAGATGCACGTCGCGGATTGACCCGTCAACGAAATCCGGGCCAGCCGATCTTCAGCCTTCGCCGGCGAAGCGCGCCTCCAGCTCCTCCCGCCGCTCGTCGCTGATTTTGGCGAAGAGGACATCAGGCGTCTCGAAGGCGTGACCGGCGGGCAGGGCGGTCAGCGCCGCCTCCGCGCTTGTCGGCCAGGACTCGTCTGCGGGCAGGCCGAGCGATTTCAGCATCGCCTCCGCCGCGTCGGGGACGAAGGGGCGGGAGAGGATCGCGTAGAGTCGCACCAGGTTCAGTCCCGTCCGCACGACGGCGGCTGCGGCCTCCGGGTCCGTCTTGAACTTCGCCCACGGCTCCGCGTGCTGTAGGTACTCGTTCCCCGCCACCCAGATCGCCCGCAGCGCGGCGGCGGCGCGGCGGATTTCGATGTCCTCCATCGCCTTCTCGTACTCGCCGAGCTTCGTCTGGATCTCCGCCGCCAGCGCCGCCTCCGCCTCGCCCGTCTCGCCGCCTTCCGGGACGACCTCGCCGAACTTGGAGCGGCAGAACTTGGTGATGCGGGAGACGAAATTGCCCAAGACGTCCGCGAGGTCCTTGTTCACCCCGCCCTGGAAATTCTCCCATGTGAAGTCCGCGTCGTTGCTCTCCGGCGCGTTCGACAGAAGCCACCAGCGCCAGTAATCGCTCGGCAGAATCTCCAGCGCCTGGTTCATGAAGACGCCGCGCCCCTGAGAGGTGGAGAATTTTCCGCCCTCGTAAAGCAGCCAGTTGAAGCCCTTGATGTAGTCGACCAGCTTCCACGGCTCGCCTGACCCCATCAGCGTGGCGGGGAAGGAAAGCGTGTGGAAGGGGATGTTGTCCTTGGCCATGAACTGAACGTAGCGGACGTCTTCCGCTCCTTCGTCCGTCCGCCACCAGCGCCGCCATGCGTCCTCGTCCAACCCGTGCGCGTCGGCCCATTCTGCGGTCGCGGCGATGTATTCGATCGGGGCGTCGAACCAGACGTAGAAGACCTTCCCCTCCATCCCCGGCCAGGGCTTTTCGCCCTTCTGGACCGGGATGCCCCAGTCGAGATCGCGGGTGATCGAGCGGTCTTGCAGCCCGTCGCCGTCATGCAGCCATTTTTTGGCGATGGAGGTCGTCAGCACCGGCCAGCCCGATTGCTGGTCGATCCATTCGTCCAGATGCTGGCGCATCGCCGACTGGCGGAGGTAGAGGTGCTTCGTCTCCCGCACCTCCAGATCGGTGGAGCCCGAAATGGCGGAGCGCGGTTCGATCAGGTCCGTAGGCTCCAGCTGCTTGGTGCAATTCTCGCACTGATCGCCGCGCGCCTTGTCGTAACCGCAGTTAGGGCAGGTGCCTTCGATATAGCGATCCGGCAGGAAGCGGCCGTCGGCGTTGGAGTAGACCTGCTTCTCCATCACCTCGTCGATCAGACCGGCGCCGTGCAGACGCTCCGCGAAATGCTGGGTCAGCGTGCGGTTCCGCTCCGATGAAGAGCGCCCGAAATGGTCGAAGGAAAGGCGGAAGCCGTCCGCGATGTCCCGCTGCACCGTCCACATCTCGGCGCAGAACTCGTCGACCGGCTTGTCCGCCTTGGCGGCGGCGAGTTCGGCGGGCGTGCCGTGCTCGTCCGTGGCGCAGATCAAGAGCACCTCATGCCCGCGCGCGCGCATGTACCGGGCGTAGGCGTCGGACGGCAGCTGCGAGCCGACGAGATTGCCCAGATGCTTGATCCCGTTGATATACGGGAGCGCCGACGTGATCAGGATGCGCGCCATGGAGAGCCTCCGCAAATGGATTCGCGGTGGCTATACAGGAGGCCGCCGCGTTGCGCGAGGCGGCCTCAGTTAGGGACTAGGCCGCTCGCGTGAGGGCGAGCCCGAGGGACCCGCCATAGTCGGCCATCTGCTCCTCCCAGCTCGCGCCCCAATCGGAGACGCGGCCGGAGGCGCGGAGCGGGCCGCTCAGCCCGTAAGCGCCATTTGCGGAGAAGCGGATCGCGGGCTGGCTGAACATGTCGTCCACCATCCCGTCGAGCATATCGCCGAGCTCCGACCCGATCAGACGGCGGATGATCTCCGCCTCGCCATGGGGGTCGGTCGCGAGGAGGGGGAAGCCCCTGATGGCCAGCGTCTGCTTGGAGACGGAGGCGATCAGCTCGCGCGCCACATAACAGTCGCACATCATGCCGAAGACCCCGTTCTCGTCCGGGATGCGCCGGTCATGGCGCAGGAACACCTGCTCGCAAGCGGTGACCACCGGCGTGAAGAGCCCGATGGCCCGCGCCTGATCCGCCGCCGTCACGCAGGCCTCCAAAAGGCGCAGCGTGTCGCGAATGTAGCGTTCGGCGAGATCTTCGAGCCCCGCCACGTCCTCGGCCGACATCTCGACGCGCTTCATCGCGGCGAGGTCGAAAATCCTGTCTTCGAAGCGTTCCATCGCTTCGGGTGCTTCAATCGCGCTCATCACGCGGTTCCGCAGCAGCATCGAGAGCATCGTCATCTCCAAGATCTAACGCACTTCGACTCAACGCCCCGTTCCACACTCTCCACATAGGCAACAGTCTCTGAAAATTTGGCGTAAATTAGGCGAATGGGGCGAGCCAGTGTCGGAATACACGGTCGCCGCCGGGATTTCGCCAAGATCGGTTCGCCCGGTGATTGAGCTACCGTCTCGGTTTGAACAAACGGGTCAGGGTGAAAGAGGTGCGGGGCAGGTAGCGATGGGGTGTTTTCGCATCGCTCAGCGGTCGCTTAGTCATGCGCCAAAGGCCGAAAATAATCAGCGCGATATGCGCCGCGGCCACATAGGTGAAGAGCGCCGAGGGCCCGAACGCCTCGATCAGCGACGCCGCGGCGAGGGGGGAGACGATGGCGCCGACACCGAAAAGGAAGACGAGAGAGGCGTTCATGTCGACGATTTCGTCGTCGGGCGTGTAGTCGTTCGCATGGCTCGCCGCGATCGAGTAGAGCGGAAAGGCGGCGGCCCCGAAGGCGAAGGCGGCGGCGTAGATCAGCCAGCGCTCTCCGGTGAAGAGGCCCGAACTGATCGAAAAGCAGACGAGGCACGCCGTCGCCGATATGCCGATCAGCACCTTTCGGCGGTCGAACTTGTCGGAAAGCCAGCCAGCCGGCCACTGCGCCAATGCGCCCCCCGCGACGCCGGAGGCCATGAAGGCGGCGACCTCCGAAGCGTCGAGCCCGTTTCTGATGGCGTAGATAGGCCCGACCATTCGAAAGCTGGACCCCGTCAGCCCGACGATGATCACGCTGAATGCGCCGAGCGGAGATATCCGGATCGCCCTAAGCGGTCTGAGCCGCGGCGCGGAAGCGAAAGCGGGCGGGGTGGATCGGGTCAGCGCCAGCGGGAAGAGGCATAGAACGCAGAGGACCGCGAGGATGTTGTAGGCGACATAAGTCGTCGGATCGAGCACCGCGATCAGCCCCTGCGCCGCGACCGAGGCCGTCATGTCCACGATTCGATAGACGCTGACGATGCGCCCGCGGTTATGGTTTTCCGCCTTCGCCTGGATCCAGCTGTCCACGACCGTGTAGGCGCCGGCGACGGCGATTCCCGTGCCGATCCGCAGGATCGCCCAGGCGATGGCGGTCGGGAAGACCGGGTGGAGGAGGGCTCCGATCGCCCCGATCCCCGCGACCACCGCGAAGGCGCGGGCGTGCCCGACGGCGCCCATCATCCGGGGCGTGATCCAGCAGCCGATGAAGAAGCCGACGAAATGGGCCGAGCCGAGCAGCCCGATCTCCTCCGTCGTGAACCCGCGTGCGGCCCCCGCCAGCGCATCGAGCGGCCCAAGGGCGCCGGAGCCGAGCTGCACGAAGGCGATGGAGACGAAAAGGGCGGCGAAGGAGATCAGGGTGCGCATGACAACTTTTTCCCATAGACCTTCAGGTAGAGCTATGATCGCTCGATTGCGCCGCGCTAAGGGCGAAAACTGACCGGAGCGTCCTCCGGGGTTTAGGCGCCACATTGGTTATGGGGAGATTGGCGAGCAGATGACCGATCAGCGCGAGAAGATGCGGCGACGTCGTCTTACATGGGAGACGGGGATTAAGCCGTGGCCGAGCCTCCCTACGCAAGCCCGGAACCGTCCTTGGGCAACCCTGACGCAATCAGCATGTTTCGAATGCAGACTCTCTTTCAAAAAACCCTTCGGAAAGCACCTTGGACGCTGCCCGAACTGCTCAGCCCCGCTCGCCCCGCTGGGCCGGGCTTTTAAGGCGCCGAAGCGACGCGACCATAAGCAATGGGAGAAGGTGAAGCGCCTCTATTTCGCCGGATATCGCTTCTCTAGCTACGGATCATGGAAAGCCGACGCCATCGCCAGAGACCGCTTTGACGACCTCCCGAAGACTTTGGCGGAGGTGGATGACTTCATCGCCCGCAACCCGGACCACCCGGATCGCCGGGGCGCTGGGCGGAAAACTCGCAACGCACCAACGCGAAAGCCGACGCCGAGAAGGCGGAAGCGGCGTTAACCACCGGAGCGAACCCGCCGCGACAACCCATGCCCCTACCTTGTCTTGAAGCCTTCCGGGCCGCGCGGTTACATGCGCCATCGGTGGGAGGACGTTGATGGCGGAAGAACGCGCCAAATCCAAAAACATGAAGCCGCTCGCGGCCTTGACCCCTTTCGTCATGCCCTATCGCGGCATGGCGATGGCGGCGGTGAGTGCGCTGGTGGCGACGGCGCTGCTCAGCCTGATCCTGCCCCTCGCCGTGCGCCGGGTGATCGACGGGTTCGCGGCGAAGTCGGACGCGCTCCTCAACCAGTATTTCGGCGCCGCCATCGTCATCGCGGGCCTTCTCGCCATCGCCACCGCGATCCGCTTCTGGCTGGTGACCCGCCTTGGCGAGCGGATCATCGCCGACATCCGCCGCGCGGTGTACGACCGCGTCATCGCGATGAGCCCGGAGTTTTACGAGAAGACCATGACGGGGGAGGTGATCTCCCGCCTGACGACGGACACGACGCTCCTCCTCTCGGTCATCTCCTCCTCCGTATCCATCGCGCTGCGCAACGCGCTCCTCTTCGTCGGCGGCATGGGGCTGATGGTCTGGACCTCTCCCAAGCTCGCCGCCTACACGCTCCTGATCGTGCCGTTGGTCGTCGCGCCGATCCTCATTCTCGGGCGCCGCGTCCGCCGTCTCAGCCGAGAGAGCCAGGATCGCGTCGCCGACAGCTCCGCTCAGGCGTCCGAGACCCTGCTCGCCGCGCAGACCGTGCAGGCCAACGCGGCGGAGGCGGCGTCGCGCGCGGCCTTCGGCGGGCTGACGGAGCAGGCCTTTGACGCCGCCCGCCGCCGGATCATCGTGCGCGCGTGGATGACGGCCATCGTCATCTTCCTCGTCTTCACCGGCATCGTCGGCGTCCTCTGGAGCGGCGCTCACGACGTGCGCTCAGGCGACATGAGCCCGGGCGAGCTGGCGCAGTTCCTGATTTACGCCGTGATCGTCGCGGGCGCGGTCGGCGCGCTCTCCGAGATCTGGGGCGAGCTGCAGCGCGCCGCCGGCGCGACGGAGCGTCTGATCGAGCTTCTGCAGGCCGACGACCCCGTCCCGGACCCGGTCTCCGCCCTGCCGCCGGCGCCCGCCACCGGCTCAATCCGTTTCGACGACGTGACCTTCCGCTATCCCGCGCGTCCGGCGACCGCCGCTCTCGCCGACTTCACGCTGGACGTGGCGCCGGGGGAGACTGTCGCCCTCGTCGGCCCCTCCGGCGCGGGCAAAACCAGCGTCTTCCAGCTCCTCCAACGCTTCTACGACGTTGAGACGGGGCGTATCGAGATCGACGGCGTCTCCGTCGCGGACATGACCAAGACGGAGCTGCGAGCCGGCATCGCCCTCGTGCCGCAAGAGCCGGTGATCTTCGCCGCCTCCGCCCGCGAGAACATCCGCTTCGGTCGTCCCGACGCCACGGATGAGGAGGTCGAAGCGGCGGCGCAGGCGGCGGCGGCCCATGAGTTCATCACCGCGCTCCCCGACGGCTACGACAGCTTCGTGGGCGAGCGGGGCGTCATGCTCTCCGGCGGCCAGAAGCAGCGCGTCGCCATCGCGCGCGCGATCCTGCGCGACGCGCCGATCCTCCTCCTCGACGAGGCGACCTCAGCGCTCGACGCCGAAAGCGAACGGCTTGTGCAGGAGGCGGTCGAACGCCTCTCCCACGGCCGCACCACGCTCGTCGTCGCGCACCGCCTCGCCACCGTGAAGCAGGCCGACCGCATCGTGGTGATGGAGGAAGGGCGGATCGTCGCCATCGGGCGCCACGATCAGCTCGTCTCTGAAGGGGGGCTTTACGCGCGCCTCGCCCGTCTCCAGTTTACAGAGGGCGAAGCGGCCTAGAGCGGCGTGCGAAGCACTTGGATTGAAATCGTCGCAAAAGACGCCCAGTCTTCGGGCAACTTTTTCGTCGATAATCCGCACGGCGTTAAAAGGAGCCGTCATGGACCCGCTCACGATCTGGATCGTCATCGCCGTCATCGTCGTCGGCATCCTGTTCCTCTTGGGCGGCGCGGTGCAGACCTTCCGCCGCCAGCCGATCGTCGCGATCCTCTGCGTGATCTTCCTCTTCCCGATCTGGGTGATCTGGGCCTTCGTCGAGGTCTTTTTGCCGAGACCTGAATAGCCCCCAACTCAAGGACCTGACATGCCCAAAGCCTACTGGATCGCCCATGTCGAAGTGACGGACGCGGAGACCTACGGCGAATACGCCGCCATCGCGACGGAGGCGATCGCGGCCCATGGCGGCGAGTTCCTCGCCCGCTCCGGCCGCTACGTTCAGCTTGAGGGGAACGACCGGGCCCGCAACGTCGTCGCCGTCTTCCCCAGCTTCGAGGACGCAGTCGCATGTTATCACTCGGAGCGGTATCAGGAGGCGGTGAGCTTCGCCAAAGTCTCTTCGACGCGCGATCTTATGGTGGTCGAGGGCGTCGACTGACGCCCAGGCTCAGGACCCATAAATTCACCTCGCCAGCGGCGATTTCGCGAAGTCTCGGCGGCGTGCGGCGCGCAGCGCATAGCGGCGCTATGGGCAAGCGGCGCTCGGCGTTGAGGCGAAGCGAAATCGCCGCCCGTGCGGGTTCCCCGGGTTTCCCCTCTGATCAGCGTCGCATCCGCTTGAAATAGAACCACTATTCCTGCGCGAATGCTCCTTGTCAGAGGAGAAACCCGGGGAACTGGCGAGGTGAATTCATGGGTCCTGAGCCTAGACGGGCAGGGCGGTCGTCTCCTTGATCTCCTCCATCACGAAACTGGCGGAGACGTCGGACATCGGCGCCCGCCGGATCAGCTGCTGATAGAGGCGGTCGTAATCCGCGATGTCGGCGACCCGCGCGCGGATCATGTAATCCAGCTCCCCCGTCATCCGGTAGACGCCGACGATCTCCGGCAGATCGCGGGTCGCGCGCCGGAAGGTCTCCAGCCAGTCCGGGTCATGAGCGCTCGCGCGCACCATGACGAAGACCTGCAACCCGCATCCCAGCGCCGCCGGATCGGCGAGCGCGACCCGCGCGCGGATCACGCCCGTCTCCTCCAGCCGCTTCACGCGGCGCCAGCAGGCGTTGCGGGAGAGGCTGACCCGCTCCCCCAACTCCTCGACCGGCTGAGAGCAGTCGCGTTGCAATTCGCGCAGGATTCTGCGGTCTAGTTCATCAAGTTCCGTCATTTCCGCAGGATGATGGGAAATTATCCCAATAGCAATCGACCTTACCTTCTCTTTGGGAAGTCTTCCCGCCCCTCGGCGTCCATATTCACTTCAAGAGATGAAAAGGAGGAACCCCATGTCCCGCATAGCAGCGCTCTTCACCGCCCATCCCGCCTCCGTTGACGAGAGTTTTGGGGAGCACTTCTTCTTCGCCCTGAAATTCGCCGGCCTCCTCTTCGCCGCCGCCGGAGCCGCGCTGGTCCATGCGGTTCTGCCCTTCCTCTTCGAGAAAACCGCGAGCAGGATCATCGCGCGCCTTTATGAGAAGACCCACAATCGGGGCGCGTGACGAGAGGGGGAGAGCATGTGCCGTTGGGCCGCCTATATCGGAACGCCGATTTATCTGGAGGAGATCGTGACGGCCCCCGGCCAGTCGTTGATCGACCAGTCGCTCGCCGCCTCCGAAAGCGTGACGACGACGAACGGCGACGGTTTCGGCCTCGCCTGGTACGGCGAGCGGGAGGCGCCGGGGCTCTATCACGACATCCTGCCCGCCTGGTCCGACGGCAATCTGAAGAACCTGGCGCATCAGGTGCGCTCCGGCCTCTTCCTCGCCCATGTGCGCGCCGCGACGGGCACAGCGACGTCGCGCACCAACTGCCACCCTTTCGCCGCGGGGCGATGGAGCTTCATGCATAACGGGCAGGCGGGCGGCTACGGCGCGTTCCGGCGCAAGGCCGATATGGAGATCACGGAGGCCTGCTACGCCCACCGGAACGGCACGACCGACTCGGAGGCGATCTTCCTCATGGCCCTCGGCGCTGGGCTGGTCGAAGATCCGAAGGGCGCTCTGGAGCGCGCCACTGGCCGGATGGAGGCGATGAGCCGGGAGGTCGGCGCGACGCCCCACATGCGCATGACCGTAGCGATCTCCGACGGCGAGCGCCTTTTCGCCGCCCGCTACGCCTCCGACGAGCACGCCCCGACGCTCTATCACCGGGCGATGAACGGGGGGCGGGTCGTGACGTCGGAGCCGCTGGACCGGGGCTTCGAAGACTGGATCGCCATCCCGCCCGGGACCTTCGCGACGGTCACGGCGGAGGGAGCGGCGCTGGAGGATTTCAGGCCCCGTTAAGGGGCGCGCTGAGCGAGTGCGCTACTCGTCCAGCGCCTTGATCATGTCCACGCGGATCGCATGCCGCCCGCCGCCGAACTCGGTCTCGAGGAAGGTGTCGACGATGGAGAGCGCGAGCGCGTCCCCCACCACCCGCGCGCCGAGGGCGAGCATGTTGGCGTCGTTATGCTCGCGGATCATCCGGGCCGAGAACTCGTCCGAGCAGACGCCGCAGCGCACGCCCTTCACCTTGTTCGCCGCCATCATGATCCCCTGACCCGTGCCGCAGAGGATGATCCCAAGATCCGCCTCGCCCGCCGCCACCATCCGCGCGGCGGCCTCGCCGTGTTTGGGGTAATGCGTGCTCTCCGGGGTCGTGGGGCCGATGTCCAGCGGCTCGAACCCCTTGGCCTTCACATGCTCCGCCACCGCCTGACGAAGCGGGATAGCTGCGTGGTCGGAGGAGAGGACGATTTTTTTGGGCATGGGATAGTGTCCGGTTTCGCGGCGATGCGGGTGCATACCGCGGATGTAGGGTGGGTGGAACCCACCTTTGGGCGGTAGCGCAGACGCCACCCCGTGCTTTAGGAATGGAGCATTAGTCTTCAGCTAGGGATAAATTCAGTTGTGGTACATAAGGACCTACGACAGATATATGAGCCGTAGCGAAAGACCGAACTCAACGGTGGCTGAAGCGTCGCTCGTGATCTGGATCTTTTGCTTCTGCGTTCCTTCGATCTTCGTTTTTCCGGCGTTGCTGATTGTTGAGAGCGCATTTCACTTCGGAGGTGAGATATTCATTGGCATATGGGCTGCGATCATCTTCGCCATCTACTTTGCGATGGAGCGACTTCGCAGAAATCTCGGAGCAGGCTAATCGGCGCGACGGTGGGTTGCCACCCACCCTGCCGGTTTTGGCGCGACCTTCGCCTAGAGGCGCAACTGGCCCGTGCGACCAGCACGGGCCGCGCCCTCCCTCCCCCTTGGGAGGGCGCTTTTGCAATGTCTCAAGTTGCGGAAGCGTTGGATGTTCGCGGTACCATAAAACGCTATACGGCGAGGCTGCGAGCGCCCACCCGAGGGAGGGCGCGGCCCTTAGCGCCTAGACGCTGGTTTCAAGCGAACCGATACGCCCCGCCCACTTCCAGCGCCCTCTGATAAGCCTCCCGCCCGTGGATCATTTCCACGAACGCCTTCAGCTTCGGCAGTTTGGCCCCGGCCCCGGAGGCGATCGCCACCTCCGCCGGGAAGGAGAGGATCACGTCCGCCGCCGACAATTCGTCCAGCACGAAATGGCCCGACGGCCGTAGGATGCTCTCCATATACCCGAAATGGCTCGCCAGCTCGCTTTGGATGCGGGGCTGGAGGGGGGCGCCGGCCTCTCCCAGCCGCCCGACATAGAGGTTCAGGAGGATCGGGGTCATGGCGGAGCCTTCGGCGAAGTGCATCAGCTGCAGATGCTCAAGCCCCGCCGCCCCCTCCTGCGGCGCCATCTGAGGCGCGTGACGGGCGCAGAGATATTCGACGATGGCGCCGCTTTCGGCGATGACGCCCTCATCCGTCTCGATCACCGGGGATTTGCCGAGCGGGTGGACGGCCAGAAGCTCCGGCGGGGCGAGGTTGGTCACCGCGTCCCGCTCATGGCGAACCAGCTCGTATTCGACGCCCAGTTCCTCCAGGAGCCACAGGATGCGCTGGGAGCGGGAGTTGTTCAGGTGGTGGAGCTTGAGCATGAGCCGGTCCTTTCGTTTCGGCGCAGCGTCGGCGGGCGGCGCGGGAGCGTCAAGGCCGGACCCGCGCCGCCCGCGCAAATGGAAAAAGCCTCCCGCGACGCCCATCGCGGAAGGCTCTTTCGTCGTCCGGCCCCACCCCTGAAGCCGATACGCCACCTTGGAGCCGTTCTTACGCAAACACTGGCGGCTTCGCGTCACTCGCTCCCCAGCGCCGTGACATGAAGGAAACGCGCGGGGGCGAAAAAGGTGACGGGGGAGATATGAAGGACTTTCGTCAAATGCCGCCGGCCGTCAGGCGCTGATCTTCTGCTCTGCCGGGTAAGCCGCCTCGAACTTCGCCCTGAGCCCCAGCGCGATCAGCGCCAGCGCGCCGACCTGATGGACGATGGCGACCTCGATCGGCGCGACCATCATCAGGGTGAAGACGCCGTAGGCCGCCTGCGCCAGGACGCCGAGGAGGAGCATGGTCGCCCAGAAGCCGGTCGCTTTGTGCCCCGACCCGCGCGCCTTCAGAGCGAAGATCACGGCGACGATCAGGACGACATAGGCGAAGGTGCGGTGGACGAACTGCGTCATCGCCGGGTTCTCGAAGAAGTTGACCCAGAGCGGCGCCATCTCCATAGCCTCGGGCGCCATGAACGCCCCCTCCATCAGCGGCCAGGTGTTCCAGGCCGTCCAGGCGTCGGTGCCCGCGACGAGGGCGCCCATGAGAATCTGGAGGAAGATCACGGTCACCGCCGCGACGCCCCAACCGAAGAGGCCCTTGGCCCGGCGCCTGCGCGCCGCCATCAGCTCCCATTCCTCCCGGCCCATTTTCAGGATGAACCATGAGATCAGGGAGAAGATCAGGAAAGCGAGGCCGAGATGCGTCATCAGGCGGTAGGGGGCGACGTCCACCCGCTCCGTCAGCCCGGAATAGACCATCCACCAGCCGATCGCGCCCTGAAGGCCGCCGAGCACGCCGAGGAGGATCAGCCGCCCGCCCCAGCCGCGCGGGATCATGCCGCGGATCGCGAAATAGGCGAGGGGGAGCGCCCAGACGAGGCCGATCACGCGGCCGAGGAAGCGGTGCCCCCATTCCCACCAGAAAATCGGCTTGAAATCCTCAAGCTCCATCCACGAGTTCTGGAGGCGCCATTCGTCGGTCGTCTTGTATTGCTCGAAGGCGGCGATCCAGTCCGCCTGAGAAAGCGGCGGGAGCGTTCCCATCACCAGATCCCATTCGGTGATCGATAGCCCGCTATCGGTCAGGCGCGTCAGGCCGCCCACGGCGACCATGACGACGAGGAGGATCGCCAGCGTCCAGAGCCAGGCGATGACGGCCTTGCGCCCCTTCGCCTTCTCCGCCCGCGCCGCGCCTGGGGCGGGCGCCTGCGCGGCGGCCGCAGTTGCGCCGTCGCCGACCTCTTCGAAGATTGACCGCTTGCTCATGGTCCCTCCATCATTCGGGGATGATCTAACTGCGCGGGCGAGGGCCGACAAGGCGCGCGCGGCGTCGCAGGGGGGAGGTCCGATGGCCTATACGCGGGAGAGTTACGAGTTGGTGGCCCACGCCCTCGGCGCGATGCCGGGGCTGACGGAGAAGAAGATGTTCGGCGGGGTCTGCTTCCTGCTCAATGGCAACATGCTGGCGGGCGTGATGCCCCGCGGCCCCTTCGCGCGCGTTGGCAAGCATCGCGAGAGCCACGCGCTGTCGCTTGACGGAACGGAGGCGATGGAGATGGGCCCGCGCAAGATGCGCGGCTTCGTACGCCTCTCGCCCGATCTGGTGGAGGACGAGGCGCGGCTCGGCGAGGTGTTGAATATCGCGCTCGCTTTCGTGGGGCCGATGCCGCCGAAGTAAGGTGAGCGAGGTCTCCCGCGCCTTCGCTTGGGCCTAGCGTTTTTCGGCTTTGGCCGAAAAACGAAGCAGCGCTGCGCGCGGATGGAAAGATGAGTATTTGGGAAGAGTGAAGAGGGAGTAGGCGCCGCGTCCTCACACTTCGGTAGATACTCCCGCCGGAGGCTAGACCGCCAGCGCGCCCACGAGCCCCTCGAAGAGCCGCGCGCCGTCCGTCCCGCCAAGCTCCGCATCGTTGGAGCGCTCCGGATGCGGCATCATGCCGAGGACCCGGCGGTTCTCGGAAAGAACCCCCGCGATATTCGCGACCGAGCCGTTCGGGTTCGCCGCCGCCGTCGCATCCCCTTCCGGGGTCGCATATCGGAACGCGACGCGCGCTTCGCCGTCCAGCCTCGCCTGCAGATCGGCGTCGGCGATGTAATTGCCGTCGTGATGGGCGACGGGCACCCGGATCGTCTCACCCGCCTGATAGCAGTTGGTGAAGGGGCTATCGGCCGTCTCGACCCGCAGATGCACGTCGCGGCAGACGAATTTCAAGTTCCCGTTGCGCATCAGGGCGCCGGGCAGAAGGCCGGTTTCCACCAGCACCTGAAAGCCGTTGCAGACGCCGAGGACGGGGCCGCCCGCCTTTGCGAACTCCACCACCGCGTTCATCACCGGCGAGCGGGCCGCGATGGCGCCGCAGCGGAGATAGTCGCCGAAGGAGAACCCGCCCGGGATCGCGACGGCGTCGAGGCCGGCGGGCAGGGCGGCGTCCTTGTGCCAGACCATCGCGGGCTCGACCCCGGTGGCGCGGCGCAGCGCCACCGCCATGTCGCGGTCGCAGTTGGAGCCGGGAAAGACGATGACGGCGGTTTTCATGGGCGCGCTCCCGCTGGGTTCAGGCGATTTCGACCGAATAATTTTCGATCACCGTATTCGCGAGCAGCCTCTCGCACATCTCCGTCACCTGCGCCTCTGCGCGGGCGCGGTCGGTCTCGGCGAGGTCGATCTCGATCACCTTGCCCTGCCGGACGCCTTCGATACCGTCGAAGCCGAGCTGGCCGAGGGCGTGGCGCACGGCCTCGCCCTGCGGATCGAGAACGCCGTTGCGGAGGGTGACGTGGACGCGCGCTTTCATGGTCGAGACCTTCAGTGAACCAGTTTCGGGCCGGATTTCGGGGTGCCGCCGTTTCTCGGCATGATGCCGAGGCGCTTGGCGACTTCGGTGTAGGCGTCGGCCAGATCGCCGAGATCGCGGCGGAAGACGTCCTTGTCGAGCTTCTCGCCCGTCTCCACGTCCCAGAGGCGACAGCTGTCGGGGCTGATCTCGTCCGCGATGATGATCCTCTGGAAATCGCCCTCGAAAATCCGCCCGCATTCGATCTTGAAGTCGACGAGGCGAATGCCGACGCCGAGCATCAGGCCCGAGAGGAAATCGTTGACCCTGAGCGCCAGCGCGATCATGTCGTCGATGTCCTGCTGGTTCGCCCAGTTGAACGCGATGATGTGCTCTTCGGTGACCATCGGATCGCCGAGCGCGTCGTCCTTGTAATAAAACTCGACGATCGGGCGGGGCAGCTGCTCGCCCTCGTCGATGCCGAGGCGCTTGGACATGGAGCCGGCGGCGATGTTGCGCACGACGACCTCCACCGGGATGATCTCCACCTGGCGGATCAGCTGCTCGCGCATGTTGATGCGGCGGATGAAATGGGTCGGGACGCCGATCGAGTTCAGCGCGCCCATGATGTGCTCGGAGATGCGGTTGTTGAGCACCCCCTTGCCGTCGATGACATCGCGCTTCTCGGCGTTATAGGCGGTGGCGTCGTCCTTGAAGTACTGGATGAAGGTGCCGGGCTCCGGACCCTCGTAGAGGATCTTCGCCTTGCCTTCATAGACCATCCTGCGGCGGGCCATATGAGGCTCCTGAAATTGAGGAGAGGCGCGGCGCGGGCCGCGTCTTTGCGCTCGGCTTATAGGGCGAAACGGCTTTCTGTCGCAAGCGGCCGCGACTGCGGCGTCTTGTGAGCGCGGGCGCGCGCGCGTATGTCCGTATAGTGGAACGAAACCCAAGCTGACGAGGTTCACATGAGCGCCTTCGACGAACGCGAACAGGCTTTTGAGAAGAAATTCGCCCATGACGCGGAGATGCAGTTCAAGGCCGCCGCCCGCGGCAACAAGCTGCTCGGCCTCTGGCTCGCGGGCGAGTTGGGCATTGAAGATGCGGAGACATACGCGAAGACGGTCGTCGTCGCGGACCTCGCGGAGGAAGGCCATGAGGACGTGATCCGCAAGGTGATGACCGACATCTCCGATAAGGGCGCGTCCGTCACTGAGGCGCAGGTGCGCGCCAAACTCGCCGAATGCATGATCGAAGCGAAAGCGCAGGTATTATCTGAAGTCAGCTGACGCAGGGCCGCCGATGGGAAACGAAGAAAAGGCGGCTCCGCAGCGGAGCCGCCTTTTCTGCTTCTAAACGGATCGTTTGGTCAGCGCTGGTTCGGCGCATCCGCTGCGAGGGTCGACTTTTTATCGTCGTCGATCTCTTTCTCCACGTTGCGCTTGTTCGCGTAGGCGAATGCCGCGACGATTGCGATCGTTCCCAAGGCGAGCGCGATCAGAAGGGTGGTGATGTCCATCTTGAATCTCCTTTCGGAGATAGAACGCCCGCGCCCTTAGATCGTTCCGAACTTGCGATCGCCGACCCGCTTGGCGAGGCGCATGAAAAAAGGGCGGCCTCTGGGGCCGCCCTATGTCGTTTCGCGCGAGGGGGGGACGCGAAACGAAAACCTGATGGGGCTCAGCCCGCGAACGCGGCGCCGAGCGTCAGAGCGACCCAGCCCACGGCGACGAGCGCGCCGAGAGCGACGAAGCCGGTGGTTTTCAGGTTGCTGTTCTCCACGGTGATCTCTCCATCTTTGCGGCGCGTGTGAGGGAGGGTCGCGCCTTTCATGAGACCGAGGTGGAGAGCGATCAGCCTCCGTTCAAGACGGAAACAGTCCGTTCACATCGAAATGTTTTCGACATGCTCGTCTTGAATTTTCGGATAAATTTCTAAGCCCCGCCGAACGCCGGGCGGCGGGGCTTTCAACCGCTGAGAAGCGCTTCGATCGCCGCCCAATCCGCTGACCCTCGCTGGCGCGCCGGAAACCCACGTCGCCTCAGCCCTCCGGCCCGAAGACCCGCGCGAAGATCGTGTCGACGTGCTTGGTGTGGTAGCCGAGGTCGAACTTCTCTTCGATCTCCGCATCCGTCATCGCGGCGGAGACCTCCGGGTCGGCCTTAAGCTCCGCCAAGAAATCCGCGCCATGCTCCCAGACCTTCATCGCGTTGCGCTGGACGAGGCGGTAGCTGTCCTCCCGGCTCACGCCCTTCTGGGTGAGGGCGAGGAGGACGCGCTGGGAATGGACGAGGCCGCGGAACTGGTTGAGGTTCCGGTCCATGTTTTCGGGGTAGACCACCAGTTTCTCGATCACGCCTGTCAGGCGGTGGAGCGCGAAGTCGAGCGTCACGGTCGCGTCCGGCCCGATGTTCCGCTCGACGGAGGAATGGGAGATGTCCCGCTCATGCCAGAGCGCGACGTTCTCCATCGCGGGGATCGAGGCCATGCGCACGAGGCGGGCGAGGCCCGTAAGGTTCTCCGTCAGCACCGGATTGCGCTTGTGCGGCATCGCTGACGAGCCCTTCTGGCCGGGGGAGAAATACTCCTCCGCCTCCAGCACCTCGGTGCGCTGGAGATGCCGGATCTCGGTGGCGATCCGCTCGATTGAGGAAGCGACGACGCCGAGGACGGCGAAGAACATCGCGTGCCGGTCGCGCGGGATGACCTGGGTGGAGACGGGCTCGGCTTCGAGGCCGAGGGCGGTCGCCACATGCGCCTCCACCGACGGGTCAATATTGGCGAAGGTGCCGACGGCGCCGGAGATGGCGCAGGTCGCGATCTCCTGCCGGGCGAGGGCGAGGCGGGAGCGGTTGCGGTCCATCTCCGCATAGGCCTGCGCCATTTTCAGGCCGAAGGTGACCGGTTCGGCGTGGATGCCGTGGGAGCGGCCGATGCAGACGGTGTCCTTATGCTCGTAAGCCTTGGCTTTGAGCGCGTCGCAGAGCGCGTCCATATCGTCCAGGAGGATGTCGGCGGCGCGCACCAGCTGCACGTTGAAGCAGGTGTCGAGGACGTCCGACGAGGTCATGCCCTGATGGACGAAGCGGGCTTCGTCTCCGACATGCTCAGCGAGATGGGTGAGGAAGGCGATGACGTCGTGCTTCACCTCCCGCTCGATCTCGTCGATCCGGGCGACGTCGAACTCCACGTCCTTCGCTTTCCATACCGCTTTCGCTGCGCTTTCCGGGATCACGCCCAGCTTGGCCTGCGCATCGCAGGCGTGCGCCTCGATCTCGAACCAGATGCGGAACTTCATCTCCGGCGACCAGATGGCGACCATGTCGGGGCGGGAATATCGGGGGATCATGCGGCGTCTCCTTCGTTGGGCGCGCTCTAGCACCGGGGGGGCGGGGCGGCAACGGGCCCCACCGTCCCATAGGCGTCGCCGCTTCGCCGTCCCCCTGAAGGGAGACATCTCGACGGCGACCCTCTCACCGCTTCGCGGCGCGAGGTCCGGGGCCGGAGGTGTCGCGCGTTCGCTCCGTCATTGCGCCCCGGGCGGCGGATGATCTTTGAGTATTTTGGGAAGAATGAAGGATCATCTGCAGCTTGACGCGAGGGTCATGTTGCTGCGCCGCATAAGGCATGGCTTCTATCGCGCGGGGCGCGATGCGCGCTCTTGAACGCAACTCAACGACAGATGGAAGACGCATGACGGGACAGGTTCTCGCGGATCGCTTCGGGATGGACGCCGGAGCGGGGAAATGGATGAAACGGGCTGGCATGATCGCCCTCGGGGTCGCGCTGATGTGGGCCTCCGCCAAGATCAAGGTGGCGATCGAGCCGGTGCCGGTGACGATGCAGACGCTGGTCGTGATGGCGATCGGCCTCGCCTATGGCGCGCGTATGGGGGCGGCGACGATGCTCGCCTATCTGGCGCTCGGCGCGGCGGGCGAGCCGGTTTTCGCGGGAACGCCGGAGAAGGGGATCGGGCTCGGTTACATGCTCGGCTCCACCGGCGGGTATCTGATGGGCTTCGTCGCCGCGGCGGGTCTCGTCGGCTGCCTGGCGGAGCGTGGCTGGGACCGGTCGCTCCTGAAGACGGCCTTCGCGATGATCGCGGGCCTCGCCGCGCTCTACGCCTGCGGCGTCGCCTGGCTCGCCTTCGGCTTTCCGCTGACGGCGTTCGGGTCGGCCTTCGCGGGGATCGGGCTCGACAATGCGCTGCAGTTCGGCGTCATGCCCTTCCTCTGGATCGACGCGCTGAAGCTCACCCTCGCCGTCGTCGCCTTCCCGCTTGTCTGGCGGTTGATCGGACGCGGCTGAACGCAACGTTCCCTGATGAGCGAAGGCGCCCTCGCCGGGCGCCTTCCACGCGCTTCGGAGAGGCCCGGCGCCCGCGCCGCCCCTCCATCGCTTTCTCAAAATACTCAAAGGGCGAAGCCGCCGCGCGTCAGCGCGGCATTCGCCAAGCGACACGCGCCGTCAACGACGGGGCGGGGTCGCGAGGCGCTCGGCCCAACCCGGAGCGATCGAAGATCGCAGAGGGGCGGGAGACCTCGCCGCCGGTCGAAACAAAAGGGGCGGCGCCTGCCCGGCGCCGCCCCTTTATTCACTTGCTTCAGAGGATCAGAAGTTCAGCGACAGATCCCGGTGGACCGACGAGCAGGCTGCGATTTCCAGCGCCTGTTCGCGGGTGAAGTGGTCCTGCTGGCGCAGGCCCACGACCTCGCGGATCCCCTCGGCGTAGGCCTGAAGGTCGGGCAGGAGCGGGGCGGAGGCCGCGCGCCACTCGACCTGCTCCTCATAGGCTTCGACCGCATCCGCGTACTCATCGAGCGCTTTCGCCTGATCGAAGCGGTTGGGGCGGAGCGCCCGGCGCGCCTTGCCGAGCGCTTTCTCCACGTCCTCGGCGCCGGCGATCTCCTCGAACAGGTCCTCGATCTCCCTGATCTCGTCCTGCGCGGCCTCCGCCGTCTCCGCGGTCGAGCCTTCGATGATACCGCGCACGGCGTCGAGATCGGCGCGGGCGGCGGCGAAGGCGTCGTTCGCCTCCAGCGTCGCCACGGCGAAGGCGGTGACCTCCCAAGCGTCGTCCGCATTGCGGGCGTAGCTGTTGCGGGCGTCGTTCTCCGCCTTCACGAGGGCATGGAACGTCTCATAGGTCTCCGGCCAGCTCTCGGGGATCTGGGCGCGGAGCGCCTCGCGCTCGGCGTCCCAGGCCGCGCGGCGTTCCTCTAGATTGGCCAGGAACTGCTCTGACCCGTTGCCGCGGCGGAGCGTTACTTCGGCGTCCTCGATCTTCTCGTCGAGCTTGCGGATATCCCGCTCGTAGCGGCGCACCTCGGCGCGGATCGGGCGATAGGCCACCGCCGCTTCATCCTCGATGCGCTTCGCTTCGAAAACCTCGCCGACCGCGTTCACCGCCGTCTCCGCCTGATCGAAGCTCTTCTCAAGATCGCCGCTGAGATCGCGGGGCAGGGCGCTGAGGTCCAGCGTCCGGGCCCGCGCGATGGCGTCCAGCGTGGAGCCGCCGTTCTCCGCCTGCAGCTGGTCGTTGACGTAGTCCATCAGGCAGTACTGCAGCCCAGGGTTCCGCGGCGGCGGCGCCGTCTCGGACAGGAGCGAGGTGCGGTTCGGCAGATAGTTCACCAACTGCGGATAAAGCCCGACGATCACCAGCGCGGTGATCTGCAAACCGATAAAAGCGACGACGCCCTTGTACATCTGCACCGTTTTCACCACCGCCGGCGCTACGCCGCGCAAGTAGAAGAGCGCGAAGCCGAAGGGCGGGGTCAGGAACGACGTCTGGATGTTCAGGCCGATCATCACGCCGAGCCAGACGGCGGTGATGTTCGCGCCGGGATCGGAGAGAAGGATCGGCGCCACGATCGGCACCACGACCACGGCGATCTCGATGAAATCGAGGAAGAAGCCGAGGATGAAGATCACCAGCATGACGATGATGAACTGCGTCCAGAACCCGCCCGGCAGGCCGGTCAGGAAGTCGCGCACCAGCTCCTCGCCCCCGAAGGCGCGGAAAGCGGCGGTCAGCATCGCAGCGCCGAGCAGGATGACGAAGACGAGCGAGGTCGTTTTCGCCGTCTCGATCATGACGCCGTTCAACGTGTTCTGAATGCGCAGCGCGCGCAGGCCCGACCAGATCAGCGCGAGGATCAGAAGGACCGCGCCGGCGACGCCGATATAGATGCCGGTCACGTCCTCCGCGCTGTCGACCGCTTTGACGTTCATGTCGTAGTTGGCGATGGCGAAGCCGATGGCGCCAAGCGAGATGATCGCCAGAAGCGCCGGGTAGAAGCTGCGCGGCTGGCCTTCAGTCAGGCGGTAGCCGGCCATGATCAGCGCGCCCGCCGCGCCGATGGCGCCGGCCTGGTTCACAGTGGCGATGCCGCCGATGATCGAGCCGAGAACGAGGAAGATCAGCGTCAGCGGCGGGATCAGGGTGATCGCGACGCGGCCCCAGAAGCGGCTGTCGCGCTCGCCCTCATACGGCACCGACGGCGCCATGTGCGGGCGGAGGAACGCGAAGCCCAGAATGAAGAGCATGTAGAGCCCGACCAGCAAGAGCCCCGGCACCAGCGCGCCGAGGAACATCTCGCCCGCCGAAGTGGAGGTCACGTCGAATACGGAGGGCATGGTCAGCTCCCCCGTCGCTTCGGAGTAGAGCTCTTTGCGCGTCGTCGACGCCTGATCGGTCGCCGACGCCAGCTGATCGGCCAGAATGATCAGAACGATGGAGGGCGGAATGATCTGCCCCAGCGTGCCCGACGCCGCGATCGTGCCGGAGGCGAGGGCGGGGGAGTAATTGTTGCGCAGCATCGCAGGCAGCGAAATCAGCCCCATCGCGACCACGGTCGCGCCGACGATGCCGGTGGTGGCCGCCAGAAGCGCGCCCACGAAGACGACGGAGATGCCGAGACCGCCCGGGACGGGCCCGAAGAGCTGCGCCATGGTGACCAGAAGATCCTCTGCGATCTTCGAGCGCTGGAGCATGATGCCCATGAAGATGAAAAGCGGAATGGCGATAAGCGTGTCGCGCTCGACCTCCCAGTAGATCCCGCGGAGGTTGGTGACCCCCGCCGAAAGCCATTGCGATGGTCCACCGGAATGGAAGTAGGCGTCCGGGTTGCCGGCGAAGAGATAGCCGGCGCCTGCGGCGGCGCCGATGGAGAGGATCGCGGCCCCCGGCAGCGCGAAGGCGACGGGAAAGCCCGAGCCGAGCGCATAGGCCATGAGAAATACGAGGAGGGCGAGGAAGAGGAGTTCCATAACGGCGGTTCCTTAGTGCGAAATCGGCGCGATTTCGCGCTTGCCCGGCTCGTCGCGCATATCCGCGACCGCCTCGAAGAGATAGCTGACGAACTGGATCAGCATGGTGATGGCGAAAACGCCGAGAAAGGCCGCCATCTGGTATTTCGTGTACATGCCGGTGGCGCCGGTCTGAGAGATCTCGAAGCTCAGCATCGGCTTGTTCAGAACGGCGGTGGCGCCGTTATAGCCGATGAAGATGATCACCCACATGGTCACCATGCCGAGGCAGATCGCGCCGAGGGCGTTGACGCGGCCCTTCTTGCGCGGGTTCATGCCCGCGTAGAAGACGTCGACGCGCACATGGCCGTCCTCCAGGAGCGTGTAGGCGGAGGCGAAGAGGAAGAGCGCCGCGTACCAGTAGCGCACGAGGTCTCCCATCAGCGCCTGCTCGTAAGAGAAGACGAAGCGGGAGATGACGATCAGCAGCTCCGCGATGACGATCAGGAGCGCGAGCCAGGTGAAGCCGAGCGTGCGGGTGAAGACGCCGACGACGAAGCCGAGGATGATCAGCGGGACGTGGACATAGGGGCCGACATAACGGGGGCGGCCGAACTCCTTCGCCCATTCCTCGCCGAAGAAGATCGGCAGGAAATTCTCCACCCGCATGAAGGCGATTGCGGTGTCGACGACGCCCACGAAGAGCACGACCCAGAAACAGGATCGGATCAGGTAGGCGTTGAAATCGCTGATTTTCTTCGCGTCGTACCGCAGGGCCACATCCGGTTTGCCGAAGGTGATCGCCGCCGCCGCCGAAATGGCGAGAACGTAAAGCGCAAGCTGCGCCCAGGCGAGCCCGCCGCCATCACCGAACGCCGCGCTCGCGCCCGGCCATTTCAGGAAGACCGTAAGAACGTTGTTCACGAGAAAGGCGACGAGGATCGTCAACATACCCCAGCCGAAGAGGCGCGTAATCGGCGCGGGTTCGCCAACGCGCGGCGGCGCATAGGCTTCTGAGGTATCGGACATTCCGCTCTTTCCCCTTGTCGTCGCAGTGCGTCGTCTTCGCGACTCTGCAATTCTCTGAATCGGACTAAAAGTCGTGCTACTCGCTCGCTCGATCAGGATAATTGATCGGGATCAAATCTTAACGGGAATTTCGCGAAAATCTGAAAAAAGGGCGGAGCCGAAGCTCCGCCCTCTAAGATAACTCAGGATATCAATTCGCGTTCCGGAAACGCATGAGAGCTTCGACAGCATCGGCGAGCGCCTGGACCTCTGTCGGACAACCGCCGCCGCCGGCGGTGATGCTCTCTTCTTCGCTGAGGCCCAAGACACGGTTGCGCTGGCGAACAAAAGTTCCTTCAAAAGCAGACATGAAGGACCCGACCTCTCGCAGTGTCGATTGGAAGCTATCGTCGATCTTGGCCGCCAAAGCCGAATGATCGCGGGTTTCCTCAAAAACTTCTTCGGATGCCTCACCAAAAGCGTCCCAGACATCGTCATTGAACGCACGGACCTGAATGCCGTTCTCGTTAACCATTCGCGCGAGATACTGACCGTTGAGGGCCATGTTCTCTTCGTGCTGGGCCGCGTGCTCTTCGTTGCAGGCCGCGGTGATGACCGCTTTCTCCCAATCGGAGAGCGAACCCCACCAGGACGCGTTCATGCCGAAGGCGAGACCGCCGCCCGGCTCATGCATACCGCCGGTGTAGTAGAACTTGGCGGCTTCGTAGAACTTCATGAAGTAGTCGTTGTACGGGCCGACCCACTCGGTCGCCTCGATCGCGCCGGAGACGAGGTTCTCATAGATCTGGGAGCCGGGCAGGGACACGGTGGACGCGCCGAGCTTCGCCATCACCTGACCGCCGAGGCCCGGGATGCGCATCTTCAGACCCTTCAGATCCTCGGGATCTTCGATCTCCTTGTTGAACCAGCCGCCGGCCTGGGTGCCGGTGGAGCCGCAGGGCAGGGCCTTCAGGCCGTACTCGCCGGAGATCTCGTCCCAAAGCTCCTGACCGCCCGCGAACTTGATCCAGGCGTTCCATTCCGGCGTCGTCATGCCGAAGGGCACGGCGGTGAAGTAGGCGAAACCCGGATGCGTGCCGACCCAGTAGTAATCGGCGGCGATGTAGGCTTGGCTGTTGCCGGAGGCGACCTCGTCGAAGCTGTCGAAGGCGCCGACGCGCTCGCCGGCGGCGAAGTACTCAGTGGTCAGCGCGCCGTCGGAGAGCTCGGTGATGCGCGCGGCGAGGCGCTGCGCGGAAATGCCGAGGCCCGGGAAGTCGCGCGGCCAGGTGGAGACGATGGTCATCGTCTTGGCGTGGCTGGCGGCGATGGCCGGCGTGGCGAGGGCGGCGGATGCGCCGGCGCCGACAAGCGCGGCGCCCGTAAGAAACTTACGTCGTTCCATTAAGATGGATCTCCCTTGGTGTTTCGCCGATCGGCTCTCCGACCGACTTCGCGATGCGGACATATAAAGCAAAGGTTAAGGGCGTCCAATCCGGGTTAACCCGTAGTTTTTCTGAACTGAGGCGGCAGCGCTAAACCAGACCGTTCTCCATCGCGAAGGCGGTTAAACCTGCGGTTGTGTCGATGCCGAGCTTGCGCTTGATGTTCTTGCGGTGGGTTTCAACTGTCCTGACCGAGATGTCGAGCGCGCGGGCGACGTCCTTGTTGGCGGCGCCCTCCGCCACCATGGTCAGGATCGATCGCTCCCGCTTGGTGAGCGGCCCCGCCTCCCCGTTGCGAGCGTCGATCGCCGCCGCCGCGTGGGCGCATTTGTAGATCTCGCCGCGATACGCGGTCTCGATCGCCTCCACGATCGCCTCCGCCGGAGCGCTCTTCAGGACGTAGCCGCGCGCGCCTTGGGTCATCGCATGGTCGATATATTCGGAGCTGTCGTGCATCGAGAGGATGACGATCCGCGTCGCCGCGCCCCGTTCGGCCAGTTCCGCCGTCGCTTTAAGGCCCGAACAGCCCGGCATGTTCACGTCCATCAGCGCGATGTCCGGCGCGAGCCGTTCGATCAGGGCGATCGCCTCCCGCCCGTCCGTCGCCGCGCCGACGACTTCGATATGGTCGAAGCCTTCGAGGCAGGACCGCACGCCGTCCAGCACCATCGGATGGTCGTCGGCCAGCACCACTGTGATCTTATCGCTCACGCCGCCTGCTCCAGTTCCTCGTCGAAATCGCCGAGCTTCTCGCGCGGCAGCTTCGCTTCGATCATCACGCCGGGGCGGCGACGATGGACGTGGAACACGCCGCCGAGCTGTTCGATCCGCTCGCGCATGTTGCGATGGCCGATGCCAGCCGCATCCATCTTGTCTGAATGCATTCCCACCCCGTCGTCCTCCACCTCCAGCGTCACATACCGGCGGGTGATGCGCAGCTCCAGCCGCACGGTTTCGGCGCGGGCGTGCCGCTCCACGTTGGTGAGCGCCTCCTGCGCCACCCGGTAGAGCGCCGTCCGCGCCTCTTTCGGCAGGAACCGGCGGGTGGAGCGGATCAGCCGCGCGTCCACTGCGATGTCGTTGCGTTTGGCGAACTCGTCGCACAGGCTCTCCAGCGCGGGGACGAGGCCGAGATCGTCGAGGACGCCGGGGCGCAGATCACGCGATATCCGCCGCACCTCCGCGATCGCCTGATCCAGTCCCTCGTCCGATTTGCCGATGGCGGAAAGCCCGTCGCCGGCCCCGCGCGATACCGTGCGCGCCGCAGCCCCGATGGCGAACTTCACGCCCACCAGCATCTGGCTGATCCCGTCATGAAGCTCCCGCGCCACGCGCGCGCGCTCCTCCTCCTGCGCGTCGATCACCCGCTGGGTCAACTCGCGCTGTTTCGCGTCGGCGAGGCGCCGCTCATGCAGGTTCAGCAGAAGTCCGGAGACGAAGACGACCGCCAGCGCCGCCAGCGTCAGCGCCACGATGATCAGCGCCGTGCGGCGGATGGAGGCCTGCAATTCAGCGCGGGAGGCGGCGACTTGCGCGACGATGTCGTCGATATAGGCGCTGGTGCCGACAACCCAGCGCCAGTCAGAGAGCGGCACGGCGTAGACGATCTTCTCCGCCACCTCTCCGGTGGAGGGTTTCGCGTCGCTGAAGCGATGGAACCCGTCTCCGTCCCGCGCCGCCGCGATGATCCCGGCGACGGTGGGGCGCCCGGCGGGGTCCGTCACGTCGATCAGATTGCGTCCGATCTCTTCGACCCGGCGCGGGTTCACCAGCGCCTCCCCATCGAAGGTGTAGACGAAGAAAGACCCGTCCCGCCCGTAAGTCATCGCTGCGAGCGAGCGGGCGATGGCGAGTTGAGCCGCTTCGTCATCCGCCTCCGCCCGTCCGTAAACCGGGGCGAAGGAGGAGCGGGCGATATTCACCGCGTTCCTCAGCTCCGCCTTCTTGGCGTCCAGCATCGCGGTTTCGAAAACGGCGATCTCCTCCTCGACCAGAAGGCGGGAGCGGTCGGACATGACCAGATAGATCGCCGACGCCGCGATGATCAGCGGCAACGTGGCGAGCAAGAGCACCTTTTGTCGAAACGACCCCATGGCCCGACCATAGCGGCGGCGCGCGGCGCGGGGTAGGGTCCAGCCATGAACGCGAAGCTCACCCGCCGCGCCGTCCTATCCGCCGCCCCGGCCGCTGGCGCGGGTCTCGCCGCGCCAGCGCCGGCTAGCGGGGTCGAGGTTCTGAGCATGACCGTCTCCTGGGGGCGCGGGCAGGCGGGGGTCTTCGACGCCGCGCAGTACTGCGCCGACGCGGTTACGGAAATGTCGGACGGCGCCCTCCGCGTCGATCTCTATGCGGCGGGGGAGCGGTTCGGCGCCTTCGACGTTTTCGACGCGGTGAGCGACGGGCGCGCCGATCTCGGACATTCCGCGGACTACTATTACCTCGACCGCCATCCCGGCTTCGCCTTCTACACCACGATCCCGTTCGGTATGACGCCCGAAGAGTTCGGCGACTGGCGTCTCCATCGCGGGGGCGCCGCGCTGCACGACGAGCTGGGGAAGATGTTCGGCCTCCGCCTCTTTCCCTGCGGCAACACCGGCGCGCAGCCCGGCGGCTGGTTCATCCGGCCGATCCGGGAGGTCGGGGACTTTCAGGGGCTCCGCTTCCGTATGCCCGGCCTCGGCGGCGAGGTTTTGAAGCGCCTCGGGGCGGAGATCCTGCAATTGCCGGGGCTGGAGGTGTATCAGGCGCTCTCCACCGGCGCGCTGGACGGCACCGAATGGCTCGGCCCCTGGGCGGATGAGAAGGCGGGCTTCATGGAGGTCGCCAAATACTACTATGTCGCCGGCTTCCATGAGCCGGGCACGTCCCTCTCCCTCTTCGCCAACCGCGCGCGGTTCGACGCGCTGAAACCCGGCCAACGGCGCATCGTCGAGACGGCGGCGGCGGCGGCGGATCGCTGGGCGCTGCATCTCTTCAACAGCCGCAACGCCTCCGCCCTCAAGCGGATCGAGGCGAGCGGGGTGAACATGATGACCTTCCCGGATGAGGTCTGGGACGCCTTCGCCGACGCCTCCCGCGACGTACTGGTGGAGTATGAGCGCGACCCGCTCTTCGCGCGCATCAACGGCGCTTATCAGGCGAGCCTGCGCGACAGCTCCCGCTGGCTGTCGCAGTCGAGCGGCGTCTTCGCGGCGCGGCGGCGCCGGGTGCTCGGATTACCCTGAGCGCGCGCGGCCCACTTTAGGGCCCCAGGAACCAAGCGGAGGCGATAGGGCATGGCCGACGCTTCCGCTCATAGCGGGAGTGCGTCCGTCAAAGAGCGTCGGAACTTTTGTTCAGAAGCCGAAGTCGACGTTGATCGGCTCGGGGTCGGGCTTGCGAAGCTCCTCCACCGGCAGATCGTCCGGATGGTCCGTCCGCCGCCACTGGCCGCTGCGGAAGTATTCGAACGGCGTGAACTTCGCCTTGTAGTCCATCTTCGCCGACCCCGGCACCCAATAGCCGAGATAGACGTAAGGCAGGTTCGCCTCGCGCGCGATCTCGATATGGTCGAGGATCATGTAGACGCCGAGGCTGCGGCGCGTCTCCGACGGCTCGAAGAAGCTGTAGACCATGGAGAGCCCGTCGCTCATCACGTCGGTCAGGCAGGCGGCGATCAGGTCTTCGCCCGGCGGCAGGGTCGGATCGCGATATTCGATAATCCGGGTCCGCACCGTCGTCTCTTCGATCATCGATGCGAATTCGGAGACGTCCATTTCCGCCATCCCGCCATCGGCGTGGCGATCTTCGAGATAGGCGCGGAAAAGATGGTACTGCTCTTCCGTCGCCCACGGGGACGAGATGGAGCGGATCAGGTCGCCGTTCCGCTTCGCGATGCGCTTTTGCGATTTGGAGGGCGAGAACGTCTCCACCGGCGTGCGGATGGAGAGGCAGGCCCCGCAATTGGCGCAGGCCGGGCGATAGGCGACCGATTGGCTGCGCCGGAAACCGCGCAGCGACAGCTCGTCATTCATTTCTCCGGCGGTGTGGCCGCGCAGGGTCGTGAACAGCTTCCGCTCCTGCCGGCCCGGAAGATAGGGGCAGGGTTGGTTGGCCGTCAGAAAGAACTGCGCCGTGATCTTGCTGGATAGATGCGACATTCGACCTGCAGGAACTTATTCGCCTCAGCCTAGCACGTCGCCGGGCCGAGTCACTCCGGAGAATTGATCATCGTTGAGCCAAATGGAAGGTCGTGCAGACCGCGCCCGAGCGACGATCCGCTCATCATTATGACGGAGATCACCTGCGCGATCACCGACATGCCCGCGATGTAGTAAAGCAGCGTGTGGCCGATCGCCTGACCCATGTGGAAACGCCGCCCGTCGCGGCCCCTCAGCTCAATCCGCATCAGACGCATGCCGATGGTGGCTGAGCCGGAGGAGATCGAGATCACGCGGTGCGCGAAATCGACGGCGACCACGAAGAGCCCGAGGAGGAAAAGGCCGAGACCGAGGGTCAGTACGACGAAAAGCGCCGCCAGAAGCCACAGGCCGACGAAGTCGATCGCCCAAGCGATCAGGCGGCGCGAAGGGACGCCGTCGTAGAACTGCGGGTCCGTCTCCGGGTTCGGCAGGCGGCCGACGCCGCCGATGAAACTGTCGAATGTGTCGCTCACCGCGCGCCTTTCCTTTGGTCCCTCCGGAAATGGGGGGCGAGGCACGGCGGCGCAAGCGATCAGCTCTCCGAACCCAGCGCCACGGCGCCGGGCGCGCCCAATATCGCGGGATCGGGCGCTTTCGCGCCGTTCTTCGATCGTTTGGCGTAAGGAATGGCGGACAACACGGCGCGGATCGCCGCGATCCGCGCGCGTTTCTTGTCGTCGGACCGGATCACCGTCCAGGGCGCGACCTCCGTATGGGTGCGCGCGAACATCTCCTCGATCGCGACGGTGTAATCGTCCCACCGGGCGAGCGATTTGAAGTCGATGGGGGAGAGCTTCCACTGTTTCAGCGGGCTCGCCTCCCGGTCCAGAAACCGCTGCAACTGCTCCGCCCGCCCGACGGTGAGCCAGAACTTGAAAAGCCGCACGCCGTCTTTGACCAGCATGTCCTCGAACTCTGGAACCTGGTGGAAGAACACTTCGCGCTCTTTATCCGTCGAGAAGCCGAAGACCCGCTCCACCACCGCGCGGTTGTACCAGCTGCGGTCGTAAAAAACGATCTCACCCGAAGTGGGCAAGTGGTTGACGTATCGCTGGAAATACCACTGCCCGCGCTCGATGTCCGAGGGCTTGGAGAGCGCGACCACCCGCGCGCCTCGCGGGTTCAGGTTCTCCCGGAACCGCTTGATCGTTCCGCCCTTTCCGGCGGCGTCGCGGCCTTCGAAGACGATGGCGATCCGCTCACCCGTCTCCTTCGCCCAGGCCTGCAGTTTGACGAGTTCGATGTGGAGGCTCTCGATTTCCTCCTCATAGTCGTCGCGTTTCATCTTCTTTTCGTAGGGGTAGTTGGCGTCGAGGAACCGGCCCTTTTCGGCGGCCCTGATCGCCTTGCGCACGGGCTTTGGAGCCCGTTTCTCGAAATAGTCCCTAATCTCGCCCATCCGCGCGCTCCTTCTTTGCGGGAAGCGTGGACGCGCAGGCGGGGAGAAGTCCAGAGCGACGGACGGAAAGCAAGCGGGCGTTGGGCGCCTCTTTCGCAATGCTTCATCCCGAGAGCGGGCGGACGATCATCTCTCGTTAACCCGATGTCAGAAATCCGGTTTTCTGACATCGGGTTAACGAAACCTTACTCCTCGCAAGGCTCTGATTGAATGAGCGGAATCGATCTGATGAGGGCGCGGGCGGCTCTTTGAGAGCCGCAAAAGCGGACAAGATCGCCGCCGTCGCTTGCGATCGAGGCGGAGATTTCAGTGCTAGACTGAGATCGCGCGGGTGAACCCTGCGATGGCGGATCCGGGAAAAGCGCCGGCCCTTAAGCCGACAACTTCTCGATCAGATCGCCAAGAACATCGGTCCGCGCATGATGCGCCATGTGGCCGACGCCGGGCAGGGGCGTGAGGCGAGCGGTCGGGATGTCGCTCGCCGTCGCGACCCCGTGCTGCTCGATATCGAGGAGCCAGTCGCTGTCGCCGTGCATGATCTCCACCGGCACCTTGATGGAGGGATACTTCGCCGCCACCTCGGTCACCGCCGGGTTCGTCTTTGCGAGGTCCTCCGCATTCGCCTTCAGCGTTTTCTCGCGCACCGCGAGCGGGCCGCCGACATAGTCGACATACCCCGACGGCGGCGTCTGCGGGCGGAAGGCGCGGCGGATGAAATCCTCCACCCCGCCGGTCTCCGCCGTGCGGGAGAGGCGACGCGAATACCAGCCCGCGATCAGGTTGCCGAAGCCGAGCGTGTCAAGAAGCGGCACGACCCCGCCCCAGGGCTGCGTCACGCCTGAGACGGAGACGACGCCGGTGACGTCGTCCGGATGCTCCTCCGCCCATGCCAGCGCGACGGAGGCGCCCCAGCTGTGGCCGACGAGGATGGGTTTCTCGACCCCCATCGCCTTCGCCGCCGCATGAAGCTGCGCCGCTTGCCGCGCGGGGCGCCACATCTCTTCGCCGATGCGCTCGGAATAGCCGAAACCGGGCCGGTCCATCGCGATGACCCGGCGCTTCGCCGCAAGCGGTTCGGCGATGCCGAAGGTCCAGTCGCGCACGTTCCCGCTCGCGCCGTGGATCAGTACGACGGGCGGCGCGTCGCCGCGGCCCTGGTCGGTGGCGTGCACGGCGCCGAAAGCGGTCGGGACGATCCGCCCGATCGGGGGATATTGAGCTTCAGCCGCCAACGCCGCCTCCCGCGCCTCGTCCGTGATCGGCGGCGTGGTCGCGCAGCCTTTCGTTATCATCGCGCCGCCGCCGAGCGCGCCCATGCCGATGATGAAGGATCGCCGTCGCATCATATGAAATCCGCATTTCTCATTTCTGAGAAGTGGGCCCGCGCGGCGCTACCGCAAGTGGTCGCGCGCAGGCGAATGACGTTTCGCACATGGGCCCGCGCGATCAGCGCCCGATCTGATCCATGTCGAACGGCGTCGTCTTATAGATCTCGTTGATCCAGTTGCCGTAAAGCAAATGCCCGTGGCTCCGCCACCGGTTGCGCGGCGCCGCCGCCGGGTCGTCGTCCGGATAGTAGTTCGCCGGCACCTCGATCGGATCGCCAGCCGCCACGTCGCGGTCGTATTCCTGCTTCAGCGTATCGCTGTCGTATTCAAGGTGGTTGAACATGTAGAGCGCGTTCCGCCCCTCGTCCCGGATCAAGCAGACGCCCGTCTCCGAGCTCGCCGCCAGCACCGTGAGGTCCGGGACGGCCTCGACATCCTCGCGCTTCACGTCCGTCCAGCGGCTCACCGGCGTCAGGAACCCGTCGGAGAACCCTGCGAGATAGGGGGAAGCCTCCGTCGTCACGTCCTGTTCGAAACAGCCGAAGAGCTTCGCGCCGAGCATGTGCTTCGGCACGCCGTGGAAATAGCGGAGCATCGCCTGGCCGCCCCAGCAGACGCCGAAGGTCGAATGGACATGCGTGCGCGTCCACTCGAACACCTCCGTCAGCTCGCTCCAGTATCTGACGTCTTCGAACTCCAGATGCTCGATCGGCGCGCCAGTGATGATCAGACCGTCGAACTTGCGAGCGCGGGCCTCGGCGAAGGTCGTGTAAAACGCCTCCATATGCGCGGCGGGGGTGTTGCGGCTCTCATGATCCGTCATGCGGATCAGCGTCAGCTCGATCTGCAGCGGCCCCGCGCCGATCAGGCGGGCGAACTGCGTCTCCGTCTGCACCTTCTTCGGCATCAGGTTCAAAAGGCCGATCTGGAGCGGTCGGATGTCCTGGCGAAGCGCTGCGTCCTCATCCATGACGCTGACGCCCTCGCTGGTGAGGACGTCGTAGGCCGGCAGGTCTGAGGGGATTTTGATCGGCATTTGTCTCAGGTTTTGGCTAAGCGGCGCTCATCTAAGTCAGCGACGGGGCGGGGGCAACGCATCCTCCGCTCACCTTTTCGCGCGGTTTTCGACGGCTTTTGAAACAAGTTCGACGAAATCCGCCTCGGTCTGCACCGCCGCGATCTCCTCGGCCTCCACCGTCACCCCCCATTTGTCGGCGATCGCCTGATAGCGGGGGCGGCGGTGCTCGATCAGCTTGGCGAAGCCGTGGCGTATGAAGGCGTCGGGGTCGACTGCGTCGGGCTTCACGCTGGTCTCGTCGAGATATTCCTCCCAGACGCGGGTCAGGAACGCCTCCTGATAATACATCGGCTTCGGGGAGACGTCGAAACGCGCCTTCAACTCATCCTCATGGGAGGTCGCGGCGCGGATGTAGATCGGCAGCATAGTCTGGTAGAGCGCGTTCAGCACCGGATCGTTCGGGTTCTCCGGCTCCACCACCTCGCAGACCGACCCGGACGTGTCGCAGATGAAACTGCCGTAGCGGTAAAGGTCCTGCGCCCGATCGATGAACGGCGCCGCGTCCAGCATGGAGGCGATCTCCGCCTCCCGGTGCCGTCGCTGGCGGTCGAGATATTCCTCGAACGGGATGCCCCCTTTCGCCGGATCGCCCGGCTTGCCGAGCCAGGTGGAGAGCGGCGTGAGGTTATGGAAGGAGAGGTTCGAGCCGATATAGATCGAATCCGACCGCAGCAGATCCCTGAGGTAAGGGTTCTTCATCGCCTCGCGCTTGAAGTCGTCGGTGATCGCCTCGTTCAGATACCGGGTGCCGATCCGGTAATCGACGGAGTAATGGAACCAGTCCCCGGCGTCGCGCAAAAGCGCGCTGATCCGCGTCTTGCCGACGCCCGACATGCCAATGAGCGCGACCGCCTTTTGCGGCGCGCTCCGCCATTCCTTCGCCGACTGATAAATCATCGCCGCGGCCCTCTTACTTCAGGCCGCGAGCGATACATGGTTTGGACCGCGCGGGGAAGCGCGCTCAGAAGATGAAATCTGAGGCCGAGAGGTCCTCCGGATCGACGCCGAGGAGGCGGATGACCGCGTCTCCCGCTTCGATCTCCAGCCCCTTGCGGGTGTCCGTGATGGTCAGGTCGCCGAACCCGTCCACAGCTTCGATGTCGTCTAGGTCGATCCGGTCCCCGCCGGGCGTGAAATCCGTCACCACATCGAGGCCCTTCTGCGCGGTGAAGACGAAAACGTCTCTCCCCGCGCCGCCGGTTATCGTGTCGACGCCCGCGCCGCCCGTCAGCTCATCATTCCCATCGCCCCCGAAGAGCCTGTCGCGCCCGCCGCCGCCATAAAGGTCGTCGTTTCCGCCGTCGCCTCTCAGCGCGTCGCGCCCCTGGCCGCCGAAGATGTCGTCCTCGCCCGCGCCGCCCCGCGCCGTGTCGGCGCCGGCGCCGCCTTCGATCCGGTCCTCATCCGCGCCGCCGAACAGCATGTCATCGCCCGCGCCGCCGATCAGCCTGTCCTCGCCCCGATCCCCCGAGAGCCGGTCGCCTCCGGCCTCACCAAAGAGCGCATCGTCGCCGTCCCCGCCGCGCAGCGTATCCTCGCCCGCGCCGCCGAGGAGGCGATCCTTCTGCTGATCGCCCCGCAGCAGGTCGTCGCCGTCGCCACCCTCCAGCGTGTCGCGCCCAGCGCGGCCGCGGATGTCGTCGTCGCCGTCGCCGCCCGAGATGCTCTCGCGCCCCGCGCCGCCTCTGATCTCATTGTCGAGCGGCGTGCCGATCACATGGACGCCGTTCGCGCCTTCGAGGATGTCGAGGTTTTGCTGCGCGGGCGCCATGCGCAACTCGTGCGCCGCATCGGGCGCTCCATCTGGCCGGGCGGGGCCGTAGATCGACCGCGCTCCGCCGATATCGCCTGACTGCGGCGTTGTGAAGCCGGTGAAGAAACCGAACATCAGCTCGCGGGCGTCGGTCGTGTCCAACAGCCCGATCGCATGCCCGATCTCATGCGCCGCGACGGAGACCAGCGTCGAGCGCGTCGCGAAAAGCCCCCGGTCGCCCACGTCCAGCATGATGTCGCCATGGAGCGAATGCCCCCCTGGCGTATAGGCGAGGCCGAGCGTCCCGCTCCGTCCGTCGATCTCGCCGAAGGCGATGCGGATATGGGCGCCGTGCCCCTGACCGACCTGGGCGCCGTCGTCGGCCACGCGCACGAAGTCGATATTGGCCACCGCCGACCAAGTGTCGAAAGCCCGGGCCAGCGCGTCGCGCACCGAATAGCCGAAAAGCGAGGTTGGATCGGCGGTGCGGTCGGAGGGGTTCTCTCCGGCCAGCCGAAAGGCGGAGCGCACGCCGGAGACCCCGCCGCCCACGAGGCTCCATGTGACGACGCCGCCGCTCGTCCCGCTCGCCGCATCGCCCCATTTCGCGCCGGATATCACCGCCATCGAACCCACCTCATCACACGCGCTACGCGCCGAAAAACCACCACAGAGACGGAAGGTTGGGACGAAGGATTTAGCGAAGTCCTAAAGCGCGCATTCTTCGACAATCGCGCCTAACGGCGTGTCCGGTGAGGCGGTTTCGCTGAAATGCATCGCGTTATCAGTAGGTTGAGCGCAAAAATTAAGCCGCTGCGCCATATGGCGCAGCGGCGATCGTTAAACTGCGGTTGATTATCAGGCCCGGAGGCGCTCGCCCTTCGGATCGAACGGGGGTTCCGCCAGCACCTTCGCCCTGTGCGGCTTGCCGAGGATGTAGACGTCCACCTCCGTCCCCGGCTCGGCCGCATCGGCGTAAAGATGCGCCAGCGCCAGCGACTTGCCGACGGAGTATCCGTAGGCGCCGGAGGAGACCTTGCCCGCCGGTTTCCCCGCCGCCGTGAAGATCGGCTCGGAGCCGTTGGCGTCGGCGATGTCCGCCTCGATCTCCAGCATGGAGAGAACCTCGCGCGCCGGCTTGGCGCGCACCTCCTCATAGGCCGCCTTGTGGAGGAAATCCTTGTCGGTCTTCACCAGGAAATCGAGGCCGAGCTCATGCGCCCAGTATTCCGGCGAGTAATCCCGCCCCCAGGACCCGTAACCTTTCTCGATCCTGAGCGAGCCGAGCGCGCGCCCGCCGACCGGGCCGCCGCCCACGTCTTTCGCCGCTTCCAGCAGCGCGGTGTAGAGCCGTTCCTGATCCTCGGTCGCGCAATGCAGCTCCCACCCCAGATCACCGGTGAAGGAGACGCGGATCGCGATAACCGGAACTCCGGCGACGTCGATGCGCTGGGAGCGCATGAAGCGGAAGGCTTCGGTGGAGAGGTCGGCGTTCGTGAGCCGCCCGATCAGATCGCGCGCGCGCGGCCCGGCGACGTTGAAGCCGCAATGACTCTCCGTCCAGCTCTCGAAGACCGTGCCTTCGGGCAGCGGCACCATGTTGAAGAAGCGCTGATGGTAGCGTTCGGCCATGCCGGAGCCGACCATCAGATAGTCGTCCTCGCCCAGCATCGTGACGGTGAAGTCGCCCGCAACGCCGCCCCGAACGCCGATCAGCGGCGCGAGGCAGGAGCGCCCGACGATGGTCGGGATCTTGTTGGCGAGCAGCTGGTCGAGCCATGCGTGCGCCCCCGGTCCTCGGATCGAGTATTTCGCAAAGTTCGAGATATCGAGGACGCCCGCGGTCTCCCGCAGCATCTTCACCTCTTTCCCCACAGGCTCCCACCAGTTCTGGCGGTCGAAGCCGATCGTCTCCTTCGCCTCCTCGGGCGAGCCCGCGAACCAGAGCGGATGCTCCCAGCCGTAGTTCAGCCCGTGAACGCAGCCCATTTCCTTTTGCATGTCATAGATCGGACGGGTGCGGGCGGGGCGGCCCGCGCTCCGCTCTTCGTTGGGGAAGTGGATCGCGAAGCGGTTGGCGTATTGGTCGCCCGCCCGCGCCTTGGTGAATTTCTTGTCTGCCCAGTCGCCGAACCGGGCGAGGTCCCAGCCGAACATGTCGTATTTCGGCTCGCCCTCGATGATCCATTCGGCGGCCAGCATGCCGAGACCGCCGGACTGCGAAAACCCGGGGATGATGCCGTTGCAGCAGAAGTAGTTCTTCAACTCGGGCACCGGCCCGAAGAGGGCGGAGCTGTCCGGCGACCAGATCATCGGCCCGTTGATGACCCGCTTGATGCCCGCCTCGGCGGCGACCGGGATGCGGTCGAAGGCGCGCATCACGTTCTCCGCGATCCGCTCCAGATCGTCGTCGAACAGCTCATGGCCGAAATCGAGCGGCGTGCCGTCCTCCGCCCAGAACTTCACATCCTTCTCATAGGCCCCGATCAGCAGGCCCTGACCTTCCTGCCGCAGGTAATACTCGCCATCCCGATCCGCGATGGAGGGGAGCCGCCGGTTCACCGCCGCGACCTCCGGGATCATGTCGGTCACGAAATACTGATGCTCCGCCGGGATCAGCGGCAGCTCCAGCCCGACCATCGCCGCGACCTCGCGGCCCCAGAGGCCCGCCGCGTTGACGATCCATTCCGCGTGAATTTCGCCCTTCGGCGTCTCCACGATCCAGGTGCCGTCCGGCTGCGGGACGCAGGCCGTGACGGGCGTGTGGCGATGCACTTCGGCCCCGAGCGCGCGAGCGCCCGCCGCGTAGGCCATGGTGACGCCGGAGGGGTCGACGTTGCCGCCGTCCTGCTCGAACATGATGCAGCGCACGCCGTCGAAATTCACGAGCGGGTGCAGCTCCTCCGCCTCCTCCCGCGACGCCTCGCGGAAGTTCATGCCGTAGTGCTTCGCCTTCGCCTCCTGCAGGCGCAGCTGATATTCGCGCTGCTCGGTCTGCGCGAGATAGAGCGATCCCGGCTGAAAGACGCCGCAGCCCTGACCCGTCTCCGCTTCCAGCTCCTTGTAGAGGTTCATCGTGTAGTGCTGGATGCGCGACATGTTGGTGTTGTCGTGCAGGCCGTGAATGCCCGCCGCCGCGTGCCAGGTGGAGCCGGAGGTCAGCTCGTCCCGCTCCAGAAGCACCACGTCTTTCCATCCCAGCTTGGCGAGATGGTAGAGGATGGAGCAGCCGACGAGGCCGCCTCCGATCACCACGGCTTGGGCGTGCGTTTTCATGGATTCGGCCTTTCAATCCCCGTCTCGCGCGCTCTCATGGCGCGGCTCGATAAGACGATAGCGGTGGATGACCCGTCAAATGGCCCATTTGCGGCGCCTCGTGTCCGATTGCGCCGCTGGACAGGGGGCGAAGTTTCGGATGAACGTCAGGCGTCGCCGATAGGGAACCTCGCATGGCCGACCAGACTGACGTCCCAACTTACGCTTCTCCGCCCGGCGGATTGCCTCCGCAAAGCGCGCTCCACACCGGGCGCGCGGTCTTCACCGAAGCCTATGCGGTGATCCCGCGCGGTGTGATGACGGACATCGTCACGTCCTTCCTGCCGGGCTGGCGGGACGCCCGCGCCTGGATCATCGCCCGCCCCATGACAGGCTTCGCCGAGACCTTCGCCCACTACGTGATGGAGGTCGCGGCCGGCGGCGGCTCCGACGCGCCCGAACCTGATACAGAAGCGCAAGGCGTCCTCTTCGTCACCGGCGGCGTCGGGCGGCTGACCGTGGACGGCGTCGATAATGCGCTGGAAGAGGGGAGCTACGCCTACCTCCCGCCCGGCGCCGACTGGCGGCTGACGGCGACGGAGACGCTCCGCTTCCACTGGATCCGCAAGGCGTGGGAGGCGGCGCCGGGGATCGAAGCCCCCGAAGCCTTTGTGACCAACGAACGCGACGTCGCCCCGAACGTTATGGCCAACACCGACCGCTGGATGACCACCCGTTTCGTCGAAGCGGACGACCTCCGCCACGACATGCACGTCAACATCGTGACCTTCGAACCCGGCGGCCTGATCCCCTTCGAGGAAACCCATGTCATGGAGCACGGCCTCTACGTACTTGAGGGCAAAGCGGTTTACCGGCTGAACCGCGACTGGGTGGAGGTCGAGGCGGGGGATTACATGTGGCTCCGCGCCTTCTGCCCGCAGGCCTGCTACGCGGCGGGGCCGGGGCGGTTTCGCTACCTCCTCTACAAGGACGTGAACCGGCATCCGAAGCTGCGTTTGCCCTGAACGAACGCCAGCCCAGAACGAAAGGAGGCCCGGCTCCCTCCGAGCCGGACCTCCACCGGGCCACCCGTATGCCGGGCCGCCTTAGAGGAAGATGAAGTCGTCCTCGTCCAGTTCGTTCAGCCGCGTGCGGCCGAGAAGGAGGCCGTCGCCGTCGCCGAAGTCGATCCGCACGTCGCGGCGCACCTGCGTCGCGTTCGCCAGAACGTCCTCGAAACCGTCGACGCCGTCCACGTCCAGCGCGATCTTGTCGTTGGCGAAGAAGCGCGCGAGGAAGCCGAAGATCGGGCCGTCGCCGAACTCGCCGCTGATCGCGTCGAACCCGTCGCCGGTCGCGAACTCGAAGACGTCCTCCCCAAACCCGCCGAAGAGCCGGTCGTCGCCCGCCCCGCCGATCAGAGTATCGCGCCCCGAGCCGCCGAAGATGAAATCATCGCCGTCGCCGCCCGCGAGGATGTCGTTCCGCGAGAAGCCGAAGATGAAGTCGTCCCCGCCCGCACCGAAGATCCGCCCTTCGTTCAGGAAGCGATCGCCGAGGAAATCGCGCCCCTCCGTCCCCTGGCGGAAGTCGTCGAAGCGGCCGTCGTCGGCTTCGACGTTAAGGCGGACCGTCGCGGTGTCCGTCGCCGACCCGTCGCTGACCGTGTAGACGAAGGACGCCTCGCCGGAGAACCCGTCCGCGGCGTCGAAGACCACGTCGCCGTCCGCGTTCAGCGAGACGAGCCCGCCGACCGCCTGGCCGACCTCCGTCACGCTCAAGGCGTCGTCGTCGACGTCCGCATCGTTCGCCGTGAGGGTTGAGGACGCAATGGTCAGGCTCTCGCCAGCCGCCGCGTCGAAAGGCCCGTCATCGGCGGCGACGGGCGCGTCGTTCACCGGCGTTATCTCCAGCGAGAAGGCGCTGGAGGCGCTCAACTCGCCGTCGGTGGCCGTCACTTCGATCTCCAGAACGCCGTTGAAGTCGACGGGCGGCTGGCCCGCGAAGGCCGTCCCGTCGAAGGCGAGCCAGTCGGGCAGGGCTGACCCGTCGCTGAGCGCGGCGGACAGCGTCAGCGCGTCGCCATCCACGTCCGCGAAAGCGCCCGCCGGGATGGCGAAGCTCACCGCCGCATCCTCTGGCGAGGAGGCGTCCTCAAGAGGGATCGCGACGATCGGCGCGTCATTCACTGGCGAGATGGTCAGCGCGAAGGCGGAGACCGCCGTCGCGTCGCCGTCGCTCGCGGTCACCTCGACGTCCAGCGTTCCGTTGAAGTTAAGCGGCGGCTGGCCGGAGAATGTGGTTCCGTCGAAGGCGAGCCACTCCGGCAGGGCCGAACCGTCCGCTAGTGCGGCGGTCAGCTCAAGCGCATCGCCGTCGACGTCCGCGAAGGCCCCGGCGGGAATTGCGAAGTTGACCGCTGTATCTTCCGGCGAGGAGACGTCCTCGAGCGGGATGGCCGCAATGGGCGCGTCGTTCACAGGAGTGATGTCGAGCGTGAAGGCGCTCGCCGCCGTCAGCTCGCCGTCGCTCCCCGTGACGAAGACCTCAAGCGCCCCGAAGAAGTCCTGGGGCGGTTGACCGGAGAAGGTCGCGCCGTCGAAAGCGAGCCACTCCGGCAAGGCCGAACCGTCCGCCAGTGCGGCGGTCAGCTCAAGCGCATCGCCGTCGACGTCCGCGAAAGTTCCCGCCGGAATGGCGAAGGAGACCGCGGCGTCTTCCGGCGAAGACACGTCGCCCAGCGGGATAACCACGATGGGCGCGTCGTTCACTGGGGTGATGTCGAGTGTGAAGGCGCTGGACGCGCTCAACTCGCCATCGGTCGCGGTGACGACCACGTCCACCTCTCCGTTGAAGTCCTGCGGCGGCTGGCCCGTGAACGCCTCGCCGTCGAAGGAGAGCCAGTCGGGCAGGGCTGAGCCGTCGGCGAGGGTCGCCGTAACCGTCAGCGCGTCGCCGTCCACATCGGCGAAGGTCTCCGCCGGGATCGCGAAGGAGACCGCCGCATCCTCAGGCGAGGAGACGTCTTGCAGCGGGATCGCCACAATCGGCGCGTCGTTCACCGGCGTGATATCGAGCGTAAAGGCGCTCGCCGCCGTCAATTCGCCGTCGCTGGCCGTGACGAAGACGTCCAGCGCGCCGAAGAAGTCCTGCGGCGGCTGCCCCGCGAAAAACGCTCCATCGAAGGAGAGCCATTCGGGCAGGGCGGAGCCGTCCGCCAGCGTCGCCGTCAACGTCAGCGCGTCGCCGTCTACATCCGCGAAGGTCCCCGCCGGGATGGCGAAGGACACCGCCGTATCCTCTGGCGAAGATACGTCGCCGAGCGGGATGACGACGATCGGCGCGTCGTTCACGGGCGTGATCTCCAGCGTGAACGCGTCCGTCGCCGTCAGCTCGCCGTCGCTCGCCGTGACGATCACCTCAAGCGCGCCGAAGAAATCCTGCGGCGGTTGGCCGGTGAAGGCGGCCCCGTCGAAGGAAAGCCATTCGGGCAGGGCGGAGCCGTCCGCCAGCGTCGCCGTCAACGTCAGCGCATCGCCGTCCGCATCGGCGAAGGTTCCCGCCGGGATGGCGACGTTCACCGCCGCGTCTTCGGGGGAGGAGATGTCCGGGAGCGGGGCCGCGACCACCGGGGCCGCATTCTCGTTCGCTTCGATTTCCAGCGTGAAGACGTCGGTCGCGCTGAGCGCGCCGTCGGACGCGGTCACCGCGATTTCCAGAACGCCGGTGAAGTCGCGCGGCGGCTGGCCGAAGAAAACGCCGTCCGCGAAGGAGAGCCAGTCGGGCAGGGCGGCTCCATCGCTGAGCGCCGCCGTGACCGTCAGCGCGTCGCCGTCCACATCGGCGAAGACGCCGTCGGGTAGGACGAAGGAGACGAACTCGTCCTCAGGCGAGGTGACGTCCTCCAGCGGCGTCGCAACAACCGGCGCGTCGTTCACCGGGAGGATGGTCAGGGTGAAGCCGCTCTCGGCGCTCTCCTCCCCGTCCGACGCGGTCACGACGATGTCGAGCGAGCCGTTGAAGTCGAGCGGCGGCTGGCCGGAGAAGCCGGCGCCGTCGAAGAACAGCCAATCGGGGAGGTCGGACCCGTCCGCCAAGGCGGCCGTCAGGGTCAGCGCGTCGCCGTCCACATCCGTGAAGGTCCCGGTCGGAACGGCGAAGCCGACCGCCGCGTCCTCGTCGGAGGCCTGATCGGCCAGCGCCGCCGCGACGACGGGCGCGTCGTTGCGCGCCGCCACGTCGATATTCGCCGTGGCGGTCGCGGTCAGCCCCTCGCCGTCGGTCAGGGTGAAGGCGAAGCTCGCCGCCCCGTTGAAATCGGCGTCGGGGGTGAAGAGCACCGACCCGTTCCCCTGGATCGACACCGTCCCGCCGATCGCGTCCTGCACGGAGGCGAGCGCGACGGATCCCCCGTCCGGATCGTCGCCGAGCGCGGCGAGGTCGGAGGCGGCGAGCCGCAGATCCGTATCCTCCACCGCCTCGAACGCGCCGTCCTGGGCCGTGGGCGCGATGTTCTCAACCAACGCTTCCGACGCCTCGACGCCGTCTTCGGTGAAGGTCAGAACCTCCACATCGCGCAACTCGACCACGTCGTCGCTGAGAAGATCGCGCACGAAGGTCCGGTCGCCGACTGTGGACACTTCGTACTGCGTCCGTGGTCCTTCGAAGACCGCTTCGTCACGGCCGGAACCGCCGTCCACTAGGTCGTTGCCGCCCCGGAGGAGGATGCGGTCGTCGCCGCCCCGCGCGAGGATCACGTCGTCCGTCGCGAAACTGTCGATCACGTCCGCCTCGAAGGTCGACGCCTCTCTGATCAGCGTCTCGCGCACTTCGGCCAGCGTAAGCTCCGTCCCGTCGGGCAGGACGATCGTCTCGATCGCGCTTTCGTCCTCGCCGAACTGGTCGACCAGGCGGATCGCGCTCCGCTCTCCGCCGCCGATCTCGATCAGGAGGTCGTCGCCCTCCCGCGTGAAGGAGACCGAGCGGGTGGCGATCGCGGCGTCGATCGCCAGCACGTCGTCGCCGCCCCGGTCGATCACGCGGTCGTCGCCATAGGCTTCGCCGAGAACGATCGTGTCGTCGCCGACCCCGCCGAGGATCACGTCGTCGCCGAGCCCGCCGTCCAGCATGGCGCCGTCGGCGCCGCTGGTGATCGTGTCGTCGCCGTCGGTCGCCGCGTCGGGGAAGAAGGCCGCGATGAACCCGTCGCGGTCGAAGGACGCGCCGTCCGCGAAGGTGAAGCGCTCGATCCCGGAGGCGAACACCGGATCGTCGCCAAAGGGCTCGTCGATATTCGGCAGCGGGTCGCGCAACGGATCAAACGGCCCAATCGGGATCATCTCGCTGGACCGGAAGACGCCGATCGGCCCGCCGCCGCCGCCGCCTTCGACGAAGCGCTCTTCGAGGAAGTCCCATGTCTCCGCCGACACCTCGTTGTTCGGCAACAGACCCGGGATCGGCGTCTCCTCGCCGGAGAAGATGTCCTCCAGAACGGGCGAGGTGAGGAAGCCGAAGCTCGTCTCCGGCGCCAGCTGGTCGAGGATGATCATCTCCGTCCCGCTGGCGTCATGGCGGATCAGAAGGTCGTTCCCGTCCTCCCCGACGAAGTCGACGCTCAGATCGCCGATTGCGATGCCGGCCTCGAAGGTCACTTCGTCGTCGACGCGCCGCAGACCGGTCAGGTCCGCCGGCTGGCCGAAGGGCACTTCGCTGAACTCGTCGACGATCTCCGCCGGGTAGGCGAAGGGCTGGCTCGCCTCGTCGATCACGTCCTGTCCGCCGGTCGCGCCGAAGACGTAGATATCGCCGTTCGGGCCGCCGATGAACGTGTCGTTCCCGGACGTCGCCGTCGTGAAAGCGCCCTCAGGACCTGCGACGAAGAGGTCGTCGTCCGCCGTTTCGGCCTCCAGAAGGTCCTGGATGCGCAGGCTGGAGCCGTCAGAGAGGCGGATCTCCTCGAACGCCGTGGCCGGGAGCAACTGCACGGGACCGAAGAAGGATTCTTCATCGACCTTGAGCGAGAAATACCCCTCGATCCGCAGCGACGTCCCGTCGCCGAGAGAGAGGACGAGGTCCGCGTCGTCGCGCGCCGCCGCGATGTCCGCCGCCGTCACGCCGTCCGCCGCCGAGACGAACTGATCGACGAAGGAGGAGACGTCGGTCGGGAACTGCACGACGTCCGCGCCGCCGCCCGGCGCGAGCAGCACGCCGAAATCGCCGTCGACGGCCACGATCGTATCGTCGCCGCCGCCGCCGTCGACGACCTCTCCTTCGCCCTCCGCGAGGATCAGCTGATCGCCGTCGCCGCCCTGGCGCAGGTCTGCGACCGCTTCGGCGCCCGTCACCACCGTCCCGTCATCGAACTCGATGCGCAGATCAGCTCCGACGTCCCGCCCGAAGCGCTGGTTGATGAAGGAGATCTCGTCGCCGCCGCCGAAGTCGATTTTCAGCGACCAGATCAGGTCCTGATCGCTGAAGTTGAAGTAGCCGATGAAGTCTTGGAGCGTCCCGTCGAGATTGCGGAACTCGCGGAACGGGTAATCGCCCGTGATGAAGCTCTCCGGCTCGAGAAGGACGAAGCTGTAGGTCACGTCCTCCGGCGCGATCCCGGCGCCGAGGCGGATCGTATCAGCGCTGTCGGAGAAGGACGGGCTGATGATGATCACATCCGCGCCGTCGCCGAGGTCATAGGCGAAGACGTCCGTGCCGCGCTCGTCCCAGATGATGTCGTCGCCGGCTCCGCCGCGATAGAAATCATTCCCTTCGTCGCCCGAAAGGAAGTCGTTTCCGGCGCCGCCCTCCAGGCTGTCATTGCCGCGATAGGACACGAGCGTGTCGTCGCCCTCTCCGCCGAAGAGGCTGTCGGGGCGACGCGATTCCGTCGTGAAGTTGGAGTTGATCTCGTCGAAGAAGACCCCCTCCAAAACGTCGTCGCCCTCGCCGCCGAAAAGCTGGTCGGAGCCGAGCCCGCCCGCCACGAAATCGTCGCCGCCGAGGCCGTTGATCGTATCGAAGCCGATGAAGCCGAAAATCTGTTCGTCCGCGTCCGTGCCGTCGATCTCTTCGGAGGCGTTGGTCCCGAAGATGAAGGCGCGCTCGTTCACCGCGCTCTGGTTGACGAGGCGGACGACATCCGCCGCGCTCAGCTCCGTCCCGTCTTCGAAGACGAAGGCGGCGATGACGGGCGCCCCGGTCGCGAACTGGCCCGGCACCGTCATCGTGTCGCCCGAGACGAGCGTGATCGTCAGCGTCCCGCCCGCGGCGTCGATCGCGAAGGTCGCGTCCTTGTCGGTGACGCCCGGCCCGAAGACGATGCGGTTCTCGATGCTCGGCGCCGTCGACGGGCCGTCGATGACCGTGTCGTCGCCCGATCCGAAGCCGAAGGCGAAATCCGTCGCGCGGTTCGCCGCGCCGTTCAGCTCGTCATCGCCCGCCCCGCCGTCGAGGACGGGCGCGAAGATCTGGAAGAGGCGGTCGTCGCCGTCCGTGCCGGTCTCGAACCCGGCCACCAGCTCGCCGAGGATCTCCAGCGGGACGACTGGCGTCCCGTCGCCGTAGATGATGTCGATGGAGGCGTCGAGCGTGTTGGCGTTCAGATTGAGCCGCGCATAGTTGAAGAGCGTCAGCGTCTCCCCCGTCGCGTCGATCGTGATCGTCAGATCAACGGTGAAGCCCGTCACCGCCGCATCGTAGGTCACGTCCTCCGCCTGCAGATCGCGCAAACGGATATCGTGGTTGCCGACGGTGCGGAAATAGACCTCGTCGCTGCCCTGACCCTCGCCCCAGAACACCTGGTTCGCCCCGCCATTGGCGAGGATCACATCATCGCCCTCGCCGCCGAAGATGACGTCCACCGGATTGGCGCGGAGGCCGTAATAGGCTCCGGAGGTCAGGATCACGTCATCCCCGTCGCCGCCCACGCGGATCGCGACCAGCGTCTGGTAATCGCCGTTGATCCCGAGATCGCGGAAGATCGTCTCGACCTCCGCCCGGTAGCCCGCGCCGTTTCCGCCCGCCGCCTTCACGTCGTCGAAGGAGAGGTAAACCGCGTCCGCCAGCCGGATCGCCGCCACCCAGTGGGCGATTTCGTCGTCCGGGTCCGTCGGCGCCTGCGCAGCGACGCGGGCGAGGTAATCGCTCGACGTCGCGCCGTCCTCCAGCAGCATGAAGGCGTTGGCGACGTAATCGAACTCCGGGAAGACGAGATCGCCGAGTGGGATCTGCGCCAGGAGCTTCAGCGTGATGTCGCGGTTGATCTCATCATACTGCGTCATCAACTCGCCGCCCGCGTTCGGACGCGGGTTCGCCTGGCTGCCGCCCTGACGGAACGGCGTATCGGCGAAGGCTTCGGTGACGGCGATCATTCGCCCGTCGACGTTCTCTCCGCGACCGCGGACCGGAACGTCCTCCGTCCCCGTCCAGCGGAAGATGATCTCGTTCACCAGTTGGGGAAGGCGGCCGAGGTCCTCAGCCGTTAGCGTCGTTAGCGCCTCGACCTTCTCGCGCAGCACGGGATCGCTCGCCATCGCGATCCGAAGGTCCGCGACGGAGCCGTTGCCGCGAATGTCCGGCAGGTCGAGGATCGCGGGGTCGATCTCCTCTGGCGCGTCGAAACGCGCGTCGAACTGGTTGAAGCGGAACCAGACGTCCAGCGCCTCCCGCGTCTCGCCATCCGTCGTCGTCAGGGTCGAGCGGTCGGAGACGCGGCTGTCCGCGATGTCCTCATCCACCTTCGCCGCGTTCAGCGCGATGGAGGCGACGCCGACTTCGGCCAGCGAGAAAAGCTCTTTGTCCGTCGAGCGTCCGTTGCCGTTCAGATCGCGCCAGACCAGAAGGTCGGCGTAAGCGGCGTCGAGCTCGCTGATCGCCCCGTCGCCATTGTCGTCGAGCAGCGCCAGTCGGTCGAAACCGGAGAGAGCGTCGCCCATCTGATAGCCGAAAAGCTCAGACGCGTCGGTGATTTCGCCGTCGCCGTTGATGTCCCATGCGAGGAGGCCGTCATCGGGCGCGACCCATGCGGTGCGCTCCGCCACGCCGTCCATATCGATGTCGAAGAAGGCGACCGAGTTGGAGAGCGCGTTGATCTCCACCCCGTCGCCGTCGAGGTCCAGCACGATGGGGGATGCGAAGCAGTCCGGGCTCTCGTTCTCGGTGTCGCCTTCCTCCAGCGAAATGCCGAGATCGCCGTCGGACCAGCCGCGAAGCGTGACGCTCGACCCGTTGAGCGTGACCACGAGGTTGGAGCCGTCGAGCTCATAGGTCTCCCCGGCGGAGCCGACATAGGGCTCTTCGTCGTCGCTCTCGTTCTGCGCGCCGTCGTCTCGGTCGTCGCCTTCATCGTTGCACTTGTCGCCCTCGTCCTCAGGCTCCTTCGTGCCGCCGGTCAGGAGCGTGCCGTTGAGGCGGACGGAGCCTTCTCCGTCGCTGTCGCGAACCTCGTCGCCGTCCAGCGCGAAATAACTGTCGTAGCCGTCCCCGCCGAAGAGCTTGTCCACGGCTGATCCCGGGCCGCCGCGCAGCTCATCTTCGCCGCCGCCGCCGAAGAGCTCGTCCGCTCCCTCGTTTCCAAAGAGCGTATCGTCGTCGCGGCCGCCGTAGAGCGTGTCGTCGCCGAACCCGCCGTCGAGATCGTCGTCGCCGCCGTCGCCGACCAGTTCGTCATTGCCGCTTCCGCCGCCGAGCGTGTCGTCGCCTTGCCCGGCGAACAGATCGTCATTGCCGCCGCCGCCCCAGAGCTTGTCGTCGCCGGCGCCGGAGGACATCCGCTCAAAGCCGGAGCCTCCCAGAAAGAAGACCTCGGAGCCGGATGCGGACCCGATCCCGGCGGAGGAGGAGCCGAAGACGAGCTGCGTGCCGCCGGAGGTCGGCGGCTCGTCCAGCGTGCCGACTGCGGAGAGCGGCAGCACGAGCGTGACGACGTTCTGCCCGTCGAAAGCCCGGAACGCGAACCGCGCCCCGTCCTCCGACAGGAAGAGCCCTGAGTTCGTGCCGACGAATTGTCCGACGTCCCCGTTGGAGACGGTTTCGCCTTCCGAGTTCCGCGCGCCGCCGAAATTCGCGACCTGATTGACGTCGAGCGAGCCGAGCCCCGAACCGTTGAACGCCTCGACCTGCGCGCGGTAGGGATTGAAGTCGCTGATCGTGAAAGACTTGATCTCCCCCCCGCCGTCGTTGGTGACGGAGACTCTCATGCCGTCGCGCGCCTGCACGCCGATATTCGACAGGACGGAGGCGTTGAAGATCAGGTCCTGCGCCGCCTCGATCTCGTCGAGTCCTTCGAGACCCGACGTATAGGTGACGCCCGCCACGCGCTGGCCGCCGATTTCCAGGAACAGCTCGTTGTCGAGCGTCCCGGTGAGCGCTTCGAAGAAGTTCTCGACCGTGTCGCCGACCAGCTTGTCGATGATCACCGTAGCCACGGTTCCCGCGACGCCGATCGCGAGTGCGGCGACGCCCGCCGGGATGGAGGCGAGCGCCGCCGATCCGATCGCGGCGGTCACCGCGAGGGTGAAGGCGGCGGTGCCGATCGCGCTGCCGACGGTGGAGACCGTAAGGTCGGTCGCGAAGCTCGCGCTGGACACGCGAAACGTGTCGCCTTCGCGGATTACGTTGATGCCGGTGACGATCGCCGTCGCGAAGCCGGGCGCGAACGCCTTCAGCTCGATATTCACATCCCTGAGACCGGAGGTGATGAACACGTCGATGGCGTTGGTGAGCGAGCCGATAATCCCTTCTTCAATCAGGTTGGCGTCATTTTCGCGAGGGAAGGGATAATAGACGACGGCCATCGGATGGTCCTCTTCAGGTGAAGGAAATTAGAACGAGCAGGAGGACCGCGGCTGCGGCCTTCGCTGCGACTCGGTGGAAGCGCGGATAGAAGAAGTCGTGATACGCGCGGTATCCGGGATGCGTCTGATCCTCGGAAGCCGGGAAGGGTGGAATGTAGCCGTCGCGAAACTGGGTCTCGGCGCCGAATATCTCATTGCGCCGCTTCACCGCATCGGACCAGAAACCGTAATAGACCCTGATCGCGTAAGCGATCAGCGCGAAGATCAGCAGCGGCTTCCAGAAGTATTCGTAATCGAAGCTCACTGACTTCGATTCCCCCTCGCGTTCATGCGACATTCGCCCTTCGCCGGGCGCACCGCAGCCGAAAGTCGGCGGCGGAGTCGCGGATTTCGACCCCATTTCACGCCGCTCGAACTCGGAGCGATGACACGGTGAACACCAGTTCGTGACCTGAGTAGTAGCGGGCGCTCATGTCTGGTCAACAGCCGCCCGGCGATTAAATCGCGACGGCGAAGCGCCGCTCAGCTATTGCTCGCCGCATCCATGGATACCCCAGCCGCTGGGGCGCTGCGGCGGGCGTTTTCGCGCCCCTTGCAACGCTCCTCATCCGCCCCGATGATTCTCCGCCAGCGCCGTAATGGGAGGCCGCGATGACCCGATACGACCCGAACGACCTGACCGACTGGGCCGCCCGCGCGCTTGGCGCGTCGGATTGCGACCCCGCCATCGCCCGAACCACGGCGGAGGTCCTGGTTGAAGGGGACCTGCTCGGCCATGACACTCATGGCCTCTTCCTCCTCGCTCCCTATCTCGGGAAGCTCGCGGATGGCGGCGCCACGGGTCGGGGAGCGCCGGAAGTGATCTCCGACCGCCCCTCCGCCGCGCTCTGGGACGGGGGCATGATCCTCGGCCCCTGGCTGACGGAGGAGGCGATCGCCGCCGCTTCCCGGAAGGCCCGCGAGACCGGCGTCGGAACCGTCGCGATCCGCCGGGCGGGCCATATCGCCTGCCTCGCGGCCTATCTCGAAGCGCCCGCGCGCGATGGTCTGATGGTGGAGATCTCCTCCTCCGATCCCGACACCGCATCCGTCGCGCCCTTCGGCGGGCGGGAGGCCGTCTTCACCCCGAACCCGATCGCAGTCGGCTTCCCGACGAAGGCCGACCCGGTGATGATCGACATCTCCGCCTCCGTCACCACCAACGGCATGTCCGGACGGCTGGAGAAGGCGGGCGAGCGCTTTCCCCATCAATGGCTGCTGGACGCCGAGGGGCGGCCGACCGACGACCCCTCCGTCTTTTCGCGAACGCCCAAGGGCACCATCCAGCTCCTCGGCGGGATGGAGGCGGGGCACAAGGGTTACGGTCTGACCCTGACGGTGGAGGCGATGACCGGAGGTCTCGCCGGTTACGGCCGCGCTGACGCGCATGAGGGGTGGGGCGCTACCGTCACTGTCCGCTTGACGGACCCGGACGCTTTCGGCGGCCTCGACGCTTTCACCCGGCAGACCGAATGGATCGCAGGCGCCTGCCGCGCCGCCGCGCCGATCGACCCCGATCGCCCGGTCAGACTGCCGGGAGAACGCGGGCTCGCCCGCAAGCGGGACGCGCTGGCGCGCGGCCTCGCGCTCAACCCGCTGGTGGAGACGGCGATCGCGGACGTCGCCGACCGCATGGGCGTTCCCTTGCCCTGACGAAGGCGGCGGCGCGCGAAGCCGCACTTGCGTAGCCTCAGCGAAAACCACGCGCCGCTCTGGCGGTCTTCCCATCCATTTCGCTCTCAGAACGGAAGGCCGAAGCGACGCCCTGTGAAGAGGGAGGCTTCGAGGTTGGACGCCCGATCCTTTGGCGTTGTTATGTCCGTCGAGGAAATTCCAGTTTGCTAGCAAACTGGCAACATATTGACGTTGCTATGTAAAATACGCCCGCGCGCTCGCATTGCGCCAAATGTCGGGGCTGGCGGCGGAGCCGGGCGACAGGCCCACTAATACCGACGCCCTCACTTAAATTGAGGTTTGCGAGGCCCAAACGAGAACGACCGGGCGCGGGCCCGGTCGCATCTGCACATCAGGTATCGGCGCGTCTCAGGCCGCTTCTTCCGCGCCCGCGTCCTCAGCCGCGTCTGCATCGGCGACGTCCGCCGCCGACTTGCGTGAGGCTTTCTTGAAGTCGGGCAGGGGGATGTTCATGAAGGCCGGGACATGATCGCCGAGGCCGACGACCGGCGGCCCGCCTCGCGATCCGTCCCTGCCGCCGCGCCCGCCGCTGCGTTCGTCATCGCGACCGCCGCGCCCGCGACCGCCGCGCGCGCGTTTCTCCTCGCGCGGGGCCTCATCGCGGGATCGGCTGCGCCGAGGCGCGTCCTCCGTCGCCTCGGCCGGGGGCGCGGTCGTCTCTTCCGTCACGGCCGCAGCCGGCGCTTCTTCGGTTTTCGCGTCGCGGCTGCGGTCGCCGCCGCGCTGCCGTCCGCGTCCGCGACCGCGTTTTTCGCCCTCGGGTTTCTCTTCCCGAGCGTCGTCCTTCGCTTCGGCGCGGCGACCGCCGCGCGCCGGACGGATCGCGCCTTCGGGCGGGTCGATCTTTTCGATCTCCTGCTTGATCAGCTCCTCGATCTTGTCGAGGTACTTCTCTTCGTAAGGCAGGCAGAGAGTGAAGGCGTCGCCCTTGCGCCCCGCGCGGCCCGTGCGGCCGATGCGGTGGACGTAATCTTCGGAATGGATCGGCACGTCGAAGTTGAAGACGTGGGAGACAGCCGGAATGTCCAGTCCGCGCGCCGCCACGTCGGAGGCGACGAGGATCTTCAGCGCGCCTTCGCTGAAGCTGTCCAGCGTGCGCATCCGCACTTTCTGGTCCAGATCGCCGTGAATGGCGGCGGCGTTGTAGCCGTGCTTCGCCAGCGACTTGGCGACGATGTCGACATTGGACTTGCGATTGCAGAAGACGATGGCGTTGGTGCACTTCTCGTCTTCCTGATCGATCAGCGCGCGCAGCACGTCGCGCTTTTCCTTGTCGGAGGCGTCCTTGGAGGCCGCCTTCCACTTCACGATCTTCTGCGTGATGTTCTCGCCCGTCGTCGCCTGGCGCGCGACCTCCACCCGTTTCGGGGCGTGCAGGAATTCCTGCGTCAGCCGCGTGATCTCCGGCGGCATGGTGGCCGAGAAGAAAAGCGTCTGGCGCGTGAACGGCGTCAGTTTGAAGATCCGCTCGATGTCGGGGATGAAACCCATGTCGAGCATCCGGTCGGCCTCGTCGACCACCATGATCTCGATGCCGGTCAGCATCAGCTTGCCGCGCTCGAAATGGTCCAAGAGGCGACCCGGCGTCGCGATCAGCACGTCGACGCCCCGGTCGATCAGCTTGTCCTGATCCTTGAAGCTCACGCCCCCGATCAGAAGCGCCATCGTCAGCTTGTGATATTTGCCGTAGATCTCGAAATTCTCGGCGACCTGCGCCGCCAGCTCTCGCGTCGGGCAGAGCACCAGCGATCGCGGCATGCGCGCCCGCGCGCGCCCCTGCGCCAGGATGGAGATCATAGGGAGCGTGAAAGCGGCGGTCTTGCCCGTGCCCGTCTGCGCGATGCCGAGTACGTCTTTCGCCATCAGCGCATGGGGGATCGCCTGCGCCTGGATCGGCGTCGGCGTGTCGTAACCGGCTTCGGTCACGGCCTGCAGAACCTTCGGATCAAGGTTCAGGTCCGCGAAGGTCACGGTGACTTCTTCGGCGGCGGTTTCGGAATTCTCTTCGGGTGCGCTAGCGGCTTCGGCGGTCATGTGACCCTTTCGCTCTGGATTTCGGCTCTGATGGCCGCATGGTCCAGCGCGGCCCCGGCGATCCGGATCGATCGCCTGCTTTTGTGCGGCGCAAGATGCACATTTGAGCGATCAAGTCAATCTCGCAGCCGTTTCGCGCCCCGGAACGGCCCTTCCGCCGCGCATCGCAAGGCGCCCGCCGCGTCAACTCGAAGCGCCGCCATTGCGACCGCCCGGCGGGCGCCCATCTCAGCGCCGCGATGGGGGCGTTCCCAAGGCGCGTCCCTCGCAGATGTGCGTAACCTAAAGTCCCCAAGGAGGATCTTAAGTCATGTCCATTCGCTTCACCGCGGCCCTCGCCGCCAGCGCAAGCCTCTTCGCTTTTGGCGCCCAGGCTGGCGGCGGCATCTCCGAGAAAGACGTCATCAAAGCGCAGACCGCATGGGGAGAAGGCATCGTCGCCATCTCCAAGACCCACGCCGACGGCGGCGACTACACCGCCCGCGCCAGCCAGCACATCGAAAACCTTTACGCCTATGGCGACACCGCGGTGATGTTCAAACCGACCCTCGCCGCCGACGACCAGTTCCGCGAGAGCTTCGACGAGGCGCTCGCCTATTTCGTCGGCGCCGAAGGGACGGAGGACGCCGGCTTCGCCATCAAGGGCTGGACCAACGTGCGGTGGGAGAACAACGGCGTCTACACCGACGGCGACAGCGCCATGGCCATGGGCAACTACTACTTCACCGGCCCCGACGGGACGGAGACCAAGGTGGAGTACACCTTCGGTTACGTAACGGACGAAACGGGCGCGCTGAAGATCAACCTGCACCACTCCTCGCTGCCTTACGCGCCAACGTCCTGAGGCGAGCGGAATTCAGAGAAGGCGGCGCCCCCGGCGCCGCCTTTTTCATTGCGGCCCACGGCCCTCAGCCGTCCGCCGCATCCTCCAGCGCCTCGCCGAGATTTTCGATATCCCGTCCGACGCCCTGAACCGTTTGGCAGGCGGAAACCGCCATCACCGTCGCCAAAACCAAAAGAACCGCCCGCATCTTCGCCTCCGCCTTCTCTCGCGCGACTATACCATGGTTTCCTTGGTCGTCGCCAAGGTCACGTTCGGAAAGTCCTTTTCCGCCCGGTCGATGTCCCACTGGATGCGCGTCATGAAGACCGGGTCCCCGTCATTGTCCACCGCCATCTGCCCCCGGTTCGCCTTGACGAAGGCCTCGACCTCCTCGCGCTCCCCCCGTACCCAGCGGGCGGAGGTGAACTGCGTCGGCTCGAACCGCACGGGCAGGTCGTATTCCTGCTCGATCCGGCTCGCCAGAACCTCGAACTGCAGCTGCCCGACCACGCCGACGATCCAGCCCGAGGCGATCTCCGGCTTGAACGCCTTCGCCGCGCCTTCCTCGGCGAACTGCGTCAGCGCCTTGTCGAGATGCTTCGCCTTCATCGGGTCGCCCGCGCGCACCGCCTGCAACAACTCCGGCGCAAACGACGGAATGCCGGTGAAGCGCAGCTCCTCCCCCTCCGTCAGCGCGTCGCCGATCCTGAGCTGCCCGTGGTTCGGCACCCCGATGATGTCGCCCGCCCAGGCGTCGTCCGCGATCTCCCGGTCGTTCGCCAGGAAGAGGACCGGGTTGGAGATCGCCATGGGCTTGCCGGAGCGGACATGGCGCAGCTTCGCGCCCCGCTTGAAATGGCCGGAGCAAAGACGGACGAAGGCCACCCGATCCCGATGCTTCGGGTCCATATTCGCCTGAACCTTGAAGACGAAACCGCTAACCTTCGTCTCATCGGCGGAGACCTGCCGTTTGTCCGTCCCGCGGGGCAGAGGGGCGGGCGCGAACTCGCCCAGCCCGTTCAACAACTCCCGAACCCCGAACGAATTGATCGCGGAGCCGAACCAGATCGGCGTCATCGTCCCATCGAGAAACGCCTGCCGGTCGAAGGTCGGCAAGAGCTCGCGCGCCATCTCCACCTGCTCGCGCAACTCCGCCAGCTGCGCTTCGGGGATGTGCTCGGCGAGGCGCGGATCGTCCAGCCCGGCGATCTCCACCGATTGACCCTTCACGTTCCGGTCAGCCCGGTCCATCAGCTCCAGCCGGTCGTTCACGAGGTCATAGGCCCCGAGGAAATCCTTCCCCATCCCGATCGGCCACGACGCCGGCGCCACGTCCAGCGCCAGCATCTCCTGAATTTCGTCCACGATCTCGAACGGGTCCCGGCTCTCCCGGTCCATCTTGTTGCAAAAGGTAAGGATCGGCATGTCGCGCAACCGGCACACCTCGAAGAGCTTCCGCGTCTGGCTCTCCACCCCCTTCGCCCCGTCGATCACCATGACGGCGGCGTCGACGGCGGTGAGCGTGCGATAGGTGTCCTCCGAGAAATCCGCGTGGCCCGGCGTGTCCACCAGGTTCAGCCAGTAATCCGCGTATTCGAACGACATGGCCGAGGCGGAGACCGAGATGCCCCGCTCCTGCTCCATCTTCATGAAGTCCGACCGCGTCCGCCGCGCCTCCCCCTTGGCGCGCACCTGCCCCGCCATATTGATCGCGCCCCCGTGGAGAAGGAGTTTTTCGGTCAGCGTCGTCTTCCCCGCATCGGGATGGGAGATGATCGCAAAGGTCCGCCGCCGCGCGACTTCGGCGGGGAGGGGAGGGGCGTTGTGGGTGCGGTCGGTGGTCATTCCGGCCGCTTAGCAACAAGCTGCAATCCGTTCAAAGGCTTTGACCGAAAAAACGTACTTTGACTTTTCTCAGGCAGCGAAATTGTAAGCTGGGAAAAATTAAAAACCGCCGAAGGTCTGCAGTGCTGGCAACCTAAGTTCATTTCCGTACGGCTTTACCATTGGGGCTGGCTTACGAGACTGGAGTCCTAGTAGGCGAAGTTGCATGGAGATTACCCCTCGCGGCGCGCCGGTGGCATCAGCGATTTCATCGACGGAAAGCCCCTTTTCAGTGAGCGAAATTGCCGTCCTCTTGGGCAGGAAAATAAATCCTGATGTCCAGTTGACCATTCTCTCCGACTGTCGCCGCGACTCGATGTCATGCACAAAGTCATTATAAATTATAGTAACGTCAACTAATGTACGCCCGTGCATATCGATGTGGCGACCGTCAACTTCGATTGAGCAATTGCTGTAGGTATCGCAGAACTTACCGAGAAAAAGAGGTTGTATTCGATTGTCATTGAACCTTCCCGGCTTGCAATCCATGTCAATTAGCCAATGGCAGAGTTCGTGAATGATCGCCCAATTTTTTAGCTCACTTGACATTTCTTCATTTATGACGATCTCCCATCCTGGATCGCCATTAATTGGGTTCAGAAATGCTGCAAGTCGTCTATTTGGCATAGCCTGCTCGACAACAGAAATATTGAAGGCGCCAGCAATCTCGCGTGCATTTATTTTTATCGTTTTTTGAAACTCGATTATTTTTGCCGCTGTTGAATTATTTTTTTTGAGTATGTCGCGAACGGCAATCCGTTCAGACTTGGATAGAAGTCGATTATTTAAAGAGACGATATTTGCTTCGTGTTTACCCATGCCTGTCACTCCGCTTTGATTCTTTGTTGCGGGCGTCTTCATAGTTATTTAGTTCATAGCCGGCTTCTTCAATAATTTGGCGCGACTTGCCTGCCAAATTTTCCTTTGCGTAGCTCATTACTTCTTGAACGATTTTCGTTAGACTTGAAATCTGATCATCTTTTTCACTGATTGCATCCTCAAGATTACGGTTTTCTATCTTAAGATTGGTCAGTTTTTCTCTCATCGCGTCGACCTCGCTTTTACTGTACAGGCGATGATCAAACTCAAGAACTTTTATAAAGCACCAACGACAAGCCATCGTTCCGAAGGTAATGACGGTGATGAGAGCGGCTGCGAAGAAAAGCCAATCCAAGGCTCCATAGCCGCTCATTTCGTGAGCAATCGATGTAAGGAGTCCCTCGGACACTTTCCCACCTCAAAGGCTGCTCATTTTTTTATTTGTGTCGAGGATCTACCAGAAATGTGTCGTTGTCAACAATTTGCGTTGTAGATCCGCTGCGCGACAAGATCTTGTGTGCTCCCATAGGTGTGAGGCGAATCTGCGTTCGCTTGGAAAATTCGTGATAAGAGAGGTTTTTCTACTGGCTAGTTGCTTATCGTTATTCTGGTTTGTTGCTTGGATCATGGAATTGTGCCCGACCTCTGGTGGGCGTTCCCGCCGTCTCCGCTGCTTAGTTTATGGCGGCCAAACCCCCGACGCCTCCGCATCTCGCCTCCGTTGCAAAGCGCCCTCCCGGGGGGAGGTCGGGCGCGGCCCGTGCTAACTGCACGGGCCAAGGGTCGAACGTCGCGCGATGCCCGTAGGGTGGGTGATAACCCACCGTTGCGACGCGGTGGGCTGAAGCCCACCCTACCGCCACTTGCACCGCTGTCCCGGGCTTGACCCGGGACCTCGACCCACCGGACGCGCCCTTAACATCGAGGCCCCGGCTCAAGGCCGGGGCTGCGGCGCGGCAAACCCCTTCCCACACCGCCCATCCCCCGCCATGCTCCCCCCATGACCCGCATCCTCGCCCGCGCCCTGATCGCCGCCGCCCTCCCGGCCTCCGCCGTCGCCGCCGATTGCGAACCGGTCGCCGCCCTCTCCAGCCCATCCGCCGAGGCCGCCGCCCGCGACCTCCTCGCCCCGGACGAGGCGACCTGCCTAACGGCGCGGGAGGCGTCAGGTGAGGCGTTCGTGTGCTTCACCGCCCATCCCTTCCGGGCGGAGGCCGCCCGCGCCGCCTACGACGCCCTCGCCGCCCGCATCGCCGCCTGTCTGCCGGGCGGGGCCGTCGCGGACGCAGCCGTCAACCATCCCGACAGCTACGACGCCCTCGCGTGGGAGGCGCCGGGCGCCCGCATCTCCCTCTCGCTCAAGGACAAGGGCGGGGAGGGGCGGACGCTGATTTTTCTGAGGGTCGCGCCAACGCCGTGACCCCGGCGCGCCGCTGTCCCGGGCTTGACCCGGGACCTCGACCCGCCATTCGCGCCTTATCCATCGAGGCCCCGGCTCAAGGCCGGGGCTGCGGCGCGGACGGGCGCGGCCGCAAAAGGTTAACAAACCTTCATTCCCAACAAAATCAATTACTTACCCCCATGTCCGCATGCGGACGCCCCCTCTCCGGCGTCAAAATGGGCCTGAGCAGCGCCATCGGATGGGTCCGCAAGCTGAGCCTTGTGGCGACGTAATCCTCCACCACTTCCTCCCCCTCGGTCATCTGGGGCAGGGTCGCCATCGCCTCCGTGATCCCTTCGCCCTCCAGAAGCCCGGCGAAGAGGGGGAGGGGTTTCGACCCCTTGATCGCCTCCGCCTTCCAGAGCGCCTCCCGCCGGTTCAGGCCGAGCCCCCGGAACGCATCCGCCTCCGCCAGCGCCTTCAGCGACTGGGGGGAGGCCCCCGCCTTCCGCCACACGTCCTCCACATCCGCGAACCCGTTCCCGCGAGCGGCGGCGATCCAGCGCCCGTCCTCTTCCCGAAGCGCCTTGATCTGCCGGAAGCCGAGCCGGAGCGCGAGGTCGTCCGGCGCGGGGCGCCCCGTCCGCTCCATCACGTTGTCCCAGTAGGAGTTGTTGACGCAGACGGGCCGCACCTCCACCCCATGCGCGCGCACGTCCCGCACGATCTGCGCCGGGGCGTAGAACCCCATCGGCTGCGCGTTCAGCAGCGCGCAGGCGAAGATCCCCGGATGGTGCCGTTTCAGCCAGGCGGAGGCGTAGACGAGGAGGGCGAAGCTCGCCGCATGGCTCTCCGGGAACCCGTACTCGCCGAACCCCTCGATCTGGGAGAAACAGCGCTCCGCGAAGTCGCGTTCATACCCGTTCCCCAGCATCCCCTTGATGAACCGCTCCCGGAACGTGTGGATCGTGCCGGACTTGCGGAAGGTGGCGAGCGCGCGGCGGAGGCGGTCGGCCTCCGAGGGGTCGAACCCCGCCCCGATGATGGCGATCTGCATCGCCTGCTCCTGAAAGAGCGGCACGCCGAGCGTCTTGCCGAGCACGTCGCCGAGCGCGTCGGAGGGGAAGGAGACCGGCTCCTCTCCCCGCCTTCGTCTGAGATAGGGATGCACCATGTCGCCCTGGATGGGGCCGGGCCGGACGATGGCGACCTCAATGACCAGATCGTAGAAACACCGGGGCCGCATCCGGGGCAGGAAGTTCATCTGGGCGCGCGACTCCACCTGGAAGACGCCCAAACTGTCCGCCTCGCACAGCATGTCGTAAACGGCGGGGTCCTCGGGGGGGACGTTGGCGAGGTTGTACTGGACCCCGTGGTGCATCGAGATCAGCTCGAACGCCTTCCTGATCGCCGTGAGCATCCCAAGGGACAAAACATCCACCTTCAGGATGCCGAGCGCGTCGATATCGTCCTTGTCCCATTCGATGACGGTCCGGTCCTCCATCGCCGCGTTCTCGATCGGGCAGAGCTCATCGAGCCGCCCGCGCGTCATGATGAACCCGCCGACATGCTGGGAGAGATGCCGGGGAAAGCCGATGATCTCGTTCACCAGATCCAGCGTCTGGCGGAGGCGCCGGTCGGTGGGGTCGAGCCCGACCTCCCGCAGCCGCTCCTCCACCACGCTCTCCGTATGCCAGCCCCAGATCTGGGAGGCGATGGCGGCCACCGTGTCGGCGGAGAGACCCATGGCTTTGCCGACCTCCCGGATCGCGCGGCGGGCGCGGTAGTGGATGACGGTGGCGCAGAGCCCCGCGCGCTCCCGCCCGTATTTCTCGTAGATATGCTGGATCACCTCCTCCCGCCGCTCATGCTCGAAATCGACGTCGATGTCGGGGGGCTCGTCGCGGGCCTCGCTCACGAACCGCTCGAAAACCATGGAGGCGATCTCCGGCCCGATCGCGGTGACGCGGAGGGCGTAGCAGACCACGGAATTCGCCGCCGACCCGCGCCCCTGGCAGAGGATGCCCCGGCTCTCCGCGAAGGCGACGACATCGGCGACGGTGAGGAAATAGCGGGCGTAGCTCAGCTTGCCGATCAGGCGCAGCTCATGCGCCGCCATCTTCCGCACCCGGTCGGGAACCCCGTCGGGATAGCGCAGATCCAGCCCCTCCCACGTCATCCGCTCCAGCCGCGCCTGCGGGTCTTCGCCGCCCGACACCTCGTCCGGGTATTCGTATTTCAGCTCATCGAGGGAGAACCGGCAGGCCGCCGCGATCTCCCGCGCATGGGTCAGCGCCTCCGGGTAGCCCGCGAAGATGCGCTCCATCTCTTCGGGGGAGCGGAGCCGCTGTTCGGCGTTCGCCTGCGCGGCGCGCCCGATCCGGTCGATGGTCGTCCCCTCCCGCACGCAGGTCAGCACGTCCGCCAGTTGCCGCCGCCGGGCGCGGTGCATGATCGGCTGAGCGGTGGCGGCGAGGGGCGCCCCCGCCTCCCGCGCGATCGCGGCCAGGCCCGCGAACCGCTCCCGGTCGCGTCCGTCATAGCAAGGCGCGAGGGCGAGGGCGCAGGGACCGCTCGCCGCCAGCCGCTTCAGAAGGCGCGCGCAGCCGCCCATATCCGCATTGGGCGCAAGCGGGCATGGCGGGTGGAGGATCAGGCGCATCCCCTCCCGCCATTCCTCCACGTCTTTCAGATGGAGAACGCATCCCCCTTTCTTCGTCCGCCGCTTCCCGAGGCTCAAGAGCCGCGTCAGCCGCCCCCATGCCGGGCGGTCGGCGGGCAGCGCCGTGATCTCCCAGCCATCCGCCAGCCGCAGCCGCGCGCCGGGGATGAGCTGGGGGAGGGAGCGGATCGGCGCCTCCGCTTCGATGTCGGGGGCGTCGGGCCTGGTGGGCCCGTCGATGGCGTGGACGTCCATGGGCGGCGAGGTCTTTGCGTCTCCACTGTTCCGGAGGCCGCCGGATGGGCCCGCGCCCGGCGCGCCGTCCTCCCTCAGCGGGTGAGCTGGATGATTGGCGGACGGCGATCCGTGCGCGCCTTCCGACGTTGAGCGACCCGCCGCGCCTGGCGCCGGCGCAGGGAGCGGCGCGGGCGAGCCGCTCCCCTCGCGCGCCGCCGCCTTCGCCGCCCGCACCGCAACGCTGTCGTCCTTTGGATCGCGCGCCCGCTCACCCATCTCCAGCGCTCGCGCCCGCACGTCCTCATAGCCGACATTACTCCCCTGTCGGACCGTCGCGGCCCCTTCCCGCGCAAGGTCGCGCAGCGCCACATGGGCCCGCACCACCCCGGCGACCGAGTTCACGTCCGTCACCGCGATATGGGAGAGCCCCAGCTCCGCCGCCCGGCGGGCCATCTCCTCAGGGTGCGAAGCCCCGGTGAGAAAAGTGAAGTTGGTGACGGCGCAGAGCTCGGGGGTCATCGCATCAAATTGTTCCTGTTATGTTCTGTTTTATAGCGCCCTCTCAAACGCGCTCAAGCCCCCGTGGAGTCGGAGCTTTCATTCCCCGCCCGCCGCTTGCCATCACAAGGCGTTGCAGCCAGTCTGAAGGTCCTCTCAGCGGCGACGCCCATGACGATCAAAGAACAGACCCACAGCATGATGGTCGTCACGCGCGGATGCCTGATCGACCGGCTGTTCTTTTCGTTCTTCATCGCGCTGGGGCTCGGCCTTTTCTTCTTCGCCGACCGGATCGGCGCGCCGGTCTGGTTCGGGCTCGCGCTCGGCGCGCTCTTGATCGCGGGCGGCGCTTACTTCTGGTGGCTAAGCGCCCATGTGACGCTGACGCTGGATCGCAATGCGGGCGTTGCGAAGGTGGAGTGGGCGCATGTCCATTGCACGACGAGCCGCGCCGCGCCCCTGGCGGAGGTCTTGAGGCTCGGCGTCGACGAGGACGGCGATGCGGATCGTCTCTCGCTGCGCCTCAAGGACGGATCGACGATGCCGCTGGCGCCCTACAAATACACCGGCGGGGATCATCCCGGGATCAGAAAAGCCGTAAACGCGTGGCTTCAGGGCCGCGCCTGAGATTTACTGAAGGAGCGACGACGAACATCGTCGCATCTCATGCCTGATGCGCGACGAACTTTCCACCAGAGCAGCCTGCGAAACCGCCCAATCGAGAATCCGCAAAAGACGCTCACCTAACGGTCGAGACTCGCATTAATCTTTCACATCTTGCTCAAGGGACGCGAAACGTCGCCGATCCCTTCACGCTTCCCGAAATACTCCCGCCGGAGGCGCACGCATCCACCCCTCGATGAAGTCCGCTTTGAAGCGCCAGCGGCGAGACTGAGCGCGCAGCGCTCGCGAGCCGCCGCCGTTCGCGCGACAGCGCGAACCTTTCGAGCCACCGGCGAAATCACTGGATCGGGTCGCGCCTATCTTCCTCGTCAGGCGCGTTTGCGCAGAAGCGTCCGCTCCGCTCGCGCCCGCGCGCGAGGGTCGGCTTCGAAGAGCGCTGCGAGCTGCTCGGTCATCGCCCCGGCGAGTTGCTCCACATCCGTGATCGTCACCGCCCGGCTGTAGTAGCGCGTCACGTCATGGCCGATGCCGATGGCCAGAAGCTCCACCTGTTTCTTCTTCTCGATCATCGCGATCACGTCGCGGAGGTGCCGTTCCAGGTAGTTCGACGGGTTCACGCTGAGCGTGCTGTCGTCTACCGGCGCGCCGTCGGAGATCACCATCAGGATGCGCCGCTGCTCAGGCCGTGAGGTCAGCCGCCGATGCGCCCACTCCAGCGCCTCGCCGTCGATATTCTCTTTCAGGAGCCCTTCGCGCATCATCAGGCCGAGATTGCGCCGCGAACGCCGCCAGGGGCTGTCTGCGCCCTTGTAGATGATGTGGCGCAGATCGTTCAGACGGCCCGGATTCGGCTCGCGCCCCGCCTTCAGCCAGTCCTCGCGGCTCTGTCCGCCTTTCCACGCTTTGGTGGTGAAACCGAGGATCTCGACTTTCACCTGACACCGCTCCAGCGTCCGCGCCAGAACGTCCGCTGAGATCGCGGCGATGGAGATCGGGCGCCCGCGCATGGAGCCTGAATTGTCGATCAGGAGGGAGACGACCGTGTCCTTGAACTCGGTGTCGTTCTCCATCTTGAAGGAGAGCGGCGTGGTCGGGTTCGTCACCACGCGCGCGAGGCGCCCCGCATCCAGAATGCCTTCCTCCAGATCAAACTCCCATGACCGGTTCTGCTGCGCCTGCAGGCGGCGCTGGAGCTTGTTCGCGAGGCGGGAGACCGCGCCCTTCAGCGGCTCCAACTGCTTGTCGAGATAGGAGCGGAGGCGCTCCAGCTCCGCCTCGTCGCAGAGCTCTTCGGCGAGGATCTGCTCGTCATAGGCGCGGCTGTAAATCTTGTAATCCGCGCTCGCCTCGCTGTCGGGGAACTGGGGCGGGGCGTCGGGCGGCTGGCCGTCGTCTTCGGCGGGAACCTCGTTATCGTCGTCCGCGTCGGTCTCTTCGAGCTGCGCCTCAACCTCGGCGCGCTGGGTCTCGGCGCTGTCGCTGTCTTCGGGGGCGAAGTCCTCGGGCGGCTGATCGTCGTCGCCGCCTTCCTCGCCGTCCTCGGACTGGTCCTCCTCCGACTGATCCTCCTGATCGTCGTTCTGATCTTCCTCGGGCGCGTCCGGGTCGTCGCCCAGCTGCTCGCCGTAGCCGAGGTCCTCGATCACCTTCCAGGCCTGCTTGGCGAAAGCCTGCTGATCGTCGAGGCAAGAGACCAGCTCGTCCATCGACCCGCCGGCCATCCCGTCGAGGCTTTCGCGCCAGAGATCCAGAACCCGCCCAGCGGCCTCCGGCGGCTCGCGTCCAGTGGAGAGCGCGCGGAGGAGGAGCGCGGCGGCGTCCGCGATCGGCACGTCCGCTCGCTGATCGATCTCTGCGTAAGCCCGCTTGCCGGCCTCCTCCGCCAGCTTGGCGTCGAGGTTGTCGGCGACGCCCGGCATCGCGCGCGCGCCGAGGCTTTCGCAACGCGCCGTCTCCATCGCCTCGTAAAGATCGCGCGCCGTCTGCCCGCGCGGGGCGTAGCGCGCGTGGGTTGCGTCGCTATGGAAGCGCATCTTGAGCGCGGCCGCGTCCGCGGCCCCGCGCGCGAGCATGACTTCATGACGGGTCATCCGGCGGCTCACCTGGGGCAGGCGCACCGTGTCGTTGGCGACGCCCGGCGGGTCCACCGTGTAGGTGACGGCGAGCTCGCTTTCGTTCGCCAGCGCGCGCGTCGCTTCGCCGAGGGCCTTTTTGAACGGCTCCACCGGATTTTCGGGTTTTTTCGTCATGTCGCCGATCCGGCCTCCTCAAGCGTCGCCTCTCCTACCGCAAGCCGCGCCAGAAGGTCCACATGCACATCTAGGGCGTCGATCACCCGATACCCAACCTCTCGCCCGTCGAACGCGAGGCTGAGATCGGTGCCGGCCAGAACCACCGCCTCCGCACCCATCTCCTCGACTAGTCGGCTTCCCGCCGCGAAGAACGCCTCGCGCGTCGCCGCATCGCAGCGCCCGGCCATGGCCATGTCCAGGTAAGCGGCCCCGAGCTCATCGAGCCGGTCGTCCAGCGCCGCCGCCTCCGTCCGCTCCAGCTGCCCGTAGAGCCGCGTGCGCATCACCACCTCGGTCCCGAGCAATCCGACGCGCCCCAGCTCTTCGGCCGCGAAGAAGTCGTCCAGCGGCGCGACGGCGGAGACGAGCGGCAGCGCGGAGATCCCGGCCGTCTCCGCGAAGCAGAAATGCCCGCCGAGCGACGTGATCGCCGCGCAGTCGCACCCTGCGCGCGCCAGCCGGTCGATCAGCGGCGCGTAAACCTCCGCCTGCGCCTCCCGCGCATCGGCGAGGTTGTTGCGGATCAGCTCCTTCGCCTCCGCATGAACGATCGTGAGCTCGAGGGACCGTCCGCGCGCCGCGACGGCTGCGGTCAGACGCTGATAATAGGCGACGGTCGCCGCGACGCCGATCCCGCCGATCAGGCCGATATGAAGCGGTTTCGCGGACGTCTCGGATGGTTGCGGCATGGGGCGTTGATAGGCGATGCGGGGCGGAGCGCAAGCCCGCTCAAACGCCCGACGATCGATTGCGTTTCACATCCGGCGCCCATTTCATCGCCAGTCGTTCGAAATTCGCGAACGCGGCGGCGGAGGAGACCGCCGATCCGCTGTCGGGCGTGGGCGCGCGGATGTGCCGGATAAACGGCTCCGCCGCGAACCAGTCCCGCACGAGGATCGACCGCATGTAATTCCGATAAACGCCTTCATCGAGCGTTCCGTCGGATATGCCCATCGCGATCAGCTCATAATGATTGAGGTAGCTCAGCACCGCCTGGCGTTGCTTCAGGATTTCCGGGTTGGTCGGCGCGAAAATCTGCTCGAACCCCGCGTCGTCGTTGCGGATGCTGTGAAAGGCGCGACGCAGCGTCTGGAAGTACTCCGTCGCCTCCGCCTGCACGATCAGGTCGAGCGAGGCTTTCTTGCGCGCGATCTCTCGGTTGGTGCGGATCGAGTGGATCGACAGCACCGCCGCCGTCAGGGCGGAGGCCGTCAGGATGAGAGGAATCAGCCACCAGAAACCGGAAGAGGCCGCGCAGACGATCGTCCGCACGGCCTCTTCAGTCAGCACCTCGCAGTTCATGCGAGCTTAGTCCCAGTACCCTTCGCGAAGCATGTATCTCTCCGTTTCAAGTGTCTGCTGCCTATATAACATAGGAATTGCGTTCCAGTTACGCAAATCGACCGCCGATCAGCCGAGGCTGACGGAGGCCGCGCTCTCGGGCAGCTCCTCGCCGAAGCAGCGCTGGTAGAACTCGGCGACCGTCTGGCGCTCCAGCTCGTCGCACTTGTTCAGAAAGGTCGTGCGGAAGGCGAAACCGACGTCGTTGAAGATCGCCGTATTGTCCGCCCAGGCGATAACCGTCCGGGGGCTCATGACGGTCGAGAGATCGCCGTTCATGAAGGCCGAGCGCGTCAGGTCGGCGACCGTAACCATGTGATTGACCGTCTCTTTCGGCGTCGACGGGCACTTGGCGGAGACGATGGCGGCCTCCTGATCATGGGGCAGGTAGTTCAGCGTCGTGACCAGCGACCAGCGGTCCATCTGACCCTGGTTGATCTGCTGGGTGCCGTGATAGAGGCCCGTCGTATCGCCGAGGCCGACCGTGTTGGCCGTCGCGAAGAGGCGGAAGGACGGGTGGGGGTGGATCACCTCGTTCTGGTCCAAGAGCGTCAGCTTGCCGTCGACCTCCAGCACGCGCTGGATCACGAACATCACGTCCGGGCGGCCCGCATCGTATTCGTCGAAGACGATGGCGGTGTTGGTGCGGAGCGCCCAGGGCAGGATGCCCTCCTTGAATTCCGTCACCTGCTGGCCGTTCTCCAGCTTGATCGCGTCCTTGCCGATCAGGTCGATGCGGGAGATGTGGCTGTCGAGGTTCACGCGCACGCAGGGCCAGTTCAACCGGGCCGCGACCTGTTCAATATGGGTCGACTTGCCGGTGCCGTGATAGCCTTGGATCATGACGCGGCGATTGTGCGCGAACCCGGCGAGGATCGCGAGCGTGGTGTCGCGGTCGAAGACGTAGGTCGGGTCGATATCCGGCACGCGGTCGGTGCGCTCGGCGAAGCCTTTGGCGACCATGTCGGTGTCGATCCCGAAAACCTCGCGGACGTTGACGTCTTCGGTCGGCAGTTCGGGAGTGGCGGTCGCGCCGTCGGCCATATCGGAAACCCTTCGCAATCATGGATGCGGCCCGCCGCTCACGGGCCGAGGCGCTGTTTAGAGGCTGGAGGGTAGGGGCGCAAGACGGCGCGGCAAGGGGAGGGGGCTTTGGGGCGATGGCGCATCCCGGCCAAGCCGAACGCCGCGCTGATGAGGGCGGGAGCGGGCCATTCTCGCTCCCCACCGGTCCAGCACCGGTTCGCCGTGTTCCCCGAGGCGTCATTTCAGGCTAAAAGTGGCATATTGAGGTGACGTCGACGATCGTTCATTGGCCGGCGTTAGTCGGGGCGCGCATTGGGGGCTGAGTGAATTCGTGAGTGGGTCTTCCCGAAACGGCGGTTGGTTCGCCAGATTGCGGTCTCTGCGCCTCGTGCGCGAGGATTTCGAAGATGGGGGCGCCACGCTCGTGCGCTACATCGAAACCCACGACATGAAGTACAACCGCCATGTCGGCGCCCATTTCCTGCGCGCGCTGCATGGGGCGGGGCCCGAGGTTCTCGAAAGCTTCGCGAACCGCCAGCGGCTTTACGGTTGGCATTTCGACCTGACCCCGGCGGAGGAGGCCGCGCTCCGCCGCGCGCGGGACGCCACCTGCGCCGTGACCCGGATCGCAAATCTTCGCTACGGGACGAACGTTTTTCTGCAATTGGCCAATCCCAAACAGCTCGGCCGCATGCTCGGCCTCGGGCTGGTAGCGGGTTCCGCTGGCGTGCTTCTGGCGCTGGGCGAGGTCTTTCTGTTCGCGAAGGAGGCGACGCGGCGCTTTCTCGAAGACCATTTCGGCTTCTCCTTCGCGGATGAAGCCGCTCGCGACAAGGCGGAGTTCGTCGCCCTCGCCGAAGAGATCGCTAAAGGCGCGGTGACGCCCAGCGGCGATCTGGACGCGGGCATCGTGGCGGAGCGGATCGAAGACCTGGTGCGCGCAATTGAAAACGCGGGCAGCGCCGATACGGCGCTGCAAGTCGCGACGCGCGACTGGACCTACCTCATCGGCGTCGTCTCCGGCATCGTTCTGCTCATCGTCGGGCGGGGCGTCGTCAAGCTGGTGCTGGAGGGGTTCACCGGGGCTATCGCAAAGATCGACGCCGTCATCGACGATATGGACGCCTATTGCGAATGGCGCCTCGGCCGCGCTCCCTATCCGCCGGAAAGCCCGTTTTTGCGCGGGGACGTCCTTCGCCAGTCGCCGACCGGCATCGAAAGGCCCTGACGCTATTGGAAAATTGCGATTGGTCCGATCATGGCGTCAATTTTTCGGGGGCGACGCTGATTGGACCTCGCTAACCGCCAATGGCCGCGCCAGCGGGTCCGACTGGCGCGGGATCACCGGAACGAGGCCGAAGCCTTGATCTGATCCCAGGCCCAGACGACGTCGCGGAGCCGGTCTTCGTCGGACCGCTGGCCGCCGTTCATGTCGGGGTGGAGGTCGCGAACGAGGGAGCGGAACTTCGACCGGATCTCCGCCTTGGGCTGATCGGCCTCGCAGCCCAATATCTCCAGCGCGCTCTGTTCGTTCTTCGGAAGTAGTCGCTTGCGCGCCTTCTTCGCCTCTTCCCGCCCGCCGGGGTTGATCGTGGCGTTGTCGCCGAGCACCTCCAGCGGGTCCTGATAACCCCAGCGCGCCCAGGCGTTGCCGTTGACGTGGCCTTCGGGGCCCTTTTTCGGTTTCTGACCGAGCTTCCAGGTCGGCCGCTCCCATGAGATGTCGGCGCGGCGCTGGGCCTCTAGCTCCTCCTCCGTCCAGTCGGCGTAGTAGTTCCAGGATTTGTTGAAGTCCTGGATGTGGGATTTGCAGAACCAGCGGTATTCGTTCAGCTCATTTGGCGATTTCGGCGCGCGGTAGAGGCCCGGCTCCGAACAACCTTTCCAGTCGCATTTTCGCGCCTCCGCCGCCGTCTCGCCCTTCATCCCGCGCGCCTTGGCGCGCCGGCGCTTGTCGGCGGAGACGGAGATGTCGTAGTCGAGAGGCGAGCGGGCGGGCATGCGGAGCTTTCTTTCTGCGAGTCGGCCGAACATTGTAGCGGACGGCGCGCCGGGGCCAACCGGAGCGGGAGGAAATGACGCGGATGGGCGTGAGCGACACGATAACCGAGAAACTTCAGCAGGCGTTTAACCCAACGACGCTGGAGGTGATCGACGAGAGCCACCACCACGCAGGCCATTCCGGCTGGCGGGAGGGCGGAGAAAGCCATTTCCGCGTCCGCATGACCGCCGCCGCCTTCGCGGAGATGAACCGCGTCGCCAGATCCCGCGCCGTCCATAAAGCGCTGGAGGCGGAGCTGGCGGGGCCGGTTCACGCGCTGGCGCTGGAGCTGGATATTCCTTGATTGCGGCGTCCCGGTCTGCGATTCTCCTCTGACAGAGGCGAAAAAGAGCAGGCCCATGAAACGGATAGCGAAAGCGGCGGCGTTGATCGCCGCCTGCGCGCTCGTGAGCGCATGCGTCGCGGGCGCGGTCGTCGATACGACGGCGAGCGTCGTCGGGGGCGCGGTGGACGGCGTCATCGGCGCGGCGGAATGGACGGCGGATCTGATCGTCGATTGACCGGAGATCGGTCGCCCATGTGACCGATTGTTTCAGAACGACGGGTGCGGATCCCGTGCGCGCTTGACGGTTGAGCGACGTTGCGGCCCATATGGGGCGTCGGTGGGGTCCGACTATTTCGATCCGCGGAGCGGGTCGGTCAGGAGCGTTATGAACACCCTCGCCCCCGCGAGCCGTCCTTCGGCTGCGCCCAACTCCACCTCAACGCCGAGCGCCGCTTCTCATGAGCCGCCGAAAAAGGGCGTTAGCATCATTTCCTCCGACATCGAAATCTCAGGCAATGTGGAGACGTCCGGCGACGTTCACATCCACGGCCGGATCGACGGCGACGTGAAGGCCGGGAACCTGACAGTCGGGGAGGAGGGTCGCATCCTCGGCGAGGTGGCGGCCACGGAGATTGTCGTGAACGGCTCCGTCAACGGCAAGCTGGTCGGCGACGTCGTCGAACTGAGGCCGTCTGCGAGGGTCGAAGGCGACATCGTCCATTCGACGTTGGAGGTGCAGCGCGGCGCGGCCTTCGAAGGATCCGTCAAGCGGCGCTAGGCGAAGGCTTCCGGCCGCGCCTCCCGCGCCATGGCGTCGAGCACGGCGTTGACGAGGCCGGGCTCCTTGCCTTCGGGCCAGAACGCTCTCGCGACGTCCACGTATTCGGAGATCACCACCTTCGGCGGCGTTTTCGGCGCCGCCAGAAGCTCCGCCCCCGCCGCGCGGAAGATCGCGCGGAGCGTGGCGTCGACGCGGCCGAGCGGCCAGCGGTCGACGAGGGTGCGGTCGGTTAGCTGATCGACCGCGGCCTGCCGCTCCAGCACGTCGTTCAGGATCGCGCGGAAGAGGTCGATATCGGCCTCGCGGTAGCGCTCCCCGTCGATCTCGGCCCCGATGCGGAGGCTCTCGAACTGCTCGCGGACCTTGTCGATGGTCTGACCCGCCATCTCCATCTGATAGAGCGCCTGCACCGCCGCCAGACGGGCGGTGGACTTCATCAGCGCGACCTCGCGGGCGAGCTGGGTCAGCGCGCGATCGACGTCTTCGTCCTTCGGCGCGTCGGGCAGCGTGCGCGCCACCGCGCGGTAACTTTCGACGAGCTGCTTGGTCGGCGTGCGTCGCGGCCCGGTCAGCTCCGCCAGCAAGGGCAGGGCGAGGGCGCGGAGCGGGCGGCGGTCGAGCGCGTCGCCCTCGGCCTCCGAAAAGGCGGAGGCGAGGGCGTTGCCGAGAAGCTGCTCCAGCAGCCGCGCGCGGAGCGTCACCGCATCGACGAGATCGAGCGCGCGAAGGCGGTCGGCGTCGTCTATCGGCGCGGCTTCCAGCGCCGTGCGGGCCTCGGAGAAGCGGTCTTCGCCAGTCGCCGCGAAAAGCGCCTGCGCAACCGCCTCGCGCACCACGCGGGCGCCTGTTTTGGCGGGGGTTTTAGGGGCCGCGCTCACACCAGGTCGCCGCCGGTGGCGAGGACGGTCTCGTCGCCGGCCGTCGCTGCGCGGAACCGGCGGGCGAGGGCGATGAGATGCAGCGCCGCTTCCGCCGCGCCGCCGCCCTTGTTCATTTGCGCGGGATCGGCGCGAACCTCCGCCTGCGCCCGGTTCTCCACCGTCAGGATGCCGTTGCCGAGGCAGATCCTCCGCTCGATCCCGAGGAGGGTCAAAGCGCGGGACGAGTCGTTGCAGACTGTCTCGTAATGCGTCGTCTCCCCCCGGATCACGCAGCCGAGCGCGACGAAGCCGTCATAGCGCCCTTCCGCCAGCCGGATCGCGGTCGGAATCTCCAGCGCGCCGGGCACTTCGATCAGCTCATGGGCGCACCCCGCCGCCTCCAGCGCGGCGCGGGCGCCGGCGATCAGGTTGTCGGCGATGTCCCGGTAGAAGGGCGCCGCCACGATCAGGACGCGGGGGCGGTCGGTGAAGACAGGCGGCGTCAGGCCGGGACCGTGTTCGGTGGAGGCCATATCAGCCCTTTCTCGGCGCAATTGGGCGCGTTCCGGTGATCGAGAGGCCGTAAGCGTCCAGCCCGACGACGCTCGGCAGGGGCGAGTTGGTCAGAAGCTCCATCTGCGTCACTCCGAGCGCCGCCAGGATCTGGGCGCCGATGCCGTATTGGCGGAGCTGCTTCGGCGCGTCCTGCGTCGCGGCGAGGCGAGAGGAGATCGCATCCGGCGACATGTCGCGGAGCATGACGATGGCGCCGCGTCCTTCCTCCGCGATCATCGCCATGGCGTTCGGCGCCTGCTGCCAGCGCTCGTCCGAGAGCGCGAGAATGTCGTCCAGCGGATCGAGCTGATGCATCCGCACTAGAACCGGCGCGCCGTCGTCGATCTCGCCCTTCCAGATCGCGATATGCTCGCTGTCGGAGGCGGTGTCGCGGAAGACCTTGAGGTTCCATTTCCCGCCGATGGCGCTGTCGATCACCGTCTCCGCCGCGCCGCGCACGAGGTTGTCGTGCCGACGGCGCCAGGCGATCAGGTCGCTGATCGTGCCGATCTTCAGGTTATGCTTCTGCGCGAAGGCGACGAGGTCGGGCAGGCGGGCCATCGACCCGTCGTCCTTCATGATCTCGCAGATCACGCCCGAGGGGTTCAGCCCCGCGATGCGGCTGACGTCCACCGCCGCCTCCGTATGCCCGGCGCGCACCAGAACGCCGCCGTCGCGGGCGCGGAGCGGGAAGACGTGCCCCGGCGTCGCGATGTCCTGCGGCCCGGTGGAGGGGTCGATGGCGGCGGCGACGGTACGGGCGCGGTCATGGGCGGAGATGCCGGTCGTGACCCCTTCGCGCGCCTCGATGGAGACGGTGAAGGCGGTTTCGTGCCGCGACTGGTTGTTGGTGGACATCAGGTCGAGCCCGAGCGCGTCCAGCCGGTCCTGCGTCATGGCGAGGCAGATCAGGCCGCGCCCGTGGGTCGCCATGAAATTCACCGCGTCCGGGGTCGCGAACTGGCCGGGGATCACCAGATCGCCCTCGTTCTCCCGGTCCTCGTGATCGACGAGGATGAACATGCGCCCGTTGCGCGCCTCCTCGAGGATCTCGGAGGTGGGGGAGATGTAATCGCTGTAGTGCTCTTCGCTCATCAGATCAGCCTGCCGCCGTTTCGCCGCGCGCATACCGCGCGCTAGGTCCGATTGCCACCCGCGCGCGGTGAATCAGCTCTGCGCTTCCGCCAGACGCGCCACGTAGCGGGCCAGAAGGTCGATCTCCAGATTGACGCGGCGTCCCGCCGCCAGCTCTCCGAAGGTCGTGACCTGGCGCGTGTGGGGGATCAGGTTCACGCCGAACGTCGCCCCTTCGACGTCGTTCACCGTCAGCGAAGCGCCGTCCATCGTGATCGACCCTTTCTCCGCGATGAACTTGGCGAGCGGGCCTGGGGCCTCGATGGCGACGCGCAGGCTCTCGCCGTCGGCGTCCATCGCGACCACCTCGCCGACCCCGTCCACATGGCCGGAGACGATATGGCCGCCGAGCTCGTCGCCGACCTTCAGCGCGCGCTCCAGATTGATCCGGTCGCCGACCGCGCGGTCGCCGATCGTCGTCTTCTCCAGCGTCTCAGCCGAAGCGTAGACGGCGAACCATGCGCCGCGCGCGTGACCGCCGCGCTCCGTCACCGTCAGGCAGACGCCCGAACAGGCGATGGAGGCACCGATGTCGATCGTCGCCGGATCGTAATCGCAGGCGATCCGGAGGCTGAGATCGCCGCCCTCCCGGTCCGCCGCCATGATTTCGCCAACAGAAGTGATGATACCCGTGAACATCGTCGCGTCCTTAACCGTTTCGCGAGACCTAGCGGCGATGATGCGCGCTCTCAAGGGGTGAGGGACGCACCGTGAGGACGCTTGATGAACGCTATGAAGGGCATGGACGCGGCGAAGCCCGCGCGCGATGGTGATGAAATTCGCGGCGAGACAGGGCCGCTTGGGGCGCATAACGCAGTGTATCGACAGTTTCTGTTCCTGCAGGGTCCGCACGGACCCTTCTTCCGCGACCTCGCGCTCGCCCTGAAACGCGAGGGGCACGGCGCGATGCGCGTCGGTTTTTCGCGCGCCGATCAGCGGGAATGGGGCGATGCGGGCGGCTATCAGCCCTTCGTCGGCGAGATGGACGCCTTTCGGGACTGGCTCTCGGACCTGATCGAAGAGCGCGGGGTCACCGACATCGTCCTCTATGGGGACACCCGCCCGCCCCACGCGGCGGCGCTGCGCCTCGCCGCGGAGATCGGGGTGACCGCTCACGTGTTCGAGGAAGGGTACCTCAGGCCCTACTGGGTTACCTATGAACGCGGCGGCGCTAACGGACATTCGCGCCTGATGGATTTCTCCGCGGCGGACATGGCGGCGGCGGCGCGCAACGCCGATCTCGACCTGGAGGAGGCGCCGCCGATCTGGGGCGCGGCCTGGCGGCACGCCTTCTACGGCTTCCGCCACCATGCGGACGTGCTTTTCCGCAACGGCGACTATCCCGACCATACGCCGCATCGTCCGACCAGCCTTTCGCGCGAGCTGGCGCTTTACCTGCACCGGTTGCTGGTGCTCCCGCTCCTCGTGCCGGAACGGCGGCGGCGGGAGCGGCGATTGCTGAAGAGCGGACTGACTTACCACCTCGTCCTGCTGCAGCTGGCGGTGGACGCGTCGATGCGCATGCATAGCGATTTCGGCTCCGTCGCCGAATTCGTCGATCGGTGCCTCGAAGCCTTCGCGAAAGGCGCGCCCTCCGATCACCGCATCGTCTTCAAGACCCATCCTTTCGAAGATGGACGCGAACGGCTGGAGGCGCACGCCAAACGCAAGGCGGCGGCGCTCGGCGTGGGCGACCGCCTGATTTTCCTGCAAGGCGGCAAACTCGGCGCGCTGCTCGACCGCGCGCGCTCCGCGGTCACGATAAACTCCACCGCCGGCCAGCAGGCGCTCTGGCGCGGCCTGCCGCTCTCGGTCAACGGCGCGGCGGTCTACGACAAGCCCGAATTCGCCTGCGGGCAAGATCTCGCCGCTTTCTTCGAGGCGCCGCGCGCGCCCGATCCGGGACTTTATCGGGAGTACCGTCAGTTCCTGCTTATGACGTCGCAGCTTCGCGGCGGGTTCTATTCGCACAAGGGGCGGCTTTCCGCCGTCGAAGCGGCTGTGGAGAAGATGATCGATCCGCTGGATCCCTATGACCGCGTCTTCGCCGCCGCCGATACGGCGCTTTCCGATCCCGCCCGCCGGTCCAACGTCACCGTTCTCACACCCGCCCGTGCGGGGTGATCGGTGGCGCGATCCGGGGCGTCATCGGGCAACGGCCAACCCGAAAACGCGAGTTGTTCTAATATGCTGGCGTTCGGAGTTCGCATAAGCTAGAATCACGTCAACGCCGAAAACGGCGATGCGAGGGACAGGCATGGAGCTTCGGGCATGATGGGGCGCGCGAAAACGGTTTTGTCACGCGGCGGCGCGATCGCGGCCATGATGGCGCTGGCCGCCTGCGGCTTGCCGACCTCCGGCCCGTATTTCGAGGACATTCGCTACGCTGACGAGGTGGGCGATCAGACCGGCGAAGACCCCGGTTTCGATCTGATCCGGGTCACGCCGCAGGTCATCGCGACCGCCAATATCGATGAATCGCTCGGCTTCTCCCTGGAGCTGATCGAGGCCGCGCCCGAGCGCACCGCGATCCTCGGCGTCGGCGACGTCCTGCAGGTGACGGTGTGGGAGCGGGGTGAGAACGGCCTCTTCTCGCCGATCGGCGGGCCGACGGCGCTCACCTCCGAGATCGAGGAGAGCGGCAACATTTACCTGCCCTATCTCGGCAACGTCCGGGCCGCCGGGCGCACGTCCGACGGGCTCCGCCGCCACATCCGGGGCCTGCTCGAAGACAAGACGCTCGATCCGCAGGTCGAAGTGCGCCGCCAGACGGGCGACTCGAAATCGATCACCATCACCGGCTCGGCCGGCGTCGCTGGCGTGGTGCCGATCGAACGCACCAGCCGGTCGCTCCTGAGCCTCCTCGCCACGACTGGGTTCGCGGTGCCCGATCCGGAAGTGATCCGCGTGACCGTGCGGCGCGGGCCGCTCGAGGGCTCGATCTGGATGCGCGACCTTTTCGAAGACCCGCGCAACGACATTCCCGTCCGCGCGGGCGATGTGATTTTCCTGAACAACGACACACGGCATTTCCGCTCTCTCGGCGCGGTGGGCCAGTCGCGCGTGCCCTTCCCGACGCGGGAGATCACCGTGCTCGACGCGATCTCGCTCATCGGCGGCCTGAACGCCGGGGCCTCGGACCCGAGCGGCATTTTCATCTTCCGGCGCGAGCCGCCGGAGATCGCGACCCAGCTTTCCGCCCGCGCGCCTATCGATCAGCGCCGCAACATCGCCTATCTGATCGACCTGTCGCAGCCCACGGGCCTCTTCTTCGCGGATGACATGAAGATGCGCGACGGCGACGTGCTTTATGTGACCGAGGCGCCGTTCACTCGGTTCCAGAAAGTCGCGGGCTCCGTCGCGTCCCTGATCGGGTTCGCGGGCTCGGCCTCTTCGGCGAGCAACCTTGTCCCATGACCGAACGTCGATAGATCCTTCAGAACGCCGTCGCCGTCTCGGCGTCTTCTCTCTAGGTTTCGCGCGCCAGCCCAAGCTCCGCTCCATGTTGGAGGCGGTCGGTTGGCGCACCGTTCCGGGCGTTGCGTCCTGCGACGCCATCGGCGTTTGGGGACGGAGGCCGGTTTCCAGACGCGGTCTCATGGCTGCGAAGGCGCTCGGCAAACCCGTCGTAACCATCGAGGACGGTTTCCTTCGCTCCGTCCGCCCCGGCGAGGGGTCGCCTGTCGTCAGCCTGATCCTCGACGACGTCGGCGTGCATTACGATTGCGCCGCGCCCTCGCGGCTTGAGCGGCTCATCGCCAATGGCGCCGGCGACGCCGCTCGAGCGGCGCGGGCGATTGAGCGGCTGCGGGCGCTTCGCCTATCAAAATACAACGCGGGCGCGGAAATCGAGCCGCCTCAAGGCCATATCCTCCTGATCGACCAGAAACCGGGCGACGCCTCCATCCGCTATGGCGGAGCGGGGCCTGAGAGTTTTCAGCGAATGCTCGCGGCCGCGTTGGCCGATCATCCCGCAGCCGAGATCATCGTCAAAACCCATCCTGACGCGCGGCGCGGGCATTTAGCCGACGCGCGGCTTCCAGATCGCGTGCGCCTGATCGACGACGACGTCGTTCCTTGGTCCCTGATCGACGGGGCGGCCGCGGTCTATGCGGTGACGTCGCAAATGGGGTTCGAGGCGGCCATCGCGGGAAAGCCGGTGCGCTGCTTCGGCGCCCCGTTCTACGCGGGCTGGGGCGCGACGGAGGATGAGATCGCCGTCCCGCGCCGCGCCGCGCGCCGGTCGGCCGCTCAGATCTTCGCGGCGGCTTACCTCGACTACGCGATCTATTTCGATCCGTGGCGCGGGACGCTGATTTCCTGCGAAGCGGCGATGGAGGCGCTCGCCTTCCTTCGCGACGACGCGCGCGCCGATCCGGCCCCAAGCGTCGCGACCCGCATGCGGATGTGGAAACGCGGCCATATCGCGGCTTTCCTCGACCGCCCCAACGCGCCGACCCGGTTCGAGGAGGACGCCCGCGCCGCAGCCGCGAAGGCGCGCGCATCCGACAGGCGCCTCGTTGTTTGGGCGGGACGTGAGGACGATGCGATCCGCCGCGAGGCGGCGGAGGCCGGCGCGCCGCTCTGGCGGATGGAGGACGGGTTTCTTCGCTCCGTCGGTCTCGGCGCCGCGCTCACGCCGCCTCTATCGCTCGTCCTCGACGATCTCGGCGTCTACTACGACGCGACGCGGCCGAGCCGCTTTGAAGCCCTCGCCGCGAAAGCGCCGGAAGATGAGGCGAGCCTGGCGCGGGCGCGGGCGCTGATCGATGCGATCGTCGCGCTGAACGTCACCAAGTACAATCTGACGGATGAGACGCCGCCCCCCGCGCCGCCGCCCGGGCGGCGCGTCATTCTCGTCCCCGGTCAGGTGGAGGACGACGCCTCCATCCGTTTCGGCGCGGGCGCGGTGCGAACCAACGCCGCGCTTCTGGCGGCTGCGCGCGAAGCGGCGCCGGGCGCCTGGCTGATCTACAAGCCCCATCCCGATGTGGAGGCGGGACTTCGGCCGGGCGCGGTCGATGCAGCGGCGGCGGATCAGGTGCTTTCCGGCGTCTCGGCGGCCACGGCTTTGGCGATGGCGGATGAGGTCTGGACGATGACCTCGCTCACCGGGTTCGAAGCGCTTCTTCGGGGTATGCCGGTCACCACCTTCGGAGCGCCATTCTACGCCGGATGGGGTCTGACCGACGATCGGGGCGAGATCCCCGCGCGTCGCAAAGCGCGGCTTTCGCTGGAGCAGCTCGCGCATACGGCGCTGATCGCCTATCCGCGCTACCGCGACCCGGTTTCCGGCGCGCCGTGCCCGCCCGAGGTGATCGTTGAGCGCCTTGCGGCGGGGGAGGCGGCGCGGCCGCCCACGCTTCGGGCGTTGGCCAAGTTGCAAGGCGCTTTCGCCGGCTATGCGCATCTCTGGCGTTAGCAGCGGGTTTGGAGGGACGCCCACGCCGCGCTAACGTCAAGGCCGAGCGAAGGAGGCGTTATGGCCGCTGAACCGGATTTCACCATCGGGATCGAGGAGGAGTACCTCCTTGTCGATCTGGCGGATTATTCCCTCCGCGAAGCGCCGCGAGAGCTGATGGACGCTTGCGCGGCGCGCCTCGAGGGCCAGTTCAGCCCCGAGTTTCTCCAGTGCCAGGTGGAGATCGGCACCGCCGTTTGCGCGACCGTCGGGGAGGCGCGGGAAGAGCTGAAGCGTCTTAGGTCCACAGTGGCGGAGGAGGCTGCGAAGTTCGGCCTCGCCCCCATCGCGGCCTCCTGCCATCCGTTCGCGGACTGGAAGGATCAGCATCATACCGACAAGGACCGCTACCATGATCTGGAGCGGGCGCTCGGCGGGGTCGCGCGCCGCCTGCTGATCTGCGGGATGCATGTGCATGTGGGGTTGAACGACGACGATCTACGCGTCGATCTGATGCCGCAGGTCGCGTATTTCCTGCCGCATATTCTGGCGGCGAGCGGGTCTTCGCCTTTCTGGCAGGGGCGGGATACGGGCCTGAACTCGTATCGTCTGACGGTCTTCGACAATCTGCCGCGCACCGGCCTGCCGCCGCAAATGACGAGCTGGTCGGAATATCAGCGCACGGTCGGCACGCTGGTCGATCTCGGAATCATCGAAGACAGCTCGAAGATCTGGTGGGATCTGCGCCCCTCCCACAGCTATCCGACGTTGGAGAGCCGGATCTGCGACACCTGTCCCCGTCTGGAGGACGCGCTTACCATCGCCGCCGCGACGCAGGCGATCATGCGGATGCTCTGGCGGTTGAAGACCTCCAATCAGCGCTGGCGGACCTATGATCGCTTCCTGGTGGCGGAGAACCGCTGGCGGGCGCAGCGCTATGGTATGAGCGAGGGGCTGATCGACTTCGGTCGGCGGGAGATCGTCCCGTACGCCGATCTTGCGGAAGAGTTGATCGAGCTGATCGCCGAAGACGCGGGCGTCCTCCGTTCGGTGGAGGAGGTCGAGGGCCTCCGGCGCATCGCCGCCACGGGCGCGAGCGCCGACCGTCAGCGCGCGGTTTTCGCCGAGGCGAAGGCGGGTGGAGCGGATGACGCCGACGGACTGCGGCGCGTCGCGGCGCATTTGATCGAAGAGTTCCAGTTCGATCTTTGAAGCGGGCTTTGATCCGCGTCCCCCAATCCCCTAAGTAACGGCTCGCGCAACTGGGAGGACGTCGCATGGATTTCGCGCTCACCGAAGAGCAATCGGCGATTTTTGAGATGGCCTACGCCTTCGGGCAGGACGAGATCGCGCCCTTCGCCCAGACTTGGGAAGCCGAGGGCACGATCCCCAAAGCGCTCTGGCCGAAGGTCGCGGCGCTCGGTCTCGGCGGGATTTACGTTGGCGAGGAGTATGGCGGCTCCGGGCTGTCGCGACTGGATGCGGCGCTGGTCTTCGAGGCGCTGGCGATGGCCTGTCCGTCGGTCGGCTCGTTCCTCTCCATCCACAACATGTGCGCGGGGATGATCGACAAGTTCGGCTCCGACGAGATGAAAGCCGAATGGCTTCCCCGGCTTTGCGCGATGGAGACGGTGATCTCCTATTGCCTGACCGAACCCGGTTCCGGCTCCGACGCCGCCGCGATGAAGACGCGGGCCGTTAGGGATAATGAGGGCTACCAGCTTACGGGGACGAAGGCGTTCATCTCCGGCGGCGGCTATTCGGACGCTTACGTCGTGATGTGCCGGACGGGGGAGGACGGGCCGAAAGGCGTCTCCGCCATCATCGTCGAGGACGGGGCGGAGGGGCTTTCCTTCGGCGGGCTCGAGAACAAGATGGGCTGGCGATCCCAACCCACCGCGCAGGTGCAGTTCGACGCGGCGAAAGCGCCGGCGAAGAACCTGATCGGGGAGGAGGGGCGCGGTTTCGTCTACGCGATGAACGGCCTCGACGGCGGGCGCCTGAACATCGCCGCCTCGGCCCTCGGCGGCGCGCAGGCGGCGCTGGACGCGGCGCTGCGGTATACGGGCGAGCGCAAGGCCTTCGGCAAGAGCATCGACCAGTTTCAGGGCCTCCAGTTCCGTCTGGCGGATATGGAGATCGAGTTATCGGCGGCGCGCGTCTTCCTGCGCCAGGCCGCGTGGAAGCTGGATGAGGGCGCGCCGGACGCCACGAAATACTGTGCGATGGCCAAGCGGTTCGTGACGGACACGGCGTTCAAGGTGGCGAACGAGGCGCTGCAATTGCATGGCGGCTACGGCTATCTCGCGGACTACGGGATCGAGAAGATCGTCCGCGATCTGAGGGTCCATCAGATCCTCGAAGGCACGAACGAGATCATGCGCGTGATCGTCTCCCGCGCGATGCTGGCGGAGCGCGAGGTCGGGAAGACTGCGGTGGAGCGCGCGGCTTGAACGCTTGGGTGAGCGGGCGGCTCGTCGCCGCTTTGCGGCGCGTCTCGCTGCCGAAATCCGAGAGGGCGGTTCGCGCAGACGCGGTTTCGCGCTTCCGCGCGAGGATACTTGACGAGCAAAGAAGGGGCGGAGCGGTTGGCTGAAGAGATTATCGTCCGCATCGAGGGGCGCGCGGGGCGGATCACGCTGAACCGGCCGGAGGCGCTGAACTCGCTGACCTACGACATGCTGCGCGCCATCGACGCCGCGTTGACGGATTGGGAGCATGACGACCGGGTCGCGCTCGTGCTGATCGACGCGGCGGGCGATCGCGCTTTCGCGGCGGGGGGCGATATCGTCGACCTCTACAACACGGGGCGGGCGGGGGATTTCGGGTTCGGGCAGACGTTCTGGGCTTATGAATACCGTCTGAACGCGCGCATAGCCCGTTACGCGAAACCCTATATCGCGTTCATGCATGGGTTCGTCATGGGCGGGGGCGTCGGCGTCTCCGCGCTCGGTTCGCACCGGATCGTCACGGACGGGACGCAGGTGGCGATGCCGGAGGTGGGGATCGGACTGGTGCCGGACGTGGGCGGCTCCAAGATCCTCGCGGATGCGCCGGGGCGCTGCGGCGAATATCTTGGGATGACGGCGATGCGGATGGGGCCGGCGGATGCGATTTACGCCGGTTTTGCTGATGCTTACGTGCCCTCCGGCCAGTTGGAGGCGCTTAAAGAAGGCCTCGTCGCAACGGGTGACGTCTCCGCCATCGCCGATTTCGCCGCGAAACCCGAAGGCGGGGAGCTCGTCTATTTCCAGCTGCCGATCGACGACGCGTTCGAGGCGGCTTCTCCGGTCGAGCTGGAGGCGAAGCTGGAGGATGCGGCGGCGGCGGGCCTGGAATGGGCGACGAAGACGCTGAAGGCGCTGCGCAAGGGCTGCCCGCTCTCCGTCGCCGCGGCGATGGAGATGGTGCGGAACGCCCGCGCCATGACGCTGGAGGAGGCGCTGGCGCAGGAATACCGCTTCACCGCGCGCTGCATGGAGCATGGCGAGTTTCTGGAGGGCATCCGCGCCGCCGTCATCGACAAGGACCGCGACCCGAAATGGGCGAAACCGCGCCTGCGGGACGTGACGGCGGCCGATGTCGAGGCGATGCTGGCGCCGCTTGGAGAGATGGAGCTGAAGCTCTGACAACGCGCCTGCGAGAACGCGGGGCAGGGAGGGAAACATGAAAATCGGGTTCATCGGTCTCGGCAATATGGGCGCGCCCATGGCCGCAAATCTCGTCGCGGCGGGGCATGAGGTGACGGGGTTCGACCTCGCGCCTTATGAAGTCGAGGGCGTCGCCAAAGCGGCGACGGCGGCGGAGGCGGCTTCGGGGCGCGACTGCGTCGTCACCATGCTGCCGAACGGCGCGATCCTCGAGGCGGTCATGGGCGAGATCGCCCCAGCGGCGGATAAGGGCGCCTGCCTGATCGACTGCTCGACGGTGGACGTCGCCGCCTCCCGTGCGGCTCACGCCTCCGCAGCCGAACACGGGCTCCTGTCGGTGGACGCGCCGGTCTCTGGCGGCGTCGGCGGGGCGGCCGCGGGGACGTTGACCTTCATGTGCGGCGGTAGCGAGGAAAGCTTCGCCAAGGCCGCGCCGCTTTTCGAGATCATGGGCCAAAAGGCCGTCCATTGCGGCGAGGGCGGCGCGGGGCAGGCGGCGAAGATCTGCAACAACATGATCCTCGGTGCGACGATGATCGCGACCTGCGAAGCCTTCGCTCTCGCCGACAAGCTGGGGCTGGACCGGGGCAAGATGTTCGACGTGGTCTCCACCTCCTCCGGCTATTCCTGGACGATGAACGCTTATTGCCCGGCGCCGGGGGTGGGGCCGACAAGCCCGTCGGACAACGGCTACCAGCCCGGTTTCGCCGCCGATTTGATGCTGAAGGATCTGCGCCTTTCCCAACAGGCGGCGGCGGATGTGGACGCGGATACGCCGATGGGCGCGCGGGCGATGGAGCTTTACGCCGAGTTCGTTGAACAGGAAGACGGGCAGGGCATGGATTTCTCCGCCATGCTGCCGCGCTTTGAGAAACGAGGAAGGACCTGAATATGCCCGAGACGATTTCAGTCGAGCGGAAGGGCCGCGTCGCGATCATCCGCATCACCCGGCCCAAGGCGCTGAACGCGCTCAACACGCAGGTTCTCGCCGAGATGCTGGAGGCTGCGAGCGAGCTGGACGCAGACCGGGGCGTCGGCTGCATTGTCCTGACCGGCGACGAGCGCGCCTTCGCGGCGGGCGCCGACATTAAGGAGATGTCCGAAAAGTCCTATATGGACATGTATTACAGCGACTTCTTCAGCGACTGGGACAAGTTCGCTAGGCTGCGCACGCCGAAGATCGCGGCGGTCGGCGGCTACGCGCTCGGCGGGGGATGCGAGCTCGCCATGATGTGCGATTTCATCATCGCCGCCGACAGCGCCAAGTTCGGCCAGCCGGAGATCAAGCTGGGCGTCATCCCCGGCATGGGCGGATCGCAGCGCATGGCGCGGTCCATCGGCAAGTCGAAGGCGATGGACCTGATCCTCACCGGCCGCATGATGGACGCCGAGGAGGCGGAGCGTTCCGGCCTCGTGAGCCGCATCGTGCCCGCCGCCGATTTGCTGGAGGAGGCGGTGAAGGCGGCGGAGACGATCGCCAGCTTCTCCAAACCCTCCACGATGGTCGCGAAGGAGGCCGTGGACCGGGCGTTCGAGACCTCGCTCGCCGAGGGGCTCAACTACGAGCGCCGCACCTTCTTCGCCCTTTTCGCAACGGAGGATAAGCAGGAGGGGATGGACGCCTTCGTCGGAAAGCGCCCGGCTGACTTCAAGCACGAATGAAGCGTCTGGCCGCGCGCGCCGTTGCGCTGGCGGGCGCGGTGTATGTCGCTCTCTGCGCGCTGTTCTGGTTCGTTCAGGACGGTCTTTTCTTCCATCCCGACCCGCGCCCGCTGACCGATTGCAGGGCTCCCGCCGGCGTCGAGATTGTCGAATACGAAGGGGAGCGGGCGCTTTTCACGCCGTCGAACGGCGATGGGTTGCTGATCTTCTATCACGGCAATGCGGGCGGCGCCTGCGGCTGGCGGTTCCTCGGACCGAACCATGTGGGGCCGCTCGGCTTCGATACGCTGGTGGTCGAGTTTCCGGGCTATGCGGGCGACCCCCGCCAGCCCTCCGGCGCCGCCTTCGCCGATCTCATCGAGCGCACGGCGCGATGGGCGGCGCGCTATGACAGTGTCGTCGTCTCAGGGTTCTCTCTGGGAAGCGGCGTCGCTTCGCTGCACGCCGCCCATGCGCCGCCGGAGGCCGTGCTGCTCTTCGCGCCGTTTCGCGACTTCCCGGAGCTGGTGCGCTCCAAGGGCGGGGTCTTTCCGCGCTTCCTGTTCCGCACCGATTTCGACAACAGCGCGCTACTGGCGGAGAGCGGCGCGCCGACCTTCATCGTCTACGGGACGGCGGACGCCATCATTCCGGCCGAGATGTCGCTCGCGCTCGCTGGCGACCTCGGCGCGCAGGTGGCAGGGATCACGGAGGTTCCGGGCGCCCGCCATAACGACCTGATCGGCGCCGTCGATCTGGAAGGCGTTCTACGCCAGACGTTGGCGACCGCGCGTCAGGAGAGGCAGGCCGAATAAGCGACCCGCGCCGCCGACCCGGCGCCGAAAGGCGCTTCCAGGACCGCGTCGCCCGCGCGTACGCGCAACATGGCGCCGGCGATCTCCCCGCCGTCGACGCGGGTCTGGCCGCGCGCGCTTGCGGGAAGTTGATCGTCCACGTCGATGGTGAAGGAGAGGGCCTCGCCGGGTGCGAGGGTCGAAAGCTCGAAACGGATGCGTTGATCGCCGTCGGTGACGGGGGAGACGGAGAGGACGCGCTTTGCGCCTTCGGTCAGGACGAAGGGTTGGGAGACGTTCACGCCCGCCCCGGCGGAGGATGTGTCGAAGATGAGCAATCCGGCGGAGCCGGAGAGGTCCACCTCGACGGCGTTAGGTCCCGTCGCGCAGGTTCCAGTGTTCTTAATCTCGAAGATGTCGCGCGGCGCGCTCTCGATGAAGGTCGCGACGATCTCGGCCTGAACGGCTGTCGATAGGCCGAGAAGTGCGAGGGTCGCTGTGATGAGGCGCATGGGACGGCTCCTTTGGCTACAGGACCAAGTGAGCCGCCCCGGCTGTTGGTCAAGCGATCGGCCCCGCTCCAGAGAGGCCGATCGCTCCCCGATCAGAACATCGCGGCGTTCTGGCTGACCAGGATCTTGCCGATGGAATCGAACGCCGGATCCGGCGACCAGTTGCGGTTGCCGCCGAGCCACGAGTGCTCGTCCAGCTCGAGAAGGCCGATCAGAACCTCGGCGACGATCCGCCCGCCGACCGGGCCGAGCCCCTCGTTCTGCTCGCCCTGACCATTGGCGTCGAGCCGCCCGATCGCTTCGGCCTCGGCGAGGATGTAGAGCCAGAGCGGGGCTCCCTCCGCGATCCGGCCGTCGGAGATCGTTCCGACGAGGTTCATCACCGTCTCGATCTCGGCTTCCGAACGGCCCATCTCCGCCGCGATCTTGTCGCCGCCGGGCAGGAGGAAGCTGTTGGAGCGCAGAAGGTTCCGCGTCGCGAGCGAACTTTCGTCTCCCGCCCCGACGAAGGGCAGGTCTAGAAGATCGGTGGCGAGCTTGGTGTTCATCTTCTCCGCCCGCTGCACGCCCGCCTTGTCGGGGACGAACATCAGCTCCCGCCAGTCGACGACGGCGCGCTGATCGCCGAGCGGGGAGAAGCCGCGCCCGAGGATCTGCCCGAAAAGCTCGAACGCCGTGTCGCCCTTCTGCACCTGGATCTTCATCGGCGCCATCGAATGGCCGAAGCGATAGGCGGCGACGGCGAATTCGACGGGGATTTGCGGCTCCACCGGGCAGTAGAAGCGCCGCCCGCAGGCGAGGATGTCGTTCACGATCCCTTCGCCGCACATCGCGACGAGGAAGTCGGTGACGAGGCCCCACTGGTAGTGCCAGGTCGTGAGGCGACGCGCCTCCTCAAACAGCTCTCCGCCGCTTAGCTCCGGGTGATCCGCCTTCGCCTTGTCCGCCATGGCGTTGTGGAAGCGGATGAAGGCGAGCTGGATCTGGCTGACGATCCGGTTCTCGTCGTTGCGGTTATCGCCGATGATCGCGCGCCCGTTCGGCGCCCGGAGGAGGTCTTCGGCCCTGAGCGCATCCGCCGCCGCATCGCCGGTGGAGGGTTCGTCCGCCCCGGTCAGGAGCTTCACCCCCGCGAAATCGCCGGTCTGGACGTACATGAAGGGCGCGTCCTCCGGCCCCGCGCCGTAGATGCAGTCGAGGTCGAGCGTCGGCGTGCGCCGGTTCTCGATCTCCGACGGCTCGTTTACGCGGGAGAAGCTGGAGGAGACGTCGAGCGTGACGTCATGATCGACGAACTGGCCGAAGAAGACGTGCCCGACCGGTACGCTGTCGGTGCGGTCGGCGTTGGTTCCGCCGTCCATCGGCCCGCCCTGGGCGCCGATGTCGCTCAGGATGTCGGGCCGAGTGTAGACCGGCGCCAGATTGGGGAAGAGGCGCCCGAAACGGTCGTCCCGGCTGCTTTCGCGGCCCATGCGGCAATGCGCGGCGATGCCTTTAAGGGCCGTCATGCCATGGTGCTTAGTCATCAGTTGTCCTTCCAATTGGTGGGGCTCAAGCGCCGAAAACCGAAGCGCTTGAACGGAATTTCAACTGAAGTGCGAGACAGTTGCGTGAGAATTCGCGTTAAAATGGAGTGAAATAGTCATGAAAAGTGAACCAACGCGGTACGACTACGGCGATGTGCGGGCGTCGCTGAAAGACGCCATCAAAGAATTAGAGGCTGCGCGAAAGGCGGCCGGTCGGACCAACCTTTATCCGACGATGACGCCTGCGGACGCGCGGCGGCAGATCGACGACGTCGATGAAATGCTGCGCGCGGCGGCGGAGGAGTTGTCGGCGGCGCGCGAAGCCTGCGCGACCATAGCGAGGCGCGGATTGACGGCGGTCGGGTGACGCAGGGGGGCTATCGCCCCTCCGCCGCCCCGCTAGCGAAGGTCCCGTGCGAGACGGAAGCCGAGATAGACGTTCGGGTCTTTGGCGATGGAGGGAAACCGAAACGCCGGCCTGAAGCCGTGCGCGGGCGAGAGGAACGAGCCGCCCTTGGAGACGCGGATGTCGCAATCGCCGTCGAGACGCGCCGCGCCCGAAGCGGGCCGCCCGGCATGGGACGCGGACCAGCAATCCGCTGTCCACTCGCCGAGATTGCCGAACATATCGAAGAGCCCATTCGCCGTCGGACGATAGGAACCCGCGCGCGCGGTCCCCGCGGCGCCGTCGTCGCAGGGCATGAGGGAGATGGCGGCGCCTGAGCTCCAGGTCGCGTTCGCCGTCTCGTCATGGAGATTGCCGTAGCCGCAGGCCGCGGCGCCGTCCGCGCCCCAGGGCGGGGGCGCCGCCGCCGCCTCCCACTCCGCCTCCGTCGGCAGGCGATAGCGATGGCCGGTGCGCGCGGACATCCATTCGGCGTAGGCGACCGCGTCAGACCAGCGGATGCAGGCGACCGGGTGGTCGTCCGATTGATCGTAACCGGTTTCGCGCCAGTTCCTCGCCTTGTCGAAGAGCCAGACGCCGTAGATCCACCAGCATCCCGAAGCCGCCTGATGGCCGGTCTCCGACAGGAAACGGGCGTAGTCGCCGCGCGTGACCTCGGTTCGCATGAGCGCATAGGGCGCGAGCGTCACTCGCGTTTTCGGGGCCTCATGGGGGTCATGCCCGTTCGACCCGGACGCTGAGCCGATGGTCGCCGGGCCGCCGCCGAGAGCGGCCATCTCCGGGCAGTCGGGGCAATCGCGAAAGATCTCGCCGGGGCGGATCGCCGGTTGCGCGAGCGCGGGCTGAGGAGCCGCAGTTCCCGGCCTGAAGAAGAAATCGCCGATGAGGGAGGAGCTCTCCCACGGCGTCTGCCGTCCGCCGGTCTTCTCGACCACCGAGCGGCGGGTCGCCTTGAAGACGTCCTCCACTTTCAGGCCCGGCGTGCGGATCGCCGTCGCCAGTGCGGCGGAGTAGGGGCTGTTCGCGCCGTCCCCGTCCAGCGCGACGTCTCCCGGCGCGGTGGAGTAGGAGAGGAGCGAGCCGCGCGGCGCGTCCATCCGCGCGAGGCCGCGCGCGCCGGAGCGCGAAGCGGCTGGAAAGGGATTGTTGCGGCATGCGTCGAGAATGAAGAGGGAGAGGTTCACGCCCGTCTCGCCGATCCGGCTCAGCACCCATTGCGCGTCCAGCCCCTCGAAGTCGAGGTCCGCCTCGCTCTCGATCCGCGCGCCGATGGGGATGAGGAAATTGCGTCCCGACACCTGCACGCCGTGACCCGCGTAATAGAAGACGGCGACCGTGTCCGGCCCCAGCGCCTCCAGCTTCGCTGCGAAGTCCCGCACCCCGCCGAGCAGCGACCGGCGGTCCGCGTTCAGGAGGAGCGCGACCTCGAAGCCGGTCTCCCTCAGCGCATCCGAGATCAGGCGCGCGTCGGAGCCGGGGTTCGCGAGCGGCCCGACGCGATAGTCTGCGTTGCCGATGACGAGGGCCAGCCGGTCGCTCGCGGCGGCGGGCGATGCGAGAACCAGAAGAGCGATGAGCAGCCTGACGAGCGTTCTGTACATGGCGCGGAGCCTACGGCGATCGACGGCTAATGAGAATGCGTTGCTGCACATCGCACCCGATGGCGGAGGGCGGCGCAGTGCGATGAAGAGCCTCCCTCAAGCATCCGCCGTTTCAGCAGGGCTTCCGCCAGACGGCGGCGAAGGCTAAACCCCCGACATGGAACGATCTATCATCTCGCTGGCGGAAGCTGACGACGCGCGCTGGGGCGTCAAGGCGCGGCGCCTCGCGCGGATGATCGCCATGGGAGCGCCGACGCCGCCCGGCGTCGTTTGTCTCGAGCAAACGGCGGCGGATGATCTCCTCTCGGCGGTGGATGACTTGGCGCGGGAGGCGGACGGCCCGCTCCTCATCGCGCTACGGTCCTCGCCGCAGGACGATGCGGCGCCTGCGGCCCCGGCGCTTCTGAACATCGGCTTGACGGCGGAGGCCGTGGCGCCTCTCGCCGCGCGGATCGGGCGCCGCGGCGCGCTGGACCTGCGGCGCCGACTGATCCAGTCCTTCGCGGTCGGCGCTATGGGCGCTGATCCGGAAGCGTTCGAGAACGCGCTATTCGACCGAATGAAGCTCTCCGGCGCGGATGGGGAGCAGGACCTCGGCGATGCGGCGCTTGAGGCGCTGATCGAAGAGTATTTGGCGCTTGTCGAGGATGAGACCGACGAGCCTTTCCCGGAAAGCCTCGACGAGCAACTCGCGCGCGGGGCCGCAGCGCTTCGCCGGGCGTGGAGCGCGCCGACCGCGCGCATCCTGCGTCAGGCGCGCGGCGCGGATCCGGAGGCGGGACAGGCGCTGATCGCGCAGCGCATGACGCTGGGCGTTGGCCCAGGCGTCTCCGGCGCCGGCGTGGTGGCCCTGCGGTCGGAGGAATCCGGCGCCGTCGCTCTGAACGGACGGTTTCTGACCCAGGCGCAGGGGGAGGACGCTCTGATGGGCCTGCGCACCCCGCGCCTTCTCACCGTGGCGGAGCGGGCGGAGGGCGTGCGCCGACAGGACGTGCTGGAGGAGATCGCGCCGGACGTCGTCGCCCAGCTGAAGGCGCTGGCCGAAGCGGCGGAGGCGGGGCTGAGCGAGGCGCTGTCGCTCGAATTCACCGTGCATGACGGCGAGGTCTTCATCCTCGACGCCCAGCCGCTCAGAACCGGCGCGCGCGCCGCCGTGCGCATCGCGGTCGATCTGGCGGAAAGCGGCGCGATCACGCGAGACCGCGCGCTTCTCCGGATAGCGCCCTCGTCGCTCGTCGCGCATCTTCACCATTCGATTTCGGCGCGCGCGCGGCGCGAAGTCATCGGACGCGGTCTCGCCGCTAGTCCGGGGGCGGCCACCGGCCCCATCGTCTTTTCGCCCGAAGCGGCGGAGGCGCTGGCGGCGCGGGAGCAGAAGGCGATCCTCGTACGGGTGGAGACGAGCCCCGAGGACATTCGCGGCATGCACGCGGCCTCCGGCGTCCTGACCGTGCGGGGCGGCATGACGAGCCACGCGGCGGTGATCGCGCGCGGCCTCGGCGCGCCCTGCGTCGTCGGCGCCGCCGAAATCGCGCTGGACTTCGAAGCGAAGACGATGACCGCCGCGGACGGGCGGGTCTTCGCCGAAGGCGACGTCGTCACGCTCGACGGATCGGCGGGGGAGGCGCTTGCGGGCGCGCCCGAACTGGTGCCGCCGGAGCTGTCCGGCGCGTTCACCACGCTTATGGGCTGGGCGGACGCCCGCCGCCGGATGAAGGTGCGCGCCAACGCAGACACCGGGCAGGACGCCCGCGTCGCGACGGGGTTCAACGTGGACGGCATCGGGCTCTGCCGCACGGAGCACATGTTCTTCGAGAAGGGGCGCATCACCACGATGCGCCGGATGATCCTCGCCGCCGAAGAGGCGGACCGCCGGGCGGCGCTGGATGCGCTTTTGCCGATGCAGCGGGAGGATTTCATCGAGCTTTTCGAGATCATGGCGGGCTTGCCGGTGACGATCCGGCTGCTCGACCCGCCGCTCCATGAGTTCCTGCCCCATGGCGAGCGGGAGCTCAGCGAGCTGGCGGATGCGATGAACCTGCCGCTGAAGACCGTCATGAAGCGGGCGGAGGACATGCGGGAGTTCAATCCGATGCTCGGCAAGCGCGGCTGCCGCGTCGGCGTCGCCTTTCCCGAGATCTACGAGATGCAGGCCCGCGCCGCGTTTGAGGCGGCGGTGGAGGCGGGGCGGCGCACCGGGGAGCCGGTGACGCCGGAGATCATGATCCCCCTCGTCTCCGCCAATCGCGAACTGGAGCTGATGGCGCGCACGGTCGAGGGCGTCGCCGAACAGGTGCGTGCGGAGACGGGCGCCGCGCTCCGCTACAAGATCGGCGCCATGGTCGAGACGCCGCGCGCCGCGCTACGGGCCGGCGATCTGGCCTCGACGGCGGAGTTTCTGTCTTTCGGCACCAACGACCTCACGCAGATGACCTACGGCCTCAGCCGGGACGATGCGGGACGCTTCATGCGCGAGTACGTGGCGAAGGGCGTCTTCCCCGAGGACCCTTTCCATTCGCTCGATCTGGAGGGGGTGGGGGAGCTCCTCCTCCTCGCGGCGGAGCGGGGGCGTGGTCGCAATGCGCAGGTCACGCTCGGCCTCTGCGGCGAGCATGGCGGCGACCCCGCATCGGTGCGGTTCTGCGAGGTGGCTGGCTTCGATTACGTCTCCTGTTCGCCCTTTAGGGCGCCGATCGCGCGGCTGGCGGCGGCGCAGGCGGCGATTCTTTCGGAGGGCTCGAACGATTCGTCGTGAGCATTTGAAACGCTCTGAAATTTTACATTGAATTTTAACCCTCGCCCCACCCGACCTGATGGTTTTTTGCAACGCGAATCAGTTCGGGGCGCGAAACGTGGGCGCAGCAGGTCGAGTTCTGGTGGCGCGCCGAACGGTGCTGACGTACCCGGACCCAACGAAAAACGAAGCAGCATGAGATCCGCTATCGCGCGCATTTGGGGCGGCGCGAATGAAGGCGGGCGAAAGGGTCAGAAATGACGAACTCTCGTTCGTGTGGAGCGAAATCGACGATCGCGTATATCGTCGGCGCGGTGATCGCCATCGGAAGCCTCGGTCAGGCCACGGCCGCTGAGGAAGAAGTGGAGATCGCGCTTAACTCCGAAGCGTCTCAGCAGATTTTCAATGTTCTCAAGGCCGAGCGCACCGCGTTCCAAGCCTTGGAGAATGATCGGGTTTTCGCCCGCACCGGGCGTCTGCCCGCGACGCCGACCGGCTTCACGACGGGATCGATCAGCGATCCCGACCTGAACCGGCTGTCGAGTGAGGACGCGTTGATCGCGGCGCTCGCCGAGGCGGCCGGCGATATGGACGTCGAACAGGCGATCCATACCCATTCGGCGGGGGCCATCACGGTCAACAAGGCCGCAATGGGCGAGGCCTGGCGGTGCCTGACCGAAGCGATCTATTTCGAGGCGCGTGGGGAGACCACGCGCGGTCAGTTCGCGGTCGCCGAAGTGATCCTCAACCGGGTCGACAGCCGGGTTTATCCGAACTCGGTCTGCGGCGTGGTCACCCAGGGGACGGGGCGTAAATACGCCTGTCAGTTCTCCTACACCTGCGACGGCAAGGCTGAAGTGGTGAACAACCGCAAAGCCTTCGTGAAGGCCGCCAAGATCGCCAAGTCGATGCTCGACGGCCGTCCACGGGTGCTGACCAACAAGGCGACCCACTATCACACCACGGCGGTGAACCCCGCCTGGTCCCGCAAGCTGGAGAAGACCACCCATATCGGGGAGCATATCTTCTACCGTTATCCGCGCGGTTCGGCGCGGGCGGGAAGCTGAACGTCGCTCCCGGACTGGTTTTAACGAGTTGACTGGGGCAAAAGCGTCGCGTTCCAAGGTCGGAACGCGGCGCTTTTCGGTTGGTGAGAATGGACGACGGGGCGAAACTGGCGATGGACGGAGCGGCTGGCCTCGGCGGCCCCGCTCATGATCGCATTTTCTTGGCCGACTATGTCACGGCCTTCGAGATCGGCGCCTACTCCGAGGAATACGGCGTCACGCAGCGCCTGAAGTTCAACGTCACGCTGGACGTGCGCCGCTTCTATGCGGAGTACGGCGACGAAGTTGAATCGGTCGTCTCCTACGATCTCATCATCGAGGCGATCAACGACCTGATCGCCGGGCCGCGCATGAAGCTGGTGGAGACTTTCGCCGAACGTCTCGCTGAGATCCTGCTGACCGAGCCGCGCGTCGCCCGTGCCCTGATCCGCATAGAGAAGCTGGACCGCGTTAACGGCGCTCTCGGGGTGGAGATCGAACGCCACCGCCTTACGGCCGTTTCCGAATTCTCCTGAGTTTTAACCGCATTTTCAGGGCTTGGCGCGCAAGGTCGCGCCATGACCCGATCCCCGCTTCTCGTCCACTGCCACATGCCGAAAACCGCTGGGAGCGCGCTGAACCGCCGCGTCTTCCTGCCCCGCTTCGATCAAAGCCGGGTTTGGCTCGCCTATGGCGTCAAGATCGAGCGGCGAAGAACGCTTGAGGTGGAGGAGGGGCCCGCGCGTCCCGCCTTCATCGCCGGGCACATTCCCTTCGGCTTCGCCGATCCGCTGGAGCGGGAGGTCGTCCATGTTTCCATCCTCCGCGATCCGGTGGACCGCGTCGTTAGCTTCCTGAACTACGTCGCGGTCGCCGATCGCCACGGCGCCCGGCGCAAGTTCGAGGAGGATATGCAGGCGCTTGCCCTAAAGGATCCCTCGCGCTTCGCGGAGATGATCCTGAGCCAGGACCATGTGCGCATCCGCCAGTCGAACACGATGGTTCGCCTCGCCTCCGGCATGCCCCGTCTCGGCAAGCGCAAACCCGGTTACTGGCGGCTCGGCGTCGCGATGAAGCGGCTGCATCAGCCAGATTATCTGGTCGGCCTGCAGGACAGGTTCGATGAGTTCGCCGCGTTCCTCGCCGATTACTGCGATGAGCGCGGGATCGGTCGGCGCGCCCGCGCGACCGCGACGGATGACGACGCCGACAAGCGGTTCGACAAGGTCATCCGGCTGGGCGATCTCTCGGCCAAAACGCTTGAGATGATCCGCGGCATGAACAGCCTCGACATGCGCTTCTTCGAAACCGCCGACCTTCTCTGGGATCGACGAGAGATCGCCGCCTGACCGCTTGCGCGAAGAGCTTCGCGGCGACACTCTCCGCCCCATGCGCATCGACGACGATCTGATCACGACGCCTTATTGGTGGGAGGCTGGCGCGCCGCATCCCGCGGCTTTCGCCGAAGACCCGCCGCGCGAGGTCGATCTCGCCGTCATCGGCGGCGGCTACACGGGGATGTCGGCGGCGCTGACCGCAGCGGAGGCGGGGGCCGAGGTTCTCGTTCTAGACGCCGCCATGCCGGGGGAGGGAGCTTCGACCCGCAATGGCGGCATGATCGGCGCGCCCCACCGGGCGGAGGTGCTGAACCTCCTCGGCGGCGCGCGGGACGATGTCGGGCGGCGGATGATCGCGGAGGGGGTGGAGGCTTACGCCCACACCCGCGCGCTCTACACTGACCGCGGGATCGACGCCGGGTATCGCCAGACCGGGCGCATACAGCTCGCCTACACCCAGCGCCATTTCGAAGCGATGAAGCGCCAGGCCGATACGCTTAACGCCATCGCCGACCAGGGCGTTCAGATCCTCGCGCCCGAGGAGATCGGTCAGCACATCCGCACCGACCGCTATTTCGGCGCGATCCTCTTTCCCGATCACGGCGGCCTGCATCCGCGCATGGCCCATGACGGGCTCACCCGGCTCGCAATGGCGGCGGGAGCCAGGGTCGCCGCGCCCTGCGCCGTCACCGCGATTGCGGAGGACGGCGACGGCTTTCGTCTTATGACGGAGCGGGGAGAGGTGCGCGCGCGCCGCCTAGTCATGGCGACCAACGGCTACACGACGCCGGTGCATCGCTGGATCTCCCGCCGCATCTTCCGCATCCCCTCCTTCCTGATGGCGACGGAGCCCCTGCCGCCGGAGGTCATCGATCGCGTCGCGCCCGCCCGGATGATGATGGTGGAGAGCCGCGCACGGCATTCCTATTTCCGTCCCAGCCCAGACGGCACTCGCATCCTTTTCGGCGGCCGCGCCGCGCTTCATCCCATCGGTTTGCGCAAGGCGGCGGAGACGCTCGGCGGCATACTGGAGGAGATCTGGCCGGAGGCCGCCAATTGGCGCGTCACTCATTGCTGGACCGGCTTCACAGGCTTCACCTTCGCCCGCGTGCCCCATGTGGGCGAGAAGGACGGCGCCCATTTCGCCATGGGCTACTGCGGCAACGGCGTGGCGCTTTCTCCGTGGCTCGGGAGCAAAGTCGCTTACCGCGCCCTCGGCGACCCGCGCGGCCAGACCGCTTTCGCTGAGACACCGTGGGAGAGCCGCCCTTACCATTTCGGCGGCGCGCCCTGGTTCATGCCGCTGGTCAGCGCCTGGTGGTCCAACGTCGTCGACGGCGCAGACATCCGCGAGGCGGCGCGGGACCGGGCGTCGCGGTAGTTCCGGCGCTCTGCGTCCGTAAGAAAGCTGTTAATCCACCGTTAATTCCGACCGGCCCGCGTTGCGGGGACTCATCTTCAGTGAGAGCGTTTCATCAGGCGTTACCGCCCAGGTGGATTTGATGAAGTGAGACTGGATCATGGATTTACTCGAAGGCGTAATGGCGTTCGCGGTGGTGATGATCGTGCTTTCTACGATCGTAACGGGCCTCACGGAGGGCGCGCTTAGATTCCTGGCCATGCGGCAGAAGGTGCTGACGGATGCCGTGAGGACCTTTTTGGAAAGGGAGATACTGCCGCAAGTGGGCGACGCCCTCCGCGCGCGCTACGGGAACGACGAGAAGCGGATCGCCGACATGTTCGCGCGACGTCTGACGCTGAACCCGGTCACGCCGCGCGCGAGCAGAGGAGCGGATGATTTCGCGCTGGTCGATCCGCGCAGGGGCTTAATTTCGCGCTGGCGTCGGCGGCTAGGCTTCGGGGTGGAGCGTCTGACGACCCATTCGCTTCTCCAGCGGATCGCCAAGTCGGAGATCGGCGACGCCTTCGCCGCATCGTTCGTAGAGCGCGCGACCGCGAGCATGGTCGCCGGCCGGATCGACGCTGCGCAAACCGCCGCCGCTGGGGCGCCAGTCGATGTCGTGGAGGCGGTCGACGATCTTTCGACGTTGGCGGAGGCCGCTGAGGAAGCCGTGGCGGCGCGGGAGGTTTGGGCCACCGGCGCGCCGGAGCGAGGCGAACGTGCGGAAGCGTCCATCGATGCGAAGCTGAGGACTGCGCTCGATCTGGCGAAGGAGGAGACCCAGCGGATCGCCATCCGCAACGCCGTCGACGCCATGCGGGAGACGTTTGAAGACATCAGCCGCGCCGCGCGCGTGGAGAGCCGGATCGCGGCCTTCCAGACCGGCCTCCGAGACGGCGACTTCCGGGACGCGGTGGAGGACCTGGCGAGGGATATCCGCGCGCAGGTCAAACGAGAGGTTGAAACGGCCGACGATCTTCAGGCGAAAGTCGCGGAGTTGGGCGACGCCGTGAAGGAGCGCGCGCTGCTCGCAATCGACAAGACGGCCTCCGACCCCGCCGTGCAGGAGGCCGTCCGGGAGTTGGCGGAGGTCGCCGGCGCGGCTCTCGGCGACGCAAGCGCCGACTTCGTGCGAAAGGGCTTCAGGGCGGCGCAGGAGAGGCTGGAGGACACGCTCAACGATCTTTCGCGAACCTATGAACGCTACGTCGCCGGCGCGAATGAGGTGTTCAAGGCGCGGGCCCACGGCGTCACCTTCGCGATCGCGTTCACCGTCTGCCTGATCGGAAACGTGGACGCCGGGCGGGTGTTCGGCCACCTGATGGACAGCCCCGCCACGCGCACTCAACTGATCGGCGAGATCGAAGGCGTCGTCGCGGCGAATGAAGAGGCGCTCAAGAACTACAACGCCGTGTTGGCGGCTTTGTCGAAGACGCAAAGCGCGGACGATCTGAACGTCGATCCTGACAGCGACATCGGTTTCAAGTCGGTTGAGGAGGCGAAGGCGTTCTTCGTGGAGGCGGTCGAGCCGCTGAAAGAGCTGAACGAGGCCGAGGGCCTGCCGATTGGGCCCGACTACTACCCCTATTGCGGCGACGACGCGCTCGATTTCCTGAAGAAGCTGACGTCGGTCGAAGGTCGAGTTGAAGTAGGCGCCGCCTGCCGGGCAAGCGACAAGGGGACTGGCGACACGGAGATCGGAGGCGCGGACCGAACCCCTCTGATGTGGCTGCTGAACGTTCTGGCGGCCTCCGCGCTCGTCTCTCTCGGCGGACCGTTCTGGTACAAAGTGTTCACGTCGCTTGGTCAACTGACGCAGCTCGTCCGGCAGCTCGGCGGCGGCGGGCGGCGCGAAACCATTGAGGAGGGAGCGCCCGATCAACCCGCCTCGGACGAAGCGCTGAAGAACGAGAGCATAGGCGAGACATTCATGGTCGCCCGCGCCGGCCGGATCGGCGCGATGAGCGGCCCGCCGGGACGATAGAGCGAGCCGCCAAGAAAAAACGCCCGGTCGCGAGACCGGGCGTTTCCCTGTTCAGCGCGTCGCTCAGATCAGAGCGCGGCGTCCGTGATCGCGTGCGTCCAGGCGCCTTCCGGCTTCTTGGAGATCACCGGATCGGAGCCGGAGGTCAGCAGCTGCTCCACCGTCCGGTCGAAATCCGCCGGGTCCAGCGCGCCGTTGGAGCCCGCCGTCAGCTTGGCGATCTCGCCCATCATCCGCTTCTGGTGCTTCTCGGTCTGGGCGCCGGTGGCGTCGTTCTCGAGCACGATCTCGGCGGCTTCGTCCGGGTTCGCCTCGGCGTATTTCCAGCCCTTCATCGAGGCGCGCACGAAGCGGACCATTTTGTCGACGAAGACCGGATCGTTGAGGTTCTCCTCCAGCACGTACATGCCGTCCTCGAGCGTGGAGACGCCCTGATCCTCGTACTTGAAGACCACCAGATCGTCCGGCGTCAGGCCGGCGTCGATGATCTGCCAGTACTCGTTATAGGTCATCGTCGAGACGCAATCGGCCTGCTTGTTCAGGATCGGATCGACGTTGAAACCCTGCTTCAGAACCGTCACCCCGTCATCCCCGCCTTCGGTGGAGAGGCCAAGCTTGCTCATCCAGTTCAGGAACGGATACTCGTTGCCGAAGAACCAGACGCCGAGCGTTTTGCCCGCGAAATCGGCGGGGGAGGCGATGCCGCTGTCCTTGCGGCAGGTCAGCATCATGCCGGACGACTTGAACGGCTGCGCGATGTTCACCAGCGGCAGGCCCTTCTCGCGCGCGGCGAGGGCGGAAGGCATCCAGTCCAGCACGACGTCCGCGCCGCCGCCCGCGATCACCTGCGTCGGCGCGATATCCGGGCCGCCGGGTTTGATCTCGACGGTCAGGCCCTCTTCCTCATAGAAACCCTTGTCGGCGGCGACGTAGTAGCCGGCGAACTGGGCCTGCGTGACCCATTTCAGCTGCAGCGTCACCTTGTTCGCATGACCCGCGGCGGATGCCGCGAGCGCCCCGAACGCCACCGCGCCAGCGGCGGCGATTGCGAATACTGTCTTCTTCATACTCGTCTTCTCCTGCTGTTGAAGGCGCCGTCTCAGAGGTCTTTTCGCCTCATCCCCGTTGCGACGGATGCCAGAAAGTGGCGGCGCGCTCGAGGAGCGCCACCAAACCGTAAAACGCCGATCCGACCACGGCGGCGACCGCAATGGTCGCCCAGACCATGTCGACGTTCATGCGCCCGACTTCAGTCGATATCCTGAACCCCATGCCCACAATCGGCGTTCCGAAGAACTCAGCGACGATTGCCCCGATCATGGCCAGAGTCGAGCAGATTTTGAGACCGTTGAAGATGAACGGCGCGGCGGCGGGCAGGCGCAGCTTCATCATCGATTGCCAGTAGGACGCGGCGTAGGTTCGCATCAGGTCCTTCTGCATTCGGTCGGCGGCCTGCAGCCCTTCGACCGTGTTCACCAGCATCGGGAAGAAGCACATGATGACGACGACCGCCGCCTTCGACTGCCAGTCGAACCCGTACCACATGACCATGATCGGGGCGACGCCGATGATCGGGAGCGCGGCGACGAGGTTGCCGATGGGCAAAAGCCCGCGCGTCAGGAACGGCGAGCGGTCGATGGCGATGGCGGCTATGAGCCCCACCGCGCAGCCGATGAGGTAGCCGACGAAGACGCCCTTCGCGGTCTGAAGGAAGTCGGCCCAAAGGATGTCGGTCGAGGCGGCGAAGACCGCGCCGATGGCGGACGGGGCGGGGAGGATGACGGGGGAGATTTCGAAACCTCGGACGACGAGTTCCCATATCAGCAAGAGCGTGACGCCGAAGACGATGGGGCAGAGCCAGCGCAGGCCGGCGTTTCTCGCAAGATCTACGTTCAAGCGCCATCCTATAAGCCATGTGAAGAAGGCTTGAATGACGAATGCCGGATGCGCTGCAAAGTCCCCAAGAAGACTGGAAACGCCGAATATGGCGAAAACGATAGCTACGAGCGCGATCCCGCCGATCATTGCGATCCAAGTCTCGGTCAAGCGGCTCACCGCGCCATCCCCATCCGCTTCATCGTGACCTTGCCGGTCGCGCCGATGGCCGCAACCAGAAGTCCGGCCAGAAGCGAGGCCGCGATCAGCGCCGCCCAGATCATCATCGTCTGCCCGTAGTAGCTGCCGTTCAGAAGTCGTGCGCCGAGACCTCCATCCTGGCTAAGCGTCATCTCCGCCACCACCGCGCCGATCAGCGACGCCGCCGCCGCGATCTTCAGCGAGGGGAAGAGAAAGGGCAGGGAGGAGGGGAGGCGCAGCTTCCAGAACGTCGCATGAGCCGAGGCGTTATAGGTCCGCATCAGATCGAGCTGCATCTGATCGGGCGCCCTGAGCCCCTTCACCATGCCGACGACCACCGGGAAGAACGAAAGGTAGGTGGAGATCGCGGCCTTCGCGACGGCCCCCTCCACGGACAATGCGTTCAGCACGACGATGAACATCGGGGCGAGGGCGAGGATCGGGATGGTCTGGGAGGCGATGACCCAAGGCATCACCGACTTGTCCATCGCCCGGTTGTGGACGATCCCCACCGCCAGCGCGATCCCGAGGATGGTTCCGAAGAGGAACCCGAGGAGGGTGGCCGAAAGCGTGATCCAGCTATGCCAGACGAGCGAGCGCTTGGAGGTCAGCTTCTTCTCGACCGTCGTCGACCAGATCTCCTCCGCCACCTGATGCGGGGCGGGGAGCATGGGCCGCTCCTGGCTCATGGTCCTGGCGACCATGTCGGAGAAGGCCAGCTCCACCCCAGCCCGCTCCGCCTGATCGTATTCCCACTGCGCGTTCATCCGCACCGTCCCGCCATACCAGATGGCGACGATCACGGCGCAGATCGCGAGGATGGGTAGGATGCGGTTCATGGGAGCGCGTACTCAATTTGACCGACGAACACCGCATCCTGATCCGAGGTTTGGCCTTTCGACAGGACCACGTCCGCCACCGCCATGCTTGCGTCCTCGTATCTCGCATTCACCACGTCGAGCGGAGCGAAGACTGAGTTATCGGCCCTAGTGCAGCCTCCGGGGTTGGGTTCGTCTCCGAGAAACAGAATGCAAAGATAGCGAACTTCGCCACCGTCGCGGTGAAGGCCGATGACTGGGGCAGTTACATACTTGGCATCATCGCTGAGCGCTGATGCGGCTCCAACCTTGAGCGAGTATTCGGCTTCCTCGGAACCCTTGCTTGCCTCTGTATCGTTCAGTGGCGCGCATGCGGCTAAGCAAAGAGCTACGGCTGTAGCACTGAGGCGTTCGATTTGACTCAAACGGTTGCTCACGCCGCCCACCTGTAGCGGATGTCCGGGATGTTCTCTTCATTGTCGCCGTCGGTGCGTTCAACCTCGGCGAAGCCCTCGCGAAGATAGAAGCGTTGCGCGTCGGCGTTCGCGACGTGTGTCCAGAGGTTCAACTCGCTCGGTGACAGCGCCTTGGCCTCGTTCATCAGCACTTCGCCCAAACCGCGCCCCCGGACGTCTTCGGCGACGTAGAGCGCCGTCACATAGCGCTCCTCCATGTCGAGCGCGGCGAAGCCGACGACGCGCTCCGCCTCAGCGATTAGCGTCTTGCGCTTCTTCAGGACGAAATCGCGATAGTGCTGCTCCACCGCCTCGGGCGTATGCACGCGCGGCATCCACGGGGTCGCGTCGATCCAGGCGTTGAGGATCGCCGCGCAAGCCGGCGCGTCGGCTTGCGTCCCATCGCGGATGGTCAGGGCGCCCGCCGTCACCGCGGCCCCTCGTCCATCTCGCCCCATTGCAGCTCCTTATCCAGCGAGAAGCCCCAGAGCGTCAGGATCGCGATAGGAAGGGCGAAGGTGAAGAGAAGCGCGGCGGAGACCAGCGCGACGATCGGCCCGAAGATCAGCGTCACGGCCCAGACCCCGGCGATGAACTTCGCCCAGACGAGGAGGATCACCTTCGTCTGCCAGAGGAAATGCGTGAACGTGTCCGTGATCGGGCGGCGCTGGATAAAGCTCATGACCTAGCGTCCTTCGGTAGAGTGGGTGAAACCCACAATGCCATGCTCCCCTCAATCCTCATAACTATGCCCCGCGCGCAGCCCGTCGCGCACCCGCGCCGCGATCTCCAGAAACTCCGGGCTGTCGCGGATCTCCAGCGGGCGCTCCTTCGGGAGGGGGCTTTCGATCACGTCGATGATGCGGCCGGGGCGAGGGCTCATCACCACGATCCTGGTCGAGAGGTACACCGCCTCCGGGATAGAATGGGTGACGAAGCAGATCGTCTTCTCCGTCCGCGCCCAGAGGCTTAGAAGCTGTTCGTTAAGGTGATCTCTCACGATCTCGTCCAGCGCCCCGAACGGCTCGTCCATCAGGAGGAGGTCGGCGTCGAAAGCCAGCGCCCGCGCGATGGAGGCGCGCTGCTGCATGCCGCCCGAGAGCTGCCAGGGGAACTTCTTCTCGAACCCGGCGAGCTCGACGAGTTCGAGAACGCGGGCGACCCGTTCCGCGTTCTCCGCCTTCGGCACGCCCATGATCTCCAGCGGCAGGCGGATATTTCCGCCGATGGTCCGCCAGGGATAAAGCCCCGCCGCCTGAAAGACGTAGCCGTAGGCGCGGGCGAGGCGCGCGGCCTCCGGCGAGACCCCGTTCACGGTGATCTGACCGCCCGTCGGCTGCTCCAAATCGGCGATGACCCGCAGAAAGGTGGTCTTGCCGCAGCCCGACGGCCCGATGAAGGAGACGAAATCGCCCTTCGCAACTTCGAGGTTCACGTCGGATAGGGCGTGAACAGGCCCGTCATTCGTCTGGAAAACGAGCGAGAGGTTGGAGGCGGAGACGACGTTGGTCATCAGCTGCTTAGCTCTTTCGGTGGGCCATACAGACGCCATGCAAGAGGAACCGAATAGCAGGTGACGCAGACGCCGGAGAGTGTGAAGAAGAGGAAGAGGAGGCTGGCTCCACCAAGAAACTCAGTCAAAAAGTCTGACGATGAAAGGAACCAAGCGTAAGGCAGGATAGTTAGAAGCGCTGTCGCAATGACAGCCGCTAGCCGCAAGCTAACCCCCGCGCTGCGACAAGTTCCGACGACCACGATCCATAATAGCAACCCAGCTAGAGTTCCGACCAACAACATGGTCTCAATCCGAAGAAGCCCTGCTGCGACGGAGAGGAGAGGAAAGTTGAACAGAAACGCAGCAATCACTCCAAGGACCGCCATGCATGCAATTGGAACAATCAAGACGAGTCGAACTACTCGAAAAAGTCTGTGGTCCATTCCTAACCAGCTGATCAGTTCGCCCATTAAACCCCGCTCGCCGGAATGCCCGTCCGCTCCACCTTGCGCGGCGCCGTCAGCTCTTTCCAGGTGGAGAGCGCCCGGTTCACTGGGTTCTTCGCCTCGCGTTTGACGAATTTCCCGTGGCCCTCCTTCGGCTTCAGCGTCCCGTCCTCCACTGCGACCCGACCGCGGGTCAGGGTGTAGCGGGGGAGGCCGGTGACCTCTTTGCCTTCGAAGACGTTGTAGTCGATGGCCGATTGCTGCGTCCCCGCCGTGATCGTCTTCGACTTCTCCGGGTCCCAGACCACCAGATCGGCATCCGCGCCGACCAGCACGGCGCCCTTGGTCGGATAAAGGTTCATGATCTTGGCGATGTTGGTCGAAGTGACCGCGACGAACTCGTTCATCGTGATCCGGCCCGTGGCGACGCCGTAGGTCCAGAGCATCGGCATCCGGTCCTCCAGCCCGCCAGTGCCGTTCGGGATCTTGGAGAAGTCGCCCACCCCATACCGCTTCTGCTCCGTCGTGAAGGCGCAGTGGTCGGTGGCGACGACCTGCAGCGTGCCCGCCGCCAGCCCGGCCCAGAGGCTGTCCTGATGCTGCTTATTGCGGAAGGGTGGGGACATGACACGGCGGGCGGCGTGGTCCCAGTCCTTGTTGAAATACTCGCTCTCATCCAGCGTCAGGTGCTGGATCAGCGGCTCGCCATAGACGCGCTTGCCGTTCTGGAGCGCGCGGCGGATCGCTTCGTGGCTCTCCTCGCAGGAGGTGTGGACGACGTAGAGCGGCACGCCCGCCATGTCGGCGATCATGATGGCGCGGTTGGTCGCCTCGCCCTCCACCTGCGGGGGGCGGGAATAGGCGTGGCCCTCGGGGCCGTTGTTGCCCTCCGCCAGCAGCTTCGCTGTCATGTCCGCGACAATGTCGCCGTTCTCCGCATGGACCATGGGCAGGGCGCCGAGCTCGGCGCAGCGGTTGAAGGAGGCGAAGAGCTCGTCGTCGTTCACCATCAGGGCGCCTTTATAGGCGAGGAAGTGTTTGAAGGAGGTGATGCCCTTGTCCTGAACCACGGTCTTCATCTCGTTGAAGACCTGCTCCCCCCACCAGGTGATCGCCATATGAAAGGCGTAGTCGCAATGGGCGATGGTCGACTTGTTGTGCCACCGGTCGAGCGCGGCGAGGAGGCTTTCCTCCGGGTTCGGCAGGGCGAAGTCGATCACCATCGTCGTCCCGCCCGCCAGCGCCGCCCGCGTGCCGCTGTCGAAATTGTCGGAGGAGTAGGTGCCCATGAAGGGCATCTCCAGATGCGTATGCGGATCGATCCCGCCCGGCATGACGTAGCAGCCGCTCGCGTCGAGCGTTTCGTCGCCAGTGAGGTTCGGCCCGATCTCGGTGATCTTGCCGCCGTCGACCGCCACGTCCGCCTTGTAGGTGAGGTCGGCGGTGACGATGGTTCCGTTTTTGATGATGGTGGTCATGGGGTTGCCTCCCGGAGAAATGGAGCGGTGAAAGCGTCCTTAGGGTCGAGGCTCCGGCTCAAGGCCGGGGACGCGGCTGTGGGGTCCGTCGCCCCGGCCTTGAGCCGGGGCCTCGATTCATGGGTCACAGCGGTATGTCGGCGGAGACGTCTTCCCAGTTTGGGTTCGTCTCCATGATGAGCTGATCTTTCCACGCGCGCCGCCATCGTTTGATGGATCGTTCGCGGCGCATGGCCTCCTCGCGCGTCGCGTGAGTTTCGAACCAGACGAGCCGGTCGATCATATAGGTTTTCGTGTGGCCGGGTATCGCGCCGGAGCGGTGTTGCTCCACCCGTCGTCGGAGATCGTCTGTTGATCCCGTGTAAAGCGCGCCGCCGGGGCGCGAGGCGAGGATGTAGGTGTAAAAGGCCACCGGTTGAGCTTCGAGGATCGAGGCCCCGGGTCAAGCCCGGGGCGACGGAAACGCTGGCTCCGGCCACCGCAGTCCCGGCCTTGAGCCGGGATCTCGACTCGGTTCGCGCAACTCGATCTGGAAATATCTGCAGTTTCATCAGAGCAGAGCTCCCAACGTTCCCGCTATTCCAACGATAATGGCCGCAAAAAGCCACTGCCCAGCTCCGGCGATATTGTCTCCTGGTGCGCGGGCAAGCTGAGATTCAAACCAGATGTTTGTAAGTGACATGTCGACGATCGGCGCGACGAACAACGCGAAAGCGAGTACAATCAAAACGCCGATAAAGCGGCTTTCTGTTTTTTGACGCGCCCAACTTCCGAGCATCGCATTCCCAATCGCAAAGACTGAAAAGTAGGCTAAGGCGCTCACCCCACAATCTCCGCCGTCTCCACCACCGCGTGCATCAGCACATTCGCCCCGGCGGCTGCCCAATCCTTTGAAATCTCCTCCGCCTCGTTATGGCTCAGCCCGTCTACGCAGGGGCACATGACCATCGCGGTGGGCGCGACCCGGTTGATCCAGCAGGCGTCGTGGCCGGCGCCGGAGACGATGTTGCGGTGGGTGTGGCCGAGGCGTTCGGCGGCGTTGCGCACCGCCGTCACGCAGCCCTCGTCGAATTCCACCGGGTCGAAGCCGCCGACCTTCTCGAATTCGACCGTCAGGCCCATCTCGTCGCAGATCTTCTTCGCGCCCGCCTTCAGCCGCGTCTCCATATCCTCGATCACGGCGAGGTTGGGGGAGCGGAAGTCGACCGTGAAGACGACCCTCCCCGGAATGACGTTGCGCGAGTTCGGATAGACGTCGATATGCCCCGCCGCGCCCACGGCGTCCGGCTTGTGGGACCATGCGATCTCATCGACCAGCTCCAGTACCCGCGCCATACCGAGGCCGGCGTTTTTGCGCATCGGCATGGGGGTGGAGCCGGTGTGGCTGTCTTTCCCCGTGATCGTCACTTGCGTCCAGGAGAGGCCCTGACCGTGGGTGACGACGCCGATCTCGACATCCTCCGCCTCAAGGATCGGGCCCTGTTCGATGTGCAGCTCGAAGAAGGCGCGCATCTTGCGCGCGCCGACCTCTTCGTCGCCGCGCCAGCCGATGCGGTCCAGCTCGTCGCCGAAGCGCTTGCCGTCGGCGTCCGTCCGGTCTTCGCACCACTCTTGGGTGTGGACGCCCGCGAATACGCCGGAGGCGAGCATGGCGGGGGCGAAGCGGGTGCCTTCCTCGTTCGTCCAGTTGGTTACGACGATGGGGTGTTTGGTCTTCACGTTGAGATCGTTCAGCGTGCGGATCAGCTCCAGCCCGCCGAGGACGCCGAGGACCCCGTCGTATTTCCCGCCTGTCGGCTGGGTGTCGAGATGGGAGCCGACATAGACGGGCATTGCGTCCGGGTCTTCGCCGGGGCGGGTCGCGAACATGTTGCCGATGGCGTCAACGCCCATCGCGCAGCCCGCCGCCTCGCACCAGTCCTGGAAGAGCTTGCGACCCTCGCCGTCCTCGTCCGTTAGGGTCTGGCGGTTGTTGCCGCCCGCGACGCCCGGGCCGATCTTCGCCATCTCCATCAGGCTGTCCCAGAGACGGTCAGCGTTGATCTTCATATTGGCGGCTGGCGCTGTCATCGCTCGCTCTCCCGTCTCTTGACCACTTGGTCAAAACGCTAACAATCTCCAAATGAGGGTCAAGGGAGAAAGCGGTGAACAAGCCGACGCGGATACAGACGGAGAACCGCGCGAAGATCGCCGCCGCCGCGCTGGAGGTCTTCGCGGCGGAAGGGTTTCGCGGCGCGACGGTCGACGCGATCGCGGAGCGGGCGGGGATGTCGAAGCCGAACCTCCTCTATTACTTCGGCTCGAAGGAGGCGATTTACCGGGCGGTTTTGGAGCGACTGCTTGACGACTGGCTGGCGCCCTTGCGCGAATTGAACCCGGAAGGCGACCCGGCGCGCGAGATCGCGGCCTATCTGGATCGCAAGATGGAGATGGCGCGGGATTATCCGCAGGAATCGCGCCTCTTCGCCAATGAGATGCTGCGCGGGGCGCCGAATATGTCCGACGTCATCAGCGGGGAGTTGAAGGCGCTGGTGGAGGAGACGGCGGAGGTCATTCGCGGCTGGGCGGCGGCGGGGAAGATCGCGCCGGTCGATCCGAAGCACCTGATCTTCGCGATCTGGTCGACCACGCAGCATTACGCCGATTTCGACGTGCAGGTGCGCGGGCTTCTGGGCGATGACGGGGAGGGGCGGTTTCACGACGGGGCGGCGTTTCTGAAGACGCTCTTTCTCGACGGGTTAAAGCCCCGATGATTGGAATCCATACGAGGGAAAGGCGTCTTCGTCGGAGCCCCGTTGGGGCCGCCTCCTCAGGCGCTGCCTGCCGGCGGCGAGTATTTCGGGAAAGCGATGAGGTGGTTTCGCTTTCCTTTCAGGGAGGACGTTATGCTGACTGAGGCTCAGATCGCCGAGTACCGCGACACGGGGTTCGTCGTGCCAGATTACCGGCTGCCGGAGGCGCAGTTGGAGGAGGTGCGGGAGCGGCATTCGCGGCTGTTGCAGCGGCATCCGGAGTTTCGCGACAACGCCTCCGTCCTGCTCACATACGACCTCGGCTTTCTGAACTACGCGCGCGATCCGGCGATCCTCGACATGGTCGAACAGGTGATCGGGCCGGATATCTGCCTCTGGAACATGTCTTTCTTCGCCAAGCCCGCGATGAACGGCAAGCGGACGCCCTGGCATCAGGACGGGCAGTACTGGCCGATCCGGCCGCTCGCCACTTGCACGGTCTGGATCGCGATCGACGACGCGACGGTGGAGAACGGGTGCCTGCGCTACATACCCGGCTCGCACCGGACCAACCGGTTGATGCGCCATGAGGTGAACCCGTCGCCAGACGTGACGCTCAATCAGGAGCTGACGCGGGACGAGTATGACGAGGCGGAGGCGGTCGATCTGGTGCTGGAGGCGGGTCAGATGGCGCTCCATGACGTTTACATCGCGCATGGGTCGGAGGAGAACCGCTCGCCCCATCCTCGGCGGGGGATGACGATGCGGTTCATGCCGACCTCCTCGGTTTACGACCGTGATCTCGCCGAGCAGAGGCATGTTGAGAGGAGCGGGCTGAACATGGCGCATCATTCGATCTTTTTGATGCGGGGGAAGGACGTCTCAGGGGAGAACGACTTCCGGATCAGGGGGCAGGGCTGGGGAAATTAAGGGCGTCCGCATGCGGACGCGCATCTAACTATCTGGCGCCAAACGAAAATCGATTTCGTTAACCTTCGTTTAATCCTTCAGAAGCAGGAGGAGCGCCAGCACCGTCGCCCCGACGCCAAACCAGACCGGGCCGGCGACCCAGGAGGCGGCGAAAAGCCCCTCCCACAGGATCACGAAACTCGGCACGAGATAGCCGTAGGCCATGACCTTGCCTGCGGGCAGGCGGAGCGTGGCGAACTGCACGAGGAAGAAAGTGAGCGCGGTCGCTGCGAGGGCGAGGTAGAGGAGCGCGATCCACGCCACCATCGGCAGGGCGGCGTAGTCGGTCGCCGCGAGCGCGGGCGCGCCGTAGAGGCCGGTGACGAGGAAGCCGCCGCAAAGGCCGAGGAAAGCGTAGACGCGGATCGGCTCGCCCCGGTGCAGGAACCGGCCCATCGGCGCGTAGATCGCGTGGGCGACGCAGCCGAAGAAGAAGATCACCTCCCCCCGGCCCACGTCGAAACGCAGGATCGCGTCCACGTCGGCGCGGAAGATCACCCAGACGGCGCCGCACCCCGCCAGCGCGAGCGAAAGCGCGGCGCGGGCGCCCGTGATCTGGCGCATCAGGAGCCAGCCGACGATTGCGGACATGATCGGCGTCAGTGTGAAGACCGCGCCGGTGGAGACGGGATCGGTGAGGCGCAGCGCCTCGAACATCAGGATGAAATAGGTCCCCAGAAGGCCGCCGAGGACGGGGTAGCGCCAGATGGCGCTCAGGTGCTCGCGCCTGATCTGCGGGGCGGCGATGGCGCCGAGGACGGCGGCGGCGAGCAGGAAGCGCAGGGCGGAGAGCGCGGCCGGGTCGATATGCGGCGCCGCCCGGTCGCCGAGAGAGAAGGAGACGGAGATGGCCGCCGCGAAGAGCAGCATGGCCGCGTGGCCCCTCAGCGCCGCGCCGC
>JBCAXH010000010.1:0-11469 GCA_038534155.1 Pseudomonadota bacterium
CATAATCGGGGTTCGCCTTGTAGCCGTCGAAGAAGTGCTCCGCGTCGAACAGCGCTTCCCGCTCCAGCGCGCGCAGATGGGCGATGCTGTCGCGGATATTGGCGAGGTTCTCGTCCAGCGAGATGCCGAGCGCCTTTTCGACGTGGAAGTCATGTGACTTGCCGACGAGGCAGACGGCCTTGGTCCCCGCATTCACCACCTCCGCCAGCACCTCGTCATTGGCGGCGGAGCGGCCGGCGCGTTTGGTCATGCCGAAGGCGAGGAAGGTGGCGTTCTTGAGCGTCGGCGCGGCGGCGAAGAAATCGCTGTCGGTGGGGTTGGCGCCGGGCCAGCCGCCCTCGACGTAATCGATGCCGAGCCCGTCCAGCGCCTCCGCGATCTTGCGCTTGTCGTCGCCGGAAAAATCGACGCCCTGCGTCTGCTGCCCGTCGCGGAGCGTCGTGTCGAAGAGTGAGAGGCGTTCGCGGGTCATGCCAGCCCCTCCAGCTTCGCGGCGTCGAAATCTGGGCCGAGCTTCCATTCCGACGGCCCGCCCTTCTGATCGATGACGACGACGCCCGCCGCGTCCAACCCCTTGCGGATCGCGTCGGCGGTCGCGAAGTCCTTCGCCTCCCGCGCTTCTGCGCGCTTGGCGAGCAGCGCGTTGATCAGATCGCCGTCGCCCGCCGCCGCCTCCACCTTCGGCGCGGCGAGGTTCATCAGCGCCATCGCCGCCGCGAGCGCCTCAGCCTCGCCCGCGCGGGCCATCCGATGCATCTCCGCGATCGCCGCAGGGGTGTTCAGGTCGTCGGCGAGCGCATCGACCACCGGCGAGGCCGCGCTCGGCGAGGGGTCGATCCCCTCGACGAGCGCCCCCCACTTCGCCAGCGCGTCCGCCGCCTCGTCAATCTTCTGGCGCGTCCAGTCGAGCGTGCCGCGATAATGCGTGCCGAGAAGCGCGAGGCGCAGCACTTCCCCCGGCGCCTGCCCGCGCAGCTCCTCCACGGTCAAAAAATTGCCGAGCGACTTCGACATCTTCCGCCCATCCACGTTGATCATGCCGTTATGCAGCCAGACCCGCGCGAAGCCCGCATCGGGCGAGGCGCAGCAGCTCTGCGCGATCTCGTTCTCATGGTGCGGGAACATCAGGTCCGAGCCGCCGCCGTGGATGTCGAACTCCGCGCCCAAAAGCTCCCCCGCCATCGCGGAGCATTCGATATGCCAGCCCGGACGGCCCCTGCCCCACGGGCTCTCCCACCCCGGCGTCGCGTCGTCTGACGGCTTCCAGAGCACGAAATCCATCGGATCGCGCTTGTAAGGCGCGACCTCGACCCGCGCGCCCGCGATCATGTCGTCGGTGGAGCGGCCCGATAGCTTCCCATAGTCGTCGTATTTCGCCACTTCGAAGAGCACATGGCCCTCCGCCTCGTAAGCGAAGCCCTTGGCGATCAAGTCTTCGATCATCGCCACCATCTGCGGCACGAACTCGGTCGCGCGCGGCTGATGGGTCGGGTTCTCTGCGCCCAACGCCGCCATATCCTCCACGAACCAGCCGGAGGTCATGTCCGTCACCCGCCGGATCGCCTCCAGCGGCGCGAGGTCGGGGAAGTCGGACGGCCCGCGCGCGTTAATCTTGTCGTCGATATCGGTGATGTTGCGCACGTAAGTGACGTGATCGTCGCCGTAGACATGGCGCAAGAGCCGGAAGAGCACGTCGAACACCACCACGGGGCGCGCGTTGCCGATATGGGCGCGGTCGTAGACGGTCGGCCCGCAGACGTACATGCGCACGTTTTCGGGGTCGATCGGCTCGAAGACCTCCTTACGGCGGGTCAGCGAATTGTGCAGCCTGATTTCGGTCATCTCTCAGCCCAAGCGGTTTTCGCCCCCGGCGGGTCGCTTGTTCATCTGAGAGAGGAAACGGAAAGCGCCGCCGCGGACTGGTGTCAGCGGATAATGCAGATCTCACAGATGCAGATCGCGGCGTTCATAACGTGAGCCTATGCCCGATGCGCGCGATGGGAGCAAGCGCGAAGCGCCTCAATCCCCGACCTATCGCGAAAACGAGTTCACCTTCCCTAATGAACCCTTAAATCCTCCAGTTTTCCGGAATTCTAGAATTCCGGCATGCCGGAAAACTGGAATCATCGAAATGTCTCCCCCTAACGACGTCAATTGACCCGGGCGCGGGCGATGGAGACGTCTCAACCTTCCGCGTCGCCCGCCGATATGCGACAGCGTCTTCAGACCACGCTGCGAAATCGAGACTGCGGATGCGCCGGCGAACAGCCTCGCGCCGCGAGCCGACGAAAGGACACCGACCCATGACCATCGAGCGCATCTCCTCCGGCGGGATTTTCGAGAAGAAGGCGGGCTATTGCCGCGCCGTCGTCGCGGGCGGTTTCGTCCATGTGGCGGGCACGACCGCGCAGGGCGAGGACACTCCGGCGGACGCGGTCGGCCAGTGCCGCTCCGCCCTCGCCAGCATCGAAGCAGCGCTGAAAGAGACGGGGGCGAGCTTCAAAGACGTCGTCCGCGTCACCTACATGCTCCCTGATCGTGAGGAGTTCCCCGCCTGCTGGCCGATCCTGGCGGAGACCTTCGGCGACAATCCTCCAGCGGCGACGATGATCGAATGCGGGCTGATCGATCCGAAGTACCGGATCGAGATCGAAGTGACGGCGCTCGCGCCGACCCGAACCGCTTAGCGCCATGCAAGCGACGGAGCCTTTGGTCGATCTCGACGCGCTCGGGACGCGCATTGCGGTGCTCGGGCCGTCCAACGCGGGCAAATCAACGCTCGCCGCGGCGCTCTCCGCCAAGCTCGGCGCGCCCGTCGTTCACCTCGACCAACTGCGCTTCGAGCCGAACACCGATTGGGTCATGCGGAGCGATGACGAGTTCGCCGCGCTGCACGACCGGGCCGCCGCTGAGGAGCGTTGGATCATTGAAGGCAACTATTCCGCGCTCTTTCCGACGCGCCTTGGACGCGCGACCGGCGTCATCATCGCAGATGCGCCGACGGGTCGTCGGTTGCTGCGATATCTCAGGCGAACGTTGTTCCATCGCGACCGGCGCGTCGGAGCCCTGGAAGGCGGCCGGGACAGTCTGAAATGGGAGATGATCGACTGGATCCTGATCAAATCGCGGCGGAGCGCTGAGAAATCAGAGCGGATCGTCCGCGCGACGGGCCTGCCCTTCGTACATTGCCGCACCGCAGGTCAGCTTGATGCCCTCTATCGCAGCTGGGGTCTGGAGAGGCCGGCCTAACGCTTCAGATAGGGCATGAAGGCGCCCATGTCCGGTCCTTGGTCCCGCCCCGTCAGCGCGCGGCGGAGGGGCAGGAACAGCCCGCGGCCCTTGCGGCCCGTCTTCGCCTTAACCGCGCCGGTCCACGCCTTCCATGAGGTCTCGTCCCATGGCTGGGCCGGGATCATCGCCATCGCTTCGACGACGTAGTCGGCGTCCTCCTCGGCGATCACCAGCTCGGCGCCCTCCGCCACCGCGCGCCACTCGGCGACGTCGGCGAGGGTTTCGATGTTCGGGCGCACGGCATCCCAGAATCCCTCATCGACACCTCCAAGTCGCTCTTCGACATCTGCGAAGGGCGTCTCGTGCAGCGTTTTCACCGAAAGCTGACGCAGCTCCTCCACCGACACCCGCGTCGGCGCGAGGCCGAAGGTCGCCAGATCGAACCCCGCCGCGATCTCCTCCAGCGTCAGCATAGGCTCCACCGGCTGGGACGAGCCGAGCCGAGCGAGATAAGCGAGGATCGCGCGCGCTTCGACGCCCGCCTCCCGCAACTCCGCCACCGACAAACCGCCAAGGCGTTTGGAGAGTTTCTCGCCCCCCTCCCCCGTCATCAGCGAGTGATGCGCCATGCGGGGCGCCGCCGCGCCGAGAGCCGCGAACATCTGGATCTGCGTCGCGGTGTTGGTGACGTGATCCGCCCCCCGCACCACATCCGTCACGCCCATGTCGGCGTCGTCGACGACGGAGCAGAGGGAATAGAGAAACTGCCCATCCTCCCGGATCAGCACCGGATCGGAGACGGAGGCCGCGTCGATCGACTGCGGGCCGCGCACGCCGTCGGTCCATTCGATCGCCTGATGAGCCAGCAGGAACCGCCAGTGCGGTTCGCGCTCAGCCGTCTTCGCCGTCTTCTCGTCTTCCGAGAGAGCGAGCGCGGCGCGGTCGTAAACCGGCGGCTTTTTCATCGCGAGCTGACGCTTTCGCTTCAGCGCAAGCTCCGCCTGCGTCTCCCACGCGGGATAGAGCCGCTCCACCGCCTTCAGCCGCTCCGCCGCGTCGCGATAAAGGTCCATGCGCGACGACTGGCGATGCTCGACGTCCCACGCCAGCCCCAACCACTCCAGATCGCGGCGAATGGCGTCTGCGAAACGCTCGTCCGACCGCTCCGGGTCGGTGTCGTCGATCCTCAGGATGAAGGTCCCGCCCGATTTCTTCGCGATCAGCGCGTTGAAAACGGCGGTGCGGATGTTGCCGAGGTGAAGGGCGCCCGTGGGCGACGGAGCGAAGCGGGTGACTGTCATTTCGCCCGGATAGCTCCGCCCCTACTTCGACGCAAGCAAGCGGTTGCCTTGAACGCAAGCGCTTCCTATTCTCCGCGCCGACGTTGGGCGCAGCCTTGTTGTATCGGAGCGTGTGGGATGCCCGTCCTTAAAGGTGCAGTGAAATCGAGTGTTTACGGCGCGCTGGCGCTGGCGGTCTCGGCGACCGCCGCAGCCGCGCAATCAGGCGATGTCGCGGTCAAGCAATATGACAGCGGCGGCGTCTACGAAGGCGAGTTCAAAGACGGCAAGCAGCACGGGCGCGGCACGTTCACGCTGCCCGGCGGCTACGAATACACCGGCGACTGGGTCGACGGCCGGATCGAGGGTCAGGGCGTCGTGCGCTACCCCAACGGCTCCGTCTACGAGGGATCGTTCAAGGACGGCGCGCCGGATGGAACCGGCAAGATCGTCTATTCCGACGGCGGCTCCTACGAAGGCGACTGGGTTCAGGGCGTGATCGAAGGTTCCGGCGTCGCAGTCTACGCCAACGGTTACCGCTATGAGGGCGAGTTCAAGCAATCCGCCCATGACGGACAGGGCGTGATGACGCGCCCGAACGGCTATCGCTACGAAGGCGGCTGGAAGGCCGGCTCTCCCCATGGCCGGGGCGAGGTCACCTATTCCGACGGCTCCACTTACGTCGGCGACTTCGTCGACGGCGTGCGCGAAGGCAATGGCGAGATCCGCCTGCCCGACGGCTTCGTCTATGTCGGCGAATGGCGCGACGGCCAGATCAACGGAACCGGCTCCGCCATCTACGCCAACGGCGAACGCTACGAGGGCGCTTTCGCCAACGGCGAGCGGAACGGAACTGGCCGAGCGACCTACGCCAACGGCGACGTTTATGAAGGCGAGTTCCGCGAAGGCAAGCGCGCCGGAACGGGCACGCTCCGCGTCTCCAACGGCGACATCTACGAAGGCGAATGGACCGGCGGCCGGTTCGAAGGCCAGGGCGTCGCCCGCCTCGCCGACGGCCGCGTGCTGGAAGGCGCCTTCGTCGATAACGCGATCTCCGGCCAGGGCGTCATGACGACGCCCGACGGCGGCCGTTACGAAGGCGAATGGCTCAACGGCGTCATCCAGGGCGAGGGCGAATTCCGCTACGCCAACGGCGCCGTCTACACCGGCGCGTTCGAGAGCGGCCGCCTCTCCGGCGTCGGCAAGATCGTCTACGCCGACGGCTACGAATACGAAGGCGAATGGCGAGACGACCGCCCGCACGGAACCGGCGTCGCCCGCTTCCCCGACGGCGGCGTATACGAAGGCCAGTTCATCGAAGGCCGCCGCGAAGGTCAGGGCCGCTACAAGCAGGCGGACGGCTTCACCTACGAAGGCGCATGGCTCTCCGACCAGATCGAGGGGATGGGCGTCGCCACCTATGTGAACGGCAACGTCTACCGCGGCAATTTCAAGGCCAACCAGCGCCACGGCCAGGGCGAGATGACCTTCGCCAATGGCGCGGTCTATGACGGCGAGTGGGTGAACGGCCAGCGGGCCAACACCGAGTAAGTCATTGATCGTTCGGAAATCGGGCGTATAAGGCACCCATGACCTTCGAAGCGCATATCTCCGTCGACGCCGCTCGCATGCCGAGCGGCCTCCTCGCGCTTCTTCTCCTTAGCCGCCCCTAGGCGCGCCGGGAACAGCGGCGCGCGCGCCTGGGGGAGAGACCGACGCGCCGCCAGACACCCGGAAAAGCTGAGACAGACCAATGACCAAAGATGTTAAGACGGACCCGAACCGCGTCCTGATCTTCGACACCACCTTGCGCGACGGCGAACAGAGCCCCGGCGCGACCATGACGCTCCAGGAAAAGCTGGCGATCGCCAAGATCCTCGATGAGATGGGCGTCGACATCATCGAGGCGGGCTTCCCCATCGCCTCCGACGGCGACTTCGAAGCGGTCTCCGAAATCGCCCGGCAGACCGACACCTCGGTCATCTGCGGCCTCGCCCGCGCCGCCAAGGGCGATATCGATCGGGCCTGGGAGGCGCTTCAGAACGCCAAGTTCCCGCGCATCCACACCTTCATCGGCACCTCCCCCCTCCACCGCGCGCATCAGCTGCAGATGGACAAAGATCAGGTGCTGCGGAAGATCGAAGAAACGGTCAGCCACGCCCGGAGCTTGTGCGAAAACGTGCAGTGGTCCCCGATGGACGCGACGCGGACGGAGCCGGATTACCTGATCGAGACCGTGAAGGTCGCGGTCGACTGCGGCGCGACGACGATCAACATTCCCGATACGGTCGGATACACGGCGCCGCGCGAAAGCGCTCATATCATCAAGGACTTGCTGGACAATGTTCCAGGCTTGGAGAAATGCGTGATCGCCACCCATTGCCACAACGATCTCGGCATGGCGACGGCGAACAGCCTCGCCGCCGTCGAGGCCGGCGCGCGCCAGATCGAATGCACGATCAACGGGCTTGGCGAGCGGGCGGGCAACACCGCGCTCGAGGAAGTCGTGATGGCGCTGAAGGTTCGCAAGGACATCATGCCCTTTCACACCCAGATCGACACGACGAAGATCATGGCGGCCTCCCGCATGGTCGCCACCGCGTCGGGCTTTGTCGTGCAGCCGAACAAGGCCATCGTCGGCAAGAACGCCTTCGCCCATGAAAGCGGCATCCATCAGGACGGCGTCCTGAAGAACGCGGAGACGTTCGAGATCATGCGCCCGCAGGACGTCGGCCTCTCCGACAACGCCCTGCCGATGGGCAAGCATTCGGGCCGCGCCGCCTTCCGCGCCAAGTTGAAGGACCTTGGCATCGACATGGGCGACAACGCCTTTCAGGAGGCGTTCATCCGCTTCAAGGCGCTGGCCGACACCAAGAAGGACGTCTTCGACGAGGACATCGTCGCCCTCATTGACGATGAGCGGACGTCCGCCGCCAACGACCGCATCCAGCTCAAGCACATGCGCGTCTCCGCTGGCACGGTGGATCCGAAATTCGCGGACATCACGCTGACCATCGACGGGACGGACTATTCGGCGACGGCGCAGGGCGACGGGCCGGTGGACGCGGCCTACAAGGCGATCGACAGCCTCGTGGAACATGAGGCGGTGCTGAAAGTCTATTCTGTTCAGGCGGTTACCGACGGGATCGACGCGCAGGCGACGGTTTCCGTGCGGCTGGAGGAGGACGGCAAGATCGTCCAGGGCCAGGCGGCGGATACGGACACCATCGTCTCCTCCGCCCGCGCCTACATCATCGCGCTGAACAAGCTGATGGTCCGGCGGGGCAAGTCGGCGCCGAACGAGACGATCTCCATCGCGAGTTAATCCAGCGCCCGGGCCGCTTCGGTCCGGGCGTTTCGCCTCTCCCGGGAGCCGCCGATGGAAACGAAAAACTGGCGGCTCTACGAATGGAAGCGGTCGTTCGAGCTGTTTCCCGCCGCGCGAAACGAAGACGGCTTCGCCGCCCCTGCGTTTCTGAAGGATTTCTACGCCCGCAAATCCGCCGCGCGGTCGCTCCCGCGTCGCGCGGCGGACGCGCTCATCGGCGCCGGTTTCCGCGCGTGGACGTCCTCGCGCGCCGCGAAGATCGCGCGCAGGTTCGGCATGGGAGACGCCTGGGCGGCGGAGGCGGCGGCGATCGCGAGGTCCACTTGGGGCGACCCGAAGGAGATCGCGCTCTTCCGCTCGAAAGATGTCTCCGAGTTCAAAGCCTACCTGCGAAAATTCGAACACACGGCGATCAATAAGCGCATAAATCCAACGAACTGGCGCGATGACTGCATCCTCAAGTTCAAGGACCGCTTCGACGCAAGATGCGCGGAAGAGGGGTTTCCCACGCCCCGCACCTTCGCCCGGAACACGGGCGGGAAACTTGAGGCGAACGGCGTTCCGCTCGGGGCGGAGTTCTGCGTCAAACCCGTCTACGGCACGGGCGGCGTTGGGTTCACCCATATCGCCGACGCGCCGCCGCTGCCCGATCCCGCCGCCGTTGAAGCTTTCCTCCGAAGCCGCATCGGCGCGAAGGTCGACTGGGTGGCGCAAGATTACCTCCGCACGCACGCGAACCTCGCCGACATCGCGCTCGACGCCCTCGCCACGATGCGCATCTCCACCATGCTGAACGAAGTCGGCGCGCCGGAAGCCGTGACGACCGTGCTGCGTTTCGCCGGAAAGCCAGGCGCGCGCGTCGACAACATCGCGGCGGGCGGGCTAATGGCGCATATCGACCCGGAGACCGGCGCGCTCGGGCGCGGCTGCTACGGCAAGCGTCCCGGAGACTTCGACGCACACCCCGAAACCGGCGCCGCGATCACCGGGCGGATCGTTCCTTTCTGGCGGCAGGCGCTGGAGATGGCGCTCGCCGCCCATGCCCGCGTAACGCCAGCGTTCGCGCTCGTCGGCTGGGACATCGCGCCGACCGAGAACGGCCCGGTGATCATCGAGGCGAACGGCATGCCCTGCTCCACCATCGCGCAGCGCGCCGTCGGGCGCGGCGCGGGGGATCAGCGTTACGGCGAGTTGATCGCCTGGCACCTCGCGAAAGCCCCTGAGTAGTAAAGCGAATCGCCCTTTACCCCCTCCCCCCGTCGGCTCTATAAGCGGTGCAACAGAATAGCCCCTAAAGAGGGCTGCGAAGGCGAGCGATCATGTTCAACGGCATCTTCGGCGTGTTCTCCTCGGACATGGCCATCGACCTCGGTACGGCGAACACCCTTGTTTACGTCAAGGGCAAGGGCATCGTGCTGAACGAGCCTTCCGTGGTCGCGTACCACGTGAAGGACGGCAAGAAAGAGGTGCTCGCGGTCGGCGAGGACGCCAAGCAGATGCTCGGCCGCACGCCGGGTTCGATTGAGGCCGTGCGCCCGATGCGCGACGGCGTCATCGCCGATTTCGACGTCGCCGAGGCGATGATCAAGCACTTCATCCGCAAGGTCCACAAACGCGGCGTCTTCACCGCCCCACAGATCATCGTCTGCGTGCCCTATGGCGCGACGGCGGTGGAGGAGCGCGCGATCATGGAGAGCGTGCTGTCCGCCGGCGCCCGCAAGGCCGCCCTCATCCCCGAACCCGTCGCCGCCGCCATTGGCGCCGGCATGCCGTTCGGCGAGCCGACGGGATCGATGGTGGTCGACATCGGCGGCGGCACGACTGAGGTCGCGGTTCTTTCGCTTGGCGACATCGTCTACGCGCGATCGGTTCGCGTCGGCGGCGACAAGATGGACGACGCGATCATCTCCTACCTCCGCCGTCAGCAGAACCTGCTGGTCGGCGAGGCGACGGCGGAGCGGATCAAGAAAGCCATCGGCACCGCCCGCAAGCCCGACGACGGGCGCGGCGAGGCGATGGAGATCCGGGGGCGCGACCTTCTGAACGGCGTGCCTAAGGAAATCGAAATCACTCAGGCGCAGATTGCCGAAGCGCTCGGCGATCCCGTTCAGCAGATCGTGGAGGCCGTGATGGTCGCGCTGGAGGCGACGCCTCCCGACCTCGCGGCGGACATCGTGGATCGCGGCGTGATGCTGACGGGCGGCGGCGCCCTTCTCGGCGATCTGGACGTGGCGCTGCGGGAGCAGACGGGCCTCGCCGTGACGATCGCGGATGAGAGCCTGAATTGCGTAGCGCTCGGCACCGGCAAGGCGCTTGAGCACCGCTCGGCCCTGAGGCACGTTTTGCGCGACAGCGTTTGACCGACCTCGCGCGCCTCGGGCGCCGGTCGGCTTTGAGTGAGGAGCGGACATGGCGTCCCGCGAGCGCGGCGATATCGGATCGGAGTTCTGGCGCCTCGCGCAGCGCGGCTTCCTGATCGCGCTCGTCCTCGTTTGCATCGTTCTTTTCGTCATGTGGCGCGCCGACAGCCCTCGGGTGGAGCGTCTGCGCATGACGCTGGCGGACAAGGTCACGCCTTCGGTCGAGCTGACCGCGAACCCGCTCAGCGCCGCCTCCCACATGATCGAGGATTTCGAGAATTTTTCGCGGGTCTATGAGCAGAACCGCCTTCTCAGGCAGGAAATCCAGCGCATGCGCGCCTGGCGCGAACAGGCTCAGCAGCTGGAGCGGGAGAATGCGCAACTTCGGGCGCTGAACAACGTCCGCCTCGCGCCCCGGATCACATTCGTCTCAGGCGAGGTGATCGCCGATAGCGGCGGGCCCTTCGCCCAGAGCGTCCTGATCAACATCGGGCGCGGCGACGGGGTCTCCGACGGGGCGGCGGCGGTGGACGGCGACGGGCTGGTGGGCCGGGTCGTCGGCGTGGGCGAGCGGGCGGCGCGCCTCCTTCTCCTCACCGATTTCAACAGCCGGGTGCCGGTGAAAGTCCTACCGTCGGGCCGCCGCGCGATCCTGACCGGGGAGAACGACGACGCGCCGCGCCTCTCCTTCATCGAAAGCACGTCGGGCGTCGCGCCGGGCGACAGGGTCGTGACCAGCGGCGACGGCGGGGTCTTCCCGCCCGATCTGCCCGTCGGCGTCGTCGCGGTGATCGGCGAGGCGGGAACGCGCATCCAGGTCTCCGCCGACTATGAACGGCTCGAGTTCGTGCGCGTCCTCCGCTACAGCCCGTCGACGAGGATCGACGCGCCTGGCGGCCTCGTCCTGCCGGAGGCGAGCGCGCTCCCCTCCTCCCCGTCGGAAGCGCTGCAATGATCCAGCGCGATCCTGCTTACGCCCGCTGGCTGAACGCGCTCGTCCTCATCGGCTTCGGCTGGCTCGCCATCCTTCTCGAGCTCGCGCCCCTCGGCGCCCGCGCCAGCGCGGCGCCTTCGCCTGAGCTTCTCTTTTGCGTTGCGGCTTTTCTCGCGCTTCGCCGTCCGGGGTCGACGCCGAGCGCGCTCGTCCTGCTTTTGGGCCTCGCCAATGACGTGCTTGGGGGCGGTCCCGCGGGCCTCGGCGCGCTGACGATGCTGGCCGCGGTGGAGGCGCTCCGCGCCAATCGCGACTGGCTCCTCCGCCATTCCGTCG
>JBCAXH010000010.1:11569-133659 GCA_038534155.1 Pseudomonadota bacterium
GGCGCGCAACCTGATCCGCGCCGGCGCGAGACCGAGACCGGCGAGATGACGTTCTCTTTCCGCAAAACGCCGGAGAAGCGGCGCAACGTCGAGGTGACGCGGCGGGGCGTGATGCTCCTTGGCGCGCAGGCGCTGGTCGTCGGCGCGCTCGTCTGGCGCATGCGGGACCTGCAGATCGAAGCCTCCGACAAGTACCGCATGCTGGCGGAGGAGAACCGGATCAACGTTCGCCTGATCCCGCCCGCGCGCGGGGAGATCACCGACCGCAACGGCGAACCCATCGCGGTGAACCGGCAGAACTACCGCGTCGTCATGGTCCGCGAACAGGCGGGCGATGTGGAGGCCGTGCTGGACGAGCTCGGCCGCATCATCGAGATCACTCCCCGCCAGCGCAGCCGCGCCCTGCGCGAGATGCGCTCCAAATCCGCTTTCGTGCCGGTGACTGTGGCGGAGCATCTCGACTGGGAGGATTTCGCCCAGATCAACGCCAACGCCCCCGCCCTGCCCGGCGTCGCGCCCGAGGTCGGGCTGACGCGCCACTACCCCGAAGGCGACGTCCTCGCCCATGTCATCGGCTATGTCGCGCGCTTCTCCGAACGCGATCAGGAACGGTCCGACGCGCAGGACCCGCTCTTCCAGATCCCCGACTTCCATATCGGCAAGAACGGCGTCGAACGGGCGGTGGAGCCGACCTTGCGCGGCGCGGCGGGCGCAAGCCGGATCGAAGTGAACGCCGTCGGCCGCGTCATCCGGGAGATCGACCGCACCGACGGCGTCGCCGGCGCCGATCTCGGCCTCACCATCGACCTCGGCCTCCAGCGCTACGCGATGGATCGCTTGCGGGGGGAAAGCGCGGGCGTCGTCGTGATGGAGGTGGAGACCGGCGACGTGGTCGCCCTCGCCTCCTATCCCGGGTTCGATCCGAACAAATTCGTCGTCGGCATCAGCCAGCGCGAGTGGTCCGCGCTGCTTGAGGACAAGTACCGCCCGCTGGCGAACAAATCCGTCTCCGGCCTCTACCCGCCGGGCTCCACTTTCAAAATGATCGTCGCCTTGGCGGCGCTTGAGCACGGGGTGATCAGCCCCGGCGAGACGGTCTACTGCAACGGGCGATACAAGCTGGGCGACCGCTTTTTCCACTGCTGGAAGCGGGGCGGCCATGGCGCGGTGGACCTGCGCGACTCCCTCAAATCATCCTGCGACGTATACTACTACGACGTCGCGAAACGGGTCGGCATCGAGAAGATCGCGGAGATGTCGCGCCGCCTCGGCCTTGGCGTCCGACCCGATTTCGACATGACCGCGGTGCGCGGCGGCCTCGTGCCGACGAAGGACTGGAAGCGCGCCTACCATGACGAGCCCTGGCAGATCGGCGACACGCTGAACGCGGGCATCGGTCAGGGCTTCGTGCTCGCAACGCCCCTCCAGCTCGCCATGATGACGGCCCGCCTCGCTGGGAACGGCTCCGCCGTGGCGCCCCGCCTCATCCGCACAATCGAGGGCGAGCCCGCGCCGATCGCCGAAGCGCCGTCGATGAACATCGATCCCAACCACCTGCGCCTCGTGCGCGACGCGATGTTCGCCGTCTCGAACGAGCGGCGCGGCACCGCCTACGGCTCGCGCATCGCGGATGAGGCGATGGCGATGGCCGGCAAGACCGGCACCAGCCAGGTGCGCCGCATCACCCTCGCCGAGCGCGCCCGTGGCGTCATCCGCAATGAAGACCTTCCGTGGGAGCGGCGCGACCACGCGCTCTTCGTCGGCTTCGCGCCTTACGACAAGCCGAAATACGCGATCTCCGTCATCGTCGAACATGGCGGCGGCGGCTCCCGCGCAGCGGCTCCCATCGCGCGCGACATCATGATGCGCGCTCTCTACGACGGGGAACCGCCGCTCCGCGCCTTCCCGCCCGGGAAGCGCGAGGAAGAACGCCTGCGGCGCGAAGACGAGCGACGCAAACTGGACGAGCAGCTGGCCGGGAGCGATCGGGCGTGAGGAACGGGGCATGAGCATTGTCGCCGACGTCCGCGCGCCGGAGAAACGCCTCTCCGGCCTCGCCAAGGCGCTTCGCTTCAACTGGGCGATCGCCGTCCTTCTGATCGCGGTCGGCGCCATCGGCTTCCTGATGCTTTTCTCGGTCGCGGGCGGGTCGCTGGACCCCTGGGCCCGGCTTCAGATGATCCGCTTCGGCGTCGGTTTCGTGGGCCTGATCATCGTGGCGATGATCGACATCCGGTTCTGGAAGGCGATGTCGCCGCTCTTTTACATGGGCGCGATCGGCCTTCTGGTGGCGGTTGAATTCGTCGGTGTCACCGGCATGGGCGCGCAGCGCTGGATCGACCTCGGCTTCATGCGGCTTCAGCCATCGGAGGTGATGAAGGTCGCGCTGATCCTCGCCCTCGCCCGCTACTACGCCTGGCTGCCGCCGGAGAAGACCTCGCATCCGGTCTGGCTCATTCCGCCGCTTATCCTGATCCTCGTCCCCGTCGCGCTCGTCCTGAAGCAGCCGGACCTCGGCACGGCGATCCTACTTCTCGCGGGGGGCGGCGTGTCGATGTTCCTCGCAGGCGTCTCGCTCTGGTATTTCTCGGCCGCAGGGGCCGGGGTCGGCGGGCTCATCTTCGCGGTGATGCAGTCGCGAGGCACCGACTGGCAGATCCTCAAAGACTACCAGTATCGCCGTATCGAAACGTTCCTCGATCCAAGTCAGGATCCGCTCGGCGCCGGCTATCACATCACCCAGTCGAAAATCGCCCTCGGCTCCGGCGGCATCTCGGGCCGCGGGTTCATGGAAGGGACGCAGTCCCGCCTGAATTTCCTCCCCGAAAAGCACACCGACTTCATCTTCACGACCTTGGCGGAGGAGTTCGGTTTCGTCGGCGGCGCGACCCTTCTCGCGCTCTACTGCCTCCTCATCCTCTTCTGCTTCGCCTCCATGTTCGCCAACCGCGACCGCTTCGGCTCCCTCATGACAGGCGGGCTAACGATGACTTTCTTCTTCTTCTTCGCGGTGAACGTCGCGATGGTCCTCGGCCTCGCCCCGGTCGTCGGCGTCCCTTTGCCCCTCGTCTCCTATGGCGGATCCGCGATGCTCGTCCTTCTTTTCGCCTTTGGCCTGATCCAGAGCGCCCATATCCACCGACGAAGTTAGGCTCCTATGAAAGTCCTCTTCTCCTCCGACCCCGCGCAAACCGCGCTCTGGGCGCCAGAACTGAAGCGCCGCGCTTCGGATGAGGGCGTCGCTTTCGAGCTCTTCACCGAAGACGACGACGTGCCGCGGGAGGAAGTCGACGTCCTCGTGCTCAACCCGATTACCGGCGCGAAGGATCTGAAGCCTTACGCGGGCGCGAAACTGATCCAGAGCATTTGGGCGGGCGTCGAAAGCTACCTCGCCAACCCGACCCTGCCGGACGCCCCGCCGCTATGCCGCATGGTTGAGCCCGGCCTGACGGAGGGAATGACCGACTACATCGTCGGGCATGTGATGCGCCACCATATCGGCCTCGACAAACACATCCGCGACACCGCGAACGGCGTGTGGGATCCGACCATCCCGCCCCTCTCGCGCGACCGCACCGTCGCCGTCCTCGGCCTCGGCGCCCTCGGCGCGGACGCGGCGAAGATGCTCGCCGCGCTACGTTTCAACGTGGTCGGCTGGAGCCGCTCGCAAAAGTCTATCGAAGGCGTGACCTGCCTCTCCGGCCCAGACGGCCTTCGCGAGGCGCTGAGCCGGGGCGAGATCATCGTCACGATCATGCCGCTGACCGACGACACCCGCCATGTCTTGGATGCGGAGACCCTGGCGCTGACGCCCAAAGGCGCCGCGATCATCAACCCGGGCCGCGGCCCTCTGATCGACGACGACGCCCTCCTCGCCGCCCTCGCCTCAGGTCAGATCGGCCACGCCACGCTCGACGTATTCAATGAGGAGCCGCTGCCGGAGGCGCATCCCTTCTGGCGTCACCCCAACGTCACCGTCACGCCCCATATCGCGGCGGAGACGCGCCTCTCAGGCGCCGCGCAGGTCGTGATCGAGCAAATCGCCCGCCTACAGCGCGGTGAGCCGCTTTGGCACATTGTAGATCGCAGCCTCGGCTATTAATTCTTTCGCACATGCAGCAAGAACGCCTTTATGAAAGATGACGATCACCACGAGCCGCTGATCGCGCCGCCGCCCCGCCGCGGCCTTCTGGGGCGTCTTCGCGGCAACTTCCTCGCGGGGATCGTTCTCGTCGGCCCGGTCGTCCTGACCGTCTATCTCGCCTGGACGGCGATCACTCTGATCGACGAGAGCATCGTCCCCTGGGTGCCGGAGCGCTTCAATCCGGGCGCCTATCTCGGGGCCGATATCCCCGGTTTCGGCGTCGTCGTCTTTCTCCTCTTCACCACCATCGTCGGGTGGCTGACGAAGAACTTCTTCGGCCGCACCATCGTGCGGCTCGGCGAAAGCTGGGTCAGCCGGATGCCGATCATCCGCTCGATCTACAACGCCTTGAAGCAGATAGCCGAGACGATCCTCAGCCAGTCGGAAACCTCCTTCAAACAGGCCTGCCTGATCGAATATCCGCGCAAGGACCTCTGGGCGATCGCCTTCGTCTCCACCCGCACGACGGGGGAGTTGCCGGGCAAGGCGAACGAACCGGAGATGACCAGCGTCTTTCTCCCCACCACGCCGAACCCAACCTCCGGCTTCCTCCTCTTCGTGCCGACCCGCGACGTGGTCGCGCTCGACATGACGGTGGAGGAAGCGGCGAAGCTCGTCATCTCCGCCGGTCTTGTCGTCCCCCCGACGAAGGAGGAGATCGAAGCCGGCGTCGCCAAACGCACGCCCGAAGGCGAACTGGTCGCCTGACCGCCCGGACTGCTTCCTTAAAATACGCAAATCTGCAACGCCGCGGGCGCACGCAATGTTTCGCCTGAAGGGGACCGAAGTCTCCCACGCTTCCCCGCCCTGACGCGCGGCTCCGATTGGGCCGAGCGCCTCTGGCCGGGGGATATTCATAGAAGGGTGAAAATGGGCGGTTGCGCGCCCTCCCACAGCGCTCGCTCGCCTCAGTTAAGCGCCGCGCCGCGCTCGCGCGGCGGCGGGTGAGGAGACGGCTCCGAAGGAGCTTCGACGAAGCCGCCCCTACCTCTCCGCCCACCAGACGTCGGGCAGGAAGCCGAGCCAGTCGCCGTAGAGCGGCGTGCGTTCGGGAAAGCGCAGTCTCTCGTCATGGGCGATCCGGCTCGCCGGCGCATGCCAGAACGGAATGACGTAGCGCTCCGCCGCCAGCACCCGGTCGAGCGCGCGCGCCGCGGCGACCAGATCGTCCCGCGTCTCGGAGACGGTGAGCGCGGCGATAGCGGCGTCCACCGCCGGGCTGTCGACGCCCGCGTGATTGCGACTGCCGGGCTCCTTCCCCGCCTCCGATCCCCAGTATTTCCACTGCTCCACGCCGGGGCTGAGCGAGGGCGCCCAGCGGTGGACGATCATGTCGAAGTCATACTCCGTCAGCCGCGCCTGATATTGCGCGTCGTCCACCAGCCTGATTTCGGCGTCGACGCCCAGCCGCTCCAAGGCCGTCGCGAAAACGCCCGCGACCTTCTCGTCGGCCGAACGTCCGATCAGGATCTCGAAGGCGAACGGCCGGTCGTCCGGCCCCACCCGGGCGCCGTTCCGCACCGACCATCCCGCTTCCTCGAGAAGCCGGTTCGCGGCGCGCAGATTGCGGCGGTTGCGTCCGTCGCCCTGCGACACCGGCGGACGGGTCGCCCCATCCAGCGCGCCCGGCGGCAGATCGGCGGCGAAGGGTTCCAGCAGATCGCGCTCCGCGCCCGCGGCCTCTCCGGAATGACCGAGATCGGAACCGCCGAAGAAGCTCGCGATCCGCTCATTCGCCCCGGCGAGCATCGTCCTCTGCACCCATTCGAAGTCGAAGGCGAGCGTAAGCGCCTCCCGCACCCGCTGATCGGCGAAGAGCGGATTGCGCGTGTTGAAAACGAAGCCGCGCATTCCCGAAGGACGCTGATGCGGGACTTCCGACCGCGTCAGCCCCCCGTCGCGCGTCGCAGCGAACTCGTATCCGGTCGCCCATCGCTCTGGGTCGCCGTCATGGAAGACGTCGATCGCGCCGACCTTGAACGCCTCCCACATGGTCGAGCCGTCGCGGAAATACTCGATGACGATCTCATCGACATTCGCCTGCCCCCGCATCAACGGCAGATCGCGCCCCCAGTAGTCAGGGTTCCGCCTAAGGGTCAGCGTCCGTCCCGCCTCCAGGTCCGCGACGACATAGGGACCTGAGCCGATGATCGGATCGAGGCTCGTCTCACCGAACTCCCGATCCTCCCACTGCGCCTTCTTCAGGATCGGGCGCAGGCCCATGATCAGCGGGGCCTCGCGGTCCGGCTCTACGAAGTCGATGCGCAGGCGTCGCGGCCCCGTCTGCTCGATGGAGGCGACGTTGCGCAGCCCGCCGCGAAACGGCGGGCGCCCTTCCTCGTCCAGAAGACGGAGGGAGAAGATCACGTCCTCCACCGTCACCGGCGATCCGTCGGAGAACCGCGCCTCCTCCCGCAATGTGAACTCGATCCAACTTCTGTCTTCCGGCGTCTCCACGCTCTCGGCCAAGAGCCCGTAGAGCGAGAACGGCTCATCCCAGTTGCGCCCCAGAAGCGATTCGACCGTCAGGAAACGGAGCCGCCAGGGCGTCACGCCCTTGATGATGTAGGGGTTCAGACTGTCGAAGGTTCCGACCTCCCCGAACCTTATCGCGCCGCCCTTGGGCGCGTCGGGATTCGCGTAAGGCAGATGGGCGAAATTCTCAGGTAATTCAGGCGCTCCGTGCATTGCGATCCCGTGCGCGGGCGCCGCTCGCGCTGAATCCGATGCGCCAAGAAAAGCCGCCATCATGCAGAAACATAACAGTTTTCCGACAGCGCTTTTCCACCCGACTTCGCGCAAAGAGCGAAATTTAGGGTTGCCAGTCGCAGGGTTATCGGTCATGTTCACTCCACTGCTCGATAGGTTTCTTGCCTGTATGAAACCTGCCTCAATGCACTAACGCCCGCCTCGTGCGGGCGTTTTTTTTTGGCCCCATCCGTTTGGTGAGCGCGGGCAAGTTACGCCTTACGCCAGCCCCGCGCTACGCCTATGTTGCGCCGCAACGCACGCAATCAAAGAAGGCGCGACCATGTCCTTTTCCGGCAAAACCGCATTCGTCACAGGCTCCAATTCGGGCATCGGCCTCGGCGTCGCGCGGGAGCTCGCCAAGCGCGGGGCGAACGTCGCCCTGAACTCCTTCACCGACCGGGACGAAGACCACGCGCTGGCGAAATCGCTGGCGGAGGAGACGGGGTCGAAGGTGATCTACGTCTCCGCCGACATGTCGGACGGCGACGCATGCCGCATGGGCGTTGAGAAAACGGCGGAGGCCTTCGGCGGCTGCGCTATCCTGGTGAACAACGCGGGGATCCAGCATGTCTCCCCGATCCCCGATTTTCCGGCGGGCAAATGGGATGCGATCATCGCGATCAACCTCTCCTCCGCTTTTCACACCACCGCCGCGGCGCTTCCTTTGATGCGGGAGGCCGGATGGGGCCGGATCGTCAACATCGCATCAGCCCACGGCCTGACCGCATCGCCTTACAAATCCGCCTATGTGGCGGCGAAGCACGGGGTCGTCGGTTTCTCCAAGGTCACCGCGCTCGAGACCGCGCAGGAGCCGATCACCTGCAACGCCGTTTGCCCCGGTTACGTCCTCACCCCGCTGGTGGAGGCGCAGATCCCCGACACGATGAAGGAATACGGGCTGGATCGGGAGACGGTCATTCGCGACGTCATGCTCGCCCGCCAGCCCTCCAAGGAATTCGCGACGGTGGAGCAGATCGGCGGGACGGTCTGTTATCTCTGCTCCGACGATGCGGCGCAGGTCACGGGCACGACGATTTCGGTCGACGGGGGATGGACCGCGCTCTGAGCGTCACTCCGGCAGCGTCACCACCTGATAAACCGCCAGCGCGATGTCGGAGAGCGTCACCTCCCCGAGCGAGGCGTTGATATGGGTGTAGATCGCGCCTGAGGCGAAGGTCTCGGAAAGCGCGCGATCGACCTCAAGCCGAAGTCGCGTCTCGCCCCGGCGCATGGCCAGCGCGTAGGGTTCGAACGAGAACTGGTTCGGCGAGAATCGCAAAGGGACGGTCGGGCGGATTTCTCCGATCAGGTAGCGCAGAATCGCCTGATCGCCGAAATAGGCGGCGATTTCCCCCGATTGCAGCGCGGCGAGCCCGTCGAGATGGCTGGCGTAGGCGCGCTCCAGCGCCTCCACCCCGCGCTCGGCGAGGAGCGCGCCGACCACATCTTCCGTCGTCGTATCGCCGAGATAGCCGATCGCCTCCCCACGGATGTCGTCAACCGTTTCGATCGGGCCCGCACGGAAAACGACGCTGGATCCGTCGATGAAGTAGGGGATGGAGAAATCCAGCGCCTCACGCCGCGCCAGCGTCTGCGTGGTCGGCCCGCAGAGGAGGTGAATGCGCCCTTCCGCCAGCGCGTCGAACCGGTCGGCGGCGGTGACGGGAACGTAATTGACCGCCAGCGTCTCCAGCTCGAGCGCGGCGCGGACCTGCTTCGCGGCGTCGCGGCAGAGACTGATCGCGAGGCCTTCTGGCTCCCCCAGCGAGGAGAGGGAGGAAAAGGGCGGCGCGTCGGTCCGGTAGCCGAGGCTGATCGCCCCGCCCTCCCGAATATCATCCAGCGCATCCGACTGCGCCGCGCCAGCCGTCAAGGCGAAAGCGACGAGCGTTCCGAAACCGCGCCCGAAACTCCGAATGAAACCCATGACACCCCCTACGCGCGAAAAACGCCAGCTTGCGGCGATCTTAGAACGCCCGGCGGCTCTTGTCGCCATCTGACGCGCGGCGTATTCACCCGCGACGACCTATTGCACCGGACGAGGCCCGCCGATGACCGAACTCGCCTATACCGAACCCGCCGTGAAGACGATCCCGGGCGCCACCGGCGACTGGGAGATGGTGATCGGGATGGAGGTTCACGCGCAGGTCCAGTCCAAGTCGAAGCTCTTCTCCGGCGCCTCCACCGAGTTCGGTCAGGAGCCGAACTCGAATGTGAGCCTGATCGACGCGGCGATGCCCGGCATGCTGCCCGTGATCAACGAGTTCTGCGTCGAGCAGGCGATCCGCGCCGGGCTCGGCATCAAGGCGGCGATCAACCTGCGCTCCGTCTTCGACAGGAAGAACTATTTCTACCCCGACCTGCCGCAGGGCTATCAGATCAGCCAGTTTAAGCACCCGATCGTCGGCGAGGGCGAGGTGCTGGTGGATATGGAGCCGGGCGTCGCCCGCAAGGTGGGGATCGAACGCATCCATCTGGAGCAGGACGCGGGCAAGTCGGTTCACGACCTAGACCCGACCATGTCTTACGTCGACCTCAACCGCACCGGCGTCGCGCTGATGGAGATCGTCTCCCGCCCGCATATCCGGGGGCCGGAGGAGGCGGCGGAATATGTCCGCAAGCTCCGCCAGATCCTGCGCTATCTCGGGGCTTGCGACGGGAACATGCAGGAGGGCTCGCTCCGGGCCGACGTCAACGTCTCCGTCTGCAAGCCGGGCGACTACGAAAAGTTCCGCGAGACCGGCGATTTCGGCCATCTCGGCACGCGCTGCGAGATCAAGAACATGAACTCCATGCGCTTCATCCAGCAGGCCATCGAGTACGAAGCGCGCCGCCAGATCGGCATTCTGGAGGACGGCGGTTCGGTCGATCAGGAGACGCGCCTCTATGATCCCGGCAAGGGCGAGACGCGCTCCATGCGCTCCAAGGAGGAGGCGCATGATTACCGCTATTTCCCCTGCCCCGACCTCCTGCCGCTGGAGTTCGAGCAGGCCTGGGTCGATCAGATCGCCGCGACGTTGCCCGAACTGCCTGACGCCAAGAAAGCGCGCTTCGTCGCCGATTACGGCGTCACTGAATACGACGCCTCAGTCCTCACCGCTGAGGTCGAGAACGCCGACTTCTTTGAAGCGGTCGCCAACGGCCGGGACGGCAAGGCGGCGGCGAACTGGGTGATCAACGAGCTTTTCGGGCGGCTGAACAAGGAAGGCATGGGCGTCAAGGAAAGCCCCGTCTCCGCCAGCCAGCTCGGCGGGGTGATCGACCTGATCGCCAAGGGCGACATTTCCGGCAAGATCGCCAAGGACCTCTTCGAAATCGTCTGGACCGAAGGCGGCGACCCCGCCGAAATCGTCGAGATGCGGGGCATGAAGCAGGTCACCGACACCGGCGCCATCGAGGCCGCGGTGGACGAGGTGATGGCGGCGAACCCCGACAAGGTCGAGCAGGCGAAGGCGAAGCCGTCCATGGCGGGCTGGTTCGTCGGCCAGGTCATGAAGGCGACGCAGGGCAAGGCCAATCCGCAGGCGGTGAACGCACTGGTGAAGGAGAAGCTGGGCGTCGAGTGACGTTCGCGTCTCGCGCGGCGGCGCGAGGTTGCGGTTGTCGAGACAACCGGCCCCGCGATAAGGAACTGACGGTGGGATCGGCGGCGAAGCGGCGCTAAGGGGACGATATGGCCGACATGGACTACAAGACGATCATCGCGCCGCGCAAAGCGCGCAAGGTGAAGGGCGTAAAGGGCGGGGAGGAGCGCTTCGCCTACACCATCGGCGAGATCATCGAAGAGCAGGCCGCCGACGGCTGGACCTACCTTCGCTCCGACACCTTCCCGGTGGAGGAGAAGAGCGGGTTCTTCTCCGCCCCCCGCACCATCGAACGCGCCGTGATGGTCTTCGGCCGCCCCCGGCGGCGTCAGCCCGCGCGGCCCGCTGAGCCGATCGCGGCGCCCGCGCCGCAGCCTGCGCCGCGCAGGGAGCCCGCACCCTCGGCCCCGGCGCCTGAGCTTGGGGGCGCCCAGCGAGACTGACCGGGAAACGAAGCGACGCGACTAGGCTTTCGCCGTCACCAGCCAGCACGCGCCGGTGGCCATGATCCGCCCGTTCTTCTCCAGCCCGGAGAGGGCGGCGCGCACGGCGGTCTTGATCTCAGCCTTCTCCGGCTTGCCGAGACCCTTCATCCGGCTCGCGAGCGGGCCGATCTTCATGCAGAACTTCACGGCGCGGTCGAGCGGGGTCTCGCCTTTCAGCCCAAGGCCGAGCGGAATGCTCCGGTCAATCCCCCGACAGCGCACGTCGCCGAAGCCCGCGTCGCGCAGGTAGCGCTTAAACGTTTCCTCCGGCGCGGACCAGGCGAAGGGGCCCGGCGCGAATTTCGGCGGCGGCTCGATCGGCGGGAGATAGGGGCGCGCGGCGTCCATCGCCGCCATCGCCCAGGAATTTTCCTTCGGCCCCCGCCAGCAGACGATGGAGACGCGGGCCCCGGGTTTCAGCGCCTTGCGGATGTTGACGTAAGCGGCGGTCGGCTGATCGAAGAACATCGCGCCGAACTGCGAATGGAGCGCATCGAACGCGCTCTCCGGAAGCACGCCCTCCGCCGCGGCGTCGGCGAGAAGAAATCCCGCGCGGCTGAAGGAGCCCTTGCCCGCCGCCCGACGCGCCGCGGCCAGCGCAATCAGGTCGGGCGAGACGTCGACGCCGACGACCGCGCCCCGAACGCCGACTTTACGGGCGAGGCGAAAAGTGCTCGACCCGCCGCCGCAGCCGAGATCCAGCACCTTGCTTTTGGCGATGATGCCGAGAGCCCCGATCGACTGCGTTCCGAACGGATCCAGCATCCGCTCCATCACGTCCGCGCGTTTGGCCCATTCAGCGCCGAGATCGCCGGTCCAGTCCGCCTTGTCCGCCATCGCCGTTCCCTCTACCTGTTCAAGCCGTAACCTAACGCCAAAGTTGTCTCTCGCCATGCCCCATGCCCAGTTTCGCGACGCCCACGCCTGGGTTTTCGACCTCGACAACACGCTCTATCCGCCGTCTGCGCGGCTCTTCGACCAGATCGAAGTTAAGATGACCGATTACGTGATGCGTTTGGCCGGCGTTGACGAGGCGGAGGCGAACCGGCTCCGCGACGCCTACTGGCGCGAATACGGCACGACGCTCGCGGGGCTGATGGAGCGGCACGGGGCCGATCCGCATCCCTATCTTCACGAAGTGCATGAGATCGACGTCAGCCACCTGACCCATGATCCGGCGCTGGCGGAGGCCATCGCCGACCTGCCCGGCCGCAAAATCGTCTATACGAATGGCAGCCGCGGCCATGCGGACAACGTGCTGGCCGCCCGCGGTCTGAGCGACCTTTTCGACGCCCGTTACGGGGTGGAGGACGCGGATTTCGCCCCGAAGCCACGTCGCGATGCATTTGAAAAAGTGTTTGCAAGCGATGGCTTAGCGGTCGAAGGCGCAGTGATGGTCGAAGACGATCTCCGTAATCTCGTCGCCCCGCGCGAGATGGGCATGAAGACGCTCTGGGTGACGGAGAATCATGAGGATGACCACCACGCACACGCGGCGACGGACGACCTCGCCGGGTTTCTGCAAATGGTTCAACGCGGCTGAGGAGAGCGCGACATGGCCCTGACGTTTTGGGGACTGAAATCCTGCGACACGTGCAAGAAGGCGCAAAAGGCGCTTGAGGCGGCGGGCGTTGATCTCACGGTGAAGGACGTGCGCGCCGACGGCGTCGATGAGGCGACCATCGCCGCATGGCTCGCCGCCGTGGGCGGAGACGCGCTGGTGAACCGTCGCTCGACCACATGGCGCGGCCTGTCGGACGCCGAGAAGGCGGAGACGGAGGCGGAGGGCGACTGCGCGGCGGCCCTCCTCGCCGCCAACCCGACGCTCATCAAACGCCCGGTGATCGTGGATGGCGTTGCGGTGCATGTCGGCTGGACCAAGGACGTTCAGGCCGCCCTGCTTTGAGCGAGATCGAGACGCTTATCGTCGGGGCCGGGCTGACCGGCCTCGCCCTCGCCGACGCGCTCCGCGCCGATGGCCGGGAATTCCGGATTATCGACACTAGAGACCGCGTTGGCGGACGCGCCTGGTCGCCCGAGGTCGGCGGGGCGCGCTACGATCTCGGCCCGGCATGGTTCTGGCCCGGCCAGCCGCTGATAGCGGCCCTCGCAAGGCGGTTCGGGCTTCGCGTCTTCGAGCAATACGCCATAGGCCGCCTCGTCTTCGAGGACGCGAGCGGCGCGATCCGGCGAGATATGGAAATGGCGCCGATGGCGGGCTCTCTTCGCGTCGAGGGCGGCATGGGCGCGGTGGCGGAGGCGCTGGCGGGCGGGGTCGATGTCGGCCTCACCCGACGCCTGACCGGCCTGCGCCTCGACGCGGACGGGGTCGTCGCCGAACTTCAAGGCGGGGACGCGATCCGCGCTGAGCGGATCGTTCTCGCCATGCCGCCCCGCCTAATTGCGAAGTCCATCGCCGTGGAGCCGAGCGCCGACATCGCCCCTCTCGCGGTCCCTCCAACCTGGATGGCGGGACACGCAAAGCTCGTTGCGATTTACCCGACGCCGTTTTGGCGGCGCGCGGGCCTCTCAGGCGACGCGATCAGCCATCGCGGCCCGCTGGCGGAGATACACGACGCCTCCCCCGCTGACGGCGCGAGCGGCGCTCTCTTCGGCTTCGTCTCCGCCCCGCCCGACCAGCGCGCCGATGCGGACGCCCTGAAGCGCGCGGCAATCGACCAGCTCGCGCGTCTCTTCGGCGACGAAGCAGCCGCGCCAATCGACGTTCTCCTGAAGGACTGGGTCGCCGACGTCGCCACGGCGACCGATGAAGACCGCGCGCCACTTACCGCGCATCCCGCCTACGGCCCCGTCGCCCAGCCGAGCGGGCCGTGGGCCGGACGGCTCTTCATCGCTTCGGCCGAAACCGCGCCAGTCCATGGCGGCTATCTCGAAGGGGCCCTGGAAGCGGCGCGGACGATGGCGGCGGCGCTCACCCGCGCCGTTCCGCCGCGATGAACGCGCTGCGCCGGGGAGCTACCTTTCGAGGAGGACGACAGGAGACGCGCCATGCGGGTTGAAACCGACATCCTCATCATAGGCGGCGGCGTCGCCGGCCTCGCGGCGACGGCGGCCTTCGCGGCGTCAGGGCGCCGCGCGATCTGCGTCGACCGCGCGCCCGTGGCCGCGGGGATGAACGACACCCGCACCACGGCCTTCCTGAAACCCGCCGTGGCGGTGCTGGAGGATGCGGGCGTATGGCCGCTCCTCAGCGGGGAGACCGCCGCACTCGACGTGATGCGCCTGATCGACGCCGGCGGGAGGGAGAACGCGGCGCGGGAGATCGCCGATTTCGCCGCTGACGAGATCGGCGAGCCGCCCTTCGGCTGGAACGTCCCCAACGCCGCCATGCGCCAGGCGCTGAACAAGCGGATTGAGCAGCTTGAGACGGCCGAGCAGAGGGCGGAGACGGCGATCGAAGACCTGATCGTCCGCCGCGACCACGCGCTCGCCCGCCTCTCCGACGGAAGCACGATCAAAGCGCAGCTCGTCGTCGGGGCCGATGGGCGCAACTCCACCATCCGCGACATGGCGGGAATCTCCGCCCGCCGGTGGGACTACGGCCAGAAGGCGCTCGTCTTCACGGTCGCGATGGAGGAGCCGCATTTCGGCGTCTCCACCGAGATTCACCGCACCGGCGGCCCGTTCACGCTGGTGCCCATGCCCGACGGCGAGGACGGCCCGCGCTGCTCCGTCGTCTGGATGGAGCGGGCGGGAGAGGCCGAACGCCTCGCCGCCCTGCCCGTCCCTGAGTTTGAGGAAGCGCTGAACGAGCGCGCCCTCGGCGTCCACGGGCGCCTGAAGCTCGCCTCTGGCCGCGCCGCCTGGCCGATCATCTCGCTGATCGCGGAGCGCCTGACAGCGCCCCGCATCGCCCTTATCGCGGAGAGCGCTCATGTCGTCCCGCCGATCGGCGCGCAGGGTCTGAACATGTCGCTTGGCGATATCGAGACGCTGATGAAAGCGGTCGCGGCCGGCGGCGGCGATCCCGGCGCGGCGACGGCGCTTTCCGCCTATCAGCGGCGCTGGCCGGAACTGGCGGCCCGCGTCTCCGGCGTCGACGCGCTGAACCGGGCCGCGCTGACGAAAGCGCAACCGCTGCGCGATCTGCGGCGGGTCGGACTGACGGCGCTCACGCAGATGCGACCGGCCAAGGCGCTGGCGATGCGGCTCGGCATGGGCGCGCGCTGACGCGAAGTCGGCGCGGCGAAGCCGGATCGCGCCAGCGCGTCTTCTCTCACCGACATGAACGTCCGAGCTTTGCGACGGCGCCTCGCTGCGCGCCTTGGCGTTGTCTTCGCATCGACGTTCCCAGAATCCCGGGATTCTAGAATTCTAGAATCCCGGGATTCTGGGAACATGCTGAAAGCGCTGTCCTTTTCAAACCGAAGCGGCGCTGCGTCGACGCCTCGATTGACAGCGGCGGCGTCTCGCGGCACTGGCGGGGCATGACAGATCACGATCCCCGCTCCCTCGTCCGCCGCACGCGCCAGCCCGCCAGCGCGTCGCGTCCCGTCTCCTCCCCGATCCAGACCTCCGTCGTCTACGCCTCTCGCGATGCGGACGAGCTGGACGCGCAATACGAGGGGCGGCTCCAGGGCTACACCTACAGCCGCGAGGGTCATCCGAACGCCACCATCGTCGGTGAAAAGATCGACTGGCTGGAGGGCGTTCAGCCCGACTGGGGCAAGGGCGTCGTCACCGGTTCCGGCATGGGCGCGGTCTCGACAGTCATGCTGGCGCTACTTGAAAAGGGCGACCACATCGTCGCCGGCAACCAGCTCTACGGGCGCTCCCTACGCCTCCTGACGCAAGACCTTCCGCGCCTCGGCTATGAGGCGACCCTGGCGGATCCAACCGACGCCGCCGCTTTCGAAGCGGCAATCAAGCCAGAGACGAAGCTGATCCTCGTCGAAGTCGTCTCCAACCCGACCTTGCGCGTCGCCGATATGAAGGCGATCGCAGAGATCGCGAAGCGCCACGGCGTGTTGCTGGTCGTGGACAACACCTTCACCACGCCCCGCGCCTGGCGGCCCTTCGATCACGGCGCGGACGTGGTGATCCACTCGCTCACCAAGCTGCTCGCCGGTCACTCCGACGCCATGCTCGGCTATTGCGTCGGGCGCACGGCGGAGATGAACAAGCTCTTCTTCGACACCGCCGTGACCTGGGGCTTCGCGCCCTCCCCGTTCGATTGCTGGCTGGCGGAACGGGGGCTGGCGACATTCGATCTCCGCTATGACCGGGCCGAGGCGAACGCGGCCAAACTGGCCGATGCGCTGGCGGAGATGACGGGCGTGAAGCGCGTGCTCTATCCGGGCCGCGCCGATCATCCCGACCACAACCGCGCGGGCGATCTCCTTGAGGGCCGCTTCGGCAATATGGTTAGCTTTGTGCTCGACGGCGAACGGGAGACCGTGAACCGCTTCCTCAACGCCGCAGAGCACATCGCCTTCGCGCCGACGCTCGGCGATGTGGGCACGACGCTCTCCCACCCCGCCTCTTCCTCCCATCGCGGGCTAACGCCGGAGGGGCGCGCGGCGCTCGGGATCGAGGAAGGGTTCATCCGCACTTCCGTCGGGGTCGAGGATATCGACATGCTGATCACGGAGATCGGCGCGGCGGTTGAAGCGAGCCGGGGCTAGTCGGACAGCGTTCTGAGGAGCGCGCAATCGAGGCCCGGCGCTGGCGCAGCCCCAGCATGCTTCAGCAGCGACCACCCCAACGCAAGGTTGGAGGAGATGACCGACTTGCCGATCCGCTCCTCCGCCGCCCCGATCACGTTGAACGCGCGAAGGTTGGTGCAAGAGGCGAACACCGCTTCGACGCCCGCCGCAGAGCCAAGCTTCTCGATCGCCTCCGCCGTGGAGGCTTCGCTGATCCGGGCGACCACCCGCTCCTCCGCCTCTTCGAAGGAAGCGAAAGCGGCGATCTCCAGCCCCGCCGCTTCCAGCGCCGCCCGCATCGCCGCAGAAACCTCCGCGACATAGGGCGTGAGGAAACCGATGCGCTTCACGTCCAGGGCGCGGCACGCCTCGATGGTTGCGGTGAGCGGGTCGACCACCGCGCGGGTCTCTCGCGCGCCGCTCACGAGTTCCGCCACCCGCTCCGGCCCGATCAGCGTGGCGCCGGAGGTGCAGCCGTAGCCGATCACGTCAAAGGGCCGGTCGGGAAGGAGCGCAGCCGTCGTCGGCATCTCCGCTTCCATCGCTTTAAGCGTCTCCGGGCTCACCGTCGGCGCCGACGGGATGCGCGCGTGATAGAGCGCGACGCCCGCGCCGCTCGGCATGAGGGAGGCGACCTCCGGCTCCATCGTCTCGTCGCTCGCCAGCACGATCAAGCCAATCGCCGCTTTCGCCGCCGCCCCGTCGTCGGTCTCGAACCTCGTCGCCATGTCAGATCACCGGCAGTTCGGGCGCGGCCCGCGTGGTCAGCACGCGCGGGGCGTCTTCAGTGATCACGATGTTTTCCTCCTGAACCAGCATCCGACCATCTGCAGTCGCGATCGAAGGCTCCAGCGTCATCACCATGCCCGGCTCCAGAAACGTCTCATCAAAGGGCGCGATGGATGGCTGCTCAGTAAGCTGCATGCCAAGCCCGTGGCCATAGCGTCCCACATCGCCGCTCCCGTCTCCGCCGCCCATTGCCCCATGCATCGCCCGCCAGAGGTCAGCGCAGGTCGCGCCCGGCCGCGCCGCCGCCAGCCCCGCCTCCGTCGCCAGCCAGAGCGCGGCGTAGCCCGTCCGCGCGGCGTCTGAGGCGCGCCCGATCGCGAAGTTGCGGTCGAAGTCGCAGAAATACCCGTCCCGCGTCGCGCCGGTGTCGAGCATCAGGACATCGCCTTCCCGCAGCGCCTCGTCCGAGGGCGGGGAGATCACGTCGGCGTAGCCGTCCGGCCCCTTGCCGCCGACGAGGTAGGGGACGTCGTCCGCCCCCTCCTCGATCAGCGCGATCCGGAAGGCGGCGAAGGCGTCGCGCATGGTCTGGCCCGCGCGAAAGAGGTCCGGCGCCCGCGCGAACCCGGCTGAGCCGATGGCGCAGATGCGGGCGATCTTCTCCACCTCCGCCGCCGATTTGAGCATACGCAAGCGCTTCATGAGCGGGCTGGCGTCCTCGAAGGCCGCCCCAAGGCGCTGGAAATCGGCCAAAGGCATCCGGAGGCTCGCTTCCGGCCCCATCGGCGTTCCCACCTGGTCGAACCCTGCGAGCGCCTCGCAAACCAGAGTCACGCCGTCATCGGTGGGATGGGGCGAGGACCAGATGCGGATATCCGCAACCCATGTCGCCGCCATCAGCGCCGCGCCGATCTCCGGGATAATCGCAACCGGCTCGCCGACGCGGGGAACCACCAGAAACCAGGGCCGCGTCGGGCTTTGCCAGAACAACGTCCGGAACCCTGTGAACCAGCGCAGCTCCGACTCCGTCGTGAGAAAGAGCGCGTCCAGGCCCGCCGCCGTCATCTCCTTCTGCGCGCGGGCGAGGCGCGCTTCGAACTCGGCGGTCGGGAAGTCAGGCATCTTCGGGGCCTTCGGAGACGTAGAGGAGCACCCGCGCTTCCGGCCCCGGCGCGTCCTTCGCCATTCCCGCGAATCCGGCGGCGGCGGAAGGGGTCGTCGCGAAGCCCGATGCGCCGAGACGGTCGGCGGCCATCTGCGCCTCCGCGTCCGTGACGGTCATGAAAGCGTCCGCCTCGCGCGCGAGATACTTCAGCGCGAGATGCGACGGCTCCTTGCAGTCGAGCCGACCCATGTTGGAGACCGGCCCGTCCGTGAATAGCGGGCGCCCGGCGCGGATGCTCTCGATCAGCGCCCGCGCGGCGTCGGGTTCGACCACCGTGATGCGCGGCCCGTCGCCCCAGGCGGCGCGGGCGGCGGCGCAGGCGGCGGCGGCGAGACCGCCGACGCCGGCTTGCAAATAGATATGGGTGGGCGCCTCCGGAACCTGCTCGGCGGCCTCGGCCCCCATGATGAGATAGCCCTCCATCACGTCGCGGGCGGGGTCGGCGTAGCCCTCCCACGAGCTGTCGGAGAGGAGGCGCCAGCCATTGGCGGCGGCGTCCCGTTGCGCGGCGGCCATCGCGGCCTCATAGGCCGCGCCTTCCCGCGCCACGTCCGCGCCCATCGCGCGTAGGCGGTCGGCGAAAGCCTCCGGCACCGTGTCGGCGATGTAGATCACCGCCTTCGCGCCAAAGGCCCGCGCGCCCGCCGCGACCGACAGCCCATGATTGCCCGCCGACGCCGTTGCGAAAGTGACGCCTTCCAGGTTTTCCCCCGCCGCGACCCATGCTTTCGCGATGGCGTGCGCCGCGCCAAGCGCCTTGAAGGAGCCGAGACCCATCCGCCCCCGTTCGTCCTTCAGCCAGAGCGCGCCGACGCCCACCTCCGCCGCCAGCGCGGCCGCATCCGCCAGCGGCGTCTCGTGCGCCTTGGGGCACTGCGCATAGAGCGCCCGCGGCGCCGCCGCGTCCGTCACCAGATCGCCGTCCGCCAGACCGGGTTGCGCGGGCAGCCCCGCGCCGCGAAGAGGGTTCATCAGTTCAGTATCGGACATCTACGCCGCCGCCTTGATCATATCCGCCGCCTTCTCCGCGATCATTATGGTGGGGGCGTTGGTGTTGCCCCCGACGAGACGCGGCATGACGGAGGCGTCGACCACGCGCAATCCGTCGATCCCGCGCACCCGCAGCTCCGGGTCGACCACCGCCTCCGGCCCCATCCCCATCGCGCAGGTGCCGACCGGATGGTAAATCGTATCGGCCCGGTCACGGATATGGGACATGATCTCCGCGTCCTCCGTGACGCCCTTGGTGTAGAGCTCGTCATCACGCCAGGCGTCGAAGGCGGGCGCCTCCATGATCCGGCGGGTGAGTTTGGCGCCTTTCAGGAGAAGCTCCGCATCTCGCTCGTCGGAGAGGTAGTTCGGGTCGATGCGCGGCGCCGATTTCGGGTTCGCGTCCATCAGCCCGACCTCCCCCCGGCTTTCGGGGCGAAGGACGCAGACATGGGCGGAGTAGCCGCGGCGGAAATGCCGCTTGCGACTGTGGTCGTCGACGATGCCGCAGACGAAATGGATTTGCAGGTCGGGCCGATCCACCGAGGGGTCGGATTTCAGGAAGGCTCCGGTCTCCGCGAAGGTCGTCGTCGCGAGCCCCTCCCCCGTCTTCCGCCAGTGCAGCCCCGCCTTCACCATGTCCCAGACGCCGGCGGGGTTGAGGCCCAGCGCCTCCTTCCGCTTCGTGCCGTAGGACCAGATGAAGTCGAGATGGTCCTGCAGGTTGCGCCCGACGCCCGGCGCCTCATGCACCGTCTCGAGCCCATGGGCGCGCAGCTCCTCCGTCGGACCGATGCCGGAAAGGAGCAGGATCTGCGGCGAGCCGAAGGCGCCGGCGGAGAGGATCACCTCCCGCTTCGCCCGCACCTCGACCGTTCTGCGGCCCTTCATGTAGCGGGCGGCGACGGCGCGCCCCTTCTCGACCACGATCTTGGCGATATGGGCCTTGGTGATCACCGTCAGATTCGGGCGCGACATGGCCGGGTGCAGGTAGGCGGCGGCGGCGGAGCAGCGCTCGCCGTGGCGGTCGCCGCCCCGGAACTGAGTGACCTGGAACCAGCCTGCGCCTTCCTGAGCCGGCCCGTTGAAATCATCGGTCCGCGGCAGCTGCATCTCCGCGCAGGCGTCGAGGAACGTCTCGCAAACCGGGTTGCGGGACAGCGCGTCGCCGACATGGAGAGGCCCGTCGCCCCCGTGCAGGTCATCCGCCGCGCGGTGATTGCGCTCCGACCTTTTGAAATAGGGCAGCACGCTCTCCCAGTCCCAGCCATCGCAGCCGAGGTCGGCCCATTCGTCGTAGTCGCTCTGATGCCCGCGCACATAGAGCATTGCGTTGATGGCGGAGGAGCCGCCGAGCGCTTTCCCCCGCGGCTGATAGCCTTTGCGCCCGTTCAGGCCGGGCTGCGGCACGGTCTCATAGGCCCAGTTGTTGATCTTGGGCATGTCGGGAAGCATCAGAACGCAGCCGAGCGGCATGCGGATCAGGAGGTCGCGCCCCTCCCCGCCCGCTTCGATCAGGCAGACGGTCTTCGAGGAGTCCTCGGACAACCGCGCCGCCAGCGTGGCGCCGCCCGATCCGCCGCCGAGGATGACGTAATCATAGCTATCGGACATCGGATCTCTCCCCCATATCTTTCCGGGCGCGCTTCATTGTATGAAGTCTGAAAATCACGATGACGAGGCCCGCGATGAATGTCGATGCTCCGGTTGATCTCCTCTTGCGCGAAGACGCGGACGGCGTCGCGACGCTGACCCTGAACCGTCCCAAGCAGCGCAACGCCCTCTCCCGCCCGCTGATGGCGGCGCTGCACGGCGCGCTCAATATGATCGACGCAGACCAGTCGGTGAAGGTCGTCGTCATCCGCGGCGCCGGGCCGGGCTTTTGCGCGGGGCACGACCTCAAGGAGGTGCGCGGGACGCCCACCCGCGAGTTCTACGAAAAGCTCTTCGCCGAATGCTCCGCCCTGATGATGCGCATCCAGTCCCTGCGCCAGCCGGTGATCGCGGAGGTGCACGGCATCGCCACCGCCGCCGGGTGCCAGCTGGTCGCGACCTGCGATCTGGCGGTGGCGGATGCGGAGGCGCGCTTCGCGACGCCCGGGGTCAATATCGGCCTCTTCTGCTCGACGCCCATGGTCGCGGTCAGCCGCGCGGTCGGACGCAAGGCGGCGATGAAGATGCTCTTGACCGGCGACATGATCGGGGCGGAGGAAGCGCTCGGACATGGCCTTGTGAGCCATGTGGCTCCGGCGGGCTCGGTCCGGGAGACGGCGATGGGAATCGCGAAGCAGATCGCTTCGAAGTCGCCGCTGACCCTGGCCATCGGCAAGAATGCCTTCTACGCGCAGGCGGAGATGGAAACGGCGGAGGCTTACGCTTACGCCAGCGAAGTGATGACCGCCAACATGCTCGCGCGCGACGCCGAAGAAGGCATCGACGCCTTCATCGAAAAACGCGACCCGGTCTGGACGGGGTCCTGAGCCGGACGAGCGTCTCTTCGCCCGTTTGCGGCGATTTCGCGCCCTAGATCGAGAAGGTCGCGCCGCCGCGCGACCGGAGGCGGCTCGCGAGCGCTGCGCGCTCAGTCTCGCCGTCGGCGCTTAACTGGCGTCGTTCATGAAGGATTGGCCACGTGCGCCTCCGGCGGGAGTATTTTGGGAAGCGTGAAATTGGGGCGTGGCGCATTATCGAGAACGCGGCGCTTGGTCCTGCACGGGGCCCGCGCATGTTCGCGCACTTACGAAACGACCATGCGAACCTTGCGGCGAGACGCGCATTGTCGGCGTTCCAAGTCGCGGAGCGGCGTGACGGTTTGGGCTCGTTCCAGGGCGGAGAGAATGGTCGCTCGAACCTCAGCGGAGCTTAGTCGAAGGCCGTTTCGCGAAGATGTGGGAAGGGAGCGACCAGCTACGGCGGTCGTCAAAAGGCAGCAGATCCCGCCTCAACAGGGCGAGATCTGCGCTTCTTGAGCATGCACATCGGTCTTCGCCTTGGTTCGACAACGTTCGCCAGCTTCGCGAACGGTTCTGCGCAGTACGCCCCACAAGGCCCCGTAAAGCTAAGAGGGGAGCCCAGCGACGCAACGTCGCCGCGCACCTCGCGGCATGACCTGAATAGGCGATAGGGGTTAATCAGATGACAACGCAGCATTGATCCGTTCAGCCTGGCGGCCGGGAAAACTGTCGCGGCCCGCGCCGCACGCCTCGGGCACGACGACCGCCACGGGACCGTCCGCGTTCGCGATCGCCTTCATCGCCGGTTCAAGATCGTGGCGAGGGCAGGACGCGAGGGGCGCGCGCTCCGCGTCGCGCCGCGCGAGGTCGAGGACGGCTTCGGGCGCGTCGGCGGCATGGACGATCAGCGCCGCCTCCTGCAGGCGCTGAACGGCGCGGAGCGGCGCGAGGTCCGGGGCCGAGGGCGTCTGGATCACCGAAAGAGGGGCGTCTTTTCGATCGGGCGCACCGCCCGCCGCAATCGCGGCCTCCAGCGCCGCGCGCGCCTCCCCCTCGCGCCCCTCGTCCCAGTCGCGCCAGGGCGCCCCCGCCACCGCCCAGCGCCAGAACGGGCGGCGCGCGGCCTCCGGCACCGCCTCGGCGATGCGCGGGCGGAGCGACTGGAGATGCGCGATATAGGCGCCGAGCCGGGGGGAGAGCGCCGCCTCCAAATCAGTCTTGATGCGTCGGGCGAGGACGGGCGCCGCCCCCTCCGTCCCGATGGCGACGACGACCGGGTCGCGGTCGACGAGAGCCGGGGTGATCATGTCGCAGGCTTCGGGCTCGTCGATGACGTTCACGAGCGCCCCCGCCTCCCGCGCGGCCTGGGCGATCCGCTGGGAGAGCGCCTGATCCTCCACCCCGATGAAGACGAAATCGGCGCGCGCCACGGCGGAGGCTTCGAAATCGAAGGCCGCGCGCACGGCGCCGCCCTCGGCCACGAAGTCCGACAGCTCCTCGCAGAGCTCCGCCGCCATGATCGTCAGCCGCGCCTCCGTCCGGCGCAGCAGCCGCGCCTTCTGCGCGATCTGCTCGCCGCCCCCGGCCAGGAGCACGTCGCGCCCGCGCATCTCCAGAAACATCGGAAAATATCTCATGCGCCGCCTCGCCCTTTCGCCCGCAAATACGCCGTTCCGTCAGATAAGCCGCAGGCGCCCGCGTTGACAGGGCGAGCGGGCATTTCCTAGCGTCCGGGCGCGAATTCCAGACGGACGCCCAGACGGACCCGATGCCCTTCAAACCGATAAGCGCTGAAAAAGTCTCCTCCGCCGTCCTGCGGCAGATCGAGACGCTCATCCTGCAGGGCGTCCTGCGCCCAGGCGCCCGCCTGCCCGCCGAACGCGAGCTGGCGAACCGTCTCGACGTCTCCCGCCCGACGGTGCGCGAAGCGCTGGCGGGCCTTGAGGAGAAGGGGCTGATCGCGGTGCGGCCCGGCGGCGGCGCGTTCGTCGCCGAAGTGCTCGGCTCCGCCTTCGCGCCGCCGCTGATCGAATTGTTCGCGAGCCATGACGCCGCGCTTTTCGACTACATCGAGTTTCGCCGCGATCTGGAGGGGCTGGCCGCCAGCCGCGCCGCCCTGCGCGCGACGGAAGCCGACAGGGACGTGATCAAGTCCGTCTTCGCCCGCATGCGCGCCGCCCACGAAGAAAAGAAACCGGACGCCGAGGCTGAGATCGACGCCGATTTCCACATGGCGATCTTCGAAGCCGCCCATAACGTGGTGATGCTGCATATGGCGCGGTCGCTCTATGAGCTGTTGCGGCGCGGCGTCTTCTACAACCGCCGCGCCACCTACGCCGAACAAGACAGCCGCGATCAGCTGCTCGCCCAGCATGAGGCGATCCACGATGCGGTGCTGTCAGGCGAAGCCGACGCCGCGCGACGCGCGGTCGAAGCCCATATGGACTTCGTGAAATTGCACCTGATGAACGTCGACCGGGTGCGGAGCCGGGAAGAGATCGCCATGCTCCGCCGCGATCAGGAGGCGCGTCTGGCCGCCCCGCGCCGGAAATGACCCGGGCGGGGCGTTCCTGAGATCAGGCGTCTTCGTAACCGACGAAGTCGGGATACGCTTCGAGGCCCAATTCGTTCAGATCAAGGCCGTCGGCCTCCACCTCCGGGTTGAAGCGCAAGCCGATCACCAGCTTCAGCGCGAACCACATGACGATCGACACTCCGAAGACGAAGCAGCCGATCAGGCCGATGCCGACCAGCTGGGCGATGACCGACCCTTCCGGATTGACGAACCCGGCCGCGACGCCGCCCCAGATGCCGGCGCCGAGATGGACCGGCACCGCGCCGACGACGTCATCCAGGCGGAACCGGTCGAGAAGCGGCACGCCGAGGACGACGATGGCGCCGCCGATCGCGCCGATGATCAGCGCGAGACCCGGCGACGCGTGCACCGGGTCGGCGGTGATCGACACCAGACCGGCCAGGCCGCAGTTCAAAACGAGCGTCAGGTCGACCTTGGAGTAGAGTGCGCGGGTCAGGATGATGCCCGCGAGCACGCCGCCGACGCCCGCCGCATTCGTGTTCACGACGACCCGACCGATATCAACCGCGCCCTGCATCGCGTCGGCCATGACGGCGGAGCCGCCGTTGAAGCCGAACCAGCCGAACCAGAGGATCAGCGCGCCGAGAGCGGAGAGCGGCAGGCTGGAGCCCGGCAGCGGGTTCACCCGGCCGTCAGCGCGGAACTTGCCGACGCGCGGCCCGAGTATCACGACGCCCGCGAGCGCGGCCCAACCGCCGACCGTATGGACCACGACGGACCCGGCGTGATCGACGAAGCCGAGATCGGCGAGGAAGCCGCCGCCCCAGCTCCAGGACGCCTGAAGCGGATAGATCACGCTGGTGATCGCAAGCGCGAAGAGCATGAAGGGGATCAGACGCACGCGTTCGGCGACGGCGCCGGAGACGATGGAGATCGTCGTGGCGCAGAACATCAGCTGGAGGAAGAAGGACGCGCCGCCGGAGGCGACGCCGCCCTGCCCGGGCGCGCCCGATCCAGCGTCTTCGATGCCAGTCCAGCCCGGCGCGGTGCCGGAGAGAAACCCGTCGATCGCCCACCCGTCTACCGGGTTCTGCAGCGCGGCGCCGATGATCAGAAAACCCGCGCCCGCAACCGCATAGGCGGAGATGTTCTTGGTGATCTGCATCGCCACGTTCTTGGAGCGGACGAAGCCGGCCTCCAGCATCGTGAAGCCGACGGCCATCCACATCACCAGCAACCCGGCGAGCAGCATGAAGAGCGTGTTGAAGAGGAAGGCCGTGTCCGAAGCGGGCGCAACGGCTTGAGCGGCCGTGGTTTGAGCGAAGACGCCGACGGGCGCGACGGCGAGCGCCGCGACGGCGGCGATAGACAGATTACGCAACATTGATCCCCAGTCCTCTATCGTCGAACCGGCCGCAGCGAGCGAATCTTGAGCGTTCGCGGATTACTGCGAGCCGACGTTTCGTTAAGCGGTGCGCGTTAGCGCGGCGTCAGTACTCGACGCCGCGATAGAAACGTTTCTTCTTCTTCGCTCCCGAAGGCGCCGTCTCGACCTGATCAGGCTCGGCCGAGACCGGCGCGGCGACTTTCGCCGCTGGCGCGGGCGCAGGCGCCTCGCCATTCGCGAGCTCGCGTTTCAGCGGTTTGACGAAGAGGTTCACGCCGACTTTCAGCCGCCGGAACACCGAACGGTCCATCGGCTTGTTCAGGACGACCAGCACCCCGTCGTCGAGACGATGGGCGTAAATGCTATGATGGCGCATCTCGAGGAACACCTCATCGATGCCCGCCTCCGGCGCCTCCAGCCCGTCGAAAAGCTCGAAGATCTGCCGCGCCTCTTCTCCGACCGACTGACCGTCTATCAGCTCATAGGGCTCTTTCAGATTGCTGTAGCTGGCGCCGCCATGGGTCGCGAGGCAGCCGATTACGCCCACATTGTGCTCGCGCAGCTTGTCGAGAACGGTTTCAACGGACATTGCTCAACCCCACCGCCTTGGCGCGCCGACGGATGACGACTGCGTCAGTTTGCGACAGGGGAACGACGGCCGTCTCCAGATCCTCGTTCTCCGCGAAGGCGATGATATGGCGCGACGGCTCCCCGAATTCTTCGCCGATTCGCGCGGCGAGGCGCATGATGTTCGCGAAAACAGGCGGCGCGAGATCAGCCCAGATGCCTTCGCTCCGCACCATCGCGCCGTCGCGGGTCATGACATGAAGGCCGATCACCGACGCGTCAGTCGCAAGCGCGTCGAGCTCCGCTATCTCTTCAGGCGCTAGATATTGTTCAACGACAGGGTCTGGGTCCCCGTTAAGCCCCACAAGCTTCAGTTTCATTCGCCCCTCCGACAAAGGCTGTTTCGCGTGCAATCCAACAGGGCTGAAATAAGCCCCACGCATTACGCTTCAGGCATCCAGCGGCCAAAACACGACCGGTGGATTACTCAACTAGTGGTATAATTTGCGTTAATATGGCGAAAATGTGGCAACGTCACACCAGCTGTGACGCCTTACACGCCTCCCGAGGCGAGATCGCGGGGTTTATAGCTACCGCGTCACGATCTCCGGACCCATCGCCAGCGTCGGAAGCCAGGTGGAGATGCCGGGAATATAGGTCACGATGATCAGGAAGATGAAGAGGATGCCGAGCCACGGCGCGGCGGCCTTTACGACCTCCATCATCGGCATGCCCGCGACGCCCGACGTAACGAAGAGGTTCAGGCCCACCGGCGGCGTAATCATCCCGATCTCCATGTTCACGACCATGATGATGCCGAGATGGATCGGATCGATCCCAAGGTTGATCGCAATGGGGAAGACCAGCGGAGCGACGATCACTATGAGGCCCGACGGCTCCATGAACTGACCGCCGATTAGCAGGATTACGTTGACGATGATGAGGAAGACGACCGGGCCGAACCCGGCGTCGAGCATGGCGCGGGCGATGTCCTGGGGGATCTGCTCTTCGGTCAGGACGTGCTTCAGGATCAGCGCGTTCGCGATTATGAAGAGCAGCATGATGGTCAGCTTGCCCGCCTCATAAAGCGTCTTGCGGGTATCGGCGTGAACCAGAGCGACCGGGAAGTATATGACGGCCTGCGCAGCGCCCTTGGCGAAGCGCGCGCCCTCGATCGCGATACGGTCGGCGACGGCGGTCTGGCCGGACTTGTCCTCATCGCTTTTGAGATAGTCGAGGCGCTCTCGCTGCTCTTCGTCCAGCAGCTCTTTGTCCTTCAGCGGCCCCATGTCGCGATAGACGAAATTGGCGATGAGGAAGGCGTAGACCGCGGCCACCGCCGCGGCCTCTGTCGGCGTGAAGACGCCGCCGTAGATGCCGCCGAGAATGATGACGATCAGGAAAAGCCCCCAGACGGCGTTCATCGCGCTGTCGAAGATCTCGCCGAACCCGGCGAAGGGCTGCGCGGGCATGTCTTTCCAGCGGGCGTAGAAATAAATGCCGATCATCAGCATGCCCCCGGCCATCAGGCCGGGAATGACGCCCGCGAGAAACATCCGACCGACCGAGACGTCGACTGCAGCGGCATATACGACCATGACGATCGAGGGCGGGATGAGGATGCCGAGCGTGCCCGCGTTGCAGATCACGCCCGCCGCGAATTCCTTCTTGTAGCCGACCTGCTGCATCGCCGCGATGACGATGGTGCCGATGGCGACGACCGTGGCGGGGGACGAACCCGATAGCGCGGCGAAAAGCATGCAGGCGAAGACGCCGGCGATCGCCAGACCGCCCCGGAAATGCCCAACGCAGGCGATGGAGAAGCGGATGATCCGCGCCGCCACCCCGCCCGTGGACATGAAGCTGGAGGCCAGGATGAAGAACGGAATGGCGAGCAGCGTGTAGTGCCCGTCAAATGCGGAGAACAGCGTCTGCGCGACGGAGGCGAGGGAGCTGTCGGAGAGGATCACCAGGAAGATGATCGAACAGACGCCCAGCGCGATCGCGATCGGCACGCCGATCAGCAAAAGGACGATGATGCCGAGGAAAAGGAGAGCGGCTTCCATGGGTCAGTCTTCCTTCCGGGCGGCGACGGCTTCGTCGACCAGCTCCTCCGCCTCATGGCTGGCGATCACGCGATCGGCCTTCCCGGTGGCGATCCGCCAGCCCGCTTCGACCACGCGGAAGGTGAGAAGCGTCATGCTGAGCGGGAGGATGAAATAGGGGATGTAACGGGGCATTTTCTCATACTCTTCCCCGTCGTTGGTGATGTCGGAGAGAAACTGGAGGAAGCCCGGCATGGGGACGTCGTTCGTCTCCAGAAACGCGGCCTTGGTGGCGAAGCGCCACCAGTAGTCCCAGCCGCCCTTCAGCATCAGAAGCGCGAAGGCCAAGCAGACGGCGACGGAAATGAACGCCATGATTTTCCGCGCCCCCGGCGACACCTCGTTGATGATGACGTCGACGCCGAGATGGGCGGTGATCTTCAGACAGTGCGAGACGCCGAAGAGAACCAGCCAGGCGAACAGGAAGACGGTCGCTTCGAGCTGCCAGAGAATGTTGGAGTTGAAGACGTAGCGCGCGATCACGTTGCAGAAAGTGATCAGCGTCATCAGCCCGAGGATCAGCGCGATCGCGTTCTCCTCGAATGAATTGACGAAACGCCCGAGCGGCGTTTTCGGCGCATATGCGGATGAAGCCACGGTCCCCTCCCCCGGGAGATTTCTCGGCCCGAACGCGGGGCCGCCTTACGCGCCGGGGCGAACCGCAGTCGCCCCGGCGCAGATCGTTTACCCGATCAGTTCGACGGGTTGAAGCTCTGGGCGGCTTCGATCAGCTCGGCCGGGACGTCTTTTTCGAACTGCGTCCACACCGGCTTCATCGCGTCGACCCAGGCGGCGCGCTGCTCAGGCGTCAGCTGACGCACTTCGGAGCCCGCGGCGATGATCGCGGCCTTGTTCTCCTCGTTCACGGCGAAGGCGGCGTTGTTCCGCTCCGTCGTCACTTCGGCGAGGATCGTGGAGAGCTGATCGCGCACATCGCCCGGCAGACCTTCCCAGAACTCAGCGGAGGTCACGACGAGGTAGTCGATGATGCCGTGGTTCGATTCCGTGATGCCGTCCTGCACCTCGAAGAATTTCTTGCCGTAGATGTTCGACCAGGTGTTCTCCTGCCCGTCGATGACGCCGGTCTGGAGCGCGCCGTAAACCTCCGAGAAGGCCATCTTCTGCGGGTTCGCGCCGACGGCCTCGAATTGCGCCTGCAAGACGTCGGAGGCCTGGATGCGAAACTTCAGCCCTTCGGCGTCGGACGGCGTCATCAGCGGTTTCGTCGCCGAGAGCTGCTTCATGCCGTTGTGCCAGAACGCGAGGCCCTGAAGGCCCTTGCGCTGCATCGAGTCCTTCATCTGTTTGCCGAACTCGGAGGTCTGGAAGCCGTCCACCGCATCGATGTTGGTGAACATGAAGGGCAGATCGAAGAGACGGAACTGCTTGGTATATTTCTCGAACTTGGAGAGCGACGGCGCCGCCATCTGCACGTCGCCGAGCAAGAGCGCCTCAAGCACCTTGTTGTCGTCGTAAAGCTGCGAGTTGGGGAAGACCGTCATGCAGGCCTTGCCGTCCATCTCCTCGTTCACGCGCTTCTCCAGAAGCGACGCGGCGAGGCCCTTGGGGTGCTTGTCGGTGTTGGTGACGTGGCTGAACTTGATGTGAATTTCGCCGTCGGAGCAGTGACCCGCCGCCTGCGCGAAGGTCGCCGGCAAGGCGACCGCAGCCGCGAGCGCGATAGAAGTGATGAGACGCATTTTCGTCCTCCCAGATTGGTTTTCAGCGGCGGGGCTCACCGCCGAAACCCCATAATCGGCGGGGGCGACGGGCGCTCAAGCGCTTTTCTCACGGTTTTCTAAAGTATTGTTTTTGCGAAGATAACGCAGTTTCACCGTCATCATCGCCGTGCGAGCGCGCGAGACTTCGGACATTCTGGACGCGCGAATTCCGGAAATCCGCACAAATCGCGCTCAGGTTGATTCTATTCCGCCGCGCTCTCTCGCTTGAAGTCCGCGCTGCTGAGGCTGTGGCGCGCCAGCTTGTCGTAGAGCGTCTTGCGCGGGAGGCCGAGCGCCTCCGCCGCCTCCGACACGCGCCCGCCGGCGGCGGCGAGCGCCTCCGCGATGGCGCGCTTCTCAAAGGCTTCGACGCGTTCCGCTAGCGATGCGGGCGCGCCCGTCGTCCCGCCCTCCTCCGCCGCCGCGCCGAAGCCGGGGGCGAGACCGAGGGCGAAACGCTCCGCCGCATTCTTCACCTCGCGCACGTTGCCCGGCCAATCGTGAGCCATCAGGCGCGCCGCGAGATCCGCGTCCACGGTCGGCGCGGAGCGGCGCGCCTCCGCCGCCGCGAGGGCCGCGAAATGGGCGAAGAGAAGCGGCGCGTCCGCGATCCGCTCCCTCAGGGGCGGCGCCCGCAGCTGCGCGACGTCGAGGCGATAGAAGAGATCCTCCCGAAATCGCCCCGCCGCAACCTCCGCCCGCAAATCGGCCTTGGTCGCGGCGATCACCCGAATGTCGAGCCGGATCGCCCGCGCCGCGCCGAGACGGGTGACCTCCCGCTCCTGCAAGACGCGCAGGAGGCCCGCCTGCGCCACCGGCGGCAATGTCTCCACATTGTCGAGATGGATCGCGCCGCCCTCCGCCGCCTCGAACCGGCCCGGGCGGCTGGCGCGGGCGCCTTCGAAGGCGCCGATCTCATGACCGAAGAGCTCGCGCGCCGCCGTATCGCCTGAAAGGGCGCCGCAATCGACCGTGACCAGCGGTCCGCGCCGACGGGCGGAACGGGCGTGGATCGCCCGCGCCGCGCCCTCCTTGCCGGAGCCTGTCTCGCCGACGATCAGGACATCCGCATCGGTTTGCGCGATCGCCTCGATCCGCGCCCGGAACGTTTCGGAGGCGGGCGCGTCGCCGAGGATCATCCCGCGCGCGTCGCCCGCAGGGCGCTCCGCCAGCGCGGCGACCCGGTCGCGGAGCGCCCGGTTCTCCAGCACGAGGCGCCGCCGCTCCAGCGCGCGCTTGACGCATTCGACCAGCAGCGCGGGCGCGGCCGGTTTCTCCAAAAAGTCGTAAGCGCCCGCGCCCATCGCCCGCACCGCCATGGGCACGTCGCCATGGCCGGTTAGGAAGATCAGCGGCAGGTCAGGATCGACCTCCCGCAGATGATCGCAAAGCGCGAAACCGTCCTCCCCCGGCATCCGCATATCGCTGACGACGACGCCCACGGGCGCCGCTCTGTCGGCCGGGCGGTCGCGGCGCAGCGCCTTCTTCGCGGCGGCGACGCTCGACGCCTCCTCCACCGGTATATCGGCGAGGTCCAACGTCTGCGCCAGCGCCGCGCGCACCGCTGCTTCGTCGTCGACGATGAGAACGCGCAAAGCCGTCGTCACGCCGCCGCCCGCGCGGCCTCAGCGCGACGCAATCTGATCGAGAACACCGCGCCGCCCTCCGGGTGATTGTCGCCCCTGAGCTCGCCCCCGAAACTCCGCGCCAGCCCGTAGGAGATCGCGAGCCCGAGGCCGAGGCCGCCCTCCGCTTCATCCCCTTTGGTGGAATGGAATGGCTCGAAGAGCTTGTCCCGCGCCTCCTCCGTCAACCCGTCGCCCCAGTCGCGAATGCGGAGGGTCGCTGTCGCTCCGTCCCTCTCCAGCGCGATCTCCGCCTTCGGCGCAGCCGCGCCTCTTTGGGCGTCGAGCGCGTTGGTGACGAGGTTGATGATGATCTGCTGGAGCCGCACGGCCCCCGCGATCACGAAAACGGCTGTGTCGGGCCGGACCCAGGCGACCTCCGCCCCCTCCTCCCTGATCCGGGCGGAGAGGATCGTCAGCGCCCCCTCCACAGCGTCGTCGATGGAGACGGGGCTCGCCTCCTCCGCCTCATTGCGGGCGAAGGCGCGGAGGTTGCGGATGATCCGCGCCGCGCGCTCCGTCAGGCCGGAGATCTCGTTGAGATTCTCGCGCGCCTCGCCGCCCCGCCCCCGCTCCATCAGCGTCACGGCGTTGTCGGCGAAGCCGCGAATGGCGGCGAGCGGCTGGTTGATCTCATGGGCGATCCCGGCGGCCATGCGCCCGAGCGCGGCGAGCTTGCCCGCGCGCACCAGATCCTCCTGCGCGTCGCGGAGGCGTCGGGCGACCGCGCGCCGCTCATCCACCTCCGCCGTCAGCTCGACCGTGCGGTCGGCGACCTTCAGCTCCAGCTCAGCCTTGGCCCGCTCCTCGATCGCGAGACGCGCCTGCAAAGCGGCCCGCCGCTGCAGCACGATCGCGGCAGCCAGCGCCAGAGCGATCGCCAGAACGACGGCCATCGCAGCGGCGTAAAGCGCGGCCCGGCGCGGGGGCGCGGCGTCGATCAGGATGAAGCCCGTCAGGTCGAGCGCCTGAAAATCGACGGCCTGCACAACCGCCTCGTCGTAGCTTACGCCGAGCGCGCGCCAATCCGTATCGTCGAACCGCCAATAGGTCCGCCCGCCGCTTTGTCGAACGCTGCGCGCCGGCGCCGGCGCGTCCGCGCTGTTCAGCGTACGGAGCCTCAGCCCCGGCAGGCTGGAGAGCGACACCAGCCCCTCGAAGGAGGTGAAGAAGAGCGTCTCCGGCAGCGCGCGCCAGGCGAACTCCATCGCCGCCGCGCTCTGGCGCACGACGACGGCGCCGACGACGGCGCCATCGCTCCAGACCGGGGCCGCGAAGACGAAGCCGCCTCCGTCCATCCGGTCGAAGGCGACGCCCATCACGCCCTGCCCCGCACGCTCCACCGCGCGCCGCTCCGCGCCCGCGCGCGCCGTGGCGGCGGTGACGAAGCTCACCCGTTCGGCCCCGCTGATCGCCTCCATCCGCTCCAGCAGGTTCGCCGCTTCGTCCACGCCCCCGTCGAAGTCGAGGATCGCGCGCCGCCGCACCGCGCCGGTTTGCGACAGGGCTTTGGCGAGCAGTTTGTAGCGGACGAAGTCTTTCTCCAGCGTCTCTGCAGCGAAGCGCAACTTGGCGTCCGCATCGCGCGCGGCGTCGGAGACCGCGCGGTCATAGGCGAAGGTCCACGCCGCCCACGCGGCGAGTGCGGCGACGATCGCCGCCGCCACAGCTGCGAAGGTTAACGCGCGCCGAGCGGAAGAGGCTCCGCCGACGCCTGTCGTCACCGATAATCCCGGGGGTTTAGATCATGATCGCGCAGCCGCGCCTTGAGCGACCGGCGCGTGATGCCGAGCGCGGCGGCGGTCTGGCGCAGCCGCCCGCCATGCTCCGTCAGCGCCTCCTCCAGCAGACGGCGCTCGAAGAGGAGCACGCGCTCGTCCAGCGTCGAGTTCGACGCCTGCGCCGCCGCGATCACGTCGGCCCCGATATCGCCCTCGAAGCGCTGCCAGACGGGCTGCAGCGCGCGCACCCAGGCGGCGCGCTGATCCGGCGTCAGCGTCCGGACGACGGAGCCCGCGTCGAGCACCCGCTGCTTGTTCAATTCGGCCAGCTGATAGGCGACCTCGTTCCGCTCCAGCGTCACCTGCGTCAGGATCAGCTCAAGCTGCGCGCGGATGTCGTTCGGCAGGTTGGTCCAAAACTCGTCTGAGGTGACGACCAGATAGTCGATGACCCCATGGTTCGATTCCGTGATGCCGTCCTGCACCTCGAAGAATTTCTTGGTGAAAATGTTGGACCAGGTGTTCTCCTGCCCATCCACGACGCCGGTCTGAAGCGCGCCGTAAACCTCCTTGAAGGCCATCTTCTGCGGGTTTCCGCCAAGCTGCTCGAACTGCGCCACCAGCACATCCGATTGCTGCACACGGAACTTCAGCCCCTCGACGTCCTTCGGCAGCACCAGCGGCCGCTTGGCCGACATCTGCTTCATGCCGTTGTGCCAGAAGGTCAGCCCGCGCAGCCCCGCGCCCCGCATGGCGAGGAGGAGGTTCTGGCCGACCTCGGAGCCCTGGAATTTATCGACCGCCTCCATGTCCTCGAAGAGGAAGGGCAGATCGAAGACCCGATACTTCTTCGTGTAGTTCTCGAACTTCGACAGGGACGGCGCCGCCAGCTGCACGTCGCCGAGCAGAAGCGCCTCCAGGACCTTGTCGTCGGAGTAGAGCTGAGAGTTCGGGAAGACCTCCATACAGGCCTTGCCGTTCATCTCCGCATTGACGCGCTGCGCCAGCAGCTCCGCCGCCTCGCCCTTCGGGTGGCCGGTCGTCGCCGTCACATGGCTGAACCTGATGACGATCTCGCCCGGTTCGCACGACGCCATAGCCGCCGAGCCGAACCCCATCGCCCCGGTCGTCGTTGCGGCGAACACGGCCGCTTTCAAAATACGCATGGTGGCCTTCATCCCCGGACCGCCGGAATCTGTTACATTCGCGCGCGAATATCGCCCGCTATCGCGTTCCGGTCAAATAGCGAAACCCTATCGGCGACCGTAATAGAGGCCGACCACATGCTCCGCCTCCGCGAAGAAGAGCCAGCGCGATGCCAGCGCGCCGCAGAAATGAAGCGCGAGCGCCAGCATCAGGCCCGGAATCGCGAGGCCCAGCGGCGCTTCCCGCATGAAGATGTAGAGGAAAATCGGCGCGAACAGGCCGAAGATCACGAAGACCATCGACAGCTTCTCCGCGTGCTTTCGCCCGACGGAGAAGACCATCTCCTTCATCAGGTAATTCGGCTCGGAATGCGGCTTCTCCAGAAGCCGAACCCGCCCGAGATCGCCGAGCTGCGTCGCCGTCTCCGGCGTATGCCCCGCGCCCTCCAGCGTCACCGCCTGAGAGAACCGCCGATAGGCGTAGGCCGCGCCGCTCGCCAGCAGAAGCGCGACGCCGAGACCGATCGGCGTCTCCTCCCCCGCCGCCCGCGTGGCGATCGCGGTGGCGATCACGCCCCCCGCGCCCGCGAAGCCGAGGAACATCGGCACGGTGAAGAAGTTCGACCAGCGCGGCACCGTCTTCAGCTGCGCGTAGATCATCGCCGTGCAGACGACAGCGAGCGCGGCGAGGACGGCGGTGATCAGGCCGAGGATCCCGCTCCGCTCTCCGCTCGAAAACCAGAGAACCGCGTAGAGGGAGAACGCCGCCATCAGCATTACGGAGACGACCCCCTCCCGGCTCAGCCAGCTCGTGCCGACTTGCGTGAACGCCTTCAGCGCCCGCTGCGGATTGCCGAGGTGGAAGGTGGAGGCGATTAGCCCCGCCCCCGCCGCCGCCATCGCGACAAGGCAGGCGATGGGGCCGACCAGCGCGTCATCCGGTCCGAAGCCGAGCCCGAGAAAAAACATGAACCCGAAGCCGAGGCCCGAGAGCGTGGTGAAGAGAATGACTGATTTCGCGGGATGCATCAGAGTTTCTCCAGCGCCTTGTCGAGCCAGCCGAGGAAGCCCTTCGCCTCAGGCTCCGCCATCGCAGCGAGGCTGAACGGCTCCGGCGGCGAGACATCCGCCTTGGGCCGCGGCGGCAGGTATTTGTTGACCGGTTTCGTCCCTTGCTCAGGCATCAGGTCCATCCCGCCGCGTTCAGCGACGAGCTGGGAGACGTCGGAGTTCGGGTCCCCAAGGTCCCCGAAATGCCGCGCCCCCGCCGGACACGTCCGCACGCAGGAGGGCACGCGGTCCTCCTCCGGGATATTCTCATTGTAAATGCGGTCGACGCAGAGGGTGCATTTCTTCATCACCCCCGCCGATTGATCCATCTCCCGCGCGCCATAGGGACAGGCCCAGGCGCAAAGCCCGCAGCCGATGCAGTCGTCCTCGTTCACCAGAACGATCCCGTCCTCCGCCCGCTTGTAGGAGGCGCCGGTCGGGCAGACGGTGACGCAGGGCGCGTCCTCGCAATGGAGGCAGGACTTCGGGAAATGCACGACCTGCGCGGGGGCGTCGTCCTTCTTCACCTCGAAGGTGTGGATGCGGTTGAGGAACGCGCCCTCCGTTCCCTCGTCATAGGCGTTGATGTCGGAGAGCGGCGCGCCGTAGCCGCCGGTGTTCCATTCCTTGCAGGAGATCACGCAGGCGTGGCAGCCGACGCAGGTGTCCAGATCGATGACGAGGCCGAGCTTGACGTCGCCGCAGGCGGGAAGAGCGGTCATGAGCACGCTCCTTCGCCAAACACCCTCACCCCGGCCCGCTCCCGCAGGGCGGGAGAGGGGGCGAAATCCGTCGCCGCTATCTCATGGCCGCATAGATGCGACCGAGCATCGGCCGCCGCGTTCACTCTCCCCCTCATGGGGGAGAGGGTTAGGGTGAGGGGGCTACGCCGTACCATCACCATTCCTCCCCGAACTTCACGTCCTTCGGCCCTTGCCCGACAGGACTGACCTGCGCCGCGAACCCAGGCGAGGATGCCTCCTGTTCGGACACCTTCTCGATCCGCACCCGCAGGTCGTACCAGGCCGCCTGCCCCGTGATCGGGTCGGAGTTGGCCCAGCGCATCCCGTCGCCCCTTTCGGGCAACAGCTCATGGATCAGGTGGTTCAGCAGGAACCCTTTCTTCGCCTCTGGCGCGTTCTCGCCGAGCGCCCAGGCGCCCTTTCGCTTGCCGATGGCGTTCCAGGTCCAGACCGTCTTGGGGTTCAGCGCCTCCATCAGCGCCACCGGCACGACGATCTCGCCGTGATGCGACGTGAGCCGCGCCCAGTCGCCGTCAGCGAACCCGTGCTCCTCCCAGATGTCGCCGCTCACATAGAGCGGGTTGTGCCCGTGGATCTGCCGCAGCCAGGCGTTTTGGCTACCCCACGAGTGATACATCGCCATCGGCCGCTGGGTCAGAGCGTGAAGCGGGTAGTCCGCCACGTCGATCCGCGTCTCCTCAAAGGGCGCGTACCAGATCGGCAGGGGATCGAACGCCGCCTTGATCCGCTCCCGCAGATGATCGGGCGGCTGATGTTCGCCCTTGCCTTCCGCCGCCAGCTGGAACTTCCGCATCGGCTCGACGTAGAGCTGGAAGACGTAGGGCTGCTCCTTATCGAAGAAACTCTTCTCCACCGCCCATTTCTGATAGGCGGCGTTCCAGGGCTTGTAGTACTTCGCCTCGTCCGGGACGTGCGCCGACCAGAACCCGCCGTTCTCGATATACTTCTCGATCTGCTTGGGGTTCGGCGCCCCGCGCCCCTGCCCCGATCCGTCCTCATTGCGGAACCCGGCCAGTGGCCCGACGCCCGGGCGGCGCTCATGGTTCACCATGTAATCGGCGTAGTCCTGATACTTCGCCGTCCCATCAGGGTTCGTGAGCCCCGGCAGGCCGAGCTTCACGCCAAGCTGGATCAGCGCAGTCTGGAAGCCCCGCACGTCGCGGTCAGGCGCCACCACCGGCCAGCGGATGCTGTCCGCGGCCTCGTCCGCGCCGCAGATCGGGCGATCGAGGAGGGAGATGCAGTCATGCCGCTCCAGATAGGTCGTGTCGGGCAGGATCAGGTCGGCGAAGGCCACCATCTCCGACGAATAGGCGTCGGAATAGATGATCTTCGGGATCTTGTATTCGCCGTCCGCCCCCTTCTCGGTCAGCATGTCCATCACGCCCTTCGTGTTCATCGAAGAGTTCCAGGACATGTTGGCCATATACATGAAGAGGACGTCCACGGGGTACGGATCGCCCGCATAGGCGTTGGAGATCACCATGTGCATCATGCCGTGGGCCGACATCGGATGCTCCCAGGTGAAGGCCTTGTCGATGCGCTTCGCCGTGCCGTCCTCGTTCACCGCAAGGTCTTCGGGACCGCGCGGATAGCCGAGATGCGGGCCGTCCAGCGGCTGGCCCGGCGTCACCTTGTGATGGGGCGGCGGGTGCGCCTCCATCGGTTTCGGATAGGGCGGCTTGAAACGCATGCCGCCGGGAACCTCCACCGACCCAAGCAGGATCTGCAGGACGTGGATGGAGCGGCAGGTCTGGAAGCCGTTTGAATGGGCGGAGATGCCGCGCATGGCGTGCATCGCGACGGGGCGCCCGATCATCTTGTCGTGCTTCTGGCCCTTCCAGTCGGTCCAGGGCTGATCGAGGACGATCTCCTCCTCGAACGCGGCATGGGCGAGCTCAGCCGCGATCCGCTTGATCGTCTCGACGGAGACGCCGCAGCGATCGGCGACCGCTTCGGGCGCGTAATCCGATTCCAGATACTTGCGCGCGAGCAGTTCGAAGACCGGCGCGCAGCGCCCGCCGTTCGGGTTCGGAAAATCGCCCTTCATCGCGGGCTTCACACCGACGGCGTCGAAGGGAACCGCCTTGTTGGCGACCCGGTCCCAGACCATCGCCTTGCCGTACTCGTCGCGGATGAAGAGCCCGAACTCGTCCGACGCTGGGTCGCGGTTCACGAGGAACGGCGCGTTCGTGTAGCGGATGAGATAGTCGAGGTCGACCTTCCCCGCCTTCAGCAGTTCATGGATGAGCGCGAGGACGAAAAGCCCGTCCGTCCCCGGCGTGATCCCGACCCACTCGTCGGCGATGGCGTTGTAGCCCGACCGCACCGGGTTCACCCCGATCACCTTCGCGCCCCGCTCCTTCAGCCGCCCCAAACCCATCTTGATCGGGTTCGAGTCGTGATCCTCGGCCACCCCGAAGATCATGAAGAGGCGGGAGCGCTCCCAATCCGGCTCCCCGAATTCCCAGAACGCGCCGCCCATCGTGTAGATCCCGGCCGCGGCCATGTTGACCGAGCAGAACCCGCCATGCGCCGCGTAATTCGGCGTCCCGAAAAGCTGCGCCCACCAGCCGGTGAACGATTGCGACTGGTCGCGCCCCGTGAAGAAGGCGAGCTTGGAGGGGTCTTTCTCGCGCACCGGCGCCAGCCATTCGGCGGCGAGGTTCAGCGCCTCCTCCCACTCGATCTCCTTGAACTCCCCCTTCCCGCGCTCACCCACCCGCTTCAGCGGCTTGCGGAGCCGCGCGGGGGAATAATGCTGCATGATCCCGGCGGAGCCCTTGGCGCAGAGAACGCCCTTGTTCACCGGATGATCGCGGTTGCCCTCGATATAGCGGACTTTCTTCTCGCCATCCGCGCCGGTGCGCAGGTGCACGTTGATCCCGCAGCGACAGGCGCACATGTAGCAGGTCGTCTGCGCGATCTCGTCGGAGACGTGCGGACTTAGGTCCAGATCCTTAGGCGCCATATCGTCCCTCCCCTCGTGTTCCGGTAGACGTTACGGCGGCCCGCGCCGCCATTCCACACCAACCGCTTGTCATTCTCACGCCAGCGCCCGAAAGAGCCCGAACGCCGCCAGCGCTATCAGCAGCGAGAGGCAAAACGGGCGGTAATAGGCGGCGAAGCGCGGCGTGAAGAGCCGCGTTCCGACCAGCACGCCCGCCATCGCGGGAACGGCGAGCGTCAGGCCGCGCCAGAAGGCGTCCTCCGTCATCACGCCGAAGATCAGGAGCCATGTCAGCCCGAAGATCTGGCTGAGGATCAGATAAACGACCAGCGACGCCCGCGCCTCCGCCGCCGGCAGCTTCCGCGCCAGCATGAAGAGCGCGACGACCATGCCGCCCGCGCTGGATGCGCCGTTGACCGCCCCCGACATCACCCCGGAGGCGATGGTTCCCGGCCTCGTCGCCAGAAAGGCGGGGCTGAGGCGCGCGAGTTGCGCCAGCGCCAGCGTCATGATGATGCCGAGCGCGACGATCCGCGAGGTCTCCGGCGTCGCCGTCGTCGCGATCCAGAGGCCGAGGGGGATGCCGACGACGATCCCCGCCACCAGCGTCAGGACGAGCGGGATGTTCGCCTGCCGAAATCCAGCGCGCGCCATCAGGAGCGAGGCGGAAACCTCCAGCACCAGACAGATCGGCAGGATCTCCACTGGCGTCAGCACCTGGGAGAGGCTCGCCATGACCAGCGCCGAGAGCGCGAAGCCCGAAAAGCCCCGCACCACGCCCGCGACGAAGACCGCCGCCAGCGCGTAGGCGAAGTCCCCGGTCGCGAGACCGAGGGAAGCGGCGAGCGCCTCCATCACCCATCTTTCAGAAGCGCGGCGAGCGCGGCGGAGGCGAGGCGGGCGGCGGGCGGGTCCGCGCGGGAGGTCAGCAGGATCGGCGCCTTCGCTCCGACCACCACGCCCCCGGCGCAGCCACCGCCGAGATAGACCAGCGCCTTGAAGAGCGCATTGCCGGAGACGATGTCCGGCACCATGACGGCGTCGGCGCGGCCCGCGACCGGGTCGTCCTGCATCCCCTTCACCGCCACGGCTTCCGGGCTGAGAATGAGATCGAGCGCGAGCGGGCCGGAAACGTCAGCCGCGATTCCTTCGTCCTTCGCCCAGTCCGCCAGTTCCCGCGCCTCTTCGGAGGACGGCATGGAGGGGATCGGGGTCTCCGTCGCCGAGAGCACGGCGATCTTCGGCCGCTCCAGCCCCAGCGCGGCGCCGAGCGCGGCGACGGCCCGAACCCCCGCCTGTCGGGTCGTCATGTCGGGCGCGACGTTCAGCGCGGCGTCGCAGACCATGATGGCGCGCCCGCCATCGGGTGGCGAGATGTGGAAGATATGGACGAGGCGCTCGCCCGTCCTCAAGCCCGCTTCCTTGTTCAGCGCCGCTTTCATGAAGACGTCGGTATGGAGGTGCCCCTTCATAAGGGCGTCCGCCTCCCCGGCCCCAGTCAGGCGCGCCGCCTTATCTCCCGCGTCGGCTTCGCCCTCAGCCTCCACCAGCCGAAAGCCGGAAATGTCCCAGCCGAGCGCGTCGGCTTCGGCGCGGATCGCATCCGCCTCCCCGACGAAGATCGGCTGCATCACGCCCGCCTCTGTCGCCTGATGCGCGGCGGCCATCGGCAGGGGCGCGCCCGCGCGCGCGATGGCGACGCGGGCGGGGCCCTTCGCGCGCGCCCGCTCGATCAACTCGGGCGGGCAAACGGGGGCGGTGGAGGAGAGGAACCCAGTCATGCCTTCAAACACAACCGTCCCGGCCGTGAGCCGGGACCATCCCCAAGCGGAGAAAGGCCCCGGCTCAGGGCCGGGGCGGTTGCTTCATGCTCCGACGGGATCACGCGACCTTCTGCGGGCGCATGTCGTCCTTGGAGATGCCGGCGACGCGCACCGGCTTCTTCATCGCGTCGCGGCGGAACGGCTCGCCGAGCTCCTGGTTCAGCAGAACCTCGATCAGCGTCGTCTTGCCGTTGTTCATCTGGTCGTCGATGGCCTTCGCCAGCGCCGCCGTCAGCTCGTCCTGCGTCTTCACCGCGACGCCTTCGAGCCCACAGGCCCTGGCGATGCCTGCGTAGGAAACCTCCTCGTCCAGCTCGGTGCCGACGAAGTTGTCCTCGAACCAGAGCGTGGAGTTCCGCTTCTCAGCGCCCCACTGGTAGTTGCGGAAGACGATCTGCGTGATCGGCGGCCACTCGCCCCGGCCGATGGCCGTCAGCTCGTTCACCGCGATCCCGAAGGCGCCGTCGCCCGCGAAGCCGACGACCGGCACGTCCGGCTGGCCGATCTTCGCGCCGACGATGGCGGGCAGGCCGTAACCGCACGGGCCGAAGAGACCCGGCGCCAGATACTTCCGGCCCTCGTCGAAATCCGGATAGGCGTTGCCGATGGCGCAGTTGTTGCCGATGTCGGAGGAGATGATCGCGTTCCGCGGCAGGGCCTGCTGGATCGAGCGCCACGCCATGCGGGGCGACATCCATTCCGGCTTCGCGGCGCGGGCGCGCTCATTCCAGGTCGTGCCCGGATCGTCGTCCTCATGGTCCATCGAGGCGAGTTGCTGCGCCCAAGCGGATTTCGTCTGTGCGATGGTCGCCTTGCGATCCGCGCGGCCCGCGTCCCCCGCGCCATCGGCGAGGTTCTTCAGGATACCGTTCGCGACCTTCGCGGCGTCGCCGACGATGCCGACAGTGACTTTCTTCGTCAGGCCGATGCGGTCGGGGTTGATGTCGACCTGGATGATCTTGGCGTCTTTCGGCCAGTAATCCATGCCGTAGCCCGGCAGGGTGGAGAACGGGTTGAGACGCGTGCCGAGGGCGAGGACGACGTCCGCCTTCTGGATCAGCTCCATGCCCGCCTTGGAGCCGTTGTAGCCCAGCGGCCCGGCGAAGAGCGGATGGGAGCCCGGGAAAGCGTCGTTGTGCTGGTAGCCGACGCAAACCGGAGCATCGAGCGCTTCGGCCAGCTTCATGGAGGCGTCGATGCCGCCATCGGCCAGAACCACGCCCGCGCCGTTCAGGATCACCGGGAACTTCGCCTCGGAGATTAGCGCGGCCGCCGCCGCGACGGAGTTTTCACCGCCCGGCGAGCGCTCGAACTCGATCGGCTCGGGGATCTCAAGGTCGACCACCTGGGTCCAGAAATCGCGCGGGATGTTGATCTGCGCGGGGCCGGAGAGACGCTTGGCCTGGCTGATGACACGGGTCAGAACCTCAGCCACGCGGGTCGGATCGCGGACCTCTTCCTGATAGGCGACCATGTCCTCGAACAGCTTCATCTGCTCAACTTCCTGGAAGCCGCCCTGCCCGATGGTCTTGTTCGCCGCCTGCGGCGTGACCAGCAAAAGCGGAGTGTGGTTCCAGTAGGCGGTCTTCACGGCGGTCACGAAGTTGGTGATGCCGGGGCCGTTCTGCGCGATCATCATCGACATCTTGCCGGTGGCGCGGGTGTAGCCGTCGGACATCATGCCGGCGGAGCCCTCATGGGCGCAGTCCCAGAACTGGATGCCCGCAGCCGGGAAGATGTCGGAGATCGGCATCATGGCCGATCCAATGATCCCGAAGGCATGCTCGATGCCGTGGCGTTGCAGGACTTTTACGAAGGCTTCTTCGGTCGTCATTTTCATCGGCGCATCTCCCCCGCGAGGACTTGTTCATTTCTGAAGCCCGACTTATGCGGACACGGCGCGCGGCGATAGCGCCAGATTAGGTCAATGCGCTAGGACAGGCCGTCGCCAATCGAATATTGAGACGTTTTCTTTCATTTTTTCCCGAATATGCGCATTCGCCGCAGGCTGCGAAGGAACGCCGCAGCCTGGCGGCGCTCCCTCATTTAACGGGCGCGAACCCGTTCGCGTGGCTGGAGCGAGGAGGATTCCCGAACCTCGCGCCCTTCGTCGCTCTAGAGAACGAGCGAGGCGCGCCCAAGACGCGCGGCGATCATCCCCGGCCCTTCCAGGGGATCAGCCACTTCTCCAGCCCGCGGATCATCAGCTCAATCGCCGATCCGACGATGCCGATCATGACGATGCCGATGATCACGATGTCCATCAGCGAAAAGCGCGAGGCGTCCATGATCATCATGCCCGTGCCCTCGGACGCCGCAACAAGCTCCGCCGCGACCACCGTGCCCCAGCAGACGCCCATCGCGACGCGGGCGCCGGTGAAAATGTCCGGTAGCGAGTTCGGGATGATGACGTGGCGCAGGATCTGCCATTTCGACGCGCCCAGCGAATAGGCCGCGTGGATCTTGGAGATCTTCACCCCCGCCACCCCGGACCGCGCCGCGATCGCCATGATCCAGAGCGCCGCGAGGAAGAGAAGGACGATCTTGCCTTCCTCCCCGATCCCGAACCAGATGATGACGAGCGGGATCAGCGCCAGCGGCGGGATCGGGCGCATGAACTCCACGATCGGGTCGAACCAGCCCCGCGCCCAGCCGGACAGACCCATCGCGTAACCAAGCGGTATGCCGATCGCCGCGCCCGCGACGAAGCCGAGCACGACGCGGAAAAGCGACCAGAAGAGGTGCCCCGCGAGCGTGTTGTTCTTGTAGCCTTCGGTGAAGAGCTTGCCGAACCGCTCCGCCGTCGCCTCGGGGGACGGCAGGTAGAGCGGCTGCATCTGCCAGCCCGGCGAGGGTTTGAAATTGATCGCGCCCTTGTCGGTGATCGTCACCTCGCCCGCGTCCACCGGAACGGTGCCGCCGACGCCGACGGGCTGGCCGTCGATGGCGACGATCTTGGCGCCGTCCTTGCGCTTCCACTCGTCGTTCTTGTCGAAGAGGATCAGCGCGGAGTTCCACGCCCGCGTCCCGTCCACATCGTTGAGCGCCGCGCCCTCGCCTTCCGGCGCCTCGGGCTTCGGCGCGTCTTCGTCCTTGCCGACGGCGACGAAGACGGTCGCCTCCGCGCGGCTACCGTCCGCGTTCTCCACCGTGTAGGTGAAGGACGTATCCCCGGTGAAGGGACCCGGCACGGTGACTGGCGAGAGGGACGATCCGGTGAACATCGCCCAGAGGAAGAAGATCACCACGATGGAGAGGACGGAGCCGATGCGGTCCGCCCGGACCGCGCTTTCATCCCCGAAGGTGACGGTCTTCAGCGAGGTGAAATCTGATGAGGCCGCCATCCGCTGACGGATAAACCAGACCGCGAAGAAGCACCCGAGGAAGAGTGCGACGTAGATAAGAGCGACGATCATGCCGCGTCCTCCGACCGGCCCATGATCTCTTCCTCCATATCCCAGATCATCGAGAGGATCTCTTCGCGCCGGGGCCCGAACTCCTCATGCTTCTTCACTTCGCGCAGGTCGGCGTTCACGCCCATCTCCGCGAAGGGCAGGTTGTATTCCTTGTGGATGCGGCCGGGGCGCGGGGCCATGACCAGGAGGCGCTCGCCCAGAAGCAGCGCTTCCTCAACCGAGTGGGTGATCAGGATGATGGTCTTGCCGGTCTCTTTCCAGAGCTTGAGGACGAGGCCCTGCATCTTCTCGCGCGTCAGGGCGTCGAGCGCGCCGAGGGGTTCGTCCATCAGGATGACGTCCGGATCGTTGGCGAGGCAGCGGGCCAAGGCCACGCGCTGCTGCATGCCGCCCGAAAGTTCGTAGATCGCCTTCTCCTTGAAGTCGCGGAGGCCCACGACGTCGAGAAGGTGATCCACCGTCTCCGCCGTCTCCTTCTTCGGGGCGCCCTTCATGTTGGGGCCGAAAGCGACGTTCTCGCGCACGCTCATCCACTCGAAGAGCGCGCCCTGCTGAAAGACCATCCCGCGTTCTGCGCCGGGGCCCTGCACGATCTGACCGCCGAGGGCGATGGTTCCCTCCGTCGGCGCGAGGAAGCCCGCGACGATGTTCAGAAGCGTGGTCTTGCCGCAGCCCGACGGGCCGAGGACGGACATGATCTCGCCTTCCTTGATGTCGAGCGAGACGTTCTTCAGCGCCTGAACGGCGTCGCCGTTCGGCAGCTCGAAGCGCATCGAGATGTTGTCGATCTTCAGCCCGGACATGGCCGTCCCCCGGATGTCTTAAGTGAAAAGGCCCGGGCGAACCCGGGCCTTTATGGTCATCTGGCCGATCAGAGGCCCTTCGCCGCTTCGAGCGGCCCGGTGTCGACCGCCGCTTCGTAGCTGTCGAGCGCGCTGTCGATCGAGCCCGCCCCGACGAAGACGTCCGCGACGCCCTTCATGAAGCTCTGCGCGTTGCCGCCGAGCCAGGCTTCGGAGAGCTGCTCGTCCACGCCCGGGAACTCGAAGGTCGACATGGTGGCGAGGGTAGCATCCTCGTCCATGCCGGCGTCCTTGGCGATCACCGGCAGCATGCGCGCGGTGTGAAGGCCGGAGTTCCAGTCGGCGTTGGCCTCAGCCGTGACGCGGAGGAATTTGGCGAGGAGATCGCCCTCTTCCGCGACGAAGTTGGCCGGAGCGGTCGTTACGTCGAAGACGAGAATGCCCAGCTCCTGCTTCTCGCCGCCGGTCAGGAGGACGTTGCCGTGCTCCTTCATGCGGCGAAGCGCGCCGCCCCAGCCGCAGACCATGTCCAGCTCGCCGTTGCCGAAGGCCGCCGCGCCGTCCGGCGGAGCCATGTTGACGATGTCCATCGTGGAGATGTCGACGCCGAAATGGTTCATCTGGCTCAGGAAGCCATAGTGAGCGGCGGTGCCGAGCGGCACGCCGACCTTCTTGCCCGCGAGCTCGCCCGCGTTGGTCTTGTCGATCTCAAGCTCTTCCTTGACGACGCAGTTGTCGTTCTCGGAGTAGGAGACGGCCACGTCGACGATCTGGATATCCTGCCCGCCGGAGGCCGCGACGACGAAGGGCGGCACGCCCTGGCTGACGGAGATCTGTACGTCGCCCGACGCCATCGCCGCCGACATCGCGGTGCCGGTGTCGAAGGAGACCCAGTTGATCTTCTTGCCGAGCGCTTCTTCGTAGGCGCCGGTCTCTTTCGCGTACTGGAACGGCATCGGCCACTCCAGGAAGTAGGCGACGGTGATTTCTTCGTGGCCCGCGGCGGAGGCGGTCGTGGCCGCCCCAGTCGTCATGGCGAGCGCGGCCGCCGCAGCGGCGGCGAGGTTGCGGAACTTCATCTTATTCTCCCTGTCGATGAGACGCGCGCCGTGGGAGCGGCGCGGCATTCGCAAATGCGTCATAAATCTAAATCGGGGAGATGCGCCGGACGCAATCGAAGATCGAAGGTTTGACCCGACAACGGGTCGATTTTCGCGTGGGGTCGGCGACTTCATCCAGTTATTGAGACTCTAACACATCGCGAGCGGCCCTTTTCGCCGCCGTCACCGTTTGCGAAAGGCGATCGCCAGCCACGCCATCGGAAACTGATAGAGCGCCACATAGAGCGCGAATGCGGGGTCCGGCGGCAGCGCGGCGAGGAAGATCGCGACCGAGCGCGTTCCCGCGACCACCCCGACCGCGCCGGCCGGTTCGCGCTGGCCGAACCGGAGCGCGATCCACGCGGTCCCGAAGATCGCGACGGCCGCCAGCGCGAAATAGCCGAGCGCAGTCAGCGGCGCGGCGGCGATGGCGTCGCGGGCGCCGTCGAAGAGCGGCAGGATGAAGAGAAGAAAGCCCAGCGCCGCCAGCCCGTCGAGCGAGGGCGCGTTCCGCGCGATCCGCTCGCGCCCCATCCACCAGCGCCCGATCATCGCCGCCGCGAAGCCCCCGAAGATCATCGCCGCCATGCGGAGGGAGAGCTCGACCGGATCCAGCGCGACTTCCGCGCCGATCAGCGCTTCTACGACAAGCGGCCCGGTGAAGGGCATGATGAGGGAGGCGACGATGGTCAGCTCCAGCGCGAGAGCGGCGCGAAACCCGATGATCAGGCAGATCGCGGCGGCGGAGGCGATGGGGGGCGCGGCGAACGTGTAGACGAGAATGCGCTCCACCTCTGGCCCGAGCCCCAAGAGGCGCGCGGCGGCGAAGGCGGCGACGGGAGCAGCGACGAGCATCAGCCCGGCGCCCCCGAGGACGATCGCCGCGCGGCGGGGGCGCGCCAGCCCGCGCAGGATCGCGATCGGGTCGACCCTCAGCATCGCCAGCGCGTAGACCATGGCCACGAAAAACGGCAACGCGGGCCGCAGGACCGCGGAGAGATCCGGCGCCGCAAGCCCCACGAAGGCCCCGACGAAGAGCACCCACCGCGCCCGCGCCCCGACCCATGCCAGCGACGAGATCATATCGCCGCCCGCGCGAGTAGGAGGATCGCCGCTCCGCAGGCCAGCGTCAGCGCCAGCGGCTTCAGCGGCGCGCCCGCCATGCGCTCCGCCAGCGGCGCGGAGCCGTAGACCCCCAGCGCCACGGCGGGCGTCAGCCCGGCGAGGAGCCAGAGGTGATGCGCCTCGATCAGCCCCTTGAAGGCGACGGCGGCGATGGAGAAGACGAGGCCGATAAGGAAGAAGGCGTTCAGCGTCCCCCGCGCCGCCCGCGCCTCCTCGTTCTGATAGATCAGCCCCATGGGCGCGGCCCCGACGGAGGTGAGCGTCGCCATGAAGCCCGAAAGAAACCCGGCGGCGAAGAGCGTCCCGCCCGTCTTCGCCACTTTTAGCCCCGCGAGGCTCAGCGCGACCCCGGTGAGGATCACCAGCGCCACGGCCACCTGCAGCGCGACCGACCCGATCAGCGCGGAGAGCAGAAACACCGCAGGCAAAGTCCCGACGAACCGCCCGAAAACGGCGGGCGCGATCTCCCGCCGGTTAACTGACCGGAAATCCAGCCCCAGCCCACCCCCGGCGGCGATCAGCCCAAGTAGAAGCACCGTCACCGGAGCGTGGATCGGCGCCAGCAGCGCGACGAACCCCACCGTGATCGTCCCGAACCCCTGCCCGCCGAGCCGCTGGATCGCGCCCGCGACCGTGGTGATCGCGAAAAGCGCGGCGAAGGCGCCGGGCGATATCTGCATCGCCTCCATCATAGCGCCGACCGCGCGATGATCAGACATGCGGCGAGCGCGGCGAGGCTGAGCGCGACGGGCTTGATCGACTGTCCCTCCAGCGCCCTTGCGGCGGGCCGGGAGGCGAAGAGCGCGGCGACAGCTACGGGGAGAAGGTGCGCGACGAGGGTGAGGTCAGCGAGGCGCACCAGCCCGACGAAGGCGAGCGCGCCGATGGACCAGACCATGCCCCAGACGAAGAAGAGGTTCTGCATCGCGCGGGACCGCTTCGCCTCCTCATTGGCGTAAAGGATCGCCATGGGCGGCGCGCCGATCGCGGTGATCGTCCCCATGATCCCCGCCGTCAGCCCCGCCGCCGCCAGCGTCGCCGGCCGGATCGCGATGCGCAGGCCAGAGGCGGAGAGCCCCACCGCCAGAAGCACCAGGCCCCCAACGACGATCCCGAATGCGGCGCTGTCCGTCAGCGCGGCGGCGATCGCGGCGCCGACGCCCGCCCCGGCGGCGCGCCCCGCGAATCCGGGACCCGCCTCCCGCCAGTTGACCGCCTTCAGATCCATGGAGAGCGCCCCGGCGCCCACGACGACGCCCAGAAGGATCACGGCGGCGGGCAGATGCTGCGGCGCCGCCAGCGCGACGATCGGCGCGGCGATCATGCCGTAGGCCTGCCCCGACAGGCGCTGCACGATGGTCCCCGCGAAGATCGCGGCGGCGACGACGGCGAAGGAGAGGAAGGGCAGGCCCGCGACGATCATCGGCGGAGATGACGCGCGCGCAGCGGCGCGGTCAATCCCACCAGGTTATGCGGAGAGCCAGCTTTCCGCCGGGATCAGCCGCGCGAGGCGCCCGGCGGAGACCCAGGCCATGTGAGCGGGATCGTCGCTCACCAGCACCACTGCGTCTCCGGGCAGCTGCAGCGGGTCGAGCACCACGCGCACCGCCCCCTTCGCTTCGGCGACGGATGTCGGCGGCGGCCCGGCGGCGGCGAAGCGGATCGGGCCGGAGCGGACGGGCGCCCCGGGCCGGTGGTCCTTCAGCTTCGCAAGCAGCAGCGCCTCCACATCCTCCAACGCCGAAAGCTTCTTCACCGCAGGCGTCGGCAGCGCGCCCCGCCGCCAGCCAAGCGCGGCGGAGGAGAAGAGCAGCGCCCGCACGTCCCGCCCGGTGCCGAGGCGGATCGCGGCGTATTGCGGATAGGTCATGCCGAGTTGCGCCGCCCGGCGCACATGGCGGCGCACGGTTTCAAGACCGACTTTCGGCAGCTGCGCCTGCTTGGCGCGTTTCCAGACGTAGCGGCGATACGCGCGGCCCGCGTCCAGCGGCGGACCTTCGTTGTGGCCGATGCCATGCTCGCTCATCTCACTGCTCCCACTCGTCTCCGCCGATAACGCGCGCCCAAATCGGACGCGCAATCAAACGGCCCAACTGGAACCGCCCGTCTTGTCTTGGCGCATCCGCGCCCGAATTGCTAACAGTCTCCTAACGAATGTCGGGAATCCGGATTTCCGACATCCGTTAGGATAGCGTTTAGAAAGAGGTCGCCAGAGGCAATGGATAAACCGCTCACCGGCGTCCTCGTCGTCGCTTTGGAGCAGGCGGTCGCGGCCCCGCTGGCCTCCGCCCGCCTCGCCGAAGCGGGCGCGCGCGTCATCAAGATCGAGCGGCCCGAAGGCGACTTCGCACGCGGCTACGACCAGGCGGCGAACGGCGCCTCCAGCTATTTCGTCTGGCTCAATCAGGGGAAGGAGAGCGTCGCCCTCGACCTCAAACGCCCTGAAGACGCCGCCATGATGCGGGCCATGCTCGCGAAAGCCGACGTCTTCATCCAGAACCTCGCCCACGGCGCAGCCGCCCGCCTCGGCTTCGGCGCCGACGCGCTCCGCGCCGCCAATCCCAAACTCATCTGCTGCGACGTGACGGGCTTCGGCTCAGGCGGTCCTCACGAGGCGCGCAAGGCCTACGACCTCCTGATCCAGGCCGAAAGCGGCCTCGTCTCGATCTCCGGCGGACCGGGGGAGATGGGCCGGGTCGGGGTCTCCATCGCCGATATCGGCGCGGGGCTGAACGCCTATGGCGCGATCATGGTCGCTCTTCTCGGGCAAGCCCGCACCGGACGCGGCGCGCATATCGAGGTCTCTCTTTTCGACACGTTGGCGGAGTTCATGACGGTTCCCCTCCTCCACCACGATTATCTTGGAGCGGCGCCGACCCGCGCGGGGCTCTCCCACCCCTCCATCGCGCCCTATGGCGCGTTCGGTACGGCGGACGGGCGCCTCCTCCTGATTTCCATCCAGTCGGACCGCGAATGGCGGGCGCTGGCGACGGCGATCCTGCGGCGCCCGGAGCTCGGCGAAGACCCCCGCTTCGCGACCAACAACGCTCGCGTCGCCAACAGGCGAGAGACCGACGCGGCGGTCGCCGCCGCCTTCGCAGAGCGACCCTTCGCGGACTTGCGCGCCGCTCTCGACGAGGCGCGCATCGCATGGGGAGAGGTCAACGACATCGCCGGGCTCTCGGCCCATCCGCACCTCCGGCGCGCGGCGGCGACGCATGAGGGCGGGGAGGCCCGTCTCCCCGCCAGCGCTGCGCGCGCCGACTGGGCGACGCCCGGACGCGCCCCAGCGCTGGACGAGCACGGACCCGCGATCCGCGCCGAATTCGGAGACGCCTGATGGACGATGCGATCGGACGAACGATGATCGTCGAAGACCGGATCGATCCCTGGCGCGCCGCCGCCCTCCACGCGACGCTGGACCTGCCGGGACCGCCCCCGGGCGTCGGCGCCGCCCTGCCCGCCTTCCAGCACTGGATCTACTTTCTGGAGGCGAAACCGGCGCGCGAGCTCGGCCGCGACGGGCATCCCGCGAAGGGCGATTTCACCCCCGACCTCGGCCTGCCCCGCCGCATGTGGGCGGGCGGGCGTCTGGAGTTTCACCGCCCTCTCAGCATCGGGCTCGAGGCGCGCAAGACGACGACCATCGAAAGCATCGCCCGGAAGGACGGGCGCACCGGCCCGCTCGCCTTCGTCACCCTCCGCCATGAGATCGAGACGGAGGCGGGGCTATGCGTGACCGAGCGGCAGGACGTCGTCTACCGCAAAGACCCCGCGCCGGGCGCGCCCAAAGTCGCCCCCGAACAAGCGCCGACTGACGAGGACGCCGCCGACGCCCACGAATTCGGCCCAACTGCGCTCTTTCGCTATTCCGCCCTCACCTTCAACGGCCACCGCATCCATTACGACCGCGACTACGCGCGGGGGGTTGAGGGGTATGACGGCCTCGTCGTCCATGGCCCCCTGATCGCGCAGGTCCTGCTCGGCCGCGCCGAAGCCGCGCACGGCCCCGCGACCCGGTTCAGCTTCCGCGCGAAGTCCCCAGTGACGGACGGCGAGCGTTTCGAAACCTGTAGGAAAACGCACGCGGAGGGCGCGGCGCTCTGGGCGCGCGGCGCCGACGGTCGACTGGTGATGGAGGGACGCGCCGAATTCGCGGCGGCGTAAGTCGCCTACTCGGCGACGGCGATCGCCTGCGCTGTGTTCACCCAGGCGGAAACGCCGGTGACGGGATCGGTCACCGGGATCCAGTCGCCGTTCCGCGCGCCGTTGACCTGCATCAGCACGCCCGCCTCGACGACGTCGATCATGCGGTAGTTCAGCCCCGGCCCCGAGCGCAGGTTCACAAGCGCTCCGCTGATCCGCACATATCGCGGCGCGTTGGCGTCCGCCGCCTGCGCAGCGGGCACGATGCTCAGGCTGTCGATGTCATGGGGATCGGGCAGCGGGAGGTCGGAGACATGCGTCGGCGCTTTTGAGTTGGCGATCGGCAGGTGACCGCGGTCCACCCTGTCGAATCCGCCCTCGCTCGCCATCCAGACGATGATCGCGATCAGAGCGAAGTAACTCATAATTGCGCGCATCTTCTCCCCACTCGGACAGCGCGTCACTGATTACGCAAGTTAACCGTTGGTAAATAATAGCTTGAAATGGCCTTCAGAGCAAACCTGATAGCGTGGCGACTACAACGCGAATCCCGCCGCGGCGATACCCCCCAAACGGTGACGAGACGATCCGCTATTGGCCGTTCACGGCCCTTTTCGGCGCCAATTTCGTCGAAAACCATCCGTTTGGCGACACCCACCCTATCGTAGAACGCCGCTCCGCCGGAATGGGTCGCCGCGATGGAGGCGACTGCGCGCAACGGCGAGGCCTTCGTCAGAGCGACGATTCGGATCATCGTCGCGCGGTCGACATCGAACCGCGAGCCGGCGCTTTCGACGTTAAGGTTGTTTTTCAATGCGAGCTCAACAACCTGCGTCCGCTCTCAGGCGTCGGCGGTCATGGACACTGGCGGTCGCGCATGCGCCATAACCGATCTCTGGAGGTCTCTTGGGATGCCCGCGCCCCGTCAACTGGGAACGTCTTTCCATGCGCGTCCGGCAGTCGTCGCTGAGCGCCCCACCGATGGGAGGGTCATGTCCGGCGCGCGCGTCGAGCCGCGATAACGCGTCTCGCCGCGCGCAGTATCGTTGCGAAAACACTGGATGCCCGCGTCAAGTCCGGGCATGACGCCCCAAACGAACGCATAACCGGAGCACCCCATGCCCCTCCTCTCTTCCTGGGTCGAAACCGCCAACGACCCCGCCGGGAACTTCCCGCTAAACAACCTGCCCTACGGCGCCTTCGCCGCCTCCGCCAATGATGCGGTCATGGGCTGCTGCGTCGCCATCGGCGACCAGATCCTCGACCTGAGCGGGCTGGAGGAAGACGGCCTCCTCACCGCCACCGACGGGCGCGACCTCTTTCTCTTCCCCGACCTCAACGACTTCATGGGAGCGGGCGCGGAGATGTGGGCCGCCGTCCGCGCAGAGCTTCAGGCGATGCTGGCGGAGGGCGCGCCCGACCAGGACAAGACCGCCGAACACCTGATCCCGATGGCGGAGGTCGACATGCTCCTCCCCTTCGCTGTCGCCGAGTTCACCGATTTCTACGCGGGCCGCCACCACGCCACCAATGTCGGCACCATGTTCCGGGGTCCGGAGAACGCCCTGCCCCCCAACTGGCTCCACATCCCCATAGGCTACAACGGCCGCGCCTCCTCCGTCGTCGTTTCCGGCACCGAAATCCGCCGCCCCTGGGGCCAGCTGAAATCGCCCCAACACGAGAAACCGATTTTCGCCCCCTCCCGTCGCTTCGATATCGAGCTTGAGATGGGCGCCGTCGTCGGAACCGCTTCCGAGTACGGAAAGCCCGTGACGGTGCAGGAAGCCGACGACATGATCTTCGGCTACGTCCTCCTCAACGACTGGTCGGCGCGGGACATTCAGGCCTGGGAGTACCAGCCCCTCGGTCCCTTCCAGGCTAAGGCGACCGCGACGTCGATCTCCCCTTGGGTCGTGCCGAAAGCCGCCCTGGAGCCATTCCGCACCTCGACGCCGGAGCGGGAAGTCGAGCTCCTCCCTCACCTCGTCGAGCCCGGCCCAATGCTCTACGACATCGCGCTGGAGGTCGATATGGCGGCGGAAGGCGGCGCCCCGACCACTATCGCCCGCACCAACTACAATGAGATGTACTATTCGGCGGCCCAGCAACTCGCCCACCACACCACCGCGGGCAGCGGCATGAGCACCGGCGACCTCCTCGGTTCCGGCACGATCTCGGGGCCGGAGAAGGAGAACCGCGGAGCCCTCCTCGAAATTTCCTGGGGCGGGAAAGAGCCCTTCACGCTGGAGACCGGCGAGGAGCGCAGCTTCATCGAAGACGGCGACACGCTGACCTTGCGCGGCTGGTGCGAAGGCGACGGTTATCGCGTCGGTTTCGGGGAGTGCGTCGGCACGGTGATCCCGGCGTTGGACGATCCGTATGCGCGCTGACCTCGCACGCGACAACGTCTTCAGCCCCGATCTAGGCGCAGGCGCAAGCCTCACGACCTCGCACAATGATAGGCGCGCATGCGCCATGCCCGACCTCGGGAAGGCCTATCCGCAGTGCGCTTCCATAGTGTCAAGAAAGCTATCCGATCCACTTGCGGCAGTCGCTGCAGAATGCCCTCCCGTGGGGGAGGTCGGGCATGGCGCATGCGCGCCGGGACGCGCGGATCGTTACGACAGCGCAATATAAACGCCAAAACCGCTAGAGGCGCGGAACAATATGAACCAACCCGCCACCCGCCCCGACGTCTTCAGCCCCAACGCTGCGATCTATGACAGGTCGCGCCGCCGCCTGATCCCCTGTTTCGATGATTTCTACGGCGCCCCCACCCGCATTCTGGCGGAGGCGAACCTCTCCCCCCGCCGCTGCCTCGACCTCGGCGCCGGCACCGGCCTCATGACCGCGATCATGCTGGGGAGCATCGCGCCGGAGAGCGTCGTCCTCTTCGACCGATCCGCGGAGATGCTCGCGCGCGCGGCGGCGATCCCCGCGAACGGCGCTGTGATCCGCACGGTCGTCGGCGACATGCCCGAAGTTCTCGGCGATGGGATCGAAGCGGGCGACTTCGACGCAATTTGGTCCTCGCTCGCCATCCACCATCTCGACGGCGCGGGCAAACGCGCGCTCTTCGCCCGCCTCCACGACCTCCTCGCACCGGACGGCGTCTTCATAAACGCCGATCAGTCGCTCGGGCGCACCCCAACGCAGGAGACCTCCTACCGCGCCAATTGGCTAACGGAAGTTCGCCGCCTCGGCGCCCCGGAAGCCGATATCGAAAAGGCGCTGGAGCGAATGAAAGAGGACCGGATGGACCCGCTCGACGACCAACTCCGCTGGCTGGAGGACGCTGGCTTCGAAGACGTCGGGTGCTGGTATCAGAACTGGTCCTTCAACGTATATTCAGGACGAAAGCGCGCGTAACCCGCGTAGAGGGAGAGAGAGATGGCCAAGAAATTCGCGTCGCAAGGCGACATGGAAGACAAGAAGATCAGCTTCACCGAAATCGGCGACGGCCTCTGGGCCTTTACCGCCGAAGGCGACCCGAACACCGGCGTCATCATCGGCGAAGAGAGCGTGATGATCGTCGAGGCGCAGGCGACCCCCCGCCTCGCCCGGATGGTCATCGAAAAGGTGCGGGAGGTGACGGACAAGCCGATCTCCCACCTCGTCCTGACCCATTACCACGCCGTCCGCGTCCTCGGAGCCTCAGCCTACGGCGCGGATCAGATCATCATGTCCGATACCGCCCGCTCGATGGTGGTGGAGCGCGGGCAGGAGGACTGGAACAGCGAGTTCCAACGCTTCCCCCGCCTTTTTCAAGGCCATGAGGAAATCCCGGGCCTGACTTATCCGACGACGACATTCTCGGAGAGCATGACCGTCTATCTCGGCTCCCGCCGGGTGGACATCATGCATCTCGGCCGCGCCCACACGGCGGGCGACGCGGTGGTCTGGGTGCCGGATCAGGAGGTGATGTTCACCGGCGACATCGTCGAATACCACTCCGCCTGCTATTGCGGCGACGGTCATTTCGCCGACTGGGGCCAGACCCTCGACAACATCAAATGGTTCGATCCCGCCGCCATCGCGCCGGGCCGGGGCGACGCCTTGGTGGGCCGCGAAATGGTCGACGCCGCGCTCGAGAGCACGCGCGACTTCGTCGAGAGCACCTATCGTCCGGTCGCGAAGGTGGCGGCGAAAGGCGGCTCGCTAAAGGACGCCTGGGACGCGATGCGGGCCGAGTGCGATCCGAAATTCAAGGACTACGCGATCTACGAGCACTGCCTGCCCTTCAACGTCTCCCGCGCCTATGACGAGGCCCGCGGGCTGGATCATCCGCGCATCTGGACCGACGCGCGGGACATCGAGATGTGGGAGCAGTTGCAGGGGTGACGCCGAACGTCTCCGGTACGGTGGGCTTCAGCCCACCACGCCGCCGCCTCGACGCCGGGAGGCAGTTGCGACAACCGGTCGAAGCGATGCGCCTCGCGGTAGGGTGGCTGGAACCCACCACCGCAGGCCCTATCAGGGCGAGCGAACGACCTGCTTACTCGTCCTCCGACGTCGCCTCGGTCTCCGTCTCTTCGGCACCCGCCAAGACCCCGAGCATCAAGGCGATGATGAGCCTCTGTATGTGCGCCCTCTTCTGATCGCGGGCGATGCGCCTCACATGGTCCGCCGCCGTCATCGCAGCGGCGTCGTCTGGCGCCTGCGCTTCGATCGTATCGGCGACGGCGATAGCTTCTTCATACTTTTTCGAGATCAGGTAACCGGCGGCGAGGTTCAGATACCCGCGCGAATGCCCATCCGAGAACTCGATCTCCCTCATCGCGGCTTCGATCGCCTTTTCGCCTTCGCCTCGGTGAAGGTGAACCGAGTGCTTCCTCGACCACCCAATGGCGCTTTCGGCGTCGATGCTGAGAATCTCTTTGGCGTCGAGCATCGCCCGACGATCATCCTCCGTTTTCAGAAACGCCGCGGACCGGAGACTTAGCGCGGCTATGCGCTGCCGCTGATTGAGCTTACCCACCAGAAGCAGCGTCGTGCACCCGTCGATGGTGCGTTCCGGCTCCTCTCTCTGATTGCAGTCTGCGAGAGCCTGAGGATCTCTCACCCCACCACCGACGCAGGCCGTCAGCGCGAGGACGACGAAAAGGAGGTGGGAAGGCCGAAAAAATCGCATCGTCGAAATACCGCTCAAACCAAGTCGGCGACTCTACCCTATCCGGTGACGCCTCTTCGGCAAAATGACTATGAGCTGAGGGCGACGTCAATTGCGGCCAAAATAAGGCACTTTTTGAACTTGCAATTGTTTCAGATAGATAGCCCCATGTCCGCATAAGGACACACTCGAAAAAGGCCTGAAAGCGTCGATGAGAGGCCATACCCCATGACCAACCTGCGCACCCATTGCCGCCTCTCGGCCCGCAACAACCGCTACGCCAATGCGATGATCGCCAAGGCCTGCGCCGAGCTGGGGGCGGAGGGGGTGTGGGCGAAGGGCGTCAACTTCTTCCCCTCCATCGGCGCCACGCTGAACCACATCCTCGCTATCGACCGCTACTACATAGACGCGCTGGAGGAAGGCGGGAGGGGTCGCGCGATCTTCGACGAGCATGAAGACATCGCCGACCCGGCGGCGCTGGCGGCGGCGCAGGAGGCGGAGGATATTCGCCTCATCCGCTTCTGCGATGCGCTGACGGAGGTCGATGTCGATCGCCGGGTGAAGACGGACCGCAACGCCGGGATGATCGAGGAGACGATCGGAGACCTCCTCCCCCATCTCTTCGGCCACGACATCCACCATCGCGGCCAGATTCATGCGATGCTGGCGGGCACCAAGGTCGCGCCGCCGCAGCTCGACGACTTCTGGCTGGACTACAGGCGGGTCGGCGAAGCGGAGGATGCGCGCGCGCTCTAGGCCTCTCCCGCGCCGGTCATCAGGCCGAGGCGTCCGAGCGACCAGTCGCGGATCGTGATCGCCCAGATCGCCGGAACCAGCACGGTCGCGAAGATCAGCGCCAGCGACGCCGCCCATTCCCACGGGCCTCCCCAGCGCTGGGCGGCGATCAGGAGGGCGCCCGCCAGCGCGGCGGAGGGAAAGGTGAAGGCGCCCCAGGCGGGCGTGTAGCCGCCGACGGTCAGCCAGCGCCAGCGCCCGACGTAGACCAGCGCGACGGCGGCGCTGATCCAGATGAAGACGGCGGCGAGGTCGTCATAGCCGAGAGCGTTGGCCGAGATGGCGGCGACCGAGGTCGGCGCAAGCAGGATCGCGGCGGCGGGGCGCGCGGGGATCGGCGTCGGCTTCAGGAGGATGCGCGGGGCGGAAAGCGCGACGATGACTGCGCCCGCGACCAGCGTGTAGGCGTAGAGCGGCGCGGCGATCGCCCCGAAGCCGAGCGGGACGCCCGCGATCGGGGAGACGATGTAGCCGACGAAGGGGAGGAAGAGGACGGGCGTGACCGCCCTGCCCTCCGGCGGCGCGGCCATTAGGGCGCGGATGACGCAGATCATGTAGACGACATGGAGCGCGACGCCGAGAAGCCAGACTGCGCTGGCCAGCCCCGCCGCCAGGGGCGCAATACCGGCGGCGAACAGCATCAGGCACATGGACCCAGCGGAGACGGCGGCGCGGCCGGGAGCCGGGGCGAGGTCCTCCATAACCACGGCTGGGCGCTTGACGAGCTTCGCCGCGTAGCAGCCGAAGGCGAATAGAAAGAACGCGCCCGTCGCCGCGAGAATGAGATGACCGACCAGCGCAGGCGCGCCGAGCGCCTCCCCCGCCGCGCGCCATGCGAGGGCGAGGCCGAACATGCCGAGGGTCGCAGGGAAGAGCGCAGGCGGCGTTCTTCGCCAGAAAGGGGCCTGCTCTCCGCCGATCCTCATTGCCTTCCCCCCGCCGCCGGTGAACTCTCCTCCCCATAAGCTGCGGGAAAGGGAGGCGCCAGATGGCCAGGGTGCTTTACGAGCGCGACGGACGGATCGCGCGTATCACGTTAAATCGCCCCGAGGTGATGAACGCGATCGACGACGATCTGCCGGGCGAGTTGCAGGCGGCGGTGGAGACGGCGGAGCGGGACGCGGGGGTCCATGTGATCATCCTCGCCGGGAACGGCCCGGCCTTCTGCGCCGGCTACGACCTCGCCTATTACGCGGAGCGGAACGGGGCGGACAACAACGTCACCCAAGCGATGCCGTGGGATCCGATGAAGGATTACGCCTTCATGATGGGGAACACGCAAAAGTTCATGTCGCTCTTTCGCTGCCCGAAGCCGGTGATCTGCAAGGTGCACGGTTACGCGGTGGCGGGCGGGTCGGACATCGCGCTCTGCTCCGACCTGATCGTCATGGCTGACGACGCGCGCATCGGCTACATGCCCGTCCGCGTCTGGGGCTGCCCGACGACGGCGATGTGGGTCTATCGGCTGGGGCCGGAGAAGGCCAAGCGGATGATGTTCACCGGCGACAAGGCGACTGGCGTCGAGGCGGCCGAGATGGGGCTCGTGCTGAAATCCGTTCCTCTTGAGAAGCTGGATGCGGAGGTAGAGGCGCTTGCGGAGCGGATGGCGTCGGTGCCGGTCAACCAGCTGATGATGCAGAAGATGGTGGTCAATCAGGCGATCGAGATGATGGGGCTGCATCAGACCCAGCGGCTCGCGACCGTCTTCGACGGGATCACGCGGCACTCGCCGGAGGGGCTGAACTTCAAGGCGCGGGCCGAAGAGGTCGGCTGGAAACAGGCGGTGGACGAGCGGGACCGGGGGACCTTCGACTGGACTTCGAACCGGCCGATCAACAAGCCGCAGTGAGTGCTTCGGGGACGGAGGGGCGGGCTCGTCGGAGCTCCCTCCGGGAGCCGCCTCCTCACCCGCAGTCGCTTCGCTGAGGATATTTGAAGAGCAAAGAAGATCAGGGGCGGAGCGTTTTGGCGAACGCGGCGGCGGTTTTGAGCGCGGTCCCATCAAGGCCCGTATCGTAGCCGAGCTCAGCTAGGCGGGCGGCGACCGCCTCCGTCGCGACATTGCCGGCGGCGCCGGGGGCGTAGGGGCAGCCGCCGAGGCCGCCGACGGCGGCGTCGAAGGTGCGCAGACCCTTCGCCACGCTCACTTCGATATTGGCGAGCGCCCTGCCTTTGGTGTCGTGGTAATGGCCCGCCAGCTTTTCCGCGGGGGCGATGGCGAGGCAGGCGTCGAGCATCGCGGCGATGGTTTCCGGCGAGCCAAAGCCGATCGTGTCGCCGAGGGAGACCTCGTAGGCGCCCATGGCTAGCATCGCCTCCGTCGCCTCCGCCACGGCTGCAGGCGGGGTCGAGCCGTCGAAGGGGCAATCGGTGACGCAGCTGACATAAGCGCGCATCGGGACGCCGTCGGCTTTGGCGGCTTCGGCGACGGGGCGGAACATCTCCAGCGCCTCCGCCTTCCCCATGTTGAGGTTGGAGCGGGAGAAGCCTTCGGACGCGGAGCCGAAGATCGCCACTTCGTCGACGCCCGCCGCTTTGGCGCGCTCATAGCCCTTCAGGTTGGGGGTGAGCGCGGTGTAGCGGACGCCAGGTTCGCGGGCGATCCCCGCGAGCACTTCAGCGCCGTCGGCCATTTGCGGGACCCATTTGGGGCTGACGAAGCTGGCGGTCTCGATCTTGGCGAAGCCAGCCGCCGTCAGGAGGTTGACCAGGCGCACCTTGTCCTCGGTCGCGATCATCGCCTTTTCGTTCTGGAGCCCGTCGCGCGGGCCCATTTCGAAGATCGCGACACGCCCCCTGTTTGGGTCAGCCATCTTCGGGCTCCAGCTTGATGAGGATCGCGCCCTCCTCCACCTGATCGCCAGCGCGCGCGCTGACCGCGGCGATGGTCCCGTCGCGGGGGGCTTTCAGCGTGTGCTCCATCTTCATCGCCTCCATCACGCAGAGCGCGTCGCCCTTGGCGACCGAGGCCCCCGCCTGTGCCGTCATGGATTTGACGAGACCGGGCATGGGCGAGAGGACGATGTCGCCGCCGCCCGCCGCGTCTCCGCCGACCGCGAGCGGGTCGGGGATGGCGAAGTCGTGGGCGAGGCCGTCCATGAAGACCGTGACGCTCTCCCCATGTCGCGCGGCGCGGGCGGTGAAAGCGCGCTCGCCGTCGTCCACCTCCAGCTCGCGGCGGGTGCGGCGGACGGTCAGCGCTGTCGTCTCTTCGCCGATTGTGACGGCGAAGCGGTCTCCGTCTGTCTCGACCGTCGCGGTTTCCTCCCCAATCTTCGCCAGCGAGCGGGCGGGCTCCCACAGGCGGAAGCCGTCGCGCTTGTCCCATGGCGAGCGGGCGCGGTTGTCCGGGAGCCCGAGGGCGGCGAGCGCGGCGATGGCGTGGGCGGCTTTCGGCGCTTCGGGGGCGGCGGTGAGCGCATCCTGATCGCGTTCGATGAGGCCAGTGTCGACCTCTCCCTTTTTGAAACCCTCATGCGCCGCCAGCCGTGCGAGAAAGGCGATATTGGTGACGGAGCCCGCCACCTCCGTCGCGCCGAGGGCGGCGGAGAGGCGGGTCAGCGCTTCCGCCCGGTCAGCGCCGCGCGTGACGATCTTGGCGATCATCGGGTCGTAGAACGGGGTGATCTCGTCGCCCTTGCGCACGCCGGTTTCGATCCGGGCGTTGCGGGGGAAGCGCAGGTGGTCGAGACTGCCGGTGGCTGGGAGAAAGCCCTTGGCGGCGTCCTCGGCGTAGAGGCGGGCTTCGAAGGACCAGCCATTGATGCTCAGGTCCTCCTGGCGTTTGGGAAGCGGCTCGCCCGATGCGACGCGGAGTTGCCATTCGACCAGATCGACGCCGGTGATCTCCTCCGTCACGGGGTGTTCGACTTGCAGGCGGGTGTTCATTTCCATGAACCAGAAGCCGTCGGCTTTCAGGCCATCCGATCCGTCCACGATGAACTCGATGGTGCCCGCGCCTTCGTAGTTGATCGCCTGCGCGGCTTTCACGGCGGCGTCGCCCATCGCGGCGCGGACCTCTTCGGTCATGCCCGGCGCCGGCGCCTCTTCGATGACTTTCTGGTGACGGCGCTGGAGGGAGCAGTCGCGCTCGAAGAGGTGGAGGACGTTTCCGTGGCTGTCGCCGAACACCTGAATTTCGATATGGCGGGGGGAGAGGATGTATTTCTCGATCAGCACCGCGCCGTCGCCGAAGGACGCCTCGCCTTCAGAGGCGGCGGATTTCAGGGCGGCGTGGAAATCGGCGGAGTCATCGACCTTGCGCATCCCCTTGCCGCCGCCGCCTGCGCGGGCCTTGATGAGCACGGGGTAGCCGATCTTGTCGGCTTCCCTGGCGAGGAAATCGGCGTCCTGCTCCGCCCCGTGATAGCCGGGGACGACGGGCACGCCCGCCTCCTCCATCAGCTTCTTGGCGGCGTCCTTCAGGCCCATGGCGCGGATGGCGGAGGCGGAGGGGCCGATGAAGGTCAGGCCCGCGGCCTCCACCGCCTCGACGAAGTCGGGGTTTTCGGAGAGGAAGCCGAAACCGGGGTGGATCGCCTCCGCCCCGGTGGTCCTGGCGGCTTCGATGATGGCGTCCGCTTGCAGGTAGGACTGAGAGACGGGGGGCGGGCCGATGCGCACGGCCTCGTCCGCCTCCGCCACGTGGAGGGAGCGGGCGTCGGCGTCGGAATAGACCGCGACGGTGGCGACGCCCATCCGGCGGGCGGTGCGGATGACGCGGCAGGCGATCTCGCCGCGATTGGCGATGAGGATTTTGCGGAACATTAGATCTTAGCCTTTTCGAGATCGGCCTTTAGGCGGTCCCATTCGGTTTTGATGATCGATTGGCAGATGACCACAAATTCTTCATCTAGTTTGCCGTCATTGTCGTCATCGCTTCTGTTCTTAACCAATTTCGAGAGAACTAAACGAAGCTCATGATGTTGTGGATCATTGGGCTTAAAGTGGAGATCAAGATACGTTTGCTTCTCAATGACCTGATGAAAAAGACTATCAAACTTGTCGTCGTCATATATAGCAGCGTGTATCTCGCTCATTGATTTCCTGAGAGACTCGATCCACTCCCGACGCATTTCCGCCATTTTCATTGCAAGCTGAATTTTTGCTGTTTTCTCTGCTTGCTCACGTGAAAGCTGAGTAGCCTTAAAGCTTGCATAGTAAGTGATGCTGGCGGCTCCCAATGCACCGAGCGCAATAAAGATGCCGCTTAAAAAAGACATGCGCAGCCCCAAATCACATCCGGAACACGCCGAAGCGCGCCTCCCCGATCTCGCGGTTCAGCGCCGCCGACAGGCTCAACGCCAGCACGTCCCGCGTCTTTCGCGGGTCCACGATCCCGTCGTCCCAGAGGCGGGCGGAGGCGTAGAGAGGGTGGGACTGGTGGTCGAACTGGGCGAGGATCGGGTCCTTGATCGCCGCTTCCTCCTCATCCGTCAGGGACTCGCCCCGCGCCTCCCGCGCGTCTCTTTGCACCGTCGCAAGAACGCCCGCCGCCTGTTCGCCGCCCATCACAGAGATGCGGCTATTGGGCCATGACCAGAGGAAGCGGGGCGAGTAGGCGCGGCCGCACATGCCGTAGTTCCCCGCCCCAAAAGAGCCCCCGACGATCATCGTCACTTTCGGCACCTGCACCGTCGCGACCGCCGTCACCAGTTTGGCGCCGTGGCGGGCGATGCCCTCCGCCTCGTATTTCCGGCCCACCATGAAGCCGGTGATGTTCTGGAGGAAGACGAGGGGGATTTTGCGCTGGCCGCAAAGCTCGACGAAATGCGCGCCCTTCGCGGCGCTCTCCGAATAGAGGATGCCGTTATTGGCGACGATGCCGACGGGCATCCCCTCGATATGGGCGAACCCGCAGACGAGCGAGGGGCCGAAGCGGGCCTTGAACTCGGAGAAGCGGGAGCCGTCGACGACCCGCATGATGACCTCGCGGATGTCATAGGGCGTCTTCAGGTCCGCCGGGACGACGCCGAGGATTTCGTCCGGGTCGTAGGCGGGCGGTTCCGGCTTCTGGAGGTCCATCTGCGCGGGTTTCACCCGGTTCAGACCGCCGACGATGCGGCGCACCAGCGCCAGCGCGTGCGCGTCGTCCTCCGCCAGATGATCGGCGACGCCGGAGAGGCGGGTGTGGGTGTCGCCGCCGCCGAGGGTTTCGGCGTCGATCACCTCCCCCGTCGCCATTTTGACGAGGGGCGGGCCGCCGAGGAAGATCGTGCCCTGCTCCTTCACGATCACCGTCTCATCCGACATGGCGGGGACATAGGCGCCGCCCGCCGTGCAGGAGCCCATGACGCAGGCGATCTGGGGGATACCTTCGGCGCTCATGTTCGCCTGGTTGAAAAATATTCTCCCGAAATGGTCGCGATCCGGAAAAACCTCATCCTGATTGGGCAGGTTCGCGCCGCCTGAGTCCACGAGGTAGACGCAGGGGAGGTTGTTCTGCTGCGCGATCTCCTGCGCCCGGAGGTGCTTTTTCACCGTCATCGGGTAGTAGGTGCCGCCTTTCACGGTCGCGTCGTTGCAGACGACCATGACCTCGCGCCCCGCCACCCTACCGATGCCGGTGACGACGCCCGCGCATGGGGCTGCGCCGTCATACATGCCGTGCGCGGCGGTGGCGCCGAGCTCGAGGAAGGGCGCGCCCGGGTCGAGAAGCCCCGCCACCCGGTCGCGCGGCAGGAGCTTGCCGCGGGCGACGTGCCGGGCGCGAGAGCGTTCGCCGCCGCCGAGGGCCGCGGCCTCCGCAGCCTCCCGCACCGTCGCCATGGCTTCGAGGTGAGCGTCCCGATTGGCCGCGAAGGCGGGATCGCGGGGGGAGATCTGCGAGGTCAGTTTCATTGGGTGTACGCCAGATAATCGAGGTAGCCGCGCAGCTCCATCGCGCGCCGAGCGGTGTGCTGGAGACGGCAATCGGCGGCCCAGGGGCGTGCGAGCGCGCCCTCTTCGAAGAGCAGCGGGAACTTGCAGTCGGACTGGAGGAACGCCATCCACTTTCGCTGCGCGTCGCGAAGGGCCGTGCGCTGTTCGTCGCCTAACTCAGCGTCGAGGATCGCGTATTCCGTGTTGAGGAGGCGCATCCACGCCGCCGCCTCCTCCTCGATGCAGAGCGCCTCGCCGCCGGGGGCCGCGCCCGCCGCTGTGCGGATGCAGTCGTTGACGTGAAGGCCCATGCAAAGCTCCGGATGCTCGCCCGGGTCGCCGATGCGGCCAAGGCAGGCTTCGATCCGCTCCACAAGATCCTGCGCCGCCTGCACCGGTCCGGCGGCGAGAAGCGCGATGGCGACGAACGCGGCTCTCATTCCGTTTCCAATCTGTAGGCCATGCCGAGCACGTCGCCGGTGGCGATCAGCTGACAAAAGGCCCCGTTCACCGCCCGCTGTCCGACGGCGACGTCGGCTGCGGCGTCCCGCTGGGCCATCATCGCGCAGGAGGCTTCGCCTGCGGACCGGTTCCCGGCGAGGGCGCTCGTCACCTCTTCGGGCGCATCGTCCGTCTTCGCGGCGAGGACGAAGGTCTGCGCAAAGATCTCGGCCTCCATCTCATCGCGTTTGGCGTCGATGCAGGCCGCCGCCTCCTTCGCGGTGGCGGAGGCGCCGCAGGGCGCCGCGATCTCCGCCGTGCAGTGGTGGAAGGTGGCGGTCACGGTAGCCTCCTCCACCGCTTCGACGCAGGCGCGGAAAGCGGCGTAGTCTTCGGCGGCGTGGGCGGCGGGGGCGAGCAAAGTAATGGCGACCGCGCTAAAGAGAATCCGCATGTTCTTCTCCGATAAAGTGCGAGAACGTTCTGAGAGCGGACAGTTCGACGGCGTGTAGGCACATCGCCAGTCGCCCGTTTACTTCGGGGCTCAGAAAGTCCTCCTCGGCCGGCGCGCGGCGTATCGCTAACCTTTCGTGGAACTCACAATCGATCGCACCCATCCGCCGATCTTTCCAAACCAACAAAGCCGCGATGCGAGCGGTATCATAACCATCGGGATTATCTGCTAGGTAACTCGCTTCAAAACGATCAACTGCTTCATCGAGAGCCCCTGAAAGATCAGCCCGCGCCGCGCTGAGGCAGAGCGCGTCGAAGAATAAACCATCATCGTCCTTGCATCTCTCATGGACCGGCGCTGCGCAATCAACGATATCTTGGGCGGCATCGCCCTCGCCAAGGCACTCGGCGAAGTCCGCAAGAGCCGTCCTATCCTGAGAGAGCGCGCTAGTCCCGCCTACAACGAGAAGTGCGACGGCGATTATGGACGCCCTCACGCCGTCGCCTTCATCAGCTCGCGCCCGCAGAGCATCCGCCGAATCTCGGACGTGCCCGCCCCGATCTCCATCAGTTTGGCGTCGCGCATGATGCGGCTCACCGGGCTGTCGTTGAGAAAGCCCGCGCCGCCCATCGCCTGCACGGCCTGGGTCGCCTGCTTCATCGCCTCTTCGGAGGCGTAGAGGACGCAGGCCGCCGCGTCCTGGCGGGTGACTTCGCCCCGGTCGCAGGCCCCGGCCACCGCGTAGACATAGGCTCGGGCGGAGTTCATCGCAGTGTACATGTCGGCGATCTTGCCCTGCATCAGCTGGAAATCGCCGATCGGTTGGCCGAACTGCTTACGCTCGTGCATGTAGGGCATGATATGGTCGAGGCAGGCGTGCATGATGCCGACGCCGATGCCGGAGAGCACGACCCGCTCGTAATCCAGACCCGACATCAGGACGTTCACGCCTTTGCCTTCCTCTCCGAGGATATTCTCGTAAGGCACTTCCACATCTTCGAAAATCAGCTCCGCAGTGTTGGAGCCGCGCATCCCCATTTTGTCGAAATGGGGGGAGGTCGAGAAGCCCGCCATCTCCTTCTCGATCAGGAAGGCGGTCATGCCTTTCGGCCCCGCCTCCGGGTCCGTCTTGGCGTAGACGACGAGCGTGTCGGCGTCGGGGCCGTTGGTGATCCAGTATTTCGTGCCGTTAAGGACGAAGCGGTCGTTCCGCTTCTCCGCCTTCAGCTTCATGGAGACGACGTCGGAGCCCGCCCCCGCCTCAGACATGGCGAGCGCGCCGACATGTTCGCCGGAGACCAGGCCGGGGAGATACTTCGCCTTCTGTTCCGGCGTGCCGTTCAGCTTGATCTGATTGACGCAGAGGTTGGAATGCGCGCCGTAGGAAAGGCCGACGGAGGCGGAGGCGCGGCTGATCTCCTCAACCGCGATGGTGTGGGCGAGATAGCCGAGGCCGACGCCGCCGTACTCCTCCTCCACCGTCACGCCGAGGAGGCCGAGATCGCCCATCTCCTTCCAGAGCTCCATCGGGAAGGCGTTGGACCTATCGATCTCGGCGGCCATCGGCGCGACGCGCTCCTGCGCCCAACGGTGGGTCATCTCGCGGAGCGCGTCGGTTTCTTCGTCGAGGCCGAATTTCATCGAGGCCATGAACATCAGGCGGTTCCTCCGGTTGGGGCGAGCGCGCGGCGCGCCATGTCAACGTATAGGTCTTCGATCGCATTCGGCGAGAGCCGTCCGCCCTGCCGGTACCAGTTGGTCACCCCGGTCAGCATGGCGATCAGCGCCATGGTCGCGATCTTCGGTTCGGGCGCGTGGAAGGCGCCGGTCTCGGCGCCTTTCGCGATGATCTGCTCCAACTCCGTCTCGTAGGCGCTACGGAGCCGCTCGATGCGGTGGAAGTTGGGCTGCTCAAGGCTCCTGAGCTCCATATAGGCGACGTGGACGTCGTCCTGCCGGTTCCGGTGGAAGCGCATATGAAAGCGGGTGAAGGCCTCCAGCGCTTCTGCCGGGTCGTCCGGAGCGCTCTCCTCCTCCCATGCGGCGAGAAGGCGCTTCATGTGGTCCTCCATCAGCTCGGCGAGAAGGTCCTGTTTCGTGGCGAAATGGTTGTAGAGCGCGCCAGCGCCGATCCCCACCTCAGCGGCGATGTCGCGCATCGAGACGGCGGCGTAGCCATGGCGCGCGAACAGCTCCGCCGCCGCCCTGCGGGCGCGGTCCGCCGTATCCTTGCCAGTGACACCTGCGAGTCGGGCCATGTGCTGACGTTAATTAAATGAACGTTTGTTCACAAGTGCTTCGGTCGTTTTGTCCCGCCATCCGCTAACCTTTCCAACCTTCCGGCATTCCGAAAGATTGAAAGCTGCAACGGCGCGGGAGAGAGGCAAAGCGCATCGTTTCGGCGCATGGCGATTCCGAAATTGAGTAATTTTATTGCCCGCAGCGTCGCCGTCGCCTCAGCTAATTTCACAATTTTAGTCGATAAGTGAAATATTAGGTCCGTCATATTGACCTTTCAGGCCCTCCCGACGCAATAAAGGTCATGTTTGCTGACCAATCATCTGCGCCCTGGACGCCCCGCCTCGCTTCTCGCGCCGCCCATATGGGCGCATCGGAAATCCGCGAGCTTCTGAAGGTGATCGAGGCGCCCGGCGTCATTTCCTTCGCCGGGGGCATTCCCGACCCCGCCCTCTTCCCGCAAGCGGCGGTGGCGGAGGCGTATCGCCATGTGCTGACGGCGACCGGCCCCGCCGCGCTGCAATACTCGGTCAGCGACGGCGACCCGGAGCTTAAGTCGTGGGTCGTCCGCCACATGGCGCGGCTCGGCGTCCCCTGCGAGCCGGAGAACATCCTGATCACCAGCGGCTCGCAACAGGGGCTGGAGTTTCTCGGCCGCCTTCTGATCTCGCCGGGCGACGCGGCGTTGGTCGCGGCGCCGACCTATCTCGGAGCGCTGCAGGCGTTCTCGGCCTATGAGCCGCGCTACGATGCGCTGCCGACGGCGGAGACGAACCGGACGGCGACCTCCTATGGCGAGCGCGCGCCCGCCTTCGCCTATGTCGTGCCGGAGTTCGCAAATCCATCGGGAGAGACGATGGACGCGGCCCAACGGCGCGATCTCCTCGCCCTCGCCCGTGATCTCGGCACGTTGGTGATCGAGGACAGCCCCTATGCGGAGCTGCGCTTCGAAGGGGAAGCGCCGCCCGCCCTCCTCGCGACCGACATCGCCGAGACGGGCCATATCGACCGGAGCCGCGTCGCCTATTGCGGCTCTTTCTCCAAGATCTTCACGCCGGGGCTGCGCGTCGGCTGGATCTGCGCGCGGGCCGATCTGATCGAACGTCTGGTGCTCGTCAAACAGGCCTCCGACCTCAATGCGCCGCGGATCAACCAACTCGTCATCCTGCGACTGGCGGAGACGCTCTACGCCGAGCAGGTCGCGAAGGCCCGCGCGACCTATCGGGTGAAGCGCGACGCGATGCTGGCCGCCCTCGCCGCCCATATGCCGGCGGGCGCGCGGTGGACGCGGCCCGAAGGCGGCATGTTCATCTGGCTGGAGGTCGACGGCGATTTCGACGCCAAGGCGATGCTCCCCGACGCGGTGGAGGCGGGCGTCGCCTACGTGCCGGGCTCCGCTTTCCACCATGACGGCGCGGGTCGGAACGCGATGCGGCTCAGCTATTCCCTGCCTGATCCCGCGACCATCGAAACAGGCGTGAAGCGCCTCGCCGCGCTGATCTCAGAGAATATCGGCGGCGGTCGGGTTCGAGCGTAGCTGATCGGGCGTGCTGCGAACGATGCGGAGGCCCTTGGCGAAGCGCCGCATGTTCTCCTGATAGTGCAAAGCGGAGCCGATCAGCCCCTGCACCGCCGCGTCGGGTAGCGTCTTCACCGCCTTGGCTGGCGATCCGACGATCATCGAGCGATCCTCGAAGCTCTTGTTCTCCGTCACCAGCGCATTGGCGCCGACGAGGCAGGCTTCGCCGATCTTGGCTCCGTTCAGCACCGTCGCCCCCATGCCGATGAGCGAGCCGTCGCCGATCTCGCAGCCGTGGATGATCGCATTGTGGCCGATGGTGCAGTTCGCCCCGATCTTCACAGCCAGGCCAGGGTCGGTGTGGATCACGGTCCCGTCCTGCACGTTGGACCCCGGCCCGATGATGATCGGATCGTTGTCGCCCCGGATCACCGCGTTGAACCATATGGAGGCGCCTGAGTGGATGATCACGTTCCCCATCACCATCGCGCCCGGCGCGATCCAATAATCGCCGTCTTCCGGCAGGGTCGGCGCGACGCCGTTCAGCTCATAAAGTCCGCTCATTTCGTCCTCTCCTCAAACTCGGCGTTCAGCCCGGCGACGAACCCCGCGAGGCCCGTGCGCCGGTCGCGCCGCAATCTCTCCGCCTTCAGGATCGCCGCAACCTCGGCGGCGCAGGCGTCCAGATCCTCGTTCACCAGAACATAGTCGTATTCCGCCCAGTGGCTGATCTCGTCCCGCGACTTGATCATGCGCCCCGCGATCACCTCGTCGCTGTCCTGCGCCCTGCCCTTCAGACGCGTCTCCAGCGCCGCGATGGAGGGCGGCAGGATGAAGACGGAGACGACCGCGTCGCGGAGCGGCGAATTGGCGATCTGCTGGGCGCCCTGCCAGTCGACGTCGAAGATGACGTCCCGCCCCGCCCCGATGGCGGCCTCCACCGGCGCGCGGGGGGTGCCGTAGAAGTTTCCGAACACCTCCGCATGCTCCAGCATCTCGCCGGCCTTCGCCATTTCGATGAACTCATCGCGGGAGCGGAAATGGTATTCCCGCCCGTCCTCTTCGCCCGGACGCGGCGCTCGGGTCGTGGCGGATACCGAAAAGCTGAGGTCCGGCTCCTCCGCCAGAAGACGGCGGGAGATCGAGGACTTTCCCGCGCCCGAAGGCGACGAAAGAATGAAGAGAAGCCCGCGCCGGGCCGTCGCGCCGCTCATTTCAATTCGCTCATGCCGTCACTCCACATTCTGCGCCTGCTCGCGCATCTGGTCGATCGCGACCTTTAGGTCCAGCCCGATCTGCGTCAGCGCGGCGGAGCCGGATTTGGAGCAGAGCGTGTTGGCCTCCCGATTGAACTCCTGCGTCAGGAAGTCGAGCTTGCGCCCGACCGGCCCTTTCGCCGCCAAAAGGTCGCGCGCGGCGGCGACATGGGTGGCGAGGCGCTCCAGCTCCTCGCTCACATCCGCTTTCACCGCGATCAGGGCCAGCTCCTGGGCGAGGCGGTCGGGCGCGACCTCCGCCTCCGTCTCCAATAGGGCTGCGACCTTCTCCCGGATGCGTTCGCGGGCGCCGCCTTCCTGCGCGGCGTGCGCCTCGGTCGCCGCAACCGTCAGGCGCTCGATCTCGTCGACGATGCGCGCGAAGGTCTCCTTCACCCGCGCGCCCTCCGCTTCGCGCGACGCGGCGAGGCTGTCGATCAGCGCGGCGAAGCCCGCCTCCGCCGCCTTCGTCACCTCATCCGAGACATCGCCGCCGCTCCGGGGCTCGAGGATGCCGCGCACGTTGAGAAGCTGCGCCGCCGTCGACGGCGCAAGCGTCAGGCCCGCCGCATCCGCCAGCGCCTCCGCCCGTCCGGCGGCTGCGATCGCGGCCTCCAGCCCGGCTTCGTTGAGCGCCAGCGCGCCGACGGCCCCCGCACGCTCGACGCGCAGGTTGATCGTCACATTGCCCCGGCTCAGCCGTTTCGCGGCGACGGCGCGCAGACGCTGCTCCGCGCCCTCGAACCCGTCCGCGACGCGAAACCGGAGTTCGAGCCCCCGCCCGTTCACGCTTTTCGCCTCCCAGGCCCAGGCGAACCCATCGGTCTCTCCCGCCTCTGCGGCGAAGCCGGTCATCGATTGCATGCGCGTCCCCTAATCTTCCTGTGCGCCGCCGTTCAGCCCCGTCGTTCGGCCCCGCCCTTCAACGCGGCCGAACGGACGTTCGAAACAAATGGCGCCGCAATTGCATAAAACTTTCCGAGAAGGCGCGACAGTCTCCGCGCTTGGAAAGAAAACGTATAAAAAAGGTGTAAAATGTCCCATCGTCCGACCGACTTCATCACCCGGCGGTTCAAAATGACCCAGTCGACCGGCGCCGCCAGCGCCAGAATGAAACATCAGGGCACCCGGCGCCTGTTCGAATACTGGACGGACCTGACCGGCGCGCGCCCCGCGCCGTTCCGTTCCGAGGTGACGGCGGCCAATCTCGGGCGGGATGTGGCCGCGAACGCCTTCGTTCTGGAGAATCTCGGCGACGGCAACATCCGTTTTCGCGTGGCGGGGGCCAACCTGCGCGATCTTTTCGGGCTCGACCCGCGGGGCATGAGCGCGCTTTCGGTCTTCACCGAAGACCAGAAACCGCGCTTCCGCGCCCTGGTAGAGGCGGCGCTGGATCGTCCCTGCCTCGGCCTCGCCTCCTGCGTGGCGGCGAACCCGCTCGGAGACGAGACGCAACTGGAGCTCCTGCTCGCGCCGCTGCGCAGCGATTTCGGCGAGATGAACCGCGTGCTCGGCGCCTTCCACGTGGTCGGCGCGCCTCCGGTGGAGCAGTCGCTCCGCCGCTGCCGGATCGAGCGGGCGCATACGCTCCGTCTGGAGATGGACGGCTCGCCGGAACTGGACGCGCCGCTGGCGGGCTTCGCCGAAGGTCAGACCGGTTTCGCCGGCAAGCCGACCCTCACGACGATCGAGGGCGGCGGAAGCGCGCAAACGGAGCGGCGCTCCGGCCATCTGCAGGTGGTGACGGAGGATTGGCCGCCGGCCGGATAAAAACCCGGCGCGGCTATCGGCATCGAGATCATTTGGAGGCGCGCGCTCTTTGCGCGCTTCACGCCCCGGATATCCCCGCGAACGCAAAGCCTTCTGCGGCTTTGGATCGCGATGTTCTCTCCAAGGCGATGGGTGAGGGAGCATGATGCGTCGAAGTGACGGCGAACCGGAGCGCTCCGGTCGCCGGCGGCCTGATCCGCGGCTGATCTTCGGCGCCGACCAAGCCGCGGAAGCGCCTGCTCAGCGCCTCAGAAGATGGAGTCGATCTCGTTGATGACGATCAGGGCGTCCAGCGGGGTCACGTCACCATCGGCGCTGTCGCCGACCGCCTGGTTCTTGGCGGAGGCGTCGTCCCGGATCTCAAACGGATCAGATCCGGCGCCGTCGTCGATCCCGGCCACCGTGCCGTTCTCAAGAGTGATGGTGTAGTAATGCGCTTCCTCACCATGCGCCGCCTGAACCGCCGGGAGCGGCAATCCCACCTTTTCGTCATTGGTCTTGAAGTGGAAGCTGTCGGCGGGCGCTTCGTCTTTCGGTGTCGGCCGGTGACTGCTCTCAGCGGCCATCTGAACCGCAGGAAGGAGCAGACCCTCGGTTTCACCGCCTCTTCCGCCGCTGGTGAAGTCGAAAGCGTCCTCACTGGTCCGGCTTTCGGTCTTGGGCGCAGGGCCATGCCAGTCTTCTACGCCGATGAGGGTCAAGGTGTGGCCCATGATGATCTCCCGTTGTCCGTTTGCGTCCGATGACGTGAACATGGGGGGCGGCTGCGAGGGTCAAAGGGGTGGGAGAATCGCCGGATGATCTGGATCACGTCCGTATGATTCACCGCACGCGGCCAGGCGCGATTATCTGGCGGGCGTGATATTCCTCACTGACAACAGGCGATTTCGCGCGGGGCGCAGATTGCTTCGAAGATGCTCAACCCCTGTGCGCGGGATGAGCGACCGGCTTCAGCCGCCGACAGCGGCCAGCGAGGTCGCGAGATCGCCATAGCCGGTGAAGCGCCGCTCATAGCGCAGGCCAAGGCGGTCGGCGCAGGCTTTCGCCTTCACGTCGAGCGTCGGATCGTCGACCTGCGCGAGATAGATCAAAGCCTCGTAATTTCCGAAGATCATGTCCCGAAGGTCGGGATGACGGTCGAGGCCCATGGGCTTCCAGACGAAGGCGTCGAACTGTTTGACCAGAAAGTCGGTCAGGTAGAACGCCGTCATCTCCTCATCGGCGCGGGCCGCGAAGGCCTCGTTGCCGTCGAAGAAGGAATAGCAGTGCGGCCCCGCGATCCGCTGGACGCCCAGTTCCTCGCAAACTGCGTCCAAGAGGCCGCCGGTGCCGCAATCGGCGTAGACGACGTAAACCTGAGAGAACCCGTCCGCCCTGCCCTTCGTCACCGCCTCACGCACCGCGTCGGGGATCTTCTCAGGATAGAGGTGCAGTTTGGCGGGCAGGCAGCGCAGCGACATGTGCCGCCAGTCGTTGAGGTCGATCAGCGCCAGGATCTCCCGCGCCAACGCCCCGCAGGCGATCAGGAGGACGTCGCCAGCTGAGGTGCGGTCGAGCCCGCGCTCCGTCAGCTGATCGTCGCTAAATCCGGGGGTCATCGCGGTCGTCCGGGTGATCCAGAACCGTTCGCGCCTCGAGCCCGAGATAGACGCCGCACATGAGCGTCAGCGTGAGCCCCGCGACCCCCCACCACTGAAACGGCAGGAGGCCGAGGATTTCCGACGAAGCGACGATTTTGCCGAGGCCGGCGATGAACCCGGCCAAGGCGAGGATGAAGAGCGCCGAGCGCACGGGCTCGTCAGGCGCTCATCTGGTTGTGCTTGCGACCGACGAGCTCCTTCGCCGTCTCCACCGCCACGGCGGCGTCGCGGCAATAGGCGTCGGCGCCGATGGCCTTGCCAAATTCCTCATTCAGTGGGGCGCCGCCGACGAGCACTATGTAGTCGTCGCGCATGCCCTTCTCGACCATCGTGTCGATCACGACCTTCATGTAGGGCATCGTCGTGGTCAGGAGCGCGGACATGCCGAGTATATCGGGCTTCTCGCTCTCCAGCGCTTCGAGGTAATTTTCGACCGGGTTGTTGATCCCGAGATCCTTCACCTCGAACCCGGCGCCCTCCATCATCATGGAGACGAGGTTCTTGCCGATGTCGTGGATGTCGCCCTTCACCGTGCCGATGACCATGGAGCCGAGGCGCGGCGCGCCCGTTTCGATCAGGAGCGGCTTCAGGATCGACATGCCGCCCTTCATCGCGTTGGCGGCGAGAAGCACCTCCGGCACGAACAGAATGCCGTCGCGAAAATCGATGCCGACGATGCGCATGCCCTCGACCAGCGCCTTGGTCAGGATGTCGTAAGGCATCCATTTGCGATCGAGGAGGATATGGACGGCCTCTTCGATCTCTTCTTTCAGACCGTCATAGAGATCGTCATGCATCTGCTGGACGAGCTCGTCGTCATCCAGTTCGCTGAGAACGATGTCTTCTTCTTCGTCCGACATTGCGCATTCCTCTCCACGCGCGGCCACGCGCCGCGCCCATAACGCTACTAGATTTCTGTCGCGGGCGCCCGATACGCGCCGATCAAATGGCGACTTGGCGATGTCGTAATACGACCTCGCACGTGATTTTGAAGCAATACGTGGACTTAGGCGCGCCTGCGCCGCCGCTCGCGCTTCGGGGCGGGCGCGACGCCTAGGCCGTCGTCGGTGGAGGAGAAATCGCCGATACGCTCCCTGATCTCGTCCAGCGTCGGGCGACGACCGCCGGGAGGCGTGGTCTCCAGCGCGTTGCGGATCGCGGCCACATGCTCCGGCTTCGACCCGCAGCAGCCGCCGATGATCCGCGCGCCCGCGTCGCGGGCGAGGACGGCGTAATCAGCCATCAACTCGGGCGTGCCGGAATAGACGATCGCGCCGTCGACGTAGGACGGGATGCCCGCGTTCGCCTTAGCGATGACGACCGCGTCGGGCGCGGTCTCGGTCAGCCCCATGACGGTGCGCAAAAGGTCGGACGCTCCGACGCCGCAATTGGCTCCGAAGGCGATCGGCGGTTTGGGAAGCGTTCCCGCGATGGTCGCGTAGCCCGAGGAAGTCACCCCCATCATCGTGCGCCCCGCCGTGTCGAAGCTCATGGTGCCGCAGAAAGGCGCATCAAGACTGGCGGCGGCTTCGGAGGCGGCGCGCATCTCCTCCTCCGACGAAATCGTCTCCGCCCAGAGGACGTCGGCGCCGCCGTCGAGAAGGCCGCGCGCCTGCTCTTCGAACATCACCACCGCTTCGGCGTGTGTCAGCGCGCCGACCGGCTCCAGCAGCTCGCCCGTGGGTCCCATGGAGCCCGCGACGATCACGGGCCGTGACGCTTTGTCGACGCACTCGCGCGCGAGCTCCGCCGCGATCTTGTTCAACTCATAGGCGCGGTCCTGCGCGTCATGCAGCTTCAGCCGCGCGCGCGTGCCACCGAAGGAGTTCGTCAGTATCAGGTCGGAGCCCGCTTCGATGAACCCGTTGTACAGCGCGCGGATCTTGTCCGGCTGATCGACATTCCAGAGCTCAGGCGCCTCGCCGGCCTCCAGCCCCATGGCGAAAAGATTGGTTCCGGTCGCCCCGTCGGCGACGAGCCAGGGGCGAATTTCGAGCAGTTGAGAGAGCTTGTCGGTCATGGCCGGAATATAACGTCGGCGTGATCGTTCGACCACCGGTTTCAGCAGAAAACCTCATGTAATTAGTTGAGCGAAATTCAACCTAAACCAACGGCCGACGCTCGTCGCCGAGTTTCCTTGAATTCGCTTGCGGTAAGCGCGCAGTCTCCCGACGGTTCGGGATGCCCTGTGGAGACGCCCTTCGATGACCGCGCCTTGGTTTAAAGCCCACCCGCCGGAGCGGATGTTTCTGGCCGCGGCGTGCATCGCCTTTCCCGCCTTCGTCTACGCCGTCGCTTTCTGGCAGATCGCCGGACGTCGATTGGTTCCGGGCGAGCTGACGACTGCGGACCTCGGGATCGCTTTCGTTGAAAGATCGCCGGCGTCGCTGGCGGCCGATCTCGCGGCGCGGGAAACCTATCTGATCGCTTCGGTCGCGATGCTCTTGATCGCCGTGATCTCGTTCGGCTACGCGCTTGGCGCCATCCGGCGCTCGCGGGGAACGACCGTTATGGCGGTTGCGGGTCTCTTCGCCGTGATCGTGGGCGGCGTCGCGCTGGCGTACCAGGGCAATCCGCTTCGCGATCTCGTCGTCGAAGCGCCGCTGGACGCCGCCAGCCCCTGGGGCGCCGAAGCCATGCGGGAGGGGATGCGTCTTTTCGTGTCGATCAACACGTTCCTCGGCCTCGCGGCCGTCGGGGCGATGATGATCCGGTTCGCCGATCTCGCGCTTGGATCGCCGAACGGCGCCGACGACCCCGCCGAAGGCGCTGACCGGGGCGGCGAACTGAGGGAAGCGCTTGTGGTGGGAAGCGCGATCCTCACTTCCGCGACCGTAGCGACGTATTTCTACTATCATTATCCCCTCGCCCTGATGACGGAGGCGTCGGCGAAAGCGTTTGCGCCGCTGAGCGCGCTCGGATCGCTTCGCTGGGGCGCGGCCTACGCGGCGATCCTCGCCGCTGCGGCGGCGCCCGCCGTCGCCGCGCTGGTCGCCGAGCGCAAAGCGTCGCCCCAGCGCCAAGCTGGCGATAGGGCGGATACGGGATGGATGAACGCGGAGGCCTGGTCGGCGCGGATCAAAGCCTTCGGGGCGCTGCTGGCGATCATCGCGCCCGCCGTCGCGACGCCGATCCTCGAAGTGCTGGCGCCGCTGCTGAAGTGACGCAAGCGATCCGAGCGGAAACGAAAAAGGCGCGCCGCCGAACGGCGCGCCTTGTCGTTGTCAGGATAAGCGGTCCGTCAGACGACGCCGAAGGCGAGCATCGCGTCGGCGACTTTCTTGAACCCGGCGATGTTCGCGCCGCGCACGTAGTCGACCTTGTCGCCGGAGATCGTGCCGCTGTCGACGCAGGCGTCATGAATGTCCTTCATGATCTTCTTCAGCGCGGCGCGGAGGTCTTCCTCATCCCGGTGCAGACGAGCCGAGTTCTGGCTCATCTCAAGGCCCGACATGCCGACGCCGCCGGCGTTGGAGGCCTTGCCAGGAGCGTACATGACGCCAGCCGTCAGGAATTTGCCGATCGCGTCCATGTCGCAGGGCATGTTCGCGCCCTCCGACACCGCCATGCAGCCGTTGTTGAGAAGCGTCGCCGCTTCGTCGCCGTTCAGCTCGTTCTGCGTGGCGCAGGGGAGCGCGAGGTCGCACTCCACGCCCCAAGGGCGCTTGCCCTCGTGGTAGCTGGAACCGGAGAACTCGTCGGCGTAGGCGGAGATCCGCGCGCCGCGCTGCTTCTTGTGCTCCTTGATCCAGTCGATCTTCTCTTGGGAGAAGCCCTCCGGGTCATGGATGAACCCGCCGCTGTCGGACATCGTCACCGGCTTGCCGCCGCGATGGAGGATCTTCTCCGCCGCGTGGGTCGCCACGTTGCCTGAGCCGGAGATCACCGCCGTCTTGCCTTCGATGGCGTCGCTGCGGTGATGCAGCATATTCTCGAGGAAGTAGACGGCGCCGTAGCCCGTCGCCTCCGGCCGCATCAGCGAGCCGCCATATTCGAGGCCCTTGCCAGTCAGCACGCCTTCGAAGCTGTTGGTCAGGCGCTTGTACTGGCCGAACATATAGCCGATCTCGCGTCCGCCAACGCCGATATCGCCTGCGGGCACGTCGATATCCGCGCCGATATGACGGTAAAGCTCCGTCATAAAGGACTGGCAGAAGCGCATGATTTCATGCTGGCTTTTGCCCTTCGGATCGAAGTCCGCTCCGCCCTTGCCGCCGCCCATGGGCAGGCCGGTGAGCGAGTTCTTGAAGGTCTGCTCGAAGCCGAGGAACTTCAGAACGCCCTGGGTCACCGACGGGTGGAACCGGATGCCGCCCTTGTAGGGCCCGATGGAATTGTTGAACTGGACGCGGTAGCCGCGGTTCACCTGAACCTCGCCGTTGTCGTCCGCCCAGGAGACACGGAACGAGACGATGCGATCCGGCTCCGCCATGCGGTGCAGGACCTTGATCTTCTCGTAGACCGGGTTGTCGTTGATGTACGGGATGACGGTCTCCGCGACCTCATGCACCGCTTGGTGGAAAACTTCTTCCGCCGGATTGCGCGCAACCACCCAATCCATGAATTCGCTGACGTCGATCGCCATGGCCCCTCTCTATCCTCCCCGAAAAGCGCGTCCCGGATTGTTCCGGATACGCGAGGCAACTGGTCGCAGGATCGTGCCCGTCAGGGGCGAGCATGGTCAACCCTGATCCGCGGCTGAGCGCGCGCCGCGTGTTATGCTGCACAAGAGAGTAGTGAATACATTTAGTTGCGGCGGCCCCAAAAGTCCCTCAGTAGTTGAGCACCGCTGCTAACGATCGATTCACAAATGGTTATGCGGTCAAGAATATCCTTTTCATTCATTTTTAGCGCTTATAGAACACACCTGCGTTGTGGGACGCTGTGTGTTGAAGGACCTGAAAAAATGCCGAGCAGAAGACTAATCGCGACCCTAGCGATAGCGGCTACGTTCGGAGTGGCCGCCTGCGCCCCGACGATTTCGCCGATCGACTTCACTAACGGCGCTCAGTCGCAAACTTCCGACGTCGCCAACTGGGCCCTCGCCGACATCATCGTCGAAGTCCCCGAAGACATGAAAGTCGAAACGGATGGCAGCAACCGCTATCCGGATCCCTCTCTTCTGGTCTGGTACGGCGACCCGCCGGGCGATCGGAAAGTGCAGGTCGCGACCCTGCTGGCCGACGCCGTCGTCGCCGGCGCGGTCGATGCGCTCACCGGCACGCGCCCCGTAGTGTTCAAGCTCTACGTCGACCAGTTCCATGCGATGACCCCCGCAGCGCGCGCGACGAACATTCAGCTCGGCGTTCATGAGCTGCGCTTCGATTTTGAGGTCGTGGACGCGGCGACGGGCGAAGTTCTGGCTCGAGAAGACGACGTGAACGCCGATTTCCGCGCCTTCAGCGGGACCCAGGCGCTCCTCGCGGAGCGGAACGGGCAGGATCAGAAAATCCGCATCCAAACGCGCGTCAGTCAGGTCATCCGCGAGTGGCTCACAAGCTGACGCGGCAGTTCGGCGAACGTCTCCATCGTTAACGTCGGAGCGTCTTCAGGCGCTTCACGGGGCTGCGCAGCGGGTCGTTAGCGTACCGGCGGCGCGCGAAGACACCGCTTTGATCAGCTGCGCATTTGGACTGCGAAGGAAACTCGCCCCACCAGCGGCGAGAACAACCGCACACTCCTTGAACCAGTTTACTACGAAATAAGCGCCCGTAATCCGCGCGCGTTCTCGCTAGCTCTTTTCACAGAGCGCTTTTTTGCGCCGATACGATCGCAAGGCGCCTCGGACAACCTCTTTTATTCTGGCGGCGCCTCTTCGCCCGTCAGGCCGCTGCGGCGGCGGCGAGCGCGCGCAGTCTCTCGATCATCGCGCGCAGACCGTTCGAGCGCTGCGCGGACAGATGCTGATCGAGCCCCAACTGCGCGAAAGCGGCCATCGGATCGGCTGCGGCGATTTCCTCGGGCCGCCGTCCGCTGAGGAGAATACGGAGAATGGCGATGAGGCCGCGCACGATCATCGCGTCGCTGTCGCCGTCGAAGGTCAGACGACGCTCCCCTCCGTCGCCCTCGATCGAAGGGACGAGCCAGACCTGACTGGCGCAACCGTCCACCTTCGTCACCGGGTTCTTCAGCCCATCGTCCATCGGCGGAAGCTGTTTTCCGAGATCGATGACGTAGCGATACCGGTCCTCCCAGTCGTCCATGAACTCGAACGTCTCCACCAGATCTTCGAATGTTTCGCCGCTCATCGCCATCACTCCCTTTGCGCGGGGCGAGATAAGCCGCCGCGGGCGCCGCGTCCAGCGTCCTGCCCCTTTTCAGAGACGCCATTTTGTGCGCACTCTCCGCTCCCGATTGATTGTGGGAGCAAGGGCGATGGCGAATTCCGTCAAATGGCTGACCGCGTTGAGCTGCGCGGCGATGGTGTCGGCGTGTTCGGTCCTGCCGGATGTCGGCCTGACCAGCGATCCCGCTGAAGAAGCCGCAGAGGCGGAGGCGAACCTGTCGCCGAAGATCGCCGTCAACCGGATCGAGAACCTCGAACTGGGGCGTCTCTTCAACGGCTTCATGCTCACCGCCTTCGCGATCGCGCCCGGAACGGGGTTCTACGAGCCGGAGCTGCGCCCGCGCTATGGCGGGCGACCGGGTCCCGACGGCCTTTTTGAATACGACTTCGTGGTGCGGCCCCCGGCGAGTTCGAACAGAGGGGCCGACGCGCCGATTACGGCGCGCCTCGTCCGAGCGGATGTCGAATTGACGCCCGACATGCTGCGAAGCTCGCGCGGGGTGCGCGTGTGGTCGGCGCGCGATTCCGTCGAAGGGCGCTTCTAAGCGCCCGGCGCGCGCCGCCGCCTCATCCCAGAGGTACGATCTTCACCCCGTCCGCCCCCGCGCTCAGCGCGATCTCTCCGGCGATCAGACGGAGCGCATCGTCGCCGAAGGCTTCGCGCCGCCATCCAGACAGCATCCGCGGTTGCGCGTCCGGATCGTTCGCCAGCGAATCCAGCTCCGCCGCGCTCGCGATCAGGCGCTGCGCCACCCCGAGCTGATCGGCCTTCGCCTTCAGCAGCACGCGCAGAAGCTCCGACAGCGCCTGTCCGCCCGGGCGCGGCTTTTTTGGGGGTTCGGCGCCTCGCTTGGGGGCTGAAACCGGCGCCTCCAGCCCGGCCGCGACCACCGCGAGCAGCGCTTCCGCCGTTTCCGGCTTGCGCGCCTCCCGCTGCAGCGACCGCAACTGATGGAGCTGTTCTTTCTCCGTCGGCTTGGCTGCGGCGATCTCGAGGATCGCATCATCCTTCATCAGCCGACCGCGCGGCACGTCGCGCGCCTGCGCTTCGCGCTCGCGCCATTCGGCCAGGGCTTTCACCACGCCGAGAAACTTCCTGTCGTTGGAGCGCGTCTTGATCCGCAGCCAGGCGTCCTCAGGCTTCACCACATAAGTGTCGATCGACGTCAGCGTCTCCATCTCCGACGCGACCCAGGAGGACCGCCCGGTTTCCTCCAGCCGCGCCGAAAGGCGTTCATGAATGCCGCGAAGATACGTGACGTCGGCGGCCGCGTAGCGCAGCTGTTTTTCGCTGAGCGGACGGCGCGACCAGTCAGTGAAGCGCGAGGATTTGTCGATGGAGGCGTTGGCGATCTTCCGCACGAGCGTTTCATACCCGACCTGATCGCCATAACCGCAGACCATCGCCGCCACCTGGGTGTCGGCGATGGATTTCGGAACTTCGCCCATCAACTTGACGAAGATCTCGATATCCTGGCGCGCCGCATGAAACACCTTGGTGATCGCTTCATTGCGAAGAAGCTCGAAAAGCGGTCCGAGATCGAGGTCGGCGAGAGGGTCGATCAGCCATGCGCAATCGTCCTCGCCGGGGGCCGCCGGCTTCGCCATCTGCACGAGGCAGAGCCGCGGCCAATAGGTCCGCTCGCGAATGAATTCCGTGTCGATCGTGAAATAAGGCGTCGCAGCGAACGTACTTGCGAGCGAGTCCAGCTCAGACTGTTCAGTCACCAATTGCATAGTCGCGCTCATTTCATCACATTCCCGCCGCGTTTTACCTTTTTTTGTCTGTATTACGGACATCTGCAGGTGTATACGCCTTAGAGCGAGGGCGCGAGTGAGCGTCGGAAGAAACTGCCTGGCACGTGTGATTGCGCTTGGCGGAATGTGGGTGAGATGCTGTTCGAGCAGATTAAGGACGTGAATGCGGCGGATGCGCTGCGCGCCGACGAGACGCGCGGGGGCTTGTTCGCCTGGGGCCGGCCCGCGCTGACCGCTAGCGGTCGCGCGGTCGCTTGGTTCGAATGCGCCTTTCTTTTCGTCGCGCTCCCCTTACTCGTGATCGCCTCCGGCGCCGCGCTTTTCATCCCCTTCGCCATCTCGACGATGTTGATCTCCAGCGTCGCGCTTCTGAGCATGACGCGGAATTTTCACTGGGGCGATCTTCTGCCGGTGGACGCGCTTTCCGAATGGCGCCTCGTGGCGGGGATGACGGTTGTCTTCGCATCGCTCGCCGCTACGGCCTCCGCCGTCGCCGGGCGGCCGATAGACATTCCCGCCGCAGCCCCTCTCGCGCCAATGCTCATCGCTTTCCCGCTCCTGACGGCGGCCCCGATGGAGCTGGTGCAGCGCGCCCTCTTCTTCCGCCGCTTCGGCCATCTCTTCCCTAGCGAAAGCGTCGCGCTTTTGTTCGGCGCGGTGGCCAATGCGGCGGTCTACTTCATGCTCACCGGCACGGTCGCCAGCCTCTTTTTCGGCGCGTTCATCGGCGTCGCGCTGGGGTGGGCTTATCTGCGCACCGGACAGTTCGCCATCTCCGTGCTGCTGCACTGGATCGCCGCGATCTGCGTCTTCACGATCGGGCCGGGCCTCCTCCTGCTCTGACGCCTCATTTTCACGAGCCGGTGATCGCGGCCATAAATCCGACGGAAAGCGCCGCTACGCGCGTTGATCTCTGATCAATCGCAAAGAGTGGACACCTCCCGATGACAAGACCCGCCCTCGCCGCCCTTTCATCTGTCGCCCTCCTCGCGGGCTGCGCCGCCGACGGAACCGTTAACGAGAACGTCGCCGGCGGAGCCGCCGTCGGCGCGATCCTCGGGGCCGTCACCGGTGCGCTGATCGGCGATCGAACCGGGGCCATCGTCGGGGCCGGCGTCGGCGCCGTCGCGGGCGGCGCCGTAGGCGCTTATCTCGACGAGCAGCAGAAGGAGCTGGAGCGCAACCTCGAAGGCACCGGCGCCACCGTGGTCAACACTGGCGAAGAGCTTCTGGTGAACCTGCCGAGCGAAGTGACCTTCGATTTCGACGAGGCGGCGATCAAGCCCGAGTTCCGCCAACCCCTGGCGGAGGTCGCCTCCACCCTCGCCGAGTTCGAGGCGAGCGCCGTCGACATCATCGGCCATACCGACAGCGTAGGGTCCGACGCCTATAACCAGACCTTGAGCGAGCGGCGCGCCGAAAGCGTCGCCGGCTTCCTGACTCAGCGCGGCGTCATCCGCGAGCGGATCGTCGCCTTTGGGGAGGGCGAAACCCGTCCCATCGCCACTAACGACACGCCCGAGGGCCGCGCCCAGAACCGTCGGGTCGAGATCAAGATCACGCCCATCGTCGCCGAAGGCTGATTGGAAAACGCCGGGGCGGCGGCTAGGTCCATCGCATGACCATGATCGACGCCGCCGCCCCGTCCACCGCCCGCCTCTGGGTCGAATTCACCGCGCTCTTCATCGGCGTGCCGCTGGCGATGGCGGCGACGGCGGGTCTTTATCCGCTCTTCCCGGTGATCATCGGGCTGGCCGTTCTGGCCTGCTTTCTCCTTTATCTCACGCCGGGCTTCCGCTTCGCCCAGCTATGGAAGGGTCCCGTCCTCGGAGAATGGCGTCTGATCGCGGTCTACGCCGCGCTGACGCTCGCCAACTGCCTGATCTTCATCTTCGCGCTCGCGCCGGAACGGTTTCTCGAACTGCCGCTGAACCGGCCCGAGCTCTGGATCATGATCATGGCGTTCTACCCGCTCCTCAGCGCGCTCCCGCAGGAAGTGATCTACAGATCGCTGTTCTTCGAACGCTATGGACGTCTTTTCCCCAACGCCTGGATGGCCATCGCAGTTAACGGCGCAGTCTTCGGCTTCGGACATCTTTTCTATGAGAACTGGGTGACGATCGCCCTCACGGCTTGCGGCGGCGCGATCATGGGCTGGGCCTATCTGCGCAACAGATCGATGCTTCTCGCCTGGGTTCTCCATTCAATCTCGGGCCAGATCATCTTCACTGTGGGGCTCGGGATCTATTTCTATCACGGCGCGGTCGGCTCCACCCCTTGACGGGCCGCGCCGCCCCGCGCTCCCGCCGCCATCGCTTTCTCAAAATACTCACGGCGGCGCGCAGCGCGCCGCGGCCGGCGAGGCGGCTCCCGAAGGGAGCTCCGAGGCGGCCGCCGCCCGGCCCAACGCGCCGACGCCGAAGGCGGCGAAGCTCGGGAGACCTCGCTCGCCGACATGCGCCTCCGTCATGGCTCCACGCCTTGACTTGACCGCCCCCCCATAGCATCCCGCGCCTGACTTTTCTGAAGGACCGCAAGCTATGCACGCTTACCGCAGCCACACCTGCGCCGACCTCCGCGCCGAACATGTCGGCCAGACCATCCGCCTCTCCGGCTGGGTGCACCGGGTGCGCGACCATGGCGGCGTTCTCTTCATCGACCTGCGCGACCACTACGGCATGACGCAGGTGCTCTGCGATCCCGACAGCCCGGTTTTCAACGAGGTCGAGAAGGTCCGCGCCGAATGGGTCATCCGCATCGACGGCGACGTCAAAGCGCGCGATCCGGAGCTGGTGAACCCGAACATCGCCACCGGCGAGGTCGAGGTTTTCATCCGCGACATGAAAGTCCTCGGCGCCGCCGAAGAGCTCCCCCTGCCCGTCTTCGGCGATCTCGACTACCCGGAAGAGACGCGCCTCAAATACCGCTTCCTCGATCTGCGGCGCGAGAAGCTGCATGAGAACATCGTCATGCGGTCCAAGGTGATCTCGTCCATTCGCCGTCGCATGGTCGATCTCGGCTTCATGGAGTACCAGACGCCGATACTGACGGCGTCTTCGCCGGAGGGCGCGCGCGACTTCCTCGTCCCCTCGCGCCTGCATCCGGGCAAGATGTACGCCCTCCCTCAGGCGCCGCAGCAGTTCAAGCAGCTGATCATGGTCGCGGGCTTCGATCGCTATTTCCAGATCGCCCCCTGCTTCCGCGACGAAGACCCGCGCGCGGACCGCTCCCCCGGCGAGTTCTACCAGCTCGACATCGAAATGAGCTTCGTCGAGCAGGAAGACGTCTTCCAGGCGATTGAGCCCCTGATGCGCGGCGTCTTCGAGGAATTCGCCAACGGCCGGAAGGTGACGCAGGAATTCCCCCGCATCCCCTACCGCGAGAGCATGTTGAAATACGGCTCCGACAAGCCGGACCTCCGCAACCCGATCGAGATGCAGGTGGTGAGCGAACATTTCGCAGGCTCCGGCTTCAAGATCTTCGCCTCCATGCTGGAGAAACCCGGCAACGAGGTCCGCGCCATCCCCGCCCCCGGCGGCGGGTCGCGCAAATTCTGCGACAGGATGAACTCCTGGGCGCAGAAAGAGGGCCTGCCGGGCATGGGCTACATCTTCTGGCGCGACGGCGACGATGGGATGGAGGCGGCTGGTCCGCTGGCCAAGAACATCGGGCCCGAACGCACGGAGGCGATCCGTCAGCAGCTCGGCCTCGGCTCCGGCGACGCCGCCTTCTTCCTCGCGGGCGAGCCGCACAAGTTCGTCGACATCGCCGGCAAGGCGCGCAACGAGATCTGGGCGGCGACGCAACCGAACGACGACTGGAAGAACGAGTTCAAGTTCTGCTGGATCGTCGACTTCCCGATGTACGAGAAAGACCCGGACACCGGCGCGCTCGACTTCTCGCACAACCCGTTCTCCATGCCCCAGGGCGGGCTGGAGGCGCTTCAAAGCGACGACCCGCTGGACGTGCTCGGCTACCAGTACGACATCGTCTGCAACGGCGTGGAGCTCTCCTCCGGCGCGATCCGGAACCACAAGCCGGAGATCATGTACGCCGCCTTCGAAAAGGTCGGCCACTCGAAAGAGTTCGTGGACGAGAACTTCGGCGGCATGCTCGACGCCTTCCGCTTCGGCGCCCCGCCCCATGGCGGCATCGCGCCGGGGATCGACCGGATGGTGATGTTGCTCGCTGATGCGGACAATATCCGCGAGGTCATCATGTTCCCGATGAACCAGCGCGCCGAAGACCTTATGATGGGCGCGCCCTCCCTGCCGACGAACGAGCAGCTGCGCGAGTTGGGTCTGAGGGTCGTTCCGCAGGACTGATCTACGGCCCGCTTGGACACGTCAACGGAATCGCCACGTCTTCGCGTATAGTCTGGATGACGCAATCGCGGCGGCGTCGGCGCATCCGCCGGACGCCGCCGCGATGCGGAACCCATGCGCGCGGGAGGATCAGGGTGAGCGTATCGCGGCGATGGATCGCAGCCTCGCGTTTCGGCTACGGCGCGCACCCTCGCCAGACGCCGCCCGAGAGCGCTGAGGACCTGATGGCGCAGCTCGCGCCGGGCGCGGGGTTCGCGGACGATCTCGGTGGCCCGACGGTCGGCGAGCGGACGGCGATGTTCCGCGCCTTCGCGAAAGCCCGGCGCGCCGCCAAGACCAGCGGCGACCGGAGCCAGCTTCGCGCCGAACGCCGCGCGATCGAACAGATGCACCGGCGCGACAGGGAGCGGCGCATCCTGACGCCGCTTCGCTCGCCCTACGGCTTCTTTGAGCGCCTCGCGTGGTTCTGGGCCGATCACTTCGCCGTCGCGGGCAGAGACCTGCGCGCCCGCGCCCTCGTCGGGCGCTTTGAGGCGGATGCGATCCGCCCGCATATCGCGGGGTCCTTCCGCGACCTTCTGCGCGCGGCGGCGCTGCATCCCGCCATGCTGGTCTTTCTCGATCAGAACCGATCCGTCGGCCCGAACTCCCGCGTCGGCCTGAAGCGCGGGCGCGGTCTGAACGAGAACCTCGCCCGCGAAATCCTCGAGCTGCATACGCTCGGCGTCGGCGCCGGTTACACGCAGGACGACGTGCGCGAATTCGCGGAACTGCTGACCGGGGTCTCCTTCGCGATGGAGGGCGGGCGGCTCACATTCCTGCCGAACCGCGCAGAGCCCGGCGCTGAGATCGTTCTCGGAAAGAGCTATGGCGGCGGCGCGCCCCGGCTTGAGGACGTCTATCTGGCGCTCGACGATCTCGCCGATCATCCGCAAACCGCGCGCCATATCGCCCGCAAGCTCGCCGTTCACTTCACGGCGGACGAGCCCGATGCGGCGCTGGTCGCGCATATGGAGGCGGCGTTCCTTCGCTCCGGCGGCGATCTGCCGTCGGTTTACGGGGCGATGCTGGAGCATCCGGCGTCTTGGAGCGCTTATGGCGCGAAGGTGCGCCAACCCTTCGACTTCGCGGTCGCCGCACTCCGCGCAATCGATCCGGACGACCGCGAGCTGGATCTGATCGGCGAGCGCAAGAACGGGGAGCGCCGCCTCGCCGCCGCTCTCGATGCTATGGGTCAGCCGGTCTATCGCCCGCCCGGCCCGCAAGGGTGGAGGGAGGCGAGCGCGCACTGGATCACGCCGCAGGGCCTGACGGCGCGGCTCCGCTGGGCCTCGCATCTGGGGCGGACCATGGAGCGGCGTCTCGACCCGCGCGACCTCCTCCGAACCGCGCTCGGCGACAGCGCGCGGGAGGCGACGCGCTTCGCCGCCGTCAACGCAGCCGAACGGTGGGAGGGGCTGGCCTTCGTCTTCGCCTCCCCTGAATTTAACCGGCGATAGGAGGGACGCGAGATGATCCAGATCGATCGACGCAGCTTCCTCGGCGCAGCCTGCAGCGCGGCGGCGGCGCCTCTCCTCACCCCCGTTCGTCTCGCGGCGGCTGAGGGGGAGAACCGCCTCGTCACCATCATCCTGCGCGGCGCGATGGACGCGCTCGGCGTCTTCGCGCCGCTGGAAGATCCGAACTTCCGCGCGCTCCGTCCGACGCTGGGCCATGGCGCGCCGCGCGGCGGTTACATCAACCTCTCCGATGGTTTCGCCGTCGACGGCCGCCTCGCGCCGCTCGTGCCGATGTGGCGACGGGGGGAGCTCGCCGTCGCCCATGCGGTCTCAACCCCCTATCGCGGCAAGCGCAGCCACTTCGACGGGCAGGATATGCTGGAGACAGGCGTCGGCGACGTGGCCGACATCGGCGACGGCTGGCTGAACCGCGCCCTCGCCCGCATCGGCGGGCGCGAGCTGGAGACCGCCATCGCCGTCGGCGACCGGGCGATGCTGCTGACGCAAGGCGCGGCGCCCGTGCGATCATGGGCGCCGGGGGCGAGCCTGACGCTAAAGGACGACGAGCGGCGGCTGCTGACGCGGCTCTACGCGGATGATCCGCTTTTCGCCAACGCCGCGGCGATGGCGGCGGACCTCAGCGACCTCGGCGCCGACGGCGGCGGAGCGGCGGGCGATCCGAATATCCGCGTCGCCGCCTATGCGGCGACCCGTCTGAGCGAGGAGGCGCGCATCGCCGCTTTCTCCATCAACGGCTGGGACACCCATGCTGGTCAGCGCCATGCGCTCAATCGCCCGCTTCGCGCGCTGGCGAACGCGCTGACCAGCTTGCGCGACGGGCTCGGCCCCGCGTGGGAGCGGACGCTCGTCGTCTCGATGACGGAGTTCGGGCGCACCGCGCGGGAGAACGGGAACAAGGGCACCGATCACGGCACTGGCGGCGCCGCGATCCTGGCGGGCGGGGCGCTGGCGAAGGCGGCGATCCTCGGCGACTGGCCCGGCATCGCGGAGGGAGACCTCTACGAAGGGCGCGATCTCAGGCCGACGATGGACGTCCGCCGCTATCCCGCCTGGGCGCTCCATGCGCTCTTCGGCCTCGACCGCGCGGCGTTGGAGACCGCGGTCTTTCCCGGCCTCGACATGGGGCCAGCGCAGCGGTTTATCGCCTAAACTGGGACTTGGCGGAGAGACCGCGGGCCGCCAGTCTGACCTTATGGCAGACCAACAACCCCTCGGCGCGCCGCTTCCCGATTGGACGCCGCCGCCCGCCCCCCCGCGCACCCCGATCTCCGGGCGCTATGCGCGGGTCGAACCGTTCGATCCGGGCCTCCATGTCGAAGACCTCTATGCGGCGAACAGCGCGTCGGACGCGATCTGGACCTACATGCCCCAAGGCCCCTTCGCGTCGTTTGCCGAGTACCGCGATTGGATGACCGCCAACTGCACAGGCGACGATCCGCTCTTTCACACGATCATCGACCTCGCCGACGGCAAGGCGAAGGGCGTCGCCTCCTACCTCCGGATCGCGCCCGCCGCCGGATCGATCGAAGTCGGCTACATCACATACTCGCCCTCGCTCCAGCGCACCCGCGCGGGAACGGAGGCGATGTTCCTGATGATGAAACGCGCGTTCGAGCTCGGCTATCGGCGGTACGAGTGGAAGTGCAACGCGCTGAACGCGCCGTCGCGAAGCCTCGCGATGCGGCTCGGCCTCTCATATGAGGGCGTCTTTCGACAGATGCAGGTGGTGAAAGGCCGCAATCGCGACACCGCCTGGTATGCGGCGATCGACGAAGAATGGCCCGCGCTGCGGACGGCGTTCGAAACCTGGCTGGACCCGGCGAATTTCGATGCCGACGGGCGCCAGAAGAAAAGCCTAAGCGCGCTCACCAAGCCGATCCTCGTCGCCGCCGGATAGCTCCGGTGGATCGCTCGGCGATCATGGCGCGGGTGAAGCGGCGCGACACCAAACCGGAGATGATCGTGCGCCGGGCGCTCCGCGATATCGGCTTCACGGGCTATCGACTCGACCGGGGGGACCTGCCCGGACGTCCCGACATCGCCTTCATCGGGCGGCGCCGGGCGATCTTCGTTCACGGCTGCTTCTGGCATGGCCATGACTGCAAGCGCGGCGCGCGTACGCCGAAGACGAATGTCGACTACTGGCGCGCCAAGATCGCGCGAAACAGGGCGCGGGACGCAGCGGCGCTGGACGCGCTCGCCAGCGACGGTTGGCGCGCGCTCGTCATCTGGGAGTGCGAGTTGAAGCGCAGCGACCTCGGCGATCGTCTCCGCGCCTTCTTGACAGAGGCGGGCGCGCGCCAGACATGAAGCGGGCCTGACGAGAGGATCCCATGCCCGAAGCCAACCAAGCCGCCCTCGACTTTCTGCTGACGCGCCGCTCGCGTCCCGCGAAAACCCTCGCGCCCGTTGAGCCGGACCGGGAAGTGATCGAGACCTTGCTCACGGCGGCCGCGCGCACCCCGGATCACGGCAAGCTGGAGCCCTTCCGGTTTCTCGTCATAACGGGGGCCGCGCGCCAGCGCCTCCGCGACGCCGTCGCCCGGCATATGGAGGCGGCGGGAGAAGCCCCTGAGAAGATCGAAAAGCAGGCGGGATCGTTCCTCCATGGCGGCGCGATCGTCACGGTGATCTGCGCGCCCGTCCCTTCCCCGAAAATCCCCGAATGGGAGCAGCACCTGGCGGCGGGCGGCGCCTGCCTCGCGCTCCTGAACGCGGCGCTGGCGGCGGGATGGGGCGCGAATTGGCTGACCGGTTGGGCATCCGAGTGCCGCCCGTTCCTCCGTGACGATCTTGGCCTCGCGGATGCGGAATTCGTCGCCGGGTTCATCCATATCGGCGAGGAAACCGTCGTCCCCGCCGATCGCCCGCGCCCGGACCTCGCCGCCAAGACGAGCTGGATCGACGCATGATCGGCGATTTCGCACGTGCGATCTCCCAGGCGCTCGACCGCCGCTTTCTTGGCGTCCTTCTGAAGTCGCTGGCGCTGACCGTCGTTCTTCTGGCGGGGTTGACGGGGCTGGCGCTTTTCCTTCTCGGGTTCATTCCCTCCGTCGCCTTCACCATTCCGCTAGTCGGCTACGAGGTGACATTCTTCGACGAGTTGGCGGCGTCGCTCGGGATCGGGTTGATCCTGACGATGTCGATCTTCCTGATGTTCCCGGTGGCGGCGATCTTCGTCGGGTTCCTCCTGGACGAGATCGCGGACGCGGTGGAGGCGAAGCACTATCCCGACCTGCCGCCCGCGCGAAAGCAGACCATGGGCGAGGTGCTGACCCATGCGGGCGAGTTCGCGCTCGTGCTGATTGGCGCGAACCTCCTGGCGCTGATCCTCTACTTCTTCGTGCCGTTCATCTTCTGGATCGTGAACGGCTATCTGATCGGGCGGGAGTATTTCGAGATCACCGCCTACAGGCGGTTGGAGGAGCGGGAGGCGAAAGCGCTCCGCCGCAAAAATTTCTTCGAAGTGTGGCTGGCGGGGGTTCTGGTGGCGATCCCGCTATCGGTGCCGATCCTGAACATCATCGCGCCGCTGATCGGCGTCGCCGCCTTCGTGCATCTCTTCCATAGAAAAAGGGGCCGAAGCGCAGCCTCGGCCCCTTCCGTAGTTCAGAGGTGATCTCAGGAGCCGGTGGCCGGCTTCAGGATCGGCGCCTCGGCGGTCTTGTCCGACTTGCCGCCCATTGAGAACGGGCAAGCGGAGGCCGCGCCGGCGAAGGCCATCGTCGACACCGCGATAACGGCGATCTTCAGGGTCTTCATGGCGTAACTCCTACCGTTGGTTGCGCTACGATTATCAAACTAGCGTGACTCGCCGCCAAGCCAAAGCACTTTGGGTGCGGCTATTCGGGTCGCCCCGTCCAGGCGGCGATATCTTCGATGGTGATGACGCCGCTCGTGATGATGGAGAACAGGATTACCCACGCCACCGTAGCCGCGATCGTGGTCCAGATCAGCTTCTTCTTGATCATCGGCTGATCCGGCGCGCCGGCGGGCGTTCCCGGCTCCACATGTCCCGCTTCCTCCTGACTGCGCACGTAAAGCGGCAGCACGATGAAGAGGATCATGAACCAGCATACGGCGTAGAGGACGATGGCGGAGGTGACGCTCATACTTGTTCAAGCTCCACCAGCGTTCCCTGGAAATCCTTCGGGTGGAGGAAGAGCACCGGCTTGCCATGGGCGCCGATTTTCGGCTCGCCCGTCCCGAGGACCCGCGCGCCGTCCGCCTTCAGCTTGTCGCGCGCGGCGAGGATGTCGTCGACCTCATAGCAGATGTGATGGATGCCGCCCGCCGGGTTCTTCTCGAGGAACCCGGCGATGGGGGAGCCTTCGCCGAGCGGATAGAGCAGTTCGATCTTGGTGTTCGGCAGTTCGATGAAGACGACGGTGACGCCGTGATCCGGCTCGTCCTGGGGCGGGTTCACTTTGGCGCCGAGGGTCCCGGCGTATTGCGCCGAAGCCGCCTCAAGGTCGGGTACGGCGATGGCGACGTGGTTCAGGCGACCGATCATCTGGCGATGCTCCTAATACTGCGTTGTGGGAGCAATTAGCCCGTCGCACCCATCGTCGCAACGCGGCGGCTTCGCGCAGAGATCGCCACGCTCGTCACGGCGCGAGACCGCTCGACAGCATCATCGTCACGCTGACCAAGACGACGGCGAAGATCGCCACGCAGAACTCTACGCGCTTGAACAACACGCACCTCTCTCACCCCATTGCGCAAACGCTAGCGAAACAGCTTCGCCGTTCCAATCAAGCTTGCGCGCGCTGCGCCTCCGTTCTTAATGGCCGGATGACGCTGCGCATCAATCCCGCTCTCGAAGCCGCCCTCGCCTCGCCGATCATGACGGCCGGAAGCTGGCTGCAGGGCGTCGACTTTCCCGCCGACCGCCCGCTGATCAACCTGGCCCAGGCCGCGCCGAGCGAACCGCCGCCCCTGCGCCTGCGAGAGGCGATGGCGAAGGCGCTGCTCACCCAGACGGACGCGCATCTCTACGGCGCCGTTCTCGGGCGCGACGATCTCCGGGCAGAAGTGGCGCGCCAGTGGTCCGAAGCCTATGAGGCGGAGATCGCGCCCGACGACGTCTCCGTCACCACCGGCTGCAATCAGGCGTTCTGCGCAGCGATCTCCTCCCTCGCCGGAGCGGGAGACGAGGTGATCCTGCCGACGCCATGGTACTTCAATCACAAGATGTGGCTCGACATGATCGGCGCGACCGCCGTGCCGCTCCCGACGGGCGAAGATTGTCTGCCCGACCCCGCGGCGGCGGAGGCGCTGGTCACGGAACGCACCCGCGCCATCGCGCTGGTGACGCCGAACAATCCGACAGGCGCCGAATATCCCGCCGCCCTCCTCTCCGCTTTCGACGATCTTTGCGCGCGCCGGGGTCTGACGTTGATCGTCGATGAGACCTATCGGGATTTCGACAGCCGCTCAGGCCCGCCCCATACCCTTTTCGCCCGCGAAGGCTGGCGCGACCGGTTCATCCATCTCTACAGCTTCTCCAAGGCCTACCGCCTTACCGGGCATCGCGTCGGCGCGGTGATCACCTCGCCCGCCCGGCTTTTCCAGATGGAGAAGTTCATCGACACGGTCACGATCTGCCCGAACCAGATCGGCCAGATCGGCGCGCTGGAGGGGCTGAAAACCCTCTCCCAGTTCGTGGCGGGTGAGCGGGCGGAGCTGATCGCGCGGCGAGACGCCCTGAAGGCGGCGTTCGACGAGGGCATGAACGGCTGGCGCATCTGCGGCGCCGGGGCGTATTTCGCCTATCTCGAACATCCGTTCGACATGGGGTCTGAGGCGCTGGCCCAGCAGCTTGTGCGGGATCAGTCGCTCCTTCTCCTTCCCGGGACGTTCTTCGCGCCGCCCGGCGACGCGCAAGCGGAGCGGACGGTGCGCGTCGCCTACGCCAATGTGGGGATCGACGGGATCCGCGAGGCGATGGCGCGGCTGAAGGCCTTCGCGCCCTGACCCCTCGCCCCTTGCCCCCCCTGCCCCCTTGCGCCGCCGCCCCTGACCTCATCGCCACGGCCTTGTGACGGGCGGAGGCGGCCGATCGCTTGAACCCGCCGACGCGGCGGAATAGGTTCCGCCCGGCTTCCAGAAAAAGGGTCCGGAAATGCTCAATCTGCTCCGTCGCGGCGTGAAAACATGGGTGGCGAAGGTTCTCTTCGGCCTCCTCGTCGTCAGTTTCGCGATCTGGGGCATCGGCGATGTATTCGGCTCCTCCCTCGGCTCGTCCGTCGCCACAATCGGCGACCAGAAAATCAGCGCCGAGCGCTACGCCAACGCCGTGAACCGGGAGGTGCGCGCCCAGTCGCAGCGCTTCGGAACGCCGCTCGACATGGAGACCGCGCGCGCCTTCGGCATCGACCAGCAAGTGCTCGCCCAAATGGCGCAGGAGGCGGTGCTGGATCAGGCCATGGCGGACCTGAACGTCTCCGCTCCCGACAACGCGGTGCAGGACCTGATCGTCAACGACCCATCCTTCCAGAACCAGACCGGGTCCTTCGATGGGGAGACCTATCGCTACCTCCTCGCCCAGAACGGCATGAACCCGGAGCAGTATGAAGAGCTGACGCGCCGCTCCCTCGCGCGGTCGGAACTCGCACGCGCGCTTTCCGACGGCGGCGCGGCGCCTGGCGGCGTTCTCGACGCGATTTACGGCTATCAGACGGAGACGCTGACGATCGACTACGTCGTGCTGACCGGCGACGCCCATGCGGGCGAGATCGCGGAGCCGACGGAGGCCGACCTCTCCGCCTATCACGAGGAGAACGCCGATCAGTTCATGGCGCCGGAGACGCGGACGGCGGTTTACCTCCACCTCGATCTCGACGAAGTGGCGGCGGATTACGAACCGGCGGAGGAGGACCTCCGCGATCTCTATGAAATCCGCGCGAGCCTTTACGACCTGCCGGAGACCCGCTCGCTCTACCAGATCGTCTTCGGAACCGAAGAAGAGGCGTCCGCCGCCAAGGCCCGTCTCGACGCGGGCGAGGCGACGTTCGACGATATTCTCGGCGAGCGGGGCGAGGTTCGCGCCGACACCTATCTCGGCGAAGTTACGGACGGCGAAGTGCCGACGGCGGCTGGCGACGCGGCCTTCGCGCTGACGGCGGCGGGCGTCGCGGGCCCGGTCGATACGGGCTTCGGCTTCGCCCTTGTGGACGTCGCCGCGATCACCCCGGCGGAGGTCGTGCCCTTTGAAGACGCGCGCGAAGAACTCGCCGTCGACCTTCGCCGCGAAGCCGCGCTCGACCGCGCGCCGGAGCTCGCCGGGGAGATGGATGATCTCCGCGCGGGCGGCATGCAGCTTGAAGAGATCGCGGCGGAGATGGGCCTGACGCTCCAGACCGCAGCCAGTGTCGCCGAGGATGGCGCTCGCGCGACCGGGTTCGCGGCCGATCCGTCCTTCCTGACCGAGCTCTTCGCCGCAGAAGAAGGCGAAGAACGGGACATAGTAGAGACGCCTGAGGGCGCGTTCTTCGTCCTCCGTCTCGATGAAGTCGCGCCCTCCGCCCTCCGCCCGTTGGACGAAGTGCGCCCAATCGTGGAGGCGGGCTGGCGCGCCGAAGCGGTGCGCGCGGCGCTGACGGAGAAGGCGGAAGCGCTCAAGGCCCGCGTCGACGCCGGCGCCGACATGGGCGCGATCGCGGAGGAGCTTGGCGTCGAGGTCCTCAGCGAAGGCCCGAAGACGCGGCTTGAGGCCTGGGACGCCATCGCGGGCCGGGAGATCGAAGCGCTCTTCATCGACGGAACGGGCGCAAGCGTCGTCGCCCGCGCCCCCGGCCGCGTCGACGCGGTATCGCTGGCGCGCGTCTCCGAAGCCGCGCCAGGGCCCGAGACGCCGGAGAACGAGGCGCTGCGCGAGCAGCTCGCCCAGCAGATGAACGCCATGGCGGGCGATGACGCGCTAACGCTGTTTCTGACCTCGAAGCAGCAGGAAGTCGGCGTCTCCGTGAACCAGCAGCTGATCGAGAGCATCCTCGTCACCGGCCACGGCGGCTACTGACCCGATGGAGATCAAACCGGGGTTCGAAGATTTCGCCCGGCGCCATGATGCGGGCGAAAATCAGGTCCTTTGGACCCAACTGCCCGCCGATCTGGACACGCCAGTCTCGCTGATGCTCAAGCTGACGGGCGCGGCGGAGAACTCGTTTCTCCTCGAATCCGTCACCGGCGGCGAGATCAAGGGCCGTTACTCCGCGCTCGGCATGAAACCGGACGCGATCTGGCGCTGCGTCGGAAATCAGGCGTCTCTGAACCGCGCCGCCCGATATGATCCCGACGGCTTCGAGGATGAGGCGGCGGCGCCCCTCGACAGCCTCCGCGCCTTTCAGGCCGAGAGCAGGATCGACCTCCCCGCCGATCTACCCCCCATCGCGGCTGGGCTATTCGGCTTTTTCGGTTACGATATGGTCCGGCTGGCGGAGACCCTGCCGGAGCCCAACCCGGATCCGCTCGGACTGCCCGACAGCCTGATGATGCGCCCCACCGTCGTCGCGGTGCTGGACGCGGTGAAGGACGTCGTCACGCTCATCGCCCCCGTCTGGTCGCGGGACGCCCTGCCCGCCCGCGCCGCCTACGCGCAAGCGGCTGAGCGCCTGTCGGACGCCGTCGCCTCGCTGGATCGCCCGATCCCGGTCGAGCGCGATTTCGGCGAAGCGATGGAGGTGGGAGAGCCCGTCTCCAACACGCCGGTGGAGACCTATCTCGACATGGTCGCGAAGGGCCGCGAGTACATCGCGGCGGGCGACATCTTTCAAGTGGTGCTGAGCCAGCGTTGGAAGATGGATTTCCCCCTGCCCCCGTTCAGCTTTTATCGGGCGCTCAGACGGACGAACCCGTCGCCTTACATGTTCTACTTCAACTTCGGCGGCTTCCAGCTCGCAGGCGCCTCGCCCGAAGTGCTGGTGAAGGTGCGCGACGGCGTCGTCACCATCCGCCCCATCGCGGGCACCCGCCCGCGCGGCGAGACGCCGGAGGCCGATCAGGCGCTCGAAGACGATCTGATGGGCGATCCGAAGGAGCTGGCGGAGCATCTCATGCTTCTCGACCTTGGGCGGAACGACGTGGGGCGGGTTTCAAAGATCGGTTCGGTGCACCCGACGTCCGAGTTTCAGGTGGAGCGCTACAGCCACGTCATGCACATCGTCTCAAACGTGGAGGGCGAGCTGGCGGACGATCAGGACGCGCTCTCCGCGCTCCTCGCCGGTCTTCCGGCGGGCACCGTCTCCGGCGCGCCGAAAATCCGGGCGATGGAGATCATCGACGAGCTGGAGCTGGAGAAGCGCGGGCCTTACGCGGGCGGCGTCGGCCATATCTCCTCCGCCGACGATATGGACATGTGCATCGCGCTGCGCTCCGCGGTGATCAAGGACGGCTCTCTCTACGTGCAGGCGGGCGGCGGCGTGGTCTGGGACAGCGACCCGGAGGCGGAGCGGATGGAGACCATCCACAAATCCCGCGCCGTCGTGCGCGCGGCGGAGGAAGCCGCCCGCTTCGCCCGGCGCGGCAACCGATAGGCGCTAGTTCTACTGACGCGCTGCCTTGTCCATCACGACGGAAATGGGCGCGACGTTGACGGCCTTGTCCGCCTTTACGTTCATCCAGCGGCGCAGCCCGGTCAGCACCTGAGGCGAGGCGCGGCCCATCACGACGAAAGCCCCGGTGCGTCGCGCATCGAACGCGGCGCGCTCCAGCGACTGAAAGACCATGGCGCTTGAAGGCACGTTGTCGAAATAGCGCCCGTTGCCGATCGACGGCACGCCGAGGGAGCGCGCGGCGCGGAACGGCGCGCCGCCGCCATCGGCCGATGCGTCGAGCAGGCCCATGCCCTTCGCCTCAAGGAGCGGCGCGATCGCTTCGGCGCCCGTCACGGCGCCGTCTTCGCTGATGAGAGCGGCGCCGACGACCTCGGCTGGGGCGGAGAGCTTGGCTTCGAACTCCGACGCGGCGGAAGCCTCGACGCCGACCAACGCTTCGAAACCCGCGTCGCGCACGTCGATGACCGAGTTTTCGAGATCGGCCGCCGTTCCCGGCACGACCACGGTCAGCGGGCCCGGCATCAGCAGGATCTCGTCCATCAGGTCCTGATCCCCCGGATCGGCGACGATCACGATGGAGAGGAGCGGCTGCGATCTGTCGCCGTTGTAGATCTCGGCGTTGGCTTTGAAGGGCGGCAGCTCGTTGATCACCGACGGCGCGGGAGCGGGCGCGCCTTCGTCAACGAGACCCGGCGCCGGCGCGATCTCAGGTTCAGGCGTCGGCTCCGCCTGCTGTTCGGGCTCCGGTTCGGGTTCGGGCGCAGGCTCCGGTTCCGGTTGCGGCGCGAGGATCGCCACCTGCGTATCTTCGGCGGGCTCAGCGGGCGCCGTCGGTTCGGGCGCCGCCGTTTGCGTCTCAGGCTCGGGCTCCGGCTGAACCGGCTCGGGCGCGACCGCCGGGGCCGGCGCAGGAGTCGCCGCCGGGGCGGGATCGGACGTCGCCGGCGAGGCGGGGGACTGGGCGGTTTCGGACGTATCCGGCTGCGGCGTCGGCGTCGTCGGGACCGACGGCGCCTGGATGCGCGGCGCATCGGACGCCGCGGGCGTCTCCGTCACCTCCGCCGGCCGCTCCGGCGCTGGCGCGCGCGCGATGCGCTGGACGCCGGCGTCGTCTTGCAGCGGCGAGAGCGCCGACAGCGCGATGGCCAAAGATGCGGACACCGCCAAACCCAACAAAGCGCCCAACCAGAACGCGCCGCGTCCTTTAGCACCACCCGCCATACTCATCTCCTCGCTCACTGAGGGGCGCGCGCGTCGCTTGACCTCGCCGCCGCCCCCGGCGCATCTATAGCGCGATGCGGAAGGCGGGGGCAATTCTCCGTTCGCATGCGATTTCGGTGCGTTACATGATCTTGCTGATCGACAATTACGACAGCTTCACCTGGAACCTCGTGCACTATTTCGGGGAGCTCGGCGCCGAAGTCGCCGTTCGACGCAACGACGCGCTGACCGTCGAGGAGGCGTTGGACTTCGGGGCGGAGGCGATCGTCATCTCCCCCGGCCCCGCCACGCCGGACGATGCGGGCATCTGCCTCGACCTCATACGCGCCGCGCCAGAGGAGCTGCCGATCTTCGGCGTCTGCCTCGGCCACCAGACGATCGGGCAGGCGTTCGGGGGCGTCGTGAAGCGCGCGCCGGAGATCATGCACGGCAAACTCTCGCCGATGACCCACCGCAACGGATCGGTTTTCGCGGGGGCCGCGCAGGGAATGGAGGCGACCCGCTACCATTCGCTGATCGTCGAACGCGAGACGCTGCCCGACTGTCTTGAGATCACCGCGGAGACGGCGGAGGGGCTGATCATGGGCCTCGTCCACAAGACGCGCCCGATCCACGGGGTGCAGTTTCACCCCGAGAGCATTCGCACCGGCGAGGGCAAGAAACTCCTCGCGAATTTCCTGCGCCTCGCCGAAGTGACCCTGAAGAAAGCCGCCTGATGTTCGACAAGCTCCGCCCCCTGATCGGCAAGGCCGCCGACGGCCCCCTGACGCGCGAGGAGGCTGAGACGGCCTTCGGCGCGATCATGTCGGGCGATGCGACGCCCGCGCAGATCGGCGGCTTCCTCATGGCGCTCCGCACTCGCGGGGAGACGGTCGAGGAATACGCCGCAGCCGCCGCCGTCATGCGCGCCAAGGCGACCATGGTGAAGGGCGGCGAGGACGCCATGGACATCGTCGGCACCGGGGGCGACGGCAAGGGTACGCTGAACATATCCACCGCCACCGCCTTCGTCGTGGCGGGCGCGGGCGTGAAGGTCGCGAAACACGGCAACCGCGCCCTCTCATCCCGCTCAGGCGCGTCCGACGCGCTGACGGAGCTGGGCGTGAACGTGATGGTCGAAGCGCCCGTGGCGGAGGCCGCGCTGGCGGAGGCTGGCGTCTGCTTCATGATGGCCCCGATGCACCACCCTGCGATGCGCTTCGTCGGCCCGCCCCGCGCCGAGCTCGGCACGCGGACGATCTTCAACATTCTCGGCCCGCTCACCAATCCCGCTGGCGTGAAGCGGCAGCTCACCGGCGCCTTTTCGCCCGATCTGATCCGTCCGATGGCGGAGACGCTTCGCGCCCTCGGCTCCGAGAAGGCATGGCTCGTCCATGGCGGCGACGGCACGGACGAGTTGTCGATCGCCGCGCCTTCACGGGTGGCGGCGCTTGAAGACGGCGACGTTGTGGAGCGGGAGATCGCGCCGGAGGACGCCCGCCTCCCCCAGCATCCGTTCGAAGACATCATCGGCGGCACGGGCGCGGAGAACGCGGCGGCGATGCGGGCGCTTCTGGACGGCGCCGAAAACGCTTACCGGGACGCGGTCCTCCTCAACGCGTCGGCGGCGCTGGTGGTCGCGGACAAAGCCGCATCGCTGAGCGAAGGCGTGGAGATCGCGCGGGAGAGCATCGACAGCGGCGCGGCCAAGGCGAAGGTCGAAGCGCTGGCCCGCGCGACGAACTGACGTCGCTCAGCGGCGTTTTCGGGGAAAGACGAGGCCGCTCTGGCTCCGGCGCTTACCGCGCCCGCCGATCAGAAAGAAGAGCGACGCGAGTATCCCCGCCAGCGCCCATGCGGGCCATCCGAGGGCGGGCAACAGCCAGTCGAACCAGAGATCTGGAGAGACTTTCTGCTCGATATAGGCGCCGAACCCCACAAGGCTGTTGGCGTCGACCTCCCGCCAGTGCTCCGCCGTGGATGTGGAGGCGAAATCCTCATCCTGGAGCGGGCCGCGCCAAAGATCGTAAGCGAGCGCGCCCAGCGCTAGCGCGGCGAACAGATAACCCAACAAACGCGCCAAACCGGCCCCCTCCCCCATGGCGCCGCGCACTGCGCTGACGCGAGCGGGACGCTATCCAACAAAGCGCCCGCATTCAACCGAACCCCGCTTGCGCTTCGCCGCGCGGCGCCTATAAAGCGCGCTTACGGAGAGGTGGCCGAGTGGTCGAAGGCGCACGCCTGGAAAGTGTGTAGGCGGGGAACCGTCTCCAGGGTTCGAATCCCTGTCTCTCCGCCACTTGCCCCTACGAAAGCGTTCTCTCCATCCCGCTACGACAGGATTTTCTCGTTGTTTTCGAAGGTTATGGCGGATGGGCTAAACACTGCTATCCCGAACAAATCACAGAAATCGTTCTCTCGGGGCCGATATTCTCCGGTCCTAATGACTGCGCCGATTTGGTGCACAGGTTTTAGGGTGTTGAAATATCGGGGATTTCTAACGGGCCAGCCGGGCGCTTCGATGCTGGTCGCGTTCAGTGAGATGGACCCCAGATCGAACGTTCGCCGCGCGCTGGTAGCCGGCGATATGTTGCGGCGCTGAGGATGCCGTAGTTCCTCAAGAAAGGGCGGACAGCGGACATCTGCGGCGCCTGCGAACGAATTGGTGTCGAGACATGAAGGCAGACCCTCACAGCAAGGCTTGCTTCAGTCCATTGATCTCGGATGCCCGAGCAGGGAAGCGGACCTTCGCTGCGGCTGCAATTGGGGCTTGCGAGGCGACGTTTCTTTTTTGACAGGCATCAGTGCTTTGTGTGCGATCACGTCCAAGGTCGATCTATTTTATCGCGGCGTTGCGGTCCAACTCATCGTCCTTCATCTTCCCACTTGTGAAAGCGTTTCGCCGCAGGCAGCTTCGACATCCGAAGAATCTAGCCCCGCAAGGCGCCGAGGTGGTTCACAGCCAGAAGCGGCGGGCCATCCAGGTTCGCAACCGCCGATAAACCAGTTCGCCGATAGGGATCTGAGTCGCGTCCACCGCGACGACGCCAGTCATACCCGGCGCACTCTTCAGCCCTGCGGGCGCCTCGGCGACGATCCCGAAGGTTGACAGGCCTGCCCGTTCCTCGCCCGCGACGGATAGCTCCGTCAAGATGACTTCGACATCCGTCTCCGGGTCGGCGTCGGACCGGAAGATCGCCTGATCACCGACGCGCGCGCGCGCGATGTCTCTTTCGGAGACCCACGCCTCCAGGCGGGCCCCTTCCCGCGCGATGATTTCGGCGACAGGTTCGCCGACTGAGAAATAGGAGCCGATGCGCTGGTCGCCGAAATCGCGGGAGACAATCCCGTCGATATTCGCCGTCAGCACGGAGGCTTCACGAAGCGCCTCATACTGGTTAATACGCGCCTCGATCTGCGCCATCTCAAGTTCGGCGTCGCGCCTGCCCGTTTCGTCCCGGCGGGATCGGGCCTCCTGGAGTGAGGTGAGCGCGGCTGCTAGCCGCGCGCGTGCTTCCGAGAGGCTGAGATCGAGGTCGCGTGTCTCGAAGGCGGCGATCCGGTCGCCAGCGCGCACTACGTCGCCCTCCTTCACCATCATCTCGACGAGCGGCGCCGCCGTCGGGGCGGTGAGCGTCCGCTGCTGCGACGGCGCGACGACGGCAGTCGCCTCCACGCTGTCCGGCACCGGCAGAAGCGCGAGGCCCGCCAACGCTGTCGCGACGAGCGCGGGCGCAAGGAGGCGCCTTAGGCGGGACCTCAGCGGCCGCTTTGCGCGCGGTAGATCGAACAAAGGACGGAGCGCCGTCCATGTCCGCTCTACCTCAGCGCAGCCAATGAGCAAAAGGCCGAAGCCGTCGCGGCGCGCGCCGAGGCGGCCGCCCTCCAGGTCCGTCTCCTCCCGACCAATCGCGCCGAGGCGCTGGCGGAGGTCGTCATCGGCGGCGCCGGTTCGGGCGAGCGCCGGAGCATCGCTTACAACGAAACGGGCGAGCGCGCGGTCCTCAAAAGCGGCCAGCGCGACCGCATCGGCGCCGACGGCGCGGCGGAGGTCGTCTGCGAAGGCTTGCGCCGCGGACCAGTCGCCCGACGCCACCAGCGCCGCGTTTCGCATGAGGCCGGCGTCGAACCGGTTGCTGGAGAGACGCTCGCGCTGATTGCTCAAGGTCGCGAGCATCGTCAGACGCTCCCATCCCACCGAGAGCGCGGCGCCGCCGCCAGTGATCCGAAGGGCGATGACGAAGGCGTCGCCGCCTGAGCCGTATCGCAGGGCGAGCCGGTCGCGGTTGCGTTCGCGTCCTTCCTCGCCATCCAACGCGGTGGTCGCGAGCGCGGCGAGTTGCGGATCGTCCGGCCCAAAGGACTGCGGCGCATCCCGCCGCGCGACGCGCAGGACGCCGCCAACGGCCCCGGTCAGCGCGACGGCGAGGCGGAAGACGCGCTCGGCGTGTGCCTCGCGCGGGACATCGACCTCGATCACCTCGGCGAGCGCGTCTTCGAAAGACGACGGCGCTTCGCGGGCGGAGAGGGCGACGTCGTCCTTCATTGCGCCGGGGCGCTCAGGTCAACCAGCAGATCGACGCCAGCAGGGGCGTTCTGGCCCGCGTTGTCGATCACGAAGATAGCTTTGACCGTCTGGCTCGCGGGATCGATCCTCGGCTCCACGAAGCGGAGGGTCGCCTCTACCTCGAGATCGAGCGGCGGCCCGAGACGCGCGACATAGCGCCCCCCTTGTCGGAGAGACGCCCGATCCGCGACAGGCGCGAAAACGACGGCTTCGAGGGTGGAGAAGTCCTCCAGCACTAGAAGGGGTTCGGACCGCGCCGCCGTCTCTCCGACGGTCGCCGTCACCTCTGTCACTAAACCGTCGAAGGGCGCAGCAACGGCGAACTGCCCCAACAGCGCCTCCTCCAGCGCGCGGCGGGCTTCGTCCGCCGTTTTCAGGTCTTCGGCGAGGCGCAGATCGGCCTGCGCCTCCCGCAGCAGGAATTGCGCCTGCGCGACCTCCCATTTGGGGGCGCCGCCCCTGCTTGCGGCGCGGTCCACCCGCTCAAAGGTCGATTGAGCGCTTTCGACGGAGACGCCGGCGCGCGCGATGCGCGCATCGGCGGGCGTCGCCGCAGCGGCGGCGACCCGGGCGCGCTGCACGCTTTCGTCGAAACGGACGAGCGGCGCGCCGGCCTTCACTAGATCGCCTTCCTCCACCAGAACCTCGGCGATGGCCGCGTCGATCACCGGCCGTAGCTCGACCGAGCGGACAGGTTCGAGGACGCCGCTCACCTCCTGCGCGATCGCTTGCGTTGCGGCGAAAACGGCGCCCGCGGCCAGCGCGATGCGGATCGCGGCCCGTCTCATGGCCGCCCCAGCGACGCGAAGTTCGAAAGCGAGAAGAGATGCGCGTAGATCGGCCCGATGGCGCCCTTGCGCACAAGGTTCAGCACAGCCTCGTTATCCAGTTCGCGCAGCTTCTGTTCAGAGATGATCCGGAAGCCGTCGACGCGGGATTTGCGCCCTTCGGACTGCACCTCGATCGCGCTGTCCTGGAAAAGGTCGTGCTCCTCCAGAACCGCCACCGCGCGCTTCGTCCGCTCGGTCGCGAGTTCATGCGCCTTGCAAAGCTCAAGCGCCTTTTCCCCCGCCGGGCCCGCCGCGCCGTCCTTGAAGAGCAGGCGGTTCTCGTCCTCCACTCCGTCCTCCAAGAGCGACGATGTCATGTCAGCGCAAAGCACGCGGTCATTCGCCTCCGCCGAGCGCTTCACGAACATGAACGGATAGCGGCGAAGATAGGCGGGAACGTAGGCGCCGTCGCGCCACGCGCCGTCTTCGCCGACGAAGGCGTTCGCGTCGCGTTTCGCGCTGAAGAGAGCCACAGGCGTCGCCGGCGCCTCCCGCGTGAAGACGATGGGATAGAAGCGCTGCGCGGTTCCGAACTCCTCCATCGTCAGGGGCGCGTAGCCGAGATCTGCCGCGAAGGCGAAGCTGCGCGCGCCCGTGACGCCATAGCCGCCATGGCTTTCGGCGTTCAGCGGCGTCATGTCCTTGTAAAGAAGCGGGAGTTTTTCAGGTTCTGTCATTCTTCAAACGTCTTATGGCTTCACGTCGATCGGAAGGCGAGATTGCGCCAATTGAAGCGCACCGCGCCATAATTGCAACGCGACGGGCGCGGGCGCGCGCTCCAGCCGGATGCGGACTGCGGCGCCGTGGGGCAGCGCCTCCACGCAAGCCGGACCATCGGCCACAGATGTTATGATTTCGAAAAAGCCCTGCGTCGCGGCGTCGGCCATCTGGTCGATCCGCGCACCGAAAGCGCAGTCTGGGTCGTGCCACGCGATGACGGAGACCATGTCGCCCGCCCTGAGATCGAGACCCGCCCGGTCCGTCTGCGGGAGCCGCGCTTCGATCACGGGCGTTTGCGGCGAGGCGATGACGCCAAGCGCTCCGACATTGGGCGCAACCCATGATCCCTCTAGACGGCGGGCGGCCGTGGGCGCCCAGATGGCGCCCTCCGCGACCGCTGTCTCCAGATCGGCGGCGCGCGCATCGAGGCTGGCGAGGCGCGCCACGACGGCCTTCCGCTCCTCACGCAGTTGCGCGGCGACCTCCGGGTGTCCGACCTTCGCCGCGCGGATCGCGATGTCGGCGCGGGCGAGCGACAGCTCCACCTCCCTCCGGTCGACGTCGAGGGTGGGGTCCGACATGCGGAGGGCCGCCGTCGGCGATCCCGCCTCCGCGACGAAGTCGATCCGCGCGGTGGCGGAGGGGTAGACTGGCGTTTCCTCGAACCGCTCCATCCGCCCGTCCGCGACTGTCCAGTCCGTGACCGGGATCAGCGTCAGCGCGGCGACCGCGCCGCCGAGCGCCGCCAGCGTAACGCCCCCGCGCGCCGTCGCCCCCGCCGCGAAAGCGGTGCGGACAGAGGTGATAAGCGGCCGCAGCACCAGAAGCGACAACGCGATGATCGCCACCGGAACCGCGAGGCGGGGATCGACGGAGTAAGCGATCCAAAACACGCCCGCGAAGATGACCCAGCGGTAGGCGTAAGCCCCGACGCTATAGGCGACATGCGGCCACGAGACGCCGCGCCATGGCGCGCCCAGCATCCATGAGGTGAGGGAACGGGACGAAAGCGCGGCCCGCGTTCCCAAATTGGGCGCGCCCGCGAGGTCGGTGAAGATGAAATACCCGTCGAGGCGCACCAAGGGGTTGAGGTTGAACGCCAGCGTAGAGACGCCGGAGATCAGCGCCAGCTGGAACGCGGCCGTCCGCAACTCCCCTGGCGCGAGCGAGGCCCAAGCGATCAGGGCGAGCGCCGCGGCCCAGGTCTCGAAGTAGATCCCAGCGGCGCCGATCCCGGCGCGCCGCCAGCGGCTGCGCAGCCGCCAGGCCCCGGTGACGTTAGTGAAGGGAAAAGGCGCGAGCGCGAAGAAACAGATGCCCGCTCGGATCGGCCCGGTCGCGAGCGCCTCCCGCTCGCAAAAATACCGATAAGCGGCGGCGTGACCGAATTCATGGGCGACCTTCAACGCGAGAAAGCACGCGCCAAGGGTCAGCGCAGTGGACGCCGAGAGCGAAAGCGCGTCCCGCATTGACGCCAGCGCTGCGTCCGCGTTCGCGGCGACGGTAGCTCCGGCCAGCGCGATCAACGCCAGCCACGCGGCGAGCGCGAGCGGCGAGAAGAAAAGCCGCAGAAGCGGGTAAAGACGCCGAAGCGCGGGGCGGAGGTCCAGAAGTTCGAACCGGAAGAAGATCAGCTGGTTCTCAAAGGGTCCGCGCTTTTTCGGCTGCGCCTTCGCCTCCGCGTCAGGATCGTCCGAGATAAGGACGCCGTTCTCGATCAACTGCTTCGTCAGCGGCGCCTCGACATCGGGCGCGACGCCGCACCTTTGCGCGGCCGCCTGAGCAGAGCCGAGCCTACGCACCCAGTCGATGAACCGGAGCGTCAGCGCATCGACCGCGAAATGCGCGCCCGTCGCGTCGTTGGCGAGGACCGCGCCGCCATTCGGCCCGGCGCCCTCGACGACGCTGAGAAAGGGCGAGACGCGGAGCCGCATCCGAAAGTCCTTAGTTAGAGACCGAGCCGGAGGCGGCCAGGAACTCATAGTTAAAGCGGTTCATGCCATCGGAGAGGGGGGAGCGCGCCTGCTCCAAAAGAGCCTCCAGCGTCATTTCGGGCATGTTCTCGAAGACGTCTTCCACCTCGAACACATCTTCCGCCACCTGCACTTGGCCCACCTGCGCGGGCGAGAAATAGGTGCGGGCGTTGAACGATCCGATCTGGTCCAGGTTCGCCGCTCCGCCGCTGACGGACATCCGAGCGGTGAAGGTCGCGTCCTCCATATCCGTGCCGATCGGCGCGAAGCGGCTCAGCTCGCTCATCGGCAGCATCCGGTCGTTCATGTCGTTGAAGATGCCGGTCGGGTCGTCGAAAATCCGGCCGCGCCCATACCATTCGTCGAAAGGCTCATCCTGCTCGAAGAGCTCGACCACGGGGAAGCGGATCACCCACTGCCCGCCGGTCCCCGCAACCATGCTCTGCGTTCCCATCACGACGCCGTCGCGTCCGACTAGGGTGATGACGACCTGCGCGCCAGGCTCCGCCGCGCCGGAGAAGATCGGGTCGATGGAAAGGATCGGGCGGAAATCGTCATCGTCGATCTCCCCCATCCGATCGCCGCTGTCGCGCTGACCGCTGGTGAACTGCGTGAAGACGGCGGCGTCATCGACCGTTTCGAAGTCGTCCGGATCGCCCTGACCATTGGGCGGGCCGACATCGCGGCCCTCTCCATCCGGAGAGCTGTCGCCCGTCACCGTCGCCACGTTCACCAAGGAGGTGAGCGGCGGCGCGGTGAAGGAGACTTGCGCCTGATAGGTGATCGTCACCGCCTCCCCCGGCGCCAGCGCTGGAATGGAGACGCTGAGGCCGGATCCGGTCGCGTTCACGACCGCGAGCGGCCCGCCGGAGGTCGTGACCGAACCGGGTTGGAAGATCAGCCCCTCGGGCAGCGGATCGACCACCGTCAGATTGTATGCGCTGGCGGTTGCGTCCGCATCGTTCTCCACCACGACAGTGTAGGTCACCGTCTCGCCGAGGAACGGCGCCGGGTTGTCGACAGATTTCTCAAGCGACACGTCCGGCTCCACGATCTCGATGATCGCGTCGTCGGTCAGCGTCCCGGTGCCGAAGTCGAGCGTCGCGACATTGGTCAGCGTCGTCCCTTCCTCCAGCGCGGGCGCGTCTAGCACGCGCACCTGCACGTCGACGAAGAGAACGCCCGCGCCGCCCGCATCGTCGTCGTCGCCCGCCGCGGTGACCACGCCGAGGTCGACGAAGACCACGTTCTCCCGCCCGTCGCCGTTCCCGTCGGTAAATGTGAACACCGGCGCAGCGAGGCCGGGGCCGGAGACGCCCGCGCCCGGCGTCGCCGTAACGCCTTCGATGGCGTAACGGCCATCCACCGGCAACTGATCGGTGATCGTCAGCGGGGCGGAGCCTTCGGGCAGCGTGGCGGTGAAGCGATAGGTCACGATCTCCCCAATCGCCACGTCCTCGACGCCCGGCGTCAGCTGGCCGGCGCCAGTGTCGTCATTCGACGTCTCCAGCACCGCCTTGTCGAAAGACGGGCCGGGCGTCGCGACAGAGACGTCGTCGCGCTCCTCGTCATAGACGCGGCCATCCGCCGGATCGTCGGAGGGGTTGCTGTCGTAGTTCAGCGTCGCCTCGTTCTCGAAGGAGCCGAGGAGCTCCACCTGATCGGTCACAACGCCGTTGAAGCGGACGACCGCCGTCTGGCCGAGCTGCAGGACCGGGATCTCGGCCCGGACGGTCTCGTCGCCCGCCGTGTTGCCGGTCACGATGAAGCCGGTCTGATCCACCCCGCCCACCGTCAGGACAGCGGAGCCGACCTCAAGCTGAAGGCCGGTATCGGCGAGCAGGTCCTCGATGATGACGTCATAGGCCGGGGCGGTGGAGGAGCCGATATGGGAGACTTCGATCTCAAACGGGATCACGTCGCCCGCATCCGCGATGGTCACCGGGGTCGCCTTGGCGATCTCAAGCGCGGGCTCGACCACGTCGATCTGCGCGAAGTCGTTCGCCGTGCCGGTGCCGAAGTCGAGCTCTGCGAAGTTGGTGAAGACGTCGCCCGTGGCGTTCGCCGGGTCATCAACGATCCGGATCAAGGCGTCGACGAAGAGGCTGTCCGCCCCCGCAACCCCACCGCTCACCCCGGAGTTGGTCACAAGGCCGAGGTCGATTACGAGACGATCCTCGTTCCCGTCTGCGTTCGTGTCGGTGAACGTCGTCACAGGGGTCAGCAGCTGCGCGCCGGACATGTCAGCGCCGGGCGTGACAACCACGCCCTCCAGCGCGAAGACGCCATCCAGCGGAAGCTGATCGGTGATCACCAGCGGCGCGGTGCCTTCGGGCAAAGTGACGTTGAAGCGGTAAGTGACGATCTCGCCGATGCCCGCGTCGGGATCGGCGGCGCCGCCCTGATCCGAACCGGTTTCGGGGAAAGAGGTTTCTAGAACGGTTTTCTCGAACTCGGGGATGCGGGTGTCGAATTCGTCGCCCGCGTTCTCCTGATCGTAGACGCGCCCATCCGCCGGGTCGTCGGATGGGTTGCTGTCGTAGTCCAGCGTGGCCGTGTTCGCGACCGTCTCGCCGAGCCGCACAGCATCGGCGACCACGCCGTTGAAGGTGAGAACCGCCGTCTGGCCGAGCTGCAGGACCGGGATCTCGGCCCGGACGGTCTCGTCGCCCGCCGTGTTGCCGGTCACGATGAAGCCGGTCTGATCCACCCCGCCCACCGTCAGGACAGCGGAGCCGACCTCAAGCTGAAGGCCGGTATCGGCGAGCAGGTCCTCGATGATGACGTCATAGGCCGGGGCGGTGGAGGAGCCGATATGGGAGACTTCGATCTCAAACGGGATCACGTCGCCCGCATCCGCGATGGTCACCGGGGTCGCCTTGGCGATCTCAAGCGCGGGCTCGACCACGTCGATCTGCGCGAAGTCGTTCGCCGTGCCGGTGCCGAAGTCGAGCTCTGCGAAGTTGGTGAAGACGTCGCCCGTGGCGTTCGCCGGGTCATCAACGATCCGGATCAAGGCGTCGACGAAGAGGCTGTCCGCCCCCGCAACCCCACCGCTCACCCCGGAGTTGGTCACAAGGCCGAGGTCGATTACGAGACGATCCTCGTTCCCGTCTGCGTTCGTGTCGGTGAACGTCGTCACAGGGGTCAGCAGCTGCGCGCCGGACATGTCAGCGCCGGGCGTGACAACCACGCCCTCCAGCGCGAAGACGCCATCCAGCGGAAGCTGATCGGTGATCACCAGCGGCGCGGTGCCTTCGGGCAAAGTGACGTTGAAGCGGTAAGTGACGATCTCGCCGATGCCCGCGTCGGTGTTGTTCGGGTTGCCCTGCCCAGAGCCCGTTTCCGGGAAGGAGGCGTCGAAAACCGTCTTCTCGAAGTCCGGAACCGGGGTGCCGAAGCTCTCCTCCGCCGTTTCCTCCTCGCCTGCGCGAAAGACGTCGTTCGGATCGTCCGACGGGTTGCTGTCGTAGTTCAGCGTCGCGGTGTTATCGACATCGTTGCCGAGGAGCACGTCGTTCGTGACCACGCCCGTGAAGCGTAGCGTGGCGGTCTGGCCAAGCTCCAGGACCGGGATCTCCGCCCGCACCGTCGCATCGCCCGGCGTGTTGCCGGCGTCGATCAGCCCGGACTGGTCGACGCCGTCGATCAAGAGCTCGACCGCAACGCTCTGGTCGAGGTCGATGCCGATATCCGTCAGCAGATCCTCGATGACGACGTCGAAGGCGGGGCCGGTGCTGTCGGCGGAATGGGTGACGCTGATCTCATAGGGGATCTGATCGCCCGCATCGGCTTCGACCACGGGGGTCGACTTGGCGATGTCGAGCTCCGGCTCGACGATGGAGGCCGGGGCGTCGGCGGTCTGCGGGCCGAGGATGACGCCGCCGATATTCGTGTCGACCTGCGCCGCGTTGGTCACTGCGTTGCCGGAGGTCGCGCCGGGGATGTCGACGACCTGAGCGACGAGGGTGACCGTGATCCGATCCTCCGGTCCCACGATGCCGTCATTCGGTGGGTTCACGACGGTGCCGAAATCGTAGGTGATCCGATCCTCGAACCCGTCGGCGTTGGTGTCCACGGCGGTGATCGTCGGCACCCCGCCGCCGAGGGCGACGCCGGTATTGGCGGCGTCCAGCGTGGCGGAGATGAAATCGAGCGTGCCGCCCGCGCCGGTCGGCAGCTGATCGGTGACGATGAAGCTGTCGATCGTCGTCTCTGGCGCGAAAAGCTCGATCTGATAGGTGACGATCTCGCCGATGCCGAGCTGATTTCCCGGCGTGTCGGCGAAGCTCGTGTCGATGATCGTTTTGGAAATCGACGGCCCGGTGCCGAGCGTGTTGTCGTCGCTGTCGGAACCCGAGCGGCCCGGATTGCCGGCGATCTCGTCATCCTCGCCGACGCTGTCCCAATCGAGCGTCGCGGTGTTGATGAAGGTGGAGGCGAGCGGCGCCGTCGGCGAAAGCTGCGCTTGATAAGTGATGACCAGCTCCTGCCCGAGCAGGATCGCGTCCAGCTCCACCCGGAAGCCGTCCTGCCCGCCGGTGTCGATGATCGTGACGGGGACGAGGGCGCCGTCGAGGCGGGCTTCGACTGTGGCCGTATCAAGGATCAGGTTCGGATCCGCGACCGTGTCTTCAATCACCACGTCAAAGGCGGCGGCGGTGCTTCCCCCTGTGTGGGCGATGCGCAGCTCGTAGTCGCCGACCTCGCCCGGATTGGCGGCGGGCGGGCCGGATTTTGCGATCTCCAGCTCCGGCTCGACGATCGTAACGTCAGCCGTGTCGCTGTCGGCGCCGCCATTGTAGTTCAGCGTCGCGTTGTTCTGCAGCAGATCGCCGTCCACCGGGCCGCCCGCGTCAGTGACGACGGCCGTGAGCTGGATGGTGATCGACGGGTTCCCGTCGCCCGGCGTGCCCGAAACCGTGACCGTGCCGAAATCGAAGATGGTGTTGGCGCCGGCGTTGGCGCCTTCGCCATTCAGGCCGAGGCCCGTGGTCGCGATCGTCCCGGTGAAAGCGGTGACTTCGCTTGTGACGTATTCGAGGCCCGCGGGCAGCGCGTCGACCACGGTCAGGGGCGACGTTCCCTCCACCAGATCGACGGTGATCTCATAGGTGACCGTCTCGCCGACGGTGAGCGAAGGCGGCGGGCCGTCGGGCGTCTCGTCGATGGAGGTCTCCAGCACCGACTTGGCGATCGTCGGCTCCGGCGTGACGACGTCGGAGGAGGCGGTCTCCTGCGCGAACTGGCGCTCGTCGCCGTTCTCCTCGGGGTCGCTGTCGTAATCAAGCGACGCGGTGTTGGTCTGCGTCGAGTTGAAGAGCGCATCGTCCCCAAGCACCACGTCGAAAGTGATCGTCGCGGTCTGACCGACGTCAAGCACCGGAATATCGACCTGCACGGTCCCGTCACCCGCCGTGTTGCCGACGGTGACGGTCCCGACATTGGTCGAAACGGTCCCCGCCGTCAGGTTCAGCGTCGCCAAGAGCGGGTCGGCGATCACCACGTCATAGGCCGGACCGGTGGAGGCCGTGTCATGCGCCACCGTCAGCGTATAGGTGAGCGTATCGCCAGCATCGGCGTTCGCTGGGCTGACCGATTTCGCGATGTTCAGATCGGGCTCGACGATCTCGATGTCGAGCGCGTCGGCGGCGGTGAGCGGCGTGCCCGCCACGTCGAGGTCCAGCGTCGCCGCGTTGGTGAGGGTCGTTCCCGCCACGTTGCCCGCATCGGCGCCGTCGGCGACGGCGGTGATGCGCACGACGATCCGGTCGTCGTCGTTCACCACAAGGTCGACGGTGGCGCTGTTGTCTACCGTCCCGAAATCGATTTCGACCGTGTTCGCCACGTTGTCGATGGTGATGTCTCCCGGCGCGCCACCGGAGACGGTTAGGTTATCGCCGATGGAGACGACCTCAGCCGTCAGGATGTCGAGCGAACCCGCGCCCGTGGGAAGCATGTCGAGGAAGAGGACGTCCGTCGCGACGGCCTCGGGGAAGAACATCTCGTAAAGGAAGCTGATCTCTTCCCCGACGGCGACGTCTTCGACCAGCGGATCGCCCTGACCCGATCCGGTCTCCGCGAACTCGGTGCTCTCGATGGATTTGAAGAGTGCGGGCACGGTCGCGATGCGGTACTGATCCTGAGCCGTATCCGCGCGGCCGCCCGGTCCGGGCAGACTGTCGAAATCGGCCTCGGCGGTGTTGATGAAGCTCTCCGCGTCCGGCGCGCCGGCGGCCAGCGTGGCGGTGTATTCGATCACCAGCTCATCGACGACATCCAGCGTATCGAGCGTGACGTTGATCGTGGCGTCACCACCCGCGTTGCCGGTGTTGATCACCGGCGTCCCGCTCGCCCCGCCACCGTTCACGACAGCGGTGACGGTGCCCGTGTTCAGGTCGAGGAAGGCGTTGGTCAGAAGGTCTTCGATCACGATGTCCTGGCCCGGCGCGTCGGAAACCGCGTCATGAGTCAGCGTCAGAGTGTAGGTGATCGTATCGCCCGGATTGACGGCGAGCGCGGAGCCTTCCTTGTCGAGGATCAGGCTCGGCTCCGTCAGCGTCGCGTCCTGGGTGTCGGAGACGCTCTCCGTGCCGTTTCGCGTCTCGTATTCAAGCGTCGCGGTGTTGGCGAAGACGTCGCCGCGCGCGTTGTCGGCAACGTCCTCGACCAGTCCGACGACCTCGATGACGATGGTGTTGTAGTCGGCGGTCGCGCCGTCGTCGGCGATGGTGAGCGAGCCGAAATCGAAGGTCGCCCGGTCGATAAGCGCGTCCGCGCCGAAATTGTCCGCAGTCGCTGAAGGCCCGGCGCCCACAGCCAGTGCAGACCCGCTGATCCCGCCGCCGATGGACAGAACCTCCCCAGAGACGAAGCTGATCAGCCCGTTCGAATTGCCCGGCGTCGGCAAATCGTCAATCACGACGATTTCGCCCGTGCCGTCGGGGACTACGATCTCCAGCCGGTATTCGATCAGCTCGCCGACGACGAGGGTCGCGTCCAACGGGTCCGCCAGCGATTTGTCGATGGTCGGGGCGGGCGTGTCGAACTCCGCATCGTCGTCGATCTGCGGCTGCGCGCGTCCGTCCGCCGCGTTGTCGGAGGGGGAGGTGTCGTAATCCGTCGTAGCGACGTTCGTGATCGTGCTGTCGAACGGCGCGTCGTCCGTGACGGTCGCGGTGAAGGTGACGGTCAGCGTCTCCCCCACGTCGAGCACGGGTACGAGCACCCGCACCTCGTCATCCGCCGCGTCGCCGCCGAGGTCGATCACGGCGTCCGTCGCGGGGGCGCCGTCAATCTCCACCACGACGGTTCCGCCGTCGAGGTCGAGCGCGGCTTCGGTGAGGAAGGTGTCATCCGCCACGATCAGATCGTAAGCGGGGCCGTCCGAGGCGGGATCATGTGTGATTTCTACGGTGTAGGTGACGGTGTCGCCGCCATCCGCCGTAACCGGCGTCACCGATTTCTCGATGTTCAGGATCGGGAGAACGACGTCGACCGTGGCCGAAGCGTCGACCGCTCCGTTGTCGAAGGTCAGCGTGGCGTTGTTCGTCAGCGTCTGCCCCTGCGCCGCAGGTCCCGCGGGATCGACCAGCGCGATCACCTCCACCACGATCGTGTCGTCGCCCGGATCGAGCGTCGCGTTGGAGACGACTTCACCGAAGTCAAAGGTCGTCACGCCCGCCGCATGGGACCCGGCGTCGTCTTCGTCCAGACCCGAGCCGATGGTCAGATCATCGTCGACGTCCACAACCCGGCTGGAGATGAACGTCAGGCCTGGAGGCAGCGTGTCGGCCAGCGACACGTTGGATGTGCCCTGCGGCACCGTAATCGTCAGGTTGTAGGTGATCGTCTCGCCGATGCCGACGTCGTTCCCGATCGTCTCGCCGTAATCGGTATCCGCAACCTCCTTCAAAAGAGTCGGGCTGTCGGTGTTGAAGCGTTCGGTGTCTTCAAGCTGATCGCCCGCACGGCCTTCGGCCGGGTCGTCGAGCGGGCTTGAATCGAAATCGACCGTCGCGCGGTTGTCCACGGCTTCGTTGAAGTTCGCATCCTGCCCGAGGATCACGTTGAAGGCGACGACCAGCGTTTCCCCAACCTCCAGAACCGGCACCTCGATGCGCACCTGATCGTCGCCGACGTCGTTGCCGGTGACGATTTCAGCAATCGGAATGTCGACGCCGTCGATCTGCGCGGTGACGGAGCCGTCCGTCAGCTCAAGAAGCGCGTTGGCGAGCGTATCTTCGACGATGACGTCATAGGCCGGGCCGGTGGACGTGCCGTCATGGCCGACCGTCAGGGTGTAGCTCAGCTCATCGCCTGCATCGCCCGTCGTCGGGGTCAGCGCCTTGTCGAAGGTCAGCACTGGTTCCGTCACCGTCGCCTCGGCCGTGTCGGAGACGTCGCCGTTGCCGAAATCGAGCGTCGCTGTGTTGGTGAGCACATCTCCATCGCCCGTCGCCGTCCCGCTGGAGACTTTGGCGACGACGCGCACGATGATCGTGTCGTCGGCATTGAGCGTATTGTCGACGACGTTGACGACCGTGCCGAAATCGAACTCGATCGACTGGCCGTTGACCGTCCCCTCATCGCCCACATCGAGCAGGGATCCCTGGATCTGGCCGCCGATGAAGATGACCTCGCTATCGACATACTCCAGTTGGCCTGGGGCCGAAGGCAGGAGATCGGTGATCGTGATCGGGGCAAGACCCTCGCGCAGGGTCGCGACGATCTCGAAGGTGACCTCTTCGCCGACGTTCAACTCGACGTCGGGCGTCTCCGGCGTCTCGTCAAACGACGTGTCGACGATCGTCTTGGTGATCTCGGGAGAGGAGACGGTCACCTCCGCGTCGTCGCTGTCGGTGTAGTCGCGCTCAAACGGATCGTCATCCGTCGGCAGGCTGTCATAGGTCAGATCCGCCGTGTTCGGCAGGATGTCGCCGAACTCCGGCGTCGCGGTGACCGTCGCGGTGTAGTCGATCGTCAGGATCTGGCCCGGATCGAGCCGGGAGACGTCCACCTGAATGCCGGTATCGCCCGCCGTGTTCCCGGTGGTCACCACCGCGTTAACGGCGCCAGTCCCGCTCAGCGCGACGGACCCCGCGTTCAGGATTAGATCCGGATCGTCGAGGATATCGGTGATGACGAGGTCGTAGGCGGCGGAGTTGAACTGCCCATCCGCCGCCGTGACGACGAGCTGATAGGAGATGACGTCGGAGCCGTCCGCTTCGGTCGGGTCGGCCGTCTTTTCAATCTCGACATCCGGCTCCAGCACGCGCACGTTCTGGTTGTCCACCAGGGTCTCGGTGCGGGTGTTCCCGTCATTGTCGGTGACCTGATACTGCATCCGCGCCTGGTTGGTGAGGACGTCTCCGATCTGCGTGGCGGCCGCCGGGTTGGCGCGGGCGGTCACCTCGATGACGATCTGGTCGGCTTCGTCGTCGGTTCCGCCCAAATGCCCGTCATTGTCGGCGATGTTCACGATGTCGCCGAAGTCGAAGAGGAACCCGTCGTTGACCCCGTCGCCGAGCTGATTGTCCACCAGCGTCGCGACCGACCCGAGGCCGAGACCGTTCTCGGATTCGTTGGCGCCGTTAAAGGTTAGGTTCGAGCCGAAGCCGACGATTTCTCCGGACAGGATCTCCAGCGTCCCGTCCACCGGGTCATTGCCGAACTGGCGCGTGCGGTCTTCGAGCGTGAGGTTGTCGATGGTTCCTTCGGGGATTTCGATCACGATCCGATAGGTGATCTCTTCGCCGATCAGAACCTGATCGCCCGCGCTATCCTCGTCGGGGAATTCGGTTGAGAGCAACGTCTTGTCGACCGTCGGTTCCAGCGTTTCCGCCGTCGCATCGTCGCTGATGTCGTCTGGCAGGCGGTCGATGCCGTTGTCGAAGGCCGCAAACTGGTTCAACGTCGCCACGTTCGGCATCGTATCGCCCGGTTCGGCGTCCTGAGAGACGATCAGATCGTAGGTGATGATCGCGATGTTCGCGCCGGAGGTCTCGTCAAACGCGCCGACGGCGCCCGTGGTGGCGGTGTCGTTCAGCTCAAGCCCGCCAGCGGGATCGAAGAGACCGGAGCCGAGCAGCGTGAAAGGCACGACCGTGCCGTCGCCCAACGTCGCTTTCAGGTTCAGCCCGCCTGGCGGGATTTCAAAACCGGCGGGCAGCGTGTCGGTGATCCGCACGTCGAAGGCGCCGCCCGGCGCGCCGCCGGTATTCTCCAGCGCAATGGCGAAGGTGACGGTATCGCCTGCGTCGATGTCCTCGATATTGGAATCGATCGGGACGGGCGTCATCCCACTGGAGATGCCGTCGGAGTTGATCACTCCAGTGAAAGCCGCCCCACCCGAACCCGGCGCGGCGAAGGTCACGCCAGCGGGGCCTATCGCATCGGTGAACGACCCGTCCGGGCTGTCGGTCGCGACCACGCCCTTGGTGATGTTCATCACCGGCTCGGTGTATTCGAAGTTGACGATCGCGGTGCTGTCGACGCCGTTGCCGTCGGTGTTCGCCTCGATCCCCGTGGCCTGGTTGGTGAGGAGGAGGCCATCGCCGAAAATCACGTCCTGCACCGTCACGGTGAACAGAACCTCGATCTTCACCTCTTGCGGAGAGGAGGAGGTGAAGGTGCCGAAGTCGAACTGCAGCGAGTTCGATCCGCCATTGGTGAAGATCGTCGGATTGAGCCCGCCTTCATCCACGTAAAGCTGCGAGAGCTCGCCGAGGCTCGCCGAACCCGCCGGCGGCGGCGTGGCGCTGGGCGCATTGGCGAGGAAGGTCGTCACCTCCGGCGAGGTGAAGACCGGGATCGGCATGAAGTCGTCGATCACTAGCGATTCAAACGAGCCGAGCGGCGCGTTGTAGACGACGCTGAACGTCACAGCGTCGCCCGCCGAGATCACCGCCGACGCCCCCGGGGGATTGCCATTCACCGCGACGACGGTCTTCGATTCGATGAAGCCGAACGGAATGCCGACGCTGAAGGCGCTGTCGTCCGTCTCCGTATCCGTCACGGTCGTCAGATCATCGGCCAGAACGTCGGCGCTGATGGTGACGCTATTGGAGAGCTCATCGCCCTGACTGATCGCCGCATCGCCGTTCGGATTGACGAATTCGTTCTTCACCGTAGCGCGATAGACGATGGTCGCGGTCGTGCCGCTCGTCGTGGTCGAATCTTGCGCCAGATCGCCGACGAGGATGCCGTCCGCCGCCCCAGCGGCGAGCAAAGACGCCGAGAGATCGAAGGTGACGACCGTCTCCCCCGTCACGTTGTCGAAGGCGGAAGATGCGAGTTGATCGTCCGTCGTGGTGACGCCGTTCTCCGAGACGATGAAGGTCGGCTGGAAGGTCGCGTCGAACTCGAACCCGTCGCCGAGCGTGTCGGTCAGAACGACGTTTCCCATGTTGAAGAAGTCGGAGATCTGGACGTCCAGCGTAAACTCGAACGTATCGCCCGGCCCGGCGCCGAGACCGTCCGGGTCATCCACCAAAACGCCGCTCTTCTGCACGTTCAGCGACTTCGCGGTTAGGAGGTTGTCGGTGCTGGCGTCGTTGTCGACCAGCGTCGTGGGCGCGTCGCGCGGATCGATCGGGGTCCAGTCGGCGGTCGCCTGCGAGTCGTTGATGATCGGCTCGTCATTGCCGCTCGCCGGATCGATGACCGGGTCGCCGTTAGCGTCGAACTCGTCGACGAAATAGTCGAAGGTCACGGTCACATCCGTGCCGGCGACGCCGGTCAGAAAATCGGTCCCGTCGACGCCGGCGACCGACACGGCGAGCCGCCCGCCGTTGGAGGCGACGTTGAGCGGCGGCTCTTCCACGATCTGCACCAGTGACGGGTCGACGCCGGAGACCTGAAGGTTGCCGAGATAGACGATGCTGTTCGGCAGGAAGTCCTCGATCAGGATATTGTCCAGCTCCTGACCTGTCGCGACGTCGAGCTGTAGCGTGTAGGTGCGCGGGAAGTTCGGACCCGTGGCGGTCTCCGACTCCGGCGCATCGTTGAATTTGGTCAGGTTGAAGACCTGCTGCTCGGAAACGAGGCTGTCGAACGCCCCGAAGATCGTCGGATCGTTGGTTGGGTCGTCCAGCGGGTCGTTCCCGCTTTCAAATCCGCCGCGCGCTTGAATGGGCAGCGGCACGTCCAGATCGGCGAGGTTCGAATAGTCCAGCGTCAACTCGATATCGACCGGCGCCTGGTTGGGCGCGAACGAGCCGTAGGGTAGTTGGAAGATGAGTAACGTATCGCCCGGCGTTCCGTTAACGACGATCGGATCGCCGTTATTGTCCACCGCGAACGGGTGCTCGACCGTGCCGTCCGGCGCGAACTCCAGCTCCACCGGCGTCAGCGGCGTCCCGAGGAAGGTCGCGCTATCGAAGGTGATCCCATCGTCGCCGTCCGCGCCTTGCGGCAGGATCACATCCACGAAGGGCTTGAACCCCGGATCGCCGTCGTTGGGGTCGCCGGGCGTGTCGTCGCCCGACGTATTGTCGAAAGTCAGCGTATAGGTGACGTCCTGATCGCCGATGCTGATCGCGTCGGGACCGTCCACCGTAACGGTCGGTTCCGCATCCAGGAGGACGCGATCTTCGAGCTTTTCGAACTTCGGACGCATGTTCATGGTCGTCTCCCCGCTGCGAAACCGGCCTTTTGGGATCAATACGATGGTCTGGAGGCCGCGGTTTCTCCGCAGCTCTGATCGTTACTGCGTGTCGGTAATCGGCCGATAGGTCGGCTGACCGCGGCGCCCCTCGACCGTCGCGAGGCTGACGCCCCACCGATCCAGAAGACCGCCTCGCGCCCGCGCCATATTGGCCGACGCGATCTCGAGCGAAGCCTGGGCGGAGGCGGTGTTGCGCTCCGCCTGCTGAAGCCGCTCTTGCGCATCCAGCAGCGCGGAGAGAAGGGCCAGACCGCCCTCCCCGAGACCGCCTTCGCGCCAGCGCCGGTCGATGACGAAGAGCTCGTTTTGCGCGCTCTTGCGGGCGCGCTCCGCGAAGGAGACGTCTTCGATCGCGACGCGGTACTCGTTAAGCGCCGTCTCCAGGTCGAGGAAAGCGGTCGCCATTACGACGTTGACCTGACGCTCCTGCTGGCGGGTCTCGATAACCCGACGGTCGCGGCGCGCCGCCCGTTCATCGTAGCCGAGCGGGATCGAGAAACGCAGGCCGATCAGATAGCCGAACCCTTCGTTCAGGCTATCGTCGAACGCGCGGTCGAGGCTGTTGCCGTTGGCGCCGCCGCTGTAACGGCCCTCCAGCACCAAATCGAGCTGCGGCAAAGCCTCGTTGGCGGCCACGCCCTCGCGGATGATGGACGCCTGATGCTGCAGGAACGCCTGTTGCACCTCGGGGCGCCGGGTCAGAACGTCGTCGATCAGATCGGTCACCGGCTCCGCCCGAAGCTGCGCGCCAGGGGCCGTCATGGGCACAAGCTCATTTGCGGCCCCATCGAGCAGCGGATCATTCAGCAGCGCGGCGAGGCGCGCTTCCGCGTTGCGGATCGCCGTGCGGGCGCGCACCAGCTCCGCCTGACGCGCGGTGGAGGCGGCGCGGGCGCGGCTGATCAGAACCGCGTCCGCGTCCAGCTCCGATCGCGCCGCGAGCCGACCGGCGACGCCGGCGGTCCGGCGGGCGAGACGGTTCATCTGCATAAACTCGGCGCGGGCGAGATAGAGCGCCCAATAAGCGCGTTCGACTTCCAGGAGGTGGCTTTCGGTCTGCCGCCAGAACTCGAAGCGCGCAATGTCGGTGTCGAGCCGCGCGATCTCCGTCGGCGCGTTCGCCACGGTCGAGCCGGAGCCGCGCAGGAGGGGCTGCAAAAGGGTCAGGACCGTGCGGGATCGCACCTGATCCTCATTCGGCTGGAACGCCGTCTCGTTCGATTCGATGTCCGTGAAACGCTGCGCCAGCGTGATCTCGCCGCCCGTGCGCAGGCGGGAGCGGATGCCGACCTCGACCTCGCGCTCATTCCGCAGGCGATGCGGATCGCCCGCAGTCTCCGCCAGGCTGGAGGAGAACTCGTCAGTCTGTTCGATCCGGGCCTCGGCGAAGAGCTCGGGAACGAAACGTCCCTCCGCTTCCGCGATCCCCGTCTCGCGGATCGCCGGCAAGTCGCCGAACACCTTCACCTGCTCCGAATTCGCCAAAGCCGAGTAGACGAAGTCGCCGAGACCGCCGCTCACGACGCGGCGATCAGGCGCCATCGCCGCCGCCATTTCGTCGTCCCACCAGTTGCGGGCTGCGCCAAGCGCGGCGCGCGAGCGTTCGATGTCTTCGAGGGCGTTCGTCGCCAAGACGATTCTCTCGCGGGCGTAGTCTCCAGCCAGGCCGCGGAACTTCGCGGCGAGAACTTCGTTGCGATGCGCTGCGTTGTCGGTGCGGTCGGTGGCGATGTCCTGCTGAGGCCACTCTTCATCAAGCGCGAGCTCCGCTTCCGAGAACCCTGTGAAACCGTCGCGCCCGCCGCTCTCCGCCCCGACGCCTCCAGAACCCAATTGCAACCCCTGCGCGCTGGCCCATCCCCCGACTGAGGCGGCCCCGAATGCTGCGACGAGTGCGGCCCCAAACCTGTACTTTCGCATTTCGAACTTCCCCTAACGCGACCTGAAACCAGTTGACCGAGCATCAATCAACAAGTCAAAATGGCGGGAAAGCGGCATGAATCGGGCGTTCTATCGACTGGCTTTTTTTCGTCTTAGACCACTTTGCTCGACGCACATACTGGCGAAGCCCAAAGCCATTCCCGTTTCCATCAGCGGCGAGCTTCACCAACGCCATGGATTGTTCGGGTCTCCACAACTGGATCTCAAATTTCGATCCAAATGAAGCGCTAACGTCAGCTTCTGGAACCGCAAGGGATCGCGTTTACGCTGAGGAGGGGTTAACTTCCAAAGCAAGCATAGGAGAGCGGCACCCTCCCCGGATACGCCTCAATGAATCGAATGCCCGTTTATCCACTTCGTTGTACTTCGCTTATCTGCGCCTCCGATCTACACCTGTCTAGCCACATGTGAAAACGACCAACGGCAGTTTATGTGTAACCGATCATCGGCCTTCGTCTGCAGCGCACACCGTCTCGCGTCTCAATCACCACACTACCGCGAAGGTCCAGAATGCGGAGTTAGCTGTATGCGATCGTCGAATGACCGTTCTCGAGAAACACAGTTGGTTTACAGTCGGCGGACGATGTCCTGTAGGCAGACTTGGCCGAATTTTGCGGCGAGCACTCACGGCAGGCTTATCCGTACAACGCATCTTGGCGCGTTCGAAATGCTGCAGATCGAACGAATGTCCGCAATCGGAAACGCGGTGGC
>JBCAXH010000011.1:0-130741 GCA_038534155.1 Pseudomonadota bacterium
GTGACGGGCGCTGATCAGGTTCTGGGCGTTGGGGACGGGGTCGCGACGGTCTTTCAGCTTAGCAAGAGCTACGCCTCCGGCCCGTCAGCCTACATTCGACCGATTTCGAAACCGGTGGCCGGTTCGGTTCAGGTGATGCGGGACGGCGCGCCGCTGACGGAGAGCGCCGATTTCACAGTGGACGACGCGACCGGCGAGATCGCCTTTGCGGCGGCGCCGGAGGCGGGCGCCACGCTGACGGCGGGCTGCGAGTTCCATGTTCCGGCGCGCTTCGACATGGAGCGTTTGGAGATCAACCTCGCGAATTTCGAGGCGGGTGAGATCCCGTCCATACCGGTGGTGGAGGTGCGTGTCTGATGCGGAACCTGCCCCCTACCTTCGCCGCGCAGCTGGAGAGCGGCGCGACGACCCATTGCCGCTGCTGGCGAATTGACAGGCGCTTCGGCGGCGCGCTCGGCTTCACCGACCATGACGGCGATCTGAGCTTCGAAGGGGTCGTCTTCGAGGCGGCCGCCGGGTTCACCGCGCAGGATGCGGAGCGATCGCTCGGCCTTGCGGTCGACAATTCGGGGGCCGCGGGCGCCCTGCGGTCGGACAAGATCACGGATGAGGATATTCGCGCCGGAGCCTATGACGGAGCGGAGATCCGCCAGTGGATCGTGGACTGGAGCGACCCTGAGAACCGGGTTCTCACCTTTCGCGGAGAGATCGGCGAGATCCAGCGGGGCGAGAACGCCTTCGAGGTTGAGATGCGCGGGCTTTCCGAGCCGCTCAACCGGCCGATCGGACGGTCCTATGTCCATGTGTGCGACGCGATGCTCGGCGACGGGCTCTGCGGCGTGGACCTCTCCACCGCCGCCTTTCGCGGCGACGGCTTCGTCGGGTCCGTAGAGGATAGGCGAACGCTGACGGTCAGCGGGATCGACGGCTTTGATGAAGCCTGGTTCGACGATGGTCTTATTCGATGGACGAGCGGCCCGGCTGCGGGGCGCGCGACGGGCGTGGAGACGCACCGTACGGGGGGCGATCAGGTGGTTCTCGGTCTTAAAGATCCGCAGACGCCTTCACCTGAAGTGGGCGACGCTTTCGAGATATTGACGGGCTGCGACAAGCGGTTGGAGACCTGCCGCGACAAATTTCAGAACGTTCCAAACTTTCGCGGATTTCCCTTCACGCCGGGTGATAGTTGGGTGGCGACCTATCCAGTTGAGGGCGGCGTATATGAGGGCGGCTCCCGTGGGTGAACGGGCCGATGTCGTGCGCATCGCGCGCGGCTGGATCGGCACGCCCTATCGGCATCAGGCGAGCCTGAAGGGCGTCGGGGCCGATTGCCTTGGCCTCATCCGCGGCGTTTGGCGGGAGCTCTACTGGGTCGAACCGGAGGCGCCGCCGCCGTATTCGCGCGACTGGGGCGCGGCGGACCAGGCAGAGCCGCTCTGGCGGGCGGCGGCGCGCTGGCTTCGCGTGAGCGAAGCGCCTTCGGTTGGCGATGTTCTTCTGTTTCGCATGAGCCCGGAGGGCCCGGCGAAGCATCTCGCCATTCAATCGAGCGACGAGGGCGAGGGCGCGATCATTCACGCATATTCGGGGCGCTCCGTGATGGAGACGCCTTTCGCGACGAGTTGGCGGCGCCGCCTCGTCGCCCGTTTCCAGTATCCCGAGGAGGCCTGATCCGTGGCCACGATGGTTCTCTCCGCCGCCGGCGCGTCGCTTGGCGGCGCCGTGGGCGGCTCCTTTCTGGGGTTGGGCGCGGCGACGCTCGGCAAAGCCGTCGGCGGGATCGCCGGCGGCCTGATCGATCAGCAGGTTCTCGGGCGCGGCGGCGGGACGGTCGAGACCGGCCGCGTCGAGCGCATCCGCTTGCAAGGCGCGGCGGAGGGCGCGCCGATCCCGCGTCTATGGGGCCGGATGCGCCTTGGCGGGCAGGTCATCTGGTCGAGCCAGTTCACCGAAAATGTCGATGAGAGCCGGCAAGGCGGCAAAGGCGGCGGGCCGAAGGTGCGGGAGTTCTCTTACACCGTGTCCTTCGCGGTCGCGCTTTGCGAAGGACGGATCAATCGTCTTGGGCGGGTGTGGGCGGATGGAAACGAGATCTCCATCGCCGACTACGCCCATACGCTCCATCGGGGCGAAGAGGGTCAGTCGCCGGACCCGGTTATCGCCGACATCGAAGGCGATGCGCCCGCCTTTCGCGGCGTCGCGTACGTCGTTTTCGAGGACTTTCCGCTCAGCCCCTTCGGCAACCGCATCCCGCAGTTGAATTTTGAGGTGTTCCGCGAGCCCGCCGTCGCCTCTGACGCGACGGATCCGGAAGAACGGGCGGAGCCGCTGACGGCGCTGGTCAAGGGCGTGGCGCTCTCGCCGGGCTCGGGCGAGTTCTCGCTGGAGACGCGGAAGGTGCGCCGTCTGGTCGCCCATGGTCAGACGGTTCTGGAGAACGTGAACACCCTCTCCGAACGCCCTGACTTCCTCGTCGGCGTCGATCAGCTGGAGGAGGAGGCGGGCGCCTGCGGCGCGGTCTCGCTCATTGTTTCCTGGTTCGGCGATGATCTCCGCTGCGGGTGTTGCTCGATCGAGCCGCGGATCGAGACCGACGACAAGGAGACCGAGCCGGCCGTCTGGAGGGTCAGCGGCGTCGGACGCGGGGGCGCGCGGCAGGTCAGTCAGGATAGCCACGGTCGCCCGACCTTTGGCGGCACGCCGTCTGACGGGTCGGTCATCGAAGCGATCAAGAACCTTAAGGCGCGCGGCTACCGCGTCCTTTTCTATCCCTTTATTCTGATGGACGTGCCGCCCGGCAATGGGAGGTCCGACCCGTGGTCAGACGCATCTGATCAGCCTGTCTTTCCCTGGCGCGGGCGGATCACCACCGAGAATGCGCCGGACCGTCCGGGGACGACCGACAAAACGGCGGCTGCGGCAGCCGAGGTTTCGGCCTTCTTCGGCGGCGCGGGCGTAGGCGACTTCAGTCCGTCGGGGAGCATCGTGAACTACAGCGGGCCGAACGAGTGGTCTATGCGCCGGTTCATCCTGCATTACGCGCACCTTTGCGAGCTTGCGGGCGGCGTAGACGGCTTTTGCATCGGGACGGAAATGCGGAGCCTGACGCAAATCCGATCCTCCGCCTCCGCCTATCCGGCGGTGGAGCGGTTCCGGACCTTGGCTGAGGACGTGCGGAGCGTCATGGGGCAGGGAACCGAGATCGGTTACGCGGCGGACTGGTCGGAGTATTTCGGCCATCATCCTCAGGACGGATCGGGGGATGCGTTCTTCCATCTCGACCCGCTTTGGGCCGATCCCGCGATCGATTTCATCGGGATCGACAATTACTTCCCGCTCGCCGACTGGCGGTATCGGGAGGGGCATGCGGATGAAGCGGCGAAGTCGCCCTATTCGCTCGCCTATCTCAAGGGCAACGTCGCGGGCGGGGAGGGGCATGAGTGGTTCTACGCCTCCGCCGCCGACCGGGACGCGCAGGTGCGGTCTCCGATCGCGGATGGGGCCCATGGCGAGGATTGGGTGTTTCGCCCCAAGGACCTCAAGAGCTGGTGGAGCGAACCGCATCGGAACCGGCCGGGCGGCGTGAGGGACGTCCTGCCTACGGTGTGGGTTCCCGAGAGCAAGCCGATTTACTTCACGGAGATTGGTTGTCCGGCGGTCGATCTTGGGGCGAACCAGCCGAATGTGTTCGTCGATCCGAAGTCGTCGGAATCGTTTCTGCCCCACTATTCGCGCGGCGTGCGGGATGACTTCATGCAGCGCCGCTACCTGCAGGCGGCGCTGAGCTTTTGGGAGGATCCAGCGAACAATCCGGCCTCCGGCGTTTACGCCGGGCGGATGGTGGATGTCGCCAACACCTATGTCTGGACATGGGACGCGCGGCCCTGGCCGGATTTTCCGGAGCGGTTGGATACCTGGTCGGACGGGCTGAACCACCGTGTCGGCCACTGGTTGACCGGGCGGCTCGGCGCGGCTTCGCTCGCCGATGTGGTGGCGGAGATCTGCGCGCGCTCCGGCGTGGCGGCGTTCGATGTGTCGGCGCTGCACGGGGTCGTTCACGGCTTCGCGCAGGAAGATGACGTAACCGGGCGCGCGGCGCTTCAGGCGCTGATGATGACCCACGCTTTCGACGCCTTCGAGAGCGGCGGCGTTCTGCGCTTCACCCATCGGGGCGGACCCGTCAGCGCCGAGGTCGCGCAAGGCGACGTCGCCATGTCGCGGGACGGTGGGGCCGATCTGAACTTCATTCGCAACCCCGAGGGCGATGCGCCTGGGGTCGTTCGCATCTCCTATGTCGATGGGGAGCGGACATATGAGCCGGGAGCGGTCGAGGCGGCGTCTCAGGAGGCTTTGAGCGAACGCGTCTTCACCGCGTCGGCGCCCATCGTATTGGATAGCGGCACCGCGCAGACCATCGCCGGTCGCTACTTATCGGAGGCGCGGATCGGCCGTGAAGGGGCGGAGGCGACGCTGGGGCGGAAGTGGTCCGGCCTGGAGCCGGGCGACGTCGTTCGGCTGGAGAGCGATGTGAGCGGCGCGCGCTACCGGGTGGACGCGGTGGCCGAAGGGCTGACAATCCGCGCGACGCTCACCCGCGACGAGGGCGCGACCGCGCTGAAACGGTCCCGCCCGTCGCGCCGAGCGCTGCGCCCGGTGACGACGCCCGCGGGGCCGGTGGAGAGCGTCCTTCTTGATGCACCGGTTCTGCGCGATGGGGCGCCCATCCTTCGGGCCGGCGCCTTGGCGGAGCCGTGGTCGGGAACGGCGTCCTTCCTGCGCTCGCCTGACGGCGAGAGTTTCGATCAGGTCGCGCGGGCCGCGCGGCCAATGACGAGCGGCGTGCTGGAGGCTGTCCTGCCGCCCTCGGACTGCGCGATCTGGCAGCGCGGAGAGATCGCCGTGCGGCTCTTTCGCGGCGGGCTGGAGGCGCGGGCCGATCTCGCGGTTCTGAACGGGGCCAACGCGGCGCTGATCGAGCATCCGGGCGGCGATTGGGAAGTGGTTCAATTCGCTGGGGCGGAGCTGATAGGCGATGATCTTTGGCGCCTCTCGCGTCTGTTGAGAGGCCGCGCGGGGACCGAGTTCCTCGCGGCGGAAAGCGTCGACGCTGGCGCGCGGTTCATCCTTTTGGACGATGCGCTGATCGATGTGGAGGGCGCGGCGGCGACGCGGGGCCTCTCGCGATCCTGGCGGGTCGGGCCGTCGCGCAAACATCACTCGCATGACAGTTACACGGCGTTCGATCATGTCTACGAGGCTGAGGGTTTGCGGCCCTATGCGCCGGTGAAGCTCAACGCGACGCGGGCTCCGAACGGAGACGTCGAGATCTCGTGGGTGCGGCGTTCGCGGCTGGACGAAGACGCCTGGACGACTTCGGAGCCGCCTCTCGGAGAGGCGCGCGAACTCTACCAGCTATCCGTGGAGGGGCGGCCGCCCATCGAGGTGAATGAGCCGCGCTGGACCTACACCGCTGCGGCGCAGGTGGCTGACGGCGTCGCCGAGCCCTTCGATATCGCAGTTGCGCAGACATCTGAAATCTACGGACCCGGTACCGAAACGAGGATCGTTTTCAATGGTTGATACGCCGAACACCGCCCTGCCGCTGCTCGCGGCGGCGCAGGCACAGAAACACGTGACGGTGAACGAGGCGCTCACGCGGCTCGACGCGCTGACGCAAGCCTCGGTGGCGAGCGCTTCGCTGGCGGCTCCGCCCGTCGGCGCTGAAGCTGGCGACCGCTACATCGTTGCGGCGGGCGCGTCGGACGCATGGGCGGGCCGCGAAGGCGAGATCGCCTTCTTCGCCGATGGAGGCTGGGCCTTCGCTACGCCTGGCGCCGGATGGCGCGTCTGGGTCGATGACGAGAGCGCGGAGCGCGTTTTCGTCGGCGGCGCATGGCGTCCATCGGGCGTAAGCGTCGGGACGACCGGCGCGGGACTTTCGGCGCGCACTCTGGAGACAGAGGAGACGGTTCAGGCCGGGGCCGGGTTCGATGCGACGCTCCTCATCCCCGATCGGGCCGTGGTGATCGGCGCAACGGGGCGGGTGAGTGAAGCCGTAACCGGCGCGGGCCTCACCTCATGGCGCTTAGGCGTCGCGGGGGCGGAGGACCGGTATGGGACGTCCATCGGCCTGGCGCTCAACTCCACCGTCATCGGCATATCGGGCGCGCCAGTCGGCTACTACGGCGCGACGCCGCTCAGAATCACTGCGGAGGGCGGGACCTTCACCGGCGGGAAGATCCGCCTTGCGCTCCATTACTTCGAGATTTCGGCCCCCGCGCCCGTCTGACGGCGCCAAAGGAGAGATGAACATGAATGAATGCGGCAATCTGATTACCTGCGCGGTGGCCTGGGCCCCGCATGTCTTCGACGCGGCCTTCGCTATCATCGCAGCGGCCTCAGCCGTGACGGCGCTGACGCCGACGCCGCGCGACGACGCATGGGTCGGGCGCATCTATCGCCTTGTCGACACGCTGGCGCTGAACGTGGGGCACGCCAAGGAGAAGGCGCCTGAAAGCGGGGGACGTTTCACGCCCTGAGGATCACTTGGCGCAGTCGACGCAGAGATGGGCGGTCAGATCGACCGTCAGTCTTTGGTCGGAGATTCTGGAGCCGCACTCAGCGCACCAGCCGTATTCGTCTTCAGCGATGCGTTTGAGCGCGGCTTCGATCCGCGCGCGCTCCAGACGACGACGTCTTTGCGTCTCCTGCGCCATCTGCTGGCGTTGCAGGAGGTCCATGCGGGCGAGGCGTCCGATAGCCTGCTGATCTAGCGTCACGGTGGCGCGTTCGTCGGCGCCCGCCGCTTCAAGGGCGTCGATTTCGGCGCGCCTCGCTTCGAGCTCGACCTTTGCATTGTCGATGTTTCGCATAAGAAAGTTTGAACCGTGTTGTGTTGAAAACGCGAACCCGGACGACAATAACCATAGACAGGCGCGTCGTAAGCGCCTTGCCGGGAGGAGGCGTTGCGATGAACGCTCAGACAAATCTCAAGCCGATGCAGATCGACCCCGTTTGGGATCGGATACGTCGGGAAGCGGAGGCGGCGGTGGTCGCCGAGCCGCTGATGGCCAGCTTGGTCCATGCGGTGATCCTGCAGGCGCGGAGCCTGGAGGCGGCGATCAGCTATCGCCTCGCGCAGAAGCTCGCGACCGACGACATGCCGCAAATGCTGATCCGCCAGATCTGCAATGAGGCTTACGCCGCCGATCCGGACATCGGCGCGGCGATGCGGGCGGACATCGTGGCGGTGGAGGATCGCGATCCGGCCTGCCATCGCTACATCCAGCCGATCCTTTACTTCAAAGGCTTTCTGGCGGTGCAAGCGCATCGCGTGGCGCATTCGCTTTGGAAGCAGGGGCGAGAGGATCTCTCCTACTTCATCCAGATGCGGACGTCGGAGGTGTTCGGCGTGGACATCCACCCGGCCGCGCGCGTCGGACGCGGGATCATGATCGACCACGCGCACTCCATCGTCATCGGCGAGACGGCTGTGGTTGGCGACGACGTCTCCATGCTGCATTCGGTGACGCTGGGCGGCACTGGAAAGGAGGAAGAGGACCGTCATCCGAAGATAGGGGACGGGGTTCTTCTGGGAGCGGGCGCCTCCGTGCTTGGAAACATCAAGATCGGGAATTGCAGCCGCGTGGCCGCCGGTTCCGTGGTTCTCGAGGAGGTGCCGCCCTGCAAGACGGTCGCCGGGGTGCCGGCGCGGATCGTCGGCGAGGCGGGATGCGCGCAGCCGGCGCGGTCGATGAACCATCTGATGACGGCTGAGGACATCGTGCCGTCGAGCTGAGCGCCGTCAGATGCGATTTCGGAAACGCCGGGCCATGCGCCCGGCGTTTTTCTTGTTTCAGGCGAGCATGGTGAGCGGCTCTTCCAGATACTCTTTGATCGCTGCGAGAAGCTCCGCGCCGAGCGCGCCGTCGATGACGCGGTGGTCGACGGAGAGCGTCACCGACATGACCGTGGCGATGACGACGGCGTCGTCTTTCACCACCGGCTTCTTCTGACCCGCGCCGACCGCGAGGATCGCGCCATGGGGCGGGTTGATGACGGCGTCGAAATTCTCGATGCCCATCATGCCGAGATTGGAGACTGAGAAGGCGCCGCCCTGATACTCGCTCGGCGCCAGCTTGCGATCGCGGGCGCGGGCGGCGAGGTCCTTCATCTCCGCTGATATCTTCGAGATCGTCTTGGCTTCGGCGTCCCGGATCACCGGCGTGATGAGGCCGCCGTCGATGGCGACGGCTACGGCCACGTCGGAGGCGTCGAACTTCAGCACCCGGTCGCCCGCCCAGGCGGCGTTGCAGTCGGGGACGTCCTGCAGCGCGAGGGCGCAGGCCTTGATGACGAAGTCGTTGACGGAGACCTTCACGCCCTTCGCCTCCAGCTGTTTGTTCAGCTGCGAGCGGAAGGCGAGAAGGGCGTCGAGCTCGATATCCCGGCGGAGATAGAAATGCGGGATTGTCTGTTTGGCTTCGGTGAGGCGCGCGGCGATGGTCTTGCGCATGCCGTCGAGCGGAACCTCTTCGAAGGCGCGGTCGGTGTAGAGCTTCTTGACCTGATCGGCGCTGGCGCTCTGGGTCATCGCCGGCGCGGCGGTCGGCCCCGGCTCTGGGGCTGGGGCGGTTGCGGCGGGCGCCTCAGGTTGCGCTTCGACGTTTTCCACATCGGCTTTGACGATGCGTCCCTTTGGGCCGGAGCCCTTGATTTGCGCGAGGTCGAGGCCCTTGTCGGCCGCGATGCGGCGGGCGAGGGGAGAGGCGAAGATGCGCTCGCCACCTGGCGCTTGCGGGGCGGCGGGGGCGGTCGCGGGCGCTTCGCTTGCGGTGGGCGGCGCAGGCGCAGGCGCAAGGGCGGTTGGTTCTGGGCTCGGCGTCGGTGTTGGAGCGGCGTCCGCCGCGCTGGCGTCTTCGCCCTCCTCCAGAAGCACGGCGATGACGGCGTTGACCTTCACGCCCTCCGTTCCTTCCGCGACGGTGATCTTGCCGACGACGCCTTCGTCGACGGCTTCGACCTCCATCGTCGCCTTATCGGTTTCAATCTCCGCGATGACGTCGCCGGAGGAGACCGCGTCCCCCACCTTCACCAGCCATTTCGCGAGCGCGCCTTCCTCCATCGTGGGCGAGAGGGCGGGCATTGTGATGTTGATCGGCATCTCTCTCCCTCCCTCAGCGATAGGTCACGGTCTTGCAGGCGGCGACCACTTCTTCGGTCGTCACCAGCGCGAGCTTTTCGAGGTTCGCCGCGTAGGGCATCGGCACGTCCTTGCCCGTGCAGTTGATGACGGGGGCGTCGAGATAGTCGAACGCCTCCTGCATCAAGGTCGCGGAGATGTGGTTTCCAATGGAGCAGACGGGCCAACCTTCCTCCACCGTCACGCAGCGGTTGGTCTTCATCACCGAGCGGACGACGGCGTCCGTGTCCATCGGGCGGAGGGAGCGGAGGTCGATCACCTCCGCCGCGATCCCTTCACCCGCCAGCGCGTCGGCGGCGGCGAGGGCGTAGGTCATGCCGATGCCGAAGGAGACGATGGTGACGTCGGTTCCTTCGCGCCAGATCTTCGCCTTGCCTATGGGGACGGTGAAATCGTCCATCTCCGGCACGTCGAAGCTGCGCCCGTACATGATTTCGTTCTCGAGGAAGACGACCGGGTTCGGGTCGCGGATCGCCGACTTGAGCAATCCCTTGGCGTCGGCGGCGGAGTAGGGCTGCACGACCTTCAGGCCGGGGATCTGGGCGTACCACGCGGCGTAGTCCTGGCTGTGCTGCGCGGCCACGCGCGCCGCCGCGCCGTTGGGGCCGCGGAAGACGATGGGGCAGCCCATCATGCCGCCGGACATGTAGAGCGTCTTGGCGGCCGAGTTGATGATGTGGTCGATGGCCTGCATCGCGAAGTTGAAGGTCATGAACTCGACGATCGGGTTCAGCCCGGCGAAGGCGGCGCCGGTGGCGAGGCCGGTGAAGCCGTGCTCGGTGATCGGCGTGTCGATCACGCGCTTGGGGCCGAACTCGTCCAGCATGCTTTGGGAGACCTTGTAGGCGCCTTGATACTCCCCGACCTCTTCGCCCATCAGGAAGACGTCCGGGTTGGCGCGCATCTCCTCGGCCATCGCATCGCGCAGGGCTTCGCGGACGGTCTGGGATTTGAAGGCGGTTCCGGCGGGGATTTCCGTTTCGTCGGGCGCCTTTGTGGCGGCGGGCGGAGCGCTTGCCGTAGGCGGCCCCGGCTCGGGGGCCGGGGCGGTTGTCGCTTGTGGGGCAGGGGCGGCGGACGCGCTGGCGGCGCTGGCGTCTTCGCCTTCCTCCAGAAGGACGGCGATCACCTCGTTCACCTTTACGCCTTCGGTCCCTTCGGCGACGACCAGCTTGCCGACGGTGCCTTCGTCGACCGCTTCGACCTCCATCGTCGCCTTGTCGGTCTCGATCTCCGCGATCACGTCGCCGGAGGAAACCGTATCCCCTTCCTTCACCATCCACTTGGCGAGCGTTCCCTCCTCCATCGTGGGGGAGAGGGCGGGCATGAGAATTTCGATTGTCATCTGTCCGCCCCCTTACGCGTACACATCGGTCCAAAGCTCGGACGGATCCGGCTCCGGGCTTTCCTGGGAGAAAGCGGCGGCGTCGTTGACGATGGCGCGGATCTCCTTGTCGATGGCCTTGAGCTCATCCTCCGAGGTCTCGCCGCCCTGCACGAGCATCTCGCGCACATGGTCGATCGGGTCGCGCTCCTCCCGCATCTTCTGGACCTCTTCGCGGGTCCGGTATTTCGCGGGGTCCGACATGGAATGGCCGCGATAGCGGTAAGTGTTCATCTCGAGGATATACGGGCCTTCCCCCGCGCGGCAGTGCTCCACCGCCTTCTCGGTCGCCGCCTTCACGGCGAGCACGTCCATCCCGTCCACCGCTTCGCCCGGTATCCCGAAGGCCGCGCCGCGCGTGTAGAGCGCGGGGGTGGAGGAGGCGCGGGCGAGGCTGGTGCCCATGGCGTACTGGTTGTTCTCGATCACGAAGATGCAGGGCAGCTTCCAGAGGGAGGCCATGTTCATCGTCTCGTAGATCTGCCCCTGGTTCGCCGCCCCGTCGCCGAAATACGCGAAGGAGACGTTGTCGTTGCCGCGATACCAGTTGGCGAAGGCGAGGCCGGCGCCGATGGGCACCTGGGCGCCGACGATGCCGTGGCCGCCATAGAACTCCTTCTCCTTGGAGAACATATGCATGGAGCCGCCCTTGCCTTTGGAGTAGCCGCCTTCGCGGCCCGTCAGCTCCGCCATGACGCCCTTGGGGTCCATCCCACAGGCCAGCATGTGGCCGTGATCGCGGTAGGAGGTGACGCGCTGGTCGCCTTCTTTGGCGCAGGCTTCGATGCCGACGACGACGGCCTCCTGCCCGATATAGAGGTGGCAGAACCCGCCGATCACGCCCATGCCATAGAGTTGGCCCGCCTTCTCCTCGAAGCGGCGGATCAGGAGCATCTCGCGGTAGTAATGGAGCAGGTCGTCCTTGGAAGCGTTCGGCTTCCGGCGCTTGCGCGTCGCGGCCATCGTCGTCTCCTCACCTTTGGTTATGGCCGCTTACGCACGGCCCTTTGCGCTGACGGTGAGGGCGATCGGCGCGAAAGGTAAGCGGAATAACGCCATCTCGCGGTGCGATAGGTCGACAATTCAGCGATTTGAGCCGGGCAGCGCAGAAGATGGTTTAACGTATAACCACTTCGTCTTCGCGCATATGGCCGAGCATCGTCCGCGCCCGCTCGTCCAGAAGATCGAGGTCGAGATAGTCCGTTCCGAGACGTTTGGTCAGGTTTTCAAGCCTTGCGCGCTCGTCCGCCAGCTGCGCGCGTTCGGTGGAGAGCGCGCGGATTTCGCGTTCAACATCCCAGCGGGCGTATTGGCCGCTTTCGCCGAGAAGCGCGCGATGTCCGAAATACATGACGGCGCCGATCACGAGGATCAGCGCGGTCGCGTCGGCGGCGCGGCGCTTGTACTTCGATGAGGTCATCTGCCCGATGTCCCGTTTTCGGCGCGGTTGCTCCGCGCTCAATGATGGGAGACTAGCGAATCCGCTATGCTTTGCAAAGGGTTATCTGCGACGCCTCAGCGCCGTTGTCCGATCATGAACGGAACGACGGAGAGCGCTGAGCAAACCGCCGCCGCGAGGAAGGGCGCGCCGGGGAAGTAGACGCTCGCCTCCGGGCTCGTGAACATCAGGAACAGCCCCGCCATGATCGGCGGCGTGATGACGAAGGAGATCGAGCTGATCGCCGCCACTGCGCCCTGCAACTCCCCTTGCGCATCGTCGGGGATGCGGTTGGACATCAGGCCCTGCAAGGCGGGCGTCACCAGCGCGGAGAGCGCGGTGAAGGGGATGAACGCGTAGACCATCCAGCCCTGCGTCGCGAAGGCGACCGCGATTAGCGTGAGCACGTCGAAGCCGAAGCCCATGAGCGCCGTTTTCACCTCCCCCAACCGTTTCAGGATCACCCGGATCAGATAGCCTTGCACAAAGGCCCAGCTCAGCCCGACGGCGGCGAGGGAGAGACCGATATCGAAGGGCGTCCACCCGAACCGCTCCTTTGCGAAATAGGCCCAGATGACGGGCCAGATGTAGTGGGCGAGGTTGTAGATGAACATCGCCAGCAGCATCCAGGCGACCGCCGGATGTTTACGCATCTGCAGGGCGGCGCCGATGGAGTTGGAGCGCTTCCAGTCGAGCGAGCGGCGCCTTTCGCGCGTCAGCGATTCCGGCAGGACGAAATAGCCGAAGGCGAGGTTGGCGGCGGTCAGAACCGCGGCCGCGAGGAAGGGCATGCGCGGCCCCAACTCGCCGACGATCCCGCCGATGGCGGGACCGAGGACGAAGCCGAGGCCGAAAGCGGCGCCCGTCAGTCCGAAATTGGCGGCGCGCTTCTCAGGCGGCGAGATGTCGGCGATATAGGCGTTGGCGGTGGAGAAGGTGGCGGAAGAGGCTCCGGCCATGATCCGCGCGATGAAGAAGAGCGTCAGCGTATCGGTCAGCGCCATGACGGCGTAATCGACAACCATCATCGCCAGCGATCCGAGCAGGACCGGGCGGCGTCCGTAAGCGTCGGAGAGGTTGCCGAGGACAGGCGAGAAAAAGAACTGCGCGAGCGCGTAACTCGCCGTCACCCACCCGCCGATCCAGGCGGCGTCGCCGACGGAGACCTCGTTCGTCAGATCGAGCAGGAGGTCCGGCATGACCGGCATGATCAGCCCGATGCCCATCGAATTGATCGTGATGGTGATAAAGATGAACAGAAGCGCGCGGTTCGGCGTCGATTTCGCGGGCGCGGCGGCTTCGGTCATGGGGCGATCCTGCGGTGCGGTCGGGAGCGCCGCTCTCGATTACTAAGCCGTCGCGCCGCGCCCCTCAATCGAAACGCTCGAATAAGGCTCTCTGCAGTTTATTGCTTCTTCGCAAACCCGAACGCAGGGAGAATATCATCGAATTTGCCTTCGACTTCCCAGAACCAGGAATTCGAATATGACATTCGAACAGCGCCGACGACCATCCATCCCCCGACAACGTAAGTGATCAGAAAGATCATCAGAAGCGGGATGCCGAAGACAAATGCGCTCGAGAGGCCGCCCCAGTCAAACCAGCGGCAAATCATTGCAAGGACGAAGAAAAGCGAAGTGGATGCGAGTAACGCCCAGATCGTTCGTCGTCGCGATTGCGTCCGCTCGATTACGATTTTCTTCATCACCGGCCGGGTGAAACCTAGCCCCGCAGAATGCTCGCCCCCGCGTAAATCGCGCTGTCCCCCAGATCCTCTTCGATCCGGATCAGCTGGTTGTACTTCGCCAGCCTGTCCGAACGGGCCAGCGAGCCCGTCTTGATCTGCCCGCAATTCGTCGCGACCGCGAGGTCGGCGATGGTGGCGTCTTCGGTCTCGCCCGAACGGTGGGACATCACGGCGGTCATCGAGGCGCGGTGCGCCATGTCCACCGCCGTCAGCGTCTCCGTCAGCGTGCCGATCTGGTTCACCTTGACGAGGATCGAGTTGCCGACGCCCTGCGCGATCCCGTCCGCGAGGCGCGCGGGGTTGGTGACGAAGAGATCGTCGCCGACCAGTTGGCAGCGATCGCCGATGGTCGCCGTCAGGTGCGCCCAGCCCTCCCAATCATCCTCCGCCAGACCGTCCTCGATGGAGACGATTGGGTAGTCGCCGATCAGCGCGGTGTAGTAGTCGGTCATGCCGCCCGCATCGAGCACCTTGCCTTCGCCCTTCAGGTTGTACTTGCCGTCTGCGAAAAACTCAGTGGAGGCGCTGTCCAGGGCGAGGAACACTTCTTCGCCCGGCTTGAAGCCCGCCTTCTCAATCGACGCCATGATGAAATCGAGCGCGTCGCGGGTGGAGGCGATATCGGGGGCGAAGCCGCCTTCGTCGCCCACATTGGTGCCGTGCCCCGCCGCCGAGAGCTCTTTCTTCAGCGTGTGGAAGATCTCGGAGCCCCAGCGCACGGCCTCCGCGATGCTGTCCGCCGCGACCGGCATCACCATGAATTCCTGAATGTCGATCGGGTTGTCCGCGTGCTCGCCGCCGTTGATGATGTTCATCATCGGGACGGGTAGGGCGCGGGCCGATGCGCCGCCGACATAGCGGTAAAGCTCCTGCCCCGTGGACTGCGCAGCCGCCTTCGCGACCGCGAGGGAGACGCCGAGGATGGCGTTGGCGCCGAGACGGCCTTTGTTGGGGGTTCCGTCCATCTCGATCATCGCCTCGTCGATCATCGACTGGCGCGTGCCGTCGACGCCTGAAAGCGCCTCCGCGATCTCGCCGTTCACCGCTTCGACGGCTTGCAGGACGCCCTTGCCTTTGTAGCGCGCCGCGTCGCCGTCGCGCAGCTCCACCGCCTCATGGGCGCCGGTGGAGGCGCCGGAGGGGACGGCGGCGCGCCCGAAGGCGCCGTCCTCGAGCGTCACGTCGACTTCCACCGTCGGGTTGCCCCGGCTGTCGAGAATTTCGCGGGCGTGGATGTCGATGATGGCGCTCATGGGCTCGCTCCGGTTTTTCTGAGGCGTTGCGCGGCGTATAGGTCGCGCTGGAGCGGGGAACAAGTCGGAGGGCGGCGTGATCGAGCGCGAAGAGCGGAGCGCGGTGGTGATCGGCGCGGGTCCGGCCGGGTTGGCGGCGGCGGAGGTTCTGGCGGCGGCGGGGCTGCGCCCGCTGATCCTCGACGCGATGCCGAGCCCGGCGCGCAAATTTCTGATGGCGGGGAAGTCGGGCCTGAACCTCGCCAAGGACGAGCCGCCGGAGGCGGTGAAGGCGGCGATCGGCTGCGCGAGGCTGGACCCGATGCTGGACGCTTTCGGGACGGAGGCGGTGAAGATCTGGGCGGAGGGGCTGGGGGAGCCGGTTTTCACCGGCTCGTCCCGGCGGGTCTTTCCGAAGGCGATGAAGGCGTCGCCGCTCTTGCGCAAATGGCTCGCGCGGCTGGACGAAGCCGGAGCGGAGTTGCGGCGGCGGTGGAGATGGACGGGCTGGCGCGGGGACGATCTGGTCTTTCAGACGCCGGGCGGCGAGCGGACCATCCAAGCGCGGACGACGATCCTGGCGCTTGGCGGCGCGTCCTGGCCGCGTCTCGGGTCCGATGCGGGCTGGGTCGGAGCCTTGGAGGGCGCTGGCGCGGAGGTCGCCCCTTTCCGACCGGCGAATATGGGGTTCGATCTCGATTGGTCGCCCTATCTGCGGGAGCGCTTCGCCGGAGCGCCAGTGAAGACGGCGGCGTTGACCATCGGCGGGCGGCGGGCGCAGGGCGATTTCGTCATCAGCGAGACGGGTCTGGAGGGGAGCCTGATCTACGCGCTCTCCGCGCCGATCCGGGATGCGCTGGCGGCGGGCGATGCGGATGTCCGTCTGGATCTCGCGCCGGGGCGGCGCGAAGGCGATCTGGCGGCGCGGCTCGCGCGGCCGCGCGGGAAGGCGTCGCGCGCCAATCACTTGCGGAAGACGATCGGCCTGAGCGGCGCGAAGGCGGCGTTGCTGCGCGAGCTGGCGCCTGATCTCGCAGATGATGCGGCCGCGACGGCGCAGGCGATCAAATCGCTGCCGCTGCCGGTTCAGCGTCCGCGTCCGATAGCGGAGGCGATTTCTTCGGCGGGCGGGGTCGCGTGGGGCTGCGTCGACGACGACCTCATGCTCACGGTCCGGCCCGGTGTTTTCGCAGCGGGCGAGATGCTGGATTGGGAAGCGCCGACGGGCGGCTATCTGATCACCGCCTGCCTCGCGACGGGCCGTTGGGCGGGGGCGGCGGCGCGGCGCTTATCGGCTACGTAGCTCTCCCGTCCTTCGCCGCGTCTGACGACGCGTCTGCGGTGTGGGCCGAGCGGGGCGCGGCCTGCGGGCTGCGCCCGCCGGTGCCCGCGCCCCGAAGCGCGCTGATGCGCGCCGCCTGACGGCGATTGCGTATTTTGGGGAAGCAGGTCGGTTCAGGCTTCGCGTTCGGCGCGTTTCGCCTTGGTCCAGAGGGCGTCCATCTCCTCCAGCGTCGACCATTCGGGCGAGGAGCCGGCTTCGGCGAGGGCGGCTTCGATCCAGCGGAAGCGGCGTTCGCACTTCTCGTTCACCCGGCGGAGCGCGGCTTCGGGGTCGACTCCCAGATGGCGACCGAGATTGGCGACGACGAAGAGAAGGTCGCCATATTCCTCCTCGATGTGATCGGCGTCGGCCTCGGTCTTCGCTTCCGCCAGTTCGCGAGACTCTTCGACGATCTTCTCGATGACGCCGCCCGTATCCGGCCAGTCGAAGCCGACCTGGGCCATGCGCTTTTGCAGCTTCACCGCGCGGGTCATGCCGGGAAGGCCCACCGGCACGCCGTCGAGGACGCTTTCGCGCGCCTCGCCTTTCGCCGCGCGCTCCTCCGCCTTCAACTTCTCCCACGAGCCGGAGACGAAATCCTCCCGCGCCCGGTCGCCGAAGACATGGGGATGGCGGCGGATCATCTTGGCGGTGATCGCCTTCACGACGTCGTCCCAGTCGAAAGCGCCGGTCTCCGCCGCGATCTGAGCATGATAGACGACCTGCAGGAGGAGGTCGCCCAATTCGTCCGGCAGCTCGTCCATCGCATCGCGCTGGATCGCGTCGGCGACTTCGTAGGCCTCTTCGATCGTGTAGGGGGCGATGGAGGCGAAGGTCTGCTCCACGTCCCAGGGGCAGCCCTTCTCCGGCTCCCGCAGGCGGCGCATGAGTTCGAGCAGTCGTTCGACGCCCGCCGCTTCGTTTGCGATCAGGTCGTCGGAGGCGTCATGGGGAAGGGGGCGCGCGCGCATCTGAGGCTCCGGTCGGCTGCGCGCGCGACCATCATTCGATTCGCCATGAGCGGCAAGCGATCAGCTTTCGCTGGAGATCTCCGGCCAGCGGCGGTCGCCTTCGCTGATGAAGGACGGGATGTCCGCCTCCCACTTTTTCTGAATGTCCTGATTGAAATTCAGATAAAGCTTTCCGTCGACGATCTTCCAGGCGTTCGGATCGGTGCTGAAGAGCTTGCCGCGCTCCGCCACCGCCCAGGCGCAGAAGCCGCCGTATTGCGGGGCGTATTTCGCCGGGTCGGAGAGGAAGAGATCGCGGTTCTCGGCGGAGGCGAAGCGCCATGTCGCGCCGCTCCAGTCCGCAGTGATCGCAGGATCGCCCGCGACCGGCGCGCCGTTCAGGAAGTAGGAGACGGGATCGGTGCCGTCGATGGCCACCCCGTCATTGGCGTAGACCTGCGCGGCCTCGTATTCCTGAAAGTCCCCGAACGTCGAGGTGAGCGCGAACGCGCCCCCGGCGGCGACGGCGATGGCGACTGCGCCGATGATGGCGGTTCGACGTGACAAGATGGACATGAGCGGCTCCCGTTGTTCTCTGCGTTCGCGAGTGAACATGGTGAGGCGCGCCGCTCATGCACCTAGCGGAGCCCTAAACTGCGCGTGAGCGGCGCGTCAGAACGGGATCTCGTCGTCGAGATCGTTGTTGAAGCCGCCGCCCTGGTTGCCGCCGCCGCCGCCGGAGCCGCCGCGGTCATAGCCGCCGCCACCGCCGCCGCCGCCGTAACCACCGCCGCCGCCGCCGCCGAAGTCGCCGCCACCGCCGCCGCCTTCGCCGCGGCCGTCGAGCATGGTCAACTCGCCCCGATAGGGCCGCAGGACGACCTCAGTCGAATAACGGTCCTGACCGCTCTGGTCCTGCCATTTGCGGGTCTCCAGCTGGCCTTCGATGTAAACTTTGGAGCCCTTGCGCAGATACTGCTCCGCCACCCGCACCAGACCTTCGTTGAAGATCGCGACGGAGTGCCATTCGGTCCGCTCGCGCCGCTCGCCCGACTGCTTGTCGCGCCAGTTCTCCGAGGTCGCGATGCGCAGGTTGCAGACCTTGCCGCCGTTCTGGAACGAGCGGACCTCCGGGTCGCGCCCCAGATTGCCGATGATGATCACCTTGTTGACGCTGCCCGCCATGCCTCTCTCCCGTTATTCGAGTCGAATTTTGCGAAACATTATCATTCTGGCAGGGAGACGCGAGGGGCGTTGATTTTCGGTTAAATTCGCTATGCAGGGAAGCTACTGACACTTCCTGTCATTCCGGTCGCCTAAACCGATTTCACCGGCGGCGCAGAGCGCGACCGTCCACTGAAACAACGTCAAAACAAAGGGATGAAACCATGTCCAACGCAACCCGCGCCACCGCCGACGCCCTGATCGCCTGCTGCCGCGAGAACCGCACCGAAGAGGCGCTGAACACGCTCTACGCTGACGACGCCGTCTCCGTCGAGGCGATGGCCGGCCCGAACGGCGAGCCGGCGGAGACCGCCAGCCTCGAGGGCATTCGCGGCAAGCACGCCTGGTGGGACGGCGCGATGGAGATGCACGACTTCTCCATCGAGGGCCCGTTCATGCATGGCGACGATCGTTTCGGGGTTATCTTCGAGATGGACGTGACCGACAAGGCCTCCGGTCAGCGCAGCCAGTCGCGTGAGCTCGCGGTCTACACGGTCAACGGCGAAGGGAAGATCAACCGCGAAGAGTTCTTCTACACGATGTGAGCCGTCGCCTCGCGCCCCGGCCCTCCGTTTCGGCGGGTTGGGGCGTCGGCCTCCATCCGCTCACACAGTCCAAGGGAAACTCCCGATGTTGTTGTCCGAACCACCGCCGAAGCCCTGATCGCCAGCGTCCGCGAGAATCGGACCGAGGAAGCCTTGAACCGGCTCTACGCTGAGTATGTCGTCTCGGTGGAGCCGATCGCCGGGCCGGACGGCGAGCCGCGGGAGGCTTACGGTCTCGCCGCCCTTCGGGCCAAGACCGCCACCTGGTTCGCCGCCGTCGACATGCACAGCTGCCGCTGCGAGGGACCGTTCCTCCACGGCGACGATCGCTTCGGGCTGATTTTCCAGACCAATTCGTCGATGAAGGCGACCGGCGCGCGGAACGACTCCCGCGAAATCGCCATCTACACGGTCAACGGCGAAGGGAAGATCGTTCGGGAGGAGTTCTATGAAGACGTTTGAGGCCCCGCCGCCGCTTTCCCCGACTCGAAATCTTCGTTAACCGCGCCATCTCGCCGGATACGAACCGGAGCACCTCATGGCCGAACAAAAGCACCTCTCCATCCGCGGCGCGCGCGAGCACAATCTGAAGGGGATCGACGTCGATCTTCCGCGGAATGAGCTCTGCGTGATCACCGGGCTTTCGGGCTCCGGCAAGTCCTCGCTCGCCTTCGACACGATCTACGCCGAGGGCCAGCGCCGGTACGTGGAGAGCCTGAGCGCCTACGCCCGCCAGTTCCTGCAGATGATGCAGAAGCCGGATGTGGATCATATCGAAGGCCTCTCCCCCGCGATCTCCATCGAGCAGAAGACGACGAGCCGGAACCCGCGCTCGACCGTCGGCACGGTGACGGAGATTTACGACTACATGCGCCTCCTGTTCGCGCGCGTGGGCACGCCCTACAGCCCGGCGACGGGGAAACCGATCGAAGCGCAGCAGGTCTCCGAAATGGTCGACCGGGTGATGGCGATGGAGGAGGGGACGCGCGCCTATCTCCTCGCCCCGATTATCCGCGACCGGAAGGGCGAGTACCGCAAGGAATTTGCGGAGCTCAGGAAGCAGGGCTTCCAGCGGGTCAAGGTGAACGGCGAGTTTCATGAGCTGGAGGATCCGCCGACCCTCGACAAGAAATTCCGCCACAACATCGACGTGGTCGTGGACCGCATCGTAGTGCGGGAGGGGATGGAGACCCGCCTCGCCGACAGTTTCCAGACGGCGCTCGGCCTCGCGGACGGGATCGCAGTGATCGAAACGGCGCCCTCCGAGGGCGACCCGGTGCAGACGGTGTTCTCCGAGAACTTCGCCTGTCCGGTCAGCGGGTTCACCATTCCGGAGATCGAGCCGCGGCTCTTCTCCTTCAACGCGCCTTTCGGGGCCTGTCCGAAATGCGACGGGCTGGGGATGGAGTTGTTCTTCGACGAGAAACTTGTGGTGCCGGATGAAAGCCTGCCGGTGAACAAGGGCGCGTTGGCGCCGTGGTCGAAGACGAACTCACCTTACTATCGTCAGACCATTGACGCCCTGGCGGACGCTTACGGGTTCAACGCGAAGGACGCCTGGCGCGACATTCCGGAGGCGGCGCAGCAGGTGCTGCTCTACGGCTCCGGCGAGCGGCAGATCCGCTTCCGCTACGATGACGGCGGGCGGGTCTACGAGGTCGAGCGCCCCTTCGAGGGGGTGATCCCGAACCTTGAGCGGCGTTATCGCGAAACCGACTCGAACATGATGCGCGAAGTGTTCGAGAGCTATCAGAACAACCGCCCCTGCGGCGCCTGCGGCGGCTATCGCCTCCGCGAACAGGCGCTGGCGGTGAAGATCGCCGGACTGCATATCGGGCAGGTGACGGAGATGTCGATCCGCGACGCCGCCGCCTGGGCGGACAGCGTGTTCGACACGCTCTCCACCCAGAAGCAGCAGATCGCGGGCGCGATCCTAAAGGAAATCCGTGAACGCCTTGGATTCCTTGTAAATGTCGGGCTGGACTACCTGACCATGAGCCGCGCCTCCGGCACCCTGTCGGGCGGGGAGAGCCAGCGCATTCGCCTCGCCTCCCAGATCGGGTCGGGGCTGACGGGCGTTCTCTACGTGCTGGACGAGCCGAGTATCGGCCTGCACCAGCGGGACAATGACCGGCTTCTCCTGACGCTGAAAAACCTCCGCGATCAGGGCAATACGGTCATCGTGGTGGAACATGACGAAGAAGCGATCCGGGAGGCGGATTACGTCGTCGATATCGGCCCCGGCGCGGGCGTTCATGGCGGTGAGATCATAGCGGCGGGTACGCCGGATGAGATCATGTCCTGCAAGACCTCCGTCACTGGCGACTATCTGACCGGCCGGCGGGAGATCGCGATTCCGGGCGAGCGGCGGGCGGGTAACGGCAAGTCGCTGGTGGTCGAAGGCGCCTCCGGCAACAACCTGAAGGACGTGACGGCGGAGATCCCGCTCGGCACGTTCACCTGCATCACCGGGGTCTCCGGCGGCGGCAAGTCCACCCTGACCATTGAGACGCTTTACAAGACCGCCGCGCAGCGCCTGAACGGGGCGCGGGCGAACCCGGCGCCGTCGAAGGCGATCCGGGGGCTGGAGCACCTCGATAAGGTGATCGACATCGACCAGTCGCCCATCGGGCGCACGCCCCGGTCGAACCCGGCGACCTATACCGGCGCCTTCACCCCGATCCGCGACTGGTTCGCGGGCCTGCCGGAGGCGAAGGCGCGGGGCTACAAGCCCGGGCGCTTCTCCTTCAACGTGAAGGGCGGGCGGTGCGAGGCGTGCCAGGGCGACGGCGTCATCAAGATCGAGATGCACTTCCTGCCCGACGTCTACGTCGAGTGCGAAACCTGCAAGGGAGCGCGCTACAATCGCGAGACGCTGGAGATCAAGTACAAGGGCAAGTCCATCGCGGAAGTCCTTGATATGACTGTGGAAGACGGCGTGGAGTTCTTCTCCGCCATCCCATCGATCCGCGACAAGATGGAGACGCTGGAGCGGGTCGGCCTCGGCTATATCAAGATTGGCCAGCAGGCGACGCAGCTTTCGGGCGGCGAGGCGCAGCGCGTGAAGCTCTCGAAAGAGCTGGCCAAGCGGGCGACGGGGCGAACGCTCTACATCCTCGACGAGCCGACGACAGGCCTGCATTTCGAAGACGTGCGCAAGCTATTGGAAGTGCTGCACGAACTGGTCGAGACCGGAAACACGGTCGTGGTGATCGAGCACAACCTCGACGTCATTAAGACCGCCGACTGGATTATCGACATCGGTCCCGAGGGCGGCGACGGCGGGGGCGAGATCGTGGCGCATGGAACGCCGGAAGACGTGGCGCTGACCGAACGCAGCCACACTGGAAGGTACCTGAAACCGCTCCTCAAACGGCGGCGCATGGCGGCGGAGTAAGGCGAGTTGGTAAGGTCGCGTTAACCAATTCTCCCCCAAATCGGTAGATGAGGTGCTATAGTGCTCATCTATCGGCAAAAGGGAGGACAGCCATGAACGTCCGTCAAATCATCAGCCGGAAGCCCGTCCAGAGCGTCGCGACCATCTCCGCAGGGGCCACCCTGACGGATGCGGCCGGCGCGCTCGCGGCGAAGAAAATCGGCGCATTGGTCGTCAGCGAGAGCGGGCTCAACGTAGAAGGGATCATCTCCGAGCGCGACATCGTGCGGCGGCTGGCTCAGGACGGCGCGTCCTGCGTGAACCTGCGCGTCGCCGACGCCATGATCACCAAGGTCATCGCCTGCGAGCCGCAGGACACGGTGGAGTCGGTGCTTCAGCGCATGACCGAAGGCCGCTTTCGCCACATGCCGGTGGTGGACAACGGCTCGCTCCTCGGCGTGATCTCCATCGGCGACGCTGTGAAGGCCCGCATGGACGAGATCGAGCAGGAGAACCGCGCGATGGAAGAGATGATCAAGGGCGTCTGACCGCCCGCCGGATCTCCGCCCGATCTCTTCTTGACCCCGCTGCGTGAGGATGTTGCAAAAGTCCTAACGATAATAACCGCGCGGGAGGGCGGGGATGCGCATCGGGTTTTATCCGGGGACGTTCGATCCCGTCACCCTTGGCCATGGCGACATTATCCGACGGGCGCTCAGGCTCGTCGACAGACTGGTCGTCGGGGTCGCGATCAATCGCGACAAGGGTCCGCTTTTCACGCTTGAGGAGCGCGTGGACCTTCTGCGCGACGATATCGACGTCATTTGCGGCGAGGACGCGGCGCGCGTCGAGATCGAACCCTTCGAAGACCTTCTCATGGACCGCGCCCAGATCGTGAACGCGAACGTGATCATTCGCGGGCTGCGCGCCGTTTCCGACTTCGAATACGAGTTTCAGATGGTCGGCATGAACCGCGCGCTGAACGACGAGATCGAGACCGTGTTTCTGATGGCGGAGGCTGAGCACCAGGCGATCGCCTCCCGCCTCGTCAAGGAAATCGCCCGTTTGGGGGGCGACGTCGGAAATTTCGTCACGCCGCGTGTAAAGGAGGCGCTGCGCGCCAAATACGCCGGTTGACGCCGGTTTGGGGCGCGAATACCTCACCAACGGCGCGTCCCGGGGCGCGCGTTTTCGATAGATAGGAGTACTCAGGATGACGTCGCGCCTTTTCGGGTTTCTTTTCGCTGCGATCCTGTCCCTGACAACACTGGAGAAGGCGATGGCCGACGACTTTCTGAACATCACGCTGAAATCGGGCGACGTGAAGATCAAGCTGCTGACCGAAGTCGCGCCGCAGCATGTGGAGCGGATCAAGGCGCTCGCGGCGGCGGGCGAGTATGACGGCGTGGCGTTTCACCGGGTGATCCCCGGCTTCATGGCGCAGACCGGCGACGTGGAGCACGGCAAAGGCGACGACATGCGCCGCGCGGGCACCGGCGGCTCCGACTTGGGCGATCTCAAGGCGGAGTTCTCCAACGTGCCGTTCGAGCGCGGCACGGTCGGTATGGCGCGGGCGCAGAGCCCGAACAGCGCGAACTCCCAGTTCTTCATCATGTTCGAGGAAGGCTCCTTTCTGAACGGCCAGTACACGGTCTTCGGTCAGGTCGTCTCGGGCATGGAGCATGTGGACAACATCAAGATGGGCTCCCGCGCCAATAACGGCGCGATCGAAGGGGAGCCGGACCGGATGATCAAGGTGACCGTCACCGACGAGTGATCCGGTCTCCAACTGGTTCGAGAGAGCGCGGCCCCCGGGTCGCGCTTTTTCGTTGTCGAAGACGTACCGCCATTCGGCCGGGCGGGTTCGTCTTCGGCTAGGCCGAAGGCGAACAAGGGCGCGGCTCGCCCAGCCGCTTCGCGGCCCGCTCGCCGCGCGGCCGACCTTTCGGTCGGCGCGCCTGCGGCGCATTTGCGTATTTGAGGGAAGCAGTTAAGGGAGGCGCGGGCGTCAGCCGACGGATGCGCTGTCGCCCGCCCGTCTTTGTTTGCGAGGAACCGAGGATGCGCGTCGACGATTTCGATTTCGATCTGCCGGAGGAGCTGATCGCGCTCAGGCCGGCGCGCCCGCGGCGGTCCGCTCGTCTGCTTGTCGCGGATGCGGTGCGGGAGAGTATCGGCGTCTTCGAGGATTTGCCGGGGCATCTTCGCGCTGGCGATCTGATCGTCTTCAACGACACAAAGGTGATCCCGGCGCGCCTGAACGGCGTTCGGCGGCGCGAGGAGAGCGAGGCGCGGGTTGAGGCGACCCTTCTGAAAAGGCTCGACGACAACCGATGGCTAGCGCTCGCCAAGCCGGGAAAGAGACTGAAGGTCGGCGATCGGCTGGACTTCACGGGGCCCGGAGCGACCATCGGCGCCGAGCTGGCGGCGAAGGGAGAGGGCGGTCAGGTCGAGCTTCGCTTCGACCTTTCCGGCCCCGAACTCGACGCCGCCGTCGCGGCGATCGGCGCGCCGCCGCTCCCGCCTTACATCGCGGCGCGTCGGAAGACCGACGTGGAGGATGAAGGCGACTATCAGACGATGTTCGCCGAGAAGCCGGGCGCCGTGGCGGCGCCGACGGCGTCGCTCCATTTCGAGCCGCCGGTGATGGCGGCGCTGGCGGAGAGATGCGTCCGCTCGACCCGCGTGACGCTTCATGTCGGCGCGGGCACGTTTCTGCCTGTAAAGGCGGAGAACGCGGCCGACCACAAGATGCACGCCGAATGGGGCGAGATCGGCGAAGAAGCGGCGGCGGCGATCAACGAGGCTCGCCGCGCGGGCGGGCGGATCATCGCGGCGGGAACGACAGCGCTTCGGCTTCTCGAGACTGCGGTCGACGAGGCGGGGATGGTTCAGCCTTATCGCGACGAGACGGATATCTTCATCACGCCCGGCTTCGCGTTCCGCGCCGCTGACGCGCTGATCACCAATTTCCACCTGCCGCGATCAACGCTGATGATGCTTGTGAGCGCCTTCATGGGCGTCGAGCGCATGCGATTTCTTTACCAGACCGCGATAGACGCGCGCATGCGGTTCTACTCCTACGGCGACAGTTCTCTTCTCTGGCGTCGCCCCTGAGCCGTCGAAGTCGCTGACGTTCAATCTTTCAGCAGCGGATTCGCGCACTGTCGCCGCGAAATCCGAAGGAGCCGCCTCATGGTCGCCGTTTTAAGAAGTTCATGGGCGCTCCTCCTGGGCATGTTCCTGCTGATGATGGGCAACAGCCTGCAGGGCTCGCTTATCGGCGTGAGGGGCGCGATCGAGGGGTTCGATCCTGCGCTCCTCTCCATCGTCATCTCCGCCTATTTCCTCGGCTTCCTCGGTGGATCGCGCCTCGCGCCCACGATGATCCGCAGCGTCGGCCATGTGCGCGTCTTCGCGGCCATGGCGTCGCTGATTTCGGCGGCGTTCATCCTTTACCCCGCACTGCCAGATCTCATCGCCTGGGGTCTCTTCCGGCTCGTCGTCGGGTTCTGTTTCTCCTGCGTTTACGTGGTGGCGGAGAGCTGGCTGAACGACGGCGCCGACAATGAGCATCGCGGGCAGGCGCTGTCGCTTTACATGATCATCCAGATGGCCGGGATCATCTCCGGCCAGGGTCTCCTGAATTTCGGCGATCCGGCGGGATACGGGCTCTTCATCGTCGTCTCCGTGCTCGTCTCGCTCTCCTTTGCGCCGATCCTTCTGTCGGTGAGCCCGGCGCCGGTTTACGAAGTTGCGAAGCGGATGACGCTTCGGCGTCTCTTCACCACCTCGCCGCTGGGCGTCTACGGCTCCTTCGCGATCGGCGCGATTTACTCGGCGCTCTTCGGGATGGCGTCCGTTTACGGGACGGAGCGGGGGTTCACCCTCGCGGAGATCGCGATCTTCTCGGGGCTGGTCTACTTCGGCGGGCTTTGCCTTCAGTGGCCGATCGGCTGGATTTCCGACAGGGTGGATCGCCGTCGCCTGATCATCGCGGCGGCGGCGTCGGGGGCGGGAGCTTGCGGGCTCGCCATCCTCGCCGAGCAGTCGCTCTATGCGATTTACGTGATGATGTTCGTCATCGGCGGGACGACCAATCCGCTTTACGCGCTGCTCATCGCCCATACGAACGACTTTCTGGAGCCGAGCGAGATGCCGGCGGCGTCTTCCGGTCTGGTGTTCGTGGGCGGCGTTGGGGCGATCGGCGGGCCGCTGATCGTCGGGCAGATGATGCAGTACCTTGGGTCCTGGGCGTTCTTTCTGTTCATCCTGATTTGCATGGCGTCGATCGTGGCGTTCGGCCTCTATCGGATGACGCAGCGCGCCGCGACGCCGGTTGAAGAGACGTCATCCTATGCGCCGATTTCCCCCTCGGCGTCGCCCGTCGCGGTGGAGGTTGCGCAGGAATACGCCATCGATCAGGCCGAAGCGGAGGCTGAGGCGGAGACGGGTGAGGAATGTGACGATACCGACACCTCACGTGACAGAGAAAAAACAATTTCTTGACACCAAAAGGGGCGGGTAGTGCACTTATATCTACAGGCATGTGAGTCTGTGGCAGGGTCCATGTGCGGACCGATATGGGGCGCGATATGCGAGCGGATGACGCATCGCAAGGTAAGCGGATAACCGACGCCGTCGCTATGACGGCGGCCAAGATCGGTCGCTTCGCCGTCGCGTCGAATTTCCCGAAACCTCATCGAGCAAAGCGCCTGAAACAGGGCGTTGGTGGAGATCATGGAGACGATTGACGAGATCGAAGCGCCGGAAGCGGTGCTGGACTTCTGGCTGAACGACGTGGGCCCCGACCGCTGGTATGCGGTCGAAGACGATGTCGACAACCGGATCACCGAACGGTTCATGGCTACGTGGCGAGCCGCCAAGAACGGCGATCTGGACCACTGGATGCTGCGCCCGCGCCACGCGCTGGCGCTGGTCATCCTGCTGGACCAGTTCCCGCGCAACATGTTCCGCGGCTCCAGCGTGGCGTTCAGCTCCGACGGCCGCGCGCTTTGCATCGCCAAGAAGGCGCTGAGCGACGGCCATGACCTGAAGGCGGCGGAGCCTGAGCGGCAGTTCTTTTACTTGCCGCTTATGCATTCGGAGAGCCTGGTGGATCAGGATCGCTGCGTGCGGCTGTTCCTGACGCGGATGCCGCAGACGGGCGCGCGCAACCTGCCTTTCGCGCGGGAGCATCGCGACGTGATCCGCCAGTTCGGGCGCTTTCCCTATCGCAACGAAGCGCTGGGACGCCGCTCTACTCCGGCGGAGCAGGATTTTCTGAAGAGCTACGGCGACGCCGCCTGAGCCAGTAAGAGTTTGCCGCCCCGCGCGGCCTTCCGGTAGAACAGCGAGACAGCTTGTTTTTCGGGAGGACGCGGGATGGCGGCCAAATACGATGTCGCGGTGATCGGAGCGGGCCCTGGCGGCTACGTCGCCGCGATCCGCGCGGCGCAGCTCGGCCTGAAGGTCGCCATCGTCGAGCGGGAGCATCTGGGCGGAATCTGCCTCAACTGGGGCTGCATCCCCACGAAGGCGATGCTCCGATCCTCCGAAGTATTCCACCTCATGCACCGGGCGAAGGAGTTCGGGCTGAAGGCCGAGGGGATCGGCTACGATCTCGACGCCGTCGTCAAACGCTCCCGCGGCGTGGCGAAGCAATTGAACTCCGGCGTCGGACATCTTCTGAAAAAGAACAAGGTGGCGACGCTGATGGGCGAGGCCTCCATTTCCGCCAAGGGAAAGGTCTCGGTCAAAACCGACAAGGGCGAAGAGGTGCTGGAGGCCGCCAACATCATCCTCGCCACTGGCGCCCGCGCGCGCGAACTGCCGGGGCTGGAGGCGGATGGGGAGCGGGTATGGACCTACAAGCACGCGCTTCAGCCGCCGCATATGCCGAAAAAGCTCCTCGTTATCGGCTCCGGCGCCATCGGGATCGAATTCGCCAGCTTCTACAACACGCTTGGCGCGGAGACAGTGGTGGTGGAAGTGATGGACCGCATCCTGCCCGTCGAGGATGCGGAGATCAGCGATCACGCCAAGAAGCAGTTCCAAAAACAGGACATGACGATTCTTGAAAATGCGATGGTCAAGAAGCTGGACCGCGCCAACGACAAGGTGACTGCGCATATCGAGATCGGCGGCAAAATGGAAACGCGGGACTTCGACACCGTCGTCTCCGCCGTTGGCATCGTCGGCAATGTGGAGGGGCTGGGGCTGGAGGCGCTCGGCGTCACTGTCGACCGCACCCATGTCGTGACGGACGAATACTGCCGCACAGGCGTCGACGGTCTTTACGCCATCGGCGATATCGCGGGCGCCCCCTGGCTGGCGCACAAGGCGAGCCATGAGGGCGTGATGGTCGCCGAACTGATCGCGGGCAAGAACAAGGTCCATCCGGTGAAACCCGAAGACATCGCCGGCTGCACCTACTGCCAGCCGCAGGTCGCCTCCGTCGGCTATACGGAGGCGCGGGCGAAGGAGCTTGGTTACGACGTAAAGGTCGGGCGCTTCCCCTTCATCGGCAACGGCAAGGCCATTGCGCTGGGAGAGGCGGAAGGGATGGTGAAGACAGTCTTCGACGCGAAAACTGGTGAGCTTCTCGGCGCTCACATGGTCGGCGCGGAAGTCACTGAGCTGATCCAGGGCTACGTCGTCTCCCGCGCACTGGAGACGACGGAAGAGGACTTGATGCACACGGTCTTCCCGCACCCAACGCTCAGCGAGATGATGCACGAGAGCGTGCTGGACGCCTACGGCCGCGCGATCCACTTCTGATCGCGCGGCCTGTCAGGCGCTTGAAAACACACGGCGCCGAGCGGTCGGCGCGCCGCGACGGGGCGAGGCTGACGCGACGACAGAGACCCTGGGGGAGCGTATAGGATCACGCCCGGCGCCGCGACGCACGGCGAAGAACGCTACGCAGCCGTCTTGCACGCAAAAACGTCGTCAGCGGCGAAGAGATCGCCGATCCGAGCGAGCCCGCGCCGATATTCCCTGAGGCCGATCAACCGATAGATCGCGTGCTCCGCCGCATGGAGCGGGGCGTGACCATCGCGAAAAGCCCGCTCGATCCGCACGGCGACGCCGCCTGGGGTCAGGAGACCCAGATCGAGGAGCGCCTCGAGTTGGGGACAGGGAAAGGGATGGGGTCGTAACGGGTCGAGAAACTCGCAAGCGCCGAGGCGCGGCAGGTCGACGAGGGCGAACCGCTCCAGCTCAATCTCCGCCTGCGCCGCCGTCGGGGCGGGGCTGCCGAACTCAGGTTCCCGCACATGGGCGGCGGCATCGCGCGGCGCGGCTTCGCCGTCGATGATGCGCCAGCGTCCGCCCACCGGCGCATCGCCGTCCATCAGGATCGCCTCGCGCCTGCGCATCGCCTTGTAAAAGCCGAGGGGGCCGTCCGCCTCCGCCATTATGTCGGCGAAATCCCAGCGACTGCACAGGAAGCGCGGATCGCGCAGGATGCTCAGCGGCTTGCGATAGCGCTCGACCAGCGCCTCGAGCGACAGCCGGATGGCGCGCCCGCTCGGCTCCGCCGTTGCGAACCCTCGGAACTCGCCGCGCGCCGCGAACCGCCGGAGCGCCGTGTGAAGCGACAACGCATCTCCGGCTTCGATGGCGGAGACTGTCTCCACGCGATGCCGACGGCGGCGCAGCGCTTCCGCGAAGAGTTCGAACGCGCGGCCCCTCTGCAGGCGAAGGCGCGGTCCTTCCTGGCCGTTCGCCTCATCTTCGATCAGAACGATCAGATCCAACCCGGGTCTGGCGCGCATGATCGCGGGGTTCTCTTGCGTCAGTTGATCGCCGAAGACGATGACGATCGATCCGCCCGAAGCGCGCGACGGGCGTCCGTCCGTCGCCGCGAGAGAGGCGAGCGCCTCCGAAGGAACGAATGCGTCGATTGGCGTGAAAGACCCCATGTTCGCTACTCCCGTTTCCGATGCCGTTAACCATCGGTCGGGGCTGGGCCGCTAAAGGTTCAATCGCTTGCGAAAAACCTAAGCGCTTGACGCGCCGCCCGCGCGCCGCACTCTGCCGATGAGAGAGGGAGGCGCGCATGGCGGATCAGACGGACGACTTCATGGCGATGAAGGGCGCGGGATATTATTCCCGCGCGACCATCGGCGCGAAACATGTGATGGACAACGCGGCGGGGCTGATCCTCGACGCGCTGGAGCGCCGGGAGCCCGCTGATGACGGTTCCGTCTTTCAAATGACGGATATGGGCTGCGCCGACGGGGGCACCTCCATCGACATGGTGGGCCGGGTTCTCGGCGACGTGCGTCGGCGCTGCCCGTCGCGCCCGATCCAGATGACGTATACCGATCTGCCGAAGACCGACTATTCGCAGCTCTTCCAGATCGTGCACGGGCTGACCGACACGGCCAGTTATGCGGAGGACATTCCGGAGCTCTACGTCTCCGCCTCCGCGACCTCCTTCCATCGCCGGATCGTGCCGCCGGGCACGCTGGACATCGGCCATTCGGCGACGGCGTCGCATTACATCACCGAAGTGCCCGCCGTGATCGAGGATCACGTCCACATGGTCCGCGCGACCGGCGAGACGCGCGCGGCCTTCGAGGCGAAGGGCGCGGCGGACTGGGAGAATTTTCTGCTGATGCGGGCGTCTGAGTTGAAATCGGGCGGGTTCCTCGCGCTCTTCAATTTCGGGATCGACGAAGAGGGGCGCTGGCTCGGGCACACCGGAGGCGTCTCGATGTTCGACGAGTTCAACCGTCACTGGGCGGCGATGCGCGACGAGGGACGGATCACCTCCGAGGAGTACCGCGCGACCAACTTCCCGCAGGTCTATCGGACGGTGGAGCAGTTCACCGCGCCGCTGAACGACGCTGAGGGCGCTGTCCGGGCGGCGGGCCTTTCATTGGAGCATGTGGAGACGCGCGTGGTGCGCTGTCCTTATGCGGAGGCGTTCGAGGCGGGCGAATACGCCGATGCAGCGGCCTTCGCGAAGGCGTATATTCCAACGCTCCGGTCCTGGTCGGAGCCGGTTTTCGTCAACGGACTCTCCGGGCGCCCGGCGGCGGAGCGGACGGCTTTGGTCGACGAGTTCTATGGACGATACGAGGCGGCGGTTGCGGCGGATCCGGCGGGGCACGGGATGGACTACGTGCACTGCTATCTGATCTGCCGCAAGGACTGAGAGGGGGCGGCGGCCTCCTCGGCGCCCCTTTCAGGGGCCACCTCGTCACCCGCGCCGCGCTTCGCGCGGATTTGCGTATATTGGGGAAGCAGGGGCGGGGTCAGCGCAGAATTTTCGCATCGTGACGCTTGTGGGGCGGTCGTAGCCGGGGTGAGCGGTCTCGCCCGTCTTGACGAAGCCGAGCGCGGCGAATGCGCCGTGGTTTTCGGTGAGTTCGATGCGAGTTTCGAGTTCGAGCGCGTCGAGGCCGAGGCGGCGGGCTTCGTCTTCCGCCATTGCGATGAGGCGCTGCGCCAGTCCCGCGCCGCGCATATCCTCGCGGACGGCGAGTTTGCCGAGATAGAGCGCGTCGTCTTTCGGGGCGGCGAAGGCGCAACCTAAGATCTTTTCGCCACTTTCCGCGATGAAAGCCGGGGTGGCGGAGCGGCGGAGGTCTTCGGCGGTCATGCGGTGGAGGGAGGAGGGCGGGTCGATCCGTCCCTCCATATACGCGAAGGCGTCGGTGAGAAGACGGTGGATGGCGGGCCAGTCTTCGTCTGGCCCGGCGATGCGGATGATCACGTCAGGGCCTTTTCCATGAAGAGGCTATGCGGATCTTCGCGGTAGTCGCCGAACGGGCCGCGCTCAACGAAGCCGGCGCGGGCGTAGAGGCGGTGGGCGGCCGCCAGTTTCGAGCCGGTCTCAAGCAGGAGGAGGGGCAGGGCGTTCGCCCGCGCCTCCGTCTCGACAGCGGCGAGGAGGGCGGCGCCGGCCCCGGAGCCGCGCGCGGCGGGATCGACGAACATCGATTTCACCTCGCCGTAGTTGCGGAGAAGCTTCAGGGCGCAGCAGCCGATCGCCGTCTCCGCTCCGCGGGCGGAGAAGAACCGGATGTCGGGGGCGGCGAGCGCCTCGACTCTAAGAAAATGGTTCGACTCCGCCGGGAAGAGCGACTGCATCAGCGCATGGGAGGCGCGGAGAAGGGCGGTCAGCTCCGGCTTCAGCGGATCATCCAGCGCGACGGTCAGGGTCATGCGAAGCCCCGGAACGTCGCGAACGCCTCGACCTCCGCCCGGTCGGTGCGGAGCGCGTTGATCGGGGCGCTTTCGTCCATATGGCCGAGGCCGACGCCGCAGAAGAGCATGTGATCGGGGTCGGGAGCCACATGCTCGCCGACGAGATCCGCCCACATCGCCCACGCCTCCTGCGGGGCGGTGTGCAATCCCTCCTCCCGCGCGGCGAGCATCAGGCTCTGGAGGAACATGCCGACGTCCGACCATTGCGGCGGTCCCATCGTGCGGTCGAGATAGACGAAGAGCGCCACGGGGGCGCCGAACAGTTCGAAATTACGCTGGAACTGGGCGTAGCGGCCGGGTTTGTCGTCGCGCGTCACGCCGATGGTCCTGTACATGTCCTCCCCGCATTTGCGGCGGCGGGCGTTGTAGGGGTCTTTCAGCTTGGGCGGATAGATCTCGTAGTGCGGCGGCAGGCCCATCGGCGTGGTCTTCATCGCCTCGTTGACGGCGGATTTCAGATCGGCGAGCGCATCGCCCGTCAGAACGTGGACATGCCAGGGTTGGAGGTTGCCGCCTGAAGGCGCCATTCGGGCGAGGTTCAGGAGGCGGCGCACCGTCGCCAGCGGCACGGGCTCGTCGGTGAAGGCGCGGCAAGTGATGCGGGTGGCGAGGGCGTCGGAGACCTTCATGTCTCGTCCTCCAGCTTGTGGCCATCGAGGTCGCGCTTCGCCTTTTCGGTTTCAGCCGCTTCGCGCTTCTTATCGGCCTTCGTCGCGCCATGACGAGCGGCGTTAGCGTCTGCTTCGCGGCGCGCGTCCTTGCGGGATTTCGATTTGCGAAAACGGCGGAGATTGACGATCTCAGCCATGTCGCCTCAGTCGAAGCTGATCGGTTTGCCGAGGCGCCCGGCCAGATCGGTGACGAACTGCCAGGCGACGCGGCCTGAAATCGCGCCGCGCGTCTGGCGCCATTCGATGGCCTCGGCGCGGGTCGTCTCCCAGTCCTGATCCAGACTGAGACGCTCGCAATAGAGGCGGATGATCTCCAGAAAGTCGTCCTGGCTCGCCATGTGGAAGCCGAGCCAGAGGCCGAAACGGTCGGAGAGGGAGACCTTCTCCTCCGTCGCCTCGGAGGGGTTGATGGCGGAGGAGCGCTCGTTCTCGATCATGTCGCGCGGCATCAGGTGGCGACGGTTGGAGGTGGCGTAGAAAATCACGTTTTCGGGGCGCCCTTCGACGCCGCCATCCAGCACCGCTTTCAGCGATTTGTAGTGGCTGTCGTCCTTGTCGAACGAAAGATCGTCGCAAAAGAGCAGGAAGCGGTGGTCGGCGCCCCGGACCATGTTCATCAGGCGGTCGAGGGAGGGAATGTCGTCCCGTTGGATCTCGATCAGGGCGAGTTTGCCGGGATGTTCGGCGCAAACGGCGCCGTGGGCGGCCTTCACCAGCGAGGATTTGCCCATGCCGCGCGCGCCCCAGAGGAGGGCGTTGTTGGCGGGCAGGCCAGTGGCGAAACGGCGGGTGTTGTCGAGAAGCGTGTCGCGCGAGCGATCGATGCCGACCAGAAGCTCGATCGGCACGCGGGCGATGGCCCGGGCGGGGTCGAGGCGGTCCGGGTCCGTGCGCCAGACATAGGCGTCCGCATCGGCGAAGACGGGCGCGGGCGCGGAGGGCGGCGACATGCGCTCAAGCGCCTCCGCGATCCGCGTCAGGGCGTCGGCGTTCGCAAACTCGTCCTTCACGACTTCGCAGGCTCGCGGTCGGTTTCCAGATCGTCCTCGTCCTCTTCGTCGTCATCAACCCAGAGGCCGGCGTCGCGCAGTTCCTGCTCGCGCTTCATTTCGAAGCGGCGGACGAGGTGGATGGAGATCTCGTAGAGGAGGTAGATCGGAATGCCGAGGCCGAGCTGGCTGATCGGATCCGGCGGCGTGAAGATCGCCGCCGCCGCCGCGATGCCGACGATGGCGTATTTGCGCTTGTTGGCGAGGCCGTCGGCGGAGACGAGGCCGGTGCGGCCCATCAGCGTCAGCAAGACAGGCAGCTGGAAGCAGATCCCGAAAGCCAGGATGAAGGTCATCATCAGGCCGAGATATTCGGATACCTTGCCGAGGAACTCGACGGAGGTGACGTAGCCGTCCTCCTGCGTGATCGTGCCGTAATCGAGGAAGAAGCCGAGCGCGAGCGGCGCGACGCCGTAATAAACGAGGCTCGCGCCTGCGATAAAGAGGACCGGCGCGGCGACGAGGAAAGGCCAGAAGGCGCCCTTCTCGTTCTGGTAAAGACCGGGCGCGATGAAACGCCAGAGCTGATAGGCGATCATCGGGAAGGCGATGCAGAAGCCGCCGAAGAGCGACAGCTTCATGTCGGTGAAGAACTTCTCCTGCGGGGAGGTGAAGATCAGGCGCGGGTTGAGGTCGCGCCCGCTCATCGCCTCGACGAGCGGGGCGGTCAGCAGATCGTAGATCTCGGCGGCGAAGACGAAGCAGACGATGACGCAGAGCGCGAAGGCGATCAGCCCCTTGATCAGGCGATCGCGGAGCTCCGTCAGGTGCTCGATCAGCGGCGCGCGGGACGCTTCGATCTCATCGACATCCGACATGGATCAGGCGCTTTTCGCTTCAGGCGCCGGATCCGGCGTTTCAGACTTAGGGGCCGGCTTGGGCGCCAGATCGGCCGAGGCTTCGACCTTGGGCGCGTCTCCCGTCGGATTGAACGGTTTGGAAGCGGCGTCGTTCGCCGCCTTCACGGGATCGACCTTCGGCGCGTCCGAAACCGCGCTTTCGGCGGCGCGCTTCGCGTCCGTCACCTCGGTTTTCACCGTTTTCTCGAATTCCTTTAGGCTGTCGACGACCTGGTTTCCGAAGGGCAGGTTGTTCTTGCCCTTGCCGGTGACCATGTCCTTGACCTCGCCGAGATCGGCCTCCCGCGCCGCTTCGTCCATCGTGCGCTGGAACTCGCGCGCCATGCCGCGCGCCTTGCCGGCGTATTGGCCAACAGTCCGGAGCAATCCCGGTAGCTCTTTCGGACCCACGACGATCAGCGCGATGGCGCCGATCACGAGGATCTCCATGAAGCCGATATCGAGCACCGCGCGCTCCCGTCAGGCGAGCGAGATGCTCAGGCTTCTTCTTTTTTCTTCGGCGTGACGTCGATCGCCTCTTCGGCTTTCGCGACCTGCTCGGTCTCGTCGTCCTTCATGCCCTTCTTGAAGGATTTGATGCCCTTCGCGAAGTCGCCCATGATCGACGAGATTTTCCCGCGACCGCCGAACAGCAGCACCGCGAGCAAGACGACGATCGCAATCTGAACCCAACCGGGAACCATGGCTCTCTCCCATACCATCAGCGCAGCCGCTATGGGCGCGCTCTCCTCCCCCTAATATGGGAACGCCTAAGGCGCGAAAAGGGCGGGGGCGATGTTTTTTCGGTGATTTGAGGCGGTTCTACCGGCGCGTGCGGCCTGAAAGCTGCTGCGTGCCGGACCGCGGCGCCGTTGGGAACGCCGCCGTTTCGTCGACATACGGGTTGGAGACGAGGCTTTGGGTCGCGCAAGGAAACAAATGGCAGTGATCGCGGCGGAGCGAGAGCCAGACTTGCGTCCCCGCCGGCGGAAGGAAGGCGCCGGGAACCGTCGCCGTAAGCGTGACGCCGCCGAAATCGAGGCGCACTTCGATCAGGCTTTCCGACCCGACGAAGCGCGAACGCTCCACCACGCCCGCCGCAGGAATGCCGGTGCGCGGGTTCGCCGCGGGCGGGCCGTTCTCTCCGATGTCCACTTTCAGGTGCTCGGGGCGGATGATCACCTCGACGTCAGCGCCGTCGGTTAGTTTCGGGGCGAGGAAGAGGCCGAAGGGCGTCACCATCTGCCGGTTCACAACGCGCCCGTGTATGACGTTGACGTCGGAGAAAAAGCCCGCCGTCTCCCGATCCGCGGGATTGTTGTAAATGTTATAGGGCGCGCCGATCTGCACCACGCGGCCCGACCGCATCAGGGCGATGCGGTCCGCCATCTTCATCGCCTCTTCCGGGTCATGGGTGACGAGGAGGACGGCCGCGCCCTCCGATTTCAGGAGCGATAGGGCCTCATCGCGCACGCTGTCGCGCAGGCGATTGTCGAGGCCGGAGAACGGCTCGTCCATCAGCATCACGCGCGGCTTGGCGGCGAGCGCGCGGGCGAGGGCGACGCGCTGCTGCTCCCCGCCCGAGAGCATGTGGGGATACTTCTCTTCGAACCCGCCGAGGCCGACCTTCGCGAGGTATTCGCGAGCAATAGCGAGTTTGCCCGCCCTGTCGCCCGTCACGCCGAAGGCGACGTTGGCGGCGATGTCGAGATGGGGAAAGAGCGCGAAATCCTGAAACATCAGCCCGATGGATCGCGCTTCGGGCGGGGCGAAAGACCGACCGTCGGCGACGACGCGCCCATCGAGTTCGATTGTGCCCCTCGTCTGACGCTCGACCCCCGCCGCCATGCGCAAGGTCGTGGACTTGCCGCAGCCGGACGGGCCGAGGAGGCATACGACCTCCCCCGACGCGACGTCGAGAGACAGGTCCTCAACCACGGTCGCGCCGTCGAAGACCTTTGAGACGTTTTTGAGCGACAGGCGCGGCGTAGACACCGAATTGGAACTCCCATTCCGACGAAAACCATCGGATTTCGTTCAGATAACAATGCGAGCGGGGCAGGGCAATCGGGCGAGGCGAAGCATTCGAAGGAGCGGGCGCTATGTCCTTCGCATCGCCGAGAACGCATTGCTCGTTTCGCTCCATAAGAAGCAGAGGTCTCCGCGCAGTAAAAAGCCCCGCCGGCTCGCGCCAGCAGGGCTCTCAACTCGCTTTGCGTGCGATCAGTTGACGGCGCGCACCAGACCCCGCTCAACCGCGAGGTCGCGCATTTTCTTCTGCAGTTTCTCGAAGGCGCGGACTTCGATCTGGCGGATGCGCTCGCGGCTGACGTCGTATTCGCCCGAAAGCTCCTCCAGCGTCACCGGATTATCCTTCAGCCGCCGCTCTGTCAGGATATGACGCTCGCGTTCGTTCAGGACGCCCATCGCCTCGATCAGAAGCTCGCGGCGATTGTCCATTTCGTCCTGTTCGGCGATCTCGGTCGCGTGGTCCGCGTCCTCGTCAGCCAGCCAGTCCTGCCATTCCGCCGCGCCTTCACCGTCGGCGCCGCCGACCTGCGCGTTGAGGGAGGCGTCGCCGCCTCCGCCCATGCGACGGTTCATGGAGATCACTTCCTCCTCCGTCACATTGAGATCGGTGGCGATTTTCTCGACATGTTCGGGGCGGAGATCGCCCTCTTCCAGCGCGCCGATGCGATTCTTCGCCTTGCGGAGGTTGAAGAAGAGCTTCTTCTGCCCGGCCGTGGTGCCCATCTTCACGAGGCTCCACGAGCGGAGGATGTATTCCTGGATCGAGGCGCGGATCCACCACATCGCGTAAGTCGCGAGGCGGAAGCCTTTTTCCGGATCGAACCGCTTGACCGCCTGCATCAGGCCGACATTGGCCTCCGAGACGACTTCGGCGGTCGGCAGGCCATAGCCGCGATAGCCCATGGCGATCTTGGCGGCGAGACGCAGATGCGACGTCACCATGCGGTGCGCGCTTTCCTTGTCGCCGCGCTCCGTCCACGCCTTGGCGAGCATATACTCCTCCTCAGGTTCCAGCATCGGGAACTTGCGGATCTCCGTCAGATAGCGGGACAGCCCGGCTTCAGGAGACGGTGCGGGAAGATTGGCGTAGTTGCTCATATGGCCCTCCTCGACGCGACTTTATCGTCGCTGACTTAAGATTTGGGTAACCGTCGTCACCGTTTCAAGATGAGCGACAGTTGATCACGAATGCGTCAAACTTTGGATCAAATCGCGCAAATCCTGAGATAGAGTGGAGTGAAAAATGAGACTTTCGCCCGAAATCGGATGAATGAAACCCAGCGTCGCCGCATGAAGCGCCTGCCGATCGAAACGCTGCGCGGCCTCCGGCAGCCCCGCGATCTTGCCCTTGCCGTAGACGGGATCGCCGACGAGGCCATGGCCGAGATGGTTCAGATGCACGCGGATCTGGTGCGTGCGGCCGGTTTCAAGCCGGCAACGGATGAGGGCGGCCCGATCCGAAAGCCGTTCCTCCACCTGAAACCGCGTCACGGCCCGCCGCCCGTCGCCGCCCCGGTTCACCGCCATCTTCTTGCGATCGCCGGGATGGCGCCCGATCAGCGTCTCCACCCGAAACCACGGGCCATCGATGGAGACGCCGGGCGTCCCCATCAGACGCGGATCGGCCCGATCCGGCGCGCCGCGGGTCACGGCGAGGTATTCGCGGTCGAGGTCATGGGCGGCGAAGAGCGCGGAGAGCCCCTGATGCGCGATGTCGGTCTTGGCGACGACCAGAAGTCCGGACGTGTCCTTGTCGATCCTGTGCACGATTCCGGGCCGCTTCACTCCGCCGACGCCGGAGAGCGTATCGCCGCAATGGTGGAGGAGGGCGTTGACCAGCGTGCCCGTCTCCGCCCCCGGCGCGGGGTGGACGACCATGCCCGCCGGTTTGTCCACGACGATCAGATGATCGTCCTCGTAGGCCACGTCGAGCGGGATCGCCTCCGCCTGCGGAACGGGCTCCGTCGCCGCAGGCACGATCAGGTCATAGGCTTCGCCCGCCTTGACTTTGGCCTTCGGGTCGGTGACGGCTCGCCCGTCGCGGCTGACCGCGCCCTCGCGGATGAGGGTCGTCAGACGCGACCGGCTGATCCCCTCCGGCGCGAGCGCGGCGAGGGTTTTGTCCAGCCGCTGGCCGTCATATCCTTCCGGCGCGGTGAGCCGGATCGCTGGACCGGAGGTCGCCATGACCGCTCCCGATAAAGACGGCGCCGGAGGCTGGGGGGAGGCCCCTCAGCTGCGCCGGTTGCGCCTGTTGATCACTCTGCTCACCGCTACCCTGATCATCGGCATGGGCGCAATCTTCGCGCTCCTCGCCTGGCGCATCGCGGCTGAGCCGCCGGCCCCGACATTGGCGGCGATCGGAGCGGAAAGCGTCGCTATCCCCGCGGGAGCGGAGATCATCGCCACGGGCGCGACGGCGGAGGGGCTGACAATCGCCATCCGCGACCGGGAGGAGGAGGCGCTCCTGATCTTCGACCCCGAAACCGGCGCCCTGATCGGCCGCGTCGCCATCAACCGGCGCTAGGAGCCGCCTAAGAAGAGACGTCTGCGCCGCCGCGCGGATTTTGGCCTGTCGCGCGCATGTCTCGTCCAGCGGATCGCAGCGGACTGACCCGAACGTTTTCAACCTTCCAGCATGCCCGAAAGGTTGAAAGGTTGCGCATAAGGCGCAGCGCAGACGCGAGCGCCTCTTGACGGGCGCGAGCGCTTTTCATATCTCGCGCTCACGCAAGAAGAGCGTCCCGTTCGTCTAGCGGTCAGGACATCGCCCTCTCACGGCGAAAACAGGGGTTCGATTCCCCTACGGGATGCCACTTGCTTCTTCTTGGAATTAACGTTTGTCGCTGATCGGCCGAACGCAGTTGCGGCTGAGCCGCGAGCTTCCATAGTCGGGCGCTTTTTGCCGAAAGCCAGATATCAGCATTGAAATCAGCATGTTGCTAGTTTGCTAGCAAACTATGACGTCAGCCGCTCTCGTCAGTCGGCGACTGCCTCGACGCCCCGTTCACTCATCCTCATACCGCTCAAGAAACGCCTCCGCGCTCATCGACCGAAAGTGGGGAAGCGCCTCGCGCAATCGCTCGTGGCTCCAATCCCACCAGGCGAGGGCGATGAGCCGTTTCGCGATTTCTTCAGGATGCCGTCGGCGCATGGGCGCGGCGGGCGCTCCCACGACGATCTCATAAGGAGCGACGTCTTTCGTCACCACCGCCATCGCGCCGACGACGGCCCCATGACCGATGGTCACCTCGGGACGTATCACCGCGCCGTGGCCGATCCACGTGTCGTGCCCGATCTCTATCCGGCGTGAGCGGCGATGCTCGAAGAACCCCGCATCGTCCTCGGCATCATCCCAGTAATCAGCGCTCCGATACATGAAATGGTGGAGCGAGGCGCGCTCCATCGGGTGATCGGTTGGGCCGATCCGCACGAAGCTGGCGATATTGGCGAACTTGCCGATGGTCGCGTTGGCGATGTCGGCGTAGCGGTCGCAATAGGAATAGTCGCCTATCGTGGTGAAGGCGACGCGCGATCCCTGTCCGATCTCGACGTATCGCCCAAACTCGGACTGACTGATCGAACATCCCTCATGGATGATCGGGCGATGATCCTGAAGGCGCGCCATTACTCGCCCTTGATCAGCTTGCGCCGAAGCCAGCCGGAGAACGTGTCCATCAGCATCACCATCAGGATGATGAGGATAATGTAATAGGTCACTTCCTCCCAATCCTTCTGCGTGATGATCGCCTGCGTGAGCATCAGCCCGATGCCGCCTCCGACGATGGCGCCGATCACGGTGGCGGAGCGGGTGTTGGATTCGAGGTAATAGAGCAATTGAGAAAGCAGCACCGGCGTGATCTGGGGGATGACGCCGAAGCGGTAGCGCTGGATCGGTTTGGCGCCGGTGGAGCGAACCCCTTCGATCTGCTTATCGTCCACGTTCTCCAGCGCTTCGGAAAAGATCTTCCCGAAGGTCCCGGTGTCCGTCAGCAGGATCGCGAGCGACCCTGTCAGCGGCCCCGGCCCGAAGGCGCGGGCGAGGATGATCGTCCAGATCAGCCCGTCGACGCCCCGCAGGAAATCGAAGAGGCGCCTCACCCCGAACCGCGCCGTCGCGGCGGGCGAGAAATTCTTCGCGGCGACGAAAGCGAGGGGAAGCGCGATGATCGCGGCCCCGAACGTGCCGAGGAAAGCCATCAGGATCGTCTCGACAATGGCCCAGGCGACCTCGTTATGCCGCCACATCGGGTTGTGCCAGAAATCCTCGAACCATCCCGAAAAGTTGCTCCGCTCCGGGTCGATCCGCTCCCCGAAGACGGCTGTGAAGGGGACGTTGTAATAGGGGCTGTCGAGCGTGTGCCAGAACAGCTCCCACCCGAAGAAGTATCGATAGATCGTCGTCTTGTTCTTCGTCACCGCGACGCGACCCGCATCCGTGGTGATCGTGACGCGCGTGCTGGAGGCGTTGATCCATTCCGGCGTCTCCGCCGTCGGAAGCGTGAGCTCGATCTTGCGCCGCGTCGGCGTCGCTTCGATCAGGCCGTAGCCCGGCACGTCGTAGCGCATCGTCGCGCCTTCGAAGGTGACGAGGTGGCCGTCGTTCAACTCGACCTCGGCGTTCTCGCCCTCGATCCGCACCCAGTCGGGGGGCGATCCCTCGGCGTATTCGCCCTTCCGCTCCCCTTCGATGGCGACTTCGAAACCGCCCCGGCGGTTATCCCGCTCCACATGAGTTTTGTAGGAATAGCTGTCGGCGACCAGCGTCACCGCGTTCTCCATCTTCGCTCGCTCAGCCAGACCCGGAACGTCGAAGGCGAAGAAGATGTAGATAAGATAGGCGAGCGCGATCCCCGGCAGGCCGAACGCCATAAGGCGCTTGCGGGCGTAGAGGCGGTCGGCTTCGGCGCGGAGATCAGAAGTGATGATCGTCATGGCTCAGCCCTTCCCCACGAGACGGTTCCGCGCCCAGGACGACGCCTGATCGACGATGACGATGGTGAGGAAGAGAAGGATGAAGATCGCCGCCGCCTCGTCATAGCGTCCCTTGCCCCAGCTCATCGCGTTCCGAAGGTCGTAGCCGATGCCGCCCGCGCCCACGAAGCCGAGGATGGCGGAGGCGCGGATGTTGATCTCGAACCGGAGGAGAGCGTAGCTCAGATAGTTCGGGCTCACCTGCGGGATCACGGCCAGCCACATGCGCTGCGTCCAGTTGGCGCCGACGGAGGAGAGGCCCTCCACCGGTTTCATGTCCACGTTCTCGTTCACCTCGGAGAAGAGCTTGCCAAGCGCGCCGATGGTGTGGAGCGCGATGGCGATCATCGCGGGCACCGGACCGCCGCCAAGGATGAAGATCAGAACCAGCGCGATGACGATCTCCGGCATGGCGCGGAGGATGTCCATCACGCGCCGGAAGACCGGGATCGCGCGCGGCCAGTAGGCGAGCCCGCGCGTCGCGAGGAGCGAGAAGACGAGCCCGAGGATCGCGCCGAGCAAGGTGGAGGCGGCGGCGATGTTGATCGTCTCGAGTAGGGACGGGAGGAAGCGAACCATCTGCCCCGGCAGCGCCGCGGCCTTCTCCACCGCTTCGCTCAGAACCTCGGCGGGGAAGTCGAAGACGTTCGCGAGCCCGTCCCAGAAGCCCCCGGCGTTGCGCCCATCGGCGATGTCGAAGCCGCCCATGAGAAGGACGACGAAGATCAGCAGTAGGAGCCCCGTATAGAGGCGCTTGCGCTGGGTCTGCGCCAGATAATCGGCGCGGATGTCTGTTGTGGCGAGCGTCATGGGCCCCTCGTGCAACCGCCCCGGACCTGATCCGGGGCCTCTCTCGATTTGCGGGGAGGCCCCGGATCAGGTCCGGGGCGGTTGTGACGTGAAAGAGGCGGGAGCGCTCAATGCCCCCGCCTCGGTTTCGGTCGCGTCAGTTGGATTTCAGCTTCCGCGCTTCGATGATTACTTCGTACGCGTCATGACCGATCGGCTGGAGGCCTTTCGCCTCGCCGGAAAGAACGCCGTAAGCGCAATCCGGGTCCATCGCGGGGAGCGAGGCCATCAGCGCGGTCATCTGCACTTTCACCCGCTCCGGCAGCGCCTTGCGCAGGACGATCGGGCCTTCGGGGATCGGCTTGGAGCGCCAGATCTCCACCAGATCGTTCATATCGACGAGGCCCGCGTCCACCGCTTTGCGAAGAGCGCCGGAGTTGAACCCGTCCTCCCAGGCGCCGAGGCCGTCGGCCCAGGTCACGCCCGCGTCGATGTCGCCGTTGGAGACCGCGACAATGGTCTGCTCATGCCCGCCGGTGAACTTCACCTCGCCGAAGTAGTCGCCGCTGTCCATGGAGGCGCCGGTCGCCTCCGGGATCTCGATGGAGGGGATCAGGTAGCCGGAGGTCGAGTTCGGGTCGCCGAAGCCGAAGACCTTGCCCTTCATGTCGTCCAGCGAGGCGACGTTCTTGTCTTTCCGCGCGAAGCCGACGGAGTAATAGCCGTAACCGCCGTCTACATTCACCTTCACGAGGATCGGCTCAACCGCCTCGGGGTCGGAGAGATAGGTCTTGGCGTAGCCGGAGGCGCCGAGCCAGGCCATGTCGATGGTCCCGCCCAGAAGGCCCTGGATGACGCCGTTGTAATCGGCGGGCGCGAAGAGCTTCGTCTCGACGCCGAGGAGCTCGGAAGTCTTGTCGGCGAGGCACTGGTAGGAGTTCAGCCGATCCTGGGCGTTTTCGCCGCCGAGGATGCCGATGCGGAATTCGGACACTTCCTCGGCCTGAACCGAGGAGACGGCCGCAGCCGCGAAAGCGAACGCGGCGACCGCCGCAGTGACGAGGTTTTTCATCGTGGTCTCTCCCGTTTGATGAAAAAGCCCCGTCGCGATGCGAACGGGGCGGGTGGAAACTTGGCTAGGCCGCCGGCTGAGCCGGCTTCGCGAACATCTCGGCCAGCGCCGGATCGTCCGCGTTGAGCGTCTCGATCTCCGTCGACGTGGCGGCTTCGGCGAAGCTCTCGCCCGCGCCGTAAATCTCGCGCGCCGCCGCCGTCGTGAGGTCCGCCGAGGGCCCGTCGAAGACGATCCGCCCCGCGCGCATGCCCACCACCCGGTCGCAATAGCGCCGCGCGGTGTCGAGCGTGTGGAGGTTGCAGATGACGGTCTTGCCGTCCTCCACATGGATGCGTCTGAGAGCCTCCATCACCGCCTGCGCGTTCATCGGGTCGAGCGAAGCGATGGGTTCGTCCGCCAGTACGATCTTCGGGTCCTGCATCAGCGCCCGCGCGATGGCGACGCGCTGCTGCTGACCGCCCGAAAGCGCCTCCGCCCGTTTGGCGGCGTGTTCGGCGATGCCGAGCCGCTCCAGAATGTCGATCGCGCGGTGGATGTCGGATTTCGGAAAGAGCGAGAAGAGCGAAGCAATGGTCGAGCGCCGGTTCAGCGCGCCGAAGACGACGTTGGAGACGACGTCGAGGCGCGGCACCAGGTTGAACTGCTGAAAGACCATCGCGCAGTCCGCCTGCCAGCGGCGCATCGCGGCGCCCTTCAGCGACAGCACATCGCTTCCATCGAAGACGATCTCGCCGGAGGTCGCGTCCGTCAGCCGGTTCATCATGCGCAGGAGCGTGGATTTCCCGGCGCCGGAGCGGCCGATGATCCCGATCATCTGCGGGCGTTCGACGGCGATGTCGACGGCGTCCACCGCCGTGTTGGCTCCAAAGGTTTTGGTGAGCCGTTTGATTTCCAGATGCATGCCGCCCTCGCGCTGTCCGGGACTGCGCTTACGGGCGGGTCGCGAAGGATGATTAAAAGTCTTGCGACAATTTTATGTCGCTCGGAACGGCTGAGGTCAGGCCGGTTCTTGCTGGGTCACGCAGTGGACGCCGCCGCCGTTCTCATAGATGCGGTCGACGCTCAGCATGACTATGTCGCGATCGGGATAGAGGCTCTGAAAGACCTCCTCCGCCCGCGCATCGGCCGCGCGGTCGCCGAAAGCGGGCGAAAAGAGCGCGCCGTTCCCGACGTAGAAGTTGGCGTAACTCGTGAACATGCGCGGATGGGTCGAGCGGGGCTCCATCGCATGGGGAAGTTCGACGACCTCGAAGGGGCGCCCGCGCGCGTCGGTCGCCTTTGAGAGGATCGCCTTCGACTGCTCGTAGACCTCGCCCCAGATGGTGTCGTCGCCGGGGTAGCCGCTCATCAGGATCACACCGGGGCGGATGAAGCGGATCGTCCCGTCGATATGGCCGTCGGTCTCCTCTTCGCCCGCCACGCCCGGGAGCCAGATGGTCTTGTCGATCCCAAGTCGCGCCGCAAGCTCCGCTTCGATCGCATCGCGGGAGACGCCGGGATTGCGGTTGTCGTTCACCCAGCAGCTGTCGGTGAGCATCAATGTGCCGACGCCGTCATACTCGACCCCGCCGCCTTCGCCGACCAAGTCGGCGACGATATGCGCGCACCCGGCGGCTGCCGCGATCTCTTCCGCGACGTGCTTGTCCCATTCGTGGGTCTGGTAGTTCCCCCACGCGTTGAAGTTCAGATCGACCGCGCCGGTCTCCCCGACCTCGTTTTTCACGAAGACCGGCCCGCTGTCGCGCGCCCACATGTCGTCGGTCCGCACGTCCACCAGATCGACCTTCGGGCCGCATAGTTCGGCGATGTCGGGATGCAGCTCCTCCTCCGCCAGCATGGAGACGGGTTCGAACTCGGCGATGGCGGCGGCGAGGCGGGCGATGGTCTCCTGCACGTCGTCGTAATACGCGCCCTCGCCGCCATAGATGGAGGGGGTGGAGGGCCAGCACATCCAGGTTCGCGCGTGCGGGGCTTCCTCCGCTGGCGCGCGCCAGAGGCTCATCCGTACATCTCTGGCCGCCGGTCGCGGAAGATGCCCCAGGCGGCGCGGTCCTTCGCAATCTGGGCGAGGTCGACTTCTGCGGTGAGCACGCCTTCCTCATCGCCCATCTTGCCGAGCAGTTCGCCCGTCGCCCCGGCGATGAAGCTGCCGCCGTAGAAGGTCAGCCCGTCGCCCACATCCTCCGTCCCGATGCGGTTGGAGGCGCCGAGGGGCGACATGTTCGCGCCCGCATGGCCGCGCATCACGCGGCGCCAGTGCTCCTGACTGTCGATTTCCGGCGCCTGCGGCTCCGACCCGATGGCGGTGGGGTAGAGGAGGACGTCCGCCCCCATCACCGCCATCGCCCGCGCGGCCTCCGGAAACCACTGGTCCCAGCAGATGCCGACGCCGATGCGCCCGATGGCGGTGTCCCAGACGCGGAAGCCGGTGTTTCCTGGGGTGAAGTAGAACTTCTCAGAATACCCCGGCCCGTCGGGGATATGGGTCTTGCGGTAGAGGCCGAGCACGTCGCCGGTCGCGTCCGCGATGGCGACGGAGTTGAAGAACTGCCGCTCCGTCCGCTCGAAAAAGCTGATGGGTAGGACGACGCCCAACTCCCCCGCCAGAGCGGCGAAACGGGCGATGAGCGGGTTGCCGTCGAAGGGGCGGGCGAGGTCGAGGTATTCCGCATTCTGCTCTGCGCAGAAGTAGGGCGTCTCGAAGAGTTCCTGCAGGAGGATCAGCTTCGCGCCTTGCCCCGCGGCCTCGCGCACCAGCGCCTCCGCCCGGGCGATGTTCGCGTCCCGATCCCAAGTGCAGGCCATTTGCGTTACGGCCATCGTCAGTGTGCTCATCGTCCCCGTCCCATTTCGCGTGCGATGGCGTGGAAGGCGGCCACCGCGTCGCCGTGGCGATCGACGTTAACGAAATCCGGCCAGGTAGACAGAAGGACGAAGGCCATGTTCCGCTCCGGCGAGACGTAGATGAACTGGCCGAAGACGCCGAGGGCGCAATGGCCCGCGCGGTCGCGATCTTCGATCCAGAACTGGTTGCGATAGCGCCCGTTGGCGAAGTAGCCGTGCCCGAATTCGTTGAAATGGCCGTGGTCGCCGCCGCGCGTATCGTCGATCCACGCCTTGGGGATGACCCGCCGCCCCTCCACCAGTCCGTCGTTCAGATAGGCGAGGGCGAGGCGGGCGAAATCGCGCAGGCTGGCGTTGAACCCGCCGCAGGCGAGGCCGTAGCCCGCGCTGTCGACCGTATAGCAGGCGTCTTCCTCCGTCCCCAGCGGCGCCCAAAGGCGGTCGGAGACGATCTGCGGCAGGCGCTGGCCCGTCACCCGCTCCATCGCGTGCGCCATCACGTCGGTCTCGATGGAGCGGTATTCGAAGCGGCTCCCATGTTCCGCTTCCTTCGTCTTCAGTGAGACGATCTGGTCCCAGACGCAGTCGAACCAGCCCGCATCCTCCATCCCCTTCGGCACGGGCTTCCAGCCCGCCGCGACGTCCATCTTCCCGATGTCCGAGGCGCGGTCGGCGTAGTCGGTCTCGTCGAAGCGAACCCCGCTCGCCATGTCCATGACGTTTTGCAGCGTCGCGCCCGCATAGGCCGTGTCCGCCAGTTCCGGCAGCGGCTCCGTGATCGGCGCGGCGGGGTCCAGAAGGCCGTCGGCGATCAGCTTCGCGCAGGCGGTGGCGGTGACGGATTTTGAGACGGACTGCGCGAGATGAACTGACCGCCGGTCCATTCCGTTCCAGTAGCTTTCATGGATGACCTGCCCGTCCATCAGGGCGAGAAAGCCATCGCTGTAATTCCGGTCCAGCCATTCGGCGATTGTGGTCGAGCCGTAGCTCGCCTCGAACGCCACATGCTCCAGCGGCTGATGCGCCTCCGGCAGGGCGGAGACATGATCGCCCCGGCGCACCGGCGCGGTCGGCAGAAACTCCCGCACGCGCTGGAAAGCCCAACGGTTCCAGGGCGGGCGGTCCCAGTCGATGAAGGGCATCCGCATCTCGGGCGGCGGCGGCGCGCCCTCCATGATGGGCGGCGGCGTCTCCGAGTTCAGATAGCTCTTCATCAAGCCTCCCAAGTTATGCGCCCGCCGCAGATCGTGACGGCGGCGCGGGCCTTGTCGAGATCGACCGGCGCCATCGCCTCCAGATCGTGGTCCATCACCACCACGTCGGCCATCATGCCGGGGCGGAGGCGACCCTTGCGGTGCTCGTTGAACTCCACCCAGGCGTTGTTCGGGATGTAGCTCTCCAAAGCTTCACGGAGGGTGGAGCGATGATCGGGCCATTCGGGCGGCAGGTCCGCCCGATGGACGGCGGCCTTGATGGAGAGCATCACGCCGACCGGCACCACGCTCCAATCAGTGGAGAAGCACATCGTCGCGCCCGTCGCCCGCAAATCCCGATGCGCGAAGGCGCGAGGGATCTGGTGGGCGTGCACAGTCGATCCGGCGGGGTAGGGCGGAAACATGCCGCCCGCCGGGGAATGCAGCGGCTGCACCGACGGAACGATGCCCAAAGACGCGACGCGGGCGAGGTCGTCGGGATGGATGATCTCGATATGCTCGATCCGGTGGCGCGCGTCGCGCGGCCCGTTGGCGGTCCGCGCAGCTTCATACCCGTCCATCACCGCGCGCACGGCGGCGTCGCCAATGGCGTGAACGGCGATCTGAAGCCCCTCCGCGTCGATCCGGCGGCAGGCTTTGGCGAAATGGTCGGGGGGGAAGAGCGCCTCCGACCGGCTGTCGGTTCCGGGGTAGTCCTCCAGCATGAAGGCGGTGCGGCTGTCGATCACGCCGTCCATGAACATCTTCACCCGGTTCGACCAGACCCAGTCGCCGGTGAAGCGGCGGCGCATCTCCGACGCCTCCTCCAGCCGATCGAGGGAATCGGTGTTCTTTAGGTGCATCGGCACTTCGATCCGGGCGAGGAGGGTTCCGTCCTCAGCCATCTCGCTCAGCAATTCCGCCTGATAGAAATTGCCGTCCATATTGTGGAGGCCGGTGATCCCGTGGGAGGCGCAATGCTTCATCCCCTCCGCCATCACCGTCTTGTCGATGGCGCGCTGGTTGGCGCTCGGCGCAGGGACCGGGTCGGCGCCGGAGACGTAGCCCTCCAACTCCCGCCCGCCGAGTTTCGACATGGCGAGCACGGGGCCGAAGGCGCCGGTCTCGCGCAATTCGCCGGTCGCCGTTCCGTCCGAGCCCATAACGACTTCGGAGCCGTCGGGCATGGGCGCGCCGTGGAGCAACCCCGCCATCTCCAGCGCTTTCGTGTTGGCCCAGGCGGTGTGATGGTCGGCGGCCATGGCGAAGAAGGGGCGGTCGGGCAGGGCGGCGTCCAGCTCTTGTCGCGTGACGCTCCGCCCGTCGATCAGATGGTAGTCGCAGGCGACGCCGCAGATCATCTCGCCTTCGGGCCGCGTCGCGGCGTACGCGCGGGCGGCGGCGGTGAGGGCGTCCAGCCCGGCGACCTCCGCCAGGTCCAGTTTGTCGAGATGGGCGGAGCCGCCGAAGAAATGCACGTGGCTGTCGATGAAGCCGGGAAGGATCGTGCAGCCGCCCGCGTCGATCACCCGCGCGCCCGAAGCCATCTCCCGGATCTCCGCCGTCGTCCCAACCGCTTCGATGACGCCGCCGGTGATCGCAACCGCCTCCGCGTCCGGCCCGTCGAAGGTGATCGCCTTGCCGTTGAGGATTACGAGATCGGCCATGCGTTTACCCCCTCAGGCGCTGGAATCCTTAGTAATATTGAGACGGATCAACCGCTTCCGCGCCTTTTCTCACCTCGAAGTGCAGATGAGGGTTCTTCGGCGGCGAGAGGTTGGCGACCGTCGCGATGACTTGTCCGCGGGCGACGCGGTCGCCTTTGGTCACGTTCACCTCCCCAAGCCGCCCATAAACGGTGAGGAACTGGTTGTCGTGACGCACCAGCACGATCGTGCCGAGGCCGCCGAGGGATTTGGAGATCAAAGCCACGGTCCCGTCGCCCGCCGCGAGCACCGGCGCGCCCGCCGTCGTCGCGAAATCGACGCCGTCGTTCCGGTCAGGGCCGGGGGCCTGCGAATAGGGGCGCGCCACCGGCGCGTCCGTCGGGCGGAGGAACCGCCCCCCGGCGTCGGCGCTCGGCGCGTTCAGCGCGACGACGGTTTCTTGCGGCTCCGCGATCTCAGGTTCGGCGACTTCCGGCTCCGGCGCGGGCTGCGGCGCAGGGGCGGGCGCGGCGGCTGCGGGCGCTTGCTCGACCGGCGCCGGAGCCGGCGATGGGGCCGACGGCGCAGCCGGAGCAGCTGCGGCTTGCGTCCCCGCCGGTTGGTCAGATGCGTCGATGGCCGCGCGCGCCAGCGAAGCGGACCAGCCCGCGCCCTGTTCCTCACCTTGCGTTTGAGCGCCCGGCGAAGCGGATGAGGACTGCGCGCCGCCCGGAGCGGCGACTGACGGCTCGTAAGTCGATGGTATCGACGATGGTTGCGGCGCGGGCTGCGGCGACGCCGAAGCCACCGCCGTTCCCTGATACCGATCGGCGCGCGCGGGAAGGACAAGCTCATCGCCCGCTTCGGGCCGATACTGCGTGGAGAGCCCGTTGTAGGCCGCAAGCTCCGCCCCGGTCAGGCCGACGCGGCTCGCCATCCCGTCCACCGTATCGCCGCGCCGCGCGCGGATCGTCTCATACCCGTCGTAAAGCACGACCCCGCGCGCATCCGCCGTCCCTTCGGACGCGAGCGGCGCTGGAGCGGGCGCAGGGGCGGGCTGCGCCGAGCCGGAGGGAACAGTGCCCTGATAGACCACCGGCGCCGGTTCGCGCTGCGACGGCGCGCAGGCGGCGGCGAGCGCGAGGACGGGGATAGAGAAGCGCCAGTTCATGTTCAGTCTCCAACATCCGGGGCGATGTTCGGCAATAAAGGCACGAAACGGACCTCGCTCAACTCCTGATATTCCAGACCCGCCTCCGTTTTGATCACCCGGATGAGCTGTTGCATCTCATCCGACTGCCCGACGGGCAGCACCATGATCCCGCCGACGCGGAGCTGCTCCAGCAGAAGCGCGGGCGGATCTTCGGCGGCGGCGGTGACGAGAATGCGGTCGAAGGGCGCCTGATCCGGCCAGCCCCGCGCGCCGTCGCCGGACATGATCGAGAGATTGGCGAGCGCCAGCGCCTCCGTCCGCGCGCGGGCCTGTCGGACCAGCGGGCGATGGCGTTCGATGGCGTAGACCCGCCGCGCCAGCCGCGCCAGGATCGCCGACTGGTAGCCGGAGCCGCAACCGACCTCCAGCACCTTGCAGCGCGGCGTCACCTCCAGCGCCTGGGTCATCATGCCGACGACGGAGGGCTGCGAGATCGTCTGGCCGCAGGCGATGGGGAGCGGGATGTCCTCGAACGCGCGGGCCTGAAAGGCGCGGTCGAGAAACATCTCCCGCGGGGTCCGCTCCACGGCGTCGAGGACGCGAGCGTCGGTCACGCCATTGGAGCGCATGGCGAAGATGAGCTTCATCATCCCCTCAGCCCGCACCTCGGGCGCGATGGGGTCGACAGCCGCCGCCGTCATGTGTCCTCAAGCGCCGCGCGGGCGGCGTAGATCGCTTCGTAGTCTGTCAGGTCGGGCGACATGGGCGTCACCGTAACCCATCCCTCCGCGCATTTCGCCGCGTCGCTTTCTGGATCGGCCTCGGCGTTGCCCCCGGCGTGCGAGAGCCAGAGAAACTTGCGGTGGGAAGGCGAGTCCGCCGGTTTGACCTCGAAGGCCCGGCCCGGTCGGCGCCCTTGCGGCGCGACGGCGACGCCTTTCACCGCGTCGGGCTCATAGGCCGGGAAGTTGACGTTGTAGAACCGGTCGCCCGTCCAGGGCATCGCCAGCACTTTGCGGACGACGTCTGCCCCGAGGACGCGGGACGGCGCGAACATCTCCGCCGGAGCGTGGGGCAGTGCGGAGAAGTACTGGCTCATGGCGATCGCCCTGATCCCCTGCAGCGCCGCCTCCTTCGCGCCAGCGACGGTGCCTGAATAGACCGCGTCCTCGGCGATGTTGTGGCCCCGGTTCACGCCGGAGAGAACCAGATCCGGCCGCTCCGGCATCAGCTCGCAAATGCCCGCGATGGCGCAATCCGCCGGGTAGCCCGCGATGGCGAAGCGGCGGGGGCCGAATTCCTGCACGCGCATCGGCTCCACGTAGGAGATGCAGTGAGACGCGCCGGAGCGCTCCGTCTCCGGCGCGACGACCCAAACCTCCCCGTCCGGGCCGATCAGCTCGGCGGCGATCGCTTCGGCGACGGCGAGGCCGGGTCCGTTGATGCCGTCGTCGTTCACGATGAGTATGCGCATTTCAATTCACTCCGGCAGCGGCGCGAGGATCGCGCGGTAACTCGCGGCCTGCTCCGCGTCCAATTGGGGCAGGATGACCCGGATCGTGTAGGCGCCGTGCATCATGCCTTCGGCGTCGAAATAGGCCCAATCGGTGATCTCGGCGATGTCGAACTCGTAGATATCGCCCTGCGCGACATTCGACGTCTGGGGGGCGTTGGCGATGACGCAGGCGATCTCCTTCGCCGCGCCCGCCTGGCACTGGTTCATCCAGATATGCTCCAGCGTCAGTCCCACGTCGCTTGCGTCCACCGGAACCTTGAGGAGGAAATCGGCGGCGACGCCGGTCTCCAGCGCAGCGAAAAAATAGGGTAAGTTCGCGCGCGCTTGCTCCATCGCCTCATTCATCGCGGGATCGTCGCCGCGAAAATCGTAGACCTGATCCGATGCTCCGACACTCGGCGCCATAGCGAGCCCACCGAGGACGACCGCGAGCGCCGCGACGCGAGCGAGACCATTCCCCGTGTGGTTGTTCGCCCCGTCGGCCATCCGCCGCACCCCCATCGGATCGAAAGAAAAACGCCGGAACGGCATACCCTTCGCCGTCCGGTCCGGCAACCAGCGCGCGGGCGTTTGGCGGCGGGACGAGCGGCTTATCTGCGGGGCAGGGGGGCGAGCTGCGAGATCAGGTCCGCCCGCTCATCGGTCCCGAGCGTCGGCAAGAGCGCGCGCAGCGAAAAACCGCCATGGATCACGCCATTGGCGTCGACGATGATCCAGTCGGAGATATCGGCCTCCGACACCGCATAGGCGTCGCCCACGCGGATCTCTGGACGGGAGGGTTGTTCCTCGACCAGGCAAACGAAATCGGCGGGACCGCCGACGGCGCAGTCTTTCATCCAGATATATTCCACGCCGCCGCCCGCAGCGGGAAGCTCAACTTGAGCGCCGATGCGTCTGTGGCCTTCCTCCGCGGATTTTTCTGCGAAGCCGCGCAGCGTGTCGCGGGCGCGAAGGCGCGCCGTCGCGACGGCCGGGTCGGTCGAGGGGGCGGCGTTGGCGGAGAAGGCGGGCTGAGACGAACCCAAGCCCCGCGCCTCGGCGAGTTCTTCGATATTTTCCCAATCGGTCGTAACGCCTACGAAGGCCCCGACGATCAAGACGCCGCCAAAGGCCGCGCCCGAAAAGAATCTGACGATCTCACTCACGACAATGCACCACCCACGTCGATTACACTCGCTCCACCCATGTACCGCCGCAGCGGTTCGGGAATATTAACACTTCCATCCTCGCGTTGATAGTTCTCCATGACCGCAATCAGAGCGCGACCAACGGCGAGGCCCGATCCATTCAACGTATGGACGAATTCGGGCTTTTTTTCGTCCGCCCGGCGGAAGCGCGCATTCATGCGGCGAGCCTGAAAGTCGCCGCAGGTGGAGCAGGAGCTGATCTCTCGATAGGCGTTCTGGCCGGGCAGCCAAACCTCGACATCGTAGGTGCGGCGAGCCCCGAACCCGATATCGCCAGCGCAGAGGACGACGGTTCTGTATGGGATTTCAAGCGCTTCGAGGATGCCCTCGGCGCAACCGCGCATCCGCTCCAGCTCGGCGTCCGAGTCTTCCGGGCGCACGATCGAAACCATCTCGACCTTTTCGAACTGATGCTGGCGGAGCATCCCGCGCGTGTCCTTGCCCGCGCTGCCCGCCTCCGAGCGGAAACACTGGGTGTGGGCGGTCATGCGGCGGGGCAGGGTTGATTCGTCCACGATCTCACCCGCTACGGTGTTGGTGAGCGTGACTTCGGCGGTGGGAATCAGCCACCAGCCGTTCGTCGTCTGGTAGCTGTCCTCGGCGAATTTGGGCAGCTGGCCGGTGCCGGTCATCGCCTCGTCGCGCACCAGAACGGGCGTCCACGTTTCCGTCAGGCCGTTCTGGTCGACATGGGTGTCGAGCATGAACTGCGCCAGCGCCCGGTGCAGCCGGATCAGCGCGCCGGAGAGGACCATGAAACGGCTCCCCGACAGTTTCGCGGCCATCTCAAAGTCCATCAGACCGAACGCTTCGCCGATCTCCCAATGCTCTTTCGGGTCGAAGCTGAAGTTGCGCGGATCGCCCCAGCGTTTCACCTCCCGGTTGTCGGCTTCCTCGGCGCCGTCGGGGATGTCCTCATAGGGCAGGTTGGGCAGGCCCATCAGCTCCGCCGTCAGACGCTCGTCCTCGGCCTTCGCTTCCTCCTCCAGCGCGGCGATCTCGTCTTTCTTCGCGGCGACGAGGGCGCGAAGTCGTTCGAACTCCGCCTCGTCGCCCGACGCTTTCGCCTTGCCGACGTTCTTGGAGGCGGCGTTCCGCTCCGCCAGCGCGGCCTCCGCCGCGGCGATCTTCGCCCGACGCGCCGCGTCGATCTCCAGGAGCCGCGCGGAGATCCCGGCGAAATCCGCGGAGCGGCGCACCAGCGCGGCTTCGAAAGCGGCCGGGTTTTCGCGGATCAGGCGGATGTCGTGCATGGCGTGGGTCCTGCGTCTCAAGTGGATCTGGCGGGCTTATGCAACACGCGGGCCGAGAGGGCCAGCGCAGCCTCGCGTGCGGTAAGGCACGCGCCGATCGCGCTGCGATTGACTCGGCGCCCGCGAGCCGCCACGTATTTTGCCAGTGTCATTATCGTTTATCAGGGCGAGTAAACATGCCTAGTATTAACTCAAAGTTGTTGCTGCGAGACGCTTACGATCATCTTCGCGGGATCATCGACCAGCAGGAGGTCGATCTCGATAAAACCTCTCTCGCCATCGGGAAGAGCCGCCGTTACCTCGCCCACACGCTGGATCGGGGCTCGGAGATGGGGTTTGTAACCTATTTCATGATGTGCCGGGAGATCGGGGTGGATCCGCTCGCCCCGGTTAACGTCGAGAAGCCGTTGACCGCGATGCCCCGCCAGTCGCCCTTCCCCGAAGACAAAATCGGGGACCTCCTCTTCCACATCACCCGCTTCCTGCGCGAGCAGCGCGAGGCGGAGGAGCCGCCGACCATCGACCAGGCGCTCCATTACTGGCGGGAGGCGGGCCGCCGCTTCGACCTGATCCACAACCACCTGCAGCTATACTGCGACGTCTATGCGCCGCCCGATGAGGACGACACGCTCAACCCGCTGATCATCGGGGCGCGCAGCATGACGCGCGAGATCCTGAAAACGGGCGATGTGGGGGTTTACCGCGCAAATCTCGCCGCCGCAGAGCGGTCCATCTCGGTGGAGGCGGCGCGAAATCAGCGCCTCGCGCGCGCGAAGGGCTACTTCATGACGACGAAGCAGCTTAAGTCCGATCTCCACGACGGGCGCACCCTCGCCATAGAATACGACCAGCTCAGCCTGAGTTGCGAGACGGACGAAGACGGACCCGTCATCGCGGTCTTCCCAAAATATATCGGTCCCTATACCCAATAGCCCAACAGAGGGAACGATGGGGAGGGCGCGCTTTTGCAAAGCGGGGTGACGCCTCACGATTTGGTGCAGCTCGGCGCGTTCTGCTCCGCCCGGCTTGCGGAAGTGGGCATGACGCTTGAGTTGAGCCGCGACTTCAAGGCGATCCAGGGGCTCGCCGGCAAGATCAAGAAACCGTACTTCACGAAGGAGCTGTCGCACGCCTTCAATGATTTCACGCCGCAGAACGGCTTCTGGATGATCATGCGGGACAAGGACAACGGAAAGCCGGTGGGCGTGCTCGGCGCGCGGATGGACGATCTGCGCGCGACCGACGTCCTGAGCTTCATGCTGGATCAGGCGACGCGCCTCCATTCTCCGGACGAGACGCCTGCCTTCCAGGCCGACCATTACCCGCCGGTGATCGACCGGATGGGCGGGCGCATCGTCTATGTCGGCGACTTCTTCGTCGTCGACAAACATCGAGGGCTGGAGAAGTTCGATAAGCGCGCGCTGGTGTTTTACGTCTACATCTGCGCCGCCATTCAGTGGGACTTCGACTGGCTCTACGCCTTCATCCGCCGTCCCCATGCGGAGAAAGGCTACATCGCCAACTATTGCGCGACGGTCAGCTACCCCGAGGCGAGGTTCTGGAATGCGCCGCCGGAGGCGCGGTCCGACGGCGAGTTCTTCGCGGCCATCGACCGGGCTGATTTCGCTTACCTGACGAAACTCTTCCTGAAGCGGCCCGAAGCTTTCTGATCCGGCGCACGTATTCGCCGCAGCGCCCGGCGGGCGGGCCGTCTTGCATCCGACCCGCGCCTGACTGTAGATCGATCCGAAATTTCGACGTCTCAAGGAACCCACGATGTTCGCGACCCCGGCATACGCGCAGAGCGCAGGCGGCGGCGGCGGTGATATCTTCACCTCCTTCATCCCGCTGATCCTGATCTTCGTGATCTTCTACTTCTTCCTGATCCGCCCGCAGCAGAAAAAGGCGAAGGAGCACAAGCAGATGGTCGAGGCGCTCCGCCGCGGCGATCAGGTGCTCACCCAGTCCGGCATCTACGGCAAGGTGACCAAGGTGAAGGACGGCGAGGAGGAGATCGAGGTCGAGATCGCAAAGGAAGTGAAGATCCGTCTCTTGCGCTCCGCCGTGGCCAGCGTCATCTCAAAGACCGAGCCCGCCGAGGGCTGACCCTGTTAGGGGAGGGCCCGCGTGCTCTACTTCGCTCCCTGGAAGAAGGCCCTCGTTCTGGGTCTCTGCCTGCTCGGCGTCGTCTTCGCGACGCCGAACCTCTGGTACGACCTCGCCGACGACGCGGGGCAGGCGCGCCGTGAGATCGCGCAGCTGGCCGAATTCGGCGGGACGCCGGACGCGGAATTGACCGCGCGGGCGGAGCAATGGCCCTCCTTCGCGCCGGTGAACGTCGTGAACCTTGGTCTCGACCTTCGCGGCGGCGCGCATCTCCTCGTCGAGGTGAATATCGAGGACGTGGTGGTCGAGCGGATGCAGTCGCTTCGCGCCGACGCCCGGCAAGCCCTCCGCGACGCGGGCGTTCGGCAGTACACCAATCTTCGCGCCGAAGACGACAACGTCTCCGTCCGCATCACCAACGCCGCTGAGATCGACCTCGCGCTCGAAGCGCTCGGCGGTCTCGCTCAACAGGTGACCGACCTCAGCCTCGGCGCGGTGACGCCCGATCTCCTGATACGTCCCGAAGACGATCAACGCATCCGCATAAGCCTCTCGGAGACCGAGGAGCGCGAAGTCGTCAACCGCACCATGAACACCTCGCTGGAGATCGTCCGGCGCCGCATCGACGCCGCCGGCACGCGCGAGCCGACGATCCAGCGCCAGGGCGAGCGGCGCATCCTCATTCAGGTGCCGGGCGTCGGTTCGGCGGAGGAGCTGATCGACCTGATCGGCACCACGGCCAAACTGTCATTCCACATGGTCGACAGCACGACGGGCAATCTGACCCGCGCGCCCGGACCGGGGAAAATCATCTATCCGGATATCGAAGACGTTGGCCTCGGCTACATCGTCGACCGCCGCGCGCTGGTCTCCGGCGAGGAGTTGGACGACGCACAGCCTGGTTTCGACCCGCAGACGGGCGAGCCGGTGGTGAACTTCCGCTTCAACAACTCCGGCGCGCGCAAGTTCGGCCGCGCCACGGCGGAGAATGTCGGGCGGCCCTTCGCCGTCGTGCTAGATGGCGAGGTTATCACCGCCCCGACGATCCGCGAACCGATCCTCGGCGGTTCCGGCCAGATCTCCGGCTCCTTCACGGTGGAGAGCGCGCAGCAGCTCGCCATCCTCCTCCGCGCGGGCGCTCTACCGGCCTCGATTTCGGTGCTGGAGCAGCGAACGGTGGGTCCCGGCCTCGGCGCGGACAGCGTCGCGGCGGGGCAAGTCGCGACGGTGATCGCTTTCGTCGCCGTGCTCGTCTTCATGTTCCTGAGCTACGGGACCTTTGGGCTCTTCGCGAATATCGCGCTCATTCTCAATGTCGCGATGATCATGGCTTTGCTATCGGTCATCGGCGCTACGCTCACGCTCCCCGGTATCGCAGGCATCGTGCTGACCATCGGCATGGCGGTGGACGCCAACGTGCTGATCTTCGAGCGCATCCGCGAGGAGCTTCGCCGCTCCAAGGGCGTCGCCCGTGCAATCGAGACGGGGTATGAGCGCGCCTTCTCCGCCATTATCGACGCCAACGTGACGACCTTCATCGCCGCCGTGATCCTCTTCGCCATCGGCTCCGGCCCGGTCAGGGGCTTCGCGGTAACGCTGGGCGTCGGCATCATCACCTCGGTCTTCACCGCCGTCATGGTCACCCGCCTCATGGTGGCGACCTATTACGACAAGCGGCGACCGAAGACGCTGGAGGTGTGAGCGCATGCGTTTGAAACTGGTCAAAAGCGAAACCAATTTCGACTTTCTCGGGCTGAGGAAGCTCGCCGCCATCGTCTCCGCAGCGCTGGTGATCGGCTCGATCGCGATCTTTGCGATCATGGGACTGAACTTCGGCATCGATTTCCGCGGCGGCACGACGATCGAGGCGCGGACGCAAGGCCCCGCCGACCTCGCCGTCATCCGCTCCGTCACCTCCGGGCTCGGGCTCGGCGACGTCTCCGTCCAGGAGTTCGGGCGTCCCGACGACGTGCTGATCCAGGTGGAGGAGCAGCCGGGCGACGGCGACGCGCAGATGGAGGTCGTGACCATCGTCCGCGTCGCGCTGGAGGAAGCGCTGCCGGGCATCGAAATCCGCCGGGTGGAGGTCGTGGGGCCGAAGGTCTCCGGCGAGCTGATCCAGGCGGGCGTCATGGCCATCTTGCTCGCGGTCGGCGCGGTGCTGATCTACATCTGGCTAAGGTTCGAGTGGCAGTTCTCCCTCGGCGCGGTGGCGGCGCTGGTGCATGACGTGATCATCACCATCGGGGTCTTTTCGCTGGTGCAGCTGGAGTTCAACCTCTCCATCATCGCGGCCCTGCTGACCATCGTCGGCTATTCGCTGAACGACACCGTCGTCGTCTTCGACCGGGTGCGCGAGAACCTGCGCCGATTTAAGCAGAAGCCGCTGATCGAGGTCCTGAACCTCTCCATCAACGAGACGCTCAGCCGGACAGTGATGACCTCCGTCACCACGCTGATCGCGCTCCTCTCGCTCTATTTCCTCGGCGGAGAGGTCATTCGTGGCTTCACCTTCGGGATGATCCTCGGCGTGATCGTCGGCACTTACTCGTCGATCTTCGTCGCCTCCGTCATCCTGCTCTGGCTCGGGGTGAAGCGCGACTGGTCGAAGCCCGATCCGGAAGCGGCGGGCGTGCAGTTCGGATCGCCCGACGCGCCATGAGGCCCCATCGATGAGAATGGCCGAGCTTGGATACGAGGGCCCGCCGCCGATCGACAGTTACGGCGGCGGCGGATTTCGCGTAGCGGGGGCCTTCCACAGCGGCCACATGATCATGTTCGAGCAGACGCCGCAGGCTTGGGAGCCGGGGGCGCTTGAAGCGGCGGCGTTCAAATCGATCTTGGACAGCGCGCAGGACATCGACGTCATGCTGGTCGGCATGGGGGGCGAGATTGCGCCGCTGCCGGCCGCGACGCGCGCCGCGCTGGAAAGCGCGGGGATCGGCGTCGAGGTGATGGCCACCGCCGCCGCCTGCCGGACCTACAATGTGCTTTTGGCGGAGGCGCGCCGCGTCGCGGTCGCACTGATCGCAGTTTAAATTCAGCGCCTTTCTGTATTGTTATAGCATAACAATCACGTTATTTCTTTCCCTGCGCCCAGGCTCCACCAAGGCGTTCCCCAATCAAATATGACGATGTTTCGTCGAGATCGCCCCGCATAAGAAAGGCAATCGGTATGCGCAAAATCCGCGCCTCCTCCACCGCTCTCGCGCTGCTCGCGGCGGCCGCCCCTTCGAACGCCGCCGAGTGGGAACTGGGCATCTCCGGTTTCTACCATCTCGGCGTCGCGCTGTCGGACGGCGCGGGTCAGGACGGCCTCGGCGTCGTGCGCGACGGGGAGGTTCACTTCGAAGGCGAGCTTCAGGCGGATAACGGCCTGACCTTCTTCGCCGTCGTCGAGCTGGAGGCGCAGACCGATAGCGATCAGATCGATAAGAACTATGGCGGCGTTATGGGCGCTTTCGGCTCCCTCAAATTCGGCGGCGACGACACGGCGATCGCGACCTACAACAACTCCGTCATCGGCTCTCCCGGCTCCAAGGTCGGGTACTATGACGCCGATGCGATCACGACCGCCGCCGACGACATGGCGGCAGTGGCGGGCGGCGAGCAGGGCGTGGGCGTTCATTATGACACGCCCGAGTTCATGGGATTTCAGGCGGGCGTCAGCTACCTGCCGAACGTTAATGCGGACGGAGCCGCCGACACGAACAATCCGGTGTTCAACGGGTCCGACTACTGGTCCGTCGCGGCCGCCTACAACGGCGAGTTCGATGGCTTCGGCTTCGGCGTGAACGGCGGCTACGCCGATGAGGACGGCGCCGATAACGACGTCTGGGCCGTCGGCGCCTTCGTCAGCGCATCCGGCTTCACGCTCGCTGGCGGCTATCAGAACGCGGGCGACGCTTACCTCGATGGCGCTTCGGCGGGCGAGACGTTTTATATCGGCGCGGAGTATTCGACGGGCCCATGGACGGTGGCGGGCGGGTACTCCAACAACGACTTCAACGACACCGATGTCGCGTCGGCCTGGGCGACCTATGCGCTAGCGCCCGGCATCTCCGCTACGGCCGGCATCGAATACGCCGACGACAGCGCGAATGAGGACATCGGCGGGATCGCCTATATGAGCCTCTTTTTCTGAACGAGGCGCTCATCGCAGTATAATGCGCGATCCGGGGGTGAAACGCCCGGATCGCCGGTCTATATGGCGGCGAGAGTTAACGCCAAAGCAAGAAGAGGGCGATCCCATGGCTTTTGACCTTCCCGCACTTCCCTACGCTCACGACGCGCTCGCCGATGGCGGCATGTCGAAGGAGACGCTGGAGTTCCACCACGACATCCACCACCAGGCCTACGCCACCAACGGCGCCAAGCTGCTTGAGGGATCGGGCCATGAGGGCAAGTCGCTGGAGGACATCGTCACGGCGACCTACCAGGCGGGCGCGGTGGCGCAGTCGGGCCTTTTCAACAACGCCTCCCAGATGTGGAACCACAATGAGTTCTGGGAGATGATGGGGCCGTCCGGCCGCTCCATGCCCTCCGAGCTGGAAGCGCGGATCAATGACGCCTTCGGCTCCGTCGATCAGTTCAAGGCCGATTTCGGCGCGGCGGGCGCGGGCCAGTTCGGCTCCGGCTGGTGCTGGCTGGTGAAAGAGGGCGACGCGCTGAAGGTGACGAAGACGGAGAACGGCGTGAACCCGCTCTGCTTCGGCCAGACCGCGCTTCTCGGCTGCGACGTGTGGGAGCATTCCTACTACATCGACTTCCGCAACAAGCGTCCGGCTTACCTCACCAATTTCCTGGACAATCTGGTGAACTGGGAGAACGTGGCGGAGCGTCTGGCGAAGGCCGGCGGCTGATCCGCGCTTCAGGTTTCGGGAAAGGCCCTGCTTCGGCGGGGCCTTTTCTTTTGGCGAGGTGGGGTTCGCTTCGTCGGGGCCCCTTTGCAGGGGCCCGCTCCTCACCGAAGTCGGGCTGCGCCCTCCGTTTACGCGTATTTGGGGGAAGCAGGATCAGAGCGCGTCGAGAAGCGCCTCCGGCGTTTCGTGGACCGTGAGGTAGCCGAGAAAGCTCTCCGAGGCGAAGCCGCGATCCACCGTTTCGCGGAGGAGCGCGATGAGCGGGTCCCAGTAGCCGCCGAGGTTGAGGAGATGCGCTGGCTTCTCGTGGAGGCCCAGCTGGCGCCAGGTGAGCAGCTCGATCAGCTCATCCAGCGTGCCGGGGCCGCCGGGCAGGGCGATGAAGGCGTCGGCGCGCTCGAACATGATCATCTTGCGTTCATGCATGGTGTCGACGGCGATCAGTTCGGTCAGGCCGTCCTTGCCGATCTCGGCGTCCTTCAGGTGATGGGGGATGACGCCGACGACGGGGGCCCCTTCGGCCAATGCGGCGCTGGCCGTTCGCCCCATCAGGCCGACATCGCCAGCGCCGTAAACGAGGCCCATGCCGCGCGACGCGATCCCGGCGCCGACCGTTTCCGCCGCGCGGGCGAAGGCGGCGTCGTCGCCGTCGCGCGAGCCGCAATAAACGCAGATCATCTTCATGGATTTCCCCCTAACGGCTGCGCTTGCGACTGTTCACGAGGAAGCGCGCAGAGTCGACACCGGCGCGGTCTTTGTTCATGAAGGAGCGGTGTAGGAGGAGCGTGACGATGACGAGAAACGATCGGATCAGCGCGGGCGTCAGCGCAGTGATCGTAGGCCTCGTGGTCTATTTCATCCTGGAGAGCGGCGCTGGCGAAAACCTCGTGCGCAACGCCGTGGAGCCGGACGCGCCGGTGAGCGAAGAAGTGTCGGCGGCAGGCGGCGACGCCGCCCCTTCGCCCGAGGCGCCTGAGACGGCGACGGCCGAGACGTCTGCGCCCGAGACGAGTTCGGAACCTGAGGCGCCATTGGAGACCGCAAACAAGCCGTCCCAGAACGAAGAACCGCTCGTCGTTGACGGAGACAGCGGGTCCGCTGCGGGAGTGAGCGCGGACGAAGCAACTCCGGTAGCGCCTGATCAAGGTGTCGCTGAAGCTCCGACGCCAGATGAAGCCATTCAAACCGGCGAGCGGGCAGCGGACGAGGATGCGGCCCCCGAGGAACCTGCTGCGCCGACGGACGACAAGCCGAGCTTCGACGTCGTTCGGATTGAACCCGACGGCTCCGGTCTCGTCGCGGGGCGGGCGACGCCGGGAGCGACGGTCGACGTCGTGGTGGATGGCGAAGTGATCGCGCAGACGAAAGCGGACGAAGACGGAGCCTTCGTCGCTTTCGTCACCATCGACCGGAAATCTGGCGAGACCGACGACGAGGAGAAGGCTGCTGAGGCGGCGACGCAGACCGTGACGGAGGCTGACGCATCTGATGATGAGACGCCGCCGTCTGGCGCTGAGGCGCCGCCGCAAACGCTCGTCATTCAGGCGCGGCCGGATGAGGGCGGACCGGTCGCATCCTCCGCACCGATCTTCGTGATCGGCGGCATGACCGAAGACGAAGCGCCCGTCGTGGTGCAACCCGAAGCGGAGACGGTGCGCGTGATCCAGCCGCCGAAGCGGTCTGCGGCGAACGGCGTTACGCTGGATGCGATCAGCTATGACGCCTCGGGACGGGTCGTGTTCGCCGGTAGAGGCCGCCCCGAAGGCGCCGTGCGCCTCTATCTCAACGGCGCTCCGATCGCCGAGACGGCGCTGAGCGACGACGGCTCCTGGCGCACGCGCGCGGTCGATCCCATCGCGGCCGGGGTTTATTCCCTCAGGGTCGATCATATCGGCGCCGACGGCGGCGTTCTCAGCCGGATCGAGACGCCGTTTCAACGCGAGGACATCGCGCAAGGCCCGCTCGGCGACGGCGTGGTCACGGTGCAGCGCGGCGACAGCCTCTGGCGTCTGGCGGAGAGCGCTTATGGCGCGGGCCCTCGCTACACGGTGATTTACGCCGCCAATGACGACCAGATTCGCGATCCTGATCTGATCTACCCAGGTCAGATCTTCACCGTGCCGGAGACGGCGGAACCGTGACTTCGGCCTTGGCGGGCGCGATCGCTGCGCCTATCTCCATGAACCGAGGGTTCTGAAAGGCGCTTCCATGCGATCAATGAACGGGCGCGCCGCGACCGATGGCGAGGCGGATATCCGCGTCGTCAAACGCGTCGCTCCCTATCTCTGGCCGAAAGGCGACACGGGCGCCCGCGTGCGCGTTGTGCTCGCCCTGGCCTCGCTCGTGCTCGCCAAACTGGCGACGGTGATCACGCCCGTCTTCTACATGTGGGCCGTCGACGGTCTCGCCGAAGACGCGGCCCCCGCCGAGATCTGGTACGTGATCCCGGTCATGCTGGTGATCGCCTATGGCGTCGCCCGCGTCTCCACCATCGGCTTCGCGCAGCTCCGCGACGGCATCTTCGCCCGCGTCGCGCAGCGCGGGTTGCGGCGGCTGGCGCTCGAGACCTTCCGCCATGTCCACGCGCTCTCGCTCCGCTACCACATCACCCGCAAGACGGGCGGCCTCAGCCGCATCATCGAGCGCGGGGTGAAGGGCGTCGAGTTCCTGCTGCGCTTCATGCTCTTCTCGATCATTCCGCTCTTTCTGGAGCTGGCGATGGTCGCCGCGATCTTCTTCTTCGCCTTTTCGGGTTGGTATTTCCTGGTGATCGTCGCGACGATTGGGCTCTACACCTGGTTTACTTTCGCTGTGACCGAGTGGCGCGTGAAGATCCGCGTGAAGATGAACGAGGAGGACACCAACGCCAATCAGAAAGCGGTGGACAGCCTCCTCAACTTTGAAACCGTCAAGTATTTCAACGCCGAAGACCGGGAGGCGCGCCGCTATGACGCCTCGATGGAGGGGTACGAGGATATGGCGATCCGCACCTCGATCTCCCTCGCCTGGCTGAACACGGGGCAGGCTTTCATCATCAGCGCGGGGCTGGTCGCGGTGATGGCGATGGCGGCGATCGGGGTGCAGAACGGGACGCTCACCGTCGGCCAGTTCGTCGCGGTGAACGCCTATGTCATCCAGCTCACCATGCCGCTCAATTTCCTCGGCACGGTTTACCGGGAGATCCGTCAGGGCCTCGTCGACATGCGGGAGATGTTCCGCCTCTTGGACCAGCCCGCCGAGGTCGTCGACAAGCCAGACGCCCGCGATCTGAACGTGATCGGCGGCGATCTCCGCTTCGAGGACGTGCGCTTCGCCTATGAGCCCGATCGTCCGATCCTGAAAGGCGTCGACTTCTCCGTCCCCGCCGGCAAGACGCTCGCCGTCGTCGGCCCCTCCGGCTCCGGCAAGTCGACCCTCTCGCGGCTTCTCTTCCGCTTTTATGAGGTGAACGAGGGCGCCGTCAGGATCGACGGGCGGGACGTCCGCGACGTGACGCAATCCTCCCTTCGCGCCGCCATTGGCGTCGTCCCCCAGGACACCGTGCTCTTCAACGACACGATCCGCTACAACATCGCCTATGGCCGCGATGGCGCCAGCGAGGAAGAGATCGTGGAGGCGGCGAAATCCGCCCAGATCCACGACTTCATCGCCGCTTTGCCGGACGGCTATGAGACGATGGTCGGCGAGCGCGGCCTGAAGCTCTCGGGCGGGGAGAAACAGCGCGTCGCCATCGCCCGCACCATCCTGAAGAACCCGCCGATCCTGATCCTCGACGAAGCGACTTCCGCCCTCGACACCGGGACGGAGCAGGAAATTCAGGACAGCCTGAAGCGCCTCGGCGCCGACCGCACCGTCCTGACCATCGCGCACCGCCTCTCCACCGTTGTCCACGCCGATGAGATCATCGTGCTGGAGAAGGGCGAGATCGCCGAGCGCGGCGACCACGCCGCTCTGATGGCCAAAGGCGGCGCCTACGCCGCCATGTGGCGCCGTCAGGAGGCGGAGCGGGAAGAGGAAGCCGCTTGAGAACGCCTGCGGGATTCAACGGATGCGCTGGCGCGGCCTTCGCCGCGCGGTAGCGGCTCGCCGCCGCTTCGCGGCGCGTCTCGCCGATGGCGCTTCAAATCGAACGTCGCGTAAAGCCGAACCCGCGGAAGCCTCCGGCGGGGATATTTGTCGAGCAGAGAAGGTGCGGCGTTCGCGCTGCTTCTTTGCTCGACAAATATCCTCGCGCGACGCGCGAAAGGCGCGTCAGCGCCCCATCGAGGAGGAGGCGGGCGACAGCCCGCAGACGACGACATGAAAGAGCGTCGCGCGTCAGCGCGCCCGTGAGGTCACTCCGCCGCTTCCGGGAACCGGCGCGGGGGCAGGCTCGCCAGCGGCGGGGTGGGCGCGTTCGGGGCGGTCTCCGGCTCGAAGTCGACCCAGGTGAACTCCGGCGCGTCCGACTTCACCATATCGCGGTGCAGGGCCACGTCGCTGCGGAACCGGCGATAGGCCTCCCTCCCGAAGATCGGCCGGTAGCCGAGCGCCGCGACGATCCGGTGGAAGAGGCCGTAGCGGCGGAGGATGTAGTCCGCCCCCCACACTCTCAGCGCCAGCGCGGCGGGCGTCACCAGAAGCGTCAGGAAGGTGGAGATCCCCAGCCCGAACACAACCGCCGTCGCCAGCTGCGCCCACCAGAGCGCCGTGGGCGCGCCGACGAGCAGGAGCGTCGCGAAGAACGTCTCCCACGCGGCGGCGGAGAAGATACCGGCGGCGAAGAGCGCGCCGAAGGCCCCGAAATTCACCGACGCCGCGAACATCATCGGCGCGAGACCGGCCATCGTCGTGACGGTGGTCAACAGGACCGGCCGAATGCGCTGCTCCGCCGTGCGGATGATCGCCTCAAGACGCGGCAACTCGCGCGCGAATTGTTGATAGGTGTCGATCAGGACGATGTTGTTGTTCACCACGATCCCGGCCAGCGCCACGATCCCGGTGCCCGTCATGATGATGGAGAAGGTCTGATCCATCACCAGCATCCCGATCATCACCCCGGTGATCGACATGATCACGGCGGAGAGGACCAGCACCGAATTATAGACGGAGTTGAATTGGGCCAGCAGGATCGCGAACATCAGGCCGAGCGCGCCAAGGAAAGCCTTGCCGAGGAAGGCCATACTCTCGGCCTGTTCCTCCTGATCGCCGACGAACATGTGGTCGACGCCGGCGGGCAGAGGGCTTTTCTCCTCCAGCCAGGTCTGGATCTCGGCGATTTTCTCGTTGACGTTCACGCCCTCGGCGACGTCCGCGCGGATGTCGATGAAGCGGACGGTGTCGAAGCGGCTGATCTCGGCGAGGCTCTCCACCGGTTCGATCTCGATGAAGTTCGAGAGGGGGACGAGGCCCATGCCCGTCCGGAGCTTCAGCTGCTCCAGCGTCGCCAGCAGGCGATCCTGTTCAGGGAAGCGCACGCGGATGTCCAATTCGTCGTCACTGTCGTCGGGGCGGATCGTGTCGAGGAGCGCGCCGCGCGTGACCAGCTGCACCAGCGTGCCGATGGTGGCGATGTCGGCCCCGAAACGGCCCGCCATTTCGCGGTCCACCTTGATCGACCAGTCGATGCCGGGGAGGGGGCGCGTGTCGTCCACATCGGTGAGGCCCTCGATCCCCTCAAAATGCGCCCGCACGTCGCCAGCGGTCGCGAGCAGCGTCTCCCAGTTCGGGGTCATGACGCGGAACTGGATCGGCTTGCCCTGCTCGGGGCCGTCCTTCAGCTCGCTCAGCTCGGTGATGACGCCCGGCACCTCGGCCGTCCGCTCCACCACTTCGGCGATGATCTCGTCGCCCGAGCGGCGGGTTCCCCAGGGCGCCAGCTCCAGCTGCACCTGACCGATTGCGTCTGAAGGGGAGTTGTCCGCCCCGCGCCCGTCCAGCCCGCCCTTGCCCGCGAAGGCGAAGACGGCGGAGACGCCGTCGACGTCCAGCACGCGTTCCTCGACCTGACGGACGAGACGGTCTTTCTCCGCTAGCGAGAGGTTGCCGCGAGCGCGGACATGGACGATGGCGCGCTCCGGCTCGGTCTTCACGAAGAACTCGACGCCTTTCGAGTTCTCGCCGAAATACATCATCGTGCCGACCATCGTGCCCACGGCGGTCAGGATTGCGACGACAGGCATCACCGGGTTGCCGACGATGGCCTTGACCACATGCCCGAACGCCGTGCGCCGATAACCGGCCTTCACCGGCTTGTCCTTGGGCCGGAAGAGCCGATCCCGCAGCGCCTTGTAGCGCCGCGCGAAGGCGAGGAATCCGGCGCCGAGCCACCAGCTAAAGAGGATGCGGTTCAGCGTCATCACCGTCGTGCCGAGCACCGGCAGGAAGACGAGCGCCACGACCAGCGAGGCCGAGAGAACGAAGATGATCGTCACCGGCAGCTGCCCCATGAACTCCCCCGGCATGCCCGGCCAGAGCAGCATCGGCAGGAAGGCGCAGAGCGTCGTCGCGGTGGAGGAGACGATGGGCCAGAACATCCGCTGCGCCGCCTCGCCGTAAGCCTTGTGCGGCTCCGCGCCCTCCGTCAGACGCCGGTCGGCGTATTCGGTGACGACGATGGCGCCGTCCACCAGCATGCCGACGGCGAGGATCAGGCCGAACATGACCATGTTGTTCACGCTCATCCCGAAGACGGCGAGCAGCGCGAAGGAGAGGAGGAAGGAGCAGGGGATCGCGATGCCGACGAGCAGCGAAGAGCGGAACCCGAGCGCCGCCACCACGACCAGCATGACGAGCAGAACCGCCGTAAGGACGGACCCCTCCAACTGATCGACCATGCCGAGCACGCGGGTGCTCTCGTCCATCGAATACTCGACCTCGACCGCGGCCTGCAGCGGCGCGGGCCAGGTCGCGGTGACGGTGGAGACGCGCTCCTTCACCTGGGCGACCGTGTCGATGATGTTCTCGCCGATGCGCTTCTTCACCTGCAGCGCGACGGTGGGTTCGTTGTTGAACCGGGCGGTGCCTTCGGCGTCCTTGAAGGTCCGGCGGATGTCGGCGATGTCGCCGAGATAGACGATGGCGTCGCCGTCCACGCGGATCGGCAGCTCGTAGATGTCCTCAGCCGTCTCGAAATTACCGGGCAGCTTGACCGCGAAGGAGCCGGAGGCGCTTTCCACTTCGCCCGCAGCGACCAGCGCGTTGTTAGCGGAGACGACGTTCAGAAGCTCCTGCGCGGTGACGTTATACGCCTCCATCTTCAGGGGGTCGATTTCGACCTCAATCATCTCGTCGCGGTGGCCGGCGAGACCGGCCTCCAAGACCGGCGAAAGGCTCTCGACCTCCCGCTGCAAGTCCTTTGCGAGCTTCAGCAGCGTCCGCTCCGGCACGTCGCCCGAAAGCGAGACGATCAGGATCGGGAAGGCGGAGAGGTTGAACTCGATGACGGAGGGCTCCTCCGTCTCCGCCGGCATTTCGGCCTGCGCCTTGTCCACCTTGTCGCGCACGTCGGCGAGCGTCGCCGCCTTGTCCCAGTCGAAGCCGAACTGAAGGACGACGGCGCCGTGGTTTTCGGTGGCGATGCCGGTCATCTCCTCCAGCCCCTCGATGCCGCGCAATTCGGCTTCGAGCGGCTTCACCAGCAATCGCTCCGCATCCACGGCGGAGATGCCGGGCAGGGGGGCGGAGACGTAGAGGACGGGCACGTTGATGTCCGGGCTGCCCTCTTTCGGCAGTCCGGTATAGGCGAGCGTCCCGGCGCCGATGGCCAGGAAGATCATCGCCATGATCATGCGGCTGCGTTCAACCGCCCAGGAAACGATGCCCGTCATGTCTGCCTCTTACTGCAACCGCGCGGGGTCGATCAGCTCGACCTCCACCGTTTGCCCGTCTGTGACGAATTCTTGCCCGACGACGATGATCTGCGCCTGTTCGGGCAAGCCCGCGATCCACGCGCCGATGTTCACGTCCTTCAGGATCTCCACCGGATAGAACTTGGCGACGCCGTTTTCGACCACGCGCACGCCTAAAGCGCCCGCATCGTTCAGCGTCAGCGCGTTCTGGGGCGCGAGGTGCGCGTCCCGCGCCGTGAGGGAGACGTCGATCTCCGCCGTCATGCCGTCGCGGATGCTGAGGTCCGGGTTCGGCGTCTCCGCCTCCACCAGATAGGTGCGCGTGTCCCGGTCGGCGGAGCGGGCGACGAAGCTGATCATGCCGGTCACTTCGCGGCCCGTGATCAGGTTGGCCGCAACCTCGGCGCCGACGGCGAGTTCGTCCACAGACCGCTCCGGCGCGAAGGCGACGAGCTTGATCGGGTCGAGCGCGATGAGCGACGCGCAGGTCGATCCGTTCTGGAGGAGGGAGCCGAGTTCGGCCGTGTCGCTCTCCAGAATGCCGCTGAAGGGGGCGCGGATCGTGAGCCGCGCCATATTGATCTCGGCTCTCAGCACACGCGCGCGCGACGCCTCCAGCGCCGCCATGCGGGTGTTCTTCGTCGTCTCCGACGTGAACCCTTTCTGGACAAGTTGCTCGGCGGCTTCGGCGTTCACCTCAGCCTCGCGCAGAAAGGCCCGCGCTTCGGCCATTTCGGCGACCCTGTCTCCCTCGGCGATTTGACAGAGCACATCGCCTTTTTCGACGAGCGCGCCCTTGCGAAGCGGCTCAGACGCGATGAGCCCGGCGATCTCGGAGCGGACGTCGACACGCCTGTCAGCCTCGGTCCGTCCCCTAAGCACGAGCGTGTCGGCGAAAGGCCGCGCCACGCTGTCGAAGGCGACGACGGAGATCGCTTGGTCGGAGGCTGGAGCGGCGGTGGCCGCCGCCAGTATCAGCGCAGTCGCCGCAACGGCGCGCTTGAGCATCTCGAATTCCTTTCCGCCGGGAGGCGCGGATGTCGTTGCGGGCGCGAAAGAAACGACCGCCCATTAGTGTGAAATAGGTTACCGCATCGCCTTCGCAATAGCGAGATGAGCGAACGCGCCTTCAGGTCGCGGCGCATCACCTCCGAGAGACCGCGCCCGCGCATAGCGGCATTGCATCGCAGATGGGTGATGCGACGCGATTCTGGCGTATAACGCCCACCATGACGACACGTGACCTCAAGATCCCCGCTCAGCGCCACCCGGAAAAAGCGCATCGCGCCGACAACGCGTCGCCGAAGAAACCGGACTGGATCAGGGTGAAGGCCCCGAACCCGACCGGCGGCTACGCCGATACCCGCAAGATCATGCGCGAGAACAACCTCGTGACGGTCTGCGAGGAGGCGGGATGCCCGAATGTGGGCGAATGCTGGTCCCAGGGCCACGCCACCATGATGATCATGGGGGAGATCTGCACCCGCGGCTGCACCTTCTGCAACATCGCCACCGGACGGCCTGACGCGCTCGACGTATTCGAGCCGGGCAGGGTGGCCCATGCGGTTGAGAAGCTCGGGCTGAACCATGTCGTCATCACCTCCGTCGACCGGGACGATCTAAACGACGGCGGGGCGGAGCATTTCGCCCAGACGATCCGCGCCATTCGGCGCAAGTCGCCCTCGACCACCATCGAAATTCTTACGCCCGACTTCCGCAAATCCGACGCTGGCGCGCTGGAGATCGTGGTGGAGGCGCGGCCCGACGTCTTCAACCACAACCTGGAGACCGTGCCCGGCCTCTATCCGCAGGTGCGCCCTGGCGCGCGCTATTTTCATTCCCTGCGCATCCTGCAGCAGGTAAAGGAGATGGATCCGGCCATCTTCACCAAGTCCGGCGTCATGGTCGGCCTCGGCGAGGATCGTCAGCAGGTTCTGCAGGTGATGGACGACATGCGCGCCGCGGATATCGACTTCCTCACCATCGGCCAGTACCTCCAGCCGACGCCCAAGCACCACGGCGTCGACCGCTACGTGACCCCGGATGAATTCGCTTCTTACGAGAAAGCGGCCTACGCTAAAGGGTTCCTGATGGTCTCCGCCACGCCGCTCACGCGCTCCAGCTACCATGCCGGCGACGATTTCGCGCGGCTGAGGGACGCGCGGCTCGCCAAGATCGGCGAGGCCTGACCGGTCCCGACTGAGGCGGCGCGTGACGTCGCCGCCCGTCGCCGTGAATTCGCCGGGCATTGGCGTAAAATGCGGTGGGTTGCGTGATCAATGACCATGCCCAAACCATTTGCTTTTTGCTAACCTCCCCTAACTCGCCGTTATGGCGGAGGATCGGAGGGGTGCGTGGGCGAAGACGCTTCTAAAGATACGGTCTACGGAGACCAGCGCGTGCTGTTCGAGACGATCGACGCGCTGCGCGCATCGCTTGAGGACGAACGCGCGGGACGCCAGCGGGACGCGCAGGCCGCAGTGGCCGCGACCGCAGGCGAGATCGAGCAGTTGAAGGACGCCGTGCAGTCGCTCCGCGATGCGCTCGAGCAGGAGCGCGCCGCCAACGAAAGCCGCCTCCAGGAGGCGCGCCGGGGCTCGACGGCGGAGCAGCAGCACCTCCGTGATACGATCCAGTCCATGCGCGACGAACTGGAGGAGGAACGCTCCAAGGGCCAGAGCCGCCTGCAGGAGGAGCGGGCCCTCGCAACCGGCGAGATATCCGAGACGCGCGACGCCGTGCAGCGGGTGCGCGACGAGATGGACGCGCTCTCCCGCCGTTTCGCAGGAGAACGTCAGGAATTGATCCGCATCCACCGAGGTGAGATAGAGGAATTGAAGTCGACGATCGCCAACCTGCGCGATCAGCTAGAGCGGGAGACCGCGAATGCCTGACGACGGCCGCGCGCCACAGATCGGGGAAACCCATGAGGAGCAGCTGACGCATCTGCGGATGCTTCTGGACGTCAGCCGCAAGGTCGCTGCGCAGGATACGCTCGACACCGTTCTCGAAACCCTGATCGACCTCGCCAGCGAAGAGACAGGGGCCGAACGCGGCACGCTCTTCCTGAACGATCCCGCGACGGGGGAGCTTTTCAGCCGCGTCGCGCTCGGCCTCACCAAGCGCGAGATCCGCCTGATGAACGACGAGGGGATCGCCGGCGCCGTCTTTCAGTCCGGCGCGGGGGAGATCATCCCCGACGCCTATGGCGACCCCCGCTTCAACGCGACCGTGGACCGGGAGACCGGGTTCAAGACGCAATCCATCCTCTGCGCGCCAATCCGCACCGCAAAGGACGAGGTCATCGGCGTCGCCCAGATGCTGAACAAGAAGGACGGCGCATTCTCGCCCACCGATCTCGACGTTCTGCAGGGCATCACCACGCAATGCGCGATCACGCTCCAGTCCATGCAGCTGGTGGAGCGGATCGAAAAGAGCCGTCAGCGAGAGGTCGAATTCCTGAACGTCATCTCCGACATGACTTCGGAGCTGGAGCTGAACAAGCTCCTGAACAAGGTGATGACCGAAGCGACGCGGATGCTGAACGCGGAGCGATCGACCCTCTTCCTCAATGACGAGAAGACGGAGGAGCTCTTCTCCCATGTCGGCGCGGGCCTCGACAGTTTCGAGATCAGGCTGCCGAATTCGGCGGGGATCGCGGGCACGGTCTTCTCCTCCGGCAAGACGATCAACATCCCGCACGCCTACGCCGATCTGCGCTTCAACCCGTCCTTCGACAAGCAGACGGGGTTCTTCACCCGCTCGATCCTCTGCGTGCCGGTGGTGAACAAGCAGGGTAAAGTGATCGGGGTCACGCAGGTTCTGAACAAAGCGGGCGGACCCTTTGATTCTGAGGATGAATCCCGCCTGAAAGCTTTCACAGCCCAGATCGCCATCGGCCTTGAGAACGCCAAGCTCTTCAGCGACGTGCAGGCGATGAAGAACTACAACGACTCGATGCTGCAATCGATGACCAACGGGGTCATCACCGTCGATACCGAGATGGTCGTGAAGACTTGCAACGACGCCGCCGCGCGCCTGATGGGCCGCACGCCCGACCTCGTCATCGGGGAGCCGGGAGAGAGCATCGGCGAAGAGAACATGTGGCTCGTCGAGCGCCTGAAAGAGGTGCTGGAGACCGGCGAGGGCGACATCATCATGGGCGTCGACCTCGAGTTTTTCGAGAACAAGATCACGACGAACCTCACCATGCTGCCGCTGCGGTCCGGCGACGGCGAATTCCTCGGCGCTATGGTGATGATCGAGGACATCACGGCGGAGAAACGGGTCAAATCAACGCTCGCCCGCTACATGGACCCGCAGCTCGCCGATCAGATGCTGGAAGACGGCGCCTCTGAAGACATCATGGGCGGCAAGGACACGACGGCGACCGTCCTTTTCTCCGACATCCGGGGCTTCACCACCTTCACCGAGGCGCTGGGGGCGCAGGGCACCGTCGCGCTTCTGAACGAATATTTCGAGCTGATGGTGGATTGCATCACTGGCCAGGGCGGGATGCTCGACAAGTTCATCGGCGACGCGATCATGGCCGCTTTCGGCATCCCCGTCGGCCATGACGACGACGAGGACCGCGCCGTCCGCGCCTCCATCGCCATGATCACCCGGCTCTGGGAGTGGAACAAGGAACGCGAAGCGCGCGGCGACATGCCCGTCGACATGGGCATCGGCCTGAACACCGACAACATCGTCGCGGGCAACATCGGCTCTCAGAAGCGGATGGATTACACGATGATCGGCGACGGCGTGAACCTCGCCGCCCGACTGGAGAGCGCGTGCAAGCAGTATCACGCCCGCATCCTGCTCTCCGAATACACGGTTGCGAAGCTGAAGGGCGTCTATCGCCTGCGCGAGATCGACCGGGTTCAGGTGAAGGGCAAGACGCAGCCAGTCGACGTCTACGAATGCCTCGATTTCTATTGCGAAGAGACCTTCCCGAACATGATGGACGTCGTCGGCCATTTCCGCGAAGGCGTCCAAAGCTACCGTGGGCAGGACTGGGATCGCGCGACCCGCTCTTTCGAAGAAGCGCTGAAAGCGAACCCGACCGACGCGCTCTCGAACGACTATATCGAGCGGTGCCGCATCATGAAGGCCGAGCCGCCGGGCGCGGACTGGGACGGCGTCTGGATCATGAAATCCAAATGACCGGCCCGGAGTACCGGCTTGCGACCTATGGCACGCTCGCGCCCGGCGAGGTGAACGCGCATCAACTCGACGGGCTGAATGGCGTCTGGAGCAAAGGGCGGATCCGAGGAAAGCTGATCGCGGAAGGGTGGGGCGCCGACCACGGCTGTCCCGGCATCCGCCTCGCCGAGGATGGCGAGGCGGTGGAGGCGCATATCTTCACCTCCCGCGATTTGCCGGACCATTGGCCCCGGCTCGACGAGTTCGAAGGCGCTGAATACCGCCGGACGGCGACGATGGCGGAGACGGAGGATGGGCCGGTTCAGGTGTTCGTCTACGAGTTGGCTGCTTAAACACTCCGCCGCCGTCATGCCCGGACTTGTTCCGGGCGTCCAGATGCGGCGCCAGTCTGAATCACCGGAACGGACCCGGTGATGACGGGCCGAGCTAGGCTCAGTTCATCACCGGCATCATAAACGCCACGAAGTCTGACTTCAGCCCGCCGTTCCGGTCGACGGTCCTCAACTTATAAGTCTGCTCCATCACCGTATTGGACTGATTGCCGCCCAAGAGCGTCACGCTCTCTGGATGGATCGCGGTGACGAAGCCCACATGGCCCGACCCGCTCGCCCAGGTCGGATCGTCGAAGGGCGCGTAGCGGCGCACGCCGATGGCGCCGATGGCGGGCTCCGCCAGCTTCACGAACTGGCGTTTCTTGTTCCAGAAGAACGACCGCGCGCCCGGATGGCCGGTGCCCACATGGCCCGACGTCTCCAGACAGTAGTTGACGAATGCGGCGCACCAGTGCGTCTCATCGGAGTTAGCGACGAAACTAGTACCCACCCGGAAATACTCCAGAATGCGCGGGTTGTGCTTGCCGGCGGCGCTCCATTCGCTGCGCTGGGAGGGCGCGAGCGCAGCCTCGGCCCGCGCCACGTCCATCCAGTCGTCCACCGCGCCCACAGCGGAGGAGGTGCCGCCCGGCCCGGTCTCCACCGTCTCGGAGGCGGGGCCGTGCGGGCGCTCCTCGCCCGGCAGCCAGCCTTCCTTGCGCCGGATCGCGGTGGTGATCTTGCGAATGTCGGCGATGCGGAGATCGCCGAGGATTGCGGTCCTGTCGATGCTGGTCTGCTCCACCACGAAGTCCAGATAGGCGTTGGTGTCGTTCTCAACCGGCGGCGCGTAGCGGTTGATCGCCTTGGCCAGCGTCAGCGCGCCATAGGTCGCGCCGCGCAACAGGGCCTCCAGCGCCGCCTGGCCGGTCGCCTCGTCAGGGAAGATCGCGAACTGCCCGTCATCGCCGACAGCGCCGTTATTGGCCGCGAAACTTCCCTTGCGGATATTGCCGGGATTGTTGTTGCGCCAAGCGCGGGAGCCGCCGATGCGGGCGATCTCGCGCCCCGCATCGTCGACGAAGACCCGCACCAGTTTCGCCGCCGCGCGCGCCGCTATGAAGAGCCCCGCAGGACCCGCCGGGGGCGGCGCGGGCGCATCCAGCGACGGGGAGGGGGGATCGAGCGGCAGCCCCGCCGCCTCCGCGAACCCGCGCGCGCCAAGGGCCGCCTTCGGATCGCCGATGACCTTCATCGCCTCGTCCACCGCATCGGCGGCCCGGTTTATCCCGGTGACGAGCACGCGGCCCCGGTAGCGCAGCGCCTCCGCCTGCAGCGGCTCTAACCTGAGATATTCCCGCTGCGCCGCTTGCACCGCCACCTGGTCGCCGCGCGCCACGGCGTCCTCGTATTTCTCGATCTGCTCTTCGATCAACGCGGTGATTTCTTCGTAGGTCAGTTCCATGAGACCGCTCCCTTACCGCAAGCCGACGATGAGGCGCCGGATCTGATCGGCGCTTCGCGCGCCCGCCTCCAGCGCCAGCTGGGCTGAGGCGAGACCGACGGGATCGCCGCTCTGCGCCGCTGCGACGGCGGCCCGGTGCGCCGTCAGCGTCGCGTCCATCATCACCACCCATTCCGCCAAGAGCGACGCCGCCTGGCGCTCCTTCTCGCTCAGCGTCGCGCCCGACCCTGCGGCGGGGGCGAGGCCGATGCGCGACCTCTGATCATCCACCCGCGCCGTCGCCGTGAAAAAGAGGAAGAGCGTCGGCGCCCCGTCCCGCATCGCGATCAGGAGGTTCTCCACGGCCGGTGCGTCGGCGATCAGCTCTTCGCGAAATGAGACTCCGTCGCGATAGGCGAGAGCGGTCATGGCGAGGTTCTGGATCGGATCCCGCAGCGGGATCAGCGCCGCCGCCGCGCCCGAAGTCGAAAGCCCCGCGATCGCCGCGAAGCCGAAGGCCGACTGACCGAGCGCCGCCGCGCTCTCCACCGTCGCCGCCGCGCGGTCGCCAGAGGCGTAGCTGAGCAGCAGCTCATTATAGCGCATCACCGTAGCGAAGCCGCGCCGATAGGCGGCCGTGACCGGCGGATCCACCGTCGTCGCGAGATAGGGCACGTCCTCCGCCGTCAGCGCGGAGAATTTCGCGCGCGTCCGCTCGTAATTCTCCCGCTCCGCCACCGCGAGCACGTCGAGCCAGCTTTCAGTCGCCGCTTTCGTACGAGTGAACTCATCATTGAAAGAGACGAATTGCTGCGCGCCCGGCGGCGGCAGGGCGCAGGCGGCCAAGGCGAGCACCGCTAGCGTCAACCAGAGCCTCTGAAGCAAATTCATTGTTATGTCCTCAGCGTTTACAGCTCGATGCTAAAGTTTAACACGAGTTAATCTGTTCGCGAAAAGATTGTATTTCGGGAAGTGGGGAAGCCCGGCGATTGCGCGCCACGGCGGACGTGACCTAACCGAACGTCGTTAAAATTCGATTTAGATGCGGCGCATTATTCGCCGCTTTTTAGCTCTCGTCGTCGGTGAAACGCACCTTGCCGATATAGGGCAGGTTTCGGTTCCGCTGGGCATAGTCGATGCCATAGCCGACGACGAACTCATCGGGGATCTCAAAGCCGGTGAAACGGGCTTTGACGTCCGCCTCCCGCCGCGACGGCTTGTCGAGCAGCGCGCAGATCTCCAGCCGCTTCGGATTTCGCTCAGCCAGCATTTTAGTGACGTGCGAAAGCGTGAAGCCGGTGTCGACGATATCCTCCACGATCAGGACGTCGCGCCCCTCGATCGGATCGCGCAAGTCCTTGAGAATGCGCACTTCCTTCGAAGACGTCATCGCGTCGCCGTAAGACGATGCCTCGATGAAATCGACTTCCACGGGCAAGCTCAGACGCCGCGCGATATCGGCGATGAAGACAAAACTGCCGCGCAGGAGGCCGACCAGCACCAGCTTCTCCGTATCGGCGAAATGCGCTTCCACGTCTTCGGCCAGCGCCGCCACGCGCGCGCTGATCTCCGCCTCCGAGATCATGATGTCGACAGCATAGTCGCGCATATGAGCGCCCCTTCGCCCGGCCCCGTGGATCGCGACATTCCGACAGGATGACCGCCCGCGCAACAGGCGCTAAGAGCGCGCCATGCCTACGCATGCTGAAAAACGTGAAATGCCCTACAGCGCGGACGAGATGTACGCGCTGATCGCCGACATCTCCGCCTATCCGGAGTTCCTGCCGTGGTGCGCGGCCTCCCGCATCCGCGCGCGTCGCCCGATTGCGGAGGGGGAGGTGATCGACGCCGACCTCGTCATTTCCTTCAAGCTCTTCCGCGAACGCTTCGGCAGCCGCGTGACGCTGAAGCCGGAGCAGGACCGGATCGAGGTCGCCTATCTCGACGGGCCGTTCCGCTATCTGAACAACACCTGGCATTTCAAACCGGCGGGCGAGAAACGCTGCGAGATAGATTTTTTCGTCGATTTCGAGTTCAAGTCCCGAACGCTGCAGGCGATCATCGGCGTCGTCTTCAACGAAGCGATGCAGCGGATCGTCCGGGCGTTCGAGGCGCGGGCGGAAGCGCTATACGGCGCGCGTTAACCAATGGCGGCTAGCATGCCGCCTCGTGAAAGATCGCAACCGCACACTCTGGCGCGCTGACCGCGCCATCCTGCATATCGGCGCGCCGAAGACCGGCACGACGTCGATCCAGAACGTGTGCGCGCGGGGCAGGGCGCAGCTCCGGGCGGAGGGGACGCTCTATCCCGAGTCCCTCGGCCGCACCTCGCACCAGCTTTTCGCCGCGGCCATGGGACGGCTTTTCGAGCCCGACGGGCTCCGCCGCGCCCTCGGCGTCGGCGGCGCGCGGCGCGTCCTTCGCCTCAGAAGCGATCTGAGCGCGGCGCTGCGGCGGGAGGTGGAGGAGACGCGGCCGGAGACGCTCATCATCTCCGCCGAGAACCTCTTCGCCAATGTGCGCAGCGTTGGAGACGCGCGGCGGATCGCGCGCTTTCTGAAGCCCTTCGCGAAGAGCGTCGAAATCGTCGTCTACCTCCGCCGACAGGATCGGGCGATGTTCAGCGCGTGGACCCATGCGCTCCGCATCGGCAAGAGCGCCGACTTCGCCGTTCCGTCGCGGTTTCAGCGCAACGGACGCCATGATTACGCCGGGCGGCTCCGCCATTGGCGAAGGGCCTTCGGCGCCGACGCCATCTATGTCGCCGCCTTCGACGGCGTTTCGGACGTGGTCGCGGATTTCTTCGATTGCATCGGGATCGACCCGCCCGAGACGCCGAAGGGAAGCGCCAACCGCAGTCTCGATCAGGTGCGCGCCGCCTTCATGGCCGCTTTCAACGAACAGGTCCCGCGTTTCGTGGACGGCGCGCTGAACCCCGCCCGCGGCGACCTCTCCGAAGCGATCGACGACGCGCCCGGCCTTGGAGCGCCGGCGCGGCTGGCGGCGCGGGATGCGCGGGCGATCCTCGCGCTCTACGCGCGATCCAACGCCCGCCTCGCACGGGACTGGAACGGCGGGGCGCCGCTTTTCGACGATGCGTTGGGGGAGGGGGCTTCCGAGGTCGAACCCGTCGAGGTCGAAGACGTCGTCGCCATCGCCGCCCGCCTCTGGCGGAGAAAGCAGGAGGAGATCGCCCGCCTCCGCGCGCAGCTCGCAACGACGCGCGCCTTGCCGAAAAATGTGGGCCGAAGCGGCGCGATCAGGGCGCCAGCCAGCGCCCCGTCCACGCGCCGTCAGCACGCGTGAAAAGGGCCCGGCGATGGCCGGAGCCGGCGAGGTCGAGCACGTCCATCGTCTCCATCCGCACCTCGACCGCGCCGAAATTCTCAAAACCGGCGTCAGCGTCGACGGGTGCGCGCATCGCCTCCGTCGGATCGCCGTTGGCGGGATCGTCCAGCGCGTCGCTCGGCCCGTAGGCGTGGCGATAGCAGATGCGGGAGCGAGCCGCGCTCGCCGTCCAGGCTGCCGCCTTCGCTCCGCCATCGCGGTGCAGGATCGCCTCGCCCTCGACCCGCATCTGAAATCCGCCGTCGCGGTCATATGCGAGGACGGAGATGCGCCTATCCGCGTCGATCTCCGCCGCTTTGGGCGAGCGGAGGTCGGTGTTGAACCATATCCCTCCGCCATCCCGGTCGAACCGCCTGATGACCACCGTCCGAACGCGCGGGCGGCCATCGACGCCGATCGTGGCGGCGTAGATCATGGAAAAGGGCGAGCGGCCCGGCGCCGCGCCCGCCGCGAACCCATCGAGCGCCGCGTCCAGAAGATCGTTCAGCGTCGTCATATGACCTCCGCGATCAGTTCAAACGCGCGGAGAACCGTTTTCTCCCGCACATTCGCCCGTCCGATGGCGCCGAATTCGATCCGATCCGCGATGCTCGTCCCGCCGCGCCGCACTGCGTGAAAGCAGACCAGACCTTCAGGCTTGAACTCCGATCCGCCCGGACCTGCGATCCCGGTGACGGCGACCGCGATATCGGCGCTCGAGCGGGCGAGGCCGCCCGCCGCCATCGCCGCCGCAACCTCCGGCGACACCGCGCCATGCGCCTCGATCAGCGTGGCGGGCACGTCGACAAGCTCGGTCTTGGCGGCGTTCGAGTAGGTGACGAAGCCGCGCTCCACGCTCGCGGAGGATCCCGGCACCTCCGTCAGCGCGGCGGCGATCAGGCCGCCGGTGCAGCTTTCGACAGTGGCGACCATCAGACCGGCGGCCTGTAGAGATGCAAGGGTTTCTTCCGCGTTTTCAATGAGTTCCGGCGTCATCCGAACCATCCATGCGAAATACCCGCAGCCAGCAGCGTCACGCTCGCCGCCATCGCGCCCGCGGCCACATCGTCGAGCAGCGGATGTCGCGCGGCGAGACGGGCGATCGGGGGCAGGGCGACGAGTAGGTTGAACATGACGAAAGCGCCGATCCATCCGGGGTAGGGGAAAACATGGGGCGCGACGCCCGCGAACCAAAGCCCGGCGGAGAGCGCCCAGAGCGCGATCATCTGACCGATCATCCGGTCCGCGACCATCCGGACGCTCGCCCGCGGCCTCGCCCACATCACCTTCGCCGCGCCGATCAGCGTCGCGACGACAAGGAACGGAAAGCCGCCGATCCAGTGGATCATCCATGCAACCGGGATCGTCAGCGCCGCCGCGAGGATCGGCGCGAACGGCCCCGTGCGATGCAGGCCCGCCACGCCCGCAATCAGGTCGGCGATCCTCATGGCAAGCGCACCGTCGCCGTGGCGGTCGCCGCGATGCCTTCTTCGCGGCCGGTGAAACCGAGCCGTTCGCTCGTCGTCGCTTTCACGCTGATCCGGCTCGCGTCGAGGCCCATGATGCGGGAAAGCTCGGCGATCATCGCCTCCGCATGTGGGCCGATCTTCGGGCGCTCGCAAATGATCGTCACGTCCACATTGGCGATGACGCCGCCGCGCGCACGCACCCGCTCCACCGCCTTTTCGAGAAAAATGTGGGAGGGGGCGCCCTTCCATTGCGAGTCGCTCGGCGGGAACCAGCGCCCGATATCGCCTTCGGCGATCGCGCCGAAAATCGCGTCCGTGAGCGTATGCATGGCCACATCCGCGTCAGAATGGCCCTTCAAAGCCTTCTCGTGAGGTACTTTTACGCCACAAAGAATGACGGCATCGCCCGGTTCAAACGCATGCACATCATAGCCGTGACCCACGCGAATGTCGCTCAGCATGGCCGAAAGCCTCTCTTCCGCGCGGGCGAAATCGCCGGGCGCCGTGATCTTGAAGTTGTCGCCGCCGCTTTCCACCGGCGCGGAGGCGACGCCGGCCGCGTGGGCGATCTCCACGTCATCGCCCGCCTTGGGATCGTCATTGGCGCCGTGCGCGGCGAGGATGTCGTCGAAGCGAAACGCCTGCGGCGTCTCGGCCCGCCAGACGCCGTCGCGGGGTAGGGGGCGGATATAGACGCCGTCCTCCACCACCCGCAGAGAGTCCACCACTGGCGTCGCCGCGAAGGCGCCGCGCCCAGGCTGGACGGCGTCGATCACTGCGTCGATCGTCGCGGCGTTGATGAATGGCCGCGCCGCATCATGGATCAGAACGATCTCCGGCGGATCATCCGCCAACGCCTCTAGGCCGGCGCGTACGCTTAACGCGCGTTCGCCAGCGCCGTGGCATGGACGCGCGAGGCGCGGATCTTCGACGGAGATTTCGGAATAACGCGCTTCGTCGTCGGGATGGATGACCACTTTCACGCTGTCGATCCGTGGGTTGGCCAACATCGCGCGGATCGTATGCGCCAGCACCGGCGCGCCGCCGACGGATCGGTACTGTTTCGGACCGCCGCCGCCAGCGCGAACGCCGCGACCAGCGGCGACGATAAGAGCGGCGATGTGGGGCATGGAGGCTCCGGCGTCTGAACTTGCGCGGACACTAGAAGGGCGCCGCATTTCGGGCAAGCGGCGGAACCAGAGGTTCACATAACCATAAAGCGGATAATATATATTATGTTAATTCATAAATACCTGATCTGGCTTGGATATTGGCGACTAAGCCGCTCAAGCACCGACTTCGCCGCCGATATCTCGATCGTGACGCCGTCGTCCTTATCCTCGCGCTCCAGAACTTCGCAGTTCCGGTAAACCCAGGCCAACGCTTCGCCGTGGACATGGTCGACGTGAACGCGCCGCTGGAGGTGATCCGCCGCCAGTCTCTCGCCGATCATCGCCAGCGCCTCATCCACGCCTTCGCCCGTCAACGCTGAAACAGTGATCTCGTCGCCGGCCCGCAGCCCGCGCTCGCGGATCGCCGCGGCCGCCTCCGGATCCAGAAGGTCGATCTTGTTGTGAATAGTGATCCGCGCGCGCTCCGGATCGTCGAGCGCGCCGAGCGCCTCCAAGGTTTCGGCGACATCCTCGTCCTGCGCGGCGGCGTCGGGATGGGAGGCGTCGCGCACATGGACGATCAGGTCCGCCTCCAGCACCTCCTCCAGCGTCGCGCGGAACGCGGCGATCAGCTGGGTTGGCAGATCGGCGATGAAACCGACAGTGTCCGAAAGGATGATCTTGCGGCCCGTCGGCGTCTCCACCGCGCGCATGGTCGGATCGAGCGTGGCGAAGAGCATGTCCTTCGCCAGCACGGTCGCGCCGGTCAAGCGATTGAAAAGCGTGGATTTTCCAGCGTTGGTGTAACCGACGAAGGCGACCACCGGGAACGGCACGCGCTTGCGGGCGCTCCGTTGCAGACCTCGCGTGCGCACGGTCTTGTCGAGCTGGCGGCGAATTTTCACCATCCGCTCGTCCAGCGCACGGCGATCCGCCTCGATCTGCGTCTCGCCGGGGCCGCCGACGAAGCCGAGCCCGCCGCGTTGGCGCTCCAGATGGGTCCAGCTGCGCACCAGGCGGCTGCGCTGGTATTCGAGATGCGCAAGTTCGACCTGCAGCGCGCCCTCTCGGGTCCGCGCGCGCTCCCCGAAAATCTCGAGGATCAGGCCCGTGCGGTCGAGGATCTTAACCTTCCACGCTTTTTCGAGGTTTTGCTGCTGTTTCGGGGTGATCGGCCCGTTGATGATGGCCAATTCGACATCGGCCTCGGCGATCCGCCCGCCGATTTCCTCAACCTTGCCGGAGCCGAAAAGCCACCCCGCCCGCGGGGCCTGCAACCGCGCGATCTCGGAGCCGACGACGTCCAGAAACAGAGCGTCGGAAAGCGCGACCGCTTCTTCAAGCTGGTTCGCCGCGCTGCGGTCGCGCTCGTCGTTCAGGATTTCCGGATGGATGACATAGGCGCGCGTCTTCGCGCCTGCGTCATCCAGTTGATGCTCACCCAGCGTCTTCGCCTTCGTAAAGCGTGATGGGCTGCGACGGCATCACTGTCGAAATCGCGTGCTTGTAGACAAGTTGCGACTGTCCGTCGCGGCGAAGAAGCACGCAGAAATTATCGAACCAGGTGATCACGCCCTGCAATTTGACGCCATTCACCAGAAAAGTCGTGACGGGGATTTTGTTTTTGCGGACGTGATTGAGAAACGCGTCCTGCAGATTCTGACGGTCGGAAGCCATCTTATTGGTCCTCTCTGGCTTTATCGCGCGTCCCTACCCGCTCCGCACATTGACGCGCTCTTGTGTCGGACATCGGTAATGTGCGCGCTGCGGCGCAGCATTTCCAGTGTTTTGACGCACATTTAGGTCAACTGCATTGCCGTTGCGCCGGAAAACGACGCTTGCGCTAGCGCCAGTTGTCGGGGTTCAGCATGGCGATGAGCGCCAGAAGCTCCACGCGCCCGAGAACCATGCCAACCGCCGCCACCGCCCGCGCTTCCGGCGTGAGGGAGGTGAGCCAGCTGCCGTCCTCCGTCACCGCCGTGAAGACCGGGCCAGTATTGGTGAGCGCGGCGATGGACGCCGCCAGCGCCTCCTGAAAGCTCAACCCGAAGATGCTGAGCGTCAGCATGACGGCCGCCAGCGCGACGAGGTAGAGCATCACGAAAATCCATGCGATCTGCGCGCCCTCGCGCCGCAGCCCGCGTTTTCGCGCGCCCGATCCGGCGATGGAGGACGGGCGGACCAGCCGCTCCATTTCCCGCACGCCGTGATTGAAGAGCGCATAGGCGCGCAGGAGCTTCACCCCGCCCGCCGTCGTCGCGATGCCGCCGCCGATCAGAACGAGACCGAAGAGGATTAGCGACGGGTTGTCGAGACCGCTCCAGGCCCGCGCGTCGCTCCAGTAAGCGCTCTCGTACCCGGTGGTCGTCGCGAAGGAGATGACGGTGAAGAACGCGCCCCAAAGCGCTCTCACCGAGAAGCCGCCGGCGTCGTCCAGCTCCAGCGCGCCGATCCAGTGGCGAAGGAAAAGCCACGTCGTCGCGGCGAGCGCGATGATCAGAAGGATGCGCAACTCCGCATCCCGGCGCATCAGGCCCCAGTTCAACGCCCCCTGCCCTGCGGCCCCGTATGTGCGCCGCGTCGCGGCGAGCACGAGGAAGAGAACGACGACGATTTCCGCCGCCGGGCCGCCGACCGCGAAAGCGCTCTCCTCCGTCGCCTTCACGCCGCTTGTGGAGAGAACGCCCATGGCGGCGACGGCTGCGTTCAGCGGGGCGAGGCCGAGCGCGGCCAGAACGACGGCGAGGCCGAAGGTCAGCGCGGCGTAAATCGGCAGCACCATGCCGATGGCGGCGGCGATGCGGTCGGCGGAGGCTTCGCTGCCGCGCCCGCCAGCCCATTCCGGCGCGCCCGTCAGCCGCCCGACGGCGCCGGAGCGCCCCTGATCCCCCCTCACCTCGAACCCGCCGAGATTGCGGGGCGCGAGGAGCGCGAACGCCATAACCAGCGCGACGAAGCCGCCCATCCAGGCGGTCAGACCGCGCCAGAGGTGAATGGCGGGGCGCACCTCGTCCAAACGGTCGAAGACGGTCGCGCCGGTGGTGGTGAAGGTCGAAACCATCTCGAAATACGCCGCCTCGTAACTCAGCACGGGCGAGACGATGCTGATCGGCGCCGCCGCCAGAAACGGCGCGAGGAGGTAAAACGCCAGAAGCGTGCCGAACTCCGCCACAGTCTCAGACCGCGGCTTCGCCCGATACTGCGCCAGCGTCAGGAGGCCGCCGGTGACGACGCAGATCATCGCGCAGATGGCGAAAGACCCGAAAGCCGCGCCGTCGCCTGCGAAATAGGACATCGTCGCCGGCGCCAGCATCAGCGCGCCGAGGATGATCAGGAGAAGGCCGAAGATCGAATAGCCGCGCCAGGTCATCGCGGATTTAGAAGAAGTCGACCGACACGCGGAACAGCTGCTCGATCTCCCTCACCCGTCCCGAAAGCGCGAAGACGACGACCCGGTCGTCGGGGTGAATCACCAGATCGCCATGGGGGAGGAGCACCTCGTCCCCGCTCAACACCGCGCCGATGACTGTTCCCGAAGGGAAGCCCGCATCGCGGATCCGCTTGCCCGCGATCGGAGAGGTGGAGAGGATCTGCGCCTCGATCACCTCGGCCTCCCCCTCCCCCACCACATGAACGGCGCGGACGCGGCCCCGGCGAACATGGCGGAGAATGGTGGAGACCGTCGTCGCGCGCGGATTGATCGTCATGTCGACGCCCATCTGACCCGACAGATTGGCGAGCGCGGTGTTCTGCGTCAGCGCGATGGACTGGCGGCACCCCGCCTGTTTGCAGAGCGCGGCGCTCAGCAGGTTCACCCGGTCGTCGTCGGTCAGCGCGATCGCCGCCTGCGCCTGGCCCACGCGGGCCTCCTCCAGAAGCTCCGGTTCCATCCCGTCGCCGCAGAGAACGATGGTCTGGTTGAGGTTGTCGGCGGCGAATTCGGCGCGGCCCCGGTCCCGCTCGATCAGCTTGACGCGCATGTCCGGCGCCGTCGTCTCCAGCGTGGAGGCGACTTCAAGTCCGACATTGCCGCCGCCGATCAGAACGACGCTGCGCGCCGACGTGGTCTCGCCCACGAAGATGGAGATCGTGCGGTCGAGGTCCTTTTTCGTCGACAGGACGTAAATCTGATCGCCCGCCAGAAGCTCGTCCTCGGGAGAGGCGACGCGCCAGACGCCCTCGCGGCGGATCGCCATTACGAGCGCGCTGAGGGTGCTGAACAGCTCCGTTAGCTGGCGAAGCGGCGTGTTGAGGACGGCGCACTCCTCGCTGAGATCAATTGCGGCGATGAACGCTTTCTCATCCAGGAAGGAGGAAAGATCGAACGCCCCCGGCGTGCGCAGACGGTTGATCGCCACCCGCGCGACCTCCGATTCCGGCGAGATCACGACGTCGATCGGCATGTGGTCCCGGCGGAAAAGATCGGACCATCGGGTCTCCAGGTAACCCTTGGCGCGGACGCGGGCGATTTTCTGGGGCACGTTGAACTCGGTATGCGCCACCTGACAGGCGACCATGTTCACCTCGTCGAGATGGGTCGCCGCGATGATCATGTCGGCGTCTTCGGCGCCCGCCCGTTCCTGTATGTCGGGATGCGCGGCGTGGCCGACGACGCCGCCGACGTCGAGACGGTCGGTGACTTTGCGCACCAGATCGGCGCTGAGGTCGATCAGCGTGACCGAATGCCCCTCATCCGACAGGCGGAGCGCGATCTGGCTGCCGACCTGTCCGGCGCCGCAGATGATGACTTTCATCGGGTTCTCCGCATGGGCGTGAGACTATGGGAAGGCGGTTGGGCCGGGTCAATCGGCGGATGACGAGGCCGCGCGGTGGGGCGCCCTACTCCGCCGGCTCCTGCTCGACCTTGGCGACGCGGGAGCCGCCCTGGCTTTCGGTCGTGATGTTGAGCGATTTCAGCTTCCGGTGCAGCGCCGACCGCTCCATTCCCACGAAGGCCGAGGTTTTGGAGATATTGCCGCCGAACCGGTTGATCTGCGCCACCAGATAGTCCCGCTCAAAGAGCTCGCGCGCTTCGCGAAGCGGAAGGCTCGCCTGCTGCGCGCTGAGGCCCCCGCCCTCCGGCGACGGGGTGCGGCCGTGGTCGGACGTCAGCTCTTCAGCCGTGATGTCCTCCCCTTCCCCGCCGAGGATCATCAGACGCTCCACCAGATTGCGCAGCTGCCGGATGTTGCCCGGCCACTGGAAGGTCTGGAGCGCCGCCGACGCCTCCGCCGTCAACCGACGGCGCGCGAGACCCTGCTGGCGGGCGATCTGCTCTGCGAAATAGTCCGCGAGCGTCGGGATATCCTCTCGCCGCGCATCCAGCGGCGGCACTTCGATCGGCACGACGTTCAGGCGGTGGTAAAGGTCTTCACGGAACCGTCCGGCCTGTATCTCCGCCTTCAGATCGCGGGTCGTCGCGGAGATGACCCGCACGTCCACTCGCACGGTCTCTCCGCCGCCGGGCCGGGTGAAGCTCTGATCCACCAGAATGCGCAGGATCTTCGCCTGCGTCCCGAGCGGCATCTCCGCCACCTCGTCGAAAAAGAGCGTGCCCTCATGGGCCCGGTCGAAAAGCCCGCGTTCGACCCGTCCGTTCTCATGGGCGCGCCCGAAGAGGACATCCTCCATCTGATGGGGTTCGATGGAGGCGGCGTTGGAGACGACGAAGGGCTTCTCGCCCCGCGGCGAATGGGCGTGGATGTAACGCGCCGCGACCTCTTTGCCGGCCCCCGACGGCCCGCTAAGCACCACTCGGCTCGCGGCGCGCGCCACGCGATCGAGCTGCTGACGAAGGAGGATCGCGGAGTGCCCGTCGCCGACGAGGTTGTGATCCCGCACCTCCTGCTCCCTCAGCGCGGCGTTCTCCCGGCGGAGGCGATGCGCCTCGATCGCGCGGTTCACCACGACCAGAAGCTGGTCGATGTTGAAGGGCTTCTCGATGAAGTCGTAAGCCCCCTGCTTGATCGCCGCGACCGCGATCTCGACGTTGCCGTGGCCGGAAATGATCACGACGGGGATGTCGGGGTTATTCGCTTTCACCGTCTTCAGGATCTCGATCCCGTCCATACGGCTGCCCTGAAGCCAGATGTCGAGGATGATCAGCGCGGGCGGCATTGCGTCGACGGCGGCGAGCGCCTGATCGGCGTCCTGCGCCTGACGCGTGGCGAAGCCTTCGTCTTCCAGAATGTCCTTGATGAGGTGGCGGATATCCGCCTCGTCATCCACGATCAGAATGTCGCTCATGCCCCGAACGTCCTCACGTCTTTTTATCTGCAAACACTAGTCGTCGACCGCCGCTTCGCTGCTCCGACGCAGCGGCAGCTCAATCACAATGCGCGCGCCCTGCGGCGCGCCCTCCGCCTCCGGCTCCGCTGACGACAGGGTCAGGGATCCGCCATGCTGCTCCGCGATCTTCTTGACGATGGCGAGGCCGAGGCCGGTGCCCTTCTCGCGCGTCGTCACATAAGGCTCCGTCAGTTCCGAACGTTTGGCGATCGGCAGTCCGACGCCATTGTCCTCGATCGTCAGCGAAACGATCTGATCGCCCTGCTCCAGCATCGCCGTAATGCGCCCAGGCCGTTCGTCGCCGGACGCGATGCGCGCCTCCACCGCTTCGCCTGCGTTTTTCAGAAGGTTGGTCAGCGCCTGCGTGATCATGCCCGCGTCGCATTCGAACGGAACCGGCGCATCGACGCCGATCAGATCGAACTGGATGTCCTCGCGCGCCGCCCTTTGCAAAAGGACCGCATCGCGCAACAGGGCGGCGAGGTCTCCCTCCGTCTTCTCCGGCTTCGGCATGCGCGCGAACTTGGAGAACTCGTCGACCATGCGCCGGATGTCGCCGGTCTGGCGCACGATGACGTCGGCGTATTGCTCGAAACTGTCGCGGTCCTTTTCGACCATCGGCGCGAATTTTCGGCGCAGCCGCTCCGCGCTCAGCTGGATCGGGGTGAGCGGGTTCTTGATCTCGTGGGCGATGCGCCGCGCGACGTCGCCCCAGGCGGCCTCTCGCTGCGCTGAGACAAGGGCGGTCAGATCGTCGATCGTCATGACCGACCCTTGCGAATGGTCGGAACTGGAGCGGGCGGAGACCCGGACGAGGAAATCGCGTTTTTCACCCGCGATCTCCAGCTGCACCTGCGCCTGCGCGGAGCCGAGTGCGGCGTCGTCCGCCTCGACGTAAACCTCGCGCACGGCGGGCGGCAGATCGCCGTTCTCCTCCAGCACGCCGCCGAGCATCTTGCGGGCGGCTTCATTGGCCATTTCGATCCGCCCGTCGCCGTCGATCCCGATCACCCCGGCGGAGACGCCGGAAAGCACCGTCTCGATGAAATTGCGCCGCTGTTCGCTGTCGTGGTTCGCCTGTAGGAGCTGGTCGCGCTGGCCCTTCACCTGCGCCGTCATCCGGTTGAAGACCCGGCTCAGAAGCGCGACCTCATCCTTCGACCCGTCTTCAGGCACGCGGATCTCCAAATCGCCATCGCCAACCCGCTCCGCCGCGAAGGCGAGCGCGCCAATGGGCCGTGAGAGCCGTTCCGCGAGCCAGAGCGCAAGCCACACCGCCGTCGCGATCACCAGAAGCGCGAAGCCCAGGTAAACGAGCGCGAAGGCGGACAGAAGCGTCCCGCGCTGCGCCTCGATCTGGTTGTAAAAGGCGACCGTGGCCTCCGTCTCATCAAGGAGCAGCAGCACCTCGCCGTCGATCGGACGGGAGACGTAGAGGAACGTGTCGAAAATATTGCCGATCTGCACGAGCGCGCGCAGCTCGTTATTCTCCTGATCTTCGACGACGACGACCTGCCCCAGCCGCGCCTCCGTCATCTGCGCTTCGGAGGGGCGCTCATAGGTGAAGGCGTAGCTGAACTCTCCCCGGTGCAGAATGTCCCGCGCGCCGTTGATCAGATACGCCTCGCCGAGGCGCCGCGCCCGCTGTTGGCGATGCAAAAGCTCCACCAGCTGCAATTCCGACAGCCCGGTCGCGCCAGCGCGGTTCATATCGTTCGCCATGCCTAGCACTTCGCCTTCGATATTGCGGCGATGCTCCTCGGCGTAGGCCTGCGCGGTGGAGAGGCTGTTGCGCACGACGGACCCCACCTGGGTGGAGAACATCCGCTCGATCCCGACATTCACCGATAGCGTGGCGAAGGCGGCGACTATGACCGTGGGCGCCAGCGCGACGATGGCGAAAATGCCCGTGAGGCGTAGGTGGAGCCGCGCGCCCGCCGCGCTCTCTCCGCGCGCGGAGACGAGGCGCCAGACCTTTCGCGCGATCATCGCGACGAGAATGATCAGAAAGGCGAGATCGGCGAGCAGGATGTAGGTCACCGCCTCCGGCGTCGCGCCGGAGCGGTTCATGACGAACGTGGTGGTTCCCGCCAGCGCCACGCCGAAAATCGTCAGCACGATCGTCAGGCTGTTGCCGAGAATCCCGTTCCCGTTGGGTTTTCGCTCCGAGCGCGCATGCGGCTCTGGGGTAATCGCGGTCATTAGACCACCGACTGTTGCAGCGTTACATCAGTTTTTTGCCGCGTGTGACCGGTATGTCAAGCTCGCGTATCTTCTTGCGGAGCGTATTTCGGTTGATGCCGAGCACGTCCGCCGCCTTGAGTTGATTGCCTCGGGTGCTCATCAACGTGAGCGCGATAAGCGGTAGTTCGATTTCACGCAGGACGCGGTCATAGAGACCCGGCGGCGGCGGCTGATCGCCGTGGAGCGCGAAATAGCGGCTTAGATGGTGTTCGACTGCGGCCCCGAGGCTGTCGCCCGCCACCGTTTGCGGCGCCTCGGCGGAGCTGGGGCGGGCGGAAAGCTCCTCCTCCACCACTTCGGCGCCGATCGTATCCTCGGCGCAGAGCGCCGCGAGGCGCTTCATCAGGTTCTCCAGCTCGCGCACGTTGCCGGACCAGGGCTGCGCCGCCAGCACCTCCAACGCGCTTTGGCTGATCATCTTGCGCGGCAACCCCTCCCGCTCCGCCTTGCCGAGGAAAGCGCGGGCGAGGTCGGGAATGTCCTCGATCCGCTCGCGAAGCGGCGGCAGGCGCATCGGGACCACGTTCAGGCGATAGAAGAGATCCTCGCGGAACTTGCCTTCGTTGATCAGCCCGCGGAGGTCCTGATGGGTGGCGGCGACGATGCGCACGTCCGACTTGATCGGCTTGCGACCGCCGACAGTGGTGAACTCCCCCTCCTGCAAAACGCGCAGGAGCCGGGTCTGCGCATCATAGGGCATGTCCCCGATCTCATCGAGGAAGAGCGTGCCGCCCTGCGCCTGTTCGAACCGCCCAACCCCGCGCTCCGTCGCGCCGGTGAAGGCGCCGCGTTCATGGCCGAACAACTCGCTCTCGATCAGCTCGCTTGGGATCGCGCCCATGTTGACCGCGATGAAGGGCCCGCTCTTGCGCCGCCCGAAGTCGTGCATGGCGCGGGCGACGAGCTCTTTCCCAGTGCCGCTTTCGCCGGTGATCATGACCGACAGATCGGTGTTCATCAGCCGCGCCATCACGCGGTAGACCTGCTGCATCGCGGGCGAGCGCCCGATCAGAGGCAGCTCGTCCGGCTTCTGCCGCTCGCCGTCCTGCACGGGGGCCGCGCCCTGAAGCGCCTTCTTCACATGATCCAGCAACTCTTTGAGATCAAAAGGCTTCGGCAGGTACTCATAGGCGCCGTGCTCCGCCGCCCGGATCGCCGTCATCACCGTGTTTTGCGCGCTCATGACGATGACCGGCAGGTCCGGCCGCTTGCGCCGGATCGAGGGCAGAAGGTCCAGCGCGTCGCCGTCCGGCATCATCACGTCCGTGATGACGAGGTCCCCTTCCCCGTCCTCCACCAGCCGCCAGAGAGTCGACGTCGAGCCGGTCGTGCGGACGCGGCAGCCGATTCGCGTCAGCGCCTGGCTAAGCACCGTGCGGATCGACCGGTCGTCGTCCGCCAGAAGGATGGTTCCCATGGTCATGCGGCGGTCTCCTCTGTCGGGAGCTGGCCTTGCCAGATCGGAAAGCGAAGCCGGAACACGGTTCGTCCCGGTGCGGACTGACAATCTATCGAACCGCCGTGTTCGGCGATGATTTTAGACACAAGCGCGAGCCCGAGGCCGCTGCCCGACGATTTCGACGTCACGAAAGGCTCGAAAATCTCACGTTGCATGTCGTCGGGCACGCCCTTGCCGTTGTCCGCGATCTCCAGAAGCAGGGGCGTGGAGACGCGCGCCCCTCGTGCCCCGCCGAGCGAGACCCCGGCGCGGTAAGCCGTGCGGAGCGTGATGATCCCGCCGACGGGCGGCGCGGCCTCGGCGGCGTTTTTCATCAGGTTCAGGACAGCCTGCACCATCAGGTCATGGTCGCCCGGCACCTCGGGCAGCGATGGATCGTACTGCTCGCGAAACTTCACATGCGATGCGAACCCCGCCTCCGCCGAGCGTTTGGCGCGGTCCAGGACGTCGTGGATATTGACGGGGAGCCGCATTAGCGGGCCGGTGTCGCCAAAGGCCTCCACCTTGTTGATCAGCGTCTCGATCCGCTGCGTCTCCTCCCGGATCAGCTCCGTCAGCGCCCGGTCGTCGTCGGAGGCGCCCATCTCCAGAAGCTGCGCTGCGCCGGAGATGCCCGCGAGCGGGTTCTTGATCTCATGCGCCAGCATCGCGGCCATGCCGGACATGGAACGCGCGGCATGGCGGTGACTGAGCGTCCGGTCGATATGTTCGGCGAGCGACTGCGGCTGAATGATCAGAAGAACCTCGCCCTCTTCATCGGCGGACGCCAAAAGGTCCACCTGCTCTATCTCCCGGCCGGGCCAGACGAAGTCGACGGTATGGTCGGACGCCGTCGCCGTCGCCTGCCGCGAGATCTGGATCAGCTCCTTCACCCGGGAGTTCGCGCCGAAAAGGTCGTCCGCCGCCCGTCCCGCGATCAGCGCTTCGGACGCGCCCAGAAACGCCTCCGCCGCGCCATTAACGGCCCGCATCCGGTCGTCGGGCCCGATCATCAGCGCCGGCAGGGGCAACATGCTCCAGGTCTTGTCGGCCATCGCGCGTCCTCAGGCCGCTCGGTCGAGGGCGGGCGCCTCAGCTTCGGCGAAGCCGGCTCTAAGCGCGGCGACTAAGGCCATCGGCTCAGCCTCCCGCATCAATCGCCCGCGCAAGCCCTCGCCATTCGGCAGACGGCGGAGATACCAGGAGAGGTGTTTGCGCGCGATCCGAACGCCGAGACCGACGCCGTAGAAACTGAGCATCGCCTCGTAGTGCTCTTCGATCAGGGCGAGCAGGTCGCCGCCCGTCGGCGCCGCGACCGGCTCCGCGCCCGCGAGCGACGCGCCGATCGCGCCCGGAACCCACGGCGCGCCCTGCGCCCCGCGCCCGATCATCACCGCATCGGCGCCGGAGGCCGCGCGCGCCGCCCGCGCGCAATCCTCATCCAAGATGTCGCCGTTCACGACGACGGGGACGCGCACCGCGGCCTTCACCGCCGCAACCGCGTCCCAGTCAGCGCGACCTTTGTAGAACTGCTGGCGGGTGCGCCCATGGATCGTCACCATCCGCACGCCCGCGTCCTCGGCCCGCTTCGCGATCTCCGGCGCGTTCATCGACTGATCGCACCAGCCGAGGCGCATTTTCAGCGTCACCGGAACGCCGACCGCTTTCGTCACCGCTTCGATCAGCGACAGCGCATGATCCGGCTCGCGCATGAGGGCGGAGCCGGACCAGCCGCTCGTCACCTTCTTCGCAGGACAACCCATGTTGATGTCGATCAGATTCGCGCCTTCGGCTTCGGCGATGCGCGCGCCCTCCGCCATCGGTCCGGCCTCCCGCCCGGCGATCTGAACGGCGGCGACGCCGGCGTCTGGGTCGATCTCAGCCTTGGCCTTCGTCGCCTCCCGCCCGGTCGTCAGCTCGCCCGACGCGACCATCTCCGAAATAACCAAACCGGCGCCGAAGCGCGCCGCAATGCGCCGGAAAGGCAAATCCGTGATCCCCGCCATCGGCGCGAGAAGCGCGGCGTTGGGAAGCGTCAGATTTCCGACCGTTATCGACATAGCGCCTAATTTTTGTGCAGCGGCGGCGGGTGTAGCGGCAGGTTGGTCGATTGGCAATTCCCGCATTCCCTTTCGGACGGTTTTGCGCATTTCCGCCGCGATTTCGGGATAACCCTGTGGAGAAGTGCCGAACCGATCTGAGGGTAAGACGGCGGAGGCGATCTGGCTCTATGCCGCGCCATCCTCAATCGTTAACTCCGACGTCAAAAGGAGCGACTCATGGCGGATGGATCGGCGACACCGGAAATTCAGGCTGCGCCTCACAATATCGAGGCGGAGCAGGCGCTGTTGGGCGCCCTGCTCGTCAACAACGAGGTCTACGACCGCGTCGCCTCCGTCATCGAGCCGCACCACTTTTACGACCCGCTTCACGCCCGCATCTATGAGACCGCCGGGCGGCGCATCGCCAAGAACGCGCTGGCGACGCCGGTGACGCTGAAGCCGTTCTTCGAAGCCGACGAAGGCATGGCGGAAGTCGGCGGTCCCGCCTATCTCGCCCGCCTCGCCGGCGCCGCGGTGTCGATCTTCAACGTGCGGGACTACGCGCAGACGATCTACGACCTCGCGATCCGCCGCGATCTGATCCGCATCGGCGAGGAGATTTCCGCCAAGGCCACCGCCATCGACGTGGAGAGCGAACCCGCCGACCAGATCGTCGACGCCGAACAGCAGCTCTATTCGCTCGGCGAGAAGGGCAAATACGAGGGTGGTTTCCAGTCCTTCCTGAAGGCGGCGACGGAGGCGGTGGAGGTCATCAACGCCGCCTATCAGCGCGACGGCGGCCTCGCCGGCACCTCCACCGGGCTGATCGACATGGACAAGAAGTTGGGCGGGCTCCACCCGTCCGACCTCATCATCCTCGCCGGTCGCCCGTCCATGGGCAAAACCTCTCTCGCCACCAACATCGCCTTCAACATCGCCAAGGCCTATCGCAAGGGCGAGCGTTCCGACGGGTCCGAAGGCGCGGTCGACGGCGGCTGCGTCGGGTTCTTCTCACTGGAGATGAGCGCCGAACAGCTCGCCACCCGCATCCTGTCGGAGCAGGCGGAGGTTTTCTCCGAAAAGCTCCGCCGCGGCGATATGGAGGAAGACGAGTTCCGCCGCATCGTCGAAGCCGCCCGCGACCTGGAGCGCATTCCTCTCTACATCGACGACACCCCCGCCCTGCCGATCTCCACCCTCGCCGCCCGCGCGCGGCGGCTGAAGCGGACGCAGGGGCTGGACGTGCTCTTCGTCGACTATCTTCAGCTCATCCGCCCGGCGACGGCGAAGGACAGCCGGGTGAACGAGGTCTCAGAGATCACCCAGGGGCTGAAGGCGATCGCGAAAGAGCTCAACATCCCCGTCATCGCGCTCTCCCAGCTCTCGCGTCAGGTGGAATCGCGGGACGACAAGCGCCCGCAGCTTAGCGACCTTCGCGAGTCCGGCTCCATCGAGCAGGACGCGGACGTCGTGATGTTCGTCTTCCGCGAAGAGTATTACCACGAGCGCATCAAGCCGCCGGAGGACGACCCGGCCTTTCCCGAATGGATGGAGAAGGCGGAGCGCGTCTTCAACAAGGCCGAAGCGATCATCGGCAAACAGCGCCACGGCCCCATCGGCACGGTGGAGATGATGTTCGACGGGCGCTTCACCCGCTTCTCCGACCTCGCGCGGCCGGATCGCTATATCGGCGGGCCGGACGGCGGCCCCGGACCTTCAGACTTCGGCTGAGCCATGCGCGCCCGCCTGACGATCGATCTGGACGCCGTCGCCGCCAATTGGCGCGCCCTCGACGCCAAGACGGCGGTGGAGACCGCAGCGGTCGTGAAGGCGGACGGCTACGGCCTCGGCGCCGCGCGGGTCGGCCCGGCGCTGGCTAAAGCGGGGGCCAAGACGTTTTTCGTGGCGCTGGTCGAGGAGGGCGTTGTGCTGCGGGAGGCGCTCGGCCCCGGACCCCGCATCTTCGTCTTCGGCGGGCTGATGCCGGGGGACGAGACGATGGTCCGCTACGCCGACCTCATCCCGCTCCTAAACTCGCGCGGTCAGGTGGAAGCTGCGCGCAAGATGGCCGCCGCCCATGGCGAACTGACGCCCGTGGGCCTTCAACTCGACAGCGGCATGAACCGGCTGGGGATGGAGGCGGATGAACTGGCCGCCGCGCTGGAGGACGGGCTGGACGGCCTCAGCGCTCAACTCGTCATGAGCCATCTCGCCTGCGCCGACGAGCCCGCGCATCCCCAGAACGCTGCGCAGCGCGCCGCTTTCGACGCCATCTCCGCCCATCCCATGCTGGCGGGCGTCCCGCGCAGCCTCGGCGCCACCGGCGGCGTCCTTCTCGGACCTGACTTTCACTACGACCTGACGCGACCCGGCATCGGCCTTTACGGCGGACTGCCCTTTGCGGACGCGCGGCCCGTGATCCGGGTCGAGACGCCGATCATCCAGATTCGCGACGTCGCTGCGGGCGAAGCGGTCGGCTACGGCGCAGCCTATGTCGCCGACCGGCCGCGCCGGATCGCAACGGTGAACACCGGCTACGCCGATGGGTTCATCCGCTCCGCCTCCGCCGGTTTCACGGCGTGGCTGGGGGAAAGCCCCCTGCCCTCCACCGGGCGCGTCTCCATGGACCTGATCACGCTGGACGTCACCGACTGCGCCGAGGCGCGGGAAGGCGCGATGGTCGACTTGATCGGCGCGCGGACGAAAATCGACGATCTCGGCGACGCGGCGGGCACGATCGGTTACGAATTCCTGACCTCCCTTGGCGCGCGGTATGAGCGCGTTTACATAGGCGGCTGAGCAGTATCGGGAGCGGCATGACCGCCATCCAGTCTTTCCTCGCCGCCATCGGCGCAGCCGTTCTGGGCCTTTGCAGGGCCGCCGGGTCGCTGACGCTGTTCACCATCCACGGCGCGACCCACATCTTCCGCCCGCCCTGGTATCCGGCGGAGATCGGTCGGCAGCTTCTCCGCATCGGTTACTTTTCGCTCCCCGTGGTGGGCCTGACGGCGTTCTTCACCGGCGCGGCGCTGGCGCTCCAGATCTACACTGGCGGCGCGCGGTTCAACGCGGAAGCCGTAGTCCCCTCTATCGTCGCCATCGGCATGGTGCGCGAGCTCGGTCCCGTCCTCGGCGGGCTGATGGTCGCCGGCCGCGTCTCCGCCTCCATCGCCGCCGAGCTCGGCACGATGCGGGTGACGGAGCAGATTGACGCGCTGACCACGCTCTCCACCAATCCGTTTAAATATCTCGTCGCGCCGCGCCTTCTGGCCGCGACCATCGCCATGCCGATCCTCGCCTTCATCGGCGACGTGATCGGGATCATGGGCGGCTTTGCGGTCGGCGTCGGGCGGCTTGGCTTCAACCCCGCCACTTACATCAACAACACTTGGGATTTCCTGACCTTCGGCGACATCTCCTCCGGCCTCGTCAAAGCCGCCGTCTTCGGCTTCATCATCGCGCTCATGGGCTGCTATCAGGGCTACAATTCGGGCCGAGGGGCGCAGGGCGTGGGCCGCGCGACGACGAACGCGGTCGTCTCCGCCTCCATCCTGATCCTCGCCTCCAACTACATCCTCAACGAAGCGTTTTTCGCGGGATGAGCGGGACCGGACAAAACGCTAGGGCGACCAGCACGGGCCGCGCCCTCCCTCGGGTGAGCGCTCCAGACCGTTCCGCGACTTGGTTTATGTCCGCCATACCCTCCGAACTCTCCGCTCGGCGCATGCGTTGCGGAGCGCCCTCCCATGCGGGAGGGAGGGCGCGGCCCGTGCTGGTCGCACGGGCCAGTCGCGCTGGCGGAGGCGTTTCGCAATGACGCCCAAAATCGAAATGAAGAACGTCGCCAAGGCGTTCGGGCCGAAGAAGGTCCTGCGCGGCGTGGACCTGAAGGTCGACCCCGGCGAGAGCCTCGTCATCATCGGCGGCTCCGGCACCGGCAAGTCGGTGACGATCAAGAACATTATCGGCCTGATCGAACCCGACAGCGGCGATATCCTGGTCGACGGCAAGTCGATCTTGGGCGCGCGCGGCTCCAAACGCGATGCGCTCTTGGAGAGGTTCGGCATGCTCTTCCAGGGCGGCGCCCTCTTCGATTCCATGCCCGTCTGGCGCAACGTCGCCTTCCGGCTTTTGCAGGGAAAAAAGAAGCTCCCCACCGATCAGGCCCGCGAAATCGCAGTTGAAAAGCTGCGCCGCGTCGGCCTGACCGCCGATACCGCCGACCTCTTTCCGGCTGAGCTTTCGGGCGGCATGCAAAAGCGCGTCGGCCTCGCCCGCGCCATCGCCGCCGACCCGGAGATCATGTTCTTCGACGAGCCGACGGCGGGCCTCGACCCGATCATGTCCACCGTAATCAACCAGCTCATCCGCGAGCTGGTGACGGAGATGGGCGCCACCGCCATCACCATCACCCACGACATGCGCTCCGTCCGCGAAATCGCCGACCGGGTGGCGATGATCCATGACGGCGTGGTGCAGTGGGAAGGGCCGGTGGGCGAGATCGAAAGCTCCGGCAGCGCCCATCTCGACCAGTTCATCCACGGGCGCGAGGACGGCCCGATCGAGGCGATCCGGTGAGCCGCGCGTTCGCCGCAACAAGGAATTTAAAGCCCGATTTCGAATTTAGCGCCATCAAGTCGGACCTGCCCGAAACCCTCGCCCCGCTCCGTCGCGACGCAGCCGCAGAAGGATATGCGTTCGTTGAGCGTCTCTACGATGAATGGGCGTCTGGAGCCGTTCGTTTCGACAGAGCGGACGAACGGCTCATTTCGGCGACGTTGGGCGACGAGATCGCCGCAATTGGCGGCGTGACGCGGGACATCGACGATCCGAACACCCTCAGAATGCGCCGTTTTTACGTTCGCCCGTCGTTCAGGCGGAGAGGCTTCGCCCGCCGCCTCGCCCTCCGTCTTCTCGACATGCTGAAGCCGTCCGGCGCGGAGGTTCGCGTAAACGCTGGAACCGAGACGGCGCCTCAATTTTGGGAGAGCGTCGGCTTTCAGCCGGTCGGTGAGAAGGGCCACACGCATGTTTTGCGGCGCGCGGGCGGCTGACGTTGTCCGGTGAGCTTGACCCCGCGCAAAACGAACGGCCCGCTCCCGGCGTTTCTCGCGCGCTGATCGCCGCCAACCTTTCCCTCCTCATCTTCTACCCAATCGCATGGTTCGCGCCGCTCGCCCGCGCGGGGTTGTTGCCGTTCTTCACCGGGAATGAGCTGAGCATCGCCTCCGGCATAGCCGACCTCTGGGAGACGGATGTTTACCTAGCGGCAATTGTGGCGGTCTTCGCCGTAGTGGCGCCGTATTTGAAAACCATCTTGCTCGCAGCGATTCAGACGGGCCTTGTGGGCGGGCCGACATGGATCAGCGTCGTATCGATTGCGGGAAAGCTGTCCATGGCGGATGTGTTCTTACTGGCCCTCTACATCGTCCTGATCAAAGGCGTTGGCGTCGGCTATGTGGAGACCGCATGGGGCCTTTACCTCTTCACCGCCTGCGTCCTCGGCTCCATCGCCGTCGCGATGATGACGGAACGGCGCCTCAAGGCGCCAGTGGTCGAGGGGACGCGCTGATGGTCATGCCCGTCTTCCTCCTCGCCTTCGGGGTCGTCACCACCGCCTTCCTCACCACGCTTTGGAGCGCGGGCCAGCTCGCCATTGCGACCGGGCCGCGCCGCATGGCGCATATGCTGATCGTGCTCTCGATGATCGCGATCCTCGCCATGCTGGGCCTCGACGCGCCGGAGACGCCGATCCGCATCCTCGCCGCCGTGATGACGTCGACGGCGATCTGGCTCTTCTTCTCCGAACGTCCGCGCCACTGGCCGCTCTGCGCCATTCAGGGCGCGTTCGGGCTGATCGTCGTCGCGGGCTTGCCCTTCACCCTCGCCTGAGCCAAACCCGCCGCCATGGCGAAACGAACCACGCGATATGTCTGCGGCGATTGCGGCGCGGTCTACAAGAAATGGGCCGGGCGGTGCGAGGAATGCGGCGCGTGGAACTCCATCTCCGAAGACGCGGGCCTCTCCGCCGCCGGTCCCGCCTCCAAGACGCTCGGCGCCAACAAGGGCGCCGCGCTCGAGCTGCACGCTCTCACCGGATCGGAAGCGGCGCCCGAACGGCGCCGATCGGGCATCGCCGAGTTCGACCGGGTGCTGGGCGGCGGGCTGGCGGAGGCCTCCGCGATCCTCGTCGGCGGCGATCCGGGCATCGGCAAATCCACCATCCTTCTTCAAGCAGCCGCCGCGCTCGCGTCGAGCGGCGCGAAGACGATCTACGTCTCGGGCGAGGAAGCCGTAGGCCAGATCCGCATGCGCGCGGCGCGTCTCGGGCTGGCTGACGCGCCAGTGGCGCTGGCCGCCGCCACGAACCTCCGCGATGTGCTGACGACGCTTGAGAACGAGCGCCCCGCCCTCGCTATCATCGATTCGATCCAGACTATGTGGGCCGACAACGTGGAGAGCGCGCCGGGCTCGGTGAGCCAGGTCCGCGCCGTCGCACATGAACTGACCAGCTTCGCCAAGCGGCGCGGCGTCTCGGTCATCCTCGTCGGGCATGTCACCAAGGACGGCCAGATCGCCGGGCCGCGCGTCGTAGAGCACATGGTCGACACCGTGCTCTATTTCGAAGGCGAGCGCGGGCATCAGTTCCGCATCCTTCGCGCCGTGAAGAACCGTTTCGGCGCGGCGGACGAGATCGGCGTCTTCGAGATGTCGGACAAGGGATTGCGGGAAGTCTCCAACCCCTCCGCCCTCTTCCTCGCCGATCGGGAGACCCGCACCCCCGGCTCCGTCGTCTTCGCGGGGGTGGAGGGGACGCGGCCCGTTCTGGTGGAGTTTCAGGCGCTCGTCGCCTCCTCCCCCCTCGGCACGCCGCGCCGCACCGTGATCGGGTGGGATTCGGGGCGCCTCTCCATGATCCTCGCGGTCTTGGAGGCGCGATGCGGCGTCTCACTCGCTGGCAATGACATCTTCCTGAACGTAGCGGGCGGCCTCAGGGTGAGCGAACCCGCCGCCGACCTCGCGGTCGCCGCCGCCGTCATTTCAGCGCATCGCGACGCGCCGGTGCCCTCCGACGTCGTCGTGTTCGGAGAGGTCAGCCTCTCCAGCGCCGTCCGCTCCGTCAGCCAGAGCCAGGCCCGCCTGAAGGAGGCCGAGAAACTCGGCTTTTCCCAGGCTTACGCGCCTTCGCAGGTGAACGGCGGCGGCGAATCGGGCATGTCTGTGACAGGGGTTGCGGGACTTTCCGTAACCGGGGTGTCCGATCTGGACGATCTTATGCAGCTGATCGTCCCGTCATGAGTGGTGCGTAGAGGGGGAGCGGATGGAGCTCACAATAGCAGATGGAGCGGTCGCCCTGATCGTGCTCGTATCCGCGATGCTGGCCTATAATCGCGGCCTGACGCGGGAGGTTATGGCCATCGGCGGCTGGCTGATCGCCGCCCTCGCCGCCTTCTATTTCGCGCCGATGCTGTCGCCGCTGGTGCTGGAAATTCCCGCCGTCGGCGACATGCTCCGCTCCTCCACGACGCTCACGGCGCTCGCCGCCTTCGCCATCGCCTTCGTGATCGCGCTGATCGTCCTCTCCTTTTTCACGCCTCTGCTGTCGTCGGCGATCCACAACACGCCGCTCGCCCCGGTGGACCGGGGCCTCGGTTTTCTATTCGGCGTCGCGCGCGGGGTTCTGCTCGTCGGGGTAATCTACCTCCTTTACGACATGCTGGTGCCCGAGAATGAGCGCCTCGCGATGATCGAACAGAGCGCCAGTCACGGCATCATCGTCGAAGCCGCCGACGCCATCCGCGAACGCGCGCCGACCGAGATGCCGGAATGGATCCAAACCCGGATCGACGCCCTCCTCGGCGCGCAACCGGGCGCGAACGACGATCAGGCGACGATCACGGGTAACGTTGCGAATGTGTGACGCCTTGGCCGGTGACAAGACAACCAAGCGCCGCTATACGCCGCGCGAGCGAGCGAGCGCGTAAGGGACATGCCATGACCGCATCGAAGGACTACGCATTCTCCCACCCCTTCGATGACGACAAACTGCGCGAGGAATGCGGGATCTTCGGCGTCCTCGGCGCCAAAGACGCCGCCAACTTCGTCGCCCTCGGCCTCCACGCGCTTCAACATCGCGGGCAGGAGGCGGCGGGGATCGTCGCTTACGATCCGATCGAAAGCCGTTTCAACTCCGTCCGCCGCATGGGCTACGTACGCGACAACTTCACCAAACCCGAAGTGATGCAGATGCTGCCGGGCGCCTCCGCCATCGGGCATAACCGCTACTCCACGGCCGGCGGCAAGGGGCAGACGGCGATCCGCGACGTGCAGCCGCTCTACGCGGAGTTCGCGGGCGGCGCCTGCGCCATCGCGCACAACGGCAACCTGACGAACGCGGATCAGTTGCGAGATAACCTGATCGAGCGCGGATCGATCTTCCAGTCCTCCTCTGACACCGAATGCATCGTCCATCTGATGGCCCGCTCGATCCAAAAAGAGATCAAGGAGCGGATGAAGGACGCCCTCCGCCATGTCGAAGGCGCGTTCTCCATCGTCGCGATGACCCGCTCCAAGATGATCGGCGTGCGCGACCCGCTGGGCGTACGCCCGCTTGTTCTCGGCAAGCTCGGCGACGCCTGGATGCTCTCTTCGGAGACCTGCGCGCTGGATATCTGCGGCGCCGAATTCGTGCGGGAGGTTGAGCCGGGCGAGATGGTGATCTGCACGAAGGACGGCGTCGTCTCCGAACGCCCGTTCGAGGACAAGACATCCAAGTTCTGCGTCTTCGAGTACGTCTACTTCTCCCGCCCGGACAGCATGATCGGCGGTCTCTCCGTCTATGAGGCGCGCCGCCGGATCGGGATGGAGCTGGCGAAGGAAGCGCCGGTCGAGGCGGATTACGTCTGCCCCGTTCCCGACAGCGGCACGCCCGCCGCCATCGGCTACAGCCAGCAGTCGGGTATCCCCTTCGCCATGGGAATCATCCGCAATTCCTACATGGGCCGGACGTTCATCGAGCCGACCGATCAGATCCGGAACATGGGCGTTCGGCTGAAGCTCAACGTCAATCGCGCGCTCATCAAAGGGAAGCGCGTGATCCTGGTGGACGACAGCGTCGTGCGCGGCACGACCTCCCGCAAGATCAAGGAGATGGTGCTGGACGCGGGCGCGGCGGAGGTTCATTTCCGCATCGCCTCCCCGCCGACCATGTGGTCCTGCTTCTACGGGGTCGACACGCCCGAACGCTCAAAGCTTCTCGCCCACAACATGAGCGAGGACGAGATGGCGGCGCATCTGCAGGTCGACAGTCTGCGCTTCGTCTCCCTCGACGGGCTCTACCGAGCGTGCGGGGAGGAAGCGGGACGCCGGAAAGCCTGCCCGCAGTTCTGCGACGCCTGCTTCTCCGGCGAGTACCCGATCACGCCCTCAGACATGGTCTCCACGGGCCGTTTGAAGCTCAAAGAGCCCGCCTGAAATGACTGATCTGACTGGAAAACTCGCGCTGGTCACCGGCGCGTCGCGCGGGCTCGGCTATGAGGTCGCCAAAGCGCTGGCGGCGAAGGGCGCCCATGTGGTCGCCGTCGCCCGCACCGTCGGCGGGCTGGAGGAGCTGGACGACGCGATCAAGGCGGCCGCCGAGGAGTCTGGAAATGGGGAGACGACGCTCGTTCCCTTCGACATCAAGGACGATCCGGGGCTGGAGCGCCTCGGCGCCGCGATCTTCCAGCGCTGGGCCGGGCTCGACATCTTCGTTCATTGCGCCGCCCACGCGACGCCGATGGGGCCGACGGAACATGTCTCCGACAAGGATCTGGACGCGGCGATCGCCGTAAACTTTCGGGCCGTTCAGCGGCTGATCCGGGTCATCGATCCGCTTCTGAAGCAGCGCGAAAAGGCGCAGGCCGTCTTCATCACCGCGCCAGACGAGAGCGGCGCCAAGTTCCAGAGCGCTTACGGCGCGGCCAAGTCGGCGGGCGAGGCGGTCGCCCGTTCCTATGCGGCGGAGAACGCCCGCAAAGGCCCGCGCGTCTGGCTCGCCGCTCCGCCGCCCATGCCGACCGCCGTGCGCGGACGGTTCTATCCCGGCGAGGATCAATCGACGCTGACCCCCTGCGCCGAACCCGCCGCCGCGCTCGCCGCGAAGATCATCGCGGGCGGCGGAGAGCCGGGCGAGACCGTCCGGCTATGACCGCCGCGGCGACGCGCCCGACCATCGCGACGCCGATCACCTATCGCGACCCGCTGCCCGACGCCGTGGACGTCGTCGTCATCGGCGGCGGCGTCATCGGCGTCTTCACTGCGCTCTACCTGGCGCGGAGCGGGGCCACTGTACTCCTGTGCGAGAAGGGCCGGATCGCGGGCGAGCAATCGTCGCGCAACTGGGGCTGGATCCGCCAGCAGGGCCGCGACGAGGGCGAGTTGCCGATCATGACCCAGGCGCTCGGCCTGTGGCGGGAGATCGACGCTGAGCTGAAGGGCGCGACTGGCTTCGCTCAGGTTGGCGTCAACTATATCTCCACGACCGAGGCCGACATGGCGTCGAACGAAGCGTGGATGGACGTCGCGAAGCGCCACGACCTCGACACGCGCCTCCTCTCCAAACGCGAGGTGTCGGAGATGTTCGGCGGCGCCTCTGACGCGCGCTGGATCGGCGGCATCCAGACGCCGTCGGACGCCAAGGGCGAGCCATGGGTCGCCGTCCCCGCCGTCGCCCGGCTGGCGCATAAGGCGGGCGTCCTGATCCGCGAGGATTGCGCCGTCCGCACGCTGGAGACGGCGGCGGGCGAGCTGACCGGCGTGGTGACGGAGGCGGGCGCGGTCGCCTGCGAACAAGTCGTCTTGGCGGGGGGCGCCTGGTCCTCCCTCTTCGCTCGCGCGCACGGGATCGAGATGCCGCAGCTTGCGGTGAAGGCGACCGTCGCCGCCACCGCCCCCCTGCCCCAGTTTTTCGGCGCGGCGGCGGCTGACGAGGCTTTCGCGATCCGCCGCCGGGCGGATGGCGGTTACTCGCTCGCCGCGTCGGGCGTCCATGGTTTCGCGCTCGGCCCCGACGCTTTCCGCCGGTTCTTTCCCTGGCTGAATGAGCTGAAGCGCGGCTGGCGCCACATCAAACCCGCGCTCGCCGCGCCAGAAGGCTTCCCGGACGCCTGGCGCACGTCGCGCAAATGGGCCGCGGACGAGGAGACGCCGTTCGAGCGAACGCGCGTTCTGGAGCCCGCGCCGGACGCGCAACTGGTCGCCAGAATGACCAAAGGCTTCGGAGAGCGTTTCCCGACCATAGGCGCTCCGAAGATCGCCTCCGCATGGGCGGGCATGATCGACGCCATGCCCGACATCGTGCCCATCGTCGACCGGGTCCCCGCCCTGCCCGGCCTGATCGTCGCGACCGGCATGAGCGGGCACGGCTTCGGCATCGGGCCAGGTTTCGGACGCGTCATCGCGAGGCTGGCGCGGGGCGAGACGCCAGAGCATGACCTCGCCCGGTTTCGCTTTGGCCGCTTCACCGACGGATCGCCGCTCAATCCCGGTCCCGCACTCTGATATCCGCCTTTCGCTGGCTGCATTTAGTTCAACGACGCCAGCATGTTACTAGTTTTCTGGCGAACTAGAAAAACGCCGCCTCCCCGCGCATCCGCCGTGACATCGACGGGCTCCGTCGCTACCGTCTAACAAAAGCCGGAGGAGCCGCATGTCCCAAACTCGCCTTACCCTTGATGAGGTGATGACCCTCGCCGTCGATTGCCTGAAAGCCAACGGCGCGGACGACGCCAACGCCAACGCAATCGCCCGCTGCATGTGGCGAGCGGAGCGGGACGGCGCGAAGTCCCACGGGTTGTTCCGCACGGCGGGCTACGTGAGCGCCTTTCGCTCCGGCAAGGCGAACGGGGCGGCTGCGCCGGCCATCGCCGCGCGGGAGGGTTCGGTCATCCGCATGGACGGCGATCGCGGCTTCGCGCCGGTCGCTCACGCCACCGGATTGCCCGCTCTGGCGGAGCTCGCGAAAGAGCATGGCGTCGCCGCCCTCGCCATCCGCCGCTGCCTTCACTACGCCGCGCTCTGGCCGGAGGTGGAGGACCTGACCGACCAGGGCCTCGCGGCGATGGCGTTCACCTCCTCCCCGCCCTACGTCCACATGACCGGCGGCAAACGGCGCGTCTTCGGCACCAACCCGATGGCCTTCGGCTTTCCCCGCCCCGGCATGCCGCCGATGATCTTCGATCAGGCGTCCTCCGTCACCGCGCGCGGCGAGGTGATGATCGCGAAACGCGACGGCCACGCCGCGCCGGAGGGCGCGGGCATCGGCCCCGACGGCGCGCCGACGACCGATCCGGCGGCGATCCTCGAAGGCGCGCAGTCGCCCTTTGGCGGATACAAGGGCGCGGCGATCGCCCTGATGGTGGACCTTCTGGCCGGGCCGATGGTGGGCGAGCTTACCTCGCTGGAGATCGCGGAAGAGGATGACGGGACCGGCCCCGCCCTCGGCGGTCAGCTGATCATCGCCATGGATCCCGCCCGTCTCGGCGGCGAAAACGCCGTCGCCCATGGCGAACGCCTCTTCGCGGCGCTGCTTGAGGAGGAAGGCGTGCGTCTGCCCGGAATGCGCCGCGCCGCCATGCGCCCGGTGACGCCGAGCGAAGGGATTGAGATCCCGACATCGCTTTACGAGCAGATCAAGGGTCTGATGTGACGCCGAGCGGGCCCATTCGGTCCGGGCTGAGAGCCGGAACGGTTGCGCTTTGCGCGCTCGCCGCGCCGCTGGAGGCCCAGGAAGCGGTTCAGCCCGAACGCACCTATGACATCGCCGCCGTCGAGACCGGCGAAGCCGCCAGCTACATGGTGGTCGCCGCCCACCCGCTGGCGGCCGCGGCGGCGCGCGATGCGCTGGCCGAAGGCGGCACGGCGGCGGATGCGGCGGTGGCGGCGCAACTCGTCCTGACGCTGGTGGAGCCGCAGAGCTCCGGCCTCGGCGGCGGCGCCTTCGCGCTCTGGTGGGACGCTGAGACGCGCGCGCTCACGACCTATGACGGGCGGGAGACCGCCCCCCGGGCCGCAACCCCGGATTATTGGCTTGGCGAGGACGGCGAGCCGATCAGATGGTTCGACGCCGTGCCCGGCGGCAAATCCGTGGGCGTTCCGGGAACGCCCGCGCTCTTGCAGGCGCTGCACGACGCCCACGGCGCACTGCCCCGCGCCCGCCTCGCCGCGCCCGCCGCCGCGCTGGCGGAGGAGGGATTTCCCGTCTCCCCGCGCATGGCCGCCTCCATCGCGGGCTCGGCGGAATACGGCCTGACCGCGTTCGAGGATACCGCCGCCTATTTTTTCCCGGCGGGCGCGCCCCTTGAAGCGGGCGAGACGCTGCGCAATCCCGCGCTCGCCAAGACCTTTCGGCGGTTCGCCGCCGACGGCGCCGCGCCCTTTTACGAAGGCGATCTCGCGGCGGCGGTGATCGACGCCGTCCGCTCATCGCCGGTCTCGCCGGGCCTGCTGGCGACCGAGGATTTCACTGACTATGAGGTTAAGATCCGCCCGCCAGTCTGCCATCCTTACCGGGAATACGAGGTCTGCGGAATGGGTCCGCCCTCATCGGGCGCGCTGACGGTCGGTCAGATCCTGATGATGCTGGAGCGGTTCGACCTCGGCGACCGCCCTAACGCGGAGGCATGGAGGCTATACGCCGAAGCCTCCCGCCTCGCCTACGCCGATCGAGGGCTTTACATGGCCGACGCCGATTTCGTGGCCATGCCCGAAGGGCTGGTGAACTTCGCCTACATGGCCGCCCGCGCCGCGCTGATCGATCCAGATCGGGCGGGCGCGGCGGAACCCGGAGAGCCGCCCTGGCGGGAAGGCGCCCTCCGCGCCCCCGATACGGATCGCGAACGCCCCGGCACCTCCCATTTCGTCATTCGCGACCGCGCCGGAAACGTCATCTCCATGACGTCGACGATCGAGACCGGTTTCGGCTCGCGCCTGATGGCGAACGGATACCTTTTGAACAACGAGCTGACGGATTTCTCCCGCGCGCCGGAGGCGGACGGCGCGCCGATCGCCAACCGGGTGGAGGGCGGCAAGCGCCCTCGTTCCTCCATGGCGCCGACCATCGTCTTTAAGGATGGGGAGCCGGTCATGGCGCTCGGCTCGCCCGGCGGATCGCGGATCATCGGCTATGTGGCGAAGACGCTGATCGCCCTGATCGACTGGAACATGACCCCGGCCGAGGCCGTCTCGCTCGGCCATGTGACCGCATCGGGCGGGCGCGTCGATCTGGAGGCGGGAACCGAAGCGGCCCGTCTCGCCGACGGCTTTGAAGTCTACGGTCTGGAGGCGCGGGTGCGCGATCTGAACTCCGGCCTCGCCGTGATGCTGATCGGTGAGACGCTCCGCGGGGCTGCGGATCCGCGGCGCGAGGGCGTGGTTCTCGGCGACTGAAAAATGCGCGGCCTTCGCCGCGCGGTGGCGGCTCGTCGCCGCTTCGCGGCGCGTCTCGCCGTCAGCGCCTCACCCGAGATGGCGGCGCCCGGGCCGGTCGTTTTATTTGAGTATTTTGGGAAGAGTGAACGGGGGTAGGTCGCGTCTGCTCGAAGCGCCCCTCCTGATCGAAGCGCACCGGGGCTGGTCACATGGACGTCACCCACAGGATCAGCGCGTCGTCCTGGCTGATCGACACCACGCAGTGGCCCATGGAGCCGTCGTAGTAGGCGCTGTCGCCGATCGACATCTCCACCGGTTCGTAAAACTCGGTGTAGAGCCGGATCGCGCCAGAGAGGACGAGCAGAAACTCCTCCCCCTGGTGACGCACCCAGTCGTCGAACTCCGCGAACTCGCGCGCGCGGATCGTCGCCTTGTAGGGCAGCATCCGCTTGCGGCTGATCTCGGGGGCGAGCATTTCGTGCTCATAGGTCGTCGTCGGGTGATCCTTGCCCTCATGGCGCCGGGTGATCGAACGGCGACCTGAAATCTTGTCGACCGGCGCTGGCTGGAAGAGCTGCGGCACGTCGATGTCGAGACCGCGCGCGAGTTTCTGCACCGCATCGAAGGTCGGCGACATCTGCTCGTTTTCGATCTTGGAGAGCGTGGAGCGGGCGAGACCGGCGCGCTGCGCCGCCTCCTCCAGCGTCCAGTTCCGCGCGCGGCGGATGGCGCGCACCCGCTCGCCGAGCTTGAGGGGGGAGACGCGTGGCCCCGCTCCGTCGTTCGATGCGATCTTGAGGAGCGTCTCCGCCTCCTTCGACTGGCTTTCGCCGCTCATGCCGCTTTCCCGTTTTCGTCTTGTGGTCGCGCCGACGATACGCGAAGCATCCCGACTATGCGAGACGGTTCAAGTTCTGGGGCGAGCCTTTGCGATTTCGGCCCCCCGCCGCCCTGCCCCGTCAGGTTCAATCTGGCGGCGCATACGCTGGCGGCGGGGCCGGACGACAAGATCGCCCTTACCGTCGCCCGCGCCGGCGACGATCCGAACCCGGAGCGCATGACCTATGGCGATCTTCGCCGCCGGGTGATGCGCGCGGCCGGCGGCCTTCGCGATCTCGGCGTCGCGCCGGGCGACCGGGTCATGCTGCGGATCGGCCATTCGACTGATTTCCCTATCTTTTTTCTCGCCGCCGCCGCCCTCGGCGCCGCGCCCGTTCCGACCTCGACCCTGCTCAGCGCAGATGAGGCGCGGTTCATCGCGGAGGAGACGGAGGCGAGGGCGATCCTCGTCTCGGAAGGCCTCGCCCTTGAGACCGCGCCCGCGCCGCAAATCGCGCCTGAGGAAGCCATGGGCGCGCCTCTCGACGCGTTCGCCGACACCACCGCCGACGACCTCGCCTATATCGTTTACACATCCGGCTCCTCCGGGCGTCCGAAAGGCGTAGCCCATGCGCATCGCGCGGCATGGGCGCGGCGGATGATGTGGCGCGGCTGGTACGGGCTGAGCGGCGATGACGTCATGCTCCACGCCGGGGCCTTCAACTGGACCTACACGCTGGGCGCCGGCCTGATGGACCCGTGGGCGGCGGGCGCTTCCACGCTGATCTACGCGGGGCCGCGCGATCCGGGCGTCTGGCCGAGGCTGGCGGAGACCTTCGGCGCGACGATCTTCGCAGCGGCTCCAGGCGTTTATCGCCAGCTTCTCAAGTCGGAAGCGAAGCTGGTGGGCATGAAGCGCCTCAGCCATGCGCTCTCCGCCGGAGAGACGATGGCGGCGGGTCTGCGCGCCGACTGGAACGCCAAGGTGGGCAAGCCGATCTACGAAGCGCTCGGCATGACCGAGTGCTCCACCTTCATCTCCTCCTGCCCTGACGCGCCGCATCGCGCGGGCATGGCGGGTCGTCCGCAGCCGGGGCGCAAGGTGGCGCTGCTCCCGATCGAAGGCGGCGCCATTGACGGGAGCGACGCGCCGGTTCCGCGGGGAGAGGCGGGCGTTATCTCCGTCCATCGCTCCGACCCCGGTTTGATGCTCGGCTATTGGAAACGGCCGGAAGATACGGCGGCGACGATGCGGGGGGACTGGTTCGCGACGGGCGACATCGGGGTGATGGACGCGGACGGATATATCCGCTTCGAAGGACGCGGCGACGATCAGATGAACGCCCTAGGCTATCGCGTCGCGCCGGAGGAAGTGGAGGCGGCGCTGGTCTCCCACCCCGCTGTCACCGGCGCGGCGGCGGTGGAGCTGCCGGTGCGCGAGGATCTCTCCGTGATCGCGGCCTTTCTCACCTGCGAGGGCGAAGCGCCGGATGAGGAGACGCTGCGCGCCCACGCCGCCGAACATCTGGCGAGCTACAAGACGCCGAAGATCTTCCGCATCCTTCCCGACCTGCCCCGCAATCCCAACGGCAAGCTCCGTCGCAGGGACTTGATCGCAGAATACGGTTTCAAACCGGCGAAATAGTCCCATATTGGCGCGATGATCACGCTCGACATCATCTCCGACCCGATCTGCCCCTGGTGCTATATCGGGAAAGCCCATTTCGAGAAGGCGGTGGAGGCCAAAGGCTCCCAACCGTTCGACATCTTCTGGCGCCCCTTCCAGCTGAACCCGGACATGCCCGAAGGAGGCATGAACCGGAAAGAGTATCTGGAGGCCAAATTCGGCGCGGAGCGCGCTGCGCAATTCTACAAGCAGATCGAAGAGACGGCGGTGAAAGCCGGATTGGACGTCCGCTTCGATCTGATCGAGACGACGCCGAACACCTTCGACGCGCACAGGCTGATCCGGTGGTCGCGCTCCACCGGCGCGCAAAGCGCGGTCGTTAACCAACTCTTCGTCCGGTATTTCGAGCGGGGCGAGAATATCGGCGATCGCGACCTTCTGCTCGATGTCGGCGAATGCGTGGGCATGGAGCGGGACGTCGTCAAACAGCTCTTCGACAGCGACGCAGACCGCGAGATGCTAAGCCAAGAAGAGGCCACCGCGCGGGAAATCGGCGTGAACGGCGTCCCGACCTTCATCGTCGCCGGCAAGCACGTCGTCACCGGCGCGCAGCCGCCCGAGCTCTGGGAGAACGTCCTCGAAGAGCTCGGAGCCTCCCTCACAGCCGCCGAAGTCAACTGATGGAGACGCTGCTCGCCAACCTCTCCGCTCTCAGCGACGACGCGAAGGCCTGGGCGCTGGCGGGGCTCGTGACGCTGAAGGCGCTGCATTCCATCTACCTCTCGCTCCGCTGCCCGGTCATGCGCGGCGTCGCCGACGTGACGGAGGAGATGATCGCTGAGGCGAAGGCCTACAAATTCGCGCCGCCCCCGAGCTATCTCATGATCATGATCGGCGGGGTCGCGATCGCGATCGCCGGGCTCTACATGCTGAACGATACGCAATACGGGCCGCTCGCCCTCATCGCGCTTGTGGTCGGCGTCTATATGTTCATCACAGAGCCCACCCGCCTTTTCGTGAATGTCGGCAAGATGGAGGTTTACTCCTCCACCGGAGAAGCGGGCGACAGGAATGAACTGGCGCGCGACCGGCTCGGCGCCGCGCATCTGGAGCGAGCGGCTTACGAGACGGCGATCGCGGTCGCGGTGGTCGCCGTGCTTTGGTTCTTCTGATCCGCCTCAGGTCGCCTTCGGCAAGAGCGCGAGCGCGCCCCTGACCGCGTCGCGGGCGAGCGCAGCGTCCCCCGTTCCGCGATTGAGAACGGCGATCCCCCGCGCCTGAGCGACCAGCATCGCGCCGAGAGCGTCGCAGTCCGTTCCCTCCGGCAGATCGCCGTCGGTCACCGCCTTGGCCGCGCGTTGCGCGAAGGCGCCGCGCAGCGCCTCCTGATTGGCGCGGACGAAGGCGCGGGCGGGGCCTGAGACGGCGCTTGCCTCCATCGCGGCCATCGTCGTCATGCAACCGTCCGGCGCGCCAGGGTCTTCGAAGCGCTCGATCAGCGCGTCGAAGAAATCGCGCATCGCATCGGCGAAGCGCGGGGCCTCCAGCGTCTCGGCGAGGCGGCCGCCATAGCGGGTGGAGAAGCGCTTGAGGCAGATCTCGAAAAGGCGATCCTTGGACTGATAGGCGTTGTAGAGGCTCGACTTGTTGAGCCCCGTCGCGCGCTCCAGCGCTGCGACGGAGGCGCCCTCATAGCCCCGCTCCCAGAACGCTCTCATGGCGGCGTCCAGCGCCGCCTCTTCATCGTATCGTTTTCGGCCGCTCATCTTTTTCGCGCTCCTCTCATGCACGTGACTTGCATTTTGAACCGAAGAGTTCAAGTTAATTGAACCGAACGTTTCAAAAAAGGATCCCCGCCATGACCGACTTCCAGATCCACGATATCGACACCGCGACCGGCGCGACGAAGGATATCCTCGAGACGGCGAAGAGCCGTTACGGCTTCGTCCCGAACCTGATCGGGGGTCTGAGCGAAGCGCCTCAGGTGGCGGACGCTTACATGCATCTCGGCAATATGCTCGGCGCTTCGTCGCTGAAGCCGGAAGAGCTTCACGTCGTCTGGTTCACGCTGAACACGTATCACGGCTGCGACTACTGCATGGCGGCGCATACGGCGATCGCCAAGGGCCAGAAGATCGCCGACGACGTGATCGAGACGGCGCGCGCCGGGGGCGATTACGCCGATCCGAAGCTGCAGGCCTTCAAGGTCTTCACGCTGGAGATGGTGGAGAGCCGGGGCTGGGTGAAGCCGGAGGCGCTGGAGGCGTTCCTCGCCGCCGGCGGCACCAAGGCGAACGTCCTCGAGATCGTCATGGCGACGGCGCACAAGACGATCTCCAACTACGCGAACCACGTCATCGGCACGCCCGTGGACCACAGGTTCGCGCCCTTCAAATGGGAACGCCCCGCCGTCGCGGCGGAGTAAGCGCCTCAACTTCCGGCGAGGTCTCCCGCCCCTGCGCGCCGCCCTTTGGGGCGGCGCTTCGCGTTGGGCCCGGCGTTTTCCGGCTTCGCCTGAAAACGGAGCCGCTGGCGCGGCGGCTACGCCAGGGCGAACCTGCTGCGCAGGATCGCCTTTTGAGTATTTATGGAAGAATGAAGGGTCAGGCGGCCTTCTTCTCCTTTGACGCGGCTTTTGCGAGGTCGCGGGCGACGGCGAAGGCGCCCTTGATGCGGTCGACATCCTCGCGCCAGTCGCGGCGGACGACGACCTTGTTGTCGCGGAGTTTCGCGAGGCCGCGCTCGTTCTGGAGGAAGGCGACAAGGCCTTCCGGATTGGCGAACTTGTCGCCGCGGAACTGGACGACGCAGCCTTTCTCGCCTGCGTCCAGCTTTTCGATCCCGGCGCGGCGGCACATGGTTTTGATGCGGACGACCTTGAGGAGCGTCTCAACCTCCTTCGGCGGTTTTCCGAAGCGGTCGTGCAGTTCAGCTGCGAAGCCTTCCAAGTCCCGTTTCGTCTCCAGCGAGGAGAGGCGGCGGTAGAGGCCGAGGCGAAGGTCTAAGTCCTCCACATAGGTATCCGGGATCAGGACGGCGACGCCGAGGGAGATCTTGGGCGACCAGGTCTCGTCCGCCTCCGTCAGCCCGTCGATCTCTCCGGCGCGGAGTTTGGCGATCGTCTCCTCCAGCATGTCCTGGTAGAGCTCGTAGCCGACCTCCTTGATATGCCCCGACTGCTCGTCGCCGAGGAGGTTCCCCGCCCCGCGGATATCGAGATCGTGGCTCGCCAGCGTGAAGCCGGCGCCGAGGCTGTCGAGTGACGAGAGCACATTCAGACGCTTGTCGGCGGCGGGCGTCAGGGGCTTTCGCGGCACCGTCGTGAAATAGGAGTAAGCGCGCACCTTGGAGCGGCCGACGCGGCCCCTGATCTGGTAGAGCTGCGCCAGCCCGAACATATCCGCCCGGTGCACGATCAGCGTGTTAGCGGAGGGGATGTCGAGCCCGCTCTCCACGATCGTGGTCGCCAGCAAGACATCGTATTCGCCGTCGTAGAAGGCGTTCATCCGACGGTCCAACTCCCCCGCCGCGAGCTGGCCGTGGCAGGTGATGAAACTGACCTCCGGCACCTGTTCACGCAGGAACTCCTCCTGCTCGGCGAGGTCGGAGATGCGCGGGACGACGAAGAAGGACTGCCCACCGCGATAGCGCTCCCGCAGGAGCGCCTCGCGCACGGTGACGGGGTCGAAGGGCGCGACATAGGTGCGGACGGCGAGGCGGTCGACCGGCGGGGTCGCGATGATGGAGAGTTCGCGCACGCCGGTCATGGACATCTGAAGCGTGCGCGGGATCGGCGTCGCCGTCATGGTGAGGACGTGGATGTCGGAGCGGAGCTGTTTCAGTCGCTCTTTGTGGGCGACGCCGAAATGCTGCTCCTCGTCGATGATCAGGAGGCCGAGGTTCTTGAATTTGATGCCCTTGGCGAGGAGCGCATGGGTGCCGATGACGATATCGACCGTGCCGTCCGCTAGCCCCTCCTTCGTCGCGTTCGCGTCCTTGGTGGAGACGAAGCGCGACAGCTGCCGCACCTTCAGCGGCGTGCCCTTGAACCGCTCCTGAAACCCCTTGGCGTGCTGACGCGCGAGCAGCGTGGTCGGGCAGATCAGCGCCACCTGCACGCCGGACATGGCGGCGACAAAAGCGGCTCTCAGCGCCACCTCGGTTTTGCCGAATCCCACATCGCCGCAGATCAGACGGTCCATCGGGCGCCCAGCTTCGAGGTCGCCCACGACGTCGGAGATCGCGTTCAGCTGATCCTCCGTCTCCTCATAGGGAAAGCGCGCGCAGAACTCGTCCCACATCAGGTCGGGCGGGGTGAGTTTGGGCGCCTCGCGCAAGAGCCGCTCCGCCGCCACGCGGATCAGCTTCTCCGCCATGTCGCGGATGCGCTCTTTCAGCTTCGCTTTCTTCGCCTGCCACGCGCCGCCGCCGAGACGGTCCAGCATCCCCTCCGCATGGCCGTAGCGGGAGAGAAGTTCGATGTTCTCGACCGGTAGATAGAGACGGTCGCTATTGGCGTATTCGAGCTCCAGGCATTCATGGGGCGCCCCCAGCGCCTCCACTGTCTTGAGCCCCTGATAGCGCCCGACCCCATGCTCCACATGAACGATCAGATCGCCGACTGAGAGGGTTCCCGCCTCCGTGATGAAATTCTCCGCACGGCGCTTGCGGCCCTTGCGGACGAGGCGCTCGCCGAGGATGTCCTGCTCGGCGATAACGGTGAGGTCGGGGGCGGCGAAGCCCGCGTCAAGCGCCCAGACGGTGAGGGCGAGGGCGTTCTCGGGCAGCGCGTCCACGTCCGACCAGCGATTGGCGAGGACGCCGCCCTCCACCCCGTGATCGGCGAGCATGGTCGCCATCCGGTCCCGCGCGCCTTCGGAATAGGTGGCGACGACGACGCGGCCGTTTTTGCGCCGATCCGCGATATGGGCGGCGAGCGCGTCGAAGAGATGCGCGTCCTCACGCTGACGCTCCGGCGCGAAGCTGCGGCCCGCGCGGGCGCCCTTGTCGATCACGCCCGGCCCCGGCGGCTGACTGTGGGGGGAGAGGCGGCGCACCGCCCTGCCCTTCAGGCGCTTGGCGAGGTCCTCGGGCGCCAGATAGAGCGAACCGGGCGTCACCGGCTTGTAGACCGTCGCCCCCAACATCCGATCCTTCGCCGCCTCGTCGCGCGCCTCGTAATGGTCCTCGATCTGCGCCCAGCGAGCGTCCAGCGCTTCGTCCGCCAGATGATCCATCGACACCGGCGCGCCATCGATGAAGTCGAAGACGGTCGCCATCGCCTCATGGAAAAGCGGCGCCCAATGCTCCATCCCCTGATGCTTGCGCCCGGCGGAAACCGCTTCGTAGAGCGGATCGTCCAGCCCCGCCGCCCCGAAGGTCTCGCGATAGTTCCGCCGGAACCGTTGGATGGAATCCGGGTCGAGCGGCGCTTCGGAGGCGGGCGCGATCTCCACCCGTTTGATCCGCTCGACGGTGCGCTGGCTCTCCGCCTCGAACCGACGCGCGCCATCGAGGATGTCGCCGAAGAAGTCGAGCCGCACCGGATTCTCGGCGCCCGGTGGGAAGATGTCCACGATCCCGCCGCGCAGCGCGAAATCGCCCGGCTCGGTGACGGTGGAGGCGCGGTTGAACCCGCTCCGCGCCAGATACTCGGTCAGCCACTCGATGTTCACCCGCTCGCCCACGGCGGCGGACCAGCTGGCGGCGGCGACGAACTCCCGCGTCGGCGTGCGGATCGTCGCCGCGTTCACGGTGGCGAGGATGATCGCCGGCGCGTCGAACCCGTCGGCGAGCGCCGCCAGCGTCGCCATCCGCGCCGCGCTCACTTCGGCGAGGGGCGAGACGCGGTCATAGGGCGTGCAGTCCCATGCCGGAAACTGGAGGATCGGCAGATCGGGCGCGAAGAACTGAAGCGCATCCGACAGCGCCGCCGCCCGCCGGTCGTCCCGCGCCAGATGCAGCACCGGGCCGCCGTGGGCCCGCGCGAGATCGGCGACGATCTTCGCGTCGAACCCTTCTGGCGCGCCGCCGACGACGAGGTCGCTGAGAGTGATCTGATCCTGCGGCATCGCGCGCTCCGACAATAGCGAAACCCTCCCGAACCGGATTCGGGAGGGGGGCATCGTTTGACGAGCGACCTAGCGCGCGCCGCGATCCGTCTCAAGCGCGGCCCGTCAATTCAACGATTGCTCCTGTGAGACGCTCGATGTCCGGTTCGAGCCCATATCGGACATCAGGATTCAAACGCCTTCGCATCTGCGGCAGTTTTCAGCGCTTTGATCGAACCCGCCGCGCTGCATAGAGCGGCCGTTCGCGGCGACGCAGCGGCGCAATCGACTTAGCGATAGATGCGATCGTCGAGGACCCGGCATTCCCGTCAGCCTTCACTACACAGTGCTTCTATGTGGTCGACAAATAGCCTGACGCGGGCCGAGAGGTGGCGCGCAGGGGGGTAGATCACCTGCAGCATTCGCGGTGGCGGCCTGAGATCCCGGAGCACGCGCACGAGACGTCCATCGCATAAGTCGGACCGAACGGCGTATTCCGGAAGTTGAGCCACGCCGCGCCCGCCGATCGCCGCATGAAGGATCATGTCGAGCGTGTTCGACGTCAGCACGGGAGTGAGACGAACCCTCTTTTCGCCCTGTGTAGTAGCGAAGCGCCATTCCCTGGCGCCCGCGCCCGACGACTGAAAGAGCGTCGCATGGGCCGTGAGGTCAGAGGCGCTCGCCGGGGTTCCGTTTGCGGCCAGGTAGGCGGGCGCGGCGCATAGCAGGTAATTCAGCGTCAGAACCCGGTGATCCACCAGCGTCGTCGTCTCGTCCGGGGCCGCGATGCGGACGGCGATGTCGAACCCCTCCGCCACCGGATCGACGAGGCGGCTGTCGAAGGTCGCGTCTATCTCGACACGCGGATGGCGCTGCATGAAATCGGTGATCATCGCTGGGAAATCCAGCGCGCCCAGCGACTGCGGCGCCGAAATACGGAGCCGCCCGGCGGCTTCGGTCGCCACCGCGCCGGCGGCGGCCTCCATCTCGTCCAGGTCCTCCAGGAGACGCTTCGCCTTGTCGTAGATCGCTCTGCCGGTGCTCGTGGGGGAGACGGAGCGGGTCGTGCGGCTCAGCAATTGGGCGTCGAGCCTTTCCTCAAGGCCGATCACCAGACGGTTGATCGATGAGCGGGACTGCCCAAGCGCGCGTCCGGCGGCGGAGAAACCGCCGGCTTCGACGACGGCGGTGAAGGCTCTCAGTTCGGCGAAACGGTCCATCTCCTATCTGCTCATTTTGCAGGACAGATTGTCAACTTTGATTACGATTGTCGTAACCAGCGCGACGCCCAATCTGACCTCCAACGTCAAACGCAAAGACAGGAGGCGAAGATGCTCTCTATCAGACGCGCCGATGAGCGAGGGAAGGCCGAGTTCGGCTGGCTCAGTTCCCGCCACACGTTTTCCTTCGGGCGATATTTCGATCCGAACCATCTCGGCTTCGGGCCGCTGCGGGTCATCAATGACGACCGGGTCGCGCCGGGCGGCGGGTTCGGCGAGCACGGCCATCAGGACATGGAGATCATCTCCCTCGTTCTCGACGGCGCGCTCGCCCACAAGGACAGCATGGGCGAGGCGGCGGTGGTCCGTCCCGGCGACATCCAGCGCATGAGCGCGGGCTCAGGCGTTCGGCACTCGGAGTTCAACGCCTCCGACGCAGAGCCCGTCCACTTCCTGCAGATCTGGATCATCCCGGAGCGGGAGGGCCTGACGCCGAGCTACGAACAGGCGACCATTCCCGCGGCGGAACGTGTCGGCGCGCTGCGGCTTCTCGGGTCACGCGACGGGCGGGACGGGTCGGTCAAGATCCACCGGGACGTCGACCTTTACGGCGCGACCTTGGAGTCGGGAGACGGCCTGACGCACGCAGTTGCGCCCGGGCGCGGCGTCTGGGTCCAGATGATCCGCGGTGAGGTCCACCTGAATAGGGAGACGATCCGCGAAGGCGACGGCGCTGCGCTGACCGATGCGCCGGACATCCGGATCGAAGCGGCGGAGGACGCCGAGTTCATCCTCTTCGACATGGCGCTCTGAGCCCTGCGCCCGCCCTTCGCCGGGGCGGGCGCATCTTCAGGACCGGGCCTTGCGAAGCTTGCCCGGCGTCGTTCCGATCTTCGCGCGAAAGACATCCGTCATATGGCTTTGAGACGAGAACCCGCAGCGAAACGCGATCTGGGAAAGCGGCAGCACCGTCGTCTCGATCAGGTCGCGCGCCTTCGCCGTGCGGCGGGAAAGGACGTATTGATAGGGCGTCTGGCCGGTCGTCGTCTTCAACGCGGCGGAGAACGCGGTCATCGACATGCCCGTCAATTCGGCCAGATCCTCCAGCGACACCGGCTCGCCCGCCCCTGCCGACACCGCCTCGTCGATGTCCCGCATCTGTCGCGCAGTGAGAGCGCCAGGGGTGCTTTCGGAGGGGTGGAGATCGCCCCGCGCCATGCGCCACAGCTCATGGATAAGCGCAAACGAGAGCGAGTCCGCATAGAGATGGTTGCCTGGCGTCCGCGCGCACTCTTCCAGGCGGGTGCCGAGACTCGCGACCATCGGGGAGCGAAACGGGCGCATGTCGAGGCGCGCGAAAACCTCGCTGACATCTGCGTTGAAGTCGGTCGTCGCCGTTCGCACCACCTCGGTCCCGATCGCGAAGACGGAGACGTCGAGCGGAGTGTGCACCTGGGACTCATAGGGCAGGTCAGGCGGGCGCAGAATAAGGTCTCCCGGCGCGAAATCCTGCGTTGGTCTTTCGCCGTCGGGATAGCGGTGCGTGATGCGCGTCGGCGCGTTGATCAGCGCAAGGGACGTGTAATCAGCCGGCATGCCTTCGATCAACTGCGGCGAGAACTGCATCTCCAGCACGCCGATCGAAAGCGCGCCGACCTTCGCCTGCTCGCGGACCGCGTGCTGAAATCGAGGCGCATTGGCGACTTGGTCGAAGCTGTGCATGGAGCTGACGTCCTGCGAGAAACGGGTCTGATTGTGCGAAATAGTGCCGGTTGCAGGCCCGGCAAGCTTGCCGCTCACTGCGGATTTCGCAAACGGCGATCTGCGAGAATCCAGAAAAAGTTCTCGGAAATTCGGAAGAGCGGCCAAGGCGCGCCCCCCATTTCGCCTCCTGTAAGCGGAAAGCGAACCCAATCCGCCAGAACGAAAATCCCCGCGGCTGGGATGGCCGCAACACTTGGAATGGAGCCCTGAGATGAGCACCGCAAAACTTGAAGTCCTCACGCCCGAGAACAGCCAGCTGATCTTCATCGATCATCAGCCGCAGATGGCTTTCGGCGTACAATCGATCGATCGCCAGACGCTGAAGAACAACGTCGCGGCGCTCGCTAAGTCGGCGAAGGTCTTCGACATCCCGACCATCATCACCACCGTGGAGACGGAGAGCTTCTCCGGCCATACCTTCCCGGAGCTTCTGGATGTCTTCCCGGAGACGCCGATCCTCGAGCGCACATCGATGAACTCATGGGACGACCAGAAGGTGCGGGACGCCTTGGCGGAGAATGGCCGCAAGAAGGTCGTCGTCTCCGGTCTCTGGACCGAGGTCTGCAACACCACTTTCGCGATCTCTGCGATGCTTGAAGGCGGCTACGAGATCTACATGGTCGCGGACGCCTCCGGCGGCACGTCGCTCGACGCCCATAACTATTCGATGGACCGGATGGTTCAGGCGGGCGTGGTTCCGGTGACCTGGCAGCAGGTGGCGCTCGAATGGCAGCGCGACTGGGCGCGCCGCGGCACCTACGACGCGCTGATGAACGTGGTCAAAGAGCATTCCGGCGCGTTCGGCATGGGCTACGACTACGCGTCGACCCTCGTCCACGGCAATCCGGAGCGCGTGAAGCACGGCCCGCGCATCGACCCGGTCGCCGCTCCCATCGCCGCCGAGTAAGGCGCGTTCGCCGGGCGGGGGGCCTCCCTGCCTCGCCCGGCGTTTTCTCCAAACCACGCCAGCGCGCGCGTTGGCGAACGATCCTTGACGCAACGCATCTGAGGAGACGCGAGATGGCGGATTTGATCCTCCATAACGGCCGCATCACGACTTTCGACCTGGACCAGCCAGAGGCTGAGGCCATCGCGATCTCCGGCCACCGCATCGTTGCGGTCGGGACTGATCGCGACATCATGGCCGATCGCGACGCCGCTGACGTCATCGACCTTCAGGGTGCGCGGGTCGTCCCCGGCCTGATCGACAGCCACACGCACATCATCCGCCAGGGCAACAATTTCGCCATGGAGCTGCGCTGGGATCATGTCCCCTCTCTCGCCGACGGCCTCGCCATGCTGAAGGCGCAAGCGCAGCGCACCCCCGCCGGGCAGTGGATCCGGGTCGTCGGCGGCTGGTCCGCCGACCAATTCGCGGAGAAGCGCCTGCCGACCATCGACGAGATCAACGCCGTCGCGCCGGAGGTCCCCGTTTACGTCCTCCATCTTTACGATCGCTGCTGGCTAAACCAGGCGGCGCTCCGGGCGCTCGGGATCGACGCCCACTTTTACGAACCCTTCGTCTCCGGGCGGCTGGAGCGGGATCACCAAGGCGTTCCCACCGGTCTCGCCCTCGCGCGCCCAAACGCGCAGCCGCTCTATGCGCTGCTCGACATGGCGCCGAAGTTAGATTTCGAGCAGCAGGTGCTCTCGACCAAACACTATTTCCGCGCGCTGAACGGGCTCGGGCTCACCTCCGCGCTCGACTGCGCGGGCGGGTTCCTGAACTACCCCGACGATTACGGCGTGATTTCCGAGTTGAACCGGCGCGGCGAGCAGACCGTGCGCATCGGCTATCAGCTCTTCGCGCAGCGCCCGACGCTGGAGCTCGACGATTTCAAGCGCTGGAACGACATCGTCAAACCAGATGAGGGCGACGATTACCTGAAATGCGTCGGGGCGGGAGAGATGCTCGTCGCCTCCGCCTATGATTTCGAAGACTTCTCCTATCCGCGTCCCGACCTGCCCAAACGGATGGAGGGAGACCTCCGACCCGTGCTGGAATTTCTGTTGGAGAATCGCTGGCCGATCCGCTTCCACTGCACCTATGAGGAAAGCGCCCATCGTCTGCTGACGGTGCTGGAGGAGGTCGGACGCGACAAAGGCCTCGAAGAGCTGAACTGGATCTTCGACCACGGCGAAACGATCTCCGAAGCGACGATGGAATGGGTCGCGCGTCTCGGCGGCGGCATCTCCTATCAGAACCGCATCGCTTTCCAGGCCACCGCCTATCGCGACCGTTATGGCGAAGCGGCGCTGCGCGAGGTGATGCCGGTTAAGAAGATGATGGCCTCCGGCGCGCGGCTGGCGGCGGGAACGGACGCGACCCGCGTTTCCTCCTACAACCCCTGGCTCGCGATCCATTGGGCGGTCAGCGGCAAGGGCCGCGGCGGCGACGTCATCTGGTCGGCGGAGAACCGATTAAGCCGCGAAGACGCCTTGCGGCACTGGACCGCCGCAGGCGCCTGGTTCAGCCGCGAGGCGGGAAAGAAGGGCCAGATCGCGGTCGGCCAGCTCGCCGATATCGCCGTGCTCGACCGCGATTACTTCGCGGTGGCCGAGGACGCGATCGCGGACCTGACCGCAGACCTGACCCTCACCGGCGGAAAGATCGTCCACGCCAAAGGCCCCTTCGCCGCCCACGCCCCGGCGCCGCTGCCGGAACTGCCGGACTGGTCCCCTGTCCCCGTCTTCGGCGCGCCCGGCTTCGGCGCGGCGCCCAACAGACTGGCCGCCGAATAACCCTGCGGAGACGAATGATGGACTGGAAACCCTATGCGATCTCTCTGGCGATCGGCGCCGGCGTCGGCGTCATCTACGCGCTCCTCGGGGCCCGCTCCCCGGCGCCGCCGATCATCGCGCTGCTCGGGCTTCTCGGCATGCTGCTGGGCGAAGCCGCCACGAGCTGGGTCAAGGAGCGAATGACGCTCGGCGAGGCCGCGGCGCATTGCCTGCACGAAAAATCCTTCGCCGAAGCCGAAGTCGACGCCTCCTGGCCCGGCGAGAGGAGCTGATCGTGGCGAGCGTCATCGAAAACCCCGCCCCTGAGCGGCGGGTCTCCGCCTTCGCGCCGTTCGGTCACATGGCCTTCGCGCTTCTCTGGACGGCCACGCTGATCTCAAATGTCGGGACGTGGATGCATGACGTGGGCGCGGCCTGGCTCATGACCACGCTCAACTCGTCTCCCGCCGTGGTGTCGCTCGTGCAGGCCGCGACGACGCTGCCGGTGTTCCTCTTCGCGCTCTACGCGGGCGCGCTCGCCGACCGGCTCGACAAGCGCAAGATGCTGATCGCGGTGAACGTGATCCTGCTCGGCCTGATCTCCGTTCTGACCGCGCTGGTGCATTTCGACCTCGTCACACCGCTGATCCTCATCGTGTTTACGCTCGCGATCGGCACGGGCACGGCTTTCATGGCCCCGGCCTGGCAGGCGATCGTGCCCGCGCTGGTGCCGAAATCGGCGCTTCAGCCCGCCATTGCGCTCAACTCGATGGGCATCAACATCTCTCGCGCGATCGGTCCGGCCTTGGCGGGCGTGCTGATCGCGTCCGTCAGCCTCTCTGCGCCCTTCGCCGTGAATGCGGCGAGCCATATCGTGATCATCGGCGCGCTTCTTCTCTGGCGATATGACGGCGCAGTCGCCAAGACCAATCAGCCGATTCCCAACGCCATGCTAACCGGCTTGCGCCACGTCGCCCATAATGCGCCCCTCAAGGCGACGCTCGTGCGGGCCTTCGCCTTCTTCATTTTCGCTTCCGCCTACTGGGCGCTCCTGCCGCTGGTGGTGAAGGGGATCGAGGGCGGCGGGGCGGAGCTTTATGGTCTCCTACTCACCCTGATCGGTGGCGGGGCCGTCGCTGGGGCGCTTACGCTGCCGAAGCTCCGCGCCAGAGTGGACGCGAGCGCAATGGCCGCGTTCGGCTCCATCGGCACCGCCGTCGCGATGGCGCTCTTGGCCATCGCCGGAACGCCCGTCATCGCCGCCGCCGCCGCGCTTCTCGGCGGGTTCAGCTGGATCGCCGTGCTGACGACGTTCAACGTCTCCGCCCAGACGGCGCTGCGGAACTGGGTGCGCGCGCGGGGCCTCGCCGTGAACCTGATGGTCTTCTTCGGCTCGATGGCCTTCGGCTCCGCGATATGGGGTCAGATTGCGACCGTCACCTCCACCAGCGCGACGCTTCTGATCGCCGCTGCGGGCCTTCTGGCGGGCGTCGCGCTCACTCGTCGCTACAAGCTCGGTCAGGGCGAGTACCTCGACCTCGCGCCGTCGATGCACTGGGCCGCCCCGGAGGTCGCGCTTGACCAAACGGGCTTGGACCAGCGCGGCCCGGTTATGATCGAAGTTGAGTACCGGGTTCGCGCCGCCGACCGCGACACGTTCCTCGAAGCGCTGCACGAATGGTCAGGCGAGCGCTGGCGGGACGGCGCCTATGAATGGCGCGTTTTCCAGAGCGCGGAGGACCCGGAGCTTTGGGTCGAAGCGTTTCTCGTCTCCTCCTGGGAGGAGCACCTCGCGCAGCACGAGCGCGTTTCCAATCAGGATCGCGCCGTTCAGGACCGCGTGCGCGCCTTCGATACGCGCAAAACGGGCCCCGTCGTCCGTCATCTGATCGCCCCATGAAAAGCGAAGCCGAACCCATGCCCTTACGCACTTCCATTGCCGCCGCGATCGTCCTTGCGCTGCCGAAAGCGGCTAACGCACAGGAGGGCGGAAAGTGGACTGTCTACGGACAGCTTAGTTTCGGCGCGTTGACCGTGGAAAATGGCGGCGGCGACGAGACGTTCTTTGCAGAGAACGGGCATATCCCGAGCCGGATCGGCGCGACCTTCGCGGTTCCGCACGATCACGGCGCCGGGCTCGCGTTCAACGTGGAGACCGGCTTCGGGCTCTCCGATCTGAGCGAGGCCGCTCCGAAGCAGCGTGGACCGGACATCGATCTAGATCGAACCGCGCTCCGCAAATTCGAAGCGATCTATTCATCGCCGTCGATAGGCGTTTTTTCCGCTGGTCAAGGAAGCATGGCGTCGGACGGCGCGGCGGGCGTCGACCTGTCTGGGACGAGCTTCGCCCACGGGCCCGCAATCGGCGACCTTGGCGGCGGCGTCGCCTTTCTGGACCTGAACGGAGAGGCGAGCGGCGTCTTTGTCGGCGATGTCTTCGACGATCTCGACGGGCCGCGCCGGTTCCGCGTTCGCTATGACGCGCCGGAGTGGAACGGCCTAACCGCAAGCGTCGCGGTCGGGCGCGAGGTGCTGCGCGAAGGGGATGATCGCGTTTTCCGCGATATCGCCGTCGCCTACGCGCGCGCCACCGACCTTTTCGAGGCGGAGGCCAAGGTGAGTTACGAATGGGCCGGCGACGACGCCGAAATCCTGCTCGCCTCCGCGTCAGCACTTCACAAGCCGACGGGCCTGAACTTGACCGTCGTTGCGGGCGGGAACCTGGTCGGTGTGGGGGACTATCTTTACGTCAAACTCGGCCTGCGGCGCGAAGTCTTCCCGGCTGGGAGGACCGCCATCGCGCTCGAATACTATGACGGCGACGATCTCGGCTTCGTCGGTTCGGACGCCAGAGCCTACGGTATTGGCCTCGCCCAGATCATTGATGACGCCAGTGTCGAGATCGTCGGCGCGTTGCGTCGCTATGAGTTATCGGCCCGCGGGCGGGCCTTTCAGAACATCGACGTCGCCATGATCGGCGCCCGGTGGCGGTTCTGATGATGCCTCTCTCCCTCAATTCACCTGACCTTCATGCCAGAGGAGTTCGCAGATGACCCAGTTCACGCTTAACGGCCTGCCCGTGGAGGTCGGCAACGATCCCGATGAAATGCTGCTTCTCGTCTTGCGCGACACGCTCAAGCTGAAGGGGACGAAATACGGCTGCGGCGCCGCGATGTGCGGCGCGTGCACCGTGCATGTGGACGGCGTGGCGAGCTTCGCCTGCCAGATGTCGCTCGGCGACGTAGAAGGATCCGAGGTCACGACCATCGAAGGGCTCTCCGAAGACGGCTCCCATCCCGTCCAGAAGGCCTGGATCGAAGAGCAGGTCGCTCAATGCGGCTACTGCCAGTCGGGCCAAATCATGCGCGCTGCTGCGCTGCTCGCCGACAACCCAAATCCGTCGCGCGAGGAGATCATCGGCGAGATGAGCGCCAATCTCTGCCGCTGCGGGACCTACAACCGGATCATTAAGGCGGTCGAACGCGCCGCGACGGAGGCGTGAGATGGCTTTGGACATGAAACGACGCACGTTCTTGCAGGGTGCCGCCGGGCTCACCTTCTTCCTCGGTGCTGGCGGCATGACCGCCGTTCGCGCCGAAACCGCGAGCGGCGCGCTGGACGTCAACCACTGGCTGACAGTTCGCGCCGACGGGTCGATCTTCATCGTCTTCCCGTCGACGGAGATGGGACAGAGTAGCTACTCGACGCTCCCCCAGATCCTTGCCGAAGAGCTCGACGCCGACTGGGACGATGTGGAGATTGAACAGCTCAACGCAGACGACCGCCGTTTCGGCAATCAGCTCTTCGGCGGCGTACTCTACACCGCGGGAAGCACCGGCACGCAGTTCTATTTCGAGCCGATGCGCCGCGCGGGCGCGCAGGCCCGCGACGTGCTTCTCCAGATCGCAGCGCGGGAGTGGGGCGTGGATAAGGCCGCGCTTCGAACTGAGCCGAGCGTCGTCGTCGGACCTGCGGGTCAGCGCGCGGCCTATGGCGAACTCGCCGCTCTTGGGGCGGAGGGGATCGCTGCGCCCGACGCCGACAGCGTCGCTTTAAAGGACCGCGCTGATTTCCGGATCATCGGCCGCGACATCCCCCGCCGCGACGTGCCCGGCAAAAGCACGGGCGCAGCGGTTTACGCGATCGACGTAGACCTGCCAAACATGGCCTACGCCGCGGTGCTTCGCGCGCCGGTGGAGGATGAGACGCCGGTCAGCGTCGACGACGCTGCCGCGCGCGCGATCCCTGGGGTGATCGACGTTGTCGCTCTTCCCGACGGCGTCGCGGTGGTCGCGGAGAGTCTCTGGGTCGCGCTTGGCGCGCGCGGGGAGCTTGCGGTCGAATGGTCGGAGACCTCGCCGTTCCGAACCTCGAATAGCGAAGAGACGCTCGCCGAATACGCCGCAGCGGCGGAGGCGCCGGATGCAGAGGGCGCGGTCTGGGCGGAGAAAGGCGACGCGCCGGGCGCGATTGCGGCTGCCGAGAGCCGGCTCAGCCAGCTCTATCTCTCCGACTACGCCTATCACGCGCAGATCGAACCGATGGCCGCCGTCGCCGATGTGGACGCGGACGGTCAAGGCGCGGAGGTCTGGGCCGGGACGCAGACCCAGTCCTGGACTGCGCGCACCGTGTCGGAGACTCTTGGCGTTCCCGTCGAGAACGTCCGCCTCAACATGATGACCATGGGCGGCGGTTTCGGGCGGCGCACCGCCTTGATGCAGATCTACGTCCGCGACGCGGTGCTGTGCTCCAAGGCGGTCGGGCGACCGGTCAAGTCGATCTGGACGCGCGAGGACGACGTGAAACAGGGCACCTTCCGCCCCGCCGCCGCGCAGAAACTGGAGGCGGGTCTGACTGCTGATGGAAGGCTCGACGGCTGGCGCCACAAGGTCGCGACGCCGACCGTGATCGGCTTCTTCAACCCGCTTAGGTGGGAGGCCGCGCAACCCAATGACGTCATCTCCATGCGCGGCGCGGAGAGCAAATTCTACGGCATCGAGAACTTCCGCGCCGAGCACGTCATTACCGAACGCCATGCCCGCCTCGCGCCCTATCGCGGTATCGGAGCGTCTTACACCGCCTTCGCCGCCGAGTGCTTCATGGACGAGTTGGCCGAGCAGGCGGGCCGCGATCCGCTGGATTTCCGGCTCGATCTGGTGGCGGACAATCCGCGCGGACGACATCTCCTCGAAAAGGTGGCGGAGATGTCCGGCTGGCGGAACCGCGGCGACCGGGCCCTCGGCCTCTCCTTCGCAGGCTACAGCTCCTCCATGGCGGCGGGCGTCGCCGAGATCGAGGTGGACGAGGACTGGGGCGATATCCGCGTGACGAAGTTCTGGGCGGCGGTGGATGCGGGGCTGATCGTCTCGCCTGACAACGCCCATAACCAGATCGAAGGCGGGATCGTGTTCGGCGTCTCGATGGCGCTGCGCGAGAAGATCGACATCGAAAACGGCGAGGTCGTGCAGGAGAATTTCTACGACTACGAGATCGCCCGCGCGAACCAGACGCCGGAGATCGAGATCTACGTCGCCGAGGTGGACGCGCCCCCTGTCGGGGTCGGCGAGGTCGGCGCGCCGATGGTTCCCTCCGCCATCGCGAACGCCTTCTACGCCGCCAAGGCGAAGCGCCTGCGTCATATGCCCTTCACGCCCGACCGTGTTACGGAGGCGCTGAATGGCTAATGTGACCCGCCGTCATCTCCTGAAGGCGAGCTTCGCGGGAGCGCTTCTTCCAAGCGTCACCTTCGCTGCCGACGATACGCGCGAGGCGCTGCGCGAAGGCGGCTGCGTGATCTACTTCCGCCACGCGGCGACGACCTGGTCCGGCGTCGACCGGATCGAATGGCCGCGCGAGCGCCAACGCCTCCTCTCCGATCTCGGCGTCGCGCAGTCGGAGGAGATCGGCGCTGCCTTCCGCGCCGAAGGCTTCCCCGTCGGCGAAGTGCTGGCGAGCCCCTTCGCCCGTTGCCGGGACATGGCGGAGATCGCGTTTGGTCGTGTCGAGGAGCGGATGGAGCTCTTGGGCCTTCTCTCGGACACTGAGGGCCGCGCGGGTCGCGTCGCATATCTCCGCGAGCGGATGACGACGCCGCCCGCCGCGGGGAAGAACCGCATCATCGTCTCGCACCGGTCCAACATCGCCGAAGTGGCGGGCGCCCGCCTCGCCGAAGGAGAGGCCGTCATCGTGCGGCCGAACGACGATGGCTTTGATACTTTGGCGCAGTGGATGCCGAACGATTGGGCGCTGGCTTAAGCGCTAAGTGAAAAAAGGGAGAGCCTGATGAGTTGGAACCCCACACAAAACCCCGAATGCCCCGAAGCGGGACTGGACGCGCTAGAGACGCTGATCATACCCCGCGCGCGCGATATAGGCGGCTTCGAAGTGCGCCGGGCGCTGCCTTCGCCCAAACGTCAGATGGTCGGCCCGTTCATCTTCTTCGATCAGATGGGACCAGCGGAGTTCATCACCAACGGCGGCATCGACGTGCGCCCGCATCCGCATATCGGTCTGGGGACCGTGACCTATCTCTATCAGGGCGAGTTCGAGCACCGCGACAGCCTCGGCACGCACCAGATGATCTATCCCGGCGAAGTGAACTGGATGACCGCGGGGCGCGGCGTCACCCACTCCGAACGCACCAGCGCGGAGACCCGCGCGACACGGCACAGCCTCTTCGGCATCCAGACCTGGATCGCGCTGCCGGAGGACCGCGAAGAAATGGCGCCCGACTTCGAGCATCACGGAAAGGCCGCCCTGCCTGAGATCGTCGATGGCGGGGTGGAGGCGAAACTTATCCTCGGATCAGCCTATGGCCGCACCAGCCCGGTCACAACGCATTCCAAGACGTTCTACCTGGATGTCGTTCTGGAGCCGGGGGCGCGGTTTCCGCTTCCGAGCGATCATGAAGACCGGGGCCTCTATATCACAGATGGATCGGTGAACATCGCCGGAGACGTCTTCGAAGCAGGCCGCATGATGATCTTCCGTCCCGGCGACGAGATCACAGTGAAGGCGGGCGAGCGGGGCGCGCGCCTCATGGCGCTCGGCGGGGCGACGATGAACGAGGGGCGCTATATCTGGTGGAATTTCGTCTCCTCTTCCCGCGACCGGATCGAGGAGGCGAAGGAGGCGTGGAAAGCCGCCGACTGGGAGAACGGCCCCTTCCGCCTGCCGCCCGGCGACGAGGACGAGCACATCCCGATCACGCCGGAGCTGGAGCGCGGCGCGAAACTGGGCCGCTAGACAGCGCGCCGCGTCGGTAGCTTGCGCTTCCGCATGGACCTCACCGCTTTGCGTAAACCTCCCGCCGCCCCAAGCGGTCTGCTGGCGACTGAGCCGTTGGTAGATGCTCTGTACTGATCACGGTTGCATCAAACGAGGAGGGAAAAATCTCAGGTCCACTTTCACGAAGTCCGCCGAGAATTCGTCGTGGGCGTTCACGGCAGTTCGTTCGCACGCATCCTGACTGCCGGGTTGCGGCGATTGTCGAGAATGAGCAAATCGCGCTTGGCGGCCGTTGAACGACAGCTTTTAGGATCGCCGCTATAGCGCGCGCCCTTCTTAAGTGTTCCCATTGAAAGACTCCGCTGAGACTTCGCTGCAGGTGCTCATGTCCGCTTTGTCCGCA